>NZ_CP108087.1:8350000-10137727 GCF_036187565.1 Streptomyces sp. NBC_00252 | reverse complement strand
CGTCTGCGACAGCGACGCGCTACGCGGCACTCACCGCGCTCCGCGCGGAAGACCGGAACTCCGTTCCGGTCACCGGCTCGCGCCGCGATCCGGTCCCGGATCCGGCCTCCGGCCGGACCCGGACAGGGCCAGTGCGCTCCGCGCCCTCGCCCTGCAAAAGCGGCTGGCTACAGGCCGCGGTGCCGGTTTGCTCGATTCCAGATCAGTAGTCCACCGAAGACGACCACCATGAAAGCTGGGTAGAGGGCTCGCCCTGCAGCCCTTTCGGCTATCTGCCACACCGTCAGGCCGGCGCACAGGAGCAACATCGGCCAACACATCCAGGTGACCCATCGAGCCCCCGGTTTGGTCCAAGCTGGCGGTTCATGCATTCCTGATCGTCTGGACACTGATGCACCTCCAGCCTTACCGGTGCCCGCGTCCGACGAGAACAGGCATCAAGGACGAGCACTTCTACACAACTCCGGACGCTGGCGTGCGTCACTTATGACGTCCGGCTTGGTTCTGGGATGATGGTTCAGTACCTCTCCGGCATCGATTCGGCTGAGATCTCAGCTCCATATTCTCTCAAGACGTGCCACGAATGGTGCGGGAAATGGATTCAGGATGACGCGTATGGTTCTTCGTCCGCATCAGATTGAAGCCGTTGATTCGGTACTGAGGAATCTCTCAGAGGAATCAGGAAAGGGTATCCCCCCGGAAGGCCTGCGGACTCAAGTGATCGCGGCTACCGGTTCCGGTAAGACCCTGATCGGTGTGGAGTCGGCGAATCGGCTTTCGGCACGCCGGGTACTGGTATTGGTGCCGACTTTGGATCTGCTGTTGCAGATGGCTGCCGCCTGGCGGGAGGGAGGGCGTCGCGGCGCGATGATCGGGGTGTGCTCCCTGCGGGGTGCGGACAGCCAGGGTGTGCCGTGCACGACCGACCCGGATGAACTCGTCGCGTGGACGGCCGGCCCCGAGACCGTCACCGTGTTCGCAACGTACGCCTCGGTCGGCATGGGCACCCTCCAGCGCGCGCACGCTGCGGGTCTGCCCGTGTGGGACCTGATGGTCGTGGACGAAGCGCACCGGGTCAGTGGCGACGGGTTGAAGCCGTGGGCGGCCGTGCACGACCAGGCGCAGGTTCCCGCTGTGCGGCGGCTGTACATGACCGCCACGGCTCGGGTGTGGGAGGCGGAGGGTGACCAGCCGCGCATGGTGGCGTCCATGGATGAGGACTCCGAGGTCTTCGGGCCGGTCGCGTACAAGCTGAAGCTGTCCGAGGCGATCCGTATGGGGCTGGTGGCGCCCTATCAGGTGCTGTGCTTGGACATCCATGATCCCGAGCTGTACGCCGCGCTGACCACGGAGGCGACCGGTTCCGACGCCGTACGCGGGGCGCGGCTCGCGGCCGTGCAGACGGGCCTGATGCGGGCTGCGAGTCAGGAGCGGTTCCGGCGGGTGCTCAGCTTCCACAGTCGGGTTGGGGAGGCGGAGGCGATGGCGGCCGCGGTGCCGGTGACAGCGGCTCGGCTTGCCGAGGACGACCCCGAGATGTTTCCGCCGGCCGAACAGGTCTGGTCGGAGTGGCTGTACGGCGAGCATGCGCCCGTGCACCGCCGCAATGTGCTGGCCGAATTCGCGTCTGACTTCCTCGGCGGGACGGAATTCGAGGGTCGGGATGTGCGCGCTGAATTGCGGGTGCTTTCCTCGGTCCGGGTTTTGGGTGAGGGTGTCGACACAGCGGAGTGTGATGCGGTTCTTTTCGCGGACGCTCGCGGCTCGATGGTCGATATCGTGCAGATGGTCGGACGTGCCCTGCGGATGCGTCCCGGGGTCGGGAAACTCGCCACCTTGATCGTTCCTGTATTCCTCGGGGAAAACGAGGACGCGAACGAACTACTGACCTCGGATGCCTACGGGACCCTCGCGAAGATCCTCGGGGCGCTGCGGGCGCACGACTCGGAGACGATCGAGGCGCTCGCTGATCCCCGCCTGCGCAACAGCCGTTCGGTGGTCGGCGAGGACGTCGACCGCGACCAGGACGAGGACGGCCAGGAGCAGGACGACGCTGTGCGGGTGGGCGCGGCGGCGGCCGGAGTGCTCCGGTTCAGCGAGGAACGCGATCCCGCCGTGCTCACGCAGTTCGTGCGGCTGCGGGTGATCGATCCGGAGGCCGCGTATTGGCGGCGGGGCGTTGAAGCGGCGACCAGGTGGCGGCGTGAGTCCGGCGGCAGCGAGTTGCGGGTGCCGTACACGTACGTGACCCCGGTGGACTGGCCGGCGATCGGCGGGCATCCGCTGGGGGTGTGGGTGGCGGATCAGCGTCGGTACTACGCGGTCGGGGTGCTGGAGGCCTCCCGCGTTGTCGAGCTGGAGGCGCTGGGGATGGTGTGGTCGGTGCAGGCGTCCGCGTGGGAGACGGGCCTCGCCGTCGCCCGCTCGTATGCCGATGTCCACGGACACTTCCTGCCCGCCGCTTCGGTGGTCTGGGAGGACTTTCCGCTCGGGGTGTGGGCCAAGAATCAGCGCGCGGCGGCCCGTAAAGCGGCAGGGAACGCCGCACGGCGCGAGGCGGGGGAAGCGGACGTCCCGGCCGGTGGTGAGCTGTCAGTGGGCCGTCAGGAGGCTCTCACGGACGTGGATCCGGGGTGGTGCCCGGTATGGGAGATCGGGTGGCAGCGCTGCTACCGGCTCGCCCTCGCCCATGTCCAGACCGGCGGCGCACTCCCTGCCGGGCCGGGTCAGCTGATCGTGCAGGGCGAGGACCTGGGGGTGTGGCTCGCCGGGCAGCGGACCGGGTGGGACCGGCTGATGCCCGCGCAGCAGTACCTCCTGGCCGCGCTTGGAGTCGAGCCCGCGGGCGAGGGTGAGCCGGTCGTGGGCGTGGCCCGGTCGCAGGATGCCCGGTGGGCCGCCAACCTCGCGGCGGCGCAGCAGTTCCATGCCCGCGAGGGCCATCTACGGCCGGGCCGCAAGCACGTCGAAGTCGTGGACGGCGAGTCGCACAAGCTCGGGGCGTTCCTGGATAACACCCGCCGCCGGGTCGGGAAGTTGAGCCCGGAGCGGCGGGCGCAGTTGGCCGTGCTCGGTCTGGAGTGGGCGCTGGAGGGTGGGGGGTGATGCGGGACGGCTCGGAGTTTGGGCGGCGGCGCGTCGGACTCGTCGTCCTGGCATGGGGTGCTCGGCGTGTCCCTCTACTCGTAGCAGCTGCCGCCGCAGAGCACGGTGACGGTGCTGCTGTCGCTGGTCGCCGTGGAGGTGTGGTGGGTGACGGTCGTGGGGGCTTTGCTGGTCTCCCAGGGCATGGGGGCGGCTATGGCCTGAGGGGCGAGGGCAGTGAAGGCCGCGGTGGTCACGAACATGACGGCCAGTGCACGCTTGCGCAGATGCATCTGAACTCCCTGATCGACTGGTGATGTTCGGCCGCTGGCGCCTGTCTCGGAGACGCTCTCGCGGCTGGCTGCCAGTCTCACAATGCGCGTCACTCCCCGCCAAGGTCTTCGACCCGTTCCGCAAGGCTTGACAACGGTTGTAGTGGCTCCCGAACTCATCGAAATTGATCATGTGATCGACTGTCACCCTGGTGGATCCCAGGGTCATCGAGCCCTGTACGTGCTCCCAGCCTCGATCTGTCGCGTACAAGGCCGGGACGCCCCTTACTCTTCTCTGCCGCGTTCCTTGGCGGGGAGCGCATCACCACCACCGGCTGTCGGCAGTGCGGTGCGGAGTTCTCTGGGGTCAGCGGACGATGGGCCTGCTTTTGCTGTGGATGGGTCAACAGCTGGGCGGAGGACGACAGTGAACTGCCGGGCATCGGCGCATCGTCGTAGGCGCGAGGGCCTTGGGGTCGTCAGGCGGCGAAGCCGATGTTGGTGACGTACTCGTACTGGCCCCATTGGGAGCCGAGGTCGATGACCTTGTCGACCCATGCGTCGTCCAGTTGCTGGTCGTTGCCGGCCGCCCATGCGGCGACGATCTGGTCCCAGTTGCGGACGTTCATCGTCCGGAACTCCAGGGTCCGCTGGTGGGGGCGGTCCACCTGGGACTGGTTGAGGGGGTGGATCTCTACGCGGGTGCCGCGGTTGAGGCGGGCGAGGAGGTAGCGGGCGACGTTCTCGCGGCGCACGGTGCGGTAGGCCTGTTCGATCGCTTCGAGGTTCTTTTTCAGGGGCTGGCGCTTGCCGTTGAGCCAGGCTTGCAGCGTGCGGTCGGTGACGGTCAGGCCGGCGGCGCGGGCGGCGGCGCGGGCGTGGTCGGTGCGGGTGAGGTAGTGCAGGCGGGCGAGGAGGCCGCGCTGGGCGGTGACGGGGGTGGCGATGTAGCCGGCGAGGGCGTCGAGTTGGCGGCCGACGGCTTGGTGGCCTTTGATGCCGATGGCGCCGAACTTGCCGAAGTCCACGTTGCGCTCTGGCATCAGGCTTGCTCTTCCGTCGTGGTGCCGACCGTGTAAGTGTCTTTGGGTTCCATCTCGGTCAGGCCGCGTCCCTCGGTGAAGACGGCGCGCCATTCACCGATGACGTGCAATTCGTCGGTACCCATCGCACGTACCACCATAAGGCCTTCTTCATAGGCGCGATGGGCTTTCCACCACAAATTCGCGAAGGCCTGGGAACGAATCAAATGCATCCAGTCGGTGCGGTAGAGCTCCCGGTTGTAGTTCGACTCCCCCATGGTCGAGACGAACTTCGAGTACATGGCCTTGACGTATTCGAGTGTGACGTCGTCGCCGTCGGCGATCGCTTTGTCGCGGGCGTCCTTGAGGGTGATGCGGAACTTTTCCAGCAGGCCTTCGGTGGCGCCCGATGTCCATGATTCGTGGATCACCGGTGGCTCGCACAGCGCGTACTTGGGGCCGGAGAGCCGCTGCAGCAGGCGCAGGGTCGGTTCCGTGACCCACAGCGGGCCGGCTTCGTCGCGGTTGCCGATCGGGTTGGGCAGGACCTGGTCGTGGTCCCAAGCGGGCGGGGTGATCAGGTGGATGCCGGCCCGGCGGCGGTCGTGGTGACCGCCGGTGGAGTGTTCCAGCTGGCCGAGCGGCAGATGCGTCTTGAGCGCGCTCAAGTAGGCGCCGTTGACGTCCAGCGCGGTCACCTCGTGCTCGCCGGGTGGGAGCTCCGGCCGGTTCCACTTGGGGCGGGCCTCCCACACCTGGTCGGCGCCCCGCGCGGTCTGCTTGCGCAGCACGTCGGGCAGCCACGGGTGCGCGACGATGTCGTAGCGGCCGCCCTTGCGGGTGTGGTCGAGCAGTTGCATCGCGTCCGGGATCGCCCGCTTCACCAGTGCCGCGGTGGCCGCTTCGGTATCGCCGGCGTGCTCGGCGAGGACGGCGGTGACGGTGGACGTGATCGGGTCCGGGGTGTCGGCGCTCTGCATGCGGCGCCCGACCGGCACGACCTTCACGCTGCGTCCGGCCTGCCGTACCGGCCTGTCCGTGGCCGCGGGTGGCTGTGCCTCGGGATGCCCGGCCGGCTCTGTGGCCGGGGCTGTCGGGGCAGGGCCGCAGTCGGTGGGGTCCAGGTGCTGGGGGAATCCTTCGACCTGGTGGTGGGCGGGCTGTCCGCACAGTACGCACGGTTGCGGGTCGGCCAGTTCGTCGACGTCGTCGAGGTCGGCCGGTTCGTCGGCTTCCGCCGACTCCTCTGCGGGTTCGACGGCAGGTTCTGCGTCGGCCGTTGCGGCGGTGTCCAGCTTGGTGCGGGCTCCGTTGAGGAAGTACGCGTACTTCTCGCGCACTTCGCCGCTCGGGTCGCGTCCGGACTCCCAGCCCCCGACCGTGGACGCGGCGACGCCCAGGGCTTGTGCGAGCTGGGCGCGTGAGACGTTCAGTGCCTCCCGCAGCGGGCGGCGTTCTTCGACGGGTGGCAGGGGTGTTTCCTGCTTGGCTCGGGCGAGCAGGGCGTCGATCGCTTCGAAGTCCGTCATCGGGCTCCCCCCTCCTGCACGGCGGCAGTCCGGCGGGTGCGGGCTGCTGTGCGGCGGGCCGGTCGGCGGCGTTGCGCGGGCAGGGACTCCGTGGCCCGGGTGGGGCCGGCCAGGAGTTCCAGTACGTCGATTCCGTAGTGTGCGGCCACGATGTCGCAGTCGGTCAGGCTCCAGGCGGCTGCTCCGGACTGACGGCGGCTCACCTGCGCCTGACTCACCCTCAGTGCGGCCGCGAGATCGGCCTGCGACTCGCCTGTCGCGTGCAGGAGCGCGGCGATCGCCGACCTCAGCCGCTCGTCCAGGGCCATGCTCATAGCGAGAAGTATACAAGATGCGCACTATTGATGCGAATATTGCAATCCTCTCATCAGGTGCAGTCAGCGGCCGGTGAGGAAGTGGCACAGCTGTCAGGTATGGCGGTACAGGGCGTGCAGGTCGGCCGAATCCGCGTCGTCGGCCTCCAGCCGTGGCCGTGCTCGTCCATGTCTCCTCGTCCTGCGTGTCGACAGGCCGGTAGGGCTTCCCGGCAGTCGGGCGGTGGACCGGCCGTCAGCGTGCCGGGCGGGGCCCACAGGGCACTGCCGTGCTCCCCCGCCCCCCTCTCCTCATCCGCAACATCCGAGGTCAGAGGCGGTTGAAGGTTTCATCAGGGAGTTCGTCGGAAAGGGCTGCGGTGGGTGCGGGTGCCGCATAGCGTGCGATGACCGGGCCGTTTCCCCCTGCTTCTCGCGGTCCGTGCCTTGTGGGGCCCACGACCCTCTAGGAGATCTTGGGATGTCTTCCGACAGCTCCGAGTTACGGCCGCCGGCGCAGCGGGCCGGGCGGCATGCCTCGGCGGTGGCGCCGGGGTGGGCGACGGGCCGGGTGCGGCCGTGGGCCGGGGCGCACCGGGATCTGCGGTTGCTGCGGCGGGCGTGCCGGTGGCAGCGGCGGGTGGCGGCGCTGGCGGCGCTGGGGTATTTCGCGGTGTTCCTGGCGCTGACCGTCCGGGTGCCGTCCTTGATGACGCGGCCGGCGCCGGGCGGGCTGCCGTTCGGGCTGCTGCTGGCTTTGGTGCAGTTGCCGGTGACGTGGCTGGCGGTGGTGTTCTACGAGCTGACGGCGCGGCGGTTCGTGGATCCGCTGGCGCGGCGGGTGCGGCGGGCGGGCCGTGAGGGGCGGTCGCTGCCGTGACGGACTTCGGGGGTCCGGCGCAGTCCTGGTCGCTGGTGGCGTTCTGCAGTGTGGTGACGCTGACGCTGCTGCTGTGTGTGATCACCGGGCCGGACCGGGAGGACCTGGACGAGTTCTACACCGGGTACCGGTTCCTGTCGCCGTTGCGCAACGGGCTGGCCATCGCGGGTGACTACATCTCGGCGGCGACGGTGCTGACGGTGGGCGGGATCATCGCGCTGTGCGGGTACGACGGGGTGGTGCTGGCTCTGAGCACGCTGCTGTCGCTGCTGCTGCTGATGTTCCTGCTGGCGGAGCCGCTGCATCACACGGGCCGGTTCACGATGGGGGACGTGCTGGGGCGGCGTATGCCGGGGCGGGCGGTGCGGATCACGGCGTGTGCGGTGACGCTGGCGGCGCTGATGCCGATGATGGTGGTGCAACTGGCGGGTGTGGGGCAGCTGTTGGCGTTCGTGCTGGGGTTCTCCGACGGTGCGATGCGTACGGGGTGCGTCGTGGGGGCGGGGGCGCTGATGATCACGTATGCGGCGATCGGGGGGATGCGCGGGACGGCGTTGATCCAGATCCTGAAGACGGTGATCCTGCTCGGTTCGGGGCTGGTGGTGGCCGCTCTGATCCTGCACACGTTCGGCTGGAGTCCGCGCACGCTGTTCGAGTCGGCGGCGCGCAACAGCGGGGCGGGGCCGGGGTATCTGCGCTACGGGCTGCAGTTCGCGGGCGGGCGGCATCCGGCGCTGGACATGGTGAGCACGCAGTGCGCGATCGTGCTGGGGGGTGCGTGTCTGCCGCATGTGACGATGCGGATGTACACGGCGGGCAGTACGCGGCAGGTGCGGCGGGCGATGTCGTGGGCGGTGTCGGCGGTGGCGCTGTTCATGGCGGTGATGACGGTGGTGGCGGTGGGGGCGACCGCGCTGATCGGGGGCAGGGCGGTGGCGGCGGCGGATCCGCGGGGCAACACGGCGTATCTGCTGGGCGCGCGGGCCGCGTTCGGGGCGGATCTGTCGCGGGCGGAGGGTCTGCTGTTCACGACGGTGACCACGGCGATCTTCCTGACGCTGCTGGCGTCGGTGGCGAGCATGACGCTGGCGTGCGCGAACTCGCTGGCGCACGACGTGATCGCGCGTTCGGGTACGGCGCCGCTGCGGGAGATGGCGCTGGCGCGGCTGTCGGCGCTGGGGGTGGGGGTGCCGGTGATCGCCCTGGCGGTGGCCGCGCAGCACCGCAGTCTGCAGCCGCTGGCGATCGTGTCGTTCTGTCTGGGGGCGTCGGCGATCGCGCCGGCGCTGGTGTTCGGGCTGTTCTGGCGGCGCTACACGCGGGCCGGGCTGCTGTGCACGCTGATCGGCGGCACGGTCAGTGTCCTGGTCCTGATGACCGGCACGAACCTGGTCTCCGGCTCGCCCCAGTCGGCGTTCCCCGGGGCGGACTTCAACTGGTTCCCGTTCACGACGACCGCTCTGGTGTCGGTGCCGGCGGGGTTTTTGTGCGGGGTGGTGGGGACGCTGGTGTCGGGGCGGCGGGCGGCGGCGCGGGAGCGCAACCGCTACGAGGCGGTCGAGCCGGTGCTGCTGGCCGGGCCGCCGTATCCCCGGGGCGGGTGACCGGGCCGGTTGTCCGCGGGGCGGGTGACCGGGCCGGCTGTGGTCTGTGCGTGGGTACGGGGTGGTGCCGTCGGGGGTGTCGCGTTGGCGGGGCGGTGGGCGGACATCACACTCGTGGGCATCTGACGGCAGGTCAGACGCCCTCCCCCGCGGTGGGGGTGCGCGTATCGACGAGGACACAGGAGTGCGGCATGGAAGCCCGGTTGAACGTCATGGCCAGTCCGGTCGCGGCCAAGGCCATGAAGCACATCGTCGCCGCGGCCGGGGCGCTCGCGGAGTCGACGCTGCCGGCCGCGACCCGGGAGCTGGTGATACTGCGGGCCAGCCAGATCAACGGCTGCGGCGGGTGTGTGGACATGCACACCAAGGAGGCCGCGGCGGCGGGCGAGACGGCGTTGCGGCTGAACCTGGTGGCGGCGTGGCGGGATGCGACCGTGTTCACCGAGGCCGAGCGGGCGGCGCTGGAGCTGGCGGAGGAGGGGACGCGGATCGCGGACGCGGCCGGCGGGGTGCCGGACGAGGTGTGGGCCAGGGCGGCGAAGCACTACGACGAGGACCAGCTGGCGGCCCTGGTGGCGCAGATCGCGATCATCAACGCGTTCAACCGGGGGAATGTGATCACCCGTCAGCCGGCGGGCGGGTACGAGGCGGGCCAGCCCCACTGACAGTCGTGCCGCCGCGCCCCGGGCACCGTCGTGCGGTGCCCGGGGCGCTGTCGTGCGGGGACGGGGCGCTGTCGTGCGGGGACGGGGAGCGGGCGTGCGGGGACGGGGAGCGGGCGGGGGCGGGGCGGGGTTTCGCTGCAGGCGCGCTGGGATTCGCACTGAGCAATCTCGGCGATGACAGTGCCGGTGGGCTGCCCGCACGCTGATGGGTGAACGTGCTCTGCGGGAGCGGGAGTTGAAGGTCACGCGCCCCGCGGGTACGGCCGAATCCATGACTGGGGAAGGTCTCGCATGTCGCCCACTCTTTTTGGGGTCACTGAGGATTTCGACGTAATCGTGATCGGCGGCGGGCCCGCCGGTGCGACCACCGCGGGGCTTCTCGCCAAGCGCGGCCACCGTGTTCTCGTGCTCGACCGTGAACGGTTCCCGCGCTATCACGTCGGGGAGTCCCTCATTCCCGGTGTGATGGTGCCGATGGAGGAACTCGGTCTGACCGAGCGTATGGAGGCGAAGGGGTTCGAGCGCAAATACGGCGGAACTCTGGTGTGGGGCAACAACGAGGTTCCGTGGAACTTCTCGTTCACCACCGGCGGCCGTATCCCGTACGCCTATCACACGCGCCGGGCCGATCTGGACGCGC
This sequence comes from Streptomyces sp. NBC_00252, assembly GCF_036187565.1. Lineage (NCBI taxonomy): Bacteria > Bacillati > Actinomycetota > Actinomycetes > Kitasatosporales > Streptomycetaceae > Streptomyces > Streptomyces sp. NBC_00252. The sequence goes on along the minus strand of NZ_CP108087.1, from coordinate 10,127,738 downwards.
TGCTGCTGGACCGGGCGCGGGAGCTGGGCGCGTTCGTCGTGGAGGACGCGACGGTGAAGGAGCCGCTGGAGGAGGACGGCCGTGTCGTGGGCGTCCGCTACGCGCTGCGCGGCCTCAGCGGCACCCACGAGGCGCGGGCCGCGCTGGTCGTGGACGCCTCCGGGCAGGCGCGGGTGCTGGGCCGTAAGTTCTCCGCGGTCAACTGGAACGACCAGCTGCGCAACGTCGCGGTGTGGACGTACTTCGACAACTGCCACCGGCTGCCCGGGGACGAGTGGAGCAACATCCTCATCGAGGGGACGCGGGACGGCTGGTTCTGGGGCATCCCGATCGACAAGGGTGTCTTCAGCGTCGGCTACGTGACGCGGTCGGACGTCGCCAGCGGGAGCGACAAGTCGCTGGAGGACCTCTTCGAGTCGGAGATGGCGCAGACCACCAAGCTGAAGGACATCCTCAGGGACGCGACGCAGGCCGCGGGCTACCGTTCGGCGCGCGACTGGTCGTACACCAACGAGCGTTTCCACGGCAACGGCTGGGTGCTGGTCGGGGACGCCGCCGCCTTCGTGGACCCGCTGTTCTCCACCGGGGTCGCGCTCGCGACGCTGGCGGGCAGCACCCTGTCGAAGGTCGTCGACACGATCCTGCACAACCCGCAGATCGAGGAGAAGGCGCTCGACCGGTACTCGACCGCGTACCAGGACTTCTTCCACGACATCCGCAAGTTCGTGGAGGGCTTCTACGACCGGTCGAAGACGAAGGGGTTCTACTTCAACCTGGCCCAGGAGATCAACGACCCCGGCCAGGAGAACGACGCGCAGGTCGACTTCGTGAAGCTGATCTCCGGGCTGAGCGGGCGGGCCGGCGGGCTGTTCGACCTCGATCTCAGCGACCTGGTGGCCGACGCCACGGAAGCGGGTGCGGGCGGGGTGTGAGGTCCGCGGGCACGCGGACACGACGGTGCGGCAGCCCCCGGGCAAGGGGGGCTGCCGCACCGTCGTGTCAAGGCACGTTCCGGGGGCGCGGCGGCGGGCCGTGGGCAGGGGGTGTCAGGCCGCCGTGTTCCGGCCGCCGGAGTCGCCGGGGGCGGCTGTCCAGCGGACCGTCTGGATCCGTCCGTCGAGGATGCCGAGGGCGAGGGCGCCCAGGGCCGTGCCGTTGCGGTCGTGGAAGACGGCGCCGGGGCCGCCGTCCACCTCCCCGGGCCGCATGGTGACACCGATGCGGCCCAGGGCCGGGACGACGGCCGCCAGGACGCGGGCGATCTGGTCCGCGCCGGCGAGCCGGTCCGGCCAGTACGGGGCCGGGCCGCCGGCGGCGGCGGGCGGTGCCGTCGCCGCGGCGGTGAGGCGGCGGCTCACCGCCTCCGAGCAGCCCACCGCGGACGCGATCTGCGCGGTGCCGCATCCGAAGATCTCCCGCAGGGCGAAGACCGCGCGCTCCAGGGGGGAGAGCCGTTCCAGGAGCAGTACGGCCGCCGCCGGCGCCGGGGGTGCGGGGGCCGGGTGGCGGGCGGCCCGGGCGATCCGGGTGACCTCGGCCGACAGGAACGCCCTCGGCGACGCGGGCACGGCCGAGGCCCGCTCGTAGCCGAGCCGGGTCTCCTCGACGGCGTGGTGGGCCCGGCTCTCGCTGCCCAGGATCCGGTAGGCGATCGAGAACAGCAGCGGCCGCAGTTCCTCGAACTCTTCGGTCCGGCTCACCCGGGTTCCTCCCTCCTTCGTGGACGTGGCGGACGGCGTCCGCCTCCTGCTCGCCGTGGGAGGGGCACCGCCCCCGCGCGGTGGCATCGGTTCTCCTCCCCCGCGCCCTGCGCCCGCCGCCCGTACGCCCGCCGGCCGCCCGCACTCGGTGTGTCTGCCGTGCACGAGACGAGACGGTCCCGGTGCGCGTGACATCGGGGCGGGGACCGGCGCGCCCGCCCGCCGGCCGGGGGGAGGCTCGGGACGGGCGGGCGCGGCGGTTCGTGCGGGGCGGCCACCTGGAGGGGGTGAGCGCCCCGCGGGTCCGTGCGCGCCCCCGGGGGGTGGGGCGTGCACGGAGGCCTGGGTTCTCAGGGCGCCGTGCGGGGGGCGGGCGTCCGGTGGGTGTGCTGGGCGGCGTAGACCGCCAGGAACGCGGCGAGTGCGCGGGGTCCGCCGCCGGGCTCCAGGCCGGTGACCGGGATGGACCGGCCCAGGCCCTGGGCCAGCGTGCTGTGGGCCCGCAGGGCGCGGGCGGCCAGTTCACCGGGAATCGGGCCGCGCCCTGCCCCGGCCCCCGCACCCCCGCCGCCGGAGCCGAGGCCCGGAACGGAGTCCGGGCCGGGAGCGGGAGAGGGGGCGGTCATGGCGAGGGCCTCGGTGCGGGCCCGGGAGACGAGGTCGGCGGTGTGCGCGTGACGGGCGGGGGCGGGCGGGGCGGCGCTCATCGGCTGTCTTCCTCTCCTGCGGGCCGTGCCCCGGCGCGTCCGTGATCCCCACCGGCCGCCGGGACAGAGGGGTGGGGTCAGTGCCCGGTGTCCCCGTCGATGTGGCGCTGGATGAACTCGTGGGCCAGGTCGCCGAACTGGGCGCCGAAGGGGATGGAGTCCTGGACTGTGGCGGGGAAGGCGACGCCGGCCCAGACACGGCTGGCGGCGCAGTCGTTCTCGAAGGCGGTCCAGGTCTCCCAGGTCAGCTTCAGGTCGTCGGCGGGGACCAGGCCGGGTTCGGTCTGGGCGGTGCCCGCGGGGATGGCGTGGGTCCAGTCGAGGATGTCGTCACCGAGGAAACGGCGGGCGGCCTGGGCCTGGGCGGAGCACAGGGCGGTGAAGGCGGAGGGGAACTCGGGGTGGCTGCCCGGAGGGAGGTAGCCGCTCCACTGGTCGGCGGGCAGGTCGGTGACGGTGCCCTGCCCGGGCCCGCCCCAGGCGGTGACCGGGGCCTCGCCGTGGACGTGGCCGACCGCGCTGAAGGGGCGCACCGCGTCATGGGCGTGCTTGTGGTGCCAGACGGCGATGAGGTTGTCGAAGCGGGCCAGGGCGGTGGTGGCGAAGAGATGGGCCCAGCCGTCCAGGTCCAGGTCGTGGGCGAGGGCGGCGGCGCGCGGGGCCCAGGTGAGGGAGACCGGTGAGTGCTCGAAGAACTCGGCCTTGACCTTCTGCTCGTCGCTCAGGGCGGCCGAGGCGGCCAGGACCTCGTCGACCGCGTCGCGGTAGGCGGCCGGGGCGGCGGGGTCGAGGTGGGCGGGCGGGGCGAGGGGGAAGGCGGCCGGGTCCTGGTAGGTGAGGGGGGTGACCAGCCGCAGCTGGGGGGTGAGGAACTGCTGGACGGTGTAGACGCCCTTGTCGCCCGGTCCGCCGCCCACGCGCCGCTGGTGGGGGCCCAGCGCGGGCTGCCAGCGGGTGGGGTCGGTCAGCGCGTAGGCGGTGTTGACGGGGGCGTAGCCGGTGTAGTCGGCGTAGGGGCGGGGGTGGTAGGCGCGGCCCCGGTCGCCGCGGGGGTTCATGCCGTCGTCGTGGTGGGCGGCCACGACGGCGATGCCCGCGGTGTTGCCGATGCCGACGGGGGTGGCCGGGTCGCGGGAGTCGTCGTCGGGGTCGAGGCCGAAGGCGGTCATCGCCATCCGCATGACGGGGGCGCGTTCCTCGAAGACGGCTTTGACGACCTGGTAGGAGGCGTACAGGCCGGCGATGTTCTTGTTGCGGTTGGTGGCCGACTCCCCGGCGGGCCGGCGGGCGATGCGGGAGTGCACGCCCTGGGCGGTGGGGTGATAGGGCGCCAGCGCGTCGAACCAGGCGAGCTGGAACTGGAGGGTGATCCAGGTGTAGACGGGGGTGTCCCCGGGGGCGATGGCCTCGGCCGGGGGGAAACCGCCGCCGCCGTTGGTGGTGATCAGGTCCCGGATGAAGTTGCCGTGGTCGAAGTCGAAGGCGACCTTCGGGGCGGCGGAAGGTGCGGCGGGCGAGGGGCCGGACGTCGTCATGGGTCGTGTCCTTTTCCTGATTCCTGGTTCGCGATTCATGATTTTTGATTTATGCAGGCAGCGGGTCCGTGTCGCGAATTCCGTCCGGGAATTCCGCATTCCACCCCATCGAGAGTATCCGCAGCCGCTCGAGGCACGGTGGAAACCCGCTGCATTTACCGGCCTCACCCGATACCGAGGGGAAAGATTAGCTAATATCTTGACAGGGGGAGTTTCGGGCGCCGATGCTTTCATGGACCGGGATATGAATATGAGCATCGGAGGACGATGAATGAGCGGGACAGCGGAGCTGGAGAATCTTTATTCCGTCATGGAGGAAACGGCCGGGCTGCTGGACATCACGCCCTCACGCGAACGGGTCTGGCCCGTCCTCACCGCCTACGCGTCCTTCATCCCGCAGGCCGTGATCGCGTTCCGGGTGGCGACACGTGACACGGGGGACGTCGACTGCCGTTTCACCGCGTTCCCCCACGGCTTCGACCCCTACGCCCACGCCGTGGCGCACTCCCTGACCCCGAAGACGGACCACCCCGTCGGCTCGCTGCTGGCCGACCTCGAGGAACGGTTCCCGATCCCCTGCCACGGCGCCGACTTCGGGCTCGTCGGCGGCTTCAAGAAGACCTGGACGTTCTTCCCCGTCGACGACCTGCAGAAGCTGTCGGACCTCGACGACGTCCCCTCCATGCCCCGCAGCCTGGGCCTCAACAGCGGCTTCTACGCCCGCTACGGCCTGGACGACAAGATCAGCATGGTCGGGATCGACTACCCCAGCAGGACGATCAACGTCTACTTCCTCGGCGCGCCGGCCGCCTGCCGCGAGCCGGAGACCGTGCGCGCGATGATGCGCGACATCGGCCTGCCCGAGCCCAGCGAGACGATGCTGCGCCACGCCGCCCAGGCCGGCGGCATCTACACGACCCTGAACTGGGACTCCCCCGACATCCAGCGGATCACCTTCGCCGCGCTGCTGCCCGACGTCCGCGAACTCCCCGCCCGCTTCGGCGCCGACCCCCGGGTGGAGCGGTTCGCGCTCGGCGCCCCCCACACCTACGGGCCGGTCGGCAAGGGCCTGTACAACGTGGCGTCGTACGCCGGCGGGGAGTACTTCAAGCTCCAGACGTACTACCAGATCAGCGACGGCTCCGTGGAGGCCAAGGGACTGCTCGGCCGCACCTGACAGCGGCCCGGGCACACAAAAAAAGGCGGGCCCCGCCCTCTGGCCGAGGGGGCGGGGCCCGCCTTTTACGTACCGCGTGCCGCGTGCCGTCTGCCGTGTGCCGGGGGCTCACACCTGTCCCGGCGCGGACGCCGGAGCCGGAGCGGGCGTGGGTGCGGGCAACGGGCGGGCGGTGGTGGTGTGCGGGGCGGCGGTGCGGTGCCGGCGGGCGCGGGCCCTCAGCGTCCGTACGGCCGGCAGGCACAGGGCCAGGGGCACCGCCAGGACGGTCAGCACCGTGCCCAGGCTCCAGCCCGCGTGTGCCATCAGGCCGCCCGCGAGGCCGCCGAGGACCGGGCCCAGCTTGCCGGCGCTGTTGGCCCAGCTGATGCCGGTGGCGCGCACGGCCGGCGGGTAGGCGAGCGCGGCGATCACCTGCAGCGCGGAGTTCGCCGCCGGCAGGCACAGCCCCAGGACGAACGCCCCGGCCAGCAGGCCCGCGAACTGCCCTGCCCACAGGAGCGCGGCCGCCAGGCCCAGCACGGCCGCGCCCCACAGCACGGCCAGCACCACGAACCGGTCCAGGCGCCGCAGGACGAAGGAGACCGCGAGCTGTCCCAGCAGGCCGCCCCACCCGAACACCGCGACGGCCACCCCCGCCTGAGCGGACGTCAGGCCCGTGCGCTCGGCCAGCAGCGGCAGATAGCTCAGGATCAGGCCCACCACGCCCAGCCCCGCCAGGAAGCACAGCCACAGCAGGACCGTGGTGCGGGCCGCCTCCCCCGACAGGACGGTCCGTGCGACCGGGCCCCGGGCGGGCGCGGCCCGCTCCAGGTCCACGCCGGACACGTCCCGCTCCCCCACCACGGCCCGCAGCGCCCCGCGCACGTCCGCGGCGGGCCGGCCGCGGGCGGCCAGCACGCTCAGCGACTCCGGGACGAACACGAGCAGCGCCGGGACCAGCAGCAGCGGGGCGAGCCCGCACACCAGCAGCAGCACCGGCCAGCCGTGGGCGGGGATCAGGACCGAGGAGAGGATCCCGCCGGCGGTCGTGCCGGCCGTCACCCCGGCGAAGGCCAGCGCGACCGTCTGGCCCCGCCGCCCGGCCGGCGTCCAGTCCGCGACCAGCGCCATCATCGTCGGCAGCACCGCCCCCAGCCCCAGACAGGCCACGATCCGCACCCCGGCGAAGACGCCGATGCCGTGCGTGAACGCCATCCCCGCCGTGCCGAGGCCGAAGACGGCGACACCGGCGGCGGTGACACCCCGGCGGCCGTAGCGGTCGGCCAGCGGGCCGGCCCCCGCACCGCCCGCCACCATCGCCAGCACGCTCAGCGTCACCGTCGCGGTGACCGCGCCGTCACCGACACCCCACTGCTTCTCGATCCGGGGGTAGACGAAGGCGGCGACGACCGCGTCGAGGCCCTCGGCCACCATCATCAGCAGGCCCAGGATCACGATGAGCCACTGCCGGCGGCTCATCGGACCGCGGTCGATGAACTCCTGGGGACCAGGACGCGCCGAGGCGTCCGTGATCGAGGCATCCGTGGTCACCGGCAGACCCCTTTCGAGGCGAAGAAGGAAAACAAGGAAGACGAGGAAGGAGAACAGAACGAGGAAGGAGAACAGGCAGGACACAGCAGAACGCCCCTCCGCGCGGGCGGAGAGGCGTAAGAAAAAAGAGGGTGGCGGCGGGGGCCTGGGGGGGGGTCAGTGCGGGGTGCGGCGGGCTCTGCTGGCCTCGCGGCTGAGGGCCCAGGCGTCGGCGACCGGGCCCAGGTGGGCGAGCTTGTCGGGGTTGGTCACCGAGCGGATCGCCTGGATCCGGCCGTCCAGGACGTCCAGCGTCCAGGCGGTGAGCACTCTCCCCTCCCGGTCGCGGAAGATCGCGCCGGGCTGGCCGTTGATCTCGCGCGGCTCCAGCGTCACCTCCACCCGCACCAGCGCGGGCACCACCGAGGCCAGCAGGCGGGCCGTGTTGCCGGCGCCGCTGACGGCCCTGGCCAGCTGCGGGGTCTTGCCGCCGCCGTCGCCGACCATCTGCGCGTCCGCGGCGAGCAGTTCGCGCAGGCCCTCCACGTCGCCCTCCCGCAGCGCGCAGAAGAACCGCTCGGCGAGTTCGTCGCGCTCGGCGCGGTCGGCCTCGAAACGGGGGCGTTCGGCGGCCATGTGGCGGCGGGCGCGGACCGCGAGCTGGCGGCAGGCGCTCTGGGAGCGGCCCACCGCCGAGGCGATCGCCGGGAAGTCGAAGGCGAACACCTCGCGCAGCACGAACACCGCACGCTCCAGCGGGGACAGCCGCTCCAGCAGGATCAGCGCCGCCATGGAGACGGAGTCGGCCAGTTCCGCCGAGCGGGCCGGGTCCTCGTAGGGGTCGGTGAGGAGGGGTTCGGGCAGCCACGGGCCGACGTACTGCTCGCGCCGTACCCGGGCCGAGCGCAGGACGTCGATCGAGACGCGGGTGACCACGGCCGACAGGAAGGACTTCACCGACGCGGGGCTGGCCGGGGAGGCGTCGTAGCGCAGCCAGGTCTCCTGGACGGCGTCCTCGGCCTCGCTGACGCTGCCCAGGATGCGGTAGGCGATGGAGAACAGCAGGGACCGCAGTTCCTCGAACTCCTCGATCCGGGTCACCGCGATCTCCTCCCTGAAGCCGTGGAGACTTGGGGCTGGGGGCTGGTTTTTTTGGGGGGCCGGGGCCCGGCGGCCGGGGCCTGTGCCGGGGCGGATTCTCACCCTAGGGGCGGGACCAGGGCGCGTCCCGCGCCCTCCAGGGGGCTTCGAGTACGGCTGTAGCGCAAGCCGAGCGGGAAGGGTGAAGCGGCCGGTCCCCGCCCGGGAGATGATCCGGGCGGGGGCCGGCCGCTGGAGGGAGCCGGTGCGGGTCCGTCGGTCAGGAGCGGGCCGCTTCGGCCTGTTCGGACGGCTTGGGGGCGGGGGCGCCGGCCGGTGCGGGCAGCGGACCGCCGCGCAGCAGCAGGGCGGAGACGACCGCGCCGAGGCCGAAGATGGCCGTGCACCACCAGAACACCCGGGTGTCGCCGTGGATCGACGCCAGGTGCAGGTCCTGCACGGTGGGGGTGCCCGTCACGTGGCCGGCGAGCCAGTCGGTGGCGGCGGTGGCGGCGATCGTGTTGAGCAGGGCGGTGCCGATGGCGCCGCCGAGCTGCTGGCCGGTGCTGATGACGGCCGAGGCGATGCCCGCGTCCTGCGGGGCCACCCCGGAGGTGCCCGCGCTCAGCGCCGCGCCGTAGATGAGGCCCATGCCGATGCCGACCAGCAGGACGGGGCCCAGGATGTGGGTGGCGTAGGCGGAGTCGGCGTCGATGCGGGTCAGGCCGGCCATGCCGGCGGCGCTGATCAGCAGGCCGCCGGTGATCAGCGGGCGCGGGCCGAACTTGGGCAGCAGCTTGATGGCGCCCACGCTGGTGCCCACCGGGGTGATCGCGATCATCGGGAGCAGCGCGCAGCCGGAGGTGATCGCCGAGTAGCCCAGGATGGTCTGCATGTAGTAGACGAGGAACATCAGGATGCCGAAGAAGCCGATGCCGACCAGGAGCACGGTGAAGTAGGCGGCGCCGCGGGTGCGGCTGAGGACGATCCGGGGCGGCAGCAGCGGGTGGGCGGCGCGGGTCTGCCAGACCGAGAAGGCGACCAGCAGGACGGCGCCGGCGGCGAGGAAGCCCCAGGTCGAGGTCTCGCCCCAGCCGTTGTGCGCGTTGGAGAAGCCCAGCACCACGGCGAACATGCCGGCCGAGGCGAGCAGCACGCCGGGGATGTCCATCCGGGCGCCGGACTTGGGCTGGTCCTGCAGCAGTGCCATGCCGCCGAAGAACGCGACGGCGGCCAGCAGCAGGTTGACGTACATGCACCAGCGCCAGCTCAGACCGGAGGTCAGCGCCCCGCCGATGATCAGGCCCACACCCGAGCCGCTGGCCACCACGCCGCTGAAGACGCCGAAGGCCTTGGCGCGTTCCTTGGGGTCGGTGAAGGTGGTGGCCAGCAGGGCCAGGCAGGAGGGCGAGAGCAGTGCGGCGAACGCGCCCTGGCAGGCACGGGCGGTCACCAGCATCTCGAAGTTGGTGGCGGCGCCGCCCACCGCGGAGGCGGCCGCGAAGCCCAGCAGGCCGATCAGGAAGGCCCGCTTGCGGCCGATCAGGTCGGAGAGCCGGCCGCAGAACAGCAGCAGACCGCCGAACGGCAGCGCGTAGGCGGTCACGATCCACTGCCGGTCGGCGTTGCTGAAGTCCAGCGCCTGCTGCGCGGAGGGCAGGGCGATGTTCATGACGGTCAGGTCGAGGCCGACCATCAGATAGGCGGTGCAGATGACGGCGCCGATCAGCCACCGCCGCCGTGCGTCGGCGGCCGCCCCCGTGCTCGGCCCAGCCGTGGCGGCTGCGCTCTGTGCTGCCATGATCATCTTCTCCTTGTTCCGTAATCCGGCGATTTGGCGAACGGGCTCGAGGCCTCGCCCCTAGGACGAGACACGGGGTGGCGGCTGTGACATCACCGCGGGCGGAACACGGCCGGACGGCGAGAGTGCGGGAGGGAGCGGGAAGGGGGCGGGCGCCGGTGACGCGGCGTCAGGCAGGCCGGGCCTGGGCGCGGGCGTGGGCGTGGTCGGTGAACGCCTTCAGCAGCGGCGGCGAGATCTGGTGGTACACCGCGAGGTCGAGATGGTCCCCGTCCGGCGACCACTTGACCGCCGAGGCGTTCACCGGCTCACCCGCATACGTGTAGGGGGCGCTGCGGACGAAGTGCTCCAGCCGCGGGTCCAGCCGGGCCGGCAGCGCCGCCGGGTCCAGGCCCGGGGAGGGCACCGGGGCGAAGGAGATCCGCCGGATGTCCGGGGAGTCCCAGCCGAGGGTCGCGTAGACCCGGTAGGACGTGCACGCGTACGCCAGCATCCGCTCGTCGGGCTCGGGCAGCCCCATCTCCTTCAGCAGCGACAGCACCGTGCGCGGGTCGAGGTCGCCGGCCACCTCGGCGGGCAGCTGGAAGTACAGGTTCAGCGTCCTGCTGCGGTAGTTGATGCCGACCAGCGCCACCTCCTCCAGGCCGTGGCGGGCGAAGAGCGCGGCGTTGTCGGCCACCGAGCGCGGCACCGACGGGATCCGGGCCAGCTCCGACACCTTCTGCAGGTCGCCGGGGAACTGCGCGTAGATCTTCTTGAACCCGCCGGCGACCCCGCAGTCGATGAAATAGTCCTCGACGGCGACCCGCTCCTCGATGTCGGAGAGCAGACCCGCCACGGGATGGTCCTGCCGGGGCAGGAGACCGCCGGCCAGCGCCCGCGCGTACGGGCCCTCGGACCCCGGCGACACCTGCACGGTGTATTCGAGTTCGCCCACCCGGCCCGCGTTGACCTGCGCGCTGAAAATGATCGCCCCGTCCGTCAGCGCGTCACGGAACGCCTCCAGGACCGGCCACACCATGTCACGCGAGAACGACGCCCCCACCAGCCGGGCCGCCTCCTCGATCGCTGAGTACAGCTTTTCCGCCTCAGTGCCTTCGGACATCAACACTCCAAGTAGTCTGCGCCGGTCATTGATTCCGCGGGAATCCGTACTCCGCCGCCTTCGGGAACATAGCGCGGGGCCGCTCGGGAACCGCCGGAGAATTCACTGACGCCAGGGCCGGTGACAAGCGTGAGAATGCGCGAGCAGATGGTGAACGGCCCCTCTCCTGAATCGGAGGGCCGGTGAATTGCGGGGTGATCCGCGTGCAGTGCGGGGTGACCCGCGGGGTGGCGACGGTGCACGCGGACGGTGGTGGAGTCCGCGGCGGGAGGGACGCCCCGGCGGGCCCGGCAGCACGCGGGCCCGGCAGCACGTGGGCTACGGCGTCCCCCGGGCCGCGCCACTCCCCCGGCGGGCCGGGAACCGGCCCGCCCGCCACGGGCGTTCGCGTCCGCCTCGTCGTCCGCGCCGGGGATTTCCCCCCGGGGTGCGGCCGTGCCGGGCGGCCCGCATCTCGTGACCTCCCCCGGGCCGGCCCGTCCGCCGGCCCGGCCGGGGCGCGCGCAGCGGGAGGGCTGCGGCTCCCCGGGCGGGGCCGGTGCGCGGAACGGGTGCGGAGCGGGTGCGGAGGCGGGGGCTACGGCGCGGCGGCTCCCCCGCGCCTTCGGGGCGGCGAGGGGACCGATCCCGTCTCCGGTCCCGCCTCCGGGCCCGGTTCTAGGCGGGGGTGCCCACGGTTCCCGCCGCGTGCTCGGTCCCGGTCCCGGTCGCGGGCGCGGTGGTCGTCGCGGACGGGGTGGTCGCCGTGGGGTGTGCGGGCGGGCGGGGTGCGTCGGGGTCGGTGGGGCGGCCGATGATCCAGCTCAGCAGGGGGCCCGCCATCGCGGTGGTGACCACGGCCATGACGACCATCAGCGAGTACAGGTCCCGGTCCAGGAAGCCCAGTTGGAGACCCACGTTCAGGACGATCAGCTCGGTCAGGCCGCGGGTGTTCATCAGCGTCGCCAGCGCGGCCGACTGCCGCAGCGGCATCCGGTTGAGGCGGGCCGCGGCGAACGCGCCGGTGAACTTGCCGCCGACGGCCACCAGCAGGATCAGCCCCAGCGCGCCCAGCCCGCCCGCGTCCAGCCCGGACAGGTCGACCTGCAGACCTGCGACCAGGAAGAACACCGGCAGCAGCAGCGTCCCGCTCAGGTGGCCCAGCCGCTCGTGGACGTCCGCGCGCAGCCGCTCGCTGCCCTCGCGCGGCAGGATCACGCCGAAGAGGAACGCGCCGAAGATGTAGTGCAGGCCCACCCACTCGGTGGCGGCGGCCGACAGCAGCAGACCCACCAGGACGGCCGCGAACACGGTCGGGGTGAGCGTCAGCGCCGGGCGGCGCGCGACGAAACGGCGCAGCAGGGGGCGTACGACGAAGAGCATGGCCAGCAGGTAGGGGACGGCCAGCAGGATGCGCCACTGGTCGGGGCCCGCCGAACCGCTGACGGCGATCACGGCGGCCAGCAGCGACCAGGCCAGCACGTCGTCGATGGAGGCGCAGGCCAGGGCCACCACACCGAGCGGGGAGCGGGACATGCGCCGGTCGGTGAGGATGCGGGCCAGGACCGGGAAGGCGGTGATCGACATGGCGATGCCCATGAACAGCATGAACGCCGTCCGGTCACCGGTGCCGTAGTCGTCCATCAGATACAGGGCCAGCAGCATGCCCAGGCCGAACGGCAGCAGGACGGAGCTGAAGGAGACGGTGGCGGCGAGGCTGCCGCTGCCGCGGATCATCGCGGCGTCCCACTCCAGGCCGACCAGGAACATGAAGGCCGCCACCCCGACCGCGGCCAGCGCGGCCAGCAGCGGGCGGATGCCGGCGGGGAAGAGGGCGTCGGAGAGCGCGCCGTGGAAGAGGGTCGGCCCCAGGGCGATGCCGGCGAGGACCTCGCCGATCACCGCCGGCTGGTTCAGGCGCCGGGCCAGCATGCCCAGCACACGGGCCAGGAACACGACGGCGGCGAGACCGACGAGCAGGGACGAGGTCTGATGAGTGGTCATGGCGAGGGGTCTTTCGTCGGTGGGATCCGGCCCGGGAGCGGAGCAAGGGGCGATGCCGCGGCGCACCGGCGGAAGAGAAGCGGCCGCACCGGCGCGGGAAGGTGCGCGGAGCCCGGCGGCCGCTGCGCGCGGCCGCCGGGCTCCCGAAAGGGGGGTGTGTTCAGTGCGGGTAGCCGCCGAAGCGGCGTTCGCGGCCCTTCAGGTCGGCGAGGGCGGCGTCGAAGTCGGCGCGGGTCATGTCGGGGAACAGGCACGGCGAGAAGTGCAGTTCGGCGTAGGGCGACATCAGCGGGAAGAACGACGACATGCGGGTCGCGCCGCCGGTGCGGATGAGGTGGTCGACCTGGGCCGGGACGTAGGCGTGGCGGGCCAGGATCTCCTCGGTCAGCTCCGGGATCTTCCCGTTGAGCCGGTTGAAGATGCCGATGACCTCGTGGGTGAGGGACATGCCCAGGATGTAGTGGAGCGTGAAGCCCGTGTCCTTGGCCGACTTCTCGCGCAGTTCCTCCAGTTCGGCCAGGTGCGGGGCGGACACCAGGTCGAGGGAGCCGGAGAAGTCGAAGGCACAGCTGTCGTGGACGCGGCGCACCACGTCGGTGAACGCGTTCATGAACGTGGTCACCGCGGGCTGGGGACGGCTGTGGTTGGCGGCGGAGGAGGCCGTGATGTAGAGGGTCGTCACGCCCTCCTCGCGGGCCCAGTCCATGAACTCGACGATCTTGTCCCCCATCGCCGCGTAGCCGTCGTCGAGGGAGACGCCGTTCGCCTGGGACCAGCGGCGCATTCCGTCCGGCAAAAGCATCAGGGTGGTCACCGGGATCTCCTTGTCGTTGCGGGTGAGAACGGGACGGGAAAAGTGATGGCGGTGGCGCGGGGCGGAAACAGGGGCGGGGGCGGGGGTCAGCGGGCGCCGTCCGCCCGGCTGCCGCTCGGCGAGGGCGAGGCGAGCAGGTGCGCCACCGAGGCCCACGCCCGTACGCCGTGCAGGGCGCCGCTGATCTCGGCCGTGCGCCAGGTGCCGGACGCGGAACGCAGCAGCCGGGCCCGGTCCAGACGGGCCGTCACCTCACCGCCCGCCCCCTCCGGCACACCGGTGCCGGCAGCGTCGCCGGCGCCGGTGGTGCGGGGGTCGTCGGTGGTGACGCGGGTGCGGCGCATCCACAGGTTGTTGCTGTCGGCGCGCTCGACGCCGTCCAGGGTGTAGAGCAGGACCTGGCCCAGCTGCATGGCCGCGACGAACGCGTCGATCATGGTGGCCGGGGTGCCGTCCCGGGGCGCCTGCGCACCGTCGGGGACCAGTGCGGCCCGGGCCGAGGCGTACGGCTCCTGCGTGCCGGCCGTGATCCGTACGCCGGTCAGCAGCTGGCTGCGGGCGCCGTGCGGAACGCCGTAGGGGGCGTCGTTCCAGGGGCCGGGCAGCTCCTCCGCCAGGTAGTACGAACGGGGGGCGGCGGGCGGGCGGCGGGCGGGGCTGTGGCGGGCGTGCACCCGGGCCGACAGCGAGCCGACCCGGCAGTCCAGGGTCGTCGACCACAGCGGCCCGGTGTCCTCGGCGGCGGCGAGCCGGCCGGTGACCGGGAAACTCTCCAGCCCCTCCTCGTCCGGGCGGGCGCCCGCCTTGATGTCGACGGAACACACCTCGAAGCGGTCACCGGGCCCCAGCGAGCAGGCATGGGCCGCGTACAGGCCGGTGAGGCGGGCGGCGAAGAGCATCACGTCGAGGGAGCTGAGATGCGGGGTCGGATACCGGTCGCCCTTGCGGGACCAGGCGGCGGGCAGGGCGAGGTGGGCGGTGGCACGGATGCAGGCGGTCCCGCCGGGGGCGTGGGCTCTGCCGGGGCCGCCCGCGGGGGCGGGGGCCGGGGTGATCGTGAGGTCGGTCAGCGAGTGGGCGACCCGTTTGAATCCCTCGCCGAGGAACCGGCCCTCGCGCGGGCCGAGGAAGTCGTCGATGGACGCGAGGTGCAGGGATGACACAGGTACTCCTGTTCCCGCCGCGTCCGCGGTGACGGGAACGGCGACGACACGGCCGTCCTGGAGGGGGCCGGCCTGATGCGGGTGCGGGGCGGCGCGGGGACGGGGGCCTGTGATGGCCGGGCATGCCGGACGGGGCCGCCCGTATGTTCCCCGGCAGCCCGGCGGGCGGGCGGTCGGGGTGGATGCCGTGGCACCTGTCGGGAGAAGGGCGCCGCGGAGCGCGGGGGGACTCCCCCGGGCGGGGCAGGTGTCCGTGCCCTCGCCGCCAAAGGCCGGGCGGCGGGGAAGCCGCGAGGAACCTGACTGCGGCTGCGCCGGTACTCCCCGGGCCGGCCCTCTGCGCTGGCCCGCGGCCCGGGGCCTGGTAGCCGGGGCGGTGCGGCGGGCGGACCGGAAAGGCCTCCCGGCCAGTGGCGGGGAGCGTGAAGAACGTGGCCTCTATCGTGCCGGTACTGCCCCGGGCCGCCCTCGGGTCGGCTCTCCGTGCGGACCGGCCGGCCGACGGGCCAGCGGGCGGGCCCGGCGGTGGGGCTGCCCGTGCGGGGTGTGGCCGGGGCTGTGCTCCGCCCCGGCCGCGCACTCCTGGCCCCGGGTCAGCTCTCCGTGCCGGGGCGCTGGCCTGCGGTCAGGAGGGCGCGGCCGGTGAGGTGGATCGCTGTCAGGTGGGTGACGCGTTCGCCGAGGTGTTCGGCGGTGGCGATGTCGGCCTTGTGGACGGCGTCGGGGGGCAGGTCGCCCGGTGCGGTGGCGGCGGCGCCGTTGAAGTAGCCCAGGCGGTTGAGGTCGTTGTCGCTCTCATGGCTGAGGTGCCAGCCCGGGAGGAGGCCGAGGCTGACCCAGATCATGCCGTGCTGGGCGCCCAGGGTCTGGAAGTAGCCGAGGGTGGAGTCCTTGTCGCCCGCCTTGCAGGCGCCGATGGTGAACCCCGAGCCGAGTTTGTCCTTCCAGGCCTGGCGCGCCCAGCGCCTGCTGGTCGACTCGGCGAAGGTGTGGAAGGCGCCCGACGCCGAGCCCATGTAGGTGGGCGATCCGAAGACGATCGCGTCGGCCGCGTCCAGGCTCTCCCACGCGGCGTCGTCCATGGCGCCGACCCCGACCATGGTCACCTCGGCGCCCGCCGAGACGGCGCCCGCCCGCACGGCGTGCGCCAGGACGTCGGTGTGGCCCCGGCCGGAGTGGTAGGCGACCGCCACGGCCGGCGGGCGCTGCAGTGGTCGTGGTGGTGTCTGCATCGGGTGTCCTCCTGCGGACGCGGAGCTGCTCACGGGGGTTCAGGGGTGGGCCGGGAGGCGTTCGTGCTCCATGCGGAAGTCCTGGCGGCCGTACTCCCGCCGGGCCCGTTCGATGGCCTCGGCCGTGGTCATGACCGGGGTCCAGCCGAAGAGGCCCGCGATGGTCTCCAGGCGCTGGGCCATGGGGCCGCCGACCACGTGGCAGGGGATCTGCAGTTCCTCCAGGGTGGCCAGCAGCATCCGGTCCACGCTCGCGCGGAAGGCGTCGTTCATCGGCCGGTGGCCGTCCGCGGCGAGCGGCAGTTCGTGGCGCAGGTGGACGTAGGCGTCGTAGGTGGCCTTGACGTGCTGTTTGAAGGCGTGCCCGTACTGCTCGACGACCTCGCCGAAGAACACCATCTGCGGCGAGGCCGGCGCGGTGGGCAGGCCGTCCGCGGGGGCGGCGCTGGGGTTCATGCCGTAGCGGCGGCGGCCCTCGCCGTAGAGCCACTCCTGCAGGGAGGAGCCGTCGGAGACGAAGTCGTCGCCGAGCAGGGCCTCCTGCACCGCGCGGCCGGTGTGGCGGCGCAGGGTGAGCTGGAGGAACTGTGCCGGTGTCACATCGGCCAGCCGCACCCCGGGCAGGGCCTGCGGCATGATCTCCCGGACGGTGCGGGCCAGTGAGCGCGGGATGCCGGTGTAGTGCGACAGCGCCATCACCGTCGAGGTCTTGCCCGAGGAGTAGGTCCCGGACACGGCTATCTTCATTGGCTCCTCCAGCCCCCTGTGCGGGTGGGCTCATGGCGTACGGGAACAGTCCCTCAGGCGGTCTTCACCGCGGTCAGGACGGCCTGGACGGGGATGACGTCGGGCGGGATCTCCGCGGCGTCCTTGGTGAGCGCCTTGGTCACCTCGAAGCCGCACTCGCGCAGCCAGCGCTCGTAGACCGACAGCTTCTGCGGGCCGCCCTGGCCCATGGCGGCGCCGATGAAGAAGGCCGGGAAGAAGTCGACGTTGTAGTTGTCGCGGTCGGTGATGTCCTCGGGGTAGACCGGCACCAGGATGTTCACCGTGCCGCCGGGCTTGAGTGCCTTGTGGACGCCCTGCAGGATCCTGACCACGTCGGCCCTGTCGAACATGTCCAGGAAGTGCTTGACCAGGACGACGTCGTAGCCCTGGGGGATCTCGTCGAAGACGTTGCCGCCGATGAACGACAGATGCTCCTCGAGGCCCGCGGCACGGAAGTTGGCCAGCGCCTCGCTCTCCTTGCCGGGCAGGTCGAAGGTGGTGACCGTCAGGCCCTCGGAGGCCTTGTGGCGGTAGGTGTGGATCGCGCCCAGGCCGGTGTTGCCGGCCACGTCCAGGACGCGGGAGCCGGCCGGGATGTCGATGTTGGCGAAGAACCAGGGGTCGATGTTGGCCGTGACGTTGTTCATCAGCTTCAGCCAGGAGTCATTGAGGTCCTGGTGGTCGGCGACCGCGTCGTAGAGGGTGCCCTCGGCGCCGTAGAGCTCCTTGAGGCCGACGACGGTGCCGGTGCGGGCGGACTCGGTGAGGTAGAACAGCTGGCGCAGCGCGGTGACCTTGATCAGGTTCATGTAGGCCAGGGCCCGGTCCAGGTCGGCGACGGGGACGTCGCCCAGCGCGTCCAGGGTGTAGGTGCCCGCCTCCTCGTCGTGGGCGACGAAGCCCTCCTTGACCAGGAGGAACAGAAGCTGTTCCACGGCGTCGGGGCGGGCGCCTGCGGCCTCGCCGAGCTGGACGGCGCTGGAGCCGGGGCGGGCGCGCAGGGTGTCGACCAGGCCGAGTTCGAAGGCGGAGAGCAGGCTCATGAACCGCGAGGGTCCGACCATGTACTCGCGCAGTCGGGCGAGCGTGGCGTCAGGTGTCACGGTGTCAGCCTTTCGAGTCGGTGGGGCCGGCCGCGGGGGTGTGTGCCGGCGGCTGGGTGAAACGGCGGGCCAGCTCCAGGCGCTGCACCTTGAGCGTGGCGGTGCGGGGCAGTTCGGCCTGCGGGATCTGGACGGGGTCGGCGAGCTGCGGGAAGGCGGTGGTGGCCGCCCGCCAGCGGGCCGGGTCCAGGGGGGCGTCGTCGTGGGTGCAGACCACCGGGACCGCTTCGCCGTTCGGGCCCTGGACGACGACCAGTTCGCTCAGTTCCGCCAGGCCGCCCAGGACGACGTCCTCGATCTCCAGGGAGCTGTGCACCCCGGGGATCATGTCGACCTCCCGGTCGAGCATGTGCAGGCAGCCCAGCCGGGTGCGGTAGCCGACGTCGCCGGTCCCCCACCACTGGCCGGTGCGGTTGCCGTCGTAGCGGTCCTGCTCGCCGTGGTAGGTCTTGGCCAGACCCGGCCAGGCGACCTCGATACGGCCGGGGTGGCGCCGGGTGGGGCGGCGGCCGTCGATGCCGACGACGCGGATACGGGCGGCGCCCCGGGGCATGGCCCAGCCCACGCAGCGGCCGTTGGCCTTGTGGGCGAAGGGACGGAAGTAGGCGCGGCCGACGGCCGGCCCGACCTCGCTCTGGCCGTAGATCTGGAAGAACAGGGCGCCGCGCCGGGTGGAGGACTTCAGCAGCCGGCTCATGGTGGCGGGGTGGATGGCGTCGAAGGTGCTGGAGAAGACCTTCACCGAGGCGAACGGCATCCGGGGGTCGTCGGTGAGCTGTTCCCATTCCATGAGGGAGTTGGGCAGCGCCTCCACGAACGCGGGGCGGTGGGCGAGGAAGTGCTCGGCGACGACGGCCGGGTCCGTCTCACGCAGCAGCAGCACCGGGTACTGCTTGAGCAGGGCCAGGGACATCGCGGCGACCATCCGGGAGTGCACGAACGGCACGTGGATGGCGACGGTCTCCTTCCTGCGCTTGAGGGCCAGCAGCCGCCACTGCGGCACCAGGCGTATCGCCTGGGTGCGGGGGGTGTGGACGACGAGCTTGGGGATGCCGGTGGTGCCGGAGGTGTGGGTGATGACGGCGGCCTCGTCCAGCGGCCGCAGCACCGGCCGTACCCGGGGCGCGCCGGCGAGTTCGGCCAGCGAGACGGCGCCGGGCCGGTCGGCGGCGGAGGTGATGACCCGGCGGGTGAGGTCGGCCAGCGGCACGCCGTCCAAGAGGTCGAGCTTGTGGCCGTCGGTGAGCAGGGTGGGGCGGCCGACCCGCTCCAGCAGGACGCCGACGGTCGTGGCGTCCAGGGCCGGGGAGAGGTTGACGACGACCGCGCCAATCCGGGAGATCGCGGCGGCGAGCATCCAGTGGTCGGCGTTGGCCGTCTTGTAGATCACGACGTGTTCGCCGGGCCGTACGCCGGCCGCGTGGAGGCGGCCGGCGAGGTCGTCGACGTGGCCGGCGTACTGGCGGACCGTCAGCTGCCGTCCCGCCTCGGGCAGGACGTCCAGGTCGTGGTCCAGGGTGATCGGCGTCGAGGGGTCGACGGCCGCGGCCATCTCGGGCAGCAGGCCGATGTGCAGGCCGCGGCGCTGGATCGATCGGTAGGCGGTGGAGCCCTTCATGGGGATGTGTCTCCTTCGGGGGCACGCTGCGGGACGGGCAGGACACGTGAGGGGTGCCGGGAGGGGTCCGGGGGTGAGGTGCCCGGTGGGGTGCGGGGGTGGGTCATGCGGCCCGGCGGGCGGTGCCCGCGTGGGCGTGTACCGCCTCGCGCAGGGTGTGGGCGACGCGGGTGACCTGGTCCTGGGTCAGTTCGGCGTGCATGGGGATCGCGAGCTGGCGGGTGGCCAGGTCGAGGGAGATGGGGCAGGTCTGCTTCGCGTCGAAGACGGGCTGGGTGTGGCCGGCGAACGTGCCGTGTCCGCAGCCGATGCCCTGGGCGCGCAGCGCGGTGGCCACCGCGCCGCGGTCCACCGTCTCGTCGAGGGTGACCATGTAGGTCTGCCAGGCGTGGGTGCGGTCGGCCGGCACGTGCGGCAGGGTCAGCAGGTCCTCGCCGGCCAGGAGTTCGCCGTACTGCGCGGCGACCGCGCTGCGGCGGGCCAGGAGTTCACCGATGCGGCCCAGCTGCACCTGGAGGATCGCCGCGGCGATGTCGGACAGCTTGAAGTTGTAGCCGATCTCGGTGAACACCGGGATCGGCAGGCCGACCACGTTGCCCATGTCGAAGATGCTGCCGATGCCGAAGGAGGAGCGCAGCCGGGCGTCCTTGCCTATCTCCGGGTCGGAGGCCAGCAGCGCGCCGCCCTCGCCGCTGCTGGCGCCCTTGCGGCCGTGGAAGGACAGGCAGCCCACCTCCGCCAGCGCCCCCGCCTTGCCGCCCTGGTAGGTGGCGCCGACCGCGCAGGCCGCGTCCTCGACGAGGAACAGGCCGTGCCGGTCGGCGATCTCCTGCAGTTCGGTGTAGTCGGCGGGCAGGCCGACCGTGTCGACCGCGATGATCCCCGCGGTGCGGGGGGTGACCAGGTCGGCCACCGCCTGCGGGTCGACGGTGTAGGTGTCGGGGCGTACGTCGGCGAAGACGGGGGTGGCTCCGACGTAGCGGGCGGCCTGGGCGGGCGCCGGGAAACCGTAGTCGGCGACGATGACCTCGTCGCCGGGCCCCACCCCCAGGGCGAGCATCGCCAGGTGCAGGGCGGCACCGCAGTTGCTCACCGCGACCGCGTCACCGACCATGTACTCCGCCGCCAGCCGGGCCTCCAGCGCCTTGCCCTGCGGGCCCTGGCCGGCCGGCCAGCCGGAGGCGAACACCTCGGCGACGGCGGCCAGTTCCCGCTCGCCCAGACTCGCGTGCACCAGGGGAATCGCGTCCATCGTGGTCAACTCCGTTCACGCTCCGCGCCCGGCGGCCCGGGGGGAAGAAACAGGGGAAGAGACAGGGGAGGGAACAACAGGGGCAACGGCAGGCGCCGTTGCGAGGGCCGGAGCCGATCCGGGTCCGGGTCCGGGTCCGGCCGCAGGGGCGGTCGCGGGCACGGATCCGGGCGCAGCCGCGGGTTCGGGCGCAGCGGCAACCGCGGGTTCAGGCGCAGCCGCGGGTGCGGGTGCGGGCGCCGGTTCGCGGGCGGGGGGCTCGTAGCGCAGCGGGGTCAGCTGGTGGACGTCGTAGCGGCGCCGCATGCGTTCCACGGCTTCCTGGTCGATCGTGCCGCCCGCCTGCCAGATCTCGGCGATCTCCTCGAAGTAGAACTCGTGGTACGGCGAGGGATAGCACTGGAAGAGCATGCGGGCGGGCGTATCGGAGGCGTTGCGGAAGGCGTGCGGGGTGCCCGGGGGGACGAACATGAAGGCGCCCTCGGTCGCGGCGGTGATCCGGTCGCCGTCCGGGGAGGTCCACCGGTGCCAGGAGTCCTCGGTGCGCCGCTCCGGCTCGAACGCCAGGAGCTCCAGCTCGCCCTCGAGGACGTAGAAGAACTCCTGCGCGTCGTGGTGGACGTGCGCCCCGACGTCGAAGCCGGGCGGGACGACCACCTCGAAGACCGACAGGGAGGAGCCGTGGTCCTTGGTGGCCTTGAAGGTGACTTCCTGCGCCTTGGTGATCAGTTTCCGGCCCTGGCCGGGCGGGACGATGAGGCCAGTCATCCGATTCGGTTCCTTCGGCAGAGACGGCGGCGGAAGAAAGCAAGAAGGGGTCAGTCGACGTCGGCACGGGCGCCGTCGCTCCAGCGGCCCAGCGCCATCTCGGCGGTGATGCCGGGACCGAAGCCCGCGATCAGGCCGGTCGCGTCGGGGGCCGGGGTGTCCTCCTCGAACAGGCGGCGGGCCGCCTCCAGGACCACCGCGCTGGCGATGTTGCCGTACTCGCTGAGCGTGGCCCAGCTGTGCCGGAACACGCTGCGGTCGACCTCGAGGAACTTGGCGAGGTCGTCCAGGATGCGCGGGCCGCCGGCGTGGACGATGTAGAA
Organism: Streptomyces sp. NBC_00252; assembly: GCF_036187565.1. Lineage (NCBI taxonomy): Bacteria > Bacillati > Actinomycetota > Actinomycetes > Kitasatosporales > Streptomycetaceae > Streptomyces > Streptomyces sp. NBC_00252. Next base: position 10,106,097 of record NZ_CP108087.1, on the reverse strand, counting down.
GTCGAGGCTGCCCGCGTCCCAGCTGTGGTCCTTGGCGAACTCCCGCAGCACCGGCGCCAGCGGCTCCATCGTGCCCGGCACCCGCCGGTCCAGCTGGAAGTGGAAGCCCGTCTCGCGCACCGCGTAGGAGATCCAGTCCTCGGTGTGCGGGATGAGGTAGGAGGCGTTGCGCTCCAGCTCGATGCCGGTGCCGCCGTTGCCGCGCACCACGGCGGCCGCGACCGCGTCCCCGAACAGGCCGTCGGAGAGCAGCGAGCCGATGTCGTCCATGTCGGGCTGGTAGCACAGCGAGCAGAACTCGGCCGACACGATCAGGACGTTGCTGCCGGGGTGGGCGACGCAGAAGTCGTGGGCGCGGTTGACGGCGGCGCCGCCGGCCGCGCAGCCGAGCTGGGCGATGGGGATCTGACGGGTGTCGGGGCGCAGCCCCATCGTGTTGATGAGCCACGCCGTCAGCGACGGCATCAGGAAGCCGGTGCACGACACGTAGATGATCGCGTCGATGTCCCGGGCGGCGACGTCGGCGTTCTTCAGCGCCTCCTCGACGACCTGGGGAGTGCGCTTCTTGGACTCGACCTCGTAGATGCGGTTGCGTTCGGTCAGGCCCGGGTGGCGCAGGGTCTGCTCGATGGGCTGGACGAGGTGGCGCTTCTGCACGCCGGTGTTGCGTATCAGGCGCAGCGCGAGCGGCAGTTGCTCCTTCCCCTCGTGGACACGCCGGGCGAAGTCCAGCGTCTCCTCCATCGTGATGACGTGCTCGGGCGCCTGCACCGCGGGCTTGCACAGCCTGGCCATGTCTGGTCCGCCTTCTCTAGGTCTGCCGGGGAAAAAGTGCACGTACGTGCGTGGGGCGTGCGCCGGATACGGCGCGTGGGGCCGGGGGCCGGGGGGTTACGCCGCCGCGGGGTGCGGGGCGAGGTCCATCAGGGCGGAGAGGACCGGCGGCCTGCTCCAGTCGGGCGCGCTCAGGGTGATCTCCAGGCGGCGCGCGGTGTCGTCCTTGACCCGTACCGGGCCGATCGCCGCCGTCAGCCGCGCCGGTGACATGCCGTCAGTTCCGGTTTCCGCGACATCGGTTGGGCGGGGGCGGGTCACCGCGTGGACGTACCAGACGCCTGCGGGGATGTGCTCCAGCGTGAAGGGGCCGGGCGCGGACGCGTGGGCGAGCCGGACGGGGGCGCCCTGCAGCAGGGGGCTGGCGAAGACACCCACCCGCACCGCCCGCGTGCTCCCGCCGGTGGTGCGCAGCAGGCCCGTGACCGTGCCGGTGCCGGTGGGCCGGGCCGCCTCCGGCGTCGTCACCGGCGCGGGTGCGGCCGGGGTCGACTCGGGTGCGGGCGGGGCCTGTCGGGGGCCGGCCGGGGTGAGGGAGAGCGCGCGGTAGCCGGTGGGCGACAGGCCCACCAGCTCGGTGAAGCGGCGGGTGAAACTGCCGGTGCTGCTGTAGCCGACGCGCGCCCCGATGTCCGCGACGGTCAACTGGGTGCTCAGCAGCAGGACTTTGGCCTCCTGCAGCCGTACCGCGCACAGGAACCGTCCCGGGGTGACACCGGTGACCCGGGTGAACACCCGCAGGAAGTGGTACTTGCTGACCATCGCGCCACGCGCCAGCTCCTCCAGGCTCAGGGGCTCCCAGAAGCGTTCGCGGATCGTGGTGACGGCATGCCGCACGAGGTGCTCCATGAGGGCTCCTGACGAAGAACCGCCGGCCGGCGGGGAGTTGACCGGCACCGGCCCCGCCCGGACGAACCGCACAGCCACACGGTCACCGGGTCACCGGGTCACCGGGCATCGGGGCGCTGGGTCGGGGCCGCCGCCGCGCGACGGACGCTTGACGCGGCCGGCGCATGAGCCGGCCGGCGCTTGACGCGACCGGCGCACGGCACGGCCGGCGGGCAGCGCGAGTGACGGGTGGCGCGATGGACGGGGGGCGCAACGGGCGCATGAAAAAAGGGAGTCGGGACGCTCGGTCCCCGACTCCCTGCCAACTCCCCGCCGCCTGAACCATTTTCGGGCAGGGGAGGTGTGCCGAAATAGTGACACGGTCGCCACCCGCCCGCCAAGACTCCCCCGAAGTGACGTAGGTCACGTCAACTGCGTTCGGGGGCCGCGGAGTTGGCGTACGGATCACGCCACCGGCACCCGACCGGTTCTGTAGCGGCCTGCTGCCACCATCGGCCCAGACCCACACGACCGGACACGGAGGGCGAATGTCTCGCGCCGAGGAAGCCACCGTCAGGACCAAACGGTCGACCGCACCACCGGCGCGGGCCGGCGACGCCGGCCGGCTGAAGGGGCTGCGCCGGACCGGAGCGCTGATCACCTTCATGCTCGGCGCGCTGTCCGCGGTGCCGCCGCTGTCGATGGACATGTACCTGCCCGCACTGCCCGACGTCACCCGCACCCTGCACTCCTCCGCCACCAGCGGCCAGCTCACCCTGACCGCCTGCCTGACCGGCATGGCGCTGGGCCAGCTCGTCGTCGGCCCGATGAGCGACCGCTGGGGCCGGCGCAAACCGCTGCTGATCGGCCTGCTCGTCTACGTCCTGGCCTCCGTGTGCTGCGCGGTCGCGCCCGACGCCGGGCTGCTGATCGGCTGCCGGCTGCTGCAGGGCCTGGCCGGGGCGGCGGGCATCGTCATCGCCCGCGCCGTCGTGCGCGACCTCTACGACGGCCTGGAGATGGCCCGGTTCTTCTCCACCCTGCTGCTGGTCTCCAGCCTCGCCCCGGTCGTCGCACCGATCCTGGGCGGGCAGGTGCTGCGCTTCACCGCCTGGCGGGGCGTCTTCCTCGTGCTGGCCGTGATCGGCGTCGCGCTGACCGCGCTGGTGTGGCGCCGGCTGCCCGAGACGCTGCCTCCCGAGCGGCGGCGCGGCGGGGGTGTGCTGGGCGCCCTGTTCATCATGCGCGGCCTGCTCGCCGACCGGGTCTTCGCCGGCTACGTGATGGTCAACGGCTTCGCCTACGGCGCCCTGTTCTCCTACATCGCCGCCTCCCCCTTCGTCATCCAGGGCATCTACGGCGCCTCCCCGCAGACCTTCTCCCTGCTCTACGGCCTCAACTCGCTCGGCATGATGATCGTCGGCCGCGTCAACGGGAAACTCCTGGTCGGCCGGGTGCGCCTGGACCGGGCGCTCGGCGCCGGGCTGAGTGTCATCGCGGTGGCCGGGACCGTGCTGCTGCTGGTCGCGCAGGGCGTCTTCGGGGACGCCGGCACCGTCCCGGTGGCCTGCTGCCTGTTCGTCATGATCTCCGCGCTGGGCCTGGTGCTGCCCAACACCAACGCGCTCGCCCTGATGCGCACCCCGCACGCCGCGGGCTCCGCCTCCGCCCTGGTGGGCACCTCCTGCTTCGCCATGGGCGCCGTCGCCACCCTCCTGGTCGGCATCGCCGGCAAGGGAACGGCCGTCCCCATGGCCGCCGTCCAGACCGGCAGCGCCCTCGCCGCCGTCACCTCCCTCCTGCTCATGTGCCGCCCCTGGCGCAGCCTGCCCGCCGAGGAGATCCGGCACTAGTGCTCAGGCCGTGGACCGTGATCATGGATACGGAGGCTGCTCGCCGGTAGCCTGCCCGCGTGACTGAGTCCTGGAGCGAGGAGCAGTTGACCGCGGACGGCTTCGAGCGGGTGTACGTCGAGTCGGACTGGAACGGCGAACCGGTGACCGGCCTTGCCGACATCGACGGGAAGCCTCACCACTTCGAGATAGAGCGCTACGACCCCACCCATGAAGTCAGTGAGTACCAGGTCTGGCCCGCGAGCGAGACGGTGGCGGAGCTGGAGCGCGAGCAGTGGGCGATCTACGCCAGGTGGTACGAGCGCAGTCAGGCGGGCGAGGTCGGACACGAGAGCCATCCGGGCCACGGCGGGATCGACGCCCGCTATGACGAGTTGGAGCTGCTGTTGGCGCCGCACCGCTTGGCGCCGGACGGCGCCCGTCGGCTCGTGTGCGAGCTGCGGTTCATTGCCGGTGTCGACGTCCGCTACCGGGTCGAGGGGCCCGACTACTGGCTTCGGTGGCGTCCGAGCAGCTGAGACCGCCGTTGACCACCGGAGCGGCGCCACGACGAAACCCCGCGCGAGACCGTCCTCGCGCGGGGTTTCGTCGCGACCGGGACCCCCCCTCCTCTCCCTGCCTCTCCCCCGCACATACAGAGCAGCTCCCGCGGACCGTCTCGACGGGCTGCGGAAGCTGCTCGGTGTGTCCTGGGTGGGGGCCGGTTCAGGCGGCCGTGTCGGGCTCCGGGGGCAGGATCAGGGTGGGTTCCAGGACGACCCGGACGGCGGGCTCCTCCCGTACCGCGCGGACCACCGGGTGGCGTGGGCCGCGCTGCTGGCGCCAGTGGGCCTGCGCGAGGACCACCGCGACATACGGGATGACCACCGCCCCGGCCAGCGCGCAGCCGGCGAGGACGGGCCAGCGGTTCCAGGTCGCGGCCATCAGCACCACGCACACGGTGCGCACCACCATCGCCATGAGGTAACGGCGCTGCCGCCCGCGCACATCACGCGTCAGCCCGGCCCGCGCCCGGGTGATGGACTCGGCCGGGACCACGTCCCGGCGCCAGCGAACTCTGCTCATCGGGCCTCCGAGGACGAGGAATTGGGCTGTGGCGGCAACGGCGCGGCCCGGAGGGACGCAGCCTGAAAGGACCTGGTCCGAAGGGACTGGCCTGAAGGGGCGTGGCCTGACGGTGAGTTGGGTCGGTGGCACGTCAACCGGGCCGCATGCGACGGATGGTGACGGTCCGTCAGGCGGTGTGACCGGGGAACGGCGGCGGCGCGGGTGGCCGTCCCCCGGTCACCCGCGCCGCCCGCACCGGCCCCGCCCCCGGGGTCAGTGCGTTTCCCGGTCCGCCTCCCGGCCTGCGGAGTGGCGGCCCGCGCCGGAGTCCGCGGACACCGGTTCGGAGGGGCCGTGCCCGTTGGAGGCGGCGTGGCCGTTGGAGGCCGCGTGCCCGTTGGCGGAGGGCCCCTCGAGTGCGGCGGGTTCGGCGTGGGCGAAGTGGGCCAGGGCCTCGCGCATCTCGGCCGGGGTGGGCTTGGGGATCTGGTTGCCGTAGAGCCAGCGGCTGAGGCGGTGGCGCAGGGCCTGCCGGCGCCGGTCGGGGTTGGGCACGCCGTTGTGCTCGGCGGCGGGGGCGGGCAGCGGGGCGTAGGTCTTGCGGGCCAGCAGCGCGTACTCCCGCTGGCGGTCCACGCGCTGGTGGACCTCGACGAACTCGCCGTGCGGCAGTCTCCTGATCCGGCCGGTCTCCCGGCCGTGCAGCAAGGTGTCGCGTTCACGGCGCTGCAGGCCCAGGCAGATCCGCCGGGTGACGACGTAGGTCAGCGCCGGGACGACGAACACGCCGATCCGTACCGACCAGGTGATCTGGTTGAGGGAGAGGTGGAACTCCTGGGCCAGCACGTCGTTGGCGCCGCCGAAGAACAGCACCAGGTACAGGGCGACGAAGCCGATGCCGAACGCGGTGCGGGTGGGGTGGTCGCGCGGCCGGTCCAGGAGATGGTGCTCACGGCGGTCGCCGGTCACCCACGCCTCCAGGAACGGCCACAGCGCGATCACGGCCATCATCAGGGTGGGCACGATCACCGCGGGGATCAGGATGCCGAGGTTGACGGTGTAGCCGGCGAGGCTGAACTCCCAGGCGGGCATGGCCCGCAGGGCGCCTTCCAGGAAGCCCATGTACCAGTCGGGCTGGGAGCCCTGGGAGATCTGGTCGGGCCGGTAGGGGCCGTAGGTCCACACGGGGTTGATCTGCGCGATGCCCGCCAGCAGGGACAGGAACCCGGCGATGATGAAGAAGAAGCCGCCGGCCTTGGCCGTGTAGTGCGGGAACAGGGGCTGGCCCACCACGTTCTTCTCGGTGCGGGCGGGACCCCTGAACTGGGTGTGCTTGTGGTAGAAGACCAGGATCAGGTGGACGGTCAGCAGCGCCACGACGATGCCCGGGATCAGCAGGATGTGGAAGCCGTAGAACCGGCCGATCACGTTGTGGCCGGGGAACTCGCCGCCGAACAGGAACATCGACAGGTACGTGCCCACCAGCGGGATGGCCAGGGTGACGCCCTCGGCGATGCGCAGGCCGGTGCCGGAGAGCAGGTCGTCGGGCAGCGAGTAGCCCACGAAGCCCTCCAGGGTGACCAGCACCAGCAGCGTGAACCCGAACAGCCAGTTGACCTCGCGCGGCTTGCGGAACGAGCCGGTCAGGAAGTGGCGCAGGGTGTGCAGGCACAGAGCGCCGATCATCGTCAGCGCCGACCAGTGGTGCAGCTGGCGGATGAACAGCCCGCCGCGGACCTCGAAGCTGATGTGGACGGTGGAGGCGTAGGCCTGGGACATCCGCACGCCGTGCAGCGGCCCGTAGGAGCCGTGGTAGACGGTCTCGGACATGCTCGGGTCGAAGAAGAGGGTGAGCCAGATCCCGGTCACCAGCAGCACGACGAAGCTGTAGAGGGCGATCTCGCCGAACATGAACGACCAGTGCTCGGGGAACACCTTGCGCACCAGGAAGCGGAAGTTGTAGATCCCCAGCCGGCCATCGGTCCAGTCGGCGATGCGTTCGCCGCGCGGCGCGGTGGTGCGGCCGGCGCGTGCGGGTGTGTCGGTGTCGGTCATGCCCGGGCCCCTTCCCCTCGCCGCCGGACGGTGGGGGCGGTCTGCCGCGGCGAGGGCCGGACCACCGTGTGCGACGGGACTGCGCCGGGTGCGGGTCGGGGGGCGCCCGGAGGTGTGCCGGGGGTGGCTTCCGGGGCGGCTGGTCGGTTCACTTTCTCCACTCTCGTCATGCGGGACACCTCGTGGGGCCGGGTGGGGGGCGGGGTGTTCACGGCCGCCTCCGTTCACCGGCGGGGGCCGGCGCCGGTGTGGGCGGCGGCAGGTCTGCGGGCCGCGCGGGCACGGCACCGGCGATGCGCACCGGGGCCGCTGCGGGGGCTGCGGGGGTGCGGCGGCGGGGGGTGTCCGGGCCGTGGGTGGTGCTGGGCGGCGCGAAGGGCGCCGGACCGGGCAGAGGTCGCAGGGCGGCCCGCAGGACGCGCGGGCGCAGCGCCGCCAGCGCCGCGGCGGCGGGGCGGGGTGCAGGGGGTGCAGCAGCAGGGCGGCCGCGTGCGGGTCGCTGGTCGCGGCCGCCGCGATCCGGGCCGCGTAACGGGCGCGCAGGCCGCTGGCCGGGCGGGGGGCGGGGTGGGCCTGGCGCCAGGCGGGGGCCACCTGGCGGGCCAGGGCGTGGCGCAGCCGGTGGCTGATGCCGACGGCGGTGCCGTGGCCGGTGAGGACCTGGTCCAGGGCCAGCGCGCACTGCACCGCCAGGGCCATGCCGTGGCCGTGGGCCGCGTCCAGGTCCGCGAGCGCGTCGCCGACGACGAGGAACTGGTCGGGCCAGCGGCGGAGTTTCTCGTAGCGGTGCCAGCGGGCGCCGGTGCGGGTGCAGCCGTAGACCGGGCCCAGCGGGCTGGCGGCGGTCAGCAGGTCGTGGAGCAGGGGGTGGCGCAGGGTGCGGGCGGCGTGCAGCAGGGCGGGATGCCCGGCCGGGGGGCGGGCGGTGCCGGGGAGGGTGAGGGTCACCGACCAGCGGCCGCCCTCGACCGGGTGCAGGACGCCCTGGCGGGGCAGGCCGGGCGCTGCCGTCACCAGGAGGCTCTTCCAGTCGGCGACATGGCCCACCGGCGGGGCGAAGGCGGCGGTGGCGAAGGCGGCCGGGGCGGCGGCGAGGGTCTGCGGGGGTGCGGGGTAGCCGAGTTCGGCCAGCCAGCGCGGGGCGTGGGAGCCGCGCCCGGAAGCATCGACCACGAACTCCGCCGGCAACAGCCGTGGCACACCCCGGCCGTCCGCGGCGGCGCGCTCGCGGGCGCGCACCCACACACCGGTGACGGTGTCGTGGCGGCCCCCGCGCAGGCCGACGGCCTCGTGCCCGGGCAGGAAGGTCACTTTCGGGTCGGTGCGCAGCCGGGTGCGGACCGCCGCGTCGATCAGGTCGCGGCCCGCGGAAAGCAGGGACAGGCCGGCGTCGAAACGGGGCAGCCAGCCGGCCGGGCCCAGCACCAGCAGGTCCCGGGGCACGGTGAGCCGGACCGCCCCGGCGCCGGCCAGGTCCTGGCCGATCCCGGGGAAGAGCCGCTCCAGCCCCTGATGCGCGGCCGGCGCCAGCGTGTGGGTGTGCCGGGCCTGGGGCACCCCCGGACGCCGTCCCGGCCCGGAGGGCACCCAGTCGCGCTCGATCACCGTGACGTGGTCCATGAAGTTGGCCAGGGCCCGTGCCGCCGTGAGCCCGGCGAGCCCGGCGCCGACGACCACGGCACGCCCGTGGCCACCACCCGCGCCGGCCCCCGCGTATGCACTCAACTCGGCTGCCCTCCCTGCTCGTTGTGCCTTCATCATGCGGCGCCCGGACGACCCCGCACGGCCCCTTCCACCCGTCGAGGACCACCCCTCCAGCGCCCTTCGAGTCCCCCTCCACCGGGCCTCCGCCCAGACTCGAGGAAGACTCCGGCGGGACTCGAGGCGCAGGGGCGTGAGCTGGGCGGGGGCGGGGTGAGGGGGTGTTTTCCGGGAGGGGCGGGGGTGTTCCGGCGGGGGGCGCCGATCTTGTTCTGAGGGGCGGTGGAGCGGGGGCCGGGGGACGGACCCCGGGGGGGTGCGCTTGAGCACCGGCCCGACGCGTACCGGGAGTTGGCCCGCGTGACCCCGGGGCCGGGGGCCACGGGCCGCGGTACGGCGACGGGTGAGGTGTCGTCAGACACCGGGCCCGGACCCCGCCGCCACCGCCACCGCCGGGGTCAGGACCGGCGCCATGGCCCGGGCACGGGCCGGGACCGCCGGCCGCCGGGGCCGGGGCCTGGGCCCGTGTCGGGTCCGTGGCCGGCGCCGGGGTCAGGGCCGGGGCCGGGGGCCGTGGGGGGTGTCGCGGCGAGGGCCCGGTCCACCAGGGCGGGGGCCGCGCCCGTGTAGGCGGACGGGGTCAGGAGGGCGGCTGCTTCCTCCTTGGTGAGGATGCCGGCCAGTTCGGGCAGGCCGGCCAGGGTGTCGGAGAGGGGAAGGCCCGTGCGGGTGGCCAGGAGGGAGGCCCGGGTGAGGAGTTCCCTGGCCGCGGTGCGGCCCAGGCGGGGGGTCAGGACGGCGGAGAGGCGTTCGGAGACGAGCTGTCCGCCGGTGGCCTCCAGGTTGGCGCGCATCCGGTCGGGGCGGACGGTCAGACCGCGGGCGAGTTCGACGGCCGTGTGCGCGGCGCCGCCGGTCAGCCGCAGGCACTCGCGCAGCGGCTGCCATTCCGCGTGCCACACCCCGGCCGAGCGTTCGTCCTCGGCCACCAGACACTGCGTCAGCACACCCGCCTGCGCGGGCACCTGCAGCGCGGCCGAGCGGATCAGGGTGGCCAGCACGGGATTGCGTTTGTGGGGCATCGCCGAGGACGCCCCCCGCCCCGCGACGGCCGGCTCGGCCACCTCCCCGATCTCGGTGCGGGCCAGCACCAGCACGTCCGCGGCGATCTTCCCCAGTGCCCCGGCCGCATGCGCCAGGCCGGCCGCCAGGTCGGCGACCGGGGTGCGCAGCGCGTGCCAGGGCAGCACCGGCGCCGCAAGTCCCGTCTCCCGTGCGAACGCCTCCGTCAGCTCCTCGCACAGGGCGGCCGGGTCGGTGCCGGGGCCGGCGTACTGCAGGTAGCCGGCCAGGGTGCCGGCCGCGCCGCCGAGCGCCACCGGCAGGCCGCCCGAGGCCAGCCGCTCGAGGCGGTCGGCGGCGTCCAGGACCAGCTGGCGCCAGCCGGCCGCCTTGAGGCCGAAGGTGGTGGGCACGGCGTGCAGGGCCAGGGTGCGGCCGGCCATCACCGTGTCCCGGTGCCCGGCCGCCAGCACCGCGAGCGCGTCGGCGACCGAGCGCAGGTCCGCCACGATCAGGCGCAGCGCGCGGGCGGCCACCAGCATCGCGCCGGTGTCCAGGACGTCCTGGCTGGTGGAGCCGCGGTGCACGTACTCGGCGGCGCCCGGGCAGTCCTGGGCGACCCGCGCGGTCAGCGCCGCGACCAGGCCCACCACCGGGTTCGCGGTCTCCCGCGCGGCCAGGGCCAGTTCGCGTACGTCGAAGAACTCCGCGCGGGCCGCGGCGGTGACGGCCGCCGCCGCCGAGGCCGGCACCGTGCCCAGGCGGGCCTGTGCCCGGGCCAGCGCCGCCTCCGCGTCCAGCATCGCCTGCAACCACGCGACATCGCCGACGGCCGCCTCGACGGGGGTGCCCGCCCGCACCGGGGACAGCAGCCCCGCGTCCAGATGCGCCGACAGCTCCACCGGCGGCGGAGACAGCGGGGACGGCGGGGTCGGCGGGGTCGGGTCGGGGGAGGTCATGCGCCCGCCTTCACACTCGGGGCCGCAACCGGGCCCGGGGACACGGGAGTTGCCGCGTGCCGCACCGGACGGCGGGCGGCGGCGGGTGCCTCGTGGGCCTGGGGCACGGCCAGGACCGCGGCGGCGATGGCGTCGGAGTCCTCCAGGGTGACCGAGCCGACACCGGGCCGGATGCCCGCGGCCGTCACCCAGTGCACGGACTCGGTGGGCACCCCGTAGGCGAAACGCCGCGGATGGGGCACCCCGTGCGCGTCGATCAGACGGTAGGGGCGCCCGGTCACCGCCAGTCCCCCGGTCTCGTACCCGCCGCCGTCGTCCTCGTCGTGGAGGGCGGGGATGCGGTAGGGGCGGCACTGGCCGGTGCGCAGCAGCTGGCTCATCAGCGGGTCGGCGGTGCGCCGCAGGTCGGTGCCGGGCAGGCGGGCCTCGATCAGGACGGTGGCCCGGATGCGTACCCCCGGGATCGTCTCGGAGGTGGCCACGAAGCAGGGGCCGGACGCGTCGTGCTCCTGCGCGCCCACCCGCAGCCCGGGGCCGGTCACCTCCAGGATGCCGGCGTCGATGAGCGCGGCCATCTCCTCGATGCGGGAGGCCGGCGGGCCGATGGAGAGGTAGGCGTTGAGCGGGGTGTACCAGCGCTCCAGGTCGTCGCGGTGGGAGGCGGCGCTCAGGCCGGCGTGGTCGACGGCGAGGCGGACCTCGTTGCGAAGGTCGCGCAGCACGTCCAGGGCCGCCTTGACCGGGCCGCTGACATTGCCCTGCCGGGCCAGGCGGAGGTCCTCGTCGAGATGCCCGCGCAGCCAGGTCCGGAAGGCGGCCAGGTCGGGGAAGGCACGGGCGCCGTAGGGGCGGGCGATGCGCTCCCAGTCCCAGTGCTGCGCGGCGGTGATCCCGGCCTCCTCCAGCAGAAGGTCCTCGGCCGGGCCGGGCTCGGCGTGCAGATAGCGCTCGGTGAACTCCTCGGCCACGGCGGCCGGTTCACCGCGCCGGGCCAGCAGCGCCGCGTAGTAGACGGCGCACACCTCCTTGGAGATCAGCGGCCACAGATCGGCGGCGAAGTCGACGGCCGTGCTGCGCCGGTCGGCGGCCCGCAGCGCCGCGACGTACTCCGCCGTCAGCAGCCGCGGCCGGTGGCGGCCGTGGGCGCCCTTCTCGTTCTCGCCGCGCGCCTGGTAGGGCACCCCGCGCCGCGACCCGGCGTACAGGCGCGGCTCACGGCCCGAGGGCCGGTAGACCAGACGCCCCCCGGTACGGGTGAAGACGCCGCCGCGCCCGCGGGTGAACAGCGCCATGTGGTCGAAGAAGTTCAGGCCCAGCCCGCGCAGCAGCACGCTCTCGCCCGGCCGTACGGCGGAGAGGTCCACGTCGGCCGGGTTGGCGGGCGCCACATAGGTCAGACCGTGCCGGGCCGCGAAGGCCGCCAGCCGCCGCTCGGTGCGGGAGGGCCGTACCGGGACGTGCCCCTGCGCCAGGACCACCGCCGACAGGCCCTCCAGCCGGGTGCCGTCCTCCAGCACCACGCTCTGGCGGCCCGCCCGGACACCGTCGGCATCCGTGAGGGCGACGGCGCGCAGCGCGTGGGTGCGCACCCGGACATGGGCGGCGGCGTTGGCGACGACCCGCCCGAACGCCCAGGTGAGATAGGAGCCGTAGAGGGCGCGGGTGGGATACGTGTCGGGGCCCAGGACGCGCGCCTCGGCAAGAACCTCCGCGCCGAGGCCGGCACCGGCATCGGGGGCGCCCTCCAGGGTGCCCGACTCCAGGGCGCGCGCCCACTCGTACAGGCTCGGGCCCTCCTCCAGCGGGCCGTCGATGCGGACACTCGCATCGGTGTAGACCGTCACCTGCGAGGCGACGGTGTTCATCAGCAGCTGCCGCGACTGGGTGGGGCGCCACACCCGCCCGGAGCCCGGCGGGCCGGGATCGACGACGTGCACGGTGACGGTGTCCCAGCGGGGCGACTTCCGTTCCTGCGCACACAGCCGTTCCAGCACGGAAAGGCCCCGGGGGCCGGCACCGACCAGGCACACCTCCAGATGGGCCGCGGTCGCGTCGCCGGGCGGCGGCGCGGCGGCGCGGGGATCCGGGTCCCCGGGGGGAAAGACTCCGCCCGGGGGAAACCGATCGGCCGTCATGACGAGCGGCCCTGCGAGGAGTCCGGCGTCTACTGCGCGTTCGCCTGCGTGCGTACCGTCCACAGTTCCTCCCTTCCTGCCGCCACCGTCGGTGCAGACGCTCGACCAGGGCTCGGCTCCGGGTGGAAAAGACCTCGAGAAATCCGGCACGCCATTTCACCGGCCTGTTCCCGAACGGGGCTGTATCGGGACTCGAGTCACCGGGCGGGTAATGGAAGGACCCCCGCGGACGAAAACCCCGCCGGGTCAACCACCGTGACCGGCACGGCACATACGGCCACCCGCACAAAAGACACACGCGCAAAAGACACATCCGCAAAAGGCACACGCGTAACGGCACACACGTAAACGGATTCACGGAGTCACGGAGTCACAGATTCACGGAGTTACGGAGTCACGGATTCGCGGGATGGATGCACGGGATATCCGACAGCACAGTTGTGGACAGCGGTTGCGGGGCCCCAGACGCCTCGTGAAGGAGTTTCGATGAATTCCCAGTCATGCCCCAGGAGTCACCCCCAGGAAAGCGTCGCCGCCGCCGGGTCCGTCCTCTGCGCCCCGTGCGTGCGAAGGGCGGCGCAGCATCTGCGGGTGCTTCCCGCACTGCACCAGGAATGCCTGCACCAGGCCTCCCCCACCGGCCGGCGCACGAATCCCACCAAGGTCTCCGGCAGCCGCAAGAGGGACCACCTCGACATCGCCGTGCTCGACGCCCGGCACAACATCCTGACCATTCTCGAGTCCTGGTCGTCACTGGTCGCGGAGAAGCGCGGGACCCCCGCCCCGGCGCGCAGCGTCCCCTCGCTGGCACGGTTCCTGGTCCGGCATCTGGAGTGGCTCGCCGGCCAGCCCCCGGCGGACGACTTCGCCGACGAGATCGAACGCCTCGTCGGCGAACTCCGCCAGACCATCGACCCCGACCCGCACCCCCTGCACGCCCTCATCCGCAGCTGCGTCGTGGACGGCTGTCCGGGGACGATCAGCGCGCTCCCGCAGCGCGGCACCGGAAGCGGCAGCACCGGTTCGGGTTCGGGTTCGGGTTCGGGTTCGGGTTCGGGTTCGGGGGGCAGCATCCGGTGCTCCTCGGGGCACGCGTGGGACGTGGGCGAGTGGCTGGGGCTGCGCACCCTCATGGAACGGCAGCGGAAGGGCGTCAGCGCATGATCAAGCCACCCAGCCACCGGCTCGTCCCCACCAAGGTGGCCGCCCTCGCCGTGGGGGTCTCCGAGGCGACGATCCGCAAGTGGGTCAGCCGCGGGAAGATCACCCGCTACGGCGCCCCGCACCGCCGCTCCGAGTTCGACATCGAGGAACTCACCGAGATCGCCCTGCACCGGCGGCCCTGACTTCGTCCTCAACTCCGGGCGGGCGGGCGCCGGTTGCTCCCCGAAGCGGGCGGCGGCCCGGGGGGCCGTAGGGCCGGCGGTACGTCTGCGACGCGGAGCCCCGCGCCCGCACACCCCCCGGGGACTCTCCACTCCCCCGGCTCCCGCCGCCCCCCAACTCCGGCTCCCGACAACGAGGTTCATCAACTCCGACTCCCGACGACCGAGTTCACCAACTCCGGCCCCGGACACCCGGGTTCACCAACTCCCGCTTCAACAAATGTTCCTGACGGTTTCTCAACTCCCTTGCCCCACAGGCCCGAAGAGCCCGACCATGCCCGCCGCGACTGCCCTGGCAGCCGCGGCTGCGCCGGTTGCGCGGGCGGGTTTCCGCACCTCCGGGCGAGTGACCCACGTCACTTCCGCGCGGTGTTGGCGGGGGGCCTGACCCCGTGTCACTATCTCCCTACATCTCCCCTGCCCAAAAGCCGCCGCGAGGCCGTGCTGCGGCAGGGAGCGCGTGCCGCGGTCGCCCCTCTCATGGGGTGCGCGGCACTTTTTCTTTCCCGGTTCCGCCGGTTCCGTCGGTTGCGTCGGTCCGCCGGTTCATCGGTGCACCGCTTCACCGTTCGGGCTGCGTCCGGCGCGTCCGCGCCGCGGATGAAGTCCCCTGCGGTGTACGGCGGTTGGCGCCGTGTCTTCTTCGCGGGCCCCTGGCCCCCACGGCCGCCGTGCGGCCCCCGCGCCACCGGCGTCTGCGACACCCCCGGCATTTCCGGGATCTCTGACATCTCCGTGCACGACAGACATAGGGAGCTGAGTGCGTTGACTCTACCGACCTCGGCGGAGGGGGTGCCGGACAGCCGCCGGACCCGCTCGGTCGGCATCGGCCGCGCCCACGCCAAGGCGATCCTGCTGGGCGAGCACGCGGTCGTCTACGGCGCCCCGGCGCTCGCCCTGCCGATCCCGCAGCTCACCGTCACGGCCAGCGCCGGATGGTCCGCCCAGCCCGGCGACGGGCAGGGCGACCTCTCCTACACGATGACCGGTTCCCCCTCGCGGGCGATGGTGACGCAGGCCTCCGACGGGCTGCGCCGGCTGACCGCGGAGTTCAAGGCGCGGATGGGCGTGAGCGGGCGGCCGCATCTGGACGTGATCCTCGACGGTGCGATCCCGCACGGGCGGGGGCTGGGCTCCAGCGCGGCCAGTTCGCGGGCGATCGCGTTCGCGCTGGCCGACCTCTTCGGCCGGGAGCTGGACGAGACCACCGCGTTCGAACTGGTGCAGACGGCCGAGAACATGGCGCACGGCAGGGCCAGCGGCGTCGATGCCATGACCGTCGGCGCGCTGCGCCCGCTGCTGTTCCGGGCGGGCCGTACCCGGGAGGTGCGGGTGGGCTGCGACGGGCTGTTCATCGTCGCGGACAGCGGCCGGCCGGGCAGCACGCGGGAGGCGGTCGAGCTGCTGCGGGAGGGCTTCGACCGCCGGCCCGGGGCGCGCACACGGTTCGTGGGGCGGGCCACGCAGCTGACCGAGGAGGCCCTGCTCGCGCTCGCCGAGGGCCGGGCCGGGGACCTGGGCCGGCGGATGACGGACTATCACGCGCTGCTGCGGGCGGCCCGCCTGAGCACCGGCGCCATCGAGCGGCTGGTGGAGGCCGCGCTGGCGGCGGGCAGCCTCGGCGCCAAGATCACCGGCGGTGGTCTGGGCGGCTGCATGATCGCGCTGGCCCCGCCGGAGCGGGCCCGCGAGGTCACCCGGCGCCTGCACGAGGCAGGCGCCGTACAGACGTGGCTCATACCGCTGAAGGGGCTCGACAACCATGCGCCGTGAACCCACACCGACCACCGCACCCGGCCCCACCCAGACCCTGCCGGGCCCCACCCAGAGCGTGCCGGGCCTGACGCAGACCGTGCCGCGGCCTGCGGGGGCGGACGCCTCCGCCGGTGTCACCGCCGTCGCGCATCCCAACATCGCGCTGGTCAAGTACTGGGGCAAGCGCGACGAGGGGCTGATCCTGCCCTGGACGGACAGTCTGTCGATGACGCTGGACGTCTTCCCAACCACCACCCGGGTCCGGCTGGACGCCGCGGCCGGCCATGACGAGGTGACGCTCGACGGGCAGCCCGCCAGGGGCGAGGCCGCGCGGCGGGTCACCGCGTTCCTTCAGTTGGTGCGGGAGCGGGCCGGTTCCACGCGGCGGGCGGTGGTGGACAGCCGTAACACCGTGCCCACCGGGGCGGGGCTCGCGTCCTCGGCCAGCGGGTTCGCCGCGCTGGCCGTCGCCGCCGCGGCCGCCTACGGGCTGGAGCTGAACGCCACCGGGCTGTCCCGGCTGGCCCGGCGCGGTTCGGGCTCGGCCTCGCGGTCGGTGTTCGGCGGCTTCGCCGTCTGGCACGCCGGACCGGCCGGCGCCACCGGCGCGGCGGCGGACGCGGGTTCCTACGCCGAGCCGGTGCCCGCGGCCGGCCTGGACCCGGCGCTGGTCGTCGCGGTCCTGGACGCGGGCCCCAAGACGGTCTCCAGCCGGGAGGCGATGCGCCGCACCGTGGACACCTCGCCGCTGTACCGGCCCTGGGCCGACTCCAGCCGTGCCGACCTCGCGGACATGCGGGCGGCGCTGGGGCGCGGGGACCTGGAGGCGGTGGGCGAGATCGCCGAGCGCAACGCGCTGGGGATGCACGCCACGATGCTCGCCGCGCGGCCCGCGGTGCGCTACCTCTCGCCGGCCACGGTCACCGTCCTGGACCGGGTCCTGCAGCTGCGGCGGGAGGGGATCGCGGCCCACGCGACGATGGACGCCGGACCGAACGTCAAGGTGCTGTGCCGGCGCGCGGACGCGCGCCGGGTGGCCGCCACTCTCGCCGAGACCGTGCCCTCGGCACGGGTGCTGGTGGCGGGCCCCGGGCCCGGTGCCCGGCTGCTGGACGAGACGGACGGGGCCGCACGATGACCGCCCCGGCCGAGGTGGCCGCCGCCCGCACGGTGGTGCGCCGGGCACCGGGCAAGCTGTTCGTCGCGGGCGAGTACGCGGTGGTGGACGCGGGCAACCCGGCGATCCTGGTCGCCGTCGACCGCTACATCACCGTCACGGTCACCGGCACACCCGGCACACCCGGCGGGCTCGACCCGCTCGCCACATCCCGCTCCCCCGCCCCCGGCGTCACCATCTCCAGCGACCTCACCCCCCGCCCCACCGCCTGGCGCTGGCACGAAGGCCGTCTGGTCCTGCACGGGCCCGGTGACGGCGCGCAGGCGCGGGCCGGGCTCGCGCATGTGGTGGGGGCCGTGGAGACGGTGGGGGCGCTGCTGGCCGAACGGGGCCTGCCGGTACCGGAGTTGGGGATCGCGGTGAGCAGCCGGCTGCACGAGGGGGGCCGGAAGTACGGGCTGGGGTCCTCCGGTGCGGTGACCGTGGCCGCGGTGGACGCCGTGGCCGCGTTCTGCGGGGTGGAGCTGTCGGCCGGTGAGCGCTACCGGCTGGCGATGCTGGCGTCCGCGCGGATCGACCCGAAGGGCTCGGGGGGTGATCTGGCCGCCAGTGCCTGGGGCGGCTGGATCCTCTACCGGGCGCCGGATCGGGCCTTCGTCCTCGACCTGGCCCGGCGGGTGGGCATCGCCCGGACGCTGGCCGCGCCCTGGCCCGGACACGAGGTGCGGCGGCTGCCGCCGCCGGCCGGGCTGCGGCTGGAGGTCGGCTGGACCGGGGAGCCCGTCTCCACCGCCTCCCAGGTCGCCGGCCTCCAGCGGCGCGGCGGCCGCCCGGACACCGCCGCACGCCGGCGGTTCACCCAGGCCAGCAACCGGCTGGTGGAGGCGGCGGCCGGCGCGCTGGAGCGCGGCGAGGACGCCGGGCTGCTGGCCCAGATCCGCATCGCAGCGGCGGAGTTGGCGCGGCTGGACGAGGCGGTCGGGCTGGGCATCTTCACGCCCCGGCTGAGGCGGCTGTGCGAGGCGGCCGAGGCCGTCGGCGCCGCCGCCAAACCCTCGGGGGCGGGCGGCGGCGACTGCGGCATCGCCCTGCTGGACGCGGCCGCCTCCCGGCACATCTGTCAGGTACGGCGGCACTGGACGGCGGCCGGGGTGCATCCCCTGCCCGTGCGCCCCGCCGCGCAACGGCCCGAAAGGACCTCGCAATCATGAGTGCTCAACGCAAGGACGACCACGTCCGGCTCGCCATCGAGCAGCAGGACACCCCCCGCGGACCCCACCCCTTCGACGAGGTGTCGTTCGTCCACCACGCCCTGGCCGGCCTGGACCGCGAGGAGGTGTCCCTGGGCACCTCGTTCGCGGGCCTGTCCTGGCCGGTGCCGCTGTACGTCAACGCGATGACCGGCGGCAGTGCGCGCACCGGCGCCATCAACCGCGACCTGGCGATCGCCGCCCGCGAGACGGGGGTGCCGATCGCGTCGGGGTCGATGAACGCCTACTTCAAGGACCCCGCCTGCGCGGGCACGTTCAGTGTGCTGCGCGAGGAGAACCCGGACGGGTTCGTGCTGGCCAACGTGAACGCGACGGCGTCGGTGGACAACGTGTGGCGTGCGGTCGAGCTGCTGCGGGCCGACGCGCTGCAGATCCACGTCAACACCGCGCAGGAGACCGCGATGCCGGAGGGCGACCGCTCCTTCGGCGCCTGGCCGGGCCAGATCGAGAAGATCGCCGCGGCGGTCGACATCCCGGTGATCGTCAAGGAGGTCGGCAACGGCCTGAGCCGGCAGACCGTCCAGCTGCTGGGCACGCTGGGGGTGGCCGCGGCCGACGTCAGCGGCCGCGGCGGCACCGACTTCGCCCGCATCGAGAACGGCCGCCGCCAGGAGGGCGAGTACGCCTTCCTGCACGGCTGGGGGCAGTCCGCGCCCGCCTGTCTGCTGGACGCCTCCGGCACCGCGCTGCCGCTGCTGGCCTCCGGCGGGGTGCGCGGCCCCCTGGACGCCGCCCGCGCCCTGGCGCTGGGCGCGGTCGCGGTCGGCGCGTCCGGGATCTTCCTGCGCACCCTCCTGGACGGCGGCGTCCCCGCCCTGACCGCACAGCTCACCCGCTGGCTGGACCAGCTGGCCGCGCTGCAGACCATGCTCGGCGCGCCCACGCCGGCCGACCTGGCCGCCTGCGACCTGCTCCTGCACGGCTCCCTGCGCGACTTCTGCGCGGACCGCGGCATCGATACCGCCACCCTGGCCCGCCGCTCCAGCTCCGGCTCCGGCGCGCCGAGCGCCCCGACGACAGGAAGCACCCGATGACCGAGCAGCACGCCATCGCCGGAATCCCGATGCGCTGGGTGGGACCCGTGCGTATCTCCGGGAACGTGGCCCGCACCGAGACCCACATCCCGCTGGCCACCTACGAGTCGCCGCTGTGGCCCTCGGTGGGCCGCGGCGCGAAGGTGTCCATGCTCGCCCAGGAGGGCATCGTCGCCACCCTCGTGGACGAGCGGATGACCCGTTCCGTCCTGGTCGAGGCCACCGACGCGCAGGCCGCCCTCACCGCCGCCCGCACCGTCGAGGCAAGGATCGAGGAGCTGCGGGAGGTGGTGCGCGGCTGCAGCCGCTACGCCCGTCTGATCGGGGTGCGCCACGAGATCAACGCCAACCTGCTGTTTTTGCGGTTCGAGTTCTCCACCGGCGACGCGTCGGGCCACAACATGGCCACCCTCGCCTCCGACGCCCTCCTGGCCCACCTGCTGGCCACCGTCCCGGACATCTCCTACGGCTCGATCTCCGGGAACTACTGCACCGACAAGAAGGCCAGCGCCGTCAACGGCATCCTGGGGCGCGGCAAGAACGTCGTCACCGAACTCCTCGTCCCCCGCGACGTGGTGCACGGTGTCCTGCACACCACCGCCGCGAAGATCGCCCAGCTGAACCTGCGCAAGAACCTGCTGGGCACCCTGCTGGCCGGCGGGGTGCGCTCCGCCAACGCCCACTACGCCAACATGCTGCTGGGCTTCTACCTCGCCACCGGCCAGGACGCCGCGAACATCGTCGAGGGCTCGCAGGGCGTGACGATGGCCGAGGACCGCGACGGCGACCTCTACTTCGCCTGCACCCTGCCCAACCTGATCGTCGGCACCGTCGGCAACGGCAAGGGCCTGGGCTTCGTGGAGACGAACCTGACCCGCCTGGGCTGCCGCGCCGACCGCCCGGCCGGCGACAACGCCCGCCGCCTGGCCGTCATCGCCGCCGCGAGCGTGCTGTGCGGGGAGCTGTCCCTGCTCGCCGCGCAGACCAACCCCGGCGAACTGATGCGCGCGCACGTCCAGCTGGAACGCGACCCCAAGACCGCAAAGGTTGGTGCCTGACCATGTCCCTGTCCATCGGAATCCACGACCTGTCCATCGCCACCGGCGAGTTCGTGCTCCCGCACACCGCGCTCGCCGCCCACAACGGCACCGACATCGGCAAGTACCACGTCGGCATCGGCCAGGAGTCGATGAGCGTGACCGCCGCCGACGAGGACATCGTCACCCTCGCCGCCACCGCCGCCGCCCCCCTCATAGCCCGCCACGGCACCGACCGCATCCGCACCCTGGTCCTGGCCACCGAGTCCTCCATCGACCAGGCCAAGGCGGCCGGCATCTACGTCCACTCCCTCATCGGCCTGCCCTCCGCCACCCGCGTCGTCGAACTCAAACAGGCCTGCTACGGCGCCACCGCCGCCCTGCAGTTCGCCATCGGCCTGGTCCGCCGCGACCCCGCCCAGCAGGTCCTGGTCATCGCCAGCGACGTCTCCCGCTACGACCTCGACAGCCCCGGCGAGGCCACCCAGGGCGCCGCCGCCGTCGCCATGCTCGTCGGCGTCGACCCCGCGCTGGTGCGCATCGAGGACCCCTCCGGGCTGTACACCGCCGACGTCATGGACTTCTGGCGGCCCAACTACCGCGACACCGCCCTGGTCGACGGCCAGGAATCGGTCGGCGCCTACCTGCAGGCCGTCGAGGGCACCTGGAAGGACTACACCGAGCAGGGCGGGCGCACCCTGGAGGAGTTCGCCGCGTTCTGCTACCACCAGCCCTTCACCAAGATGGCCTACAAGGCCCACCGCCACCTGCTCAACTACTGCGGCCGCGACACCGACCCCGACACCGTCACCGCCGCCCTGGGCGAGACCACCGCCTACAACCGGGTCATCGGCAACAGCTACACCGCCTCCGTCTACCTCGCCCTGGCCGCCCTCCTGGACCAGGCCGACGACCTCACCGGCAAGAGCGTCGGCTTCCTCAGCTACGGCTCCGGCTCGGTCGCCGAGTTCTTCGCCGGCACCGTCGTCGCCGGCTACCGCGACCACCTGCGCACCGGCGCCCACCACGAGGCGATCAACCGGCGCACCGAGGTCGACTACGACGCCTACCGCGCCCTGCACGAACACCGCCTCCCGGCCGACGGCGGCGACCACGCCACCCCCGCCCAGACCACCGGCCCCTACCGGCTGGCCGGCATCAGCGGCCACAAGCGCCTCTACGCCACCCGCTGAACCCGCCCCCCGGCGACCGTCCGGGCCGCGCCCCCTGCACAGGGGGCGCGGCCCGGGGCACCCCGCCGGCGCACCACTTCACCCACTTCACTCATTTCATTCATTCATCCACGCACCATGCGAAGGGAGGGCAGCCGCATGGACGACGCGACGATCCTCGGTACGGGCAGCCCGATCAGGGACGTCAGGATTCTCGGCACCGGCGCCTACGTGCCCGAGCGGATCGTCTCCAACGACGAGGCCGGCGCGCCCGCCGGGGTCGACGACGCCTGGATCACCCGCAAGACCGCGATCCGTGAACGCCGCTGGGCCGCCCCCGGCCAGGCCACCTCCGACCTGGCCACCGCCGCCGCCCGGGCCGCCATGCAGGCCGCCGGCATCACCGCCGAGCAGCTGTCCGTGATCGCGGTCGCCACCTCCACCCCCGACCACCCCCAGCCGCCGACCGCCGCCTACGTCCAGCACAACCTCGGCGCCTCGGGCACCGCCGCCTTCGACGTCAACGCCGTCTGCTCGGGCACCGTCTTCGCGCTCTCCGCCGTCGGCAGCGTCATCCTGCGCCGCGGCGGCCACGCCCTGGTCATCGGCGCCGACGTCTACTCCCGCATCCTGGACCCCGCCGACCGCAGGACCGTCGTCCTGTTCGGCGACGGCGCCGGCGCGATGGTGCTGGGCCCCTCCGAACACGGCCACACCGTCCGCCACGTCGCCCTGCACACCTTCGGCGAACTCACCGGCCTCATCCAGGTCCCCGCCGGCGGCAGCCGCCGCCCCCTCGACGCGGCCGCCCTGGACGCCGGACTGCACTACTTCGCGATGGAGGGCCGCGCCGTGCGCCGCTTCGTCGTCGAGGAACTCCCCCAGCTGACCAAGGCGTTCCTCCACGAGGCCGGCGTCGAGCCCGCCGACATCCACCACGTCATCCCCCACCAGGCCAACGGCGTCATGCTCGACGACGTCTTCACCCACCTCGCCCTCCCCCACGCCCGCATGCACCGCACCGTGACCCACTACGGCAACACCGGCGCCGCCTCCATCCCCATCACCCTGGACGCCGCCGTCCGCGCCGGCGAGATCAACCCCGGCGAACTCGTCCTGCTCGCCGGCTTCGGCGGCGGCATGGCCGCCAGCTTCGCCCTCGTCGAGTGGTGAGCAGACCCCCGCGACGACAACCGCACAGAAGAACAAGAAAAGGAGGGGGGCGGCCTGTGGCCGCCCCCCTCCTTTTTCTGTTTACGGCCTCAACAGGCCGCCGTCCGGGCGCAGCCGGCCACGTTGCGGGGTCCGCGCAACGGGTCAGGTGCGGCGGCCGGGAGCCCGGTGCCCGGCATAGCCGGCCGGCCACAGCTCCCGCAGGATCCGTACCTCCTGCTCGGACAGCGCGACGTCCTCCCGCAGCCGCTCGGGATGCGCCGGCGGCGGACCGCCGGGACGCTGCACCGGCCTGTGCCCCGGCTGGGCGGCCTGCTGCGCGAGCGGCTCGTAGGAGGCGCCGAAGGCCACCAGGGACAGCCACAGCCGCCGTACGACATAGTCCGCCAGCGCCCGCCGGCCGCCCCGCGGTACCCGTCCCATACCCGCCCCCTCCGCCTCGTGGTCCGTCTGTGCCTTCACAGGCTGCCAAGAGCGGCTCGCGGATGACTTGAGAACGGCACGGGCGCGGTTGCGGCGGCGGCCGTCAGTCGATACCGCGCACCACGTGCGGCTCCCCCCACTCCTCCTCGTCGATCCCCGCCAGCAGCAGCGGCGGCGCGGACGGCAGAGACAGCGGCAGGGGCAGGGGCAGCGGGGGCTGCGTCGTGCCCGGGGACGGGCGGGTGTCCACCTCGGTGATGTCGTACACCTGGTCCTCCTCGACTCGGTGCTGATCGGTGACGGGTGGTGCTCCGCGCCCGGGGCCTCAGAGGCCGGCGGCCGCCCTCAGCTGCCGGGCGCGGTCGGTGCGCTCCCACGTGAAGTCGGGGATCTCACGGCCGAAGTGGCCGTAGGCGGCGGTCTGGGCGTAGATCGGCCGCAGCAGGTCCAGGTCGCGGATGATGGCGGCCGGGCGCAGGTCGAAGACCTCGTCGATGGCCTTCTCGATCCGCTCCGTGCCCACGGTGTGGGTGTTGAACGTCTCGACGAACAGGCCCACCGGCTCGGCCTTGCCGATCGCGTACGCCACCTGCACCTCGCAGCGCGAGGCGAGCCCTGCGGCGACGACGTTCTTGGCGACCCAGCGCATCGCGTACGCCGCCGAACGGTCCACCTTGGAGGGGTCCTTGCCCGAGAACGCGCCGCCGCCGTGACGGGCCATCCCGCCGTACGTGTCGATGATGATCTTGCGGCCGGTCAGGCCGGCGTCGCCCATCGGGCCGCCGATCTCGAAGCGGCCGGTCGGGTTGACCAGGAGGCGGTAGCCGTCGGTGTCGAGCTTGATGCCCTCTTCCACCAGCGCCTTCAGCTCGGCCTCGACGACGAACTCGCGGATGTCGGGGGCGAGCAGCGACTCCAGGTCGATGTCGGAGGCGTGCTGCGAGGACACCACGACCGTGTCCAGGCGGACGGCCTTGTCGCCGTCGTACTCGATGGTGACCTGGGTCTTGCCGTCCGGGCGCAGGTAGGGGATGGTGCCGTTCTTGCGGACCTCGGAGAGGCGCTTCGACAGGCGGTGCGCGAGGAAGATCGGCAGCGGCATCAGCGTCGGCGTCTCGTCCGTCGCGTAGCCGAACATCAGGCCCTGGTCGCCCGCACCCTGCTTGTCGAGCTCGTCCTCCTCGTCGCCTGCGGCAGAGCCCTCGACCCGTTTCTCGTACGCCGTGTCGACACCCTGCGCGATGTCCGGGGACTGCGCGCCGATCGACACCGACACACCGCAGGAGGCGCCGTCGAAGCCCTTCTTGGAGGAGTCGTAGCCGATCTCCAGGACGGCCTCGCGCACCAGCTGGGCGATGGGGGCGTAGGCGCGGGTGGTGACCTCGCCGGCGATGTGGACCTGGCCGGTGGTGATCAGCGTCTCGACGGCGACCCGGGAACCCGGGTCCTGGCGCAGCAGGGCGTCCAGGACGGTGTCGCTGATCCGGTCGGCGATCTTGTCGGGGTGCCCTTCGGTCACGGACTCCGAGGTGAACAGGCGACGGGACATGACTCTCCAGAAGGTTGCGGCCCGGACGCGGACGGCGCCGGCGGCCGGGCCGGATCGCCCACGCCGTCGTCATCGTCACGGTGCCCGGGTACGGACGAGGCGGAGTCGAAGCGGGGCGGAACAGGAGTGGAGGCGAGGCGGTCAGGGGGCGGCGTGTTCCGGGTCGGGGGGCGGGGCGGCGGCGTCCTGGAGGGCCCGGGCCAGGAGGCGGGCGCGTTCGTGTGCGCCGGGCGGGGCGGGGGTGAGGACGACCCGGGGCGCGCGGCGTCCGCCGTCGGTGGTGGTGGTCAGGCGGTGGGCGAGGTCGCAGGCGGCGGCGCCGGCTCCGGAGAACCCGGCGAGCAGCAGCGGCCGGCCGGCGGTGCGCGCGGCCAGCGCCGCGGCGCCGGTGTCCGTGACACCGGTGCCGTTGCCGTTGCCGGTGTCGGTGTCGGTGTCGGTGTCGGTGAGGAGGAGGAGTTCCTGGGGGCCGGAATAGGCAGGGGGCAGCTGGTCGTAGCAGGTGGGCGGGGCGCCGGGGGGCGAAAGGAGGCAGATCGTGCCCGCCCGGTCGTCGCGGGCCGCGCGCAGGAGGGTCAGCGGGCCGCCCGTCCCGGCGGGACCGGAGGCAGCGGAAGCGGTGGGGGCGGTGCGGGCGGCGGGGGTGTCGTCGGCCATGGGGGGGATGTCGCGGCCTTCGAGGAGTTCGAGGGCCTGGGCGACGGTGGTGGACTCGTCCGCGGTCAGGGGAAGTTCACGCAGCAGCAGGGCGCTCTGTACGAGAAGTTCGGCGGCGGCGTCCTCGTCGAGGAGGGCGCGGTCGTGGACGCCGGTGAGGACGAGACCCCCGGTGTCGTCGTGGTGGGCGAGCAGGGCCAGAGGCAGGGCGGAGCGGGCGGGCACGGTGCCGGGGAACTCGGCGCGGATGCCGTGGGCGGCCAGTTCGCTCTCCAGGCCGTGCACCGGGTGCGGCACGTCCTCGAAGACCAGGACGGTCTCGGCACGGCCGGGCTGCGGCTCCCCGTCCGTGCCGGGGGGCGGCTCGGCGGGGAGCCATTCGCAGGCGGCCATGTCCAGGGCGCGGTCGCGCAGGTGGCGCAGCAGGCGGGGCAGGGTGTGGGCGGGGTCGATGTCCAGGGACATCGGCAGCAGGTTGCGCAGCGGGCCCGGCAGCCAGGCCGCGCCGTCCAGTGCGATGCCGCGGCCCGGGACGGTCACCGCGAAGCACACCGGGGCCGCTCCGGTGGCGCCGGACGCGCGGTAGATCAGCAGCGCCCAGACGGCCTGCAGCACACTGCTCTCCGCGGTGCCCCAGGTGCCGGCCCAGCGGGCGAGACGGACGGTCTCCGCCGCGTCCAGGCGCAGCCGGGCGCGGCCGACGCCGCTCCCGCCGGTGGCCGCGCCCCGGCGGCCGGGGCGGGAGGCCGCGGCGGTGACGGCGGGGGGTGTCAGGCGTGCCCACAGGGCGCGGGCGGGGCGCGGGTCCTGGGCGGCGATCCAGGCGGTGTAGTCGCGCAGGTCGGGGCGGCGCTGGCCGCCGGGCAGGGTGCCGCCGGCGAGGTAGGCCCGGTAGAAGGTGCGCAGCAGGAGGTGCGCGGACCAGGTGTCCAGCAGGGCCCGGTGGTAGGTGAGCACGATGCGGGTGGACGTGCCGGGGCCGGCCGGCGGGGCCTGTTCGGGCTCCAGCAGCGTCAGGCGCAGCGGGCCGGGACGGCGCAGGTCGAAACCGCGCAGCCGGTCGCGCTCCAGGAAGGGGGCCCGGTCCGCGCCGGAGGGGATGCGGCGGGTGATGTCCGGGGTGACCCGGCCGTGCACGATCAGCCGCGGCGGACTCGTCCCGGTGAACGCCGTACGCAGCACCGCCTCCCGGTCGAACACCGACTGCCACGCCGCCTCGAACCGTCCCGCGTCCAACGGCCCGCGCCACACCCACACCACCTGCTCCACATGCCGCCCGGTTCCCGGCCTTCCCTCTCCCCCGGCATAGAGGGCCGCCTGCTGCGCGGTGGGCGCGAACACGCCCGGGACGGGGGCGGTGGCGGAGCCGGCGAGCTCTTCCAGGACGTCTTGGAGCAGGGCGGCGAGGGCGGCGGGCGTGGGCGTGGGCGTGGGGGTGGGGGGTGTGGCCGCCGGGGGCTCGGTGGTGTCGGGGGATGCCGAGGGGACGGTACGGCCGGGGGGCGCCGGGGGGCCGTCGGACACAGGCGCAAAACCGGCGGGGGCCGCCGAGGGGGCCGTGCGACCGGTGGCCGCTGCAGCGTCGGCGGACGGCGGGAGGTCGGAAACACCGGCGGTGGCCGAAGGAGCCGTAGAAGCGGCAGTGGCCGGAGCGTCGGCGCGGTCGACGGTGGCCGGAGGGGCGGCGCGGTCGACGCGGTCGGCGGCGGCCGGAGGGGGCGTGGCCGCTGGGGGGCGGGGGAAGTCGGCGGGCACCGTGAGGGCGGCGCCGACGGTGGACGTCGACGGAACGGAAGGGCCGCCGGTCCCCGGGGCGCCGTTCGCGGCGGCGTGGCCGGCCGCTGCCGGGGTGCCGGCGGGCCGGGCGGGTGGCCGGTCGAGGGTGAAGTGCAGTCGGCCGCTGGTGATCCGGGCGTGTGCCTGGAGGCAGTGGGTGCGGGGTTGCGGTAGGCCGGGGACCGGGTGAGCGGTTGCGGATGGTGTTTCGTGCGGGGCGTGCAGGACCAGGCAGGCGGGGGCGGCGGGCAGTGCGCGCAGGGTGGCGCGCAGCAGCGGGTCGGGGCTGAACTCGCGGCAGGCACCGAAGCCGGCGCCGCCCGCGGCCCGTCCGGCGCCGGCCGCCAGGAAACCGGCCGCGGCGGCGAGTTGGCCCAAGGCGTCGGGGCCGGGATCCAGGGTGAGCTGGACCGGGTGCACGTCGGTGAGCCGGCCGGCGTGGCGGCGCAGACCCGGATGACCGCTCCTGGGATCGCTGCGGACGTCGAACCCGACCTCGTCGGTGCGCTGCCACCGGGCCAGCGCCAGCGCGAACACGCCGGTCAGCACCTGCTCCGCGGTGAGCGCGAGACGCCGGGCCAGGTGCCGGGTGATCCGCTCGGTCTGCTCCTCGTCCAGGATGAAGCCGGCCTGGTGCAGGGGGTGTTGGGGGTGTGGGGGTGTTTCCGGGGCGGAGGCCGGGCCGGTCTCCGGGACGGACGGTGAGCCGGTGGTGCCCGGCCTGGTCCCCGGGCCGGCATCCGGCCTGCCGTCCGGCCCGGAGCCCGCACCGGTGTCCGGGTCGGCGTACGCACCGGCGTCCGGGCCGTTCTCCGGGGTCGGCAGCACGGCAGTGCTGTCCGGGGCGATGCAGGGGGTGGTGCCCGAGCCCACGTCCGGTCCGGTGCCCGCCGTGGGCAGCGGGACGGTGCCGGCCGGCGCGCCCGTGTCGGCCGGCGCACCCGTGTCGGCCGGCGCGGCGGTGTCGGCCTCCCCGCCCGGCCGGGGCATCCCGGCGGCGCTGGAGGTGACCGAGCGGGACCTTCGCTCGGCGACCAGGCTCCAGTGACGGGCCTCGGCGGGGTCGCGGGCCAGCTCGCGCAAGCCCGCGACCCAGTCGGCCAGGCCGTCGCCCGCGCACCGCGCCCGTACTGCGGCGGAGGCCGGGGCCGGGGCCAGGGACAAGCCCGCGCTCCGACCGGGTTCCGAGGCTGGGGACAAGCCTGCGGCCAGACCAGGTTCCGAGGCCGAGGGCGAGCCTGCGGCCGGACCGGGTTCCAAGGCCGGGGACAAGCCCGCGCCCCGACCAGGTTCCGAGGCCGGGGGCAAGCCCGCAGCCAGACCAGGTTCCAAGGCCGAGGGCAAGCCCGCGGCCGGACCGGGTTCCGAGGCCGGGGAGAGGCCCGCGGCAGCAGCGACGGCCGGGGCCGAATCGCCCGGCGTGAGCGGGTCCGGAGGTGTCGGGCCGATGACCGTGGCCGGTCCCAGGGCTCTGGTCAGGTCGGTGAGGAGGAGGTCGCGGGTGGTGGGGTCGGTGGCGAGGGGGTGGATGAGGAGCGTGAGGCGGTCGGGGCGGGCGGGGCGGTGGTCGCGGGCGAGGAGGGCGCGGAGGTGGATGCCGGCAGACGGGTCGAGGGTGCGGGACAGCGCGGTGACCGCGGCGGTGTGGCCGGGCTCGTCGGTGAACTGCCCCTCCGTCAGCAGGTCCTGGCCGCCCGGACCGGGCGGGCCGGTCAGGTGGCCGGCCGCCGTGTCGAGGCGGTGGCGCAGCTGCGGGTGGGCGGCCACGACGGTGTGCAGGGCCCGGCGCACCGTCTCCGTGTCCGTTGCGGCGGCGGTCTCCAGGAAGAACGCCTCACAGCCGTAGCCGGGGGCGCGGGTGCCGTCCGGGGCGAGCAGTGCGCGCTGCGCGGGGGTGAGCGGGTGGACGGTCGCCGTGGTGGTGAGGAGGTCGGCGATGCGGCCCGCCACGGCGGCGGCCGGGATGTCCCCCTGCGCCGTGCACCGCAGGGTGTGGTGGCCGGGGCCGTGCCGCAGCAGCCGGTGCCCGCCGCCGGCGGCCGGATCCTGTCCGTCGGCGGCAAGGCGGTGCAGGAGGTCTTCCAGTGCGGCGGCATCGAGCGGGCCGCGCAGTTCGAGGTCCCACGGCGCGGAACCGGCATCAGAGCCGGAGCCGGAGGCAGGGGCGGGGGCGGGGGCCAGGATCAGCGCGGTCGGCGCGTACGGGAAACGGTTGGCAGTCATGGTGTGGTCCGGGGGTGCGCGGGCCGGTACGGGAACCGGATCCCCTCTGTCTCCTCTCGGCGCACGCGGGAGGAACCCGCGGAACTCCTCCCGGCCGGCCGCTCCCCCACCGCACACGGACCCGTCGTAGTACGGGGAGCCGTCGTACGGGGAGCGGCCGGCCGGCAACCCGGCGTACGGAGGCCCGGCATGCACGGGCCCGGTGGGACGCCGGCCGCGGAGGGGGCCGCGGTGCGGGCGGTGCCGGGTTGGGTGCACGGGGGCCGGTGCTGGCCGTACTGCCTCTCTGCCATGACGCCCTCCTGGCCTGCCTGCGTGCACAACGGTCGAGATGAGCACGTTAATGGCCCTACGCGCCCCGAGCCCGTTTCCCCGAGCGGATGTGCAGCGGGGTGCGAGCAGCCCCCGAGAACGGCCGACGGCCGCCTGCGGGAGCAGGGGTGCGGAGGGCACGGAAGGCTCGGAGGGCGCCGGGGACCGCCTGCGGGGGCAGGGTGCGGAGGGCGTGGAGGGCGGCGGGGAGGGAGAGGGGGACGTAGGGCAGGGCGCGGCGGTACGGCCGCCCGCGGGGCCGGCCGGGCGGCCGTCACGATACCGGCGCCCGGCACCCGGCGGGCGCGTGCCGGGGCCGGCTCGAGGGGTTCTCTAGCAGACGGGGCGGGCGGGGGGTACCAGCATGCGGACGGCGCTGTCCGCGTGCTGCTGGGCCAGGGTGAGCAGGACCTGGCTCTCGCGTGTGACGGCGGCGCGCACCTGGCGGCGGGCGTCGGCGAGGGTGGCGCCCTCGCCGAGGACGGCGGGGATGTCCTCCTCGCACAGCACGAGGGTCTGGCGCGAGGTGAGGGTCGCCCCGTGTTCGTCCTCGGTGAGGGACCATTCGCCGGTGTGGGCGGCCAGCAGCGGGGCGAGCGTGGTCTGTTTGTGGACGATGCGGCCCGCGTGCGGGAAGCAGATCCGTACCGACTCGCTGGTGTGCACGCCCTGGCCGGCCGCGCTGCGCAGGGTCAGGCGCTGGATGCCGGGGCTCTCCTCGCTCACCCGGGCCCCGCTGATGTGGGCGATGTGCTCGGGCCAGTCGCCCGCGCGGTAGAGGAAGTCGTAGGCGAGTTCGGCCGGGCCCTGGACGCGGACGGAGTCCTCGCAGTACAGGACCAGGTCGTCGAGGCGGCTCCACTGTTCGGCGAACCGTTTCAGCTGGGTGAGCTGGGTGCGGATGTTCAGGTCGGCGACCTGCCCCGGCCACCGGTCGGCGATCCGCCCCGGCCACCGCACGCCCGCCCCGGCACCGGGGCCGTCGTGGGTGTCGTGGCCGTAGCCGTAGCGCAGTTCCAGTTCGCTGGCGTGCGGGCCGCGGTCGCGGATGCCGACCACGCCGCGCATCGGCTCCAGCGGGGAGCCGGGCGCCTCCGGACGGACCTCGATACGGCGCTCCACCGGGTCCAGATGGCGCCACGAGGTCCATGACTCCAGCCGGCCGCCCACCCAGAACCACATCCGCAGGCGTTCGCGCCCGCCGTCGACGCCGTCGGTGTCCAGGCGCTCCACATGGATGCTCGGGGCGAAGTAGAGCGGCAGTTTCGGCGCATCGGCCAACACGGCGTAGACCACACCGGCGGGTGCGGCCACCTGTATGCGGTGGACCACCCCGCCGTCCCGCTCACCAGCCATCCCGGAACACCTCTCTCTGTCTCTTCGGCTCTTCGGCTCTTCGCCGCTCTCTTCAGGTTTGTGCGCGACGCCTGTAGGTGGCGTCCGTGCGCGCTGTCTGTTCGCGTCTGCCGGCCCCGGCCTCCGGGGCCCCGGAGGCCGGGGCGGGCGGTGTGCCGGGCAGGCGCGGCGGGCGGGTCAGCCGACGGGGGCGGGCTCGGGGGTGAGCCGGCGTACGACGCGGCAGGCCCGGCCCACCAGGCGGGGCAGTTCACGGCCGCCGCGGACGAAGAAGTGCCGGCCCGGTACGGTCCGCGAGCGCACGGGGCCGCGGGTCCATCGCTGCCAGCCCTCGGTCCCCCGGGGCGCGGCCAGCGGGTTGTCCTGCGAGGCGACGACGAGGACCGGGGTGGTGAGGGGGCCCTGCGGGCCGGGCAGGCGGGCCGCCTCGTGCAGGGACTGGGCCAGCGCCAGGTCGGCGCGCAGCACCGGCAGGACGGCCCGCAGCCAGATGCCCTCGTCGCTGCCGGCCGGGACCGCGCCGCGGCCGCCCAGCACGTGCAGCAGTTCGGCGTCGGTGGCGCGGCGGACGTCGGGCAGGGCGGCCGGCAGGCGCGGCGGCGGCCACGCGCCGACGGCCAGCAGCGCGGGCCCCGGCAGGCCCGCCTCGTGCAGGGCGCGGGCGACGGTGAGCGCGATCATCGCGCCGAAGCCGTGCCCGTACAGCACGAAGGGTCCCTGGTCGGGGCCGGTGAAGCGGGGCAGGACGTCGGCCAGCAGCGCCCGCTGGGTGGTCACCCGCGGCTCGCCGCGGCGCGGGGCGCAGCCCGGCAGGAGGACCGGGAGCGGCCGTACGCCGGGTCCCACGCTCGCGGCCCAGTGGTCGAAGACGGAGACGCCCTCAGCGGAGTGGGCGAAACAGTGCAGCCGCACTGGCTGTTCGTCCGGCATGGCATCCTCCTGTGTGTCCGCTCCCGGCACCACGCGGCGGCGGGGCGACGGGGCGGATTCCGAGCATCGCCACCCGCCCTCGAACCCCACTCGAGAACACACCGAGCCGGTATGGAGACGGAGGCGGTGGCGGAGGATGCGTGGGCGTGCCCGGGGTGTTGCGGGGCGGGCGGGGGCGGGGAGTTGCGCGCACGGGGCGACTGCGGGAGGTCAACTGGCGGCCGGGGTAGGGGACTTGCCCGACTGCCGGCGCTGCGGGCCGCGGTACGGGGCTTACCCGACGGGGCGAGTACGGGCCGCAGTACAGGACTTCCCCAACGGGGGCCGGTGCAGGCCGGGTTGAGGCCCGCGGGCCCGGCGGCGGCACAGGACGGGCCGGGCCAGGCGGGCGTTTTCTCCGGGCCGGGCGGGGCGGGGCCTGCCTCTGGCCCGGTGCCCGCCCCTGACCCCGGACCCGCCCCGGTGCTGGACTCCGACCCGGTGCCGCATCCTGGCCCTGGCCCGCGTCCTGGCCCGGTACTGGACCCTGGCCCTGGCCTGCATTCGGACCCGGTGTTGGGCCTGGCCCGGTGTTCCGGCGGAGCTCTACGCGGCGTAGCGGTCGAAGGTGGAGCCTCGGCGGGGGCCGGCCATCACGTCGAGTTCGGGGTCGACGGCGAGCATCGCCTGGTGCAGGCGCTGGAGTTGCGGGGTGGGTTCCACGCCGAGTTCGTCTATGAGGCGTCTGCGCAGCCGGCGGTAGATGTCGAGGGCGGAGGCCTGCCGGCCGGAGCGGTACAGGGCGAGCATCGCCTGCGCGTGCAGGCCCTCGTGCTGGGGGTGACGGGCGACCAGGTCGGTGAGTTCGGCGATGAGTTCGGCGTGCCGGCCCAGCCGCAGGTCGGCGTCGATGCGCCGCTCGACGGTCACCAGCCGTGACTCCTCCAGCCGCAGCACCTCGATCTCCAGGACGGGCCCCAGGCGTACGTCCACCAGGGCGGGTCCCTGCCACAGGGCCAGGGCCTGGCGGAAGCAGCGGGCGGCGCGTTCGTCCTCGCCCTGCTCGAAGGCCTCCTGGCCCTCGGTGATGAGGCGTTCGTAGGTGTGCACGTCCACGGACTGGGGCGGCACCTGCAGGAGGTAGCCGCCGTGCCGGGTGGCCAGAACGTTCTTCGCGCCGCCCGGGGCGCCTGGTCCCATGGCCGTGCCGAGGCTGCGGCGCAGCTGCATGATGTAGGTCTGCAGCGTCGTCACCGCGCTCTGGGGCAGTTCCGTCCCCCAGATCTCCTCCATCAGCGTCGACACCGGCACGACGCGGCCCGGATACAGCGCGAGCAGGGCGAGCACCTGCCGGGGTTTTCCGGCAGTCGGGACGATCGAGTCCCCGTTCACGGCGGCACACAGCGGACCCAGAACCTGAATCTCCATGGTTTCCTCCGTTCGTCGTGGGGCACTCCCGATGGCGGAAATGCGTCGGTGAAATGGCACGCTAGTCCGACCCGGACCGGAGGCGCGGGTTCCTTCAGTGGCCTTCGAGCGGTCCTCAACGGCCTTGCCGCGGACGGGGCGTGGGCGGCGTGCGGGCAGGGCGCGAACGGGGCGCGTCGCCATGTGCTCCGGGCGGGAACATGCGGGCCAACCGGCCGAAATCCGCCCCCGTCACCCGCCGGCATCGCTCCGCCCGGCACCGGCCCGCACCGGCCGGCGCTCCGGCGGTCCTCCGGTGACTCTCCGGCCGGCTGCACGCGCCCCTCCCCCGCGCACACCCGTCCTCCTCGCGTCCGCATCCCGCCCCTCTCCCGTATCCGCATCCGCATCCGCGCCCGCGCCCCGCCTGCCGGGGGCCGCCTGCTGGGGCCGGAGGCCAGAGGCCGGGCCGGAGGCCGGGGGGCCCGGGCCGGAGACCGCGCCCGCGCCCTGCCTGCCGGGGGCCGGAGGGCGGGGCCGGAGACCGGAGCCTGCCTACCGAAGGCCGGGGACCGGGGCTGGGGCCGGGGGCCCGAGCCAGAGCCGGGGCCGGAGGCCGGAGCCGGAGGCCGGAGCCAGAGCCGGGGCCGGAGGCCGGGAGACCCGGGCCGGAGACCGCGCCCGCGCCCTGCCTGCCGAAGGCCGGAGGGCGGGGCCGGAGACCGGAGGCCGCCTGCCGAAGGCCGGGGACCGGGGCCGGAGACCGCGCCCGGGCCCTGCCTGCCGGAGGCCGGGGGCCCGGGCCGGGGGCCGGAAGGGAAGAGGGGGGCGGAGGCCGGTGTCAGCGGTCGGCCGACGGGTGCTGTGGGCGGTCGCGGGGCGGTGTGGCGGGCGGGCGGGTGCCGGAGGTCACCAGGGCGGTCAGGTCGCGGCGGCTGGCCAGGCGGGGCAGCAGTACGTCCCACAGGCGGGTGACGTTGTGGCGGCGCAGCCAGGAGGCGTCGGTGGCGCCGAGGACCTGCAGGCCCACGGTCGCGGCGACGACGACGCGGGCGGCGTCCGTCCAGGACAGGCCCGGTGCGAGCGCGCCTCGGTGTCCGGCGCGGCGCAGGCTGTCCTCGACCCAGTGCCGCCACCGCACCCGCGGCCCCGGGTCGAGGGGCGGGGTGGCGCGGGCGGCGCTGTCGGCGGCGAGCTGGAAGCCGGCGCGGACCACGATGTCCCGGGCCAGGGTGTCCATCAGGTCGTGGGTGGCGTCCACCACCGCCTGCAGGGAGTCGCCCTGCCGCTCGCGGGCCGCCCCGGTGATGCGGGCCACCGTCTCGGCGGCCTGGGCCTCGACCGCCTCGGCGAGCATGTTCTTGTTGGCGAAGTGGAAGTGCAGCGCCCCGTTGCTGACCCCGGCCCGTGCGCTGATGGCGCCCAGCGACGCGGGCGCGAAACCGGCCTCGGCGAACACCTCGGACGCGGCCTCGATCAGCGAACGCCGCGTGCGTGCGGCCCGCTCCTGCTTGACCATGTGCTGCCTCCTGGGGCACCGGAACGTCTGCGTTTCCCGCCCCTCACGCGCACGGACACCCGTACGGGAGGGCGCCCCGCCCGGGGAGCCGCTGGCCGGCACGGGCACGGCAGGGCAGGAACCGCACCCGACACACTAACAAACCGCATGAGCGGTTTCATATATGCGGGGACGAAGCAGAAACGAACATCGCTGGTCAACGACTAGGGGGCCGCCCCAGGCGGCCCCCTGCTCCCCCGCGCACTCCCCCGCCACCGCTACACGGCGGACTCCGGCTCCGCCGCGCCCTCCGCGACACCCTCCACACCGCTCCTGGAGACCGACTCGAGGAGCAGCTGGGCCACGTCGACCACCTGGACCGACTCCCTCACTGCGCCGTCGTTCTTCTTGCCGTTGACGGAGTCGGTGAGCATGACGAGGCAGAAGGGGCAGGCCGTGGAGACGATGTCGGGGTTCAGGGAGAGTGCTTCGTCGACGCGTTCGTTGTTGATGCGCTTGCCGATGCGTTCTTCCATCCACATCCGCGCGCCGCCGGCGCCGCAGCAGAAGCCGCGTTCCTTGTGGCGGTGCATCTCCTCGTTGCGCAGGCCGGGGACGCTGGCGATGATCTCGCGCGGGGGTGTGTAGATCTTGTTGTGGCGGCCCAGGTAGCAGGGGTCGTGGTAGGTGATGATGCCCTCGACCGGCGTCACCGGCACCAGCTTGCCCGCATCCACCAAATGCTGGAGGAGCTGGGTGTGGTGGATGACCTCGTAGTCGCCGCCGAGCTGCGGGTACTCGTTGCCGATGGTGTTGAGGCAGTGCGGGCAGGTCGCGACGATCTTCTTCGCCGACCTCGGCTTCGCCGACTGGGCGACGACCTTGCCGTCGTCGTCCAGCTCCTCACCGAACGCCGTGTTCAGCGCCATCACGTTGTCCATGCCGAGTTCCTGGAACAGGGGCTCGTTGCCCAGGCGGCGGGCCGAGTCGCCGGTGCACTTCTCGTCACCGCCCATGATCGCGAACTTGACGCCCGCGATGTGCAGGAGTTCGGCGAAGGCCTTCGTGGTCTTCTTCGCCCGGTCCTCCAGGGCGCCCGCGCAGCCCACCCAGTACAGGTACTCGACCTCGGTGAGGTCTTCGATGTCCCGGCCGACGACGGGGACCTCGAAGTCGACCTCCTTGAGCCACTCCAGGCGCTGCTTCTTCGCCAGGCCCCAGGGATTGCCCTTCTTCTCCAGGTTCTTCAGCATCGTCCCGGCCTCGGAGGGGAACGCGCTCTCGATCATCACCTGGTAGCGGCGCATGTCGACGATGTGGTCGACGTGCTCGATGTCGACCGGGCACTGCTCGACGCAGGCGCCGCAGGTGGTGCAGGACCACAGGACGTCCGGGTCGATCACCCCGTTCTCCTCCGCCGTCCCGATCAGGGGGCGTTCCGCCTCCGCCAGGGCCGCGGCGGGGACGCCGGCGAGCTGCTCCGCGGATGCTTTCTCCTCGCCCTCCATCGACTTGCCGCCGCCCGCCAGCAGGTAGGGCGCCTTGGCGTGGGCGTGGTCCCGCAGGGACATGATCAGGAGCTTCGGGGAGAGCGGCTTGCCGGTGTTCCAGGCGGGGCACTGCGACTGGCAGCGCCCGCACTCCGTGCAGGTGGAGAAGTCCAGCAGGCCCTTCCAGGAGAACTGCTCGACCTGGGAGACGCCGAAGACGTCGTCGTCGCCCGGGTCGGTGAAGTCGATCGGCTTCCCGCCCGACGTCATCGGCAGCAGCCCACCGAGAGAGGTCTCACCCGTCGCGTTGCGCTTGAACCAGATGTTCGGGAACGCCAGGAAACGGTGCCAGGCGATCCCCATGTCGGTCTTCAGCGAGACGGTGATCATCCAGACGTAGGAGGTGGTGATCTTCACGCAGGCGACGAGGTAGACGAGGTCGTGCAGGGTGGCGGTGTCCAGCTGCCGGAAGCGGGCGACCAGCGGGTAGGAGACGAAGAAGGAGGCCTGGTAGCCGTCGGCGTGGTGCAGGGCGCCCTCCAGGGCGTGCAGCACCACGATGCAGACGCTCACGATGACGATGACGGCCTCGACGAAGTAGGCCTGGCCCGAACGCGATCCGGCGAAGCGGGACTTGCGGCCCGGCCGGTCGGGCCTGCTGAGCTGGCGGATGGCGATGAGGACCAGGATGCCCAGGGCCGTGCCCGTGGCGAGGAACTCGACGAAGACGTTGTAGGGGGTCCAGTCGCCGATGACCGGCAGCAGCCAGTCGGGGCGGAAGAGCTGGCCGGTGGCGTTGACGAGGGTGATGAGCAGGGCGTAGAAGCCGACCGCCACGAACCAGTGCGCGACGCCGACGGCGCCCCAGCGGTTCATCCGGGTGTGGGCGGCGAACTCCCTGCCCAGCATGGCGGTGCGCCGCCAGGCAGAGGCGGTGCGCAGGCCGTCGGGGGCGGGGGCGCCCAGGCGCAGGAAGCGGAGGATGCGTAAGAGGGCGCGGCCGAACAGGGCGAAGCCGGCCGCAGTCAGGGCCAGCGACACGGTGATCGCGACGAGTTGCATGTGTGGGCTCCTCGAACCGGCGAAAAACCGGTTACCAATCGGTAACTTGGTGTTCCGTCCGAGGCTACCCACTCCCCGTGCCGCACCGCAGCCCCGTCTGCGGCATCCCGCCGCGCCGGCAACTCCCGTCGCCGGCGGGCGGGTTCACACGGGGCGGACGCCGACGCGGGCGCGGGCGGCGGGCAGCACGGGGACGGCGGGCACCGCCTGGCGCGGGGCGGGCGGGGTCTCGGGCGCGGCCACCAGGATCGACTGCTGCAGGCGGCGCAGCCGGGGCGAGGGCTCCAGGCCCAGGTCCCGCACCAGGGTGGCGCGCAGCCGGTGGTAGACGTCCAGGGCCTCGCCGCGCCGGCCGGAGCGGTGCAGGGCGAGCATGAACTGGGCGTGCAGGTTCTCGTGGGTGGCGTAACGGCTGGTCAGGACGGTCAGTTCGGCCAGGAGTTCGCGGTGGCGGCCCAGCCGTAGGTCGGCCTCGATGCGCTGGTCGAGGGCGCACAGGCGGCTCTCCTCCAGCCGGCGGGCCTCCGTCTCCAGGCGGGCGCCGGCCGGCACGCCGGCGAAGGCGGGCCCGGTCCACAGCAGGAGGGCCTCGCGCAGCAGGCGGGAGGCGTCCTTGTGGTCGCCGGCGTCCATCGCCCGGTAGCCCAGTCCAGCGAGGCGTTCGAACTCCCGCACGTCGCTGCCGCCGCCGCCGGAGACCAGCAGGTAGCCGCCGGGCACGGTGGCCAGGACGTCCTTGGCGCTGCGCCCCGCGCACGAGGCGGGAGCGTCCGCGGGGGCGGCGGGCTGGTGCAGGGCGAGGGTGATCAGCTCGCGCAGCTGCAGGACGTAGGTCTGCAGGGTGGTGCGGACGCTGCGCGGGGGGCGGCCCGACCACAGTTCGTCGACCAGGGCGGCCACCGGGACCACCCGGTCGGCGTGCAGGGCCAGCAGCGCGAGGACCTGGCGGGGTTTGGGCGCGGTGGGCGCGATCGACACCCCGTTCTCCCTGACATCCAATGTGCCCAGTACGTCGATCTGCACGCCGTCGCCCCCTCGGTGGGTGTGTGCCGTCCTTCGGTACCCCGAGTACAAAACAGGCCGGACGGTTTGTCAATACCAAACCGTGCATGCTGTTTTGATGCATCGTGCAGCCGGACCCCCGCCCCTCCCCCGCCCGCGCCCCTGGCCTGCGGATACGCCCGTTTCCGGGGCGGCCGGCCGGAAAATGCGGAGCCGGCCGGTCCGGCGGGCGCGGGGCGGGGCGGGGGCCGGGCGGGGCGGCCGGGCGGCTGCGGCGGGGGTCCTGGACGCCGTAAACAGACCGATCGTGCTGTTCAGGGGGGCGGCCGGCCCGGGAAGGGCGCCGGTCTCACTGCGGGGGGTTGCCGTGTTTGCGGGAGGGGAGGTCGGCGTGCTTGCGCTGGAGCATCGCGAGCGAGCGGATGAGGACCTCGCGGGTGGCGGCGGGGTCGATGACGTCGTCGACCAGGCCGCGCTCGGCCGCGTAGTAGGGGTGCATCAGCTCCGCCCGGTACTCCTTGACCAGCTTCTGCCGCATCGCCTCGGGGTCGGCGGCCTCGGCGATACGGCGGCGGAAGATGACGCCCGCGGCGCCCTCCGCGCCCATCACCGCGATCTCGTTGGCGGGCCAGGCGTAGGTGAGGTCGGCGCCGATGGACTGGCTGTCCATCACGATGTAGGCGCCGCCGTAGGCCTTGCGCAGGACGAGCGAGATGCGCGGCACGGTGGCGCTGCAGTAGGCGTAGAGGAGTTTCGCGCCGTGGCGGATGATCCCGCCGTGCTCCTGGCCGACGCCGGGCAGGAAGCCGGGCACGTCCAGGAGGGTGACCAGGGGGATGTTGAAGGCGTCGCACATCTGCACGAACCGGGCGGCCTTCTCGCTGGCGTGGATGTCCAGCACCCCGGCCAGGGTGCGCGGCTGGTTGGCGACGATCCCCACCACCTGGCCGTCCAGACGGGCCAGCGCGCACACGATGTTGCGCGCCCAGTGCTCGTGGACCTCCAGGTACTCGCCGTCGTCGACGATCTCCCCGATGACGGCCGTCATGTCGTAGGGGCGGCTGCCGTCGGCCGGCACATGGTCCAGCAGCATCTCCCCGCGCCGCGAGGCCGGGTCCGCGGTGCGCACCGCCGGCGGCGCCTCGCGGTTGTTCTGCGGGAGCATCGACAGCAGGTAGCGCACCTCCGCCAGGCACGTCTCCTCGTCGTCGTAGGCGAAGTGGCACACCCCCGACGTCTCCGCGTGCACGTCCGCGCCGCCCAGGCCGTTCTGGGTGATCTCCTCGCCGGTGACCGCCCTGACGACGTCCGGGCCGGTGATGAACATCTGCGAGGTGTCACGGACCATGAACACGAAGTCCGTCAGCGCCGGGCTGTAGGCGGCGCCGCCCGCGCAGGGGCCCAGGATCACGGAGATCTGCGGGATCACCCCCGACGCACGGGTGTTGCGCTGGAAGATGCCGCCGTAGCCGGCCAGCGCGCTGACCCCCTCCTGGATCCGGGCGCCCGCGCCGTCGTTCAGCGACACCAGCGGCGCGCCGGCCGCCAGCGCCATGTCCATGATCTTGTGGATCTTCGTGGCATGGGCCTCGCCCAGCGCCCCGCCGAAGATCCGGAAATCGTGCGCGTACACGAACACGGTGCGGCCCTCGACCGTCCCCCAGCCCGTGATCACACCGTCGGTGTACGGCTTTCTCGTCTCCAGGCCGAACCCGGTCGCCCGGTGCCGGCGCAGCTGCTCGACCTCCTGGAAGGAGCCCTCGTCCAGCAGCAGCCCGATGCGCTCACGGGCCGTCAGCTTGCCCTTGGCGTGCTGCGCCGCCGTCGCCTGCTCGCTCGGCCCCGCCATCGCCTGGGCCCGGATCGCGTGCAGCTCCGCCACATGCGAATGAGTGCCGCCCGTCCCCGCCGTGAGCGGTGCCGGCGCCGTCGTCGTCGTCATCCCTGGTCCGTTTCCGGGACGGCCGGGAGGAGGTGAGGAGATCCGCCCCGGTCCCGTCCGTCCCATCGAGAGCAAAAGTAGACAGCCATGAGATTTCCTCTCCTGCGGGCGGACAGCGCCTGCAGGACCGGTGGAGCGTCCACCGGTGCGCGCCGCGCCGTGCAGTCCGGGTGCGGCGGCGTGCGGCCCGGGTGCAGCGGCGGATGCCGTGCAGCACCGGGCGCCGTCCCACCCGCCGGGACATACCGGCCGGGCGCCGTCCCGCAGCGGCCGCCGCCCCCGGTGTGCCCGGGGGTGCGGTGCGCGGGAGTGCGGGCGGCGGCCGGCCCTGCCGGGCGGGTGCAGGGAGGGGTGGTGACCGGCGGCAAAAGCCACCGGTCCGGGGTGCCGGGCCCGGGTACGTGTGCCGCCCGCGCGGTGTCCGCCGGCGCCGCGTCCGGCGCCCGCTTCCCTCCGCCCGGCCCGTCCGGCGCCTGCCTCCCCTCTCCGCCCGCCGCGCCCGGTTGATCCGGTCCGCTCCGTCCTGCCGGCCCTTGCGGCCCACGGCCATCGTCGGGCCGGGTGGTGGAGAAGTGCTGAGGGATCGCTTGAGGATCGGTCGGCGGGGGCTCGCGGGCGGGGACGGGGTGGTAGCGGGCGGGGGGTGGGTGTGCGTGCGGGGTGGGTGTGCGTGTGGGGTGGGGGGCGGGTGTCCGTGCGGGGTGAGTGGCGGGCGGGTGTGCGGGGTGGGTGTGCGTGTGGGGTGGGGGGCGGGTGTCCGTGCGGGGTGAGTGGCGGGCGGGTGTGCGGGGTGGGTGTGCGTGTGGGGTGGGGGGCGGGTGTCCGTGCGGGGTGAGTGGCGGGCGGGTGTGCGGGGTGGGTGTGCGTGTGGGGTGGGGGGCGGGTGTCCGTGCGGGGTGAGTGGCGGGCGGGTGTGCGGGGTGGGTGTGCGTGTGGGGTGGGGGGCGGGTGTCCGTGCGGGGTGAGTGGCGGGCGGGTGTGCGGGGTGGGTGACGGGTCGTGAGCGGTGAGCGGCCGGGGCTGGACCGTGGCCGCGTGGGCGTGGGCGTGGCCGCGTGGGCGTCGAGGTCGGGGTCGGGGGGCGTGGGCGTCGGGGGGCTTCGGAGTCGTAGGCGCGTGGCGGCCCGTCCCGGGGAGGCTGGTGCCAACTGGCGTCACCGCAGGCCGACATCGCGCACCCGGCCGGGGGGCGAGGACGTCCGCTGTCGTCGCGAAGCGACTCCCTCGGCGCTGCTCGGCCGGAAGGGGGGCGCCAGTTGGGTCCCTCACCGTGCCATACCGCCGTGGTGGTGCGGGAGTTGGCCCGCCGGGCCGGTGCCGGCGGGCGGGAAGGCCGTAGACCGCCCCGAGG
Organism: Streptomyces sp. NBC_00252; assembly: GCF_036187565.1. Taxonomy (NCBI): domain Bacteria; kingdom Bacillati; phylum Actinomycetota; class Actinomycetes; order Kitasatosporales; family Streptomycetaceae; genus Streptomyces; species Streptomyces sp. NBC_00252. The sequence continues at coordinate 10,064,722 of NZ_CP108087.1, read as the reverse complement.
GGCAGGGCGCGTTACGGCGGGCGCCGGTCCCGGCCGAAGCCGGGGCCGGGGTCAAGGTCGGGGTTGATGTCGGCGCCAGGGTCGGCTCCGGCGGGTGGGGAAGGCCGTGGACCGCAGGGCGGGGGTCAGGGCGTGGGACGGCGGGCGCCGATCCCGGCCGGTGCCGAGGCCAGGGTCAATGCCGAGGCCGGGGCCGTCGGAAGGGGTCAGGGCCGAGGCCATCGGGCGAGGAAGGCCGTAGACCACGGGGGTGGGGGTCAGAGTGTGGGACGGCGGGTGCCGGTCCCGGCAGGATCCGAGGTCGCAGCCGGGGCCGGCGCCCATGCCGGATCCGGTTCCGGGGCTGCAGTGAAGGCCTTGATGTGGTCGCGGGCCCAGTCGTGGAAGGTGCGGGCCGGGTGGCCGGTCAGGGTGTGGACGGTGTCGTCCACGTGGGCTTTGGCGCCGGCTCTCTGGCGTTCGGCGCTTACCAGGAGGGCCTCGACGAGCGGGGGCGGGAAGCGTCCGGCCAGCGCGGTGCGGGCCTGGGCGAGGGTCAGTTCCTCGAAACGCAGCGGGATGTCCAGGAGGCGGCCCAGTTCGCGGGTCTGTTCGACGGCGGTCAGGGCCTGCGGGCCGGTCAGGGTGTAGGCGTGGCCGGCGTGGCCCTCCTCGGTCAGGGCCCGTGCCGCGACCTCGGCGATGTCGCGGGGGTCCACGCACGCGTTGGGCGCGCTCCCGTACAGCGCGCGGACGGTGCGCTCGCGGCGCACGGAGGCGGCCCAGGACAGGGAGTTGGACATGAACGCGCGCGGGCGCAGCAGGGTCCATTCCAGTCCGCAGCCGCGCAGCGTCTCCTCGCCGGCCCGCTGGCGGCGGGTGATGAGGTCGTCCGCGCCGGGATCCAGGACGGCCGCCGCGGACAGCTTCACCACCCGCCGCACCCCGGCGGCGCGGGCGGCCGCGACGAACGCCGCGTCGTCGTCCCCCTCGACGCGCGCGGTCACCAAAAACGCCGTCCGCACTCCCCGCAGGGCCGAGGCCAGCGACGGCGGGTCCGTGTAGTCGCCGGCCACCGCCTCCACCCCGGGGAACATCGCCGCGGCCCTCGCCGGGTCCCGGGCCATGACCCGCACCCCCAGCCCTGCGGGCAGCCGGGCCGGCAGCGCGCGGACCACTTCCCCGCCCACCGTCCCCGTCGCCCCCGTCACCAGCACCACCGGCCCCTGCCCCAGCCCCAGCCCCTGTCCGTGCCCGTGCCCGTGCCCGCGGACCACCGGCTCCGGCCCGGCCCCGGCGTCGGTCCGGGCGTCGGCCCCGGCGCCGGCCCCGGTCCGGGCGTCGGTCCGGGCGTCGGTCCCGGTATCGGTCCCGGTTCGCGGTACCGCCCGCCGCCCGTCACCGCCGCTGCCGCTGCCGTCGTAGTCCTCTGTGTGCATTGCTCCGCGCCTCCGTCCCTTCCGCTGTCCGGTGCATCGCTCCTGGTACGCCGTTCCCTCTGTTCCCGGTGTGTCGTTGCCTTTTACGCCGATTGCCCGCCGGTTCCTCCGATCCCCGTCCCCCAGCCCTGCCGGCTCTCACGGTTCGTCCGGTGTTGCCGGTTCTCGCGGGTCCGGGATGGCCGGAAACAGACCGGGCGGACGGGTTGGCGGGGATCGGGGCAAGGTGTGCCGTGTCCGGTCTGCCCTGGCGGGGCCTGGCGCGGTAAGATCCGGACTGGACGGTTTTTATTGGGTCTTCGGGCTCATCGGACACGGGAGACCGGGGGCGGCGATGCAGGACCGGGCGATCCTCACCCGTCAGGCGATCCTCACGGCGGCGGCCGGGGTGTTCGAGGAGCGCGGCTACCGGGCCGCGACGATCAGCGAGATCCTCGCCCGGGCGGGGGTGACGCGGGGCGCGCTCTACTTCCATTTCCCCTCCAAGGAGGATCTGGCGGAGGGGGTGATCCGTGAGCAGGACGGCCGGCTGCCCGCGGCGGGCCGCCAGTGCGCGGTCCAGCAGCTGGTGGACACGGTGGTGCTGCACGCCCACCGGCTGCGCACCGACCCGGTGGTCCGGGCCGGGGTGCGGCTCGCGCTGGACCAGCAGGCCGAGGGGCTGGACCGGGGCGGTTCCTTCCGGCGCTGGCGCGAGGTCGGCGCGGAGCTGCTGGAGCTGGCGCGGGAGCGGGGCGAGCTGCTGCCGCACGTGGTGCCGGCCGAGACCGCGGGCGTCCTGGTGGGGGCCTTCGCCGGGGTGCAGGCCATCTCCCGGTCGCTGTCGGGCTACCAGGACCTGCCGCGCCGGGTGACCGGCCTGCTGCGGCACGTGCTGCCGTCCGTGGTCATCCCCCCGGTACTGGCCTCGGTGGACCTCTCCGAGACCCGGGGCGCCTGGGTCCAGGAACAGCTCACCGCCGCCGGCGCCGCGCCGAATCCCGCGCCCCTCACCTGACCCCGCCCGGGACCGCATCCCCCACCCCCGCCCCGGCCCCAGCCCCGGCCATCACTTCTACGTCCGCGCCCGCGCCCGTACCGGTGCTGGTGCTGGTGCCGGTGGTGGTGGTGTCGGGGTGCCGTTGTCCGTGTTCCCAGCTGCCGCCCTCGCGGAAGTAGGCGCCCAGGGCGGCGGTGAGGGGGCCGGCGCCGGCCGCCCAGCCGACGTAGCCGTCGGGGCGGAGAAGGACCGCGCCGCCGGGCAGGGCGGAATCCGCCCCGGTGCGCACCACCCGCAGCAGCCCCGACCACGGCCGGGCCTGGGCCTGCCAGCGGGCACTGTCGGCGCCGTCGGCGCCGTCGGAGAGCAGCAGCAGCGGGCGGCCGGCGGCCAGCAGGCGGATGACGTCGGTGCGGCCCTGGGCGGTGGTGAGTTCGGTGTTGGCCAGGAAGCGTCCCTCCCAGGGGGAGGGATCGGCCGCCCGCGGGGGCAGCACCGTGTCCTGGGCGCTGACCATGGAGGCCAGCACGCCGTTCTCCCCGCCGCCCCCGCCGCGGGCCAGCAGTTCGCCGAACAGGGTGCGCAGCGGGTCCAGGCCGGTGTCGGGGCGCATCAGGGCGAGCTGGGCGCGGGTGTTGTCGATGACGCGCTGCGCGGCCGGGCGGCGCTCGAGGTCGTAGGTGTCCAGCAGGCCGGGGGCGGCGGCGCCGCGGACGGCCAGGGCGAGTTTCCAGCCAAGGTTGAGGGCATCCAGCACACCGGCGCTCAACCCCTGGCCGCCGACGGGGAAGTGCACGTGGGCGGCGTCGCCCGCCAGCAGGACCCGTCCCGCACGGTAGGAGAGGGTGATCCGGCTGAAGTCGCTGAACCGGCTCAGCCAGCGCGCCTGCCCCATCGGCACGTCCCGCCCGGTGATCCGGGCGACCTCGGCGCGCAGCTCCTCCAGGGTGGGCGGCAGGTGCCGGCCGCGGTGCGCGCCGGTGCAGTCCAGGGTCCGCAGCCGCACCCCGCCCGGCACGTCCGGGATGTCCTTGGCGACGATCCAGCCGGTGGCGGTGCGGTGCCAGCCCGGGCGCAGCGCGCCGGGCTGCGCCAGGCGGACGTCGCCCGCCAGCGCGGAGACGGTGGCCGGATAGGTGCGGCAGGCGAAGGCCGCCAGCCCGCGGACCGTGCTGCGGGCCCCGTCCGCGCCCACCGCGTAGCGGGCCGTAAAGGTCACCTGCCCCTGCCGGCCCCCCGCGGTGACCTGGACCCCGTCGGGGCCCTGGCGCACCCCCGTCACCCGCAGACCGCGCAGGACCACCACACCCGCCGCCCGCGCCCGCGCCTCGAAATGCCGCTCCAGCTGCTCCTGCTCGCACTTGAGGACCGGCGGCGGCTCCAGCGCCGGCGCACACACCGCCAGCCCCGGCATCCCCGCGAAATGGAACGCGCACCGCGTCGCCACCGGCGCCGAGGACCCCCCGGCCACCCCGGCCAGATACCCCCGCCGCACCAGGCACTGCACCGCCCGGGCATGCAGCGTGGTCGCCTTCGGCCGCGCCGAGATCCCCTCCCGCTCCTCCACCACCACCGTCCGCACCCCGAACCCCGCCAGCTCACACGCCACCAGCAGCCCCACCGGCCCCCCGCCCACGACCACCACCTGCGCCCGCACCACACCCACCGCACCCGGTTCGCCCGGCACACCCGCCGTGCCGGACACACCGGGCGCGGTGAGTGCACCGGATGCACTGGACGTGGGGGGCGCGCTGGGCGCGGCGGGTGCGGCGGGCGCGGCGGGCGCGGCGGGCGCGGCGGGCGCGCTGGGCATGGCGGGCGTGGCGGGTGTGGCCGCCGCGTCCGGCACACCGCGTGCGGCCGGCGCACCTGCCGTGCCTGCCGCGTCCGCCGTGCCCGGTATACCTGCCGCGTCTGCTGTACCTGCTGTACCTGTCGTATTCGTCATTCCAGGTCTCCCCCATCTCGTCCCGGACCACGTCGCGTCAGCAACCAGCTCCGCACACCCGGCAACAGCGCAGCCGGCGGCGGAAGGGGCGAGAAGGGCCCGGAGGCAGGGGCACGGACCGGATCCGGGAAGCGGGGGCAGGGAAGACCGGCGGCATCCGGCGGCATCCCGCACGGCGTCACGCACCGCACGGGGCCCTGTGCCGCGCACGGTCGTGCACCGCGCGGCACGGTGTCTCCCCCGCCGCCCCCCTTTCCTTCCCTTCCTGCCTTCTGCCTGCCTCTTCGGCCTCTCACGGCTTCCTGCGGCTTCGTCCGGCGCGGGCCCGGCACGCGTTCTGCGGGGGCCGGGCGGACTGTCCAGGGGTGCGGACGCCGCCAAAATATACCGGGTGGACGGTTCTTTGCAACGGGTTCCGGGAGACCGGACGGGAGAGCGGTGCGGGAGGGGTGGGGAAGGGGCCCGGGAGGGGGTTCGCGGGAGGGGCGTGTCCGGGGCGAGGGCGTGTCTGCGCCAGGGCGGGGAGGCATCTCTGTGCCGGGGCGGGCAACGGCCTTGCGGGGGCGGCCTGTTGGGCGGGGGTACGCCGGGGGCGGGGCGGGGCGGGGCCGGGGCCGCGGGAGGGGGCTGGAGGTGTGCGGTGCGGTCCGGGGAGGCGGGCGCGTGACGGGCGGAGCGGCGCGGCTCCGGGGGCATGACGCCGTAGAGCCGGGGCTGCGCCTGGGGCGGCGAGAGGTGTGCAGGGACGGGGAACTGCCGGAGCTGCCGGTCCGCGGCGGGCTCGGAGAGGGGCGGTGCCGTGTCCGGCTGCGGGCGCGGGCGGGGGGCCGCGTTGACGCTCGCGTCGGCTGCAGGCGGGGCGGGGCCGGTGACGCGCCTTCCCGGAGGAGTGTCTGTGCGGTGGCCGGCCGAGGAATCCCCTTCTGGCCGGTCTGCGGTGCGGCCGGGTACGCGGGCGCCCCTACACCCCCGCCCTACGACCCCCAGCCCTCCGGCCCCTGCCCCTGCCCTACGGCCCCGGCCCCTCCGGCTCCGCGGGCAGCCGGACCCCGGGAGGCAGGACCGGGTGCATGTCTGCCGGTTCAGGGGTTCGCGGCGGGCCGCGTGTCCCCCGGTCTGCGGGAGCGGCGATGTTGGGCCGGTGCTCCGCGCTCCGGTGCTGCGCCGGTGTCCTGGCGTGCGCCTCCCCCGCGCACCCCCTCGGCCGGAGCGGGTGCGACGCGTCCGGCCCGGCGGAGCCGCGGTGATGCCGGAGCAGGCCGGGCACAGCGAGGCGGGCGGAGCGGAGGCAGGACAGAGGCCGGGGGCGGGAGCGGGGGCCATCGCGGTGGGCGTACGGGAAGAGGACGGCCGCGTCCCGCGGGCCGGTACCCGGGCGCGGGCGGACCGGGCGGCCGGGGCGCCCTGGACCGGCGGGATGCGACGCGGCGGGGTGCGGTGGGGGCGGGTGCTGCGGGGCGGGGCGGGGGTGGGTCAGGCGGGGCGGGTGGTGAGTTGCGGGGGTGTGCCGGGGGCGGGGAGGGGGGTGTGGTCGGGGCGGGCGGTGAGGATGGAGCGCTGCAGGCGGCCCAGCGGGGCCGAGGGCTCCAGGCCCAGTTCGGTGACGAGGGTGGCACGCAGCCGCTGGTAGACGTCCAGGGCCTCGCCGCGCCGGCCCGCGCGGTGCAGCGCGACCATGAACTGGCCGTGCAGGCTCTCGTGCATCCGGTGCTGGTTGACCAGCACCGTCAGTTCCGGCAGCAGCTCACGGTGGCGGCCCAGGTGCAGGTCGGCGTCGATGCGCTGGGCCAGCGCGCACAGCCGCGCCTCCTCCAGCCGGCGCGTCTCCATCTCGATCTGGCTGCCTGCCTGCACCCCGCTCAGCGCCGGCCCGTTCCACAGGCACAGCGCGCCGGCCAGCCGGCGGGCCGCCCCCGCGTAGTCCTCCGCGTCCATCGCCCGGTAACCGCCGCCCGCCCGCCGCTCGAACTCCCGGTGGTCGACCGTCCCGCCCCCCGTCCGCAGCAGATAACCCCCCGCCACCGTGGCCAGCACGTCCTTGGCCCCCAGCCGCCCACCTCCGTCGCCGGCACCGCCACCACCTGCACCTACGCCGTCGCCGTCGCTGATGCCTGCGTCTGCGGTGTCGCGTGCGTCCGCGGTGTCGCCCGGGTCTGTGTCTGCGGTGCCGTCGGGCCGGCGCGGGACCGGTGCGGCCAGGGCCGTGCCGATCAGCTCGCGCAGCTGCAGGACGTAGGTCTGCAGCGTGGTCCGCGCACTGCGCGGCGGCAGCGCCCCCCACAACTCCTCGACCAGCGCGGACACCGGCACCACCTGATCGGGATGCAGGGCCAGCAGCCCCAGCACCCGCCGCGGCTTGGGAGCCGTCGGCACCACCGACACACCGTTCACCCGCACCGCCAGCCAGCCCAGCACTTCGATCTCCACACCCAACTCCCCCTACACGGCCGCCACGACAGCAGCGGCCCGCAACCGGACCGCCCGGCACCCGGACCATCACGGCACGGGAACCCCTCGATAAAAAAACAGCACGGACGGTTTGTCAATGTCGTGATGGACATCCCGCCGCCGCGAGCGCACAGATCCGGCCAACTCTGACGAGCGCGCCGAGCAGCCGGCCCGCCCGACCCCGTCGGCAGGGCTGGCAGGGCTGGCAGGGCTGGCAGGGCTGGCAGGGCTGGCAGGGCTGGCAGGGCTGGCAGGGCTGGCAGGGTCGACTCAACCTGCCCGGCGCGGCTTGGCCGCACGCGCCCGCCCATCCGGCCGGCTCGGTTCAGCTCGGCCCAGCCACCCCGGTAAGGCCGTCCTCCCGGCCAGGTCGCGGTGGCCGTGGCCGGCACGGCTGTCGCCAGGACGCAGGAGGGCGTCCGCCCGGGCGGGTGCGGGTCAGGGGAACTGGCTGGTACGGGCTACCGGGGGCGGGCTGCCGGGGGGCGCACTGGGGTGCGGGGTGCCGGGATCGGAGGGAGCGGGGGGCTGGGGTGAGGGGTGTCCGGGCCGGAAGGCGGGGCGCGGGGCGGGTATTCGGGGCATCGGGTGCCGGGGATGGAAGCGGGGGCGCCGGTCCCGGTCTTCGCCGCTCAGCAGGCCCGGTCCGGCGGATGGGCACCCCCGGGGAGACCGAAGGCAGCCGTGCACGGGCGGCGGCCACCGTAAGTGCGCTGCCGCCCTGGCCGCAGGCCGGGCCGTCAGCCGTCAGCGACCGACCCGACGACAACGGCCGGCCCGACGACAGAGGGAAAGCGGGCCCGGCAGAGAAGCGCGCGGCGGCAAGAAGGGGGCCGCCCGGGGCCGAGGGGGCGCGGAAAAAAGGGGCGGCCAGTCTTCCCGGAGGCGCGGGAAAATGCCGGTGGCATCGAGACCGACACGCGGTGCTACCGCGACACGGTCAGGCGGCGGCAGCCGGACCCAGGCACCCCACGAACCGCGCCGGCCATACCGCGGCCCACGCGCCGAACCCTCGAAACCCGCCGCCGCGCCGCACATGCCGCTGCCCGAGGCGGATGGTGCCCGCGCCGACCGCGCCACGGCACCCTCACCGCGCCCCTTGGCGCAACCCACCCCGCCCCGCCCGGCCCTGCGGCCACCCACCCGCCGCCCGCCACAGCACGGACACCTCCACGCACGACACCCGGGCCACACCGACACCGAGCCGGAAACCGGCCCGCAGCACCCCACCCCTCACGCAACCACCCGGCCGGACACCGCCTCACGCGGCCAGATGCCACACAGCCCCCGCAACCCCACCCCACCCCACACCCACCCGCTCGTTCGCTCACGCAGGGGTGCGCGCCGCCGACTCCCCCGCCACGCCCACCGGCACCGGCCCCCGCCACACACTTCCCCGCGCTGCCCCCTCCGCGGAGAGCTCACGGCGCTCCACCACCCCCGGCACCGGTCACCGCCAGGAGCCCGACGGCACCCTCGGCCGGCGAAACCCTCCACCCCACCGTCCGGCCCAGAACCTCCCGGCCGTACGCCCCCGCATCCGCATCCGCATCCGTGCGACACCCCCGCGCGGCCCCCGCCACACCTCACCGCACACGCCCGCACCCGTGCACACGCCCACACCCGTACTGGGCACGCCCACCGGCCTCCAGTGCCGGGCACCACCCCGGCACCAACGGCCACGGGCCCACCGCCGCACCCTGCACCGGCACCCCCGCACCCGGACTCCGCACCGCAGACAACAGCCACAGGTGCCGGCCCGCTGGCCCGCCGGACGGGACGGACCCGGCCGCGGCACGGCGCGCCGTCGACACGGAAGCCGAACCCGCCCCCGCCCAGGAACCATCCGGCCCCGGCGCGCAACTGCCCGGCACGACCCGGCCAGCCGATCCCGAACACCACCTCACCCAGGACCGCGGCGCCGGGCGGCGAACTCCCGCACAACGCGCACCGGCACGTACGCGACCACCCACCCACACCCACAGACCACCGCACCGCTGCGCAGCGCAGCCGGGGCGCGGGCACGGGAGGCGCGCCGGTGCCCGTGCGGCGGCGCGTCCCGCCGGCGCAGGCCCGGACGCCCACGCCGGCAGCCGTCAGGGCAGGCCGCCGGAAACCCTCCACGGCACGCGCCCCCTCCCCCACGGGCCGCCCTGGCACGGCACAGCACAGCGCGGCACGGGCCAGCCCGTGCCGCGCGACACCACGCCACCCGCCCTGTTCCGCCCGACTCCAGCCCGTCACAAAAAACCGCACGCGTGGTTTACATAAACGGGTCAGAGACGGACCCGCCGAACCGGCCACATCCATACGGTCCCCGGGACTGTCACCGCCAGGCGCGGGGAGGCCGGTAGGCCGCGGCCGTCCGTTCCGGGCTCCACACATCCCCCGCCTCCGGCCCGGCGCCGCTCCCCTCGCCGGCCTCCTCCCCGCGGGCGGCCAGCACCGCGCACAGCACGGCGCACAGCGCCGCCAGCTCCTCCCTGCTCGCCCGCCCGCGCTCCACCCGGAAAACACTCTCCACGCTGCTCACCCGGCCCGCACCCCCTTCATCCCGACGTGCGGCCACCCTGCACCCGCGCCCTGGAAAACCACTGACGCCCCGCTCGAGAACCACCCCGCCAAGCCCCCCGCGGACCCGGCCCGGACCGGCCCCGGGCACGGTCCGCACCCCACCCCCGCGCACCCGGCGCCGGGCGGGCACGGCGGGGCGCGCGGGGGGCTCGGCGGGGCGGTGACGGCGGGGTGCGGGCACGGTTTCGGCCACCCGGCGCGGAGCGGGTTCTTCCACATCCCGTGCCCCCGGAAGCTCCGATACCCCTAGAAAGAAAACCGAGTGGTATGTATCTTCTGGTCTCGGAAGCACCGCGCCACCGCACGGCACGGCACCACCCCGCACCCCCGCACCACCGCACGGCACCGCGCTGCCGCACGCCCGCACACCCGTAACGCCGCACGGCACCGCCCCGCACGAGCACGGCACCGCACGGCACGGCACGGCACGGCACGGCACGGCACAGCCCCGCACAGCACGCACGGCATCACCTGTCCCGCCGCACCACCCCGCACCCCGCACCGCTTCCTGCCCCACCCCGGTCCGGCGGGGCGGCAGGAAGCCGGGGAGGCGGAAGCACCCCACCCTCAACACGCCTGTTCTGTTCTGTTTCGTCCCGATCCCGGTACAAGGGGGAACCATGTCTACGCACACGTTCCAGGCCCACCGCCCGGCCCTCACCACCGCCGCACCCGCCCCGGCCGCCGGCAGCCCGGCCGCCGCCCCGGCCCCGCTGACCGCGGCCGCCCCCCGCACCCCCGGCGCCGCCGCGTCCGCCGCGGGCGGGGTGCCGGCGGGCCGGGACGCCTACGCCCACCTGTCGCTGACCCGGACCGTGCCCAAGGAGTTCGTCCACCGCGCCTCGGTCGCCGAGGTCCTGCTCACCGACTGGCAGCGCACCGGCGAGGACCGCTTCACCGTCAGCGCCCAGTGGCCCCGCGGCCACTCCTTCTTCACCCCCATCGCCGGCTACCACGACCCCCTCATCGCCGCCGAAACGATCCGCCAGAGCGGCCTCCTGCTCGCCCACACCGAATACGGCGTCCCCCTCGACCACAGCTTCGTCATGCACGACCTCAGCATCGCCCTCGACCCCGCCCACCTCCGCGTCGGCACCGCCCCCGCCGCCCTCACCATCGACGTCACCTGCTCCGACATCACCCGCCGCCGCGGCCGCGCCGCCTCCCTGCGCTACACCAGCACCCTGCGCCGCGACGGCCACGTCCTCGCCCGCGCCGACGCCTCCTGCACCTGCACACCCCCCGCCGTCTACCAGCGCCTGCGCGGCAACCGCACCCACACCACCCCCCTCCCGCTCACCGCACCCACCGCACCCCAGACCGTCGGCCGCACCTCCCCCACCGACGTCGTCCTCACCCCCACCCCCCACCCCCACACCTGGCAACTACGCACCGACACCCGCCACCCCGTCCTCTTCGACCACCCCGTCGACCACATCCCCGGCATGGTCCTCCTCGAAGCCGCCCGCCAGGCCACCACCGCCCACCTCGGCCACCCCACCCTCCCCCTCACCCTCACCACCACCTTCACCAACTACGCCGAACTCGACACCCCCTGCCACCTCCAAACCCACACCACCACCCCCACCACCCCCGGCCACCACACCACCCACATCACCTGCCACCAAAACAACCACCCCGTCTTCCACACCACCATCACCACCACCACCCCCTAACCACCCCACACACCCCCACACCCCGGCACCCCGCACCACCCGGCAGGCCCGACCCACCCGCACCCGCCCCACACACCAACCCCAGCCCCGGCAGCACACGGCACCCCACGCACCGGCCCACCACCACCACCACCACCAGCCCCGCCCGAACCCCGACACCCCGACACACGGGCACACGGGCACACGGGCACACGGGCACACGGGCACACGGGCACACGGGCACACGGGCACACGGGCACACGGGCACAGCTCAGCCCCAGGGCCCCGCCAGCACACGGACACACGGCACCCCACGGCCGGACACCCCCCGCCACGAACCGCAGCACCACACAGCTGAACAGCTCACGGCTCACGGCTCACGGGAAGACCCGGCCCACGGCCGGACAAGACACCCCCGCCCCCACCCCGCCGGGCCCCACCCGGCCGCACGGACAGTCCGCCGCCCCGGACACACCGACGCCATCACCACACACCCCAGGACCATCCCCACCCGAACCGCCCCGCCCCGTCGGCACGCCCCCGGCCAGCACACCAGCGGGCCACGGACCTGCGCCCAGAAACACCGCCGGCCGCCGCCCGACAACAGCCGGAACACACCACGCGACCGCCAGAAGCCAGCCCCGCCCGGGGCCTCCACCGCCCCGCCATTCAGCCGCCCGGCGCGGGCCGTGCGGCCAGCCACACAATCCCCCGGCCAACCACCGAAGGCCCGGGGGCAGGCTCACGAACCGACAGCCCGCCGCGCACAGCCCGGCGCCCCCGAGCCAGCCCGCACCACACCCACCTCAAAACCACCGGGCATCAGCCGGCACGCCCACCCACCGGACACCGCACCAACCGGGCCACCCGCACAAAACCCACCCGCAGCACCGCCGACCGCCGACCGCCGACCGGCAAGGGAAAACGGCCACCCACCGGCGGACCCGCACACCCGGCAAGCGCCAACACCCCAAGGCCACCCGCGGCGACCCTGCACCCACCACCGACGGACCCAGTCGGCCAGGCCCTCAGCATCGTCCCCTGCACCGAGGAACCGGCCCCACCAAAACCAACCACCCACACATGCGCACAAAACGCCCTAAACAAGAACTAATTGAAAACTGCGGCAGAAACCCCGGCCCCGCCCCCCGCCCCTCCCACACCCCCCGGACACCCCCACCGCAGCCCCGCAACCGATCACCGCACACCCCCCACCCCGCCCCACCAAACCCCGTAGACTATACGAACTGGACGGTATTTTTAACCCACCCCGCGGACCCCCACCCGCAACGAAAGAAGCCACCCCATGCCACAACCCAAACAAGACCGCGCCATCCGCACCCGCCACACCATCCTCATGGCAGCCGCCACCGTCTTCGAAGAACGCGGCTACCAAGCCGCCACCATCAGCGAAATCCTCACCACCGCCAACGTCACCAAAGGCGCCCTCTACTTCCACTTCAAATCAAAAGAACAACTCGCCCAAGGCGTCCTCGCCGGACAAGACCAAAACCTCACCGTCCCCCCACAACCCTGCAAAACCCAAGAACTCATCGACACCACCATGCTCCACGCCCACCGCCTCCAAACCGACCCCCTCGTCCGCGCCGGCGTCCGCCTCACCCTCGACCAACGCGCCGACGGACTCGACCGCACCGCCCCCTTCCACCACTGGACCACCATCGTCACCAACCTCCTCACCCAAGCCCAACAACAAGGCGAACTCCTCCCCCACGTCAACCCCCAAGAAACCGCCCAAATCCTCGTCGGCGCCTTCGCCGGCATCCAAGCCATGTCCCAAGCCACCACCAACTACCAAAACCTCCCCACCACCATCACCGCCCTCCTCAAACACACCCTCCCCACCATCACCCACCCCGCCACCCTCACCACCCTCAACCTCACCCCCAACATCACCCACCTCACACAAAACACAGACAACAGCGACAACGACGAGATCAGCGAAGACGGACAAGACGACAACACCGAAAACACAGGAACCAAAACAGAAACCACACACCCAGAAACAAAGGAAAAGACAGCAGCAGCAACCCACTAACCGATCGTTTCAGAATGATGTCGGTCCGCCTCGGCTCGGCGTGTGACCACCCACGCTCTACCTGGGCGCGCCAGAGCGCTTGATGGCCGTGTGGCACTTTTCCGTCATGAACAACGGCACTCGGAAATACGGCGCTTGCAGCCTGGCCGTCTGGGAAGGTAGCCGCCCGCCCGACGACTTTGCTGCTGGTCAGACCTTCGAGGAGCTCTACGGCCAGTTCGTCCGTCGCGGGGATCGATTGGCGGACAGAGGCCCGCATGAGCCACCGAACGAGCACATTGCGGCATACGTGGCCGCGTTGCTGGAGCGGTGGCCCAACCCGACCGGGGAGCAGGATGACCACCCGGTATGGGAAGACGGACTGCACGGCAACGAAACGGGCCCGCTGATCTACTTCGGCGTACGACGGGACGCAGCCGAGGAAGTTTCGACGTTCGCCGCGCAGGTCGCGATGTCGCCCGAACCGTATCCCCGTCCGGCCCCACCCGAATCAATCGCCTAGAGCCCGGCCGCGTGGCCGGATGGCCGCGGGGCAGTCGGCGGACCATGATTCCAATCATTGCCCAGCCGATCATGGTCTCGGAACGGGCGGTGAGCCACACGTAGCCGCGCGCGAGGCGCCGATGCACGGTCATCCACGAGAAGGCGCACTCGACGGCCCAGCACTCGGGCCGGACCTGGAACCCGCCCTGGTCCGGCGCCTTGCGCACGATCTCCAGCTCGCAGCCGAGGACCGCCCGCGCCCAGTCCACTAGGCGGCCGGCGAAACCCTGGTCGGCCCAGACCTTCCGCACTCCCCGACGGTCCAGCCGAGTCCAGAGCAGCGGGTGCCTCGCGCCGCCGCGGTCCTGCATGTTCGCGGCGACAACGTGGACAGCCAGGAGCACGCCGAGAGCGTCGGCGACGATAAACCGCTTACGGCCCTTCACCTTCTCGCCCGCGTCCAGCCCCTGATGCCGGCCGGGACAGTGTCAGCGGTGCGCACAGACTACGAGTCGATCCCCCCCCCGCTCGGCTCCACACTGCGGCCGTCGGCGACCCGGACCTGGCCGCGCAGCCACCCGACGGGGCCTGACCTGTCCAACAGTTCGCCTGACACCCCATCAGAACGAACGTCACGAGCGCCATTTCAGCGTCAAGATATCGCCCGTAACGCCCACGCTGCACATAACGCGCACGCGCAAAACCGCAGGTCAGTACACCTTTACCACCGGCTCAAGGATCGCGACACACTCCACATGGTCATCGGAAAGTTGTCACGAGGGACGATGCCGGGAGAACATGCAGGTCAGATAGGTTTTCCCCGCCGCCAAACCGGGTCGCGATGCACCAGAGCGTCAAACGAGCGTCACGGCCACGGGCCACTCTTCGGCGGCCTCCCGCCTCGCCTGCACACGGAGGTGCCGATGCTGTCGATCGTGATGGCCGAGAATCCCAACCGGTCGCAGAGGTAGTCGATTTCCCCTTGGCGCAGATCTCGCCGAAGGCATCACTGGACGCGCGATAGGTCCAAACGATGACGGCGGACGCCGCGCCGCAGGACAAGAAGGCGACACCGGATCTATAGACCCTAGACACGACAGCCCCCGACAGGCGGGTCCAGTTCGCCCTAGTTGATACACCAATCCCCATCAAGGTGACGCGAATCACTGGAACTCACTGTGCATAACCTGTCCGAGTTCTGTGTTTTGCAATCATTCATGATCTTTACCTGTTGCATACCTTCACTTTGACAACACATGGGTGATGTCGATGTGAAGCATGAAAGGTCGGAATGATGACGGCTCACAGACTCACGCCGCGACGGCGCGGGCGGCCTCAGCGCAGGGGGATCGTTCGCTGGACAGCGGGCGGCGCAGCTCTCACGATGGCCATCACCCTCCTGGACGTGACGAGTTCCGTGGCGGCCCCACCGTCGCGAACTCCGGAGTCCCCAAAGAAGCCGACGGCGACGCAGGCGGCCGACATACCTTCGGCCCGTGTCGCGGCCAGGTTGTCCGGCAGGCGGGTCGAGGCACTCTCGGAGCGCACCGAGGAATCCACGACCTGGGCGAACAAAGACGGCAGCCTGACGACCGAACTCTCAGCGGGGCCCGTCCGGTTCGAGCGGGACGGCAAGTGGGTCGACGTCGATGTGCGGCTGCGGGAATCCGGCTCGGGTGTGGAACCGCTCGCCCACCCGGAGGGACTCCGGCTCGCAGGCAAGACGGGTGCACCGGCGAAGTCGCTGAAGGCGGCCCGTGAGGCGAAGGCCACCGACCTGGTGACGCTCGGAGAGGGCGAGCAGCAGATCATCCTTCAGTGGAAGGGCGGGCTGCCGAAACCGAGGTTGGAGGGCACCCGGGCGGAGTACGTCAACGCCGTGCCCGACGCGGATGTGGTTGTCGAGGCCACCCGTACCGGCTTCGAGCAGTACGTCGAGATCAAGAAGCGGCCCGGCGCGGGCGCCTACTCGTACACGCTGCCCCTGAAGGCCAAAGGGCTGAAGGCCAAGCAACTGCCGGACGGCAGCGTGCAGTTCACCGACCGAAAGAATAAGCGGCGGGCCGTCATGCCTGCCCCGGTGATGTGGGACGCGTCCGTCGACAAGCGGTCGGGCGAGCACACGAACCGGGCCAAGGTCGGCCTGAAGGTCGTGCAGAAGGGTTCCTCCGTCGACCTGGTGGTCACACCGGACGCGAGGTTTCTTGCCGACCCCGACACCACGTATCCCGTCACGGTCGACCCGTCCACATCCTCGCTGAGCAACGTCTTCGACACGTATGTACAGCAGGGCGAGACGGTCGACTGGTCCACGGACACCGAGTTGGACCTCGGCAACCCGGGCACGACCAACGCCGACGGCACGGCGCGCACCGCGCGGTCCTTCATCTCCTGGAACACCACACCGGTCCAGAACGCGCTGGTCCTGGACGCGAAGCTGAGCCTGTGGAACTTCCACTCGGGGAACACGGACTGCAAGGTGTACCCGTGGGAGGTGTGGTCCTCGGGAGCGGCCTCGACGGCATCGCGCTGGGCCGCACAGCCGGCCTGGACCGCGAGGAAGGCCACCTCCACCGAGACCAGGGGCAACGCGGACTGCACGTCGGCGCCCGACGGATGGATCAACGCCGATGTGACGTCGCTCGTACAGGAGTGGGCCTCGGCCAATGCGACGCGCGGCCACATGGGCCTGCGAGCGTCCAGCGAGACTGTGTTGGCGCAGTGGAAGAGGGTCAACTCCGCCAACGCCGCGTCCAACCCGCCGAAGCTGGTGGTCACCTACAACTACCGGCCGCGCACCGGCACCAAGCAGGAGGCCGGTCCGCCGTACTTCTCCTACAGCGGCGCCTACACGGTCAACACCACCACGCCCACGCTGCGCGACACCTTCGTCGACGCCGACGGTGACAAGGTCAACGGCACCTTCCAAATCTTCGACAACGCCACCGACACTCAGGTCGGCGACGTCATCGTGTCAAAGTACGTGCCTTCCGGGAAGGTCACCTCGGTGACCGTGCCGTCCGGAATCCTGGCCGACGGCAAGACGTACAAGTTCCGTACCTCTCCCTATGACGGGACGCACTACAACAACGGCTGGTCGGCGTGGAAGACGTTCACGGTCGACACCATGGCCCCGGCCGCTCCCACCAAGGTCGTCTCGACCGACTACCCGACCGGGAAGTGGAGCAAGGGTGCCGGACAGACCGGCGTCTTCACGATCACGCCACCGGCCGCGGACCACAACTGGCTGGAGTGGTCGCTCGACGGCGTGACCTGGACCAAGGTCTCTACCGCAGGTGCGACCGGCAACAAGACCGTCTCCATCGCCCCGTCCGACAACGGACCGCAGTCGCTGCTGGTCCGTGCCGTCGACAAGGCGGACAACCGGTCCTCGACGGTCGAGTACACGTTCAACGTGGGAGCCGGCGGCTTCCTCCGTCCTGCCTCCGGGGAACGGACCGCGCGCCGTCTCACCCTCGAAACCGAGACCGACGGCGGTAAGTACAACGCGGCCTCCTTCTCGTGGCGGCGTTCCGCGGCGGACCCTTGGCAGCTCGTCCCCGCCGCGCACGTGACACTGGACGGCACCGCCCTCACACAGTGGCCGGTGACGCTGACGAACGGCAAAAACGCGCCGCTGGCATGGAACGCGTCGGCCACGGTCGCACCTGACGGAAGTGTCGAGCTCAAGTCCGACTTCACCGGCCCCAACGGCGCGACGGGCAGCACGGATCCGATCACTGTGGTGGTGGACCGCAACGCCGACAACGCGGCGAGCGAGGACATCGGCCCCGGGTCGGTCAACCTGCTCACCGGCGACTTCACCCTCTCCGAGGAGGACGCCTCCTACTTCGGCCTCTCCGTGTCCCGTACCGCCTTCTCACGCCGCCCGGAGGCCGCCACACAACAGGACGACCAGGCCGTGATCTTCGGGCCGCAGTGGGTGTCGGGCTTCGAGGCTCAGTTGAACGAGTCGGACTACACGCGCCTGGAGAAGATCTCCGACACGGCCATCAGCGTGGTCCTCGCCGACGCCAGCCCGATCCACTTCACGGCCAATGCCGCGCGCACCGGCTGGATACCCGAACCCGGCGCCGAGGAGATGGTGCTGAAGGGAAGCGTCACCGGCACCTTCACCCTCTCCGACAGCTCCGGCACGGTGACCGAGTTCACCAGGGCCGACCCGACGTCATCAGCGTGGCAGGTCAGCAGCACCCTGATCGATGGACTGGCCAACTCGGTCACCTCGGTCATGTCGGAGTCCGTCAAGGTCGGCGACACGGAACTGGCCCGGCCCACCCGGATTATCGCCCCCACATCCGCCGCCACCGCATCCGCCTGCGCGGCGGACCCGTCGACCAAGGGCTGCCGCCTGCTGGAGTACGTGTACGCCCCCACGACGAAGGCCACTTCGTCCGCGTTCGGTGACTTCGCCGGGCAGGTACGCGAGATCCGTCTCTGGTCCACCGAGCCCGAAGCCGCTGGCGCCACGTCCAGGGTCGTCCAGACATACGAGTACGACGACGCCGGCCGGCTCCGCCGTGCCTGGAACCCCCAGATCACCCCGCTCCTGGTGACCGAATACTCCTACGACTCGGCAGGCCGGATCATCTCGCTGACGCCGCCCGGTGAACTGCCCTGGACGTTCACCTACGGCAAAGCGGGCAACGACCCCGCAGCAGGCGAGGGAATGCTGCTCAAGGTCTCCCGCGCCGCACTGAAGCAGGGCACGGCCGACACCACGGAGGGAACGGCGACCACCAGCGTCGTCTACGACGTGCCCCTGTCCGGGTCCACCGCGCCCCATCAGATGAACGCCGCCTCGGTCGGAACCTGGGGACAGCGCGACATACCCGCCGACGCCGCCGCGGTATTCCCGGCCGACTCGGTACCTGCTTCGCACTCCGGATCGGCTCTGACGCAGTCCGACTACCGCCGCGCCACCGTCCACTACCTCAATGTGTCGGGTCAGCAGACGAACACCGCCGAGCCCGGCGGCCGGATCGACAGCACCGACTACGACCGGTTCGGCAACACCGTACGTGTCCTGTCGGCCGGGAATCGGGAGACGGCTCTCGCGACAACGGCGGACGGCAAGGACGCCCTCGCCGAGCTGGGACTGAGCAGCCTGCCCAGCGCCGAGCGCGCCGAACTGCTGTCCACCCGCTCGGTGTACGACGACACGGGCACCAAGGAACTCGAAAAGTACGGGCCGCTGGGACGTGTCGACCTCGCCAAGGACCTGAAGTCGGGCAGCACCACCCTCGTGTCGAAAGATTCATCCGTCATCGCCCGCAGCTGGACCAGCACGCGCTACGACGAGGGCCGTCCCACGGACGCCGGCGTGAGCACGAGCAACCAGGTCACAAGCACCACGCAAGGCGCACAGGTCCGCGAGCACCCGGCCTTCATGGCTGACGCCGAGCTGACCACCGTCGACTACGACTGGACGAAGGGCCTGCCGACCAAGGTCGTGCAGGACCCCGGCGGGCTCGCCATCACGACCACGACCGAATACGACAGCCAGGGCCGTGTGACCAAGCAGGGCGCACCAGGAACCTCGGGCACCGACGCGGGAACACAGGTCAGCGCCTACTGGTCCGCGACCGGCACCGGGACCTGCGCCGGGCGACCCGAATGGGCCGGCCTGCTGTGCACCAGCGGCCCGGCCGGTGACATCGCCGGCGGCGGCAGCAACCCTGCCCAACTGCCCACGATGACCGCCGAATACGACCGCTGGGGCAACACGGCCAAGACCGCCGAGAAAGTCGGTACGACGACCCGCACCATCACCCACGGCCACGACGCGGCCGGCAGGCCCACCAGCGTGACCGTCACCGGCGGCATCGGAGCGGACGTCCCCGCGACCACAACCACCTACGACCCCGCGACAGGCCGCACGGCCAAGACCAGCGCACCGACCGGCGGCACCATCACCCACGCCTACGACAAGCTCGGCCGCGAGATCTCCTACACCGACGCCGATGGAGGAACCACCACAACCACCTACGACCTTCTCGACCGCACCGTCAGAGTCGGCAACAGCGTGCCCAGCACCACCACATACACCTACGACACCGCAGTGGACGCGCGAGGACTCGCCACCAAGGCCACGGACTCGATCGCGGGCGATTTCTCCGCCACCTACGACGCGGACGGTGCGGTCTCGTCCGAGAAGCTGCCCGGCGGATACACGCTGAAGCAAGCCAAGGACGCCACCGGCGCCATCACGGAGCGCACCTACACCAGGGACAGTGACGGAACCGCCGTCTACAGCGACGCCGTCACCTCCACGATCCAGGGCCGAACCTCCTCACACGTGGGCTGGTCGCACCAGCGATACGGCTACGACGCCGCCGGACGCCTGACCCGCGTCGAGGACACCAGCGACAACACCTGTGCGCTGCGCACCTACACCCTGGACAAGCGCTCCAACCGGACAGGTAGCACGAGCGTCTCGGCCGACACCGGGCTCGCCTGCCCCACCGGCGCGGGCACCACCACCGCCCGTGCCTTCGACACCGCGGACCGAATCGTCGACTCGGGCTACACCTACGACGCGTTCGGCCGCACCACCACCCTGCCGGGCTCGACCCTCGCCTATTACGCCAACGACCTGGCCCGCCAGCAGACCGCCGGCACCTGGCGCCAGACCTGGCAGCTCGACGCCGCCCTGCGCTCCCGCGCCTGGACCATCGAGACGAACAGCGCCGGCACCTGGACCCAGACGTCCGCCAAGACCAACCACTACGGCGGCGACTCCGACGACCCCAGCTGGATCGTGGAGAACACCGCGCAGGGAACGGTCACCCGCAACGTCACCTCCGCGACCGGCGTGTTCAGCGCCACCACAAGCAAGTCTGGTGACACGGTCCTGCACCTCTCCAACATCCACGGAGACATCGCCCTGCAACTGCCCCTCGACACGGCCGTCGCACCCACGGTTCTCGACAACGACGAGAACGGCGCGCCCCGCACGAACAAGGCCGCAGCACGCTACGGCTGGTTCGGCGGCAAGCAACGCTCGGGCGAAACGCTCACCGGACTCGTCCTCATGGGCGCACGCCTCTACAATCCGGGCACCGCACGCTTCCTACAGACCGACCCGGTCTTCGGCGGCAACTGCAACGCCTACGACTTCGTCTGCGCGGACCCGGTCAACGGAACCGACCTCGACGGCCGGTGCGGCGCCTGGGGAAATCCGTTCAAGAAGTGTGACAAATGGCGCATCATCATGTGGTCGCGCTCTCCCGGAAGCCACTGGAAGACCATCCGCGAGGGCAGCACGTCCAACGTCACGGTGAACGGGGTCAAGTACGGAAAGTTCGGTCTCCGGCACATCAAGGACAAGCATGTCGGGAGCGGAAAGCGATCCGCCTGGCGTTCCAGCTCCACCATGCTCAGCGACCTCAAGAAGACACTCATCTCTGGCAAGTGGAGGAACGCCTGGGGCGGTGTCTACAACGGCAAGTACGACATCACGTACTCCTACTGGACCGGCTGCGGATGCCGCGGGAAGAAGAAGTACACCGTTACGGCTCACTACCGCACCACTGCCGCACCGGACGGAAAGCCGCTCGGCGTGACTACCGCCTACATCAACAGGACGGGCTGACATGCGATCTCCACGCGGTGCGAAGGGTCCCCACACATGAACTCGCCCAACTCACCCGACTCCCTCATTCGTTCCGTCGCCGAGAGCATCGCACGACGTATCGCCGACCAGACGAGACCAGTGAGGTCACTGGCATCGGTTGTCAAGCTTGTCGAGAACGACGAGGCTGACGAGGCTCTGGACGATCTCGCGCACGTGATCGAGTTCTTCCGTATCTCCGTCCACCGCGCTGAATACGATCAACTCGTCGCCGCAGCCCAACAGTTGGATGCAATGGACTCGCTCACCAACCTCAACGTGGAGCAGTTCGTGGCTGAACAGCCCTGATTCAGATGCCCCATTCGAACAAAGGGGGCTCGGCCGAACCTTCGGACCGGGCCCCCTTTCACGCCTCCGGGCGGGCTCCTCTCGGGCTCCGGGGACCGGCACGGAGGCGACTCCGCGGCCGCGGAAGTCGTAGACGGCGGGGGGCTTGCTCCTCGGGCCGAAGCCCGAGGATCCTGGCCTTCTCGATCGTCGCGTGCCGCTAAGAGAACGGACCATAGTCGCTACGGCAGAGGCCCGAGGTCGCCGTTGACAATGGTCTCAGGGATCGGGGGGCGGTCCCAGAGAGCGAGGATCTCGTTCGCCAGGGCGACGATCGTGCGCGTGTCGCGGTCGCCGTACGCCCTGATGGCTGCGGCCGAGAGGCTGCGCGGGACTGCATCGGCGTCGAGCAGGACGCGCCAGTCCTCCGGTGGGAGTTCGAGGAACTCCAGCGCTTTCAGCCCAGGGATCTCCAGTGGGTCGGCGAGCGTTCCGGGGTAGCCGGAGAGAGTACGCAGGCGGGGCAGCCCGATCACGGGGGCCAGGCTGAACGGTTCACCGTCCCAGACGCCGAGGCTCAGCACCTCCAGTTCGGGATGGGCTGCGGCCTCGATGCTCCTGACGCTCTGGTGGTTGACCCACGCCACCTGGGGTAGTCCGCGCTGGCCGCGCCCGGAGTACCAGTCCCGTTCCGGATCCCGGACTAGGTCGGTGAGGGACTCGGCGAACAGCTCGGCCCCCACGCTCCGCTCGTGGTCGAGCACGACGATCTGCCCGATGTGGCCGCACGGCCCAGGCGTCAGGTCGACGGCGACCTGGTCCCCGCCGCCGGTGTCGCCGATGACGATCCATCCGGGCGAGCCGACCAGATCCTGCACGGCTGCATCCGGCCCGGTGACAGCCGTTTCCATCGCCGCGTGCTCCCAACGGAACGGACGGCATGATCTGTCAGCGACGGAGACGTCGTCCAGGGAGCCCAGCTCGAAGCCGACCGCGTCGAAGACGCGCTGTGCCGCCTCGTAGTCGTCGTCCCAGTCCGCCCACCGCGCGCGCGTCACCCGGTAGAGCACCTTGATCTCCTCGGGCAGTGCCACTCCGAGGCGGGCATCCACCGCGGCGATCTCCGCCTCGGTGGCGCCGATCGCCTCGGGTATCCGCTCGCGCAACGTCCGTTCCAACAGCGCCAGGTCCACGGACGGGGCCGGCCGCGCCCCGGGCACGGTCTCGGGCAGGCGGCGCCATGGCTCGGGCATCGCCCCTTCGACCAGGAGCAGTGCCCCCGGATGGGCGTTGCCGATGCCGGGATCCGCAGCGGGGCTGGGATCGAACAGATGAAGCACGACCTGCCCGTTGGGCGGGATCTCCACGGTGAACGCGATGTGGGCAACGTCCGCCGCGGCGAGCGCGTTTTGCACCCGCTCGATCGCGTCGAACTCCGCCTGCATGTCCGACACGAGCAGGGCGCGTCCGGGCTGCGGGCGCCGTTGCTGCACGGGCACGCTCCACGAACCTTGACCGATACTCCCCGCCACGTTGCCGCCCGGCACCGCGAGGGTCGCCGTGTGGGCTGCCCGCAGGAGCCGCAGCAGCGGCTCCCAGGTGGCGAAATCATGCAGCGTGGACACCAGGGCCTCCGGCCGGTTCAGTGATCATGACGGTGGCGATTATGTCGTCCGCCGCCGACAACCTCGTCAGCCACCCGTGCACAGAGCGATACCGCCGACCGGACACGGCGGGCATTGCCTCAACAGGCCGAGCGCTGGCGCCTGAACGGCTACCGTCCCGAGAACCACACCGAGCACAGTCGTGGACGCGGCACGTCCGACCTCAAGGCGCACGTCGACTTCCTCGAGCCCCTCGTCGACCGGTACTCGCGGCTACTCCTGTAGCTGGAATCAGACAAGCGTACGGGGATGGCGTTCCTCTAGGAATCCGATGCCACTTCACTGCTCTTCATCGATTCCGGAACCGAGCACACCTGACAGGACCAACCGGTGCTCACCTCCGAGAACGAACCGCCACAGGTCCCGGCGCCCCGTGTGAAGCTAGTCGAAGAAGCTACCGAAGGTAGTTAAAGGACAAGCTCAGTGAGTGTCTTTGAACTCTGGTCGTGAGGTGCATACAACTCGATGATCTGTCCGTGGCGGATGACAGGACGGCTCGGCGGTACTGCCGAGAGTGTGGTGATCCGCGTGAGAGCCGAGCATGTCAGTACCAACTGGCAGGATCCGCCGCATGACTTCCTCGATCTATGAGTCCTGGACCCGCATCGAGACGTGGCTCGTGAACAACGCGCCGCGCACGTTCGCCGAGCTGGCACCTCCCGCCGAGCGCGCGGCGATCGTAAGGGCAGAAGAGGCTATCGGCCTAGCCTTCCCCCATTCGCTGACAGAGTCTCTCCTTCGTCATGAAGGCACAGCGGACGCCATCCTGTTACCACCGTTTTGGATGATGCTGAACACACAGCACATCGTCGACGCCTGGACGAGCCGGACCGACATCCACGGCCCGCAACGGCCGGACGCCGAAACGGGCGATCCCGGGCGCGAGCACGGGCCGTGGTGGCACCGGCAATGGATCCCGTTCGCCGCAGACGGCGCCGGCGACTATCTGGTGATCGATCAGCGCCCGACACGACAGCGTGGACGAATCGGAGCTGCCGACCACGAGAACGGCTGCCACTTCAAAACGCACCCGATGTGGACCTCTTTGCCAGACCTGCTCGACATGACGGCCACGGCAATCGAGACCGGCAGTCTTCTGGACTGCTATGAAGAGTCGTCATCGATGAGCGAGAGCTGACATGGGAGTTTCGACTGGACAATAGCTGAGCTTTCTGAACTCAGGCCGCCGTGAGGTGCGTACGGCTGGATGATCTGGTTCGGGGCGGATGGCGGGACGGCTCGGCGGCACTGCCAGGAGTACGGGGACCTGCTACCGATGACGACGACGGCGGAGGCAGCGTTCTGCTCGGGCCGGTGCGGGTCACGGCGGTGGCGCATGCTGCGGCGGACCCGGCAGAGGGCCGCCGATTCCTACCGTCTTACTCAGGCACGGCTACGGACGGACAGGCTCAAGCCTGCTGAGCTTGCCGTTTAACGTTCCGCTTCGAACAGGCGCACCTGGGGGTGGCATGATCGGCTCCGGTTCGACTTGGCCGTGAGGTGGTGTGACGTGGGCGATTGGCGGACTGATCCGACGTTCGCGATGTGCCGGGCGTTGGCGGACGGGGCGGATCTGTCCTCTTTCGCGGGCGGGCCGTTCGACGTCACCGCCTCCGGGGCGAAGGACGGCAGGCCGGCCAACAGGTGCCCGGCGAATCCGGCAAGCACCGCGGCGAGGATGCCGGGCAGGCCACTCCAACTCCTCGCCCCAGTCCGCCCCGGCGGGCGCTGCCGAAGGTCACAGCACCGGACGCCCTAGCCGGACACAGGTGTCAACTGCTCATCCGCCCACTCGGCGAAGGTAGTGAGAGGGATGCCCAACTCCCGGGCGAAAGCGGGCCGGGCGGGCTGGAGGACCACGTTGTTCCACTCGTGTCCGGCTCCCCACTTCGGCATGCCCGCGGCGAGGGCCTCGTCCATGTTCATGGAGGGCGCGGTCACGCGCACGCCCCAGGCCGCGGACAAGGTCTGCGCGATCTGCTCCATCGTGCGCAGGTCACCGGCGAGTTCCAGTTCCACCTGGTGGAACCGGTCGGGGTTTCGGAGGGCGTGCGCCGCGGCCGTGCCGATGTCCCGCACGGCCACCAGGGCCAGTTCGGTGTCCGGCTTCAGTACCGTCAGCAGTCCGCCGCCGGGACCTTTGGGCGCCAGCAGGGGCAGGTTCTCCATGAAGAAGGCGGGCTTGATCACCGTCCAGCGGGCAAAACCCGCACCACGCACCGCCTCCATGATCGCCTGCTTGGTGTGGAAGTAGTCCGCCATCGCCGCCCAGCGGCCCTCGGCCCAGCCGGCGACCTGGGTGTGTTCACCGACGCCACTGGTCGAGGACTGTACGAACTGCCGTACTCCTCCGGCCTTCGCCGCGTCCACCAGGTTGGTGGCCTGGGCGAGTTCGCCTGCGAAGTCCACGCTGGTCTCGGTCATGGGCGGCATCTGCACCGAGAACACCGCGCGGACCCCCTCGACCGCCGGACCGAGGGAGGCCCGGTCGGAGAGATCCGCCCTCACCAGTTCGGCGCCCAACGCCGCGATCGCCTGGGCAGGCTGCGACCAGGGATCGCGTACGAGCGCGCGTACGGGCACCCCGGCGGCCAGAAGTGCGCGAGCCGTGGCCCCGCCTTGCTGGCCGGTGGCGCCGGTGACCAGGACGATGTCGCTGCTGCTGGGCATGGTTGCCGCTCCTCACATATCGGAGAGACAAAACGGCGGGGCCCGCCGTTAAGATATGGCGGGGCCCGCCGTTTAGCAATGAGGAGATCATGACCGGTCAGCGCTCGGACGCCCGACGCAACTACCAGCGCATCCTCGCCGTCGCCGAAGCCGAGGTCGCCGCGCGCGGCGCCGAGGCATCCCAGGAACGGATCGCCCGCACCGCAGGCGTCGGTTCGGCGACCGTGCGCCGTCACTTCCCCACCCGCCGCGCCCTTCTCGAAGCTGTCTTCCAAGAGCGCATCGAGGGCCTGTGCGAGCGCGCCCACCGGCTGAGTACGGCCGAGGACGGCCGCACGGCACTCCTGGAGTGGCTCCACGCCTTCGTCCTCTACGCCGTCTCAGCCCGCGGATTCGCCCATGTCCTCAGCTACGAGCCCCCCACAGAAAAACCCTCCCCGAACAGCTGTGGCAGCAGAATCGAAGCGGCTGCAACTCCCTTGCTCCAGAGGGCGATTCACGACAAGGCGGTGGAGCCGCACGTCACCTTTCACGACCTGCTGACCCTCTCCGTCGGCATCGCCCTGGCCACCGAGCACCACACAGACCCCGATACCCAGGCCGGCCGCCTCCTCCGCCTCGCCGTGGAAGGGCTCAGCCCTGAGCAGGGCACAGCCGGGATCCCCAGGAACGCCTCCACCAGATCGGGGCGGAGTTGACCGCGGGCCCCGCTGTCCCGTCCAGGGCGCTGTTGGTCTCCATCCCTGAGGGAGTTGCGGAGTGGTCGCACCCCTAGGGCAGTTGAGGTAGGTAGGTGCCGGGAGTCTGACCGGTCATCCGGCGAAACGCCGCGATGAACAAACTGGGTTTGCGGTGGCCGACCGCGCGGGCGGTGGCGTTGACCGAGCTGCCGCGGGCCAGCATCGACACGGCGGCGCGGATGCGGACCTGGGTGCGCCAGGCGGCGAAGCTGAGCCCGGTCTCGGCGCGGAACAGGCGGGACAGCGTGCGGACGCTGGTGTGGACATGATCGGCCCAGGCCGCGAGTTCACGCAGGTCGTCCGGGTGGGCGACGAGCTGCTCGGCGATCGCGCGGGCCCGTGGGTCGGTGGGCACTGCGACGTGGATGTGATGGGGCGGCAGCGGGGTGAGGAGCTGGAACATCAGCGTCTGGGCGGCCGGGCGAGTGCGGTCGCCGGGATCGGTGTGATGCAGGTGAGTGATGATCTCGGCGAGCAGCGATCCGACGGTGAAGCAGGTGGGCTCGGCCCAGGTGAGAGGGCCACGGTTGGGGGCAAAGGTGATGGTCACCATTTCGCCGGTGTGCAGCACGGAGCCCGCGTGCTCGACGTCCCCGGGCACCCAAAGCCCGTGGCCGGGCGGGATCAGCCAGTCACGGCCGGCGACGCTGCCCATCAGCGTCACGGTCGAACTCCACGTGAGCATCGGCTCGGGGTGCGCGTGCAGGTGCAGCTGTTCGCGGTCCTGGGCGATGTCGCGGTCGATGCACAGGATCGGCGAGACGGTACGAGACCCTGCGTCCGCGGGCGCGGAGCCTCCGGTGCGTTGTTCGTGACCCGCGGCTCCCTCAGATGCGTCGGCGCGCAGCCCGGTGCTTTCCACATCCGAAGCGGCTCCCGACATGAACCGCTGGGCTTCCTCGTCGCGGTCCTGGCGGCGCAGTACGATCGCCAACTCCCGGGCTACGGCTGCTGATGCCGGCGGAGAGCCAGACACTTCGGCCCAGGTGCGGGCGCGATCCGCGCTGAGCCGGGCCTGCTCGTAGGAGCCGAGCTTGCTCAGTACGGCGGCGGCGAGGCTGTAGACCAAGGAGAGTCGGGCCTGGTCAAGTTCCCAGCGTGAGCGGGTCGCAGACGGCGGCAGCACGAGTGAACTCGCCCGCTGTGCCGGGATTCTGATCTCTTCGGCCAGCCAGCACCTCACTGTGCTGAGGCGTGCGGGGTTGATGGTGAGCAGGCGCAAGGCCGACGTCGTGTTCCATGCGGTCACGCCGCTGGGAACGGACCTGCTGCGGGGACGGCAACCGTCCCCGCAGCAGGTGTGCCCCGATCAGCAGTAGCCGATCTTTCTGTAGCCGATCCAGAACTCGCCCTTGTTGTTCACGCTCGCGTTCGTGCCCACCGCGGGGAGGCGGTTGGCTCCCCAGATCCGGCCGCGGAAGCCCTGAGAGACGCTGTCGATTTGAACGTAGGGCTGGACATCGAAGCCGCCGTGGAAGGTGGCCGTGGCGTCGCCGGGAGCCCGCGTACCGCTGGCGTAACAGGCACTTCCGTTCGAGCGGCGGAGGACGAGATCACCGTTGTCCTGCAAGAGCAGGTAATACCCGCTGTTGCAGATGGCCTGGTTCGTGGCCAGCTTGCCGGAGAACGACGTGCCGATGCAGGTCACCGCCGAGGTGTAGGTCTGCCCGGTGGATGGCTGGGCCGCGGCTACGCCGGACGCGCTTACCACTGCGGCGCCGGTCGCAACGACCGCCGTCCAAACTCGTTTCATCGTGGGCATGGCGCATTTCCCCTCGTTGATCTTCTTGCCGCGCAACGAGTCTGCCAGCGACTGCGGTCTTGATCGCGTATTTCCTGATCACGTATTTCATGCCTGCGTAAAACTCGCCCGCCCCACGCCAATGAGTTCGGCGATGATCTCGGTCGAGCGACGCCAGCTGGCTGAGCACTCTGATCGCCGGTACCTCTTGGTGCTGTGCCCGCTAAGGCCCCCGCGTCCGCTCCCACAGGCAGCCGGCTCCAGTGCAAGCTGTTCGTTGACGCCCACTGACGCTGTCCCGCACCAAGCCGCTGCGAACTCGTCGGTCACGGCGATGCACCTCGGTCGCCTGGACTGCCAGGAGAGCGGCCTGCGCCGGCATGAACGGGGCCAGGACGACCCGGTGTAGGTGTAAAAAGGCGGGCCTGTTGTCGCCAAGGTCGACGGTCCCTCTACCTTCACGGAGAGTCTGGACCGCTGAACCTGGAGTCGTGCCCCCGTGCGGGCCGATGCGGCCGGCGTTCCGGAAGCCGTGTGATCGCGGCGCTAAACGCCAGCCCGAGCGTGACACCGACAACGGAGCCGACGCACTGCGCCCAGGCATCGTCGAGGGATCTGGGCAGGACGGCTCTTGTGAGCCGGCTTGCAGGCGACGGACTGCTATCGCGGCCAGTGTGGCCGTCCACCGGCACCGCACCCCGTTGATGACGTCGCCGCAAAAGAGGAGCAGCAGCGTCATGCCCAACTCGCCGTCCCAGCCGACCGCGGCCGGCCCAGCCCCGAAGGCAAGCGGGAACAGCCAGAGCCCCACCATCTGCCGCGCCAACCTGGGCGGCCGCCGTACTGCACCATGGGGAGGCCAGAAGAATCGTGGGATGTGCTGAACGATCGCGTACCTCTGCATGAATCGCGTCCCGCTCCCACGACGGAGCCGACATCTGCCGCGCTCAGTACTACAGTCCAGTTTTCACGTAGCCGCCGCTCCGTATGCAGTCCCAACGCGGAGACGACCCGGGCCTCCGTTCTCCTGTTCGTTCGTTCCTCACCCAGCTGCCCCTCGGACGGCCACTGAGCCCTTGCCGGGCTGACGGTGCTGATCGTGCGCTGGACCGTCCTGCGCGGCGACGAAGCTCCCGGAAGACGGTATTTGGGCGATCCGCAGGCGGCCGGTGCCGGTCGCTCATTCGCACCTCCCGTCACCGATTCACGCTTCCGGCCGTCGGTGTCCGGGGCGGTGCGCGCTGGCGGCGATCAGCGCGGTCACGCTCGGATGCCATGGACGCGTGGCCGGGCCGGTCAGGACGAGTCGGCGTTCGAGGAGCGGTCGCAGGGGGACGAGGGTCAGAGCGTTCGGCAGCATGCTCGCGGCCAGCGAGGGGAGGACCCCGACTCCCAGTCCCGCTTCGAGCATGGCCAGCAACGTGGACAGTTCACGGATGCGCCGCGTCGGCCGGAAGGGAATGCCCGCCATCGAGTGGAGATGGCGCAGTGGGGCCTCGAAGCCGGACGTCGTGACCAGAAGCGGATCCTCCAGCAGGTCGGCCAGGTCGATCGTCTGCTCGCCCGCCAGCGGATGGTCGGTACGGACGACGGCTTCGTAGCGGTCGGTCGCCACGTGCAGGCCGCCGGACGGCGCGGGCCGCGGGTCGATGAGGATGGCCGCGTCGACGGTGCCGTTCTCCAGCCACTGCTCGATCTCGTCGTCGACCGCCTCGAAGGGAGTGACCTCAAGGAGAGGCAGGTGGGTGTTCCACTGGCGCAGCAGGGAGGGGAGCAGTCCGCGAGCTGCCGTAGGGGGAACGGAGAGGCTGATCGGTTCCGTGTTGTCGTTGTCGTGGTGGGTCGTGGCGGCGGCGTCGAACGCGCGGGCCGCGGCGAGTGTCGCGCGTGCGTGCGGCAGAAGCACCTCGCCGAGCGCGGTGGGGCGCGCCGGTGTGGTCCTGCGGACGACTTCGCCGGAGAGCGATCGTTCGAGCGTGGCCAGCGTGTGGGAAACGGACGACTGGCTCATGTCCAGCGCGGCCGCGGCGGTGCCGAATCCTTCGTGGTCGACGACAGCGACGAACACGCTGAGCTGTCGCAGGGTCACTTCCATCGAGTATGCCGATCGAGAGATGAAGCTCATCTATTTGCTTCATCTTAATCAGGAGGTCACGCTGGACGGCACAGCACCGCGCGACGACGGGAACGAGGAAGAACGACATGCGCTCCACCTCCGAGTACCACCCTCTGGACTCCGGCGTTCACGTTCTGGACAACCCGGTCTTCGCGTCGCTCTCGAATCCCGCGCACGCACGGCTCGCACGCCGCCGGGGCAATGTGCTGCGCTACCTGGAGGACGTCTCCCCGTTCATGGGCCTGCCGGATCGTCCGACAGAGCAGGACTGGCAGGACGCCGCCCGGCTGCTGAGTTCGGGCACCGCCGGTTACGTCCACCACTCGGGCGGGATTCCCCGTGCCTGGACCGTGGTGAAGAGGCTCGACGTCCTGCAGATGACAGCACCCGCAGCCCCGCCCGGTGCGGCCGACGAGCGTGCGGTACGGCTGACCGCCGCGGACGTCCCCGAGATGCTGGACCTCGCGCACCGCACCGCTCCCGGCCCGTTTCACGCACGCACCATCGAGATGGGCGAGTACCTGGGCATCCGGCAGGACGGTGTCCTGATCGCCATGGCCGGTGAACGCATGCGCCCGGCGGGCTGGACGGAGATCAGCGCCGTGTGCACGTCGCCGGAACACCGGGGAAAGGGCCTGGGCCGAAGCCTCCTCACGACCGTCCACTCCCGGATCACCGCCCGCGGCGAACTGGCCTTCCTCCATGTCGCGGCGACGAACGTCGGTGCCGTCCGACTCTACGAGTCACTGGGATACGAGACCCGTCACGAACTGGCCCTCACGATCCTGCGCCGCCCGGACCTCGGCGCTCCTGACCGGGATTGACCTCATCGCTCCGAGTGCGGCGGGCCCTTTCACCATGCCTGCGCTTGCGCAGGTTCCATTTCGCCGACCGGGCCCGTCCCAGGGCGGTGAAGGCGGCCCGGTGTCGTACGGCGGTCAGATCGCGCTCCCCCCACAGTGCGTCGAGATGAGGCGGCACCGTGCGCGGGGAACCCCTCAGGGCTGAGCCCTTAACTCTTCCAGCCGGTTGACGCACGCGTCGAGTTCACCCTGAGGCGCGTCCCAACCAGCCTTCACGACCACCGCTCGCAGCCACTGCGCAGCCGATTCGATCCGGAAAAGAGTCCCGGAGAAGTCGAACATCACACCCTTGATCATGAAGCCGATCCTGGCGGCGCCGACGCGCCGACGCGCCGGCCGCAAGCCCTCCCGCACAGGCCTGTAGGCCCGGGTTTCACCGAAAGCAGGTCATCAGGGTGATCGCCGCCTCGTGGCCGTGATGAGGACTGTTGAAGACGGCCAGGGATGCTGCCCGCCTTGGCGTGCGCGGGAGCGGTCAACTGCGCCGCGGCATCCAGTCGTTCGGCCGCTTCCGCTTTCACGGCCTCGACCACGTCGTCCTCGCTCAGTTCACGCCGGGCCGCTTCGGTGGTGCCGGCACCGACCGGCGACTGCTCAAGGGACAGGCTGCGCGGCGCGGTCTCCTCCACGGGCACCGCCTCGGCGTTGTCGAGCGCGGCAAGGGTGGTACGAAGGGCGCTGACCGTGGCCTTGTCACGCGCGCGCATCGCTGCCGGCGGCGCTCGGCGCATGGGAAGACGTGGAGACATGGCTGGTGACCCTAGGGGGTGCCCGGGAACCCACACCGCGATATGCGTGTCGCCGGCAGGGCAACCGGGAGCATCCCTCGCGGGTCTACCCACCGATGACACACCATCAGGTTTCGTCGTACACGGGGAAACGGCGAACCCGGCGTCCTGAGGGGGGACTTCATGCGCATGCGCCCGACCGTCGCCGTCACTTTCCTGACGGCCACCCTTTCCGCGTCGGTGCTTCCGGCCACCGCACGCGCGGCGGACCCGGCCGCCGCCGACAGCACCACGTTCTCGCATGTCGTGGTCAACGGCGGCAAGGACATCGTGCTCGGCCCGACCACCAGAAAGACCGTCACGATCACGTGGACGGCCCAGGACCCGGAGGGCATCACCGCTTCCTGGGCCTATCTGTGGCACGGCCCCAACACCGACGACGCCGACGGCATCCTGCCGCAGTACCCGCCGACGGGCACTTGCGTGGTCTCGGCGGCCGACCCGACCACCTCCACGTGCAAGGTGAGTTTCAGCGTGGACGCCGTACGGGACGTCGACCACAACGCCCTCGCCGGCGCCTGGAAGGTACTCGCCGGGGCACAGGACGCCAGCGACGACTGGACGGAGACCGACGTCGTCGGTACGGCCGACATCAAGCGGTCGGCCAAGGCGACCGTCAACGCCTCGCCCGAGCCGGTGAAGAAGGGCAGGACGATCACGGTGACCGGGAAGCTGACCCGCGCCAACTGGGAAAGCGGCAGCAACACCGGCTACCAAGGCCGGACGGTCCAGCTTCAGTTCCGCAAAAAGGGCAGCTCCGTCTACACCGCGCTGAAGACCGTCACCAGCGGATCCGGCGGCTCGCTGAAGACCACAACCAAGGCGAAGACCGACGGTTACTTCCGCTTCGTGTTCACCGGCACCGCCACCACCGGCCCGGCCACGGCTGCGGGCGACTTCGTCGACGTGAGGTGACGAACCGGGCCGCCGCAGCGGAGTAAGGCGACGGCCCCCGCCGGAATCGTCCGCTTCCCAGTCGGGGCGGTCGCGACGCATGCTGCGGGCGCGCAGATCGGCGGTCATCATCCGGCCGCGCTCGACAGGGCGGGTGGAGTCCTCGACGACCGTCTGCACGATCTGGTCGTCCAGGCCCGCCGGGTGAGGCCGCCCTCGCAGGGCATAAGCGAAGTAGCGGCGGGCTTCCCAGGGCGTAAGCGAGGTAGCGGCGGGCTTCGGCGAGCAGGTGGTGGCGTGTGAAGGCGCCGCGCATCACGTACACCACGGTTACGGTGGCGACGGCCGCCAGGACGACGTCGACCACCGGCCGCACCCGGGCCCACACCGCAGTGGCTGCCGCCCGCGCCCGCACGGCGCGTGCTGGGAGACGACGTCGACGCCCCGAACGCCCGGATCGCCGATGCCCTCTACCCCCTCGCGCAGCTCGGTCAGCGACCTGGCGGCGGTGGGCTTCGGGCGGCGCGTCCCCATTCAACGCGCCCCCAGGAGCCGGGGATTCACCCCGATCCCGAGACGCTGGACGGCCGAGCAGACCTACGGCTGGCTCATACGACCTCATGGCCCTCAGACTCACCGGCGAAGCCACCCCGAACTGGCGCGGAACCTGACATGGGACCAAAAACGAATCACAGGACCAAACACTCAGTACGGCCCGGTCGCACGAGCTGCGGCTGCTCGCGGCGCATGAACCACCGGATCGAAACCGGCCCCGCACAGAAGCGACCGATCACCAACACGGTGCGCTCACCCCGATCGGCAGCACCTGCTAACAAGATCCCCGACCGCGTCAGGCACTCAGCCGGGTCGTGCTCTTTCCGTTGGTCCACTGAGCGGAACAGTGCGCGACAGGAGGAGTCCCAAGGATCACTCTTCGACCAGCAGTCCGGCGCGGACCCCGGTCATGTCCGCGCGAGCGGGTTCCGTTGATGCAGCAGGTATTGGGGGACAAATGGAGCAAGGGACGGCAGATCTGCAGCCTCGCGGCGTCCGGTTCACCATTCTCGGACCGCTTTCCGTTACCGGCGGGGGCAGGAATGGACCGGTCCCACTCGGACCCCCCAAACAGCGCATGCTTCTTGCTGTCCTGCTGTGCCGTCCCAATGGCTTGGTGCCCGTCGAGATGATGATTGACGCGCTGTGGGACGGCGGCGTGCCGAAGACCGCGCGGAAGAACGTCCATGTCTACATTTCGGCGCTGCGCAAGCTTCTGGAAGACGTTGGAGCGGGCGGGCGGCTGCTCAGCCGGGGAAGCGGCTATCTGCTGATGGTCGGCGAAGGGGAGTTGGATGCGCTGCGGTTCCGCAGCCTGGCCCGTGCCGGACGGGAGGCGTCAGGCCGCGGCGCGCTCGTTTCTGCGTCCAGGCTGCTGAAGGAGGCGCTGAAACTGTGGAGCGGGCCGTCGCTGCCGGAGCTGCGCAACTCGCGGGCGATATCGGCCGAGGCGGAACGTCTCGACACCCGTTTTATACAGGTGTACGAGGAATGGGCGGAGGTTGAGCTGCAGTTGGGCAACGCCAGGGAGGTCGCCGAGACCATCGATGACCTGATGGAACTGCATCCCCAGCGCGAACGCCTGCGGGCCACCCATATGAATGCCCTGTTCCAACTGGGGCGGCAGACCGAGGCGTTCGCCGTATACGAGGAGTACCGGCAGTTCTTGGCAGGTGAGTTCGGTCTGGGCCCCAGCCCGGTACTCGAAGCTCAGTATCGCTCGATGCTGGCCTGAGTCCGGTCCGGACCGGACGGCTCAGGTCGTCGGCGCCACGGCCAGGGTCGGCGCTTGACGTCCCGTGAGCATGCGCAGTGTCCGACCGCGCCCGGTGCCGGTGAGGTCGTAGGGGACGAGCATGATCTCGTCGACGCCCAGGGTTTTCGCGACCCGCTCGATGCCCGACATCACCGTGGACCGGCCGCCGTGGACCACCTGTTGGTCCTCCAGGACCTTGCGGGCGAGGAACTCCTCCCGGGCCTTGTCCGGAGGCTCGCCCAGGGCGGTCACCCGGCGCCGCACGGCGTTGCACGCGGTGTGCAGTGCCAGTTGCTCGGCCTCATCGTCACTCCCCGCGCACAGTACCTTCAGCGAGGCGATGACGTAGGGCCGGGCACCTCGCGGGCCGGCGTCGAAGGTCGCACGGTAGCGCTCCACCGCCGCCGGGCGGCACTTGGACTGGCCCAGGTGGAGCCCGTAGACGAACGGCAGCGACCGCTCGGCCGCCGTTCGAGCGCCGTTCTCGCTGGTCCCCAGGACATACACCTGGGCCGGTGAGGCGACCCGCGGAGACAGGTGCAGGGTCGGGCGCTCCGGCTCGATCGGCGTCCGCGCCCAGGTGGGCGGGTCCAGGAAGCCCATCAGCTCGTCGATCAGGGCGGGGAACTCGAACGCTGCCCTGGCGTCACGCCTGAGCGCCGCCTCGAGCAACTTGGTGTGGGCCCCGGTGCCGCCGGAGGAGCGGCCTACGCCCAGGTCGATTCGGCCGGGATGCAGTGCACCCAGCGTGGCGAACTGCTCGGCCACGGTGTAGGGAGCGTAGTTGGGCAGCATCACCCCGCCTGCACCCACGTGGATGCGCTGGGTGCGGGCGGCGACGTGTGCGATGAGTACCGCTGGTGCACTGCTGACGGCGTCGAGCGAGGCGTGGTGTTCGGCGACCCAGAATCGGTGGAACCCGCATTCCTCAGCGGCTTGGGCGACGCCGACCACCTCCCGGATTGCCTGTTCGGCAGGCATCTGCCTGTCCGTCGCTCCCAGTTCGAGCACGGACTGCAGGACGGCGGGACGGGCGCTGTCGGCGCCGACGGGCATCTGTGGCGTGGTCACGAGGGGCTCCTGGCAGGTGCTGGTGTGCTGGTCTGTGGGGGCTTGGGCAGGGCGACGGGGACGGCTGCGAGCAGGGCGAACGCCATCGCGAAGGCGGCGGCGGTCGTCGGCAGTGACAGCCGGGCCAGCAGCAGCCCGGCAGCCAGCGGCCCGCATGGCTGGACGATCTGAGCGACCAAGCCGCTCGCGGTGATGACACGGCCGTAGATCTCCTCCGGCACGGCGACCGCCATGATCGTGCCGAACGTCGCCGAAATCACCGGGATGAGCAGGCACAGGGCGCAGAACCCGGCGACGAACGCGATGGTGCTCCCGCTGGTCCAGGCGACGGCCAGCAGCACGGCCCCGGTGGCGGGACCCGCGACGAGGGTCGCTTTCAGGGAGACGTGTCGCTGGACGTACGGGGTGAGCAGGGAGCCGGCCAGTCCGGCCACCGCTGCCGCGCTCATGGCCGTTCCCACCGCGACCGCGCCGTCGGGTCTGCTGCCCACGCCGAGGATCAGGGCGAACGTGAGGGCGGAGAAGGCCAGGTTCAGCCCGGCGCCGTACAGCACGCACCAGCGCATGAACCGGTCTCCGGCCAGGTACCGCCACCCTGCGGTGAACCTCGTCAGGAACCGCTCGGCGACCGGCTGCGGACCCGCTGCTTCCGCGTCCCTGCCGCTGGGCGCCCCGTCAGGGCCCCGGCCACGGCGTGGCGCGCGGACCACCACGGCCACGCACAGCGCGGAGACGCCGAAGGTCAGCGCGTCCACCGCGAGCGGTACGGAGGGTTCGAGCGCCAGCAGCAGCCCGGCCGCCGCCGGCGCGGCGATGTCCGCGCCGTACGCCCGCGCCTGGTTCAACGACAGCGCCGCACCCAACTGCTCGGTCGGCACGATCCGTCGGATCACCTTGCTCTGGGCCGGGCGGAACACTTCCAGTGCCGCGACCGACACGACCACCGTCACCAGAGCCAGCGCGACCGGCACCGGCCGTAGGAGCACGTACACCGCCAACGACCCGACGGCGACCAGCCGGACCAGGTCGGACCCGAGCATCAGCGCACGCTGGTCGCAGCGGTCGCTCAGGTAGCCGGCCGGCAGCCGTGCCACCAGGCCGACGGCCAGGGAGACCGTACCGACGGTCGCGGCGACCGTGGTGGAGTTGCCCGACGCCAGCAGCACCAGCGGCAGCACGATGTACGTCATCGAGGAGCCGAAGTCCGACAACGCCTGGCCGATCCACAGCAGTTGGAAGTCCCGGTTGCGGCTGAGCCGTGGCACGGCGGCGGCCGGTA
Source organism: Streptomyces sp. NBC_00252 (assembly GCF_036187565.1). Taxonomy (NCBI): domain Bacteria; kingdom Bacillati; phylum Actinomycetota; class Actinomycetes; order Kitasatosporales; family Streptomycetaceae; genus Streptomyces; species Streptomyces sp. NBC_00252. The sequence continues at coordinate 10,027,601 of NZ_CP108087.1, read as the reverse complement.
CCGGGGGGACGGTGGCGGTCATCCACGGCTCCCGGAAGCTGTCGGTGGCTCCTTCAGCAGGTCGTCCAGCAGGAAGTTCGTGTTGGTGCGCGCCCCGGGGCGCGCCCTGCGGAACCGGTCCAGGAAGAGCGCGACACCGGCCGAGCCGCTCGCCAGGTCGCAGCACTCCCGTACCGACTGCTCGCCGGGGAACACCACACCCTCCGGCCGCCGCACCGCACTGCACAGCACGGCCTCGGCCGCCCGCTGCGCGTCGCCCAGGAGCTCGGGGTCGCCCAGGAACTCGTAGGCGTCCAGCAGGGTGTTGCCGATACCGCTGATCCCGTGGAACAGCTGGGGAAACGTCGTGTACTTGCGCCGCACGTCCGGCAGTAGTTCATCGATGCGCTTACGCAGGCTTCCGTCCCCGGTCACGTAGTGGTAGCGCAGCAGGGTGGTCAGGATGCCCGCGGTGCCCTCGTCCCAGTACTGGCGAAGTACCGGGGACGGTTTGTCGTCGGTGCGTGCGACGGCCGGGAAGGACAACCGTCCTGTGGGTGAGTACTCGCCGCAGGCCAGATCGAACTCCAGCCCCGCGCGGCCCAGTTCCAGCACGTACTCGTCATCGGTGGCCGCGTGCAGGGCCAGCAGGAACATGGCCACACCGGACGCGCCCTCTCCGTAGCCGACGGGGACGTGCTTGCCGGAGCCGGTCCAGTGGGCCCGCACGCCCTCATGCCGCGCGCTCCGCGCGAAGTGCTCGCCGATCTCGCGGGCGCGGTCCAGGAACTCCGTGCGGCCGGTGTCGCGCCACAGCCGAAGGCAGGCCATGCCGTGCCCGGCCGCCCCGGTCAGCACGCCCGGCTCGGTGTACAGCAGCCGATGCCCCGCGGCGTCGCGCAGCACCCGGGCCGCCACCTCGCGATGTCCCATCGCCGACAGCACCCAGGCGACACCTGCTGAACCGTAGTAAAGGCCCGGTGGCAGCGCCTCATGACCTGTCGGCTTGCGCAGCGCCCAGGTGAGAAAGGTGTCCGGCACCTCGCCACCCACGGTGTGGAGTGCGTAGAGGCAGCCGTAGGCACCGTGCGCGACGGACAGCGGGTTGGTCTCGAAGACCAGCGGGTCCGCCGGGAAGAGCCGGTCCTCCCGCTGCAGATCGGCAGTACCGTGCAGGAACGTCACCACGCCGTCCAGCGTGGTCTCGATCCGCTGTCCCAGGTCGGCCGCGGACTCCGGTTCGGGTGTCACCGGGTGTGCCAGCGGCGGGGGTTGCTGCCAGGCGGTGGTGAAGGGCAGGTCGGTGAGACGCCGGCGCAGCGCGACCGGGTCGGGCAGCGGCGCGTTCTCGTCGTACAGGTCCCGGATCAGCGCGACCAGTTCTCCCGGCAGAGCCAGGTCGGCTGCCACCTCGTCGAGGAGCCGCAGCGGGATGTCGTGGTCGACCAGGTCGTTCGAGTGGCAGGCCAGGACGCAGCACAGCATCAGCCCGCCCAGCGCGTAGTAGTCGGTGCGCCGGTCGCCGCGCCCCGCGGCCATCGCCCGCCGAGTGACCGCACCCGGGGTGCTGAGCCCCGCGCCGCCCTCGGTCCCCTCATGGAAGGCGGACTCCAGATCGATGACGCGGATCCGGTCGTCCGCGGTGACCATGATGTTGGTCATCGACAGGTCGCCCAGTACGATGCCTCGCTCATGGCAGGCCGCGATCGCGTCCGCTGTCTGCACCCACAGCAGACGGAACCGGTCGTAGTAGTCGGCCAGCCGGGCCGGGGTGAGGTCCAAGCCGTACAGGGGGTTCTGGGCGATGCTCAGGTGGCCCAGATGACTGCCTTCGATGTAGTCCTCGGCGATGAACGCGTGCTCCCACTGCTCGAAGAACGCGACGGGGCGCACGAACAGACCGGTGTCGGCCAGTTCGGTCAGCAGCTGGTACTCATGGCGCAGCAGGTCCACCGCGTCGACGCCTCTGGGGCCCACCTCGACATACGGCCGGGCCTCGCGCAGCACCACGTCGGCGCCGGTCTCGGTGTCCACGCCGCGGTAGATGCCGCCGCGGTTGCTGAACGCCAGCGCACTGCCGACCTTGAACCGGCCGCCCAGCAACCCGTTGCCCGCGCTCCCACCCCCGCCCGCGGCTCCGTCCTTGTCCGTTTCCGTTCCCTGGTCCGCACCCGTGTACGGATCCTGCGCCCAGTCCGGGACGAGCCAGTAGGGGGTGCGCACATCCGGGACCAGCGAACCGTCGGGGGCCTGGATCATCAGATCCCGCAGGCCCAGCGGCTTGAGCTCGAAGCGGCTGACGAACCCGCCGTAGCGGTAGGACACCACCCGCGATCCCGGACAGCGCCGGTCGGTGAGGACATAGGGTCCGTCCAGCCCCGCCAGGGCCTGGGTCAGCGCTGCCGCGACGGCGCGGAACTGCGTGTCGTCGTCCGGGTAGACGGTGATGAACTTCCCACTCGATGCGCGGGGGAACGACTTTCCGTTGGCCTCACCCACTGCCGGGGGGTCCATCAGGAACTTGAAGCGCACCCCTGCATCCCGCATGACCGGCAATGCCCGCCGTAAGGTCTCGGTGCTGTTGCGTGAGGTCGACGAGACGTGCAGCTTCCAGCCCTGGCCGACTACGGGCGCGCCCGGCGGTTCGGCGATGATCCAGTAGCCACGACGCCAGGTGTGCCAGTCGTCCGGCAGCGCCGACCGGTATGCGCGCATGTGCTCGCTGCTCGGCATGCGCCGGCTGAAGTTCTCGAACCACCGCGGATGGTGACTCATGTAGGACAGCATTGTTTCCCACGGCCGCTGCATATCAGCCCGCCCCATTTCGCGCTCATGGTTGTGGTCCGGAACCTGTTGGCCCGAGGATCTGACGCTGCGAGCGGTCCCGGACGGGACGAAGGGCTTTGTCCGATGCAATCCGGGACCGCAAGCACTAACTCGCTGTCAGCAGCTGAAGAGGTAGCAGGAGCTGCAGCTGTCGACGATGACGCCGGTCTGGCTGTCGTCCTCGAGGTCGAGGCTCTGCAGCGACAGCACGAAATCCGCGTCGGTGAATCCGTTTTGCTCAGTCATGGGATCTCCACTTCCGATCGAAGGTGAATTTTTTCGCCACGACGACGCCCGATAAATGCCCTGGCGGGTTCGGAGAATCCGCCCGGCGATTTAACGGGATTCGCTGACATCCTCGATACTGGGCGGGCCCGCTTCGAAAACGGTATGCCGATGGTATGGATTCAGTACGTTCCCAGGCCCGGAGCCGCGGACCTCGGTGCCACCAGTCACGGCGGCTGCGATTCCCGGTAGGGGGCCGGATCGTAGCTGGCCAGCGATCTATCGAGGGTGCTCGTGGGCATGTACGGGCGCCGCGATCATCAACTTTTGTGACAATGCATCAGAGTGCGGTGGCTGCGGAAGCAACCCCGGTCCGTCACGCCGGTGCGGCGTCAACCAGCCTGTGGAATGGCGCTGTTGGTGATCGACGCCCGGCCCATATCGTTGCCTCATGTGGTCATATGCGGTGTGGGGGCTGGTCGGTGCCGCCCTGTACAGGTGTCTCATCGTCCGGGCTGCCTTCCTGCGCGACGAAGACCCGTTCACACACCGGTACGGGCGGTGGGACTACCCCGACGGGCCCGGCGTCGGCGCACTCGTCGCAGGCCTGTGCGTGCACGCGCTTCTGGGCGCGGCGGTCGGCTGTACGGCGGCGACTCTGGCCGGCACGGCGGGGGCGGCGAATGCGGTCAGGTCCATGATCGCGCTGGTCCTGGGGGTCGTCACCCCGATCGTGTTCAAGCCGACCGGGCGGCTCGTGCTCCGGATCCTGATACCCGATGCCCTGGACGGGGGAACGGAGATACGGCTGACCGACCGCCGGTACTGGTACACGCCGCCCGGCCACCCGCCCGTGGCCGCCGACGGATCGTACCCGTGGGCCGACGACCTGGCCCGGCGCATCCGCGCGCAGGAGGTGGCCCGGCCGGTCAACCTGAAAGGCGCCCACCTCAACGGGACGGACCTGACCGGGATGGATCTGCCCTGGGTCTACGCGCAACTGGGCACACTGCCGAGGGTGTGCCTGCGCGAGGCGAACCTGTCCCGGAGCTTCTTCTACGTGGCGAATCTGATCGACGCCGACCTGACGCGGGCTCGCTTGGACCGCGCGGAGCTGGGCTCGGCGAGGCTGGTCCGGGCACGGCTGACAGAGGCCGACCTGACCGGAGCGGACCTGACGCACGCGAACCTGATGGACGCGGACCTCGCGGGAGCACGGATGCGCGGAGCGAACCTGGGCGGTGCGGTGCTCGTCCGGGCGAACCTCACCCGTGCCGACCTGACCGGGGCGTGTCTTGAACGGGCCGACCTGACGGGTGCCGACCTGAGCGGCGCGGAGCTGACGGGCGCGAACCTGGCCGGGGCGCGGTGGACCTCGGAGACCGTCTGGCCCATCGGGTCGGCCGACCGGATTCGGGACGATTCGGAGCAGCTCTTCGATGACTCGTACCGCGTGCACGGCTGGTCGCCCGAGCCCTACAAGTCCAAGGAGAAGAGTCAACCTCCCTTCTTCCAGAGGCTGTTGATCGCCTTCTGCGATGCTGCCCCGGCGTTCCGGCCGCTCCACGCCGGTGACGTCGGCCACGGCAAGGAGGCGCGGGCCCACCGTCCCGCCAGACCCGTCGGGCGGGACGGCCTCAGGAGTGCGTTGAAGTCCGGCACGGCCGTTTCCCTGTCCGGCGCGCAGCTGCACCGTGTCGATCTCGCGGGCGTGAGCCTCGCCGGAACGGACCTCAGCCGGGCCGACCTCACGAAAGCGATCCTGACGGCCGCCGACCTGAGCCGGGCCGACCTGACCCGGACACGTCTGACGCAGGCGAATCTCTCGGGAGCCAAGCTGAAGGGCGCGAACCTGGCTGGAGCGAACACCGTGAGCGCGGACGTGACGGGGGCGATCCTTACCGGCGCGAACCTGGCCGGCGTCTACCTGATGGGCGCGAATCTGTCCGGCGCCCACCTGACCCGTACGAACCTGACCGGCGCCCTGTTCTCGGGGACGAATCTGACGGGGGCCGACCTGACCGACTCCGACCTCACCGATGTCGCACTGGACCAGGCGGACCTGCGCGGAGCGAAGCTCCTGCGGGCCCAGCTGACCTCCGCCGACCTGAGCAAGGCCGACCTGACCAAGGCCATCCTCACGGAAGCCGACCTGACCTGCGCCCATCTCTTCGCCGCGGACTTTTCCCAGGCCCAGATGATCAGAGCAAAACTCACTCTGGCCTTTCTGTACAACGCGAAGCTCACGGGCGCCGACCTCACCCACGCGGACCTGGCCGGAGCCGACCTGACCGGAGCGCGCCTCAGAGGAGCCAAGCTGGTCGGAGCCCGGCTGCGCGGCGCGGACCTGGCCGGGGCTGACCTGAGTGGAGCCCGCACCGACGGCGCCGACTTCGCGGAGGCGGTCTGGTCCAGCACGACCAAGTGGCCCGGCACGATAGCCGCCACTATCCGAGATCACTCCGAAACCGCCCCCGACGGCACCTACCGCGTACGCACCGGCACCCCCGGCAAGCGCCACTCCCCCACTACGGGAACCTCTGAACCGTAGACCGAAGCCGTCCAAAAACCTCCGCATCCAGTTCGACCGACTGTCGTACGGGTCTTTCCTGGGTTCGTCCGCTCTCGCGGATCTGGACTGGCTCTCTCGGTGAAATCGGAAGCCGTGCAGGCACGCGAAACTCCTCTCCACGAGCCGGCGGTAGGTGCCCGGCCGCGGTCGGCGAGAAGAGAGTCCGGCTTGCGGCGGGGGCGCCCGACCCGGCTGCGGACCGGTGCGACGGCGTCGGGCAGCGGCAGCTGTTGGGTGACGTCGTTGCGGTTGCCGCCGGTCGGCAGGACGACGAGCGGGGTGCCGTGTGGGTCGGTGATGAGGTGGTGGTTCGATCCCCCCGGCCTCGGTCGACTGGCGACGGACCTGTCCGGGCCGAAACCGAGGTACTGCGGCAGGTACTCCCATTGATGCCGGTGTGCAGCACGTACAAGATCCCGCACAGCGCCTCCCGGTCCGGCAACGGCCTGCGGCCGGGGTAGCGGAACCTGCGCTCACGCTGCGGCAGCAGCGGCTCCAGGCGGTCCCACAACTCACCCGACACGATCCACGGCAGCATCCTCAACTCCCGTCCCGGACAGAGCAAACAGGGGCAAACCACCTCATAGTGTTAGCCGTTGTCAGCCACCCAATCCGAAGCGCGTTCAACGGGGTAGCTGGCGGTGAAGCTGAGGACGTGGTTGCGCTGTTCGGCCCGCTGCCGGTTCGGATGGCCTGTGCCGCTGGCGGCTGGTGAATGTGCCACGCCGAACTTGCCTACGTCGACTACCGGGGCCACTCACGCGGTGGGCAGCGGCGCAGTGCACGAGGCCAACACCCGGTCGTAGGGGGCCCGTTCGCTCGGGGAAGCCGCCGGGCCGTCGCCGGATGGGTAGCGGGTTCTTCGCTGGGTGGGCCCGATGGGCTTCGGGCGGCCTGAGTTGACGTCACTCGGCCGCGGCCCGGGCGTCCCCGGCCTTGGTGCTGCCCGGGGTGACGTTCGGGAGGAGGACGACCTTGCCCAGTGGGTGGTCGTGTTCCAGGTGGGCGAAGGCCGCCCGGACCTCGACCAACGGGTAGGTCCGGCTGATCGGCACCTCGATCCTGCCGGAGGCCGCCAGCCCGGCCAGTTCGGCCAGTACCGCCCGGTCGGTGCCCTCGGCACTGCCCTTCGACCGGGTGCCGAGCGCGGCGGCCGCGCCGTAGTCGAGCGTGTTGATCCGGCTGGGCGGTACTCCCAGCGAGAGGGCGATGCGCGGGTAGTCGCCGCCGTGGAAGTCGAGGAAGGCGTGCGCCGTGCCGCCGCCATCGCTCTGGATGGCCTGGCGAAGACGTTCGGCGACCCCGCCCCCGTAGCCGACCAGGGCGGCGCCCTGGGACTCCAGCCAGTCCTGGTGCCGCGCGGAAGCGACCGCCACCACGCGCGTCCTGCGCAGGCGCAGGAGTTGGACGGCGAAGCTGCCGACCCCGCCGGTGGCCCCGCTGACCACGACCGTCTCCCCGGCCCGCGGGGCTACGGCGGCGACGGCAGCCCAGGCCGTGCTGCCCGCGACGTAGAGGGCGCCTGCGGCGGCCCAGGTGAGATTCTGGGGTTTGCGGACGAGCTGGTCCGCGGGGACGGCGACGTACTCGGCGTGGCTGGAGCGCTCCCAGGACCAGCCAAGGACCGGGTCCCCCGGTGTCCAACCGGTCACCGAGGCTCCGGTCGCGGTGACGGTGCCGGCCAGGTCACTTCCCTGGCCGGACGGGAACGTCGCCGGGTAGTGCTCGTGCAGGGCCCCGGTGCGGATCTTGGCCTCGCCCGGGTTGATGCCGGCGGCGCGTACCCGGATCAGGACGTCCTTGGGGCCGAGCGGACGCGGTTCGACATCCTCGACGCCGAGTACGTCGATGTCTCCGTAGCGGTGGAAGCGTACGGCTTTCACGAGGTCAGCCCTCCGGCTGGGCGTGGCTGTTGATGAAGGCGGCGACGTGGTCGAGGGCGCGCGCGGCCTCGTCGAGGAGTGGGGCGAAGCCCTGGAAGACGTGCGGTGCTCCGGGGAAGGTCTGCAGGGTGACCGGGACGTCGGCGCGGGCGGCCCGCGCGGCCAGCCGCAGGGCGTCATCGAGGAGGATCTCCCGACCGCCGGCCTGGATCAGCAGCGGCGGCAGTCCGCGCAGTTCGGCGAACAGCGGGCTGGCCAGCGCGGTGCGCGGATCCGCGCCGGCGAGGTAGTCGGCGGCCCGGATCTGGAGGGCCTCGGGAGTGAGCGCCGGATCCGCCTCGGCCCGGCTCGCCATGGTGGCGCCGGACTGGGTGAGGTCCGCCCACGGGGACAGAACCGTCGCGGACGAGGGCTGCGGCAGCCCCGCGTCCCGGATCGCCAGTAGGAGGGCGAGGGCGAGGCCGCCGCCGGCCGACTCTCCTGTGACCGCGACCGAGTCGGCCCGGAGGCCCCGGTCCAGCAGTGCCCGGTAGGCGGTGAGGGCGTCGTCGACGGCGGCCGGGAAAGGATGCTCGGGGGCGAGCCGGTAGTCGACGGAGAGGGCGGTGGCGGCGGTGCGCCGGGCGATCTCGGAAACCAGGCCGACACTGGCGGCAGCGGAGCCGATCGCGTAGGCACCGCCGTGGAAGTACAGCACGGTGACGCCCGTCGGCGCGGCGGCGCCGGCACGCACCTCGAGGGCGGGCACCGAACCCAGCTCGACGGACCGGGTGCGGACGTCGTCGGGCAGCGGTGCGGAGCCCAGCATCTCGTCGAAGACGTGGCGCATCTTCTCGACGTCGCCGCCCAGGTCCAGCGGGGAGTTCTGCAGCAGGTCGGAGACGGCGTTCAGCTGACTGCGGGTCATCTCGTTGATTCCTTGCACGGGGAGGTGGTGGGTGAGTGGAGGGGTGCGGGGAGGCCTACGCCCGGGCGACGTGCAGGACTTCCTCGAAGCCCATGCGCCGCACGAAGTCCGTACGGGCCTCCAGTACCGCGGAGTTGGCCTGTTCGACCATGGAGTTGGTCAGGTCCACCACGCTGCGGAAGGGACGCTCGCCGAAGGGCAGGGCCAGGATCCTGGTGATCTCCTGAGCAACCACCACCGGGTCGGCCTGCGTGCCCGGGGTGAACAGGCCTTCGGTGGCTGCCTCGTTGCGGGCGGCGAGCGGGTCCAGGACTCGGTATCCGGCGGCGACACCGGTGGCGTCGGCGGGCCGTGCCGCCTTGGGGAAGTGGTCGGTGCCCTGGGTGAAGGCCCCCGGCATGACGATCACGGTCTCGATGCCGAGCGGGGCCACGTCGTAGGAGGTCACCAGGGCCAGAGCGTCCATGGCGGCCTTGGAGACGACGTACGGGCCGAGGAAGGGCGGGGTGGTCACCGGGATGGTGCTGCCCACGTAGAGGAGGGTGCCGTGGCCTTGGGCGCGCAGGTGCGGGAGTGCAGCCCGGTTGAGCCGCTGGACGCCGAGGGTGTTGACGTCTATCAGATGGGCGATCTCCTCGGCGGTGAACGCCTCGACGTAACCGGTGGCCAGGTGTCCGGCGTTGTGGATGACGACGTCGAGCGTCCCCGCGTCCTTGAGCACCGCCGCCACCGCGTGGTCGGCGGACTCCTGCGAGGCGACGTCGAGTTCGACCACGTGGAGGTCGAGGTGCTCCTCCGCGGCCAGGCGGTGCAGTTCCTCGGCGCGGGTGGCGTTGCGGGTGCCGGGGGCGCGCATCGAGGCGTAGACGCGATGGCCGGCTCGGGAGAGCGCCCGCGCGGTCAGGTTGCCGATGCCGGTGCCGGCACCGGTGATGAGGACGGTTGACATGATGGTTCTCCGATCGGTGGGGTGGATGGGGGCGGGGATTGGCGGTCAGGCGATACCGCCGTTGCTGAACAGCACCTGGCCGTTGATCCAGCGGCCGCCGGGCCCGGCCAGGAAGGCCACCGCCTCGGCGATGTCCTGAGGCGTGCCGAGCCGCTCCAGGGGTGCGGCGGCGGCGATCTTGGCGATCAGCTCCTCGCTCTTGCCCTCGACGAACAGCGGCGTCGCGGTCGGCCCGGGGGCCACCGCGTTGACGGTGACGTCCCGGCCGCGCAGCTCGCGGGCCAGGATCAAGGTCATGGCCTCGACCGCGCCCTTGGTCGCCGCGTAGCCGCCGTAGCCGGGCTGCTGGAGCCGGGTGACCGAGGTGGAGAAGTTGATCAGGGAGCCGCCGGGACGCAGTCGGCGGGCGGCGAGCCGGGAGACGACGAAGGTCCCCCGGACGTTGACCCGGTGCATCCGGTCGAAGTCGTCCGGCTCCATCTCAGCGAGCGGGGCGAGCAGCATGATCCCTGCGGTGTTGACGACGACATCGATGCCGCCGAAACGCGCCTCCGCGGCGTCGAAGACCTCCGCCATCTCCGCCGGCTCGGCGATGTCGCCGGAGTGGGCCACCGCAGTGCCTCCGGCCGCGGTGATCGACTCGACGATCGCCTCCGCCTTCGCGGCACTGCCCGCGTAGTGGACTACGACGGCCATACCGTCCGCGGCCAGCCGGCGCGCGACCGCGCCGCCGATACCACCCGAACCGCCGGTCACCACGACCACCCTCGGCCGGCCGGATCCGTTCTCCGCCATCGCGCCGTTCATGACTGCTCCGATCCGGCATCCGGATGGATGCCCGTAGGGATGAGGCTGTTCGCGGGCGATGCGCCCGGCGACGTGATCAACCCTCCGCTTCGTGCAGTTATTTGTCTAATGCATGGAATTCACTTACGTTATGCGCATGGTGCATATCGAACGGGTCGACCTCAACCTGCTGGCGCCGTTGGCCGCACTGCTGGAGGAACGGCACGTCTCGCACGCCGCCGAACTCGCCAGGATGAGCCAACCGGCGATGAGCCGGGCGCTGCAGCGGCTGCGCGACACGCTCGGCGACGAACTCCTGGTGCGCACGCCCGGCGGATACCGGCTCACCCCGCGGGCCGAGCGCGTCCAGCGCCAGCTGCGAGCAGTCCTGCCGCAGCTGGAGAGCCTGTTCGCCCCCGAGGAGTTCGACCCCGCCGTGGCCGCCGAGGCATTCCGGATCGCCGGGACCGACTACGCCCAGGTGGCCGCCCCCGCGGTCTTCCAGCGCGTCCTCCGCGAGTCGCCGCGCTCCACGCTGCACTTCCGCACGTGGCACGACGCCATCTACGAGGACCTCGACCGAGGCGTTGTCGACCTGGTGTTCTACGGCGGGCCAGGGTCGGTCACCGCGCTGCGCACGGAGCACCTGTTCGACGACCGGTTCGTGTGCGTCCTGTCAGCGGACCACCCGCTGGCCGAGCGCCCGGAGATCGCCCTGGAGGAGTATCTCGACGCCGCTCACGTGATCGTCGGCACCGCCGGCGAGCGCCAGACCGCGATCGAGGGGCGCCTGGAGGGCCTCGGAGCACGCCGCCGGGCCGGGCTGACCGTGCCCTACCACTCCCTGGCCGTTCACTCCGTCCCGGGCACCCGACTGATCCTCACCCTGCCCGCGAGGCTGCTCGCGCAGCAACGCCCGGACGCCGGGATCCGGATCGTGCCCGCTCCCGAGGAGATCCGCCCACTCCACTACCAAATGGCCTGGCACCCGCGCCTCGACGGCGATCTGGGGCAGCGCTGGCTCCGGGACACCGTCCGCGCCGTCGCAGCCGACCTGCCGGAGCCGGCTCCTGAGGGGTCGGGCTGATCACCGGGAAGGGCCCCGTCGCCACAGGCACGTCAAGCAGGCGCGAGGGCTTCGCATGCGCCTTCGCAGGGTCGTGACTGTCGGCCAACGAGCGACAGACGACAGGCCCGGCGAGGGTTCAACGAACCCGGACTGTCAGCGGCCTGACGGCAGCTCAGATCCAGAGGAACGGCGTGGCCAATCTCGGCTACAAGCGGGTCTCGACCGACCTGCAATCGACCGATCGCCAGAACCGCGCCTCCACCCGCTGGAACAAACGAAGGTCAGCGAACTGCTCACGTACGCGCGGCTGGGCACCACCGTGCAGATCTCCGAGATGTTCCGCCTGGTACGCGGCACCGGACACATCCTCGACATTCCGGTGGGCCCTGCGCGACTCAACGAGTCCCACATCGCACGGGGATCAATCAGACGTCTGATTGATCCCCGTGCGATATCGGCGACCCGATCGGCCTTGGCCAGCACCCCAACCCGATCCCACCTGCGTGGACAAGGGATTCGGCAAAGGCAGGGTGGGACAGCCTTCCAGAGGCTAGGCGATCTCGGAGTCGATGCCGGTGATCACTGCGGGGCCGAGCGGCACGTCGTCCGCGTCGAGTCCGGCGTCCCGCAACGCGGTTTCCGCGAGCCTCCGCGCCTCGCTCTCCGCGTCGGCGTTGGAGTCCGCCTCCACGGTGAGCCGGAGGGCGAAGGTGTTGTCGTCGTTGACGGCGAGCACGTCCAGGTCCTCGGCATTGCCCATCGTGGTGCTATGCGGATCCGCGGGCCGCAGCGCCCGCCCCAGCCGCTGCCTTGCCGCGTCGTCGATACCAGCAGTGAAGGTGCCGGGCACAGTGATCACATAGGTGGTCATGAGAATCCTTCCGTCGCCTGCCACACCACATACCCCACATCACGACAAGGATGACGAGCCCCTCGACGGAGGGCGAACCGGCGGCGGGCGTGACCCGGCGAAGCGGTGGCGTCGACCAGCATGAGGCAGGCGGCGAGAACCGCCGCCGTGGCCGTGGCCGTGGCAAGCGCACCGATGTCCCTCAGGCCATCGGTTCGCCACCCACAGGTACGACCTGAGCGCGTTCTACGGGATATCGATGTCACGCGGACCAAGAAGTTCCCGTCCGAGATCGTCGAGCACGACAAGGCCTACTTCGACGTCACCATCGACGACCGCATTGGCCGTGATTACGAGGTGCGGCACGCGCCGGCCTGCCGTTAGCGCCGTTCACCTGTCGGGCCGCTCGTCCGGAGTCTGCGGCCGAGCGCGGCCGTGGCAGACGCATGGTGACGCCCTGTGCCGGAGGTGGCGTAGCCAGGTGGCCGGCCCGATGGCCGAATCGTGCACGCGAGAGCGGAGTTCGGCGCTCCGAACCCTCCGCTGCCCGCGGTGCACCCGTCCTACGCGCGGTTGCCGACCGGGGCTCTCGGTCGCTCGGTACGGGTGGTTGCCGGGTCGGAGCAGGAGGCCCGGGCCCTCATTGACCAGCGCTGGCCATTGGAAATGCGCCGCGGAAATCGTGCTAATCCCGCGCGTCCCCTCGGTTCCTGCCGGCCCACCTTCTGGGGCTGCCCGGGCAGCGACCTGAGCCGCATCCGGCGTGGTCACGTCACGGCGGCCAGCCGTGTCACAAGGCGCAGCCGACGGCGGCTTCACGCCCGGCCGGATGGGACCGAGTATTTGACCACCGCCGGCTTGTCAGTGCCGAGCGGGGTTTCCTGGGTGGTGACACAGGCCAGGAAACCCCGCTCGGCTAGAGCGCGCGCTCCAACGGCCGCTCACTGGGGGGGGTGGGCGGCCGGTTGGATCAGGAGTCGGCGAAGCGCTTGAACGCCGCCTGGGTGCCCGAGCCCGGGTCGCCGTCGATCGCGCCCGTGTAACCCCACTGCGCGGCCAGCATCCGCTGGAGCGCCTTGACGGTGTTGGTGCCCGGGTCGCCGTCGATGGCACCGGTGTATCCCCAGATCCCCGAGAGGAATCGCTGCATCGCCTTCCAGCTGTTGGTGCCCAGCTGACCGTCGATGCTGTCGTTGTAGTCCCAGTACTCCGCGAGGAAGCGCTGGACGTTCTTGGCCTCGGCCGTGGTGAGGCCGAAGTTGTGCGTCGCCGCCGCAGCCGCCGGCTGCGAAACAACCGACGTGGACGAAGGACTCACAGGCGCCGCGTAGCCGACACCCGCCGTCGCCACCGTGCCGGCGGCGATCCCGGCAACGGCAACCAAGCCGGCAAGCGTCTTGCCCAGAGCATTTGATCGCATACGAATTCGTCCTTCGGTCGTGAGTTGACGCCTGATCAGTCCGGCGGACCAGCGGCAGGACCACGATGCAGGCTGTCCTGACCACGCGGCCAGGAATACCGCCGAACTGAGGGCCGCGCGAGACGACGAGCCCGCTGACCTGCACTGACGATCTCTCCCACGACGGTTCTATGGGATCGCCGCCGCCGCGCGATACACCCTCCCCCACGATTTCCCACCCGCCGAGCGTCGCAGCGCAGTGCACCACCACGATCTTCAACCTCGGCGTCGCGCGGTTCCCAGCAGCCTCCGGGGCATCACGGCGTGCTGCGCTGCATGGCCAGGAAGACGTGCTTACGGCCGCCCTCGCTAGTCATGAGGATGGGAGGCCCTGCCACAATTCGCCCTGAGCGCGGCCTCACAGCGGATCGACGACGCATTGCGCAAGCCGGTCGGCGCCATGGACAAAGAACTTCCTCTGACAGCACGGGAGTTGGCCGAGCTGCGGGAAGCAGCAACAACGGTCCGAACCCCTTTGTCACTCGCTTCCACGGACGGAAGGTCAACACGTCACGCTGGTCTGAGGACGTCCAGCCAGACCTCGAAGACAAAGGGTGTGCTGTCGGGTCCGCCCTCCAGCCACCGTGTACTCACTGTGGCGACGCCGTCAGTGATTTCCTCGATCGTGCACGTAGTGCTGGTCGGGCAGGGGTAGTCCGAGGTCTCTTGCAGTTCTCCGGCGAAGTAGGCGGTCTTTCCGACCAGTTGATGAGGCCGGTCGTAGACATCGGCGAACTCCACCAGAATCAGACCCGGTTGCGGATAGTCGGTGAGCCACACGACAGCAACGGCAGGAAGTTCGCAATCATCACCCTTGCTCAACTTTGTCGTCATGCGCGCATCCTAGGAACCTGAGAGCTTGCAGGACCACCGATGCACGACAACTCGCTCCACCAGCGCCTGAAGACCGAGCCTCCCATCACCACAGGTCTGGTGTTCACACCACCGGCGTGGCCTTGCCGGCGAACGCCCCACTTCCCCGGACTGCGCTCTTCGTTCCACCGCCCCGCGACGTGCCGACGACTCCAGCGCCCATGGCAGGGGCTGGTGAGTTGAGGGACGACGGCGCCGACGAATAACCGGCCGACCACAACCACCCCCAGGCGGCCCGACCCACCTGCGCAGCAACCGACGTCCGAAGCGAACCCAGGGGCAACTGCGCAGCCTCAGCACTCCGTTGTTCGGGCTCTCAAAGTCCGCCGCGGACCACATGGTCGACCGCCTGGGAGTCAGGCCTCGTCGTCATCGGTCTCCCACGCGTGAAGAGACCACAGGGCGACGGTGTGCTGCTCTGTTGCTGGTGGCATTTCCCGCCCGGTGGACTTCCTCTCACCTGATGCGTACCCTCCGGCATAGCCTGCGCCGAGTTCAGTACCGGCCGGGCCGTATCGACGGATGCCTCACCGGCACCCGACTCCCCATATCCAGCCAAGAGCAGTCGCTCTGATGCGCGAGCAACAAGAATTACCGGTTCCGGCTTAGGCCCGCTCCCCCGCCAACTGGTCTCTCGTCGCGCGGAACCTTGCTTCTTCGAGATGGCTCGGGCGAGTGCTGAGCCGAAGTTGACGACCCGCGTAGCCTCCGCCGACAACTCTGAGTACGGAAACGACCGTCGGCCAGTCCGCGGGACTGACATAGCCGTCGGCGATTTCGACACGGTCGACCACGCCAAGCTCCTCGGATGGAACCTGCACTCTGAGCCCATAGTGCATACGCTTGATCACTTTTCCGACCCGCCACCGGCATCCGCCCCGGCCGCGACAAGAAGATCCACCGTCTCAGGATGGGGACCATTGTTCGCCCACTCCAGAGGTGACCAGCCGGTGCCACCGTCCTCCCTGAGGTTCGGATCAGCACCAAAGGCCAACAACTCACGCACCGTCCCGGTATGCCCCCAACACGCAGCCGCACACAACGCAGTGCCCTCCGCACCAACCCCCCTGCTCTCCACATCAGGAGACGCACCCGACGACAGAAGCAAACCCACGATCACCGCCTCACCATTCACCGCAGCCGCGTACAGAGGCGTAGTCCCCTCATTGTCGGGACCTTCCGGGTCAACCCCCGCCCCCAGCAATGCCTTCACCGCGACGACATCACCCGCCTGGATCGCCCCGAACAAACGCCCCAACAACTTCTTCCGCCGCCGACGATTCATGAGGGCGAGACTCCTATCCAGAACGGCTTCGACGCCGTAACCACACCAGCGTGCCTCAGGTCCACAGCGCCTTGATCTCGGTGGCGAGAACGCGGCCTTGGTGTCGGCCTGCCTCGGCGGCGGCACGGGCGCGGGTCGGGTCGTAGGGGTTGGGGCCGATGGCCTCGCGCGCTGCGGTATCGGGAACGGCGAGGATGGCGCGGGCACCGGTGCGGTTGAGGTGGGCGACGTCGTCCAGGGCGCTGGGAATCCCGGCGTGGCCCTCGAACATGGGGGCCAGGACGACGATGCGGTCGTGGCCGATGGCCAGGGTGGCGTTGGCAGCGGAGACCATGCCGGCGTCGATCCATTCGCGGCCGCCGAAGCGGACGCTGGGCCAGATGCCGGGTACGGCGCCGCTGGCGGCGGTGGCCGTCTCGATAGGGACGCCCGCGTCGGGACCCAGCAGGCGGAGTTGGCCGGTGTCGGCGTCGGTGACGGCGACGCGCATGTTGGCGGGCCATTGGTTGGTGCGCAGGCGGGAGCGGACGACAGCGCGGCGGGTCTCGGTGTCCACGCCCGCGCCGAAGGTGCGGGCGACCCGGCCGAATCCAGCGCCCACTGCTTCGGGGTTCCCGGCGCCGGCGATGAATGCCTGGGTCCAGCCTTCGTAGACGGCCGGGTCGGTATGCATGACGGGTTCGTTGTCACCGGCCTGGCCCTGGTCGGCGAAGAGGATCTCCCAGTCGGTGCCCGAGGTGTAGTTGGTGCCGACGAAGGAGCCGGCCGAGGTGCCGATCACGGTGTCCGCGTCGCGCAGGTCGACTCCTTCGTCGAGGAGTCCGGCGAGGACGCCGACCTCCCAGCCCATGCCGGTGATGCCTCCGCCACCGAGGACGAGTGCCCGAGTGGGGGTGGTCGGGTTGGTGGGGTTAGTGGGGGCCATGACAGCGCCTTTCCGAGAATCACCATTACCGATAATCGAGGTTACCGTATAGGGATGGAGAACGTGCAGCGCGGCCGCCGACGCCACCCCGACATCGCTCCCCTGGCGCTGGAACAGACCCTGATCCTGCTGAAGGCCCACGGCTACGAGGGGCTGCGCATGAAAGACGTAGCCGCGGCCGCAGGCATCGGTCTCGGCGCGCTCTACCGCCGCTGGCCCGGGAAGGAGGAAATGGTCGCGGACGCGCTGCGAGCGGACCGGTCCCTGCACGCCACACCCGACACGACGGACCCGCTCGCAGACCTGACCGCGTCCGTCGAACGCATCATCACCGCGATGCCCCACGGACTCGGCCGTCTGATCGCCGCATGCCTGAACGAGCCCGACTCCGCCCTGGCACGCGTGACACGACAGGCCAAACTCACCCCCATGATCGACGTGCTGACGGCCCGCCTGGAACGCGTCACCGGACCCACACCCCACACCCGCCGACGGGCCGAAAGCGGCCTGTCCTACATCCTGTGGAAACACGCCCTCGACGGAGAAGCCATCAACACCGGCGCGCTACGGGACGAGGCACTCGCCATCATGGACGTACCGTCCTGAATCCCCGAACGCCAAGCTGCGCGGTGAGGCCGAAGAACCTTTTGCAGCAGCAGAGGGCTGCCGACGTCCGCCGGCCCTTCGCTGGCGCACGCGCGACCTTCGGCGACGTCCATCCGGGGCTCTTCCGTCACGGAAGGGCCGTGTCCCGACTCAGCCTCGCTGCCTCGACGCGTCGCCCTCGATGGCTTCGACGACCTTCTTCGCCGTGGCCTTGGCCGAGCCCGGGTTCTGGCCGGTGACGAGGTTGCCGTCGGTGACGGCGTAGGAGACGAACGGCAGTGTCGCCTTCTCGTAGAGCGCGCCGCGCTGCTTGGCCGCCTCCTCCGCGTTGTAGGGGACCAGCTTGTCGACGCGGGCGAGGACCTCCTCGGTCCAGGCGAAGCCCGTCATCCTGCGGCCGGCGATGAGATAGGAGTCGTCGGAGAGCCGCGTGTTGAGCAGGCCGCAGTAGCCGTGGCAGACCGAGGAGACGACGCCGCCGCGCTCGTAGATCTCGCGGGTGATGCGCTGCAGGCCCTCGCTGTCGGGGAAGTCGTACATCACCGCGTGCCCGCCGGTGAAGTAGATCGCGTCGTAGTCCGAGGGGTCGATCTGGTCCGGGCTCGCGGTGTTCTCGAGCAGGGCCATCTTCCCGGGGTCGGCGCGCCATTCCTTGGCGGTCTTGTCGTAGTTCGGGAACTTCAGCGCACGCGGCTCGAGGGGCACCGAGCCGCCTGCCGGGCTGACGAGGTTCTGCTCGTAGCCGTGCTCCTCGAAGACGTGCCAGGCGTGCGTGAGTTCTGAGAGCCACAGGCCAGTGGCGTGGGAAGGGTCGTCGTAGTGGCCGACGTTGGTGACGACGTTGAGGACGCGCTTGGTCATGGTTGATCTTCCTTCATGCGGCCCGGGATGACGGGGTGGCCCGGCCGTTGCAGCTGGTGGTCTGTCAGCGGATGCCCAGGGCACGCAGCGTCTTGAATGCCCGGGTCAGGACCCGCGCCCACTGCTCGTGCTCGACTCTGCGGGGCGGGGAGAAGCCCTGGAGTCGCTGGTGCGCGACGGTCTGGGCTTCGGTGTACTTGAGCAGCCCGTCGGCGCCGTGACGGCGGCCGAGGCCGGAGTCGCCCATGCCGCCCATGGGGGCGTCGATGCTGCCCCAGGCGGCGGCGAACGCCTCGTTGACGTTGACGGTGCCGGCGTGGAGTCGTCCGGCGACCTTGCGGGCCTCGGTGCCGTTGCGGCCCCAGACGCTCGCGTTGAGGCCGTACGGCGTGGCGTTGGCCATCGCGACCGCCTCGTCGACCGACCGGTAGCGGTAGACCGACACCACGGGGCCGAACGTCTCGTGGTCGAACAGCGTCATCTCGGGGGTCACATCTGTCAGGATCGTCGGCTCGTAGAACAGTGGCCCGAGGTCGGGCCGGGCCTTGCCTCCGGCCAGTACGGTCGCGCCTTTCGATACCGCGTCGTCGACGTGCGAGCTGACGGTCTCGAGCTGCGAGGGGGTGGTCAGCGAGCCCATGTCCACCGAGAAGTCGTAGGTCGCGCCCAGGCGCATGGCCCGGGCGCGCGCGACGAACGCGGTGACGAACGCGTCGTGGATCTCATCGGCGACGTAGAGCCGCTCGATGGACACGCACAGCTGCCCGGCCGAGGGGAAACAGGCGGCGACCGCGCCCGTGGCGGCCTTCTCGATGTCGGCATCGGCGAGGACGACCATGGCGTTCTTGCCGCCGAGTTCCAGGGACGCTCCGATCAGCCGCTCGCCCGCGTCACGCGCGATCCGGCGCCCGCTGGCGGTGGAACCGGTGAACATCATGTAGTCCCCGCCTTGCATGAGCGCGTTTCCGATGGAGCTGCCACGGCCGACCACCATCTGCCAGACGTCGGTCGGCAGGCCGGCCTCGCGCATCAGGGCCAGAGCCCACAGCGCGGTCAGGGCGGTCTGGGTGTCGGGTTTCTGGACGACGGCGTTGCCGGCCATCAGGGCGGGGATGGCGTCGCCGGCGGCCATGCTGAGGGGGTAGTTCCAGGGCGAAATAACGGTGACGACGCCCTTGGGGTGGTGCAGTTCGGTGGTGTGGGTCAGCACCGCGATCGCGCCCTTGCGGCGCTTCGGTGAGAGCAGCCGCTGTGCGCTGCGGGCGTAATAGCGGGCGGTGATCGCGATGTCGCTGACCTCGAGGAACGCGTCACGACGGGTCTTGCCGCTCTCGGCCTGCATCAGGTCGAGGGCTTCGTCCTGCCGCTGGAGGACCAGGTCGTGGAAGCGCAGCATGACGCGCTTGCGGTCGGCCACGGGGGTGGCCGCCCAGCGGGCCTGGGCAGCGCGTGCCCGGGCGAAGGCGTCCTCGACGTCGTCGGGGGTGGAGACCGGCAGGTCCGCGAGCGGTGCGCCGGTGTACGGCGAGGTGGTGGCGACCCGCTGGGCGCGGGCATCGGCGGCCACCAGGGTGGCCAGGCGGGCGACCCGGGACGGTGTCAGCCATGCCGGCAGGGCGGCCTCGGCGGGGGCGGTGTCCGTGGTGGTCATCGCGGTCTCAGCTCCGGTCCTGGATCGAGGTGGGCACGGGCATGTGCAGCGCCAACTGGCCCTCGGTGGTGACGTCGAGCTGGATCGTGCGGACCGGCTTCAGTGACCGCAGGTCGTCGCTCATCCGGCCCCGGCCGAGCCGCAGGTCCAGGCCGCGGGGGAACCGCGTGGTTCCCGAGGAGAGCATGTTGATCTGGCTGGTCGTGGAGTGCCAGGCACCGTCGATGGTGGTGTACGAGGTCAGAGTCGAGACGTGTTCGCCGGTGGGCCGGGCGGTCTGCTTCGGGGTGGGCGCCGACAGCGCGAGGTCGAGGCCGCCCTGGTCGTTGGCGACCCTGGTGGAGGTGCGATGGGTGTCGATGTCGACGTCGAGTTCGGTGACCCACTTGGGGAACCCATAGCCGTCGTGGCCGCGCACCTGCGCGATCTCGGTGTTCACCGGGAGCGAGAGGACGTAGGAGTGGAGGGAGTCGTTCTTGAGCCCGGTGACCAGGTCGAGCAGGCCGAGCCCGCCATGCCGCGCCGGCTTCACGGCGATGCCGACCGCGGCCTCGGTATAGAAGTCGATGTCGCAGACGTCGTACCGGAAGGACATCACGGAGACGATCCCGATCCCCGGGGCGATCTCGAGCGGGGTGAGCTCCTGGGGCAGGCGGGCCCGGATCGCTTTGGTCGGCGCGAGCATCGTGAGCCGGGTCGTGGAGATGCGGTAGTAGAAGTTCGGCGTCAGCGTGGGCCCGATGCGGGAGTCCACGCGGCTTTTCGGCATCCGGCGGAAGAAGTCGACGCTGCTGACCCGCGGGTCCCGCTCGACCTCGTCGAGATCGGTGTCCATGCGGAACCGGTCGTAGAGGCCGCCTACGGGGACGGTGACGGGACGCCCTCCGAGATCGACCTCTACGGTCCGGTCGCGGTCGGTCGGCTTGGTGGTCGAAGCCATGGACTCTCCTCCAATGTAAGCGGTGTCAACACCGAGGATCGCACGGCATGTAAGCACCGTCAACAATGGAGGATGTGAGGCACGCGACGGGCGGACGGCACACGTCAGGAGCCGACCGAGGCGATGGCGAGGAAGGCGT
Source organism: Streptomyces sp. NBC_00252 (assembly GCF_036187565.1). NCBI lineage: Bacteria > Bacillati > Actinomycetota > Actinomycetes > Kitasatosporales > Streptomycetaceae > Streptomyces > Streptomyces sp. NBC_00252. The sequence goes on along the minus strand of NZ_CP108087.1, from coordinate 10,006,816 downwards.
TGCGCACCCGGTCGGCGACCTCCTCCTCCGACGCGGCCTGCAGCTTGCCGTCGAGGTACAGGCAGGCCAGCCCGTGGGCGAGCCCCCAACCACCCGACGCCAGGGCCGAGGCGTCCGCGTCGGGGAAGACGCGATCGAGCGCGTCGGCCAGCAGCTCGTGCAGGGCGTCGGCCGCCTTGACCCGCTCGTCATGGGCGTCCTCGCACGGCTTGCCGAACATCACACGGAACAGCGCCGGGCGCCGCAGCGCGAAGGCGACATAGGTGACGGCGAACTCGGCCAGGTCCGGGAGCGAGGCGGGCAGGTCGCGCCCGCCGCCCAGGTCGGCCAGCAGGTCCCGGAAACCCTCGACGGCCAGTGCGGACTCCAGGGCGTCGCGGTCCTTGAAGTGGCGATACGGCGCGGTCGGCGACACGCCGGCCTGGCGCGCGACGGCGCGCAGCGAGAAGGGCTCGCCGCCCTCCAGCATCTCCATCGCGGTCGACAGCAGGGCCGCCCGCAGGTCGCCGTGATGGTAGGCGCTCTTCTCTGATGTTGACATTGCTTACTTCGTCCTCCTATGCCTTGTTAGCACTGTAAACATAGTGTACGTCCGGAGGACCCGAGACCTGCGGGAACGGGCCCACGCTGTGCTCACCGGCCGACCGACGTATCCGGTCGACCGGCCGATCACCACACCGGCCCTCGTCATCGGCCTGGGCGACGACACGCGGTCGCCGGTCAGCGCAGTCGACGACCTCGTTCATCGCCTTTTCTCGTCCACCTCGGTGACACGTTGACACCGGATCAGCGACCAAGTGCCAGAAGGCTCGGCCGGCGACCACATCGGCTGGGTCCGCACCCGGCCGCGGTGGTCGACCGCATCCGTGACGGCACGACGCCGCTCGCAGCCGGGCTGTCGTCGCCACCCGCCCCATCCACTTCAAAGGAGACCCAATGCAGACCGTTCTCGGCGCCGGCGGACCGATCGCCGACGAGCTCGTGAACGAGCTCCACCGCAACCACACCAAGGACATCCGCCTCGTCAGCCGCAAGCCCTCGCGAGTGAACGACACCGACGAGCTCGTGGCCGCAGACCTCACCGACGCCGACGCCACCAGCCGTGCCGTCGCGGGCAGCGACATCGCCTACCTCACCGTCGGCCTGCCCCTGGACTCGGAGCTGTGGGAGCGACAGTTCCCCGTCATGATGCGCAACGTCATCGACGCCTGCGCCGAATACAGCACGAAACTCGTCTTCTTCGACAACACCTACATGTATCCCGGAACCTCGACGCCCCAGACCGAGGCGACGGCATTCGCGCCGGGCGGACGCAAGGGACGGGTCCGCGCACAGATCGCCACCATGCTGCTGGAGGCCATGCGGGCCGGCCGCGTCGAAGCGGTGATCGGCCGGGCCCCCGAGTTCTACGGTCCCGGCCGGACCAAGAGCTACACGAACTCGTTGGTGTTCGACCGGATCAAGGCGGGCAAGCGGCCGTTCGTCCCTGTCGACGCCCATACCAAGCGGTCCCTGATCTGGACCCCCGACGCGAGCCGCGCTCTCGCCCTGCTCGGCAACACGCCGGATGCCTACGGCCAGACGTGGCACCTCCCGGTCGACCCGGACCGGCGGTCCTACGCCCAGCTCATCGACCTCGCAGGCGAAATCACCGGTCGCAAAATCGGCTACACGGTGCTGCCGATGCTCGCCTTCCGCCTCGGGCGCCGCTTCGTCAAGCCGCTCGACGAGATGTACGAACTGCTCGTCCGCTACCGGGACGACAACATCTTCGACAGCTCCAAGTTCGCGGCCCGCTTTCCCGAATTCCAGGTCACGAGCTATCGGGAGGGAGTGGAGCGGATCCTCGCCGGCTGACCTGTCGACAGGTCTCCCGTCGACAGGTCCTCCTGATGGCTGACTCGTGCCGCAATGCCGAACCGGATCTGGTGCTCCAACGGCGTGACGTCCGTGGCGCGCTGGAAGGGCCGACGGAGTTCGACACGTCCAGGTAGCCGACACTGCGGGAGATCTGGGCGATCACGGGGGTGGGCGTGCAGTTGGGCCTGCACCTCACGGATGCCGGTGGCACCGTGTGGAAGTTGGGGCGTGAGCTCCTGCCGGTCCACGAGGGTGAGGCCCAGGTCGACCCACGCGCCCGCGGTCGTCGCGGCCATCTCGGCCACCTCGGTGGTCTCCCGTCTTAGCGGAAACCGAGACAACCACCCAGGCCGATACGCCTCGACGCATGGCAAGGACAAGACCCCGAACTCGCCACCGGTCCCCACGCCTTCCAGGCCTACGGAGTCGCCCTGCCGTAGCTGGCGACATGCCCGGCTGCCCGTCCCTAACTGTCTCTAACAAAAGTGGGTTGATCATGTGACTGTCGGCTTGATCGCTCGTTGGTGAGGGCATGGGGAAGCGTCAGTCGCGGCCGTGGATCGTGTCGGACGAACTGTGGTCGCTGATCGAGCCGTTACTGCCTGAGCCGCCGCCGAAGCAGGTCGAGGGGCGGCCACGAGTACCTGACCGTCAGGCCCTGTGCGGGATTCTGTTCGTCCTGCACACCGGGATCCAGTGGGAATACCTGCCGCAGGAGCTGGGCTTCGGTTCGGGGATGACGTGCTGGCGTCGGCTGGCGGCCTGGAACGAGGCCGGCGTGTGGAACCAGCTGCACCAGTTGCTGCTGAACAGGCTGCGGTCGAAGAACCAGCTGGACTGGTCGCGGGCGGTGATCGACTCCTCCCATGTCCGGGCCGCGCGCAGGGGCCCAAAAGCGGTCCCAGCCCGGTCGATCGCGCACGTCCGGGCAGCAAGCACCACATCATCACCGACGGCCAGGGCATCCCGCTCGCGGTCTCGCTGACCGGCGGCAACCGCAATGACGTCACCCAGCTGCTTCCGCTGCTGGACAAGATCCCGCCAGTGGCCGGAGTGGTCGGCCGGCCGCGCAGGCGGCCCGACATGCTCTTCGCGGACCGCGGCTACGACCACGACAAGTACCGCCGACTCCTGCGCCGGCGCAACATCCGGCCCGCGATCGCCGAGCGAGGCCAGCCGCACGGCACCGGCCTGGGCACCTTCCGCTGGGTCGTCGAGCGGACGATCTCCTGGCTGCACGGCTTCCGCCGGCTGCGCATCCGCTGGGAGCGACGCGACGACATCCATGAAGCCTTCCTCGGTCTCGCCGTCTGCCTGATCACCCACCGCCACGTTCAGAGGCTTTGTTAGGGCCAGTAAGGAACAGGTCCGCGAACTCCTCGTCCTGGAACGCCACATCCAGCCGGTCCCGCATCAGCATCGTCGGGGATCCGCAGGCCTCTCCTGGCCCGCACGCACATATCCGCCCTCTCCCCGGAACCCCGGAACCGGGCCGAGATCAGGAAGGCGGAGGACAGAATTCGGCGTCCACGATGGGCAGGATGGTCTCCGCCCCCCAGTCCGCGTTGTAGTCGAGCGTGAGTTGGTGACGGCCGTCCTCTGTGGTGGCGGACAGTGTCAGCCATCCCACCATGCCCCCATCGTGGTACCAGAGGGTGGCGCCGCAGCTCAGCTGGAACCGTTCGATACCGAGGCCGTAGGACGCGCCCGGGAAATCGGGATTGCCGATGGTCGTCTTCATCTCCTTCAACTGCCGCGGCGGCAGCAGTCTCCCGCGCATCAGTGCCGCGTAGAACCGATTCAGATCCGTCGCGGTGGAGATGATGTCGCCGCTGCCCCAGATCTGTGACCCGTTCACCTCGGTGACGTCGTCGATACGATCCGGCTGCGAGGCGAAAAGCCTGGAATAACCGGGGCTGGCCGGTCGCGGCAGACGAACTCCCTTGCCGGGAAAAGACGTCGCCCGGAGCCCCAGGGGTTCGAGGATACGGTCACGCACCTCGTCCTCGGACGACCTGTCGGCAACCTTCTCGACGATCAGCGCCGCCAGGACATCGTTGGTCGTGGAGAAGGAGTGCCTGGCACCAGGTGCGAACAACGGCGCGTGGGACAACGCCACCCTCACCCGCTGCTCCGGCGTCAGGGTGTTGAAGCGGTGCCGGAGATAGCCCTCCCCCGTCAGGTACGTCTCCCCGTACGTCGGGTCGGCGAGGTAGTCGAACAGGCCACTGGTGTGGTTGAGGAGCTGCCGCACGGTGATCTCACGGCCGTAACTGCCAAGACCCGCCAACAGACCGGGCAGGTACCGTGCCACGGTGTCGTCCAGGTCGAGCCGCTTCTCCGCCTCCATCTGAAGCAGGACCGTCGCAACGAACGTATTGGTGATACTGCTGATGCGGAACCGGTCGTTCCTACCCCGTGGCGCACCCGTCCTCAGGTCCCCCACACCCGATGCCGGCTTCCAGGTAGCGTCGGCGTCACGTGCTTCCGCGGTGACACCGGGGACGCCCGCCCTCACAGCCGCGTCCATCGCCCTCCGGGTCGCTTGATGCTCGACCGCCGCAGAGGTCGCGCCACGCGATGCCTGCGCGGAATCCGTGAAAGCGGTGACCGTCATCACGAGCACCACCAGACCGACCACGCCGGTCCTTGATCTCTTGGGTATGGCGATTTCCCACTCCCCTGATTCGCCCCTACGCCACAGCCGTCGACCGCACGTTCATTTCTGAATTCCCCCGATGACTTCATTGCTTCAGAGATGACGGCAGACCATATCGAAACCCGATTGTCCGGTCGACGGGACACCACGATTCGAGGACTATTCCATCGTTTTCGCAGCGCCCATGGAAGGTGAGTACCCCATGTATCCATGTATCCATGTATCCATGTATCCATGCATCGATACCGAAGAGATCAGCGGCCCCGCTCGGCTGTCGCGTTCGCTCCCGAGGCCGTTTCTCCTGCGCCATGCGGACTCGCTTCCGCGGGACATCATGGCGGGGCGGAAACGGCCTCGGGAATTGCGACCCCCTGAACGCGTCAGGCGTAGCAGCGTGAGCCGGTGACGATGCGGATGCCGGTCACCTTGCCGTATCCCCGGTGGTACAAGGAGGCCTGGCGTCCCGGTTCGGCGCAGCTGGTGTAGCCGCTGCTGTAGAGGAAGTACGCGGCGCCAGAGTGCCGGGCGTTGTAGACGTAGGTGACGTCGGAGCGACGGAAGGTCTGCCAGTAGGACGTGACGTCCTTGTAGGCGCCCACCATGACCTGGTGGGGCTCGTACACGCAGACGTACGGATTCCTGCATCCGCCGAGCGATGACGGCGAGGCGTGAGCTGCCGTTCCGACGGCCAGAGTCGACCCGATGAGCAGAGTGGCCGACGCGCACAGCACGCCGAACCTTTGTGCAAGACGATGACGCATGTCCTTCTCCCCCTCTTTGTGCGGACGACGAGCACATCAGCGACCGGTCGCCAACAGGAGGGCGTGCGAGGGTGGTTCGGAGGTGTGCGTACGGGGTGCGGTCTCCCCCGCGCCCTTCTGCACGCCCGTGCCGTGCGGAAGCTGATCTCGCGGTTACCGGCCCGATGAAGTGCTTACACCGAGGCCGGGACCGTGTGGAGTGGCGGCCGACGGCCTCGTCTCAGGCGTCGGGCCGCACCGGCGTCGGCGCCCGTCTCCTCAGGCGGCGTCCTCGTCAGGGTGTTCCTCCACGGTGCGGGAGTCGGTGAGGCTGAGCGCGCCGCCCGCGGCGATCAGGCCGACGACGACGGCGAGGACGCCGTAGGTGACCCGTTCGCCGTGGAAGAACGACGCCACGAGGCCGTGGCTCCAGGTGCCGGCGGGCAGTTGAGTGGTGACCAGGGCGGCGATGAGGGTGCCGACCACCGCGGTGCCGATGCTGGAGCCGACCTCCTGGGCGGTGTCGTTGAGGGCGGCGCCGATGGAGGTGCGGTTGGCGGGCATCGCGTCGACGAGTGCGACCGCGCAGATCGTCATCACGGTCCGCAGGCCTACGGTCATGATCACCATGCAGACCGCGATGGCGCCGTATCCGTGATCGACGCCCCAGGACAGACCCGCCAGCGAACCGGCCAGGCAGGCCGCGCCCACCAGACAGGCGATGCGGTGGCCGAAGCGGCGGCCGAGCCATTCGGACAGGGGGGTCGCGACGAGCATGGTCACGATGATCGGCAGGTTGGCCAGCCCGGCCCGTACGGGGCTCCAGCCGTACGCGTACTGGAAGTGCAGGATCAGGCCGAACATGATGCCGGCCATCGCGATGGAGGTACCGACCTGCGCGATGGTCGCGCCCCGCACGGTGCCGCTGGTGAACAGGCGCAGATCCAGCATGGGGGCGGCACTGCGGCGTTCGTGCCGGACGAACGCGACCGCGGCCGCGACCGCACCGGCGATCGAGACCAGGGTGATCGTGGAGAGCCAGCCGTGCTCGACACCGCTGGTCAGCGAGTAGCAGGCGAGCCCGATGGCCGTGACGCTCAGGACGGCGCCAGGTACGTCGAGCGCGTCCTTGGTCAGGTCCTCGGCCCGGTCGGCGGCCACACCGAGCCGTACGCCGACGCAGGCGATGAGCGCGATCGGGGCGTTGACGAGCAGCAGCCACTCCCACCGCACGTGGGCCAGCGCGGTGCCGCCGAGCAGGGGGCCGAGGACGAAGCCGGACATGCCCACGACGATCATCACCGTCATGGCGCGCATGCGCAGCGCCTTGTCGTCGAAGAGGCGGAAGACGAGGGAGTTCGTGATCGGCGCCATCGCGGCGGCGGCTATGCCGAGCGCGGCCCTGAGGGCGATCAGCTCCCCCGCCGTGGTGACGAGGACGACGCACAGACTCAGCGAGCCGAACACGCCCAGTCCGATCAGCAGCACCCGGCGACGGCCGAACCGGTCGGCTGTCGACCCGGCGGTGAGCAGGAGTCCGCCGAAGGTCAGCGAGTAGGCGCCGGTCACCCACTGCAGCGCAGTCGTCCCGCTGCCGAGGTCGCGGCCGATCGTGGGCAGGGCGATCGAGAGCAGTGTGTTGTCGACCATTTCGACGAAGAAGGCCAGGCAGAGGGCTGCCAGGGGGATCCACGCCGCGCGTAGGGACGGGTAGACGCGTGCGGGTGAGTGCAGCGTGGTGGTGGTCATCGCAGGCCTTCCGGTCGAACGTCGTTCGGTCATCGAACGGCGCACGGTCATCGAACGCTGTACGGGTATCGAACGCCGTACGATGCGGTACGATAGAACAACGTTCGATACGATGCAAGACGCGACGTGAGAAGCGAGGGGACGACAGCCATGGCACGCCTTCAGAGCCGCTCGGGTACGGGACGCCGACGGGCCTCGCACTCGATGGAGTCCGTACTCACGGAGGCGGTGGCTCTGCTGGACGAGGCCGGCGCCCCGGCCCTCACGTTCCGGGCACTCGCCCAGCGCCTCGGCGGCGGCGTGGCCAGCATCTACTGGTACGTCGACAGCAAGGACGAACTCCTCGACCGCGCGACCGACCACGTCATGGCCGCCGTCCTGGTCCGCCTCGAGAGCCTCCCGCACCGCGACGACCCGATCGACGCCCTGCGCGAGATGGCCCTGACACTCTTCGACGGGATCGTCGAACGCCCGTGGCTGGGCGACTACTTCATGCGCAACACCGAAGTCCAGGGCAACGCCCTGCGCCTGTACGAGAGGCTCGGCCAGCAGACACTCCGCCTCGACCTCACCGCACGCCAGCGGTTCTACGCGGTGTCCGCCATCGTCGGCGTCGTCGTCGGCTCCGCCGTCGACCTCGGCAAGGAGCCGCCCCAGGAGATCCTCGACGGCGCCACGACCCGCGAGGAATTCCTCGGCCGCTTCGCCAAGTCCTGGCGCGAACTCGACCCCGAGGAATTCCCGTTCGTCCACGAGATCGTCGACGAGTTCGACGGCCACGACGACGTCGACCAGTTCCGCTCCGCACTGGAACTCACCCTGACCGGCCTGCGCCTCCAGGCCGGCGCCTGAGAATTCCCGCCACCGCACACCCCTGACACGGCGCACGCCGGCAACCACGCTCCCGGCAGCCATCCGCCAACACCGCGCGGTGCCTGGTCAGTTAATCGGTTGCGGGGCACCTGGACGGGGTGTCTGATCCCGACCATGACGATTGTGCTGAGTACGCCCACGGCCGACGGAGCGCGCGAGGCCATGGCCGCGCTGCGTGAGTGGCAGCACGACGAAGCACCCATGCAACTGCATCCCGGGGACATCGGCTGGAACTACCGGTTCGGGACGGCCGAGACGCACGCGGTGCTCCGCACCTGGAGCCGGGACGGACACATCCTCGCCGTCGCGATGCAGGATTCGCCGACGCTGGTGCGGATGTCGGTCGCTCCCGATGCCTTCCATGACGAGGACTTGGCACGGCGGCTCGTCCAGGACTTCTCGCTGCCCGAGCGCGGCGTGCTGCCGGAAGGAACGGTCTCCGTCGAGGCCCCGCAGGGCCTGCTGCTCCACGACCTGTTGACCCAGGAGGGCTGGGATGTCGACGACCCGTGGACACCGCTCTTCCGCGACCTCGCCGAACCAGTGGAGGACCCCGGCGTACGGATCGAGGAGATCGGCCTGGAGCAGGCACAGGACTTCGCCGACGTCCTGCGGTCCGCGTTCAACAGCACGCGGCCCACGCGCGAGTACCGGCACAGGATGTCCGCGGCTCCGTTCCACGCCGACGCCCGATGCCTTGGCATCTACGACGACCAGGGCAACCCCGGTGCGGTGGTGACGGTCTGGTCCGCCGGCCCCGGGAAACCGGGGCTGGTCGAGCCAATGGGTGTCCACGCCGAGCACCGCGGCCACGGCTACGGCCGGGCGATCACCGTCGCCGGGGCGGCCGCCCTGCGGGAGCTGGGCTCGTCAAGCGTGCGCGTGTGCACGCCGAGCTCCAACGTCGGCGGCATCGCGACGTACAAGGCGGCCGGGTTCACGGAGAGGCCGCAGATCGCCGACCGGATCCGAAGAACATCCCTGACACCGTGATCGGAGAGGTGGGTCCTCCGACGGGACAGGCGGGGGTGAGTAGGTCAGTGATGGCCGGTGACCGTGAACCTCCACTGACCGGAGCCGACTGTGTACACGGTCTCGTCATGGCCGCCGTGCTGCGGCCGCGCGCCGGATGTGGCGTGGACCTCCACGTGAGTCCGGCCGAGGTGGGGGACATGAACGGTCGCGGTGCTGCCGACCGGGACATTGACATCGAGGACTGTGCGGTCGTCGTCGTTCGTCCAGGAGCTGGCGACTCGACCGCGGACGGTCGCGATGGATGCCGCCGCGTGGTGCAGTCCTGTGGGGATCTGCGGGGCGATGGTCACAGTGCGGTAGCCGGGGCCGGTCGGCTGGATGCCGCCCAGCTGTGTGTAGAAGGAGGCGTTGATACCGGCGAACATGGCGTGGTCGTGGCTCTCCATGCTTGAGAAGTAGGTCCACTCCTCCCAGGAAGTCGTCGCCCCCTTCGCGATCTCATAGCCGAAACCGGGATAGCTGCGCTGGTCCAACACCTTCATCGCCACATCGGTCCGGCCGATCCCGGCGAGCGCGTCCATGAGGTACCGGGTTCCGAAGATGCCGGTGTCGAGGTGACCGGCGTCCTTGGTGAGGATGGTGTCGACGAGTTGGTCGCCCACCTTGCCGACGTTCTGTGCGGGCACCATGCCGAAGGCGAGCGGCAGCACGCTCGTCGTCTGTCGGCCGTCGCCGTAGGTGTCCCCCGCCGCGTTGAGGAACGCGGTGTTGAACGCCTGCTTGATGGCGTCGGCGATCTGGGTGAAGTGTGCGGCCTCGTCGCTGTGGCCCAGCGCTTCCGCGGCCTTGGCCACGTCCACGGCCTGCAAGTACGACAGGGCGGTGTTCACCACGGACACTTCGCTGGTGCAGTCGCCGGCGCTCGGGTTGCCGAGGCCGCCGTTGGCGTTGGAGCTGTGGTCGGGCGGGCACCAGTCGCCGAACCCTCGGTCGGCCGGCCAGATGTGCCCGGGCACGTCGGTGGCGTTGGTGTCGACGAACTCCTTCATCCCCGGGTACACGCTCTCGAGCGTGGCACGGTCGCCGTACTGCTCGTACAGGGTCCAGGCGAGCGTGATCTGGTCGCCGTCCATGTCGGGCTGCTGCGCGTTCCCGGCGTCGTTGGGGAGCGGAACGCCTGGCGGCATGTCCTGGAGGTAGTCGGCGTAGTAGCCGTCCATGCCGAACTCGCGGACGGAGGCGTCGTGATAGGCCTGTACGTCCATGCCGGGCGGGGTCCGCTCGTCACGGACCGGGTTGTCGGTGGGAGTGCTCATCGAGTTGTTCAGGATGGTCCGCCGGTTGTTCTGCCAGATCTGGTCGAGCAGCGGGTCGGAGGAGGAGAACGTGCCGGTGGACGTCACGTCGGTGTGCACCACCCGGGCGTCGAGGCTCTTGGCTGTCGGGGTGCCCGGGTAGCCGGTGACCTCGACGTACCGGAACCCGTGGTACGTGAAGCGGGGTTCGTACGTCTCGGTGGTGCGGGCGCCGGCCAGGGTGAAGGTGTCGGTGGCCGCCGCGGAACGGTTGGTGGTCGTGTCGAGCATGCCGTCGTCGCCGATCTCCTCGGCGGTCCGCATCCGTACGGTGGTGCCCGCCGCGCCCTTGACCCGCAGGCGCTCCCAGCCGGCGATGTTCTGGCCGAAGTCGTAGACGTAGACGCCCGGTTTCGGCTGGGTGAGTCTCACCGGTGCGAGTGTGTCGGTGACCCGGATCGGCGGTGCGGTGGCGGCGGTCAGAGTGCCGGTCGGTGCCTGCACGGTCCGCACGGGCTGCCAGCTGGTCGCGTCGAAGCCGGGTGTGTCCCAACCCGGCTTCTCCAGCTCGGCGTTGTAGGTCTCGCCGGCGTAGATGCCGTTGCTGGTGATCGGACCGGTGGACCAACTCCACTTGTTGTCCGTGGTGATGGTCTGACGGTGGCCGTCGGTGTAGGTGACGTCGAGCAGCACCACGGCCTGCTGAGGGCCGGTCCAGCGGAAGCCGTAGGGGCTGAACCGCTCGTCGTAGCCGTTGCCGAGCCACAACCCGACGGTGTTCGCACCGCCCCTGAGGTCGTCCGTGACGTCGTAGGTCGTGTAGAGGTCGCGTTTGTCGTACGGAGTCGAGGCGGGCGCGAGGACCTGGTCGCCGACCTTGGCCCCGTTGAGGTGCAACTCGTAGAAGCCCAGGCCGAACACGTAGGCGCGGGCGGTGGCGACCTTCTTTCCGTCGAGGGAGAAGGCGCGGCGGAGCATCGGCGCGTCGGGCTCCGCGTCCAGGAGGGTGGGATCGCCCCGGGGTTCGAGCCGGCCGTCGCTGATCGCGGTGTCGGGGAAGAGCGGGTCGGGTGAGGTGCTGAAGTCGTCGGAGAAGAGAGCGGCGCCGCCCAGGCTGTGGACCGCGATGTTGTCGTAGAGGGCGTCCTCGGAGACTCCGTTGGTGACCGAACTGCGGAAGCCCAGCGTGCCCGCGGTCAGGGTGGTGTCGGTGCGGGTGTCGACCTGGGTCCCGTCGATCGAGGTGGTGATGCGGCTGGCCTCGGCCCTGATGGTCAGGTGGTGCGGGGCGTTGGCGTTCGCCGTGGTGACGACCGGGCTGAGATCGACCTCACCGAGGTTGGTGAACCGGCCGCCCGACTGGACGTGCGGGCGCAGCAGCACCTTGCCGGCCGTCTGTGCCGCGTTGATCTGCCACATGTAGTAGTCCTGCGCGTCCTTCACCCGGAACAGAACACTCGCCGCGCCTGTCTTGATGGTGAAGTCCGTGTCGAGGGTGAAGTCCGACCAGGAGTCGCTGCTGCCGGTGTCGGGGCTGATCCACTGGGCGCCCTGCCAGGCCGCCGTGTCGAGCAGGCCGGTCTCCCAGTGCCCGGGAGGACTCCACCGGGAGGCCCGGCCCTGGGCGTCCCACACCTGCACGGTCCAGTAGTAGGCGCGCGACGAGGTCAACTTCGGCCCGCCGTAAGGCACTCCGACCGAGTCCGCGGTACGCACCCGGCCGCTGTCCCAGACGTCGGCGTCCTTCGCGTTCAGGCGCTTCGGGCTGCTTGCCACCAGAACGCGGTACGCGGTCTGACGGTCGTCGCGGGCCGAGGAATGCAGCTGCCAGCCGAGGCTGGGCCGGGTGTCGTCGGTCCCGAGCGGGTTCGCGGCGCCGTCCGCGGTCAGTTGTCCCACGGTGATACGACCGGACGAAGCGACCGCGATTCCGGGACCGCCGGGCGATGCCCCAAGGGTCACCGCCGCTACCAGAGTCGCGACCGTTGTCCATCGTGATGACTTCCAGCGCCAACGACTGTGCACGGGCTTCCCTCCGGGTTGCGGCACAACATCACCACGAATTGAAACGTTTCATTCCATCGAGGCGTTGGCAATCTACGAGGGCAGCCCCTCGGGGTCAATGGACCGGACGAGAATGCCTCCCGGCCCACGCGGTGTCAGCTGCGGCTCCGGGAGGCCGATCGATCGCGTTGCCAGAGGCAGCGACTTTCCTGGGTCCAGCGCAGGGGTCGGAGACGGCTCGCCCAGGTGATCGTCGTGCGTGTATCGGTTCCATCGGCCGGACTCGCCGCCGGACGGGGCGGCGTGAATGCCACCTCCAGGCGCGTGTGGCCGACCTGGTCCTGGTGATCGCCGACTGCGACCTGGCCGGTTCTTCCCGAGTTTCGTACCGCTGTGCTCGGCTTCGGGTCAATCGACGGGGAGGCGTAGCGGTCGAAGTGCACGCGGCGTGGGGCGAGTTCACCGACACAGAAGGGCCCGGCTCGCCTTCACCCAGCTCACTACCGTCCACCGCTCACGCCCAGCTCGCCGAATGGACCCACTGAGGTCTGATCCGTCGACCGCACATCCCGCGCCACCTGACCCGTGACAGTGATCGTGGGCGGCCCTCCCGTCAGCGATGCCGAAATCGCCTCCAGAGACGCCTCTCCCCCCGGTGGTTCAGCTGGCGTCGATCTGCACGCGGTGACGTCCCCCCGCTGGCCTCTTGGTGATGCTGGTGTCGCCGGGAGGTGCGAAAAGGCGGGTGCCACCCGCCCCGACTGTTGATCGCCGGATCTGTCGGCGCCATCACGCTGCGCAGGCAACGGTCCGAGGAGGCCGCGCCAATGTGCCGCTGGCCGCGCATCGAGCCGAGTCGAGTCGGCTCGGCACAGATCGTCAGGACCGACCCACAGTACGCGGCATCGCCTGCAATCCGGCAGCGCGGCCCTGCTTCGGCATGGCGGGCCCGCCACAGGGACGAGAGCCCTCGCGGATGACGTGTCCGCGCCCGACTTACCGTCAGGGTCGCGCGCACGGCTCCTGGGCGCAGTCGAATCAGACCAGTTCGGCCAGCCCTCACCTCCAAGTCGGCATTGCCCGCTGCGCAGTTCCGCCGCGGCCACGGGGGGGGCGCCCGTGGCCGCCAGGCCCCGAGTGCCGGTAGCGGTGCCGCGCGTCGAGTTGTGCGCCATGGGTTGACGCACTCACAGCTACTGCATAACTTGCCTCTTGCAGAATCTGAATGAAACGTTTCAAAAGGATTCGAACCGTCACCCACCCCTCCTGGCCTGCGCGTTCTTCGCTGAGCGCCGCTGACCTGAGAGCCGCCAAGGCAGCACTCGCACCCCGGAGTCTCAATGATCATTTCTGGCAGAAGACGTCCGCCCGGCAGACGCGGTTGGGCGGGCGCGACGTTCGCTCTGGGCCTTGCCCTCATCGTGGCCATGGTCACCCAGCCCGAGGCCGTGTCCGCCGCGGAACACACCACGCAGACCAGGACCCCCCAGGTCACGACCGACTGGCGGCAGTACGTCCAGACGCCGAAGCACTCCGACGTCTGCCCGGTCTCGGTGGTCAGCACGACAGGCCCGGTCGAAGGCGCCCGGAACCTTCTGTGCGGCGGCACCGGCAGCGCGACGCTGACCTACACCGCCGGAGGAGAAGCACCCACCGTCCTTCTCGACTACGGCCAAGAGACGGGCGGCCTGCCCTACTTCACCGTCTCCGCCAAGTCCGGGTCCCCGACACTGAAGGCCGCGTACAGCGAGGGCCGGGATTACATGACCCCGTCGGGTGACGGGGCGGCGCCGTGGGCGGACGGCGACAGTTCACGGTTCGACACCTACCCGGTCACCGGGCCGGGCACGATCACCAACCGCTCCGCGCAGGGAGGCGAGCGGTACGAGCGGATAACGCTCTCCGACCCGGGTCGTGTCACGCTCAGCAAGGTCGGCATCAAGTACATCGCCGACCGGACTCAGGCGAGCGGATACCAAGGTCACTTCCTGTCGAGTTCGGACGAGTTGAACAAGATCTGGTACGCCGGGGCCTACACCCTGCAGACCGATCTCGTCCCGACCAACTCGCTCCCGGGGAGCTGGTCGATCCAGGACGGTGCTCTGAGTGCCGGCGGTTCGAGAGTGAACGACGGTGCAGGCGTGCTGAATCGCGGCTCGTCCTGGACCGACTACACGACGACCTTCCAGACCAGGATTCTCCACAACCAGGCCGGGTGGATGGCCCGCGCGCAGAACTCGCAGAACGGCTACCTGTTCATCCTCGATGACAGCACTGACACAGGGGGCACCCCGAACACCCTTCAGGAACTCAGCGTTCACGACGGCGCCTACACGAGCCTCGGCTCCGTCGCTCTGCCGTCGCCCTTGACCGAGGGCACCTGGCACACAGTGACCACCACGGTGTCCGGAACGAGCATCTCGATCCTGCTGGACGGCCGGCCGATCGATCATGTCGACACCTCCGCGCTGCCCGCCGACGCCGTGGCCTTTCCGAGCGGAACCGTCGGCTTTCGTGAGTTCGGCGACGAGGGGGCGTCCTTCAAGGACCTCACTGTCGTCGGCGGCGACGGCAAGACGCTCTACAGCAGTCCGCTGACCGCGTCCGCCTCCCTCGCCGACTTCACTCCGCCCGGATCCAACGCGGTGGCATCGGTCCTCGACGGCGCGCGGCGCGACCGCGCGATCTGGAGCGGGGACATCCTGGTGGAAGGCCTCACGGACTACTACTCCGTGAACAATCCGGAGTACATCAAACAGTCACTGGATTTGCTGGGCAGTCGGCAGCTCTCCAGTGGATTCGTACCCGGCGCTCTCCACCCGGCAAGCGTGGCGCACCTCGGCCCTCTCACCCCGGGCGAGACGGCCAGCTATTCCGCCACGTATTCCATGTACTTCGTCGCGGATCTGGCCAGTTACTACCTCCACACCGGCGACAGGGACTTCGTCGCCAAGGAATGGCCCGTCGTCAAGCGTGAACTCGCCTGGAACGCGACCAGATTGGACGGCAACGGCCTGCTCTCGACCCGCGCCGGGGTCGACGGTGCGGACTGGGACTTCTACGACGGCGACAAGGGCGGCGAGGTCTCGGCCTACAACATCCTCTACTACAAGGCCCTGTTGGACGGCGCGGAACTGGCCACGGCGGCCGGAGACACCTCACAGGCCACTGCCTACCGGGCCGATGCCGGGGCGTTGCAGAAGCGGATCAACGAACGTCTCTACGACCCGACGAGCGGCCTCTACAAGATCAGCGACACCCAGTCCGGCGTCGCGCAGGACGCCAACGCTCTGGCTGTCCTGTACGGAGTCGCCCCGGCCGCGAAGCAGGCGGAGATCCTGTCCAAGCTCAAGTCGTCGCTGTGGAGCACCCCTTACGGACCGCTTCCCTTCTCCTCCGAGGCCGGCAACAAGGACCTGGTCAGTCCCTTCGTCAGCGGGTTCGAACTCCAGGCGCGTCTGGCGGCCGGGGACACCGCCAACGCACAACAGCTCCTGCACGACGTGTGGGGTCACATGATCGCTCCCGGCCCGAACCAGACCGGGACCATGTGGGAGAACATCTCCGGCCTCGACGGCACACCCGGCCTCGGGTCGGGAGCGAGCCTGTCCCACGGTTGGTCCACGGCCCCGACGTCCGCACTGTCCAGCTACGTCCTGGGTGTTCGTCCGGACACGGCGGGCTATGCCACCTGGACGGTGCAACCCCATCCCGGAGACCTCGCCTGGACCCGGGGAACTGTTCCCACCCCGCACGGAGACCTCAGCGTCGACTGGACCGCGAACAAGGGCAGGAACCAGTTCAGCCTGACCGTCAACACGCCCAAGGGCACGAGCGGAACCATCGCCGTCCCGGTCTCCGGCCGGACCGGAACCGTTGCGGTCAACGGTGACGTGGTGTGGCGCCACGGATCCTTCAGCGCTGCGGCGGGAGTCACCCACGGACAGTTCGAGTCCGGCTACGTCCACCTGAAGGTGAAGGGCCACGGCACCTTCAAGGTGACCTCGCACTAGGGTCCGTCTTCAAAGATCATTGAGTGGTGGATCATGGTCGGGTGATACGCCGCCATGAACTCACCGACCTGGAGTGGGAGTTACTTGCTCCGCTCATACCGCGTGCCGCGACGGGACGACCGCGCGTGCCAGACCGGCAGGTCATCAACGGGATGGTCTACAAGATCCGGACCGGGGTCTCCTGGCGTGACCTGCCGGAACGCTACGGGCCGTGGCAGACGGTCTACACCCGCTTTCGCCGCTACGCGTTGGACGGCGTGTTCACCCGGGCACTCCAGCAGATCCAGGCCGACGCGGACGCTGTCGGCGACATCGACTGGCTCGTCCAGATCGACTCCACCATCGTCCGCGCCCACCAACACTCGGCCGCCACCGGCCGAAAAGGGGGATCAGCCGGCCGGACGAACCGGACGATCACGCCCTCGGCCGATCCCGAGGCGGACTGACCACCAAAATCCACCTCGCCTGCGACGGCCGCGGCAGGCCCCTGGCCGTCCTGCTGACACCCGGACAACGCCACGACAGCACCTGCGCGCGTCCCCTCCTGGAACGCATTCGCGTCCCGCGTATGGGACTGGGCCGACCCCGTTGCAGACCCGACCAGGTCGTCGCCGACAAGGCTTACAGCTCTCGTGGTTTCCGCGCCTACCTGCGCAAACGCGGAATTGCATGCACCATCCCGGAAAAGACCGACCAGAAGCGTCACCGCCACAATCGCGGCTACCGAGGAGGCCGGCCACCCGCTTTCGACCGCCAGCTCTACCGTCGGCGCAACGTCGTCGAGCGCTGCTTCAACCAGCTCAAGGGCTTCCGCGGCATCGCCACCAGATACGACAAGACCGCCACCTCCTACGAAGCAGCGGTCAATCTCGCGTCATTCCTACTCTGGGCAAGATCCGTTTGAAGACGGACCCTAGGGCCACGCAGCCTTCGGTACCCCAGTGACAGGTAAGCCCGAGGGACGTGGGGCCTGCACCGGCTGACAGTGCAGGCCCCACGTATGCACGGTGCGTGGCGCGGCGGCGAAGTGGCAGCCCCGTCTGCTCAGCCCAGTGTGAACTTCTGCGCGGCGCTGCCGTTGCAGCTCGCGATCTGCAGCCGGGTCCCGTTGGCCGTCGCGCCGCTCGGCGAGTCCAGGCAGCGGCCCGACTGCGGATTGAGCAGCGAACCATCAGCCTGCTGAACCCACTTCTGGCCACCCACACCATTGCAGTCCCACAACTCGACCTTCGTCCCGTCGGCCGTGCCATTGCCAACGATGTCCAGGCACCGGCCGAGCGTCGACAGCGAGCTGTCGGAACGGTGGTACCAGTGCTGGTCGACCGCCCAGGACTGGCAGTCCCAGAGCTGTACGGCCGCGCTGTTACCACCGGTGTCGTCCGCTGCGACGTCGACGCACTTGCCGCCGGGTCCGACGGCCGGAGCACCGCCGTTCACCGCGAACTTCTGGGCGGCGCTGCCGTTGCAGTTGGCGATCTGCAGCCGGGTGCCGTTGGCCGTGGCGCCGTTCGGCGAGTCCAGGCAGCGGCCCGACTGCGGATTGAGCAGCGAACCATCAGCCTGCTGAACCCACTTCTGGCCACCCACACCATTGCAGTCCCACAACTCGACCTTCGTCCCGTCGGCCGTCCCGTTGCCAACGATGTCCAGGCAGCGGCCGATGGTGCTGAGCGAGCCGTCGGCGTTGTGCTGCCAGTGCTGGTCCTCGGCATAGGTCTGGCAGTCCCAGAGCTGTACGGCCGCGCTGTTCCCACCGGTGTCGTCCGCCGCGACGTCGACGCATTTGCCACCGGGTCCGGTGATCGTCCCCTGGGGGCCGTTGGGTACGTCCGTCTGACCGGAGTAGCCGACGGAGACGATGTTGGCCTGCACGGCGTTCTCGGCGGCGTCCGTCGGATAGCCGGCGACCATGACCCCCTCGAAGAAGGTGCCGCGGTTGCGGTTGCTGTTGTCGCCGCCGGTGCCCAGGATGATGCCGCCCTCCTGCTGCATGGGCCGGTAGCCGCCACGGGTGGGCAGGGCTCCGTTCCACCAGGTCGACAGCGCGCCGGACTGCGAGTTGCCGCCCTTGAGCGCGTATGTGGTCTGGCCGTTGTTCTTCAGCACGGCCGTCACGTAGGCGCTGTTGTTGCCCAGGTTGGCGGTGTTGGAGCCGTTGTTCCCCTGGAACATGCCGTTCTCCATGTCGGCCTCGACCCAGGGTCCCGAACCGGTGCACGGCGCGAAGTAGCACGTCGTCGCGATGCTCACGGCGTCCATGTGGCCGTTGCCGGTGTCGGCCGGTGTGCTCTCCGCGTTTCCGTAGTCGAAGCAGCAGTCGGAGCCCACGTGCGTGCCGCTGGCCACCATGTAGGCGCCCTCGGGCTGGCCGTTGACCGCGACGCCGGAGGCCACACCGGTGTAGCGGTAGCCCACGCCCGGTGAGATCCAGATGCCGTACACCTTGTGCCTGCCCGCGGTCACCGCGATCTCGCCGGCGTCGGCCCCGCGGTCCACACCGCCCGCGGTGCCTGCCGGGCCGGGGGTGAGGTCGTTGTGCCGTGACGTCTGGTCGTAGACCTTCGAGATGCGGCAGGTCGTGTTCTGGCAGAAGGTGTCCTGCCGGCCCGCGTCGGCGTAACCGCCCTGGGCCAGCAGGCCGATGTCCGCCGTGGCTCCGTCGGAGGCACGGGTGACCTGGTAGAGCGGCCCGTTGTACGACGACACCAGGGCGCGCGTGGTGCTGTGCGCGGCGACGCAGGGGGTGCCGGCGGCTCCGTAGATGTCGCACGGCAGGGAGCCCGCCGCCTGCGACGTCGTGGGAAGGCCGACGACGAACGCGAGGACGAGCCCGAGAGTGGTGGCTGCCGTGGCCAGGCACCGCGCCGCCCTCTGGGTGATGCGGGGACCTCGCCTTGAATTCAGTCTGCCGATATTCGGCAATATGTGTTTCATTACTCATGAACTCCTTTGCAGAGCGGCTCGAATGTCGTGGTTTTCATGGCGTCGAATCCATCCGCTCACGCCAGCCGCCACAGGTGGTCGTCAGTCCCGTTGTCGTCGAACTGCACCACCTGTGCGCTGTTCTGCGTGGACATCCCGTCGACGCCCAGAACCTTTCCGCTGTGCCGGTTGCGCACCAGGAACCAGCCGTCGCCCTTGTCGATCAGGCTCCACAGGTGGTCGTCGGTCCCGTTGTCCTCGTACTGGACGACGTGCGCGCTGTTCTGGGTCGACATCCCGTCGACGCCCAGGACTTTGCCGCTCTGGCCGTTGCGCACCACGTACCAGCCGTCGCCCTTGTCGACGAGTTGCCACGCGTGGTCTCCGGTACCGGTGTTGTCGAACTGCACGACCCTCGCGCTGTTCGCCGTCGACATGCCGTCGACGGCCAGCACCTTCCCGCTGTGCTTGTTGAGGATGCGCCGGTACGGCGGCTCCGGCAGCCATGTCCTGCCGTCCGGGGACGCTGTCGGGAACGACGTGATCCGCAGCCGGGCCGCGCCCATCGGGACGAGCGTGACGTGTTCCACGGCACCGGTTGCCCGCGCCGGGCTCTGCTGGAGCGGGGCGACCACGTGTTCGTCGTCGGCGATCCACTCCGGGACGCGGCGCGCCTGGGCGGTGAGCGTGAGCGGGGTGGTGTCGTGGGTGAAGGGATTCGCCGGGACCGGACCACCGGCGCGGCTCAGCGTGAAGGTCGAGTCGGGTACGAGGCTGTAGTTCCAGGGTGTCGTGGCGTGGACCTCGTACTCGGGGAAGGTGTCGTCGCCCGCGTAGCGAACGTACTGCTCGCCTATGCGCAGCCCGTAGACCAGCGGTCCGCGGGTCACGCTGACGGCGCCGTGGTTGGTGGACCAGGTGCGGACGGCGGTGCGTTGCGGGAGGGTGAGGGTGACTTGGTCGCCGTCTTTCCAGGTCCGCGCCACACGGACGAACGCGGGTCCGTCCTGGGCCGGTACCGGCTGCCCGTTGACTCGCAGTTGAGGGCCCGCGCACCAGCCCGGCACTCGTAGCAGCAGCGGGAACGAGACCGGCTGCGGCGTCGACAGGGTCAGGGTGACGGTCTCGTCGAAGGGGTAGTCCGTGTCCTCGGTGACGGTGATTACGGTGCCGCCCGCGACCGTGGCGCGGACACTGCTCGGCGCGTACATCGCGGCGGCGAGTCCGCCGTCCGGGGTGGCCAGCCACAACTCCTCGCTGAAGTAGGGCCATCCCATTCCGTAGTTGTGAGGGCAACAGCGGTACTGGTCGACGCCGGGCTGGTACGACTGCATCGCGAAGCCGTTCTGGAACTGGCCCTGGGTCTTGGGCGCGTTGTCCAGGTCCACGCTGTTGGCACTGGTGATGTAGTGCACGGCTCTGCCGTCGGGGTCCAGGGCGGCGGGCAGCACGTTGAATGCCAACTCCTCGCAGCGGTCCGCCCATACGGGGTCGCCGGTGATGCGGGTCAGCAACTCGTGGCTGGCCATGAACTCGACGACGCCGCAGGTCTCGAACCCCTGCCGCGGGTCTCCGAAGCCAGGTCTGATGTTCTCGTCACCGGCGATCCCGCCCCCGGGGAACTGGCCGTATCCGCCGAGGACTTGATCGTAGGTTCGGTAAGTGGCCAGGGTCAGGTCTGCGGAGCCCGAGCGCTGCGCGTACTGCGCCGGTTCGCGGAAGCCCTGTGCGATGTTGACGTTGTGCGGCGTGGGAAGGGAACTGGTCCAGTCGGCACCCCACGCGTGCATCTTGTCGACGAGATCGAGCAGGAACGCCTCGCCCGTGCGGCGGTACAGCCACACGGCAATGTCCATTCCGTCGCCCCAGCGCAGCGAGACCCAACTCGAGTCGAAGGCGCCCCGCCCCTGGGCGTTGATGAAGCGAAGGAACCGCACGAGGAAGGGCACGATCCGCTGGTCGCCCGTGTATTCCTCGTACGTGCGCAGCGCCTGGAGCAGCGGCAGGAACGGCCAGAAGTCGGGGCCTCCGTTCAGGGAGGTCCGCAGTGACCGCGGCCCGAAGAAGCCGTCGTCCTGCTGGGTGGCGAGGACCGCGTCGAACCAGCGTCGGGCCTGATCAAGGGCGGCGGCGTCACTGGTGGCGATGGCGAGGGGCACGTATCCCCGCAGCCAGTACGGGAGTTCCTCCCAGCCGTCGCGGTCGGGGTGTGCCCAACCGCTCGTCGTGAGGTCGAGGAAGTGGGAGCGCGCGGCATACTGGCCGCACAAGCCGGCCAGTTGCAGGCGCAGCTGGCCGGCGAGCCAGCCTCGCGGGGTGATGCTTCCTGGGCGCAGCCGAGTGAAGGTATCGGCGGCGAGGCCGCCGGCCGCTGCAGCCGGCACCGCCGGGAGTACGGCACCCAAGGCCAAGGAACCGACAGCGAGGCCTCCGGTCTGCAGGAAGTGGCGTCGGGCGAGCGGCATACGGCTTCTCCTGTGGGGGGTGCGGGTGGGGGGAGGTCTGCGTTCGGGTGCTGGCGCGCAGGTCGCCCGCCGCTGGGCGGGTGTTGCGCCTAGCAAGCTCGCTTCGGCGGGATCGGAACTTCAGCGGTTGTCGGTCGGATGCGTATCGTTGTCTCCGACGGGATAGACAACGTTGTCTTCCGTTCTGACAGAA
This sequence comes from Streptomyces sp. NBC_00252, assembly GCF_036187565.1. Taxonomy (NCBI): domain Bacteria; kingdom Bacillati; phylum Actinomycetota; class Actinomycetes; order Kitasatosporales; family Streptomycetaceae; genus Streptomyces; species Streptomyces sp. NBC_00252. The sequence continues at coordinate 9,985,068 of NZ_CP108087.1, read as the reverse complement.
GGCCGACTGTTACGCAGGATCATGGCGGGTCGCCGTGTCCGGCGGCCCGGGGGTGAAGGTTGAGACCTCGCCGAAAGCCAAGGCCTTGGCGCCAGAGGTCGTGGACTTGGCGGTCCGTAGACACGTCTCCTCCTTGACTCAGGAAGGGCGGCGACTCGCCGCCCTCACTCTTTACAACGTTGTAAGAAGCGGCAGTTGACATCAGAGCACGACTTCCGCACCTTGGCCAGGAGCATGACAAGACCTCGCGCCCCGTCAGGGTGGCCACCCGCGCGGCCACGGGCACCAGTTGCGGAGCGTCGGCCGATCTCCCGTGGCTGACCTGGTGGTTGAAGACGAAGCCGGCTTCGTCTTCAACCACCAGCGCGGTGTAGCGGGACTGGGCGGGATGCTGGGATCTGCCCCTGCGGACGGCCGTGTCCGCAGCGGGAGTTGAGCGTACGGCCCGGTGTTGGGGACATCTCCGTGGAGCGTGACTGGACGTCACCCTGGAGGCCGGGGCTGGGCCGCTCGGCGCAGGGCCCCGTAGCGGGCGGCGCGGTCAGCGATCCTGGAGGAGGGTGACCGCTTCGGAGAGGTCGGCGTACGCGGGTTCGAAGGTTCGCGCCGCGACAAGGAACATCGACCGGTCGGTGAGGGCGCGGGCGAGGCGGGCGGCATTGCCGGGCAGGCGGCGGGCGAGCGTCACACCCTCGTCGAAATAGGGGGCGAACCGCTCCTTGAACAGATCCGGGCGGCCACCGTCACGGGCGGCCGCGCGGATGATGATCCTGCGCTGGACGTCGGCCAGTTCGGGCAGCCGATCAGCCTCGCGCAGTCTGACCGCCTCCGCTTCGAGGTCCGGCAGCATGGCCTGAAACCCGTCCCGCACGTCGCCCGACCATCCGAGTTCCGTGCCGAACGGCGGCATCGGGCTTGCGGGGCTCGCGGCGGGCTCGGCCGCCCGCCCCGACAGGACGAAGAGCGTGCTCCACCAAGAGAGGATGCAACTCCAGTTCTTCGGCTCCCCCGTGGTCGCGAGCTCCTCGAGGACGCTCAGCGCCTCCCGCCGGGCGGCCGTGCCACTCGCCCCGTCCCCGGCGGCGTCCCGCATCCGGGAGAAGTGGACCAACTCCCAGGTGAGTATCGACAGAGAGGCGTTCTGTTCGGCGGTCTTGAGCCGGGTCTCGTCGAGGAGTTCACGGAAGACGGCCGACGCCGCGTCGGGCAGGCCGGCCCCCTCCAGGTTGGCCGCCCTCCGCACCATGGTCCAGAAGGACTGCTCCCGGCCCCCGTTCCGGGCAGCCTTTTCGTCCAGCTCGGCGGCCTCCCTGAAGCGTCCCTCCTCGGCCAGGACAGTCGCCAGGCGATCGCTGTCGCCGCCCTCGGCCAACTCCTCGCAGACAACACGCCCTTCCGCCCTGCGCCCAAGGGCGAACAGCGCGGTCTGGTGGGCGTTCAGGGCCCTGCGCAGCCGCTCCGCCCGGTTCGGCGCCTCGGCCTCCATCCTGCGAGCAGCCCAGGACGCCTCCTCGGCCAGAGCGAGGTCCGCCTTCGGATCCCGGCTCTCGTAGTACAGCCCGAGCACGGCGTCGACCAGCTTCGGCATGTACACCTTCGGGCTCACCTCTGCCAAAACCCGGTACGCGCCTGCCAGTTCGGCCCGACTCGGCCGGCCGGACCCCAGCAACAGCACACGGGCCGATAGCACCGCATCGTGATCGATCGTCACCACTCCCCCTTGTCTCCGGATGACGCACGAAGGAGATTCTGCGAGGTGGTCCACGGGCCGGACAAGCGTCTCGAACTGTGCGTTCCGTCCTACGAAAAACGCCGCTGACCTGTCATGATGTACATGTCTTCACCCCGAAATCACGAGCGGGCAGCAGCATCGGGCGCCTCCTCCCCCTTCCTCCGTTCAGCATCGACCGAGCCGGCTCGGTCTGCGTGAACGGCCTTGTCTTCAGGGCGAGTCGGACCCGGGTGACGGCCCCCGCAGCGCCGTGTGCGGCACAAGAGCGAACACCTCGACGACATGGCAGGACACATAATCACGGCCCAACCAGATTCCCCGGCTGCTCACTTCGCCAAGTGGTCCCACAACAGGCACCTGTGCGCGGCGGACGCATCGACGGGGCGAATGCCACCCCGTCCCGAAGCCAGTGACTGCACCGACGGCCCCAGCGGGGACGACACGTGGAAAGCGGGCCAGCGAGGTGCGCCGGTGGTGTTCGGGTCGCCTGTGCGCGCGAAGTTCGTCCAGTAGCCGATCATCCGGTCCGACAGGGCGGACTGTGCGCCGGTCGGCGGTCGCTCGGTGGGAAAGGAGGGGAACAGGTAAGGCATCTCGAAACCGTGCGCCGCGCCATAGGGGAAGCCCGGGTTCGTCGGCAGGCCGGCCAGGACGGGAGCTTCCCGGTCGCTGAACACGTAGGCGTACAGCGGCAGGTCCGGCGCGCGTGCGGCGATGACGCGGCCGGCTGCCAGCGTCGTACACGTAAATGACCGGTCGGTCAGCGCCGCGGCCCAGGCCAGCGCGGGAGAGCCATGGCGTGCTGCCGGGTATTGCGCCTCTACGGCCGGGGCCGCGGGCCCGAAGGCCTCAGCCAGCCGGGCGCGGTAGGCGCTCTCCGTACGGATGGGGAATGCGGCGAGCGACGCGCCGACGAACATCCGCATCTCGTCGTGGTTGGTGCCCAGCATGACCGGCACGCGGTGGAAGTGTCCCGCTCGCAACGCCTCGTCCGGTGCGACTGGCAGGAGCCTGTTGCCGTAGGCCGGTCGGTTGAACGACTGCATCAGCTGCGCGGTGGCGAGGCGTCCGGTGCTCAGCCCGCGCAGGCATGTGAGCACCTCGTTGGCGGCGCCCTCCGTGCAGCCCAGCTGCCGGGCGGCTTCCGCGCCCGCCGTCTGGACCTCGGTCTGCGTGGCGAACGGCTCGTACGCCGGTGTTCCGGGCGCGAGAGCTCCCCGTGGGAAAGACGTCAGGCAGGAACCGCTCTGGAGGACTGCGCTCTGGAAGAGGCCCGCGGACGACGGTGAGGTGAGGTGGGCGCAGATGCTGATGGCGCCCGCGGACTCGCCGAACAGCGTGACCTTGCCCGGGTCCCCGCCGAAGCGCGGGGCGTTGGAGCGGACCCAGCGCAGGGCGGCTTGCTGGTCGGCCAGGCCGAACGGCGGGGCGGTGCCAAGTGCGGTGTGTCCGAAGTACCCGAAGATCCCCAGGCGGTAGTTGACCGTGACGACGACGGCGTCGCCCTGGACCGCCAGGCGTTCCGCGCCGTAGTCGCCACCGGAACCGCCAAGGAACGCTCCGCCGTGCATCCACACCAGCACGGGCCGCTTCTTCCCCACCGGCTTCGCCGCGGGCACCGTGACGTTGAGGTAAAGGCAGTCCTCCGAACCGACGACAGCGCCTCCATCCGAGGGCCCGTCAACGCCCGTTCCCGGTGTCGGCATCTGCACACAGCGCTGCGCCGGCCGTGTCGCATCCCGGATGCCTTGCCATGCGGCGGCGGGCACGGGGGCCTGCCAGCGCAGCGGTCCGGTCGGCGGAGCGGCGTAGGGCAGTCCTTCGTAGGTGACGTACGCACCGTGCGAGACGCCACGGACCAGGCCCAGTTCGGTTCGGACGACGCGACCGCCCTGTTCCGCGGAGTCGAAGGGATCGGGGCGGGCGTCGGCCGGTGCGACGGCGGCCATGAGCAGGGCCGCCGCGCTCAGCAACGGGAGTAGGACCCTGCGAAGAGTGGCTCTCCGGCCGGAAATCGGTGTGGTCTTGGTCGGGGGCACTAGCTCCCACCTTCTTGGGTCGGGGACGGCTCGGGACAAGGGCGTACGGCGCTGCAATCGGTGGCACGCGGGCACACCGGCCAGGCAGGTAGATGGTTGAAGCAGCAGCATCGGCGCGTACGGATGCCGGCGGCGATAAATACGCTAGAACCTCCCGCGCGCTGGAGGTTCAAGAGCTGTGACGCAAGACACGTGGAGCATCGGCGAGCTCGCGGCCGGCACGGGGCTTCCCGTCAAAACGGTCCGCTACTACTCCGACAGCGGCCTGCTGCCCGTGGCCTCCCGTAGCAGCGGTGGCCATCGCCGCTACGGCCCCGAGGCATGGGAGCGGATCCGGCTCATCAGACGCCTGCGGGCGTTGGACACCCCCATCGCGACCATCACCCAAGTGGTCACAGGCGAGCGCACGCTCGAGGACCTGGTGTCGTCCGAACTCGGGGCGGTGCAGGAGCGCCTGGCCGAATTACGGTGGCGCGAGGCCACACTCAAGGCCCTTGACCATGGTGATGGGGAGGAGCGCCTACGACGGCTGGAAGTGCTCTCACGGGTGCAGCGGCTGCCGGAGGCACGGCACACGCTCACCGGTCACTGGTACCGGGAGCTGTCCTCAGCCATGCCCCGACGCCGGCTCGACATCATGATCGCCATGTTGGCACCGGAGCCGCCTCAGGACCCCACCCCCGTCACAGCCCTGGCCTACGCCGAGCTGCATCTGCTCATCGCCACGCCCGGCTTCACCCGTTGGACCCAGGACTACCAGGAGGAGATGCGCGACGGTCCGGCCTTCTACGCGGAGATCGACGAAGCAGCGACCATGACGGCCGCCGCCCTCGCCCAGGGGCTGGTGCCCGGGGCGGGGCCCGTGGTGGACGCCTTCGTGTCGGCCCACGCCCGAGCCCGCGGGGAGTCGGACACCCCTGCCTTCCGCGCCCACCTGCACAGGCTGGTGTCGCGGTCGTCGGCCTTCGATCCCCGCTTGGAGCGGTACTGGTCCCTGGTCGGCACCGTCACGGACGGCCGCGTGCTGAACATGACGGTGGCTCATCGATGGCTGACCGAGGGGCTGTACCTCTCGATCACCTGATGCCGAAGCCGCCTGCCTGACGCGTGCCACGGCCCGGTCGCTGGATAGGGTCGGATCGTGGACCGCAGCAGGAGGCAGCCGGGCGAGGCGTTCGCCGTGGAAACGCAAGGGCCGCTGCCGGCGCGGGTGGTGCGGGCGTTGTGGTGGGGTTCGGCCGGCCTGGTGCTCGCCGTGCTCGGTACCGCGGTGGTGGTCGCGGGCGCCGGGGACGGCCGGCGACTGTCCGTGGCCGCGGTCCTGGTCCTCGTGCAGGTCGGCGCCTTGAGGTGGCAGGTACGCATCCCGCTCGTCGTGCTGGCGGTGACCGCGGTGACGGGGCTGGCGGTGTGGGCGTTGTTGCCCGAGGTGTCCTTGACGGGGGCGCTGCTCGCGGCGCAGGTCGTGCTGTGCGTGCTGTCGGCCACCCGTCCGCGGCCGGTGTCAGTCCGGGCGCTCGCCGTGATGTGTCTGCCCGCACCCCTGGGGTTCGGGGCGAACGGCGGCCCAGCGGGGGTGACGGTCTATCTGTTGGCTGTGCTCCTCGCATGGACCGTGGGGCAGTGGCGGCGGGCGCAGCGGGCGAAGGCGGGGGCGGAGATGCGCCGGGCCGTGGTCGAGGAGCGGGCGCGGATCGCGCGCGAGGTGCACGACGTGGTGGCGCACACGCTGTCGGTGATGGTCATTCAGGCAGGCGCCGCGGACGACGTGTTCGCCCAGCGGCCCGACCAGGCTCGTCAAGCGCTGCGGGCCATCGAGACGGGCGCCCGCTCGGCGCTCGCGGAACTGCGTCTCCTGCTGCATGCGTTCGGGCCCGAAGACGGCCGGGACGCGGAGGCGGACGGGAACCGGGAGCCGGGGCCTTCGCTCGGCCGCCTCGACGACTTGGCCGACGCCGTCCGCGCGACCGGGATGACCGTACGCGTGTACCGCGAGGGCGTCCTCGACGGGCTGCCGGCCACGGTGGATCTGGCGGCCTACCGGATCGTCCAGGAGGCTCTCACCAACACACTGCGCCACGCGGTCGGCGCCGACGACGTGACCGTGCGCGTGACGGTCGAAGGGGAGTGCGTGGAGATCACGGTGGTCGACAACGGGCGTACACCACACGGGAGTTCGGTCCAGGTGGGTGCGGGGCGCGGTCTCCTGGGGATGCGGGAGCGGGCGCGGCTCGTCGGCGGCAGTCTGCGCGCCGGGCCGCTGGCCGGTGGCGGGTTCGAGGTGGCGGCGCGGCTGCCGGTGGAGGGGGTGTCATGACACTGCGGGTGGTGGTGGCCGACGACCAGGTCCTGGTCCGAACCGGATTCCGCATGATCATCGACGCCCGGGACGATCTTGAGGTGGTGGGTGAGGCAAGCGACGGCCGGGAGGCGGTACGGCTGACGCGTGACCTGGTGCCCGACGTGGTGCTGATGGACGTACGCATGCCCGTGGTGGACGGCATCGAGGCGACCCGGCAGATCGCCGAGTCGAGCAGTGGGTCCCGGGTGCTCGTGCTGACCACCTGGGACGTGGACGCGCACGTGGTCGCCGCGCTGCGGGCCGGGGCGAGTGGCTTTCTGCTGAAGGACATCCGTCCCGGTGAACTCGTCGACGCCATCCGCCTCACCGCGCGCGGCGACGCGCTGCTGGCGCCGGCCGTGCTGAGCCGCGTCCTCGACCGCTTCCTGCGCACCACGCCCGATCCGGCGCCCCTGCCCTCGCTGCGGAACCTCTCGGGCCGGGAGCGGGAGGTGCTCACACTGATCGGGCAGGCGCTGTCGAACGCGGAGATCGCCGACCGGCTGAGCCTGTCGGAGGCCACGGTCAAGAACCATGTCACCGCGGTGCTCCGCAAACTGGGCCTGCGCGATCGCGTACAAGCCGTCGTCGCCGCCTACGATCACGGCCTCGTCGAGCCACGCCATCCCTGACGGCGCGGTCTCCTCCTTGAGGAGGAGACCGCGCCGCAGTCCCCCTGTGTTCCCAGTGCAGACCCGTTCCCGGGGCCGATCCGCTCCCGAGGCCGCCGGCCGTAGCGTCGACGTGTGATCGACGACCTGCCTTCTCTCCTGTATCTGCTCGCCTACGACGAGGCGGCCAAAGGCCCCTACGACCGTTCCCGCGCCCGGCTGTTGGTCCGTGCCGCCGCCCTGGTCGACCTTGCGATGCACGGCCGGCTGAGCGAGGACGGCGAGGGTGCGGTCACCGTGTCCGGCACCCGGCCGACCGGTGACCCGGTCCTGGACGGTGTGCTGCGTGACGCCACCGCCGGGCACGGCTGGAAGCGTCTCCTGCGCCGCCACCGCAAGCGGACCCTGACGGAGGTCGAGGACCGGCTCGTCGCGGCGGGACTGCTCACCGCCACAGTGCCCCGAGCTCCCTTCGCCACCCGGCGCCTGGCCGTGACGGACCACGCCGCGACGGCCGCGGTCCGCGCCCGGGTGTCGGCGGCGCTGCACGGGGACGGCCCGGTCACTGAGATTCCGGCCGCCGATGCCGCCCTGCTGGCACTGGCGGCCGCGGGCGGCATCCGCTCGGTCGTGTCCCGGCGCGACCGCAGGGCCCTCGGGGCCCGCATCGACGCCTGTACGCGTTCGCTCGCCGTCCTCGCGCCCGGCCTGGAGAAAGCCGTACGCACTCTGCCTACGACCATGATCGCCGCGCAGGGCGGCATGGGCGGCGGCTGATCCGACCGAACGGGGAAACGATGACCATGCACCGAGTCCTGACCGCTCTGGGGTGCGCCCTAACCGCCGTACTCACCACGGCTTGGTCCGGCCCGCCGCCACCGGCCCGTCCCGCCACCGAGGTCGTCACCCACAACGGCGTGACGCGGGGCTCCGCCCACGACGGCTACCGCACCTTCGAGGGCGTCCCGTACGCGGCGCCCCCGGTCGGCAGCCTGCGCTGGGCACCGCCCCACCACGCCCTCCCCTGGTCCGGGACGCTCGACGCGACCCGGCCCGCGAGCGCCTGCCCCCAGCCGGCCGGCGAGGTACCCGGCGGCAGCACCGACGAGGACTGTCTCCACCTCGACGTCACCACACCCGACACCGCGGACCCGGCACACCCCCGCCCGGTGATCGTGTGGCTGCACGGCGGCGGCCTCACCACCGGCGCGGGCAGCTCCTACGACGCCCACCGCATGGCGACCCGCGGCGACGTCGTGGTCGTCACCGTCGACTACCGACTCGGAGCCCTGGGTTTCCTCGCGCACAGCGGGCTGCCCGGTTCCGGCACCTTCGGACTGGCCGACCAGCAGGCGGCGCTGCGCTGGGTCCGCGCCGAGATCGGGGCCTTCGGCGGCGACGCGCACAACGTGACCCTGGCCGGTGAGTCGGCGGGCGGCTACAGCGTCTGCGCCCAGCTCGCCTCACCGGCCGCCGTGGGCCTCTTCGACCGGGCGATCATCGAGAGCGGCCCGTGCACAGGCAGCCCCGACCACCCGTTCGCCCCGTACTCCGCCCCCCTGTCCACGGCGCGTGCCGAGGGCTCGGACCTCGCGGCAAAGGTGGGTTGCGGCGCCGCACGCGATGCCGTCGCCTGCCTGCGACGGGTGAAAGTCGCCCGCCTTCTCGCAGCTCAGGAGATCGATCAACAACCCGCCTACGCCACCCCGTTGCTGCCCGACGATCCTGCGGCGGCCATCGCCGCCGGCCACTTCCATCACGTCCCCGTCCTCCTCGGAAACAACCACGACGAAGGCAACGGCTGGGCCGCCGGGATCATCCAGGCCGGCAACCCCGTCACCCCCGACACGTGGCCCGACGTCGTCGCCGCCTTCTTCCCCTCCCCCGGCCAGGCCGACGCGATCGTCCGCGAGTACCCGGTGCACGACACCGACGGAGGCCCGGTGTTCGGCGCCGTGATCGGCGACGCGAACTTCGCCTGTCCCACGGCACGCGCCGACGCCCTGCTCGCGGTTCACGTACCCACCTGGCGTTACGAGTTCGCCGACGAGCACGCCCCGCCGCTCACCTCCGGCACACCACCGTTCCCGCTCGGCGCGCCGCACGCGAGCGAACTCCCCTACCTGTTCGACCTGGGCGGCCGCCCCCGCGCCCTGAGCCCCGCACAGCACCGGCTGGCCGACACCATGATCGACTACTGGACTCGCTTCGCCCTCAGCGCCGACCCGAACGGCCCGTCATCCCCGCACTGGCCCCGCCACGTGCCGCTGTCCCTGGCACCGGACCACATCGCCCCCACCCGCACGGCGCACCTCCGCCACCACTGCGCGTTCTGGAACACCCGCAGGTGACCATCAGGGCGCCGGGCGCCTCGGCCGACAAACAGACCCCCGGCTCATGACGCAGACCTCACGCCGCAGAGGCTTCGACGGCTCCGTGCGTGCAGCTACCGGACGTCGATGGTGGGTGCGATGCCTGGCACCAGCACGGCTCGCCGAAAGAAAGTGCGCCGGGATGTCGATCCAGGCGTGTTGTGTACGACGCAGGGGTGAGAGAGCGACATCAGCACGAGAGGTGAAGGCCATGCCCAAGGTCCGCGTACACAACGTGACGATCTCCCTCGACGGCTTCGCGGCCGGCGCGAACCAGCGACTCGACGCCCCGTTCGGCGACGGTGTCGGCTGGGGCGACGACCTGCACAGTTGGTTCGTCTCCGCGATGGAGGATTCCGCCGCGGGCAGGACCGGAATCGATGTCGACCACTTCACCCGCGGTGATCAGAACATCGGCGCCACGATCATGGGGCGGAACATGTTCGGGCCGCAGCGCGGGCCGTGGGAGGACGAGTCCTGGAAGGGCTGGTGGGGCGACAACCCGCCCTACCACCACAACGTATTCGTGCACACCCACCACCTGCGCCCGAAGCTGGAGATGGCCGGCGGAACGACCTTCCACTTCACCGACCAGCCGGTGGAGACGGTTCTCCAGCGCGCGTTCGACGCCGCGGGCGGCAAGGACGTCCGGATCGGCGGCGGCGCGGCGGTCATCCAGCAGTATCTGCGCGCCGGGCTGATCGACGAGCTCCACCTGGCGATCGCGCCGATCCTCATCGGGCGCGGGGAGCGGCTGCTCGACAATCTGGGCGACGGCGTTGACGGCTACCGGGTGTCCGAACTGGTCAGCTCACCGACCGTCACACACGCGGTGCTGATCCGCCGCTGACGCGCGGGGGCAAGGGTTCGCGAGGATCGGTGTGCTGCCGCGCCCGCCTGGGTGGTTCGTGATCCTGGCCCTCGTCGCTGCACAACGGGCACACGGCCTGGGTCGTCGGCGTACGGGCTCGGTGGCGTTCCGGGCCGGCCGCGTGCGGGAGTGGGACCGGCTGATGTGTCGTGCGGGGAGACCGCCTGTCCGGTGCCGGGCGTGCTTCAGGGCTGAATGTTCTCCAGGTCGTCGAGGAGGCTGGGGTGTGTCGGCTGCCACCCGAGGGCGTTGCGGGTGTGGGCGCTGGACGCCGGCTGGTCCATGGCGAAGATCGGGCCGAACGGGCCGAACTCTTCCTGCGGAACCTCTTCGACCGGCAGGCCCAGTCGTCGGCCGATGACGGTCGCGATGTCCCGCACCGCGTCGCCCTCGTCCCCGACAGCGTGCCAGGACGTCCCCGCCGGCGCCGACTCGAGGACCAGCCGGAACAGGACCGCCGCGTCGAGCGCGTGCACGGCCGGCCAGCGCTGGGTGCCGTCACCCGGATAGCCGGCCACTCCGGTACGGCGCGCCGCATCGGCCAGCAGGCCGGCGAATCCGCCCCGGCCTTCGTTGTGAACCGTGCGCGGCATGCGGACAGCCATGCTGCGCAGACCATCCGAGGCGAGATCCAGCAGCGCGGTGACCGAACGGCCCCGACCGCCCACCGGCCCGTCGGTCGGCAGCGGATCGTCCTCGGTGGAGGCGCGTCCTGGCACCCATGGCGTACCCGAGACCGTGACGATCGGGCGGTCGGTCCCGATGAGTTCCTGCCCCAGCGCGGCGAGAGCGGCGCTCTCCTCGGTGATGGCCCGAGCGAGCGCATCCGGACTGCTGTAGTCGCGTCCGAACGCCAGGCTGATCACGCCGTCGCACTGCGCGGCGCCGGACCGCAGGACGTCGAGGTCCGCCAGCCCGCCTCGCAGCACCTTGGCGCCAGCGCTCTCGAGAGCCTGCGCCGAGCCGTCCGAGCGAGCCAGTGCGAGAACGGTGTGGCCGTTGCCGAGCAGTTCGGCGACGACGGCGGATCCGATGGTTCCAGTACCGCCGGTGACGAAGACATGCATGAGTGCTCCCTGAAAGTGATGGGACTGTTGTCCCATCACCGACCATACACCGTGATGGGACACCGGTCCCATCACCTATCCTGATCTCATGGCTAGATGGCAACCGGGTGCGACTGAGCGACTCGTCGTCGCGGCCGTCGACCTGTTCACCGAGCAGGGGTACGACGCCACCACGGTGACGCAGATCGCCGAGCGCGCCGGCGTGACCAAGAGCACCTTCTTCCGGCACTTCTCCGACAAGCGCGAGCTGCTGGTCGCCGGGCAGGAGACGCTCAGCAGGCTGCTCTCCGACGGCATCGCCGAGGCGCCTGCGAGCGCCAGCCCGCTTCAGGCGGTGGCGGCCGGCCTCGAGCGTGCATCGACTGCCATGGGGCCGACGAACCGTGAACTCGGCCCCCGCATCAAGGCAGCCGTGGCGGCCAGCACCGAGCTTCAGGAGCGCGACGCCCTCAAGAGCGTCGGTCTCGCGGCCGCCATGACAGCCGCACTGATCGCCCGCGGGGTCCCCGAACCGACTGCGCATCTCGCGGGCGAGCTGGGGGTCCTCGCGTTCAAGCGGGGCTACGCCCGGTGGTCCGAGAGCGATCGTGATGACGCGGAAGGGCTCGCGCCACATGCACTGGCAGCCCTGGAGGACCTCCGCGCGGCGACTGCGTCGTTGGGCTGATCGATGCCGCTCGGCTGGGGCGGGCCGGGCGCGGTCGGCGCCATGAGCAGATGCTCCTTCGGCCGCGACAACCCGGCGGCGTTCACCCGGCCGGTCCGGCACCCGAACGGGGACGTCCGACACGACTCGAACCAGGCTGTCGCGCCGGACGAACCCCGGTAACGCGCCTCACCTGCCTGCCTCATGTGCTCTGCACAGGGCGAAAGGAGGGCCCTGGCTGATGTAGTGGTGCGTCCCTATTCGGAAGCCCGTTGACGCACTCAGCAGTTCTGCACCCAGTGGACCCAGTACCAGGGCGCGTCGTCGTCCATGTTGAAAGCGCCTCCGTCATTCCAGCGTGAGACGCCGCTGTCGTCCAAGAAGTTGGCAACGGTACCTGTGGTCTGGTTGTCGACCCAGGACCCGTCGGCCGTCCACGGGATCCTGTAGCGGCCGCACCCGTACATGGGTATCGAAGTACCGTGCCAATTCGTACCGCTGTAGGCGCAGAAGTATCCGTAGGCGACAGGTGAGCCGCAGGGGTCGGCGAGCGCCCCCTTGGTCATGTCGCGGGGGTGAGCTTCGCCGGGGAGAGCCACGAACATGAGGTTCTTGCCGCCCAGGTCGATCACGTTGGCGGCCACTTGCTTTCCGCCCATCTGGGCGAGATACCGGTCCACTTCGTGCTGGAGGGCCGAGGTCTGAGAGGCGGTGAGTCCCGACTGCCTGGCCTGGGAGGCGTAGGGACTGGTGGCGCCCTCAGCACCGGCTGATGCGGAGCCGAGGATTGCTGCTCGGCGGTGGATTGCGGGACGCCTCAACTTAGGAGTCGCCGGATGAGGGGCACCAAGCTTTTCGAAGGTCGCCGAAACGCGTTTGGCGGTGAAGCGACCGTCAGTGGCACGGTGCGCGACACCCCCGACCGCGAGTACAGCCTTGTCCTCCAGCAGCACCCCCAACTCCTGCATGGGCAAGCGCTGTTGGGCGTAGGGCTTGCCGTTGGCCAGAGCCATACCGCCCCGTTCGGTCAAGGAGGCCGGTCACCTGCCCCGGCGGCGCGGTGGCACTCAGCCCGATCCCGCCGAACGCCCGGAACATCGCCTGGGGCTCAGCCGTGCAGCGCACGGTAGGCCGCGATCGCCCCTGGGTGCAGAGGGACAGCGCCGGTGCCGATGAGGCTGCGGACGTCCAGGAACTGGGTACCGACGGCGTTCGGGGGAACGAGCTCGGTCGCGCGCTGGACCAGCAGACGGGTGAGTGCCTCGGCCACGCCGCGGGGCAGTTCGGGGCGGCACACCAGCAGGTTGGACACCCCGATGGTGGCGACCCCGCCCGCCGCCCGGTACGCGCCCTGCGGCAGCGACACCTCTTCCAGGCCCGAGCCCGCCTGGCCGCCCTGGCCGCCGAGCCGGGGCAGTAGGCCGGCCAGGGGCAGGAACCGCAGGCCGACCCGGTCGTCCAGCGTGGTCAGAGCCGGCAGCGGTACGCCGCCCGCCACGAGCAGCGCGTCGACCGAGCGCGCCCGCAGGGCATTGGCGGCGTCGGCGAGCGGGAGATGGCGTACGGCGACCTCGGAGCCCGGGGTCAGACCCGCGGCGTGCAGGATCTGTTCGCCGAGTACGGCCGCGCCCGATCCGGCCGCGCCGAGCGACACGGTGTGTCCGGCCAGGTCGCCGACCGTACGCACGGCCGAGTCGGCGCGGACGACGAACTGGAGGTAGGTCTCGTACAGCCTGCCGATCGCGCGCAGCGGCACGGGGCGCGGGAAGAGGGCGGCGCCCTGGGCCGCCCGTGCGGTGTCGGTGAGGACGAGCGCGAGGTCGGCGCGGCGGTCGCGGAGGAGTTCGATGTTGGTGAGGCTGCCCGGGGTGGTGCGGACGCGGCAGCTCAGGCGGGGGTACGCCGCCGTGAGTTCGGCGGCGAGGAGGCGGCCGAAGGCCTCGTAGAACGCCGTGGGCTCCCCGGTCGCGAAGCGCAGGACACCGCTCGGTCCGGGCCGTTGCCCGGAGGCGTCGCCGGTGAGCGCGCCCCCGAGGACGGCGGCAGTCGTCACGCCGAGGGCGGCGTGGAGCAGAGCGCGGCGGTCGACGGGTCGGGTCATCGTGCGCCACCGCGCGGATCACGGCGGGCCGCGGTCGTCCCGGGGCCGGCGGTGAGCCGCCCGCGCGACGGGTGACGGGCGTCGCCGCGGTCGGTCACGGCGCGCGGTACGAGGGCCGCGGCCCGCAGTCCTCGTGGGTGCGCGGGCTCCAGTTCCAGTCGGCCGCCCCGGCCCGCCAGCAGTTGTTCGACGATGGCCAGCCCGAGGCCCGTACCCGCCGTACCGTCCTGCCGTTGTCTTCCGGAGCGCCAGAATCTCGTGGTGGCCTGGGCGATTTCCGCCGGGGTCAGGCCGGGTCCGTCGTCCGTCACGGTGAGGACGGCGTGCGGACCTTCGGCGGCGCACCGCAGGGAGATCTCCGCGTCCGGACCCGCGTACTTGATGGCGTTGTCCAGGAGGATGTCCGTGATCTGGGCGAGTTCGTGGTCCGTGCAGGCGGCCACGACCGGGTTCGCGTCGGTGTCGAGTGCGAGGCGGATGCCGGCGCGGTGGGCGACCGGCTCCCACAGCCGGTACTGGGCGGTCGCGATCGCCGTGGCGTCGCAGTGGGCGTCGGAGTCGTCGGTCACGGCGAGTTCCCCGGCGCGGTGTTCCGCGGTGGCGAGGGTCAGCATGCCGTCGAGCAGGGTCTCCAGGCGGTCGAGTTCGGTGGTCACGCCCGTGTACGTGCGGTCGGCGGACGCGGGCAGGTGGCGGTGCAGGGCGTCGACGCGCAGCCGTAGGGCCGCCATCGGGTTGCGCATCTGGTGGGAGGTGTCGGCGACGAGTCGGCGCTGCTGTTCCAGGGCCGCCGTGACCGTACCCGCCATGCGGTTGAAGCCGCTCGCGAGCTGGCGCAGTTCCGGTGGGCCACCGGCCCGGGTCTGCTCGGGCGGGAGCCCCGCGGCGAGTTGTCCCACCGCGCGGTCCAGCCGGCGCAGCGGGCTGACCACCCACCGCGTCGCGGCCCGGGCGATGACCGTGCAGGCGACGGCGACCAGAGCGGTCCCCGCGAGGACGGCGGCCCAGCGCCGGGTGATGTCCTGCGCCGCGGTGTCGACCGAGGCCCGGAGCACGACGGCGCCGGAGACCCGGGTCCCGGTGCCCGCGGGCTCGGCGAACATCCGGGACCCCTTCGACCAGGGGCGCAGGGCGCCCGTGGGATGCGCGGTCTGGTTGCGCAGCGCCGCGTCGAGCAACCTGCCGACGGCGGGGTCCGCGGCGCGCATCCCGCCGGTCTGGACGATCGGCCTGCGGCGGGTGTCGGTGACGACGAGCGGTTCGCCGTACAGCTGGGTGTAGCGGCGGGCCTCGGCGGTGACGGCCGAGGTGTCGCCGGTCTGTTCGGCCTGGTCCATGAGGGACGCGAAGCGGTCGAGGTCCGCGCTGCGGGCGAGGACGAGCTGCTGGGTGCGGTCGGACGCGGTGAACAGCAGCAGCGGTACGGCGAAGGCGGCCACCGCGATCACGACGAACAGCAGCAGAGCTGCCTGGACCCGGGTGCGCACGCGTCGGTTCCTCAGTTCCCGAGGTCCCCGAAGCGGTAGCCGAAGCCCCGGATCGTGGTGAGCAGTTCGGGGCGGGCGAGCTTGGCGCGCAGCTGGGTGAGATGGACGTCGAGCGACCGGGACACGGCGTGGTAGGCGTCGCCCCACACCTCGTCCAGGAGCTGCTCACGACTGACCGCGGTGCCCGCCCGTCCCGCCAGCACGGCGAGGATGTCGAACTCCTTCGTGGTCAGCTCGACCTCGGCCCCGGCGACCCGGACCCGGCGCGCGTCGAGATCCACCTCGACGTCGCCGGCGCGGACCGTCCGCTGCGTCGGGTCGTCCTTCACCGCGGTCCGCCGGGTGACGGCGTCGATCCGCGCGAGCAGTTCGGCGAGGCGTACCGGCTTGACGAGGTAGTCGTCGGCCCCGAGCCGCAGTCCGCGCACGACCGAGCGCTCGTCACCGCGGGCGGTGAGCACGACGACCGACATGTCGCTGACCGCCCGCAGGGCGCGCAGCACGTCCAGGCCGTCGGTGTCGGGCAGGCCCAGGTCGAGGAGGAGCAGGTCGGAGCTGCGGTGGTAGGTCAGGACGTCCCGGCCGTACCGGACGCGTCTGGTGACATGGCCGTGGTCGTACAGGACCTCCACGAGCGCCCCGGCGACCCCGTCGTCGTCCTCGGCCAGCAGTATCTGCACGTGACCCACCTCCTTTCGGCCACTCGGGAGAGCCGCTCCAACCGAATGTAGACCACACCGACCGGGTGCTCGCCGGAGTGTTAAGGGGAGGTTAGTTCTGTGTTCGGCCCTCTCGTCCGCCGGTGCGGGGCGGGGCCAGGCTGCACGGCACCCAGCAGCCTGAGAAGGACGCCGTAAATGATCATCGACTGTCACGGTCACTACACGACCGCCCCGCCGGCCCTGGAGGCGTGGCGCAAGCGGCAGATCGCCTCCCTCACCGATCCGTCTGCCGCCCCGGCCCGCGCGGACCTGCGCATCTCCGACGACGAGCTGCGCGAGACCATCGAGCCGAACCAGTTGCGCCTGATGGACGAGCGCGGCATCGACATGACGGTCTTCTCGCCCCGCGCGTCGTTCATGGCGCACCACGTCGGCGACTTCGAGACCTCCGCCGCCTGGGCCGCGATCTGCAACGAACTCTGCCACCGCGTCGGCCGGTTGCATCCGGAGCGCTTCGCGCCGGCCGCGATGCTCCCGCAGTCCCCCGGTGTCGATCCGGCCACCTGCGTTCCCGAACTCACGCGCTGCGTCGAGGAGTTGGGCGCCGTGGCGGTCAACCTCAACCCCGACCCCTCGGGCGGCCACTGGACCTCCCCACCGCTCACCGACCGCTCGTGGTACCCGGTCTACGAGAAGATGGTGGAGTACGACATCCCGGCGATGATCCACGTCAGCACGAGCGTCAACCCCGCCTTCCACACCACGGGCGCGCACTACCTCAACGCCGACACCACCGCGTTCATGCAGCTGGTCCAGGGCGACCTGTTCGCCGACTTCCCGACCCTGCGCCTGGTGATCCCGCACGGCGGCGGCGCGGTGCCGTACCACTGGGGCCGCTTCCGCGGGCTCGCGATGGCGCTCGGGAAGCCACCGCTGGAGCAACACGTCCTGGGCAACGTCTACTTCGACACCTGCGTGTACCACCAGCCCGGCTCCGACCTCCTCTACGACGTCGTCCCGGCCCGCAACATCCTCTTCGCCTCGGAGGCGATGGGCGCCGTCCGCGACATCGACCCGTGCACCGGCCACCACTTCGACGACACCCGCCGCTACGCGGAGGCCGCCGAGCTGCCCGCCGACGACCTGGCGGCGGTCCAGGAGCACAACGCCCGCGCCGTGTACCCCCGCCTCGACGCGCTCCTCAAGCGCCAGGGCCGGTGAAGCACATGAGCACCCTCGCCCCCAAGTCCCCCGGCTGGCTCGACTGGTACGGGAATCCGTCCGAACCGGCCTTCCGGCTCCCGCCGGGAACCGTCGACACCCACTGCCATGTCTTCGGCCCTCAGGCCGAGTTCCCCTTCGCACCGGAACGCAAGTACACGCCCTGCGACGGCGGCAAGGACCAACTCTTCGCCCTCCGCGACCACTTGGGCATCGCCCGCAACGTCATCGTGCAGGCCACCTGCCACGGCGCGGACAACAGCGCCATGGTCGACGCCGTCCGAGCGGCGGGCGGGCGGGCGCGCGGCATCGCGACCGTACGACCGGACATCGACGAGAGCGAACTGCTGGCACTCGACGCGGCGGGCGTGCGCGGGGTCCGTTTCAACTTCGTACGGCGTCTGGTGGACGCGTCGCCCGAGGACGAGCTGCAGACGATCGCCAAGAAGGTCGCCCCGCTGGGCTGGCACGTCGTCCTCTACTTCGAGAGCGCCGACCTGCCCGAACTGGAGGGATTCTTCGGGTCGTTGCCCGTTCCGCTGGTGGTGGACCACATGGGTCGCCCGGACGTGACCCGGCCGGTGGACGGGCCGGAGTTCACCCGTTTCCTGCGCTTCGTCGAGGACAACGACGTCTGGGTGAAGGTGACCTGCCCCGAGCGTCTCAGCGTCACGGGACCGGCCGCCCTGAACGGCCAACGTCACGCGTACACCGACGTCGTCCCCTTCGCCCGCCGGGTCGTGGCGGAGTTCCCCGACCGGGTGCTGTGGGGCACCGACTGGCCGCATCCCAACCTCACCGACCACATGCCGGACGACGGTCTCCTCGTCGACCACGTCCGGCAGGTGGCGGTCACCGACGACCAGCGCCACAAGCTCCTCGTCGCCAACCCGACGCGCCTGTACTGGCCCGACGAGGACCAGTGACACCCCAACTCCCGTCCCTCCTCCCCGACTTCGACAAGGGCCGCTCATGCAACACGCCAACGCGCTGAACCGGCTGAACCGGCTTCCGGTCTCGCGATTCCACAAACTCACCCTGCTCGCCGTCGCCTTCGCCTACTTCTTCGAGTTCGCCGACATCAACAGCTTCGCCACCACCGCACCGAAACTGATCAAGCTGTGGGGCGTGACGGTCGATCAGATCGCCTACGTCACCTCGCTGTCGTTCGTCGGCATGTTCGTCGGCGCGATCGTCGCGGGCTCCCTCGCCGACCGGTGGGGCCGCAAACGGGCCCTGCTGTGGACGACCCTCTTCTTCGGCCTCTCCTCGTTCGCCGCGGTGTTCTCCTGGGACCTCGTCTCCCTGGGCGTCTTCCGCGTCCTGACCTCGGCGGGCCTGTCGGCGATGACCGTCGTCGGAGTCGTCTACGTCAACGAGATGTACCCGTCGGCGACCCGCGGCAAGTACCAGGCGTACGCCATCGCCATCGGCATCTGCGGCACCCCCGTCACCAACCTCATCGCCAGCGCGGTCGTACCCCTCAACGACTGGTCGTGGCGGCTGGTCTACCTCTGGGGCTCCCTGGGCATCCTGCTCGTCCTGTTCACCCGGCACCTCAAGGAGTCACCGCGCTGGCTCGAGAGCAGGGGGGACCACGCCACGGCGGACACGATCCTGCGGGAGATCGAGGCACGCGTCGCCGCGGAGAAGGGCCCACTCCCCGAACCCGCTCCCCCGGTCGCCGAGAAGCCGTCGGCAAAGGCACCGCTGCGCCTGCTCCTCCAGCGGAAGTACCTGCTCCCGACCCTCCTGCTCACCGTGCTGTGGACGACACAGACCATCGGCTTCTTCGGCTACTCCAGCTGGGCACCCACCCTGCTGGCCAAGGAGGGCTTCAGCGTCGAGAAGTCCGTCTTCTACGTGGCCCTGACCACGGTCGGCGCACCACTCGGCTGCTACCTGGCCTCCCTGGTCACCGACCGGTTCGAGCGCAAATGGTGCCTGGTCGCGTTCGGCACGGTGATCGCGGTCTGCGGCCTGCTGTACGGCCTCACCTTCAACCCCGTCCTCATCGTCGTGTTCGGCTTCCTGGTGAACCTCTTCGAACGCGGCTACACCGCCCTCGCCTACGCCTACTCCCCCGAGCTCTTCGACACCCGCAGCCGCTCACTGGGCACCAGCGTCTCGTACGGCCTCGGCCGCCTGTCGAACGCCGCCGGGCCCCTGATCGTCGCCGCGCTCTACAACGGCCACGGCTACCAGAGCGTCTTCTGCTTCATCGCCGGCACCTGGCTGCTCGGCGCGATGGCCCTGGCCGCCTTCGGCACCCGGACACGGTCGGCGCGCCTCGCGGAGGCGGAACGGCAACGCGTGAGCGTCCCCGCCTGACCGGGATCGAGCCGGCCGACAACGATGTTTCCTGGATGCACCCGAATCCAGCAGAGACTGTTGACCGAGCTATACATCCGATGTTCACTGCAAGTGACGCGGACATGCCCACGTCGACTCACCCCTGCCAGCCGCGGCTTCCTGTGGCCTCCACAGGCTGCGACTTGAAGACCCCTTCTGCTGTACGTGTGTTCCTCCTCCGCAGTTGCCGACCGGCGTGCTGATGCCTCATGTCCGTGCACATCTCAGGAAGGCGAGCACATCGAAGCAGTCATCGGATCATTCCGTATCCATGCACCACCCGTGACCCACAGGGAGGGCCTTCGATGAGACAGCGCAGACTCTTGCGCGCGTTACTCGCGGTCGTCTGCATCATGACCGGGACGGCGGTCGGCCTCTCGGCACCCGCCGTGGCGGCGACGACGGACGCCGCGTTCGACTCCGCCACCGGAGAACTGAGCGTGGACCGCGCCGCCTACATGTCCAAGCACGATCTCGTCTACAACCGGCCCAACACCAACCCGCTCCAGGGACTGACCGTGGGCAACGGCCGGATGGGCGCCATGGCCTGGCAGAACAACGGGCTGACCATGCAGGTGTCCGGCGTGGACACCTCCCAGCAGACCGCGTTCGGCGCGGGCATGCTCAACCTCTCCACCTCCCCCGCCCTGGAGAGCGGCTACAGCACCTACCAGCAACGCCTGTCTCTGTACGACGGCACGCTGACCACCAAGTACGACGCCAACCGCACCGTGACCGTGATGGGCGCGCCGAACTCGGAGGTGATGGGCGTCCACGTCGAGGACTCCCGCTCCGGGGTCTCGGCGGTGACCCTCGACCTGAGCCTGTGGGACACCTCCCAGCTGGGCAACAGCGGGGACGTCCCCGATCTCAACACCTGGAAGACGGTGGCGACCTACGCCGACTCCACGGGAGCCGGACTGAGCCGCGGCCAGACCGACGCGCAGAACTTCGGCTACACGCTGGCCGCGTCGGTGGAAGGCACGCCCTACACCGCGCGGGTCGTCGACGGACGCACGGTCCGCCTGACGATCACGCCCTCCAGCAGCTACACCATCTGGTTCACCGCGAGCAGCCGGCTCAACGCGCCCTCGCACGACTCGGTGGCCCAGGCCAAACGGGCGCTGGCCGCGGCCAGGAGCCGTGGCTACAGCGCGACACTGAACGACTTCCGCTCTTGGTGGCACGACTTCTGGGGCAAGTCGTTCGTGCAGTACTCGGGGCTGTCGGGCGATGCGGACTATCTGGAGAACGTCTACTACCTGAGCACCTACATGATCGCCGCCGGCGGATACGGGACCAACCCATTCCACTTCATCAACGGCGTCTTCCGCGCCACCGGCGACCAGACCAAGTGGAGCAACGCCTACTGGTACTGGAACCAGCGCGATGTGTACAACTCCTTCCTCGCCTCCGACCACGTCGATCTGCTGGCCGGCTTCAACCGGCTCTACAGCCGCAACGCGGCGGCGCTCAAGGCGTACACGAACACCCGCTACAACGTCGACGGGCTGTGGGTGCCGGAGACCATGGGCTGGGACGGCAACGCCCGCGGCACCGTCAACAGCGACTACACCAAGAACATCTGGTCGACGGGCACCGAGGCCGCGTACAACATGTACCTCCAGTACGCGTACACCAATGACTCCGCCTATCTGCGGGACACCGCCTATCCGTTCATGCGGGACGTGGTGAAGTTCTACGCGGCGAAGCTCTCCGTCGACTCGGCGGGCAAGTACTACGTGGCGACCTCGAACGCCCACGAGACCTACTGGAACGTGCCGAACGCGATCACCGACCTCGCGGCGGTGCGCACGCTGTTCCCCCTCGCCATCCGCGCGTCGCAGTCCCTGGGTGTCGACGCCGATCTGCGTCCGCAGTGGCAGCGGATCCTGGACAGCCTGATCGCCTATCCGTCCACCTCGGACGTCTACCTCCCGCACACGCCACCCCTCGCCCAGACCCGCAACGACGAGAACGTCGCCGGCGAGATCATCTGGCCCTACGACCGCACCGGCATCGGATTCCCGGACCAGCAGAAGGCCGTGAACACCTTCAACGCCCGCCCCTTCCCGTACGACAACGTGTGGGCCAACGACGCGGTCCAGGCGGCCCGACTCGGGCTCGGCGACCAGGCCTACCAGGGCATGAAGACGATGCTCCGCAAGTACCAGACCTATCCCAACGGCATGACCGACAACACCAACGGCGTCTTCGAGTACCTGGGAGTGCACCTGACGGCTCTCAACGAGACGCTCCTGCAGTCCTACAACGACAAGATCCGGGTTTTCCCCGCGCCGCCGAGCGACGCCTCGTTCGTGGGACGGTTCACCTTGCTGGCCAAGGGCGGGTTCACCGTCAGCTCGGAGCGTGAGGCCGGCGAGGTGAAGTACATCGGGATCAAGAGCCGGTACGGCAACTCGACGCGGGTCGTGAACCCGTGGGGCACCCAGCAGCTCCGGGTCCGCCGGGTCTCCGACGGCGCCACCGTGCTCACCACCAGCGCGGCCGAGTTCGATCTCTCGACGGCCGCGGGCGCGGTGTACGTGGTGGAGCGCACCGCGAAGCCGCTGTCCTCCTACAGCTCCGTACGGCTGTCCGGATCCGCCAACCAGGGCGAGAAGGCGCTGAGCGGCACCAGCTCCACTCTCGGCCTGTCCCAGAACCCCCACCCCATGGTGAACAACACCCAGTTGACATACGACAGCAACTGGCACGCCACCAGCGCACGCGGGTACGGCGACTACAACGACGACACCCATCACAGCACGACGGTGAACGCGGTGGCCCAGTACACGTTCACCGGGACGGGAGTCGCCTACCTCTCGGAGCGCAACGGGGACATGGGTCCCGTCGACGTCTACCTGGACGGCGCCCTTCAGGCCACGGTCGACCTGAAGGTGTCCGGCGCGCGTCAGGTGCAGCAGACGGTGTGGCAACGGTCCGGTCTGACCCGGGGCACGCACACCATCCGGATCGTCAACCGGAGTACCTCGGTCGGGATGGTGGACGCGCTGCGCATCACGCCGTAGGCCCACGCGACCTGCCTCTGTGGACGGCCTCCCGCTCGTTCGGAGACCGTCCACAGAAGTTCGGTCACCCCAACTCGACCTCGCAGAAGCCGAGTTCGGGCCGACAGGCACTCCACACCTGCCGACAGACACTCCACAGGTGTGCGCCACACTCCCCACATGACCACCGAACTCCGTATCGGCATCCTCGGTGCCGCGTCCATCGCGCCGAGCGCGCTGATCAAGCCCGCGCGGCAACACCCCCGTGTCACGGTGACGGCTGTCGCGGCTCGCAGCAGGCCACGTGCCGAGGCCTTCGCACGCAAGCACGACATTCCCGTGGTGCATCCCACCTACGAGGCCCTGCTGGCCGATCCGCGGATCGACGCCGTCTACGTGCCGCTGCCGAACGGCCTGCACGCGGACTGGATGCTCAAGGTGATCGACGCGGGCAAACATGTGCTGTGCGAGAAGCCGTTCACCGCCAACCGCGCCGAGGCGGAGCGGGTCGCCGAGGCCGCCGACGCCGCCCACGCGCGCACCGGTCTGGTGGTGATGGAGGCCTTCCACTACCGTCACCACGCCCTGGCCGCCCGGATGCGGGAGATCGTGCGGAGCGGAGAGCTGGGCGAACTGCGCCGCGTGGAAGCCGAGGTGTGCTTCCCGCTCCCCCGCTTCAGTGACATCCGCTACGACTACGGCCTGGCGGGCGGCGCCACCATGGACGCGGGCTGCTACAGCGTGCACGTCGCCCGGCTCCTCGGTGACGAGACCCCGGCGGTGACGGGCGCGCGCATGCTGACGCTGCGCAAGGACCCTCGCGTCGACCGTGCCATGGAGGCCGATCTCGTCTTCCCCGGTGGAGCGACCGGGCATCTGCGCGCCTCGATGTGGTCGCGGCACGTGCTGTCGATCCGGGCACGCGCGATCGGTTCGGCGGGCGAGCTGGAGGTGACCAATTTCCTGATGCCGCAGCTCTATCACCGGTTGACGATCCGCGGCCCCCGCGACGCGGGCCGACGCACACTCCGGCGCGAACGGGTGGCCCGGCAACCGTCCAGCTACGCCTGCCAGTTGTCCTCGTTCGCAGCAGCGGTCCTTGACGGCGCTTCAGTGCTCACCTCGGCCAGGGATGCCGTCGTAACCATGGGCGTCATCGACGACATCTACCGCGCCGCCGGCCTGCCGCCGCGCGGCGAGCCCGGCCCTTCCTAGAACCGCCGTGCCGTTTCGCTGTCCGGCCGGGCGCGATCCGCGCCTCGCGCCCGCGACGGCTCTCCCTCGACGCTCTGCTCACCCTGTCCGCCACCACGTTCGGCCGGCACTCCGGCGGCGGGGCAGCGTCGAAGGTACCCGTGTGCGCGGCGGCGCCCGAGTGCTGCTCAACCGGATGCTGCTCGGCCATACCGCGCTCAACTCCCCCGACACGGACCGGCCGAGTGACGACACTGCGGCGAACTGAGCGAGTCCGCCGCGGAGTCCGGGCCCTCCGAGGCGCCCCATCTACCGCCCGGCAGCCGGGACTTCGGGGCGAGGACCGATGGGTGTGAACACGCCGAGGCGGTCCTCGACCTCCTGGGCAGCGGCCAGGCACAGGTCCTCCCGGAACGCGCGCCCGATGATCTGCACGCCGGACGGCAGTCCGTCGCTGACTCCGGTCGGCACGGCGACCGCGGGCACGCCCACGAAGCTGGTCACCGTGCACAGGCGCATGCTCTCGGCGACCCGCTCCCGCCCCGCTTCGTCGCGTGACTCCAGTCCCGGCTCGACGGGCGGCTCGGTGAACACCGGTCCGAGCAGCAGCGGGAACTCGTCGAGGAACTCCGCCCAGGAGCGGCGGATGCCGAGCCAGGTCCCCATCAGCTTCGTGAGCTCTGCGGCGTTCGCCGGAGGGGTCTTCTCCATGGCCATCCGGATGTAGCGGTCTCCGCCCTCGCCGAGCAGTTTCCGCACCACCGGCCAGGTCGGCGCGAATTCGGTCACGGTGATCCGGCCGTATGTCTCGAGTGCCTCGTCGAGCCGGGGAACGTCCGCCATCTCCCGCACGTCGTATCCCGCGTCGCGCAGCGCGTCCGCTGCCGCCCTGACGGCCCCGCGGACCGTGGGGTGGACGCCGCGACCGCCGGGGTCGACAACGAGCGCGACCTTGACCGGCCCCGGCAGCGGTTCGCCGTAGAGGGGCACGGGTACGGCTCGTGGGTCCCGTGGGTCGGTCCCCGCCAGCGCCTCGTACGCCAGCCGCAGGTCGGCGACCGTACGGGCCAGGGGTCCGTCGGTGACCAGCATCTGTGAGGCCGGCCCCGGGTCGTCCGGCCCGAGGATGCGATGGTCGGCGGGGAAGCGCCCGGTGGTCGGCTTCAGCCCCGTCACGCCGCAGAACGAGGCCGGGATCCGTACCGATCCGCCGGAATCGTTGCCGAGTCCGAGCGCGGCCATACCGGTGGCGACGGCCACTCCGTCACCGCCACTGCTGCCGCCAGGGGTCCGGCTCCGGTTCCACGGGTTGACGGTGTCGCCGAACAGCTCGCTGCGGGTGTGCATCCCGGCCAGGACCAGGGTGGGCATGTTGCTGTGGCCGATCGGTATGGCTCCCGCCGCGCGGAGCCGGGCAACCGGGGGTGCGTCGGCCGGAGCCACCAAGTCGCGGAAACGTGGCGTTCCGAGTGTGGTCGGCACGCCTTCGACAGGGGTGGTCTCCTTCACCGTGAACGGCACGCCGGCGAGCGGTCCGAGTTCTTCGCCCGCTGCTCGCCGCCGGTCCATGCGTGCCGCGGCCTCGCGGGCTCGCTCGGCCAGCAGCTGCGTGACCGCGTTGACCTGTGGGTTGACCTCGGCGATGCGTTCCAGGTGGCCGTCGATCAGTTCGACCGCCGATACCTGTCCGCCTCGGACGGCCGTCGCCTGGGCGGCGGCCGTCATTGCCCACAGAGCGTTCTGCCTGATCATCGCGCTTCCTGTCCCCATGCCGAAGTACTCGTGGGCGAGACCCTACCCCGGAGGCGATACGATCGTATCGAAATAAGGGGAGTGATCGAGCATGCCCAAACAGGTGGACTACGAAAGCCGACGCCGCCGGATCGCCGAGGCCGTCTGCCTCCTCGCCGACGAACACGGACCGGAGGGAGTGAGCATGCGCGACGTCGCCGCCCGCGCGCAGGTCTCACTGGGCGCCGTTCAGCGCTGCTTCCGCAGCAAGGCGGAGATGCTCCTCTTCGCCGTCGACCACGTCGGCGACCGCATCACCGAACGTGTGAGGAACCGCCTGGCCGCAAGCCCGGCCCAGTCGGCTGCGACCGCCCTGGGCCACGCGGCCGACGAGATCGCCCTGCTCCGGGAAGAACACCGGGCCGAGGCACGGATCTGGCTCGCGTTCGTCGCTCAGGCCGCTGTCAGCGAGCCACTCGCAGGCCCGCTGAGAACCAGCTACGCAGCCCTCCAGAACCTCCTCGCCCGCCTCATCACGGAGGCCACCGAGAGCGGTTCGGCCGACGGAGGCACTGCGCCGCCCAACCCACAGCACGAGGCCTGCACTCTGCTCGCCCTCGCCGACGGCCTCACCACCCATGTACTCGTAGGCCACTTGCCCGCAGAGCAGGCCGAGGAAATCCTGCACGCGCACCTCGTCGGCCTCTGGGAACGCCTCGGCACCACCCGCCCCCAAAAAGCCGTCTGACGCTCGGGGCGTTCATCGCATTGGGCCTGCCTTGTCGGCGTTCCACTCTCGGGTGCAGAACATCCTCAGTGACCACGGAGTTGGCCCGCGTCGCCAGCTGACGCGCGCCCCACCCAGGACGACGGCGGACTGGGCGCCCGTGGCCCGGCGTGGGCGAAACGTCGTAGGAGCGATCGAGAAGCCGCTGATGGCGAGATCGCGGCGGCCCTGCGTGGCCACGGCCGGTGGTCGGAACTCCCGGTCCTGGTGCATCCGCCGGACTGCGTGAGCCGGAAGGGAAGGTGACCATGGATGTGATCAGGGGTGCCTGCCCTGTCAGGCGCGCCGGACGGGAGGCGTCGGTTGAGCGGTGGGCGGACGACTCAGCGGTGGGACGTGGTCGTGGTGGGTGCCGGCCTGGCCGGGCTGGCCTGTGCGCACGATCTGAGCGCATTGGGGCTGCGGGTGCGGGTGCTGGAGGCGGGCGACCGCGTCGGCGGCCGGATGCGGACCGACCGCGTGGAGGGCTGTGTGGTGGACCGGGGGTTCCAGGTCTTCAACACCGCCTATCCGCAGGTGCGCGCCCGTCTTCCGCTGCGGGAGCTGCGGCTGCGGGCGTTCACACCGGGGTTCCTCGTGCACGACGGCGGACGGCGACTGCGGTTCGCCGACCCCACGCGCACACCGCGCCAGGCCCTGCGTGCCGTGACCGATCGGCTGGCCGGACCACGTGATCTGGCCGCGCTCGCCGCGCTGACCGGCTTCGACGCACTGGCCCCCGCGGCGCTGGTACGGCGCCACAGCGACACCTCGACCCGACAGGTGCTGGCAGCGGCGGGCTTCACCCGGGGTTTCGTGGAACGGTTCTTCCGTCCCTTCCTGTCCGGCGTGTTCCTGGAGGAGGACCTCTCGACCTCCGGCAGGTTCTTCCACCTGCTGTGGCGGAGCATGGCACGCGGCACGCTCTGTCTGCCCGCGACGGGCGTGGGGGCCGTACCCGAACTGCTGGCGTCCACGCTGCCACCGGGGACAGTCGCCCTGGAGTCGCCCGTGACGGCTCTCACCGACGAGGGCGCTCTTCTCGAGGACGGCCGACTGGTCCCCGCGCGGACCGTGGTCGTGGCCACGGACGCCTCTACGGCGGCCCGGCTGGAACCCGGCCTGACCGTGCCGTCGTACCGAACCGTCACCACGTACTACCACCTGGCGTCCCGCTCGCCACTGCACGAGCCGACTCTCGTGACGGATGTCCGACGGCGCTTCGTCAACAGCATCGTGCTGAGCGAGGTCCACGCCGGATACGCGCCGCACGGGTACGCGCTGATCGCCACGTCGGTGCTCGGCGACGACCGCGAGGGACGGGAACAGGCGACGCGGACCGCGCTCGCCGAATGCTACGAGACCGACACGGCGGGATGGGACCTGCTCACCGCCCGGACGGTGGCCGGAGCACTGCCCGCCATGGAACCGGGACTCCCCCTCAGCCGCCGTACCCGGATGGCCGCCGGGCGGTACGTCTGCGGCGACCACCGGGCCACCGGCTCGGTGCAGGGTGCGCTCGCTTCAGGAGCGCGGGCCGCCCGGGAAGTGGCCGCCGACCTGTTCTGAACCGGTCGGCCCGCGCGCCGGGCTCACGGCGCCTCCTCGTCCCAGCGCCGGTCGGTGGCCAGCACTTCTTCCAGGTTGCCGAGCCGGTCCAGGCCCTGCACTGCGCGGGCGGTGCGCTGGTTGGCGGCCAGCAGGTCGCGGTGGCGGTGGGCGAAGGACCAGTAGCCGGTGGTGAAAGGACAGGCCCGGTCCCCCGCACGGTCGCCGGGACGGTAGGCGCAGCCCTCGCACAGATCGCTCATACGGTGGATGTAGGCGCCGCCCGAGGTGTACGGCTTGGTGGTCATGCGACCGCCGTCGGCGTACTGGGACATCCCGGTGACGTTGGGCAGCATCACCCAGTCGTAGCCGTCGACGAAACAGCGGTGGAACCAGTCGGTGACCAGACGCGGATCCCAGCCGCGCTGGAGGGCGTGACTGCCCAGGAGCATGAGGCGTGGGATGTGGTGGGTCCAGCCCGTGTCGCGTACCTGGGCGAGGACCGTGGTCAGGCAACGGGCGGTGACGGCGTCGGCATCGAGTTCGAGGAACCACTCGGGCAGCGGGGCGTGATGTCCGAGCGCGTTCCGGTGGCGGTAGTCCTCGCCGAAGTACCAGTACAGCTGCCACACGTACTCGCGCCAGCCGGCGACCTGTCGTACGAAACCCTCGACGCTGTTCACGGGGGCCCGGCCTGCGCGCCAGGCCTCCTCCGCGGCGGCGACCGCCTCCCACGGGTCGAGCAGGCCGAGGTTGAGCGAGGAGGAGAGCAGGCTGTGGCTCATCACGGGGTCGGCGGCGAGCATGGCGTCCTCGTGCGGCCCGAACCCGGCCAGCCGGTGCTCCGCGAAGCGGCGCAGCGCGGCACGGGCCTCGGTGCGGGTGGCGGGAAAGAGACGGGGTCCGTCGCGGCCGACGAAGCGGATGCCGTCCTCTTTCTCCCAGCGGTCCAGTTCGGCACGGACCTCGGCGTCGATGTCGTCCTCATCGGGCCGGTAGGGATCGGGAGCACCGAGGGTGGACGCGCCACGCGGCGGTCGCTCCCGGTTCGCGTGATCGTGGTTCCAACGTCCGCCGGCCGGGCTGTCGCCGTCCATCAGCAGGCCCAGCGCATGGCGGACCCAGCGGTAGAAGTCCTCCTGGCGCAGGCGCCCCGTGCCGCGCTCATCGGCCCAGGCCGAAAACGCCTCCTGGGGAACCAGAAAGCCCCGTGCGGGAAGCAGCCGTACCTGTTCCAGGGAACGGACCAGGCCCAGGGCCGCACGCGAGGTGGGGTGGTGCACGGTCACAGAGGCGTCGCCGACCGCCTCGTACAGCCCTTCCCGGTAGGTCTCGGCCCGGATGTACCGGACGCGGTCGCCGAGTTCGGCGGCCCGGTGACGCATCGCGGAGAGCACCAGATGAGCCTTGGCCCGGTGGAAGCGGCGCCGCCGGAACACCGAACGGGCCTCGATCATCACCACCTGGCTGTCACGAGCGGGACCGCCCGTGCCCGGAGCGAGGAAATGCGGTCCGAGCTGGTCGCCGAAGAGCCAGTGCCAGTCAGTCATGCTCACTCCGTGAGGTGGTGGAAACGCCTGGGAGGGCCGGATAAGGCATCCCGATCTGCGTACGGTGCTCCCTCGCGGCGCACCTGCATCTGACCCGGCGTGTCGAGGCAGCGCACCTGTGCGGAGCACTATCTCCCTTGCCCACCGGCGAGGCGAGCCGCGGCCACTGCACGGCATGGAGGGTTCCGGTTCGCCGGTGGGCTGGGAACGTCAGGTGGGCCAATCTACGGCCGGTGCAGGCCCCGGCCAGGGCGACGCGCGCGTGCCCGTCGCCGCGTCGGCAGCACGGTCGTCGATTCGGTGGGACGGGCGGCGTGTTGTTGTGTCGTCGCTCCCTGGCCGGTGCAGGGCGAATCGCCTGGCTGAGGTGGTGGCGGCCGATCCTTCACCGCGACGTGGGCGGACTTGCCGGCATCGGTGATGGCCTGACCGTTGCGCTTCCAGCAAGTCCGGCATGCCGGTCACAGCAGGCTGGGTTGCTGCCATTCGGTGCCGAGGACGTGGTGGTCAAGGAAGTTGAGGCAGGTCTCGTACCACAGGCGTGTGTGGTTCGGCTTCAGGATCCAGTGGTTCTCGTCCGGGAAGTAGAGGTACTTCGCGTGGACTTCGTGCCGCTGCAGTTCCTGGAAGAGCGTGGCGCCCTGCCCGACGGGCACGCGGTAGTCCTTCGCGCCGTGAATGACCAGCATCGGGGTGCGGATCTTGGCGACGTCCAGGTGGGGCGAGTCGGACTCGTACCGCTCGGGGCGGTTCAGCGGGTCGCCGAAGATCCGCTGGAAGTACCAGGGCGCGTCGGTGTCTCCCTGGAACATCCGCAGATCCCACAGACCTGCATGGCTGATGATCGCCTTGAACCGGTCCGTGCTGGTGGCGACCCGGTTCGCCATGTATCCGCCGTACGAGCCGCCGGCCAGTGCGGTACGTGAGGCGTCGATGTCGTGGCGGGCCTCGGCCGCGTCGGTCAGCGCGAGCACATCCGTGTAGGGGCGTCCGCCCCACTGCCCCCAGCCGCGCTTGTGGTTGATCTGCCCGTAGCCGGTCGACAGGGCTGGATCCGGCAGCAGCACCGCATAGCCGCGTGCGGCGAAGGGCCAGGGGTTCCACCGCCAGGTCCAGCCGTTCCAGCTGGACTGCGGTCCGCCGTGGACGGCGACGAGCAGCGGAGCCGGCTCTTCGGCGGACGCACCCTCGGGCAGCACGAGCCAGCCGCGCAGCGCGAACCCGTCGTCCCCCTCCGTGCGCACCTCGGTGAGTACGCCGGGCAACCGACCGACACCGCCCGGCGCGGGCAGCACGGCCGGAGTCTGGTCGGCGACGCCGGCGTCGATCCGGACGGGCACCGGCGGCGCGTCGACCGCATTCCGCAGGGCGTAGAGCGTCTGCCCGTCGGGGGCCACGGTCAGCGAGCCGTACGTACCCGAAGCGGTCAGGCGTGTGACGCCACCGTCCGCATCGCGCCGGAAGACGGGCGCGTGCCCCTGCTCGTCGGCCGTGAAGAACACCGTGTCGTCCACCGGTGAACAGGCCACGCCACCGGGCCAGTTGTCGAATCCGGGCAGCAAGTCCCGCACGGTGCCGTCGGCCAGGTCGATCCGGACGAGAGTCGTTTCCCAGGGGTCGTCGTACGTCGGATAGCGCATCCGGCAGCACACGACGGCTGAGCCGTCGTGGGTGAACCGCGGCCCTTCGTAGAGGTGCTCCAGATCACCGACGACGAGTATCTCCTCACCGCTCACCGCGTCGGCCACCACCACGGCGGTGCGATGCTCGTCCGGGACCCGCCCGGGCACGAACCGGCTGTACGCCACCCGTGTGCCGTCCGGCGACAACGCCGCGTCCCCCGGATCCTCCAGACCGATCCCCTGCCCGCCGGCGTCGACCGGCTCCGCGCCCGCACCGGAACGGACGAAGGTGTGCGGCTCCGCCGGGCCGAGGTCGTGGTCCCATGCACGGGTCGGCCCGGCCTCATAAAGGATCGCGGTGACCTTCGCGTCCTTGCGCGCCGCGCGCAGCCTGCCGTGCGCCTCGGCGTCGGCGGCACCCGGCAGCAGTCCCCCGGTGTGGCACAGCGCACCGGAGTCCCGGGCGACGGTGACCGCATCGATCCCACCTGGATGCCGGGCCACGACGACGGCCTCTCCGCGCGGCGGCAGCGCCCACACCGCGGCGCCCTCGTCGTCGTCCTCGTCGCCGTCCGCGGCGCGGCTGGACAGGAAGTACAGCGTCCCGTCAGGACCGAACACCGGCCCCGACTCACCCTTGTCGGACCGGGTCAGCCGCAGCGCGTCGCGATCCCCGGCCGGATCGATCTCCCAGAGACCGGACACGAACCGCGTCCCGTCCCCGGACAACGTCTGCACGGCGGCTACGAGCCGAGTGCCGTCGACGGACAGGGCAAGGGAGTTGACACGGGGGCAGGCGACGAAGGCGGACAGGTCACGGAAGGTGGACGGGCCACCTGAGGACTCAATCATGCAGGCGATTGTCGCCCGCGCACGCTTCGGACGGCCAGGGAGCGTGACGTGGTCCGCCGCTGATGCGGACCGCCACGGAAGTGCCGGTGTTCGTGAGGTGTCCGGAGCCGGGGTTCACCTGGAAGAGGTTGTTTGACCGTGCTGCTCGCTCTTGGACACAGCAACCCTTTCGACCGTGGTCGAAAGGCATGACCGGAGTACGGCGACCGCTCCAGACTCGGACGGACGGACTCAGCCCGTGGAACCGAGGGGGAGCACATGCGCAAGGAAAATCGGGCAGGCACGGGCACGAAGGCCCGGAGGACGGCCGCCCTGTTGGCGGCCACGGCGCTCACCGTGGGAGTCGCGGTGGCGACCGCACCCTCCGCGGCTGCCGCCAGCCCGTGTTGGAGCGGCGACGCCAACAAGTGGTGGTGCAACAACGTCTCCGGCGCACCGGTGTACGGCACGGTCGGGGACAACCACCTCTACCCGGACCCGAACGTCATCGTCGGCTACATGTACTCCAACCCGAGCTGGTTCTACTGCAAGGAGGACAACCAGGCATGGGTGGGCGGGCCGCACTCCACACGCTGGGAGATGACGGTCGCGGACAATGGCCGGCTCGGCTTCATGAAGGACACGGCGATCGCCAGCGAGACGAACCCGCTCCCCAACTGCAACGGGTGATCGGTGCCGGCCGTGCAGCGCCACCGGCCGCATTTCCATGGTCCACTTCTGCAACGCACCCTGGAGACCTTCGCATGCGTATGCGTACACGGAAGACCCTTGCTGCCCTGATCAGCGTCATGGCCCTGGCCCTGGGGCTCGGGACCACCACCGCGCCCAGCGCCTCGGCGGCATCCGGCTGCTGGTACAGCGGCAGCCACTGGTGGTGCAACAACCGCGCGGGTGCGCCGGTCTACGGCTTCAAGGACCTCGCCCGTGCCTACCCCGACTCCAGCCGCATCGTCGGGTACATGAACTCCAACCCCAGCTGGTTCAACTGCCGTTACGACGGCGGCGCGTCCGACGAATACGTGGGTGGTCCACACCCCTACCGCTGGGAGTGGACCGAGGCCGACAACGGTCAGTGGGGCTGGATGAAGGACACCGCCATCAGCAGCGAGACCAACCCGCTGCCGGCCTGCTGGTGATCGTGCCGCCGCCGTAACCATCTCGCCGGTGGCGGGTCCGCGGGCCGACGCCGGGCCGTCGTAGGCGGTTTCCGGGTGAACCGCCGACGACGGCCCGTCGGTGATCTCCACGCCCTGCCTTTGGCAGCCGATCAGCGCGTCGACCCCGGCGGGCAGCCGGGTGAGCGCCTGCGAGCTGGTGGTCGTGTCGGCGCGCACCTAGACGTGGGCGCCCCATGTGCCGTACCGCGAGCCGGAGCGCGGAACGGCCCCGGGGACGTTCAGTGAACGCACCAGCGTGTCGAGGGCGCTGTACGCGGCGCCGAACGTGGTGCCCTGCGGGTGCAGCGTGAAGACGGCGACGATCGAACGGTCGCCCGCGCCCACGGTTCCCGTGGTGTGCAGTGCGGGCCTGGCGAGGTCGACGCCCGCGCCGGATGCGGTCGGGACCCGTCGGCCGGAGGCCGAGGCCGTCGTGTCCGCGCAGTCGCTGCTCTCGCCGAAGCGGGACGAGCCCTGCTTGACCGCCCAGGGCTGCTGGAACGACGCCGGGATGCCGAACCGCTGGTCGAAGCCGTCGACGCCGCACCGGGTGGAGTCGCTCAGGTCACCCATGACGATGTCCCGCAGGGCGGCCGGTGCGCTGTCCAGGATCCAGCGGTAGATCCGCACGGCGTCGGCCGCCGACAGGGCCGTGTAGCCCCAGTAGCCGGGGTAGGCCGCCGGCGGGCCCGCGGTGTCCGTCAGCCCCAGCCGGGGGATCATCCGGTCGATGATCGCCGAGCCACCGTCCTCGGTCCAGTAGAAGTCCGCCGCGGAGTCGTCGCTGGAGCGCAGCATGCTGTCGAGGCGGGCCCGCTCGTCCGAGGGCAGGCCGTAGCCGGGGCCTTGGTCCCAGAGGTGATCCAGAGCGATCAGAAGCTTCACCACCGAGGCGGAACGGAACTGCGTGTGCACGTTGGACTGCTCCGTGAAGGTCCCGGTCTGGCGGTCGTACACCGCGATTCCGGCGGTGACGCCCGGCGGTACGTTCACCGAGGACGTGCGCGGGGTGGTGGGCGAGGGTGTCCGGGCGCGGGCGGGTGCCGCCGTGGCGAACACCGTGGCTGTCAGGACCAACCAGGCCGCCGCGAGGGCGAATTCGCCGCGCGGTCTGTGTGAGGAGAAGGGGGACCTGGACGACTCCCTGGCGCGGACGGGCCGCAGCGGAAACGCGTCGGGGCCGGCCACCGTCGGAGGGGCCGGCCACGACACGTGTGTCAGCAGTTGCGGACGGACCAGACGGGGTTCCAGTCCTGGTCGCCCACCTGCGGCGGGGAGAAGGCGCGCAGCACGTTGCCGTTGGCGTCGTAGAAGTAGGAAGTGACCGACCCGGTCTGCTTGTTGAGGTAGTAGCCGTTGCCGGTCCAGTTGGACAGGGAGTAACGGTTGCAGTTGTAGAGATAGAAGATCTTCCACTTGGACACGGTCTGGTCCCACACCTCGAGGCAGAGGTTCCCCGCTGAGCAGGTGAACGTCTGGTCGTCCGTGCGGTAGCTGACGGTGGTGGACGGAGAGATCGTCGGGGAGACGGCGGCCGCGGCCTGTACATGGTCACTGGTACGAGGGCCGGAGGCGGTTGCCGCCTGTGCCGGACCGGTGGCGAAGACGGCCATCAGCAAGCAGACCATCGCGCCGATGATGCCGAGCAGCGAGCGCTTCGCGCGCATGGATGAGACCTCCGTCGAGACGGCAGCGGGACATCTGGGACAGCGGCACGGAACGTGCCCTGACCGCGACGATCGCCGATCGCGTGGGCCGGCAGAAGCCTTTCGAACCTCCTCGAAAGGCCGCCGACCCCGGGCACGACCACATCACGCCCACGAAGCCCCAACTAACCCTGGCTACAGTCCAGTTGAGGAATGATCAGCCCACGGGACGGCATGAGTACGGCCCATGGGCGTCGTTGACGTCGCCCGCACCGGACGCCACCGTGGTCCGGCGACACATGACGGCCACGACCGAACCGGACACGGTCATCGGACCCGGGACAACCACGACTTGAGCATGTGCGAACTCAGCCATGCCGGACAGGAGATTGCCGAACCGTGCGTACCAAGCGCTCACTTGTCGGACTCTGCGCCGCCCTCGCCGTGGGGGCGGCCCTATTCACCACCGGAACCGCGCAAGCCGCCCCGGCCTCGCACGGAACTTCCTCCGGTCACGTCATGACCATGCCCGCAGCGCCGAGGACGGCCCGCCCCGCGACGCTCCTGGCCGTGGCCCCCTCCACTTCCCCGGCCGTCCGCACGGCCTACGCCGGTGCCGGCGGGGGCGTGTACTGCCAGAGCGGCTACTTCTGCGCCTCGGTCTGGGACCCGACGGCCGGCAAGTTCAAGATCTTCTTCTTCTACTCCTGCAACCGCTACACCCTCTCGAACTGGACCGACTGGGCCGAGGCCCAGAACAGCCAGACCGGAGGCGCCGTCGCCAGTCTCTACGGCTCCGGCGGCGGCCTCCTGCAGACCGTCCCGGCCGACAACGCGGTCTACGCCGTCAATTGGTCACCTGTGTACTCGATCCGGAACTGCTGAGCCGGGTGCCCTGTTCGGCTCAGCGCGGAGGGCAGGGTAGGACTCAGGGATGACGGGCCGGATCGGTATCCGTCCGCCGTCGGGTTCCCGCACCCGGCAGCCGGTGGCCCCTGGGCGTTGCCGAGTACCTGACGCACTGGCGCTGAGTAGTCGTGACATCCCTGGCGCGCCAATCCGCAGAGCCGAATTGTTCAGGACGGACGCCGGAATCCAGGGCGCCATCCGACGGACAGTGCCCAGTGGACTCCAGGGCTGGCCGTCACCGTGATTTTGACCTGGCGCCTGCTGCTGCCCAAGCCGATTTCGTTGTAGGTCGTCGAGGGCGCGGCCGCGCACGGCATGGTATAGCTGGCCAGTTTCCCGATGACTATGGTGGTTTTCCCCTCGCCGGCGCATTCGGTCGCCACCGCAACCGTCCCCGCCTTGATGTTCCCGATCACGGCCACCTCTTCCGACCCTGTCCTGTTCGCCAGCCGGATGAGGGCCTTGGCCGAACCGAAGATGTCGGGCGGAGTCTTCGTCAGACCAATGACAGAAGAACGAGGGGAAGGCGATGCCGAGACGGTCGGATTTCTGCGCGGTGAGCTCTGAACATAGTGCGCTGTGCAGCCAGTGACGAGGGAAACGCCCAGCGCGAAGACGATCGTCACTGCCGTACGGACCCTGGTCAGCTCAGCCATGTGCACCAGCCGACGGTGCAAGGCGTGTACAAATGTGCCTCCATATTTCATGGAATTCGCTCCCCGATGTGGGCGTATCCATGCCGGAGGATCGTAAAGATCACTTACTCAAACAAACAATGATCTTTGACTAAAGAGCCCACAAAGAAGAAGACTGGTGGGCGCCGACTTGCACGAATCCATCGCTCGATCCTCCCTGGCGAACGACGCGTTTCCCGTAACGCCAGGGGAGTTTCACGCCGACGTACGAGGTCGATGTCGTAGAGGCACACGCCCATGACTGCCTCGCACGGTCGTCTTCGTCCGGTATACGGACTCGCGGTCTGATTACCGAAGTAGTCCTGGCGGCCATCCCCTCCCGCGCAGTCTCCTCGGTCGGGGAAAGGGCCTCCCGCAGGATCCGCAGGCGCTCGGGGCCGGTCCGGAACTCAGGGTTTCCAGGTGCGCAGGAAGGAGGCGATCCGGTCGGCGGTACAGCGCGGGTTGTTCAACTCATGGGCGAGCGCGGTGAGTTGCTCGCGGGTGGGGCTGACGGGGATGTTGCTGGCCTCGAGGTACATGACGGCGACGGCACAGGCGATGGTGAGGTTGGAGCGCTCCAGCCAGCGACAGCGGCCCAGGGTGTGCACCAAGGCGGCGGCGCGGGCGTAGGGGCCGTTGTAGACGGGGGTGTCGAGGAGTTCCCCGCGGTGGCGGGCGACGGCGGCGATGGGCACGCCGTAGTCGTCAGGGGCAGGGTCGCGGTGCCCGGTCCGTTCCGCCACTTCGAGGATCCAGGATTCGTCGACGTGCAGGATCACGCGGCAGCGCCTGGCTGCCGATCGGCGTACGGCGCGTCGAGTTGTTGTTCCAGATCGTCGAGGAAGTCACCGTGCTCGTCGATGAGCCGCTGGGCAGCCGCCATGCCGGCGGCGCGGGCGCCGGTGGTGTCCTCGACGATGAGCCGCTCGACGTACTTGTTGAAGTCCAGGCTCCGGGCACGCGCGGCGGCCTTACCGGCCTCCAGCACGTCCTCCTCCAGCCTGACCTGCGTCTGCTTCTTCACGGAAGTCACGTTCGAATGGTAGCAGGGTGGTAGCCAAGGCGGAGGCGCCGTACTGCGGACACGGCTTCCGGGCCGACACGCCCGTACGACCAGCCAAGCCCGGGCAGCCCGCGCGCATAGGTGGTCCGACCGCGCGGCTTTTCAACTGCCGGAGCTAGCCTCACCCGAGCTGCGGCTTAAGTACGGGTACTCATGACACCCCTTGCCTGTCGGATGATTCTGGCCGGGTGAGTACAGATCCTGAACGTACTGGTCGAGCCGTGGCCGTGTCCGTGGGCCTGGTTGTCCTGGAGCTGTGGGCTCTTGGAATGATCTGGTTTTTCTGGATTGCGTCCTACTGGTCGTCCTTTGGCGACCAGGCTTACGGCGCACCGCCGGGTCCCTATCTGCAGAAGGCTCTGTTCGTGGCGGCAGCCGCCCTGGTTGCGGCTGTTGTAGCTGGAGTCCGCCGGATACCTGTGGTCGCCGTCACCCAACTTGTCGCGGCCCTTGCCATTTGCGGAGCCCTGTCCAGCGCGAAAACCGCCGGTGAACGCATTTACGAGTCCTCCTACCGGAATGCCTGTCTCTCAGGTCTGGTCTGTGACACACCTTCGCCCCCGCGATGAGCTGTTCCTGACACAGGCCATGCCTGCACGCGATCGGTGCTGCGGCGCAAGGGAGTTGCGCCGTTGTCGCCACAGCAGGCCGCGCGGGCCACGGCGCTTCTCCTTCCGTACGAACTGTGCGCATTCCCAACGCACCATACGAACGTGCTCACTTCGCCGGGCGTTCGTGGCAGGACCGGGCCGTAGAGGAGGCGTGAGTGGCCAACTCGGCATGGCTCGCGGAGCACGCCCGGCGTCCCCTCCCCTCCCCCCTCCCCCACCTTCAGCCCTACCGCCGCACACACCCGGTCCGCGCGAACCGCCCCCGGTCGACGACGGCTCCGTCAGACAAGTCGTGGCAGCACGTCAGTGACGTCGATGACGGCGCTGGTGGACGGGTGGGCATGGGCGGCCTGGAGGAGTTTCGCGGCGCCTCGGACCGCTGCGGTCTGTGGGGCGGGTACCGGCTGGACGGGGGTGTGCAGCCGGCGGGCGAGGCGGTAGGAGATCTCGGGACGCAGGGCTCCCCCGCCGACGAGCAGCGCGCCCCGCCGCAGCGCGTCGAGCGCCTGTGGACCGGGGTCCTCCTCCAGCATCGTGGTCACCATCGCGACGACCGCGTCCGCGATCTGCGCGGGTGGGGTGGCGCGGTCCAGGTCGCTGGTGCCCAGCGCGGTATGGCGGGCGTCGACGACCGCTCCGTCGGCGAGGAGCGCGACCTCGGTGAGATGGGCGCCGAGGTCCACGACGAGCAGCGGGCGGGTCAGGTCTGCGTCCACGGCGACGGCCACGGCGCGCGCGGTGGATACGGTCAGCACCGTGCGCGGGCGCAGGATCTCGACCGCCGTGCGGGCCTCGGTCCGGTAGGCGATCGCGCCCAGGACGGGCGTGGTCAGGATGACCACGGGACGGCCGAAGCGGGGCAGGCGGTGGCCGAGCATCCGGTTGAGCATCCGGGCCGTGCCGGGGGTGTCGACGATGCAGCCGCGTTGGATGGGATACACGGAGCCGGCGCCCGGGAAGGTCACCGTGGGCATGTCGATGATCGTCCGCCGCCCGGACAGCCAGGCACGGGTACGCGCGCTGCCCAGGTCGAGCGCGATGCCACAGCAGTGCCGGCACCAGGGCCACGGTCGGTGACGGGCGGACGTGGGGCGAGGTACCGGCGGATTGGTCATCGGCCGGCCTCCAGGACCTGTTGGCAGCGGGCGCAGTAGCGGGCCTGCGGCACGATCATGAGTCGTACGAGGGCGACGGGCCCGCGGCAGAGGTGGCAGGTTCCGTAGGTGTTCTGGTCCATCCACGTCAGGGCGGCCTCGACGTCGGCGAGGACCAACCGGGCTGAGGCTGCGAGCGTGACCCGGACCTCGGTCTGGGACGCGGTCCGACGCTCGGGTGACGCGGCGGCCCGGGTCGTGGCGGTCGCCGAGAGCTGCCGCAACTGCTCCTGGCGGAACAGGCGTTGCTCGTTCAGGTTCTCGCGCAGTGCGGCCAGGTCCTCGGTGGAGAGGTTGCTGCCGCGGTCGTCGGTGGTCTGCTGGTTCACCAT
The DNA here is from genome assembly GCF_036187565.1 of Streptomyces sp. NBC_00252. NCBI lineage: Bacteria > Bacillati > Actinomycetota > Actinomycetes > Kitasatosporales > Streptomycetaceae > Streptomyces > Streptomyces sp. NBC_00252. The sequence goes on along the minus strand of NZ_CP108087.1, from coordinate 9,945,743 downwards.
TTCACCCCTAGGGCAGGGCGGGAGACGGATGGCGGAGGGCCGGTCGTCAGCCGGCGTTCCTCTGGCAGGGGACGCAGAAGCTCGTGTACGGCAGGATCTCCAGGCGTTCGACGGGGATCGCCCGGGAGCAGCCGCGGCAGCTGCCGTAGGTTCCGTCCTGGACGCGGGCGAACGCGGCATCGACCTCGGCGAGAACCCGCCGGATGGTGTCCTTCTGCGCGGACATCAGCTGTTCTCCCGTGTCGGGCCCCGCCTCGTCGACGGCCTGCAACTGCGTGAGGCGGGAGGCGCGTTCGTGTTCCAGTCGCTGGCGGGCCTCATGGGCCGTCAGCCGCTCGGAGCGGGTCTCGGAGCGGGTCCCGGTCCGGGGCGTGTCGAGCGACATGGCGGGTCCTTCTTTCGGCGGGGCGCGTCGCGCCGCTGTGTGGTCGGGTCGAGGGTCGGAGGGCACCTCAGGTGCTCCGGTGCCTCCAGCGTGGTCGGTGGCCGACGTGAAACCCATCGGGCGCGATGACCATCTACGGCCCGGCCCAGGGCTCACCCCGGCATGGGCAGGCCACGGTCGCCAAATGGGTACCGGACCCCATCGACGTGGCGTACGGCAGCGGGCAGATTGGGAAGCGGGCCGGTCAGGGCCCCTGGAGGCGCGTCCCGCTCGGGGTGTGCGGTGACCGACACTGGAGACCAGGCCGTGTCGAAAAGAGAGGCGTCATTCCGGTGTCCCTGTTTTGGCGGAGCTTCGCCCTCAACGCGGTAGTGCTGGGCAGCGCCACCGCGCTGTTGCTGTGGGCTCCGGTGACGGTGTCCGTGCCGGTGGTGCTGACCGAGGCGGTGATCCTCGTGGCCGGCCTGGTCGTCATGCTGGTCGCGAACGCGGCGATGCTGCGGATCGGACTGGCTCCGCTCGACCGGCTCACCCGGCTGATGACCACGGTGGATCTGCTGCGCCCCGGGCAGCGGCTGCCGGCCCAGGGGCACGGCGAGACCGCCGAGCTGATCCGTGGCTTCAACGCCATGATCGAGCGCCTCGAACGCGAACGCGCCACCAGCAACGCCCGCGTCCTGACCGCGCAGGAGGCCGAACGCCGTCGTATCGCCCAGGAGTTGCACGACGAGGTCGGCCAGACGATGACCGCGGTGCTGCTGGCCCTGGAGCGGGCGGCCACCGAGGCCGAGGACCCCCTGCGGGGCGAACTGCGGCAGGTGCAGGAGATCACCCGGGGCAGTCTGGACGAGGTGCGCCGACTGGTGCGCCGGCTGCGTCCGGGGGTGCTGGAGGATCTCGGCCTGGTCAGCGCGCTGACCTCGCTGACCACGGAGTTCTCCACCCACGCGGGACTGCGCGTCGTCCGCGGTCTCTGTTCCGGTCTCCCCGAACTGGATCAGCAGACGGAACTCGTCCTGTACCGCGTCGCCCAAGAGGCCCTGACGAACGCGGCCCGCCATGCCGAGGCCGACCAGGTCGAGGTGACTCTGCGGCACACCGACGAGACGGTGGTGCTGGCCGTCGTCGACGACGGCCGCGGCACCGGCGTGGCCCGCGAAGGCGCGGGCATCCGCGGAATGCGGGAGCGTGCCCTGCTGATCGGGGCCACGCTGGACGTCACCTCCCAGCCCCGGGCCGGTACGCGGATCCGGCTGACCGTGCCCGTACCCAGGAAGCAGCCATGACCACGCCCGACGCCCCCGCGATCCGCGTTCTCCTCGCCGACGACCATGCGCTGGTACGTCGCGGAGTCCGCCTCATCCTCGACCGGGAACCGGATCTCGAGGTGGTCGCCGAGGCCGGCGACGGCGCGGAGGCCATCGAGCTGGCCCGCACCCACGAGGTGGACCTGGCGGTGCTGGACATCGCGATGCCGCGCATGACCGGTCTGCAGGCCGCCCGCGAACTCGTCGCCCTGAAGCCGGGGGTGCGGGTGTTGATGCTGACGATGCACGACAACGAGCAGTACTTCTTCCAGGCGTTGAAGGCCGGGGCCAGCGGATATGTGCTGAAGTCCGTGGCCGACCGCGACCTGGTGGCCGCCTGCCGGGCCGCCATGCGGGACGAACCTTTCCTGTATCCGGGCGCGGTCACCGCCCTGATCCGCCACTATCTCGACCGGGTCCGCCACGGCGAGGAAGTGCCCGACCAGGTACTGACCCCGCGCGAGGAGGAGGTTCTCAAGCTGGTCGCGGAGGGCCACTCGTCCAAGGAGATCGCGGAGATGCTCTTCATCAGCATCAAGACCGTCCACCGGCACCGGGCGAACCTGCTGTCCAAGCTCGGTCTGCGTGACCGGCTGGAGCTCACCCGCTACGCCATCCGCGTCGGCCTCATCGAGGCCTGACCCGCCGACCGCCTCAAGGCGCCGGCCGCCCACTCCCCGGCCGGTGCCTTGAGGCCTCCGGGCGCTCCCGGCCGACCGCCACCGACATGCGAAGGGGACGGGGCATGGCACGCATCACGCCCAACGCCCCTTGCTCCGGGGGCTCGCTCCGGACCGTCGTGCGGATCGTCCTCCTCGCCGTCCTCACCACGCTGCTCGCCGTACCGTGCCCTCATCCCCGCGACGGCACGGTGCGCGCCGCCGTCGCGACCGTGTCGGCCCACCCGCTCTCCTACGCGGACGACGTGGACTCGGCCGTGGCCACCACCGTGGCCCGGAGTCCGCGCGATACGACCGGTGAGCGTCCTTCACCACCGCTCGCCGTTCCCGTGGCGGCGCACGTCACGGCCGCGGACCTGCTCCGGCCCTCGCGGACCCGGCCGACCGTGCCCCACGCGGCATCGTCCGACCGGCCGACGAACCGCCCTGGGACCCGCGCACCCCCTCGCTCTCCGACACCCGAACCTCTCCCTTCCTTCTCCTTCCCCTGACCGCGGTCGCAGTGCCGGCCGCGGCCTGTCTGCCGGAGGCCCGCCGTGAAACGATCCCGGCGCACCAGAGCGCTGATCGCCCTCGCTGCCGTCGCACTGTCCCTGTACGTCGCGCTCACCGTGCCCGTCCGCCTCGGACTCGATCTACGGGGCGGCACCCAGTTCGTGCTGGAAACCCGCCCACCGAACGCCGCCGACGCCGGCAGCGAGGCCACGGAACGCGCCATGGAGGTGCTGCGCGGCCGTATCGACGCGCTCGGAGTCGCCGAACCCACCATCACGCGCTCCGGCGGCAACCGGATCGTCGTCGAGCTTCCCGGCGTACAGGACCCGCGGAAGGCGGCGGACGTCCTCGGCCGTACCGCCCAACTCTCCTTCCACCAGGTGCTCGGCACGGCGTCCGATGCCGGCGCCACGCCCGAGCCGATGCCCGAACGCCCCCAGCAGCTCGTGCTGGCCGACGAGGCGGGGCAGCCCCTGCGTCTTCGGGCCGCCGCTCTGACCGGCGACGCAGTCGACAAGGCCGCCGCCCGCTTCGACCAGCAGGGCGGCGCCGGATGGCATGTGACCGTCGACTTCAAGGGGCCGGGCCAGGACCGGTGGGCCCGCCTGACCGGTGAGGCCGCCTGCCATCAGGCCGGAAGTCCGGCCCGCCGGGTCGCCATCGTCCTCGACGACAAGATCATCTCATCGCCGCAGGTCGACCCGTCCGTCACCTGCGGCTCCGGCATCGCCGGCGGCTCCACCCGGATCACCGGAACCTTCGACGACGGCGAGGCCCGAGAACTGGCACTGCTCATCAACGGCGGCGCGCTGCCCGTGCCGGTCGAGACGATCGAGCAACGCACCGTCGGTCCCACGCTCGGCGCGGAGGCCATCACGGCCAGCGCTTGGGCCGCCGCCGTCGGCACCGCCCTGACGTCGTTGTTCATCATCGCCGTGTACCGGCTCGTGGGCGTCCTGGCCACCGTGGCCCTGGCCTGCTACGGCCTTGTCTCCTACGCCGCCCTCGCGGCCCTCGGCGCCACCCTCACCCTGCCCGGCCTGGCCGGGTTCGTCCTGGCCATCGGCATGGCGGTCGACGCCAACGTGCTCGTCTTCGAACGGGCCCGCGAGGAGTACGCCGCTCGCTCCCGCCCCACCCCACGGGCGTCCCTGACAGCGGGGTTCCGCGGGGCGTTCAGCGCGATCGCCGACTCCAACATCACCACCCTCATCGCGGCCGGACTGCTGTTCTTCCTCGCCTCCGGTCCCGTGCGCGGGTTCGGTGTGACGCTGGGTATCGGCGTCCTCGCCTCCATGCTCAGCGCCCTCGTCATCACCCGCGTCCTCGCCGAGCACGCCGTGGAGCGCCGCAGGGTGCGCCGCCGCCCCCGGATCACCGGCATCGCGCACACCGGCGCCGTCCGCGACCGGATCACCCGCGCGGATCCGCACCTGATGCGTCACCCGCGCCGATGGCTCGCCGTCTCCGCCGCAGCCCTCGTCCTGGCCGCCTCCAGCATCGCCCTGCGTGGTCTCGACTACGGGGTCGAGTTCACCGGAGGACGCCTCGTCGAATACACCACGGCCGCCGCCGTCGACGCCGACCGGGCCCGGAACGCCCTCGCCGACGCCGGGTTCCCCCGCGCCGTCGTACAGACCTCCGGCGAGAACCGACTCAGCGTCCGTACCCACCGGCTCAGCGACGCCGAGGCGGCCTCGCTCACCGAAACCGTCGCCGCCCTCACCGGCAAGGCCGACCTGCTCCGTGACGAAGCCATCGGCCCGAGCCTCGGCAAGGAGCTGCGCCAGGGTGCGCTCATCGCGCTGGCCGTCGCCCTCGTCGCGCAGTTCGGCTATCTCGCGGCGCGCTTCCGCTGGCTGCTGGGAGGCTCTGCGGTGGCCGCCCTCGTTCACGACGTCGTGATCCTCGTCGGCGTCTTCGCCTGGCTCGGCAAGCCCGTCGACGGGGTCTTCCTCGCCGCACTCCTGACCGTCATCGGGTACTCCGTCAACGACTCCGTCGTCCTCTTCGACCGGATCAGGGAACTCGCCCGCCGCGACCGCGCAGCGCCCTTCAGCCGCATCGCCGACCAAGCGCTGCTCCAGACCCTGCCGCGTACCGTCAACACCGGCATGGGCGCCGCGTTCATCCTCACCGCGCTGGCCGTCCTCGGCGGCGACACCCTGACGGACTTCGCCCTCGCTCTCCTCATCGGCCTCGCGGTCGGCACCTACTCCTCCATGTTCACCGCCACGCCCCTGGCGGTGGAACTGCACGGCCGCGCATAGGCCGTTGGCGGGGAGGCCCGGGGTCAGCTGGTGAAGGTGAACCAGTTGATGTTGGTGAAGTCGGAGGTGCTGCCCGCGAAGACCAGGTAGACGTCGTGGACGCCTGTGGCGGAGGCGACGAGGTTCGCGGGCACCGTCTGCCAGGTCTGCCAGCCGCCGTTGTTCCCGAAGTCGATCTCGGCGATCTTCGTGCCGCCGGTGCTGTCCAGACGTACCTGGACGGCACCGCTGACCCCGGCGGCCGCGCCCGACGCCAGCCGGGCCTTGAACTGGCCCGGAGAAGCCGAACCGAAGTCCACCGACGAGAACTTAAGCCAGTCGCCGTTCGAGATGTACCCCACGTCGCTGCCGCCGCCGGTGTCGGAGCAGGTCTCCGTGGTGGTCCCGCTCTGCGCCGAGTAGGACTCGGCCTGAATGGTGCCGTACGCGCTGACGGTGCCCGAGCCCGGGCCTCCCGGTCCGCTGCCGGAACCCGCTCCGAGGGTGATGGTCCACGAGGTGGGCGCACCGTCCTGGATGTGCCCGTCCACGGGGGCCGAGCCGGTGGCGCCGACGTCGTCGTAGGGGAAGGCGTAGCCGATGCTGGCGTACTGGTGGACCAGACGTGCGTAGTGGTTGGTGATCGCGTCCTTGTAGTACTGGGACGGTGTCACACCGTCGGGCTGGTTGTTCCCGCCGGAGACCAGCAGTGAGCTTCGGTTGAGCGCGGCGGCCAGCCGCGCGGCGATCGCACCGCGGGCGTCCGAGCCGGAGTTGTAGAGGGGGCCGGACGCGCAGCCGAAGATGTCGACCGCGCTCGGCTTGGTGAACGGCACGCCGTTGGTGTTGAGACCGGAGAAGACGATGGCGCCGCCGGAGACCGTTCCGGTGTAGGAGCCGATGCTGCCCTGTCCGTTGACGGTCAGCGCGGTGGAGGCGTAGTGGCTCCAGACCCGGTTGAGGTAGTCGTCCCAGTAGCCGCCGAAGTCGACCGGCGAGTGCGAGGGAGCCATGACGCGCAGGACGGCACCCGAGGAGTCGGTGACCACCAGCCTGTCCCAGGGTGCTCCGTCGGAGGCGTGCTGAGCCTGGAGGCCGGAGGCGATGGAGGCGAGGGCACCTGAGGGCAGCGGGCTGACCGACTGGTTGCCCCCGCTTCCGGTGCTGGCCATCGAGACCGGCAGCGCGACCATGTCGACGTAGGAGATGTTGGCGTAGAGGTTGGCGCTGTTGAAGGTGAACTCGCAGAACGTCCAGTTGGTGGCCCAGTTGGGGTCGGAGCTGACCAGGGCGGGCTGCACCAGGCCGGGTACGTTGCCCGGGTTGACGAAGAACTGGAGCTTCTGGCCGACCGAGAACCAGACCCGGCCGCCTATGACGTAGTCGTTCAGGTTGACCGTGGTCCCCGCCGAACCGGAGGCGCCGAGCGGGATGGAGTAGTCGGCGATGGGGGTCACGGGGGACGACGGGTTGGGCAGCCTGTTCAGGGCGCCGTTCGCCGAGACGAAGACGGGCCAGCCGCTGCTGTCGGAGCCGGAGATGTAGGCGTAGACGTTGTCGTGGCCGGAGTTGTTGGCCAGTTTCACGGGGAGGGAGACCGCGGCCGCCGCGGCGGCGGGCGAGAAGGGGCTGAGCACGGCCGCGGCGGCGGCGGCACCGGCAGCGGTCAGCAAAGAGCGTCGGGAAACCACAGGTCCTCCCAGGGACTTGACCATCCGTCAGGGGCACGACGGTTGTGGGGTGTTGGGTCGTGTGGGGTTCTGTGCGGGGGTGACGATATTGGCCTGGACCAATATGGTCAAGGGTTCTGGAGGCGTGGACTCCGCGCGGTCCGCGCCTGGTTGTGGGACTCCCCCGACGCCCGCCTCCTGCGTCCGCCGCCGCGGCACGCCCAACGGCCCCATGTCCGTTACGCGAACGCCTGCTTCACCGTTTTCCGGCGTCCGGGTCGAGAGCGTCGTAGTGGTTGCACAGGGCGTCCAGGATGCGCGCGAGCCGCAGGGCGAGGGCGAGTTGCCCGGCGGGCGAGGTCCGCTCGGGAATCGTCAGCTTGCGCCTCGCCTCCCGCGCGCAGGCCAGCGCCAGGCAGGCGGCGAGGTCACTGCTCTGCGACTGGCGTGCGGCGATGGTCTCGACTTCGGGGACCATCACCCGGAGATGACCGCGCAGTTGAGCCACAAGGAGAGCGAGCTCGCCGGTGGACGGCGGCCGGGCGAGTTCCAGCACGAGCCGCGAGGTCACACGCATCGTCTCGACGTCTGCCGGATCATGCTCCTCATCGAGCAGAACGGGCATGCCAGTTGGGGCCATACCGTCCCTTCCGGCCGCGCCTCCGGAACGGATGCACTTCGCCGCGGACTTTTTTTGGACGACCGCTGCCAACACCTGAGGGACTGCGAGGAGTTCGCCGACCGGTCAGGGAACCCATCGGCTGGGCCGCCCGGCGTGGCTGCTCCACCGGCGTGCGGAAATACCGCGCATCCCCTGCATTCGCGTCCGTGTCAGCGCTGGTCGATCGCGATCCCGCGTGCCGCGAGTTCGGTCAGGACGGGGTCGCGTCGGCCTTGCAGAATCTGTCCGTTCATCTGCAGTGACTTGTTGAGCCGTCGCAGCGACTTCAGTTCGAGCAGGGGTCCCAGCTCGGTGAGGGAGTGGTGTCCGCCGAAGAGGAGCTCGGAGAGATCGGGCAGTCCGGCCAGCGTACTGATGTCCGTCACTTCGTCCAGGTAACCCATCCGCAGGGACTGGAGCGACTTGAGTCCGGCCAGGGGCGAAAGGTCTTTCCAGGGCAGGCGGGAGAGGTAGAGCCGGGTCAGGGAGGGAAGAGCGGGGAGGTCGATCAGTTGCGGGGCCCGTTCCACGCTCAGTGCGCGCAGTTCAGGACAGGCTTCCAGGATGCCGAGGGAGCCGAGCCTCGTGACCTTTTCCAGGGTCAGGTCGGCGACCGGGGTGCCGGCCAGCCCCCTGATGTCCGTGAGCGCACGGCAGTCCCACACACCGACCTTGGTGAGCGCGGTCAGGCCGTCCAGGCGGCCGAGGTCGGTGAGCGAGGGAAGACCCTTGAACCCCAGTTCCCGCAGAGCCGGCAACCGGCCCAGGTCACCGGGGCTGCACAGGCTGTCGGTATGGCTGACGGACAGTTCCTCCAGCGTGTGATGGGAGTCGAGGCCGGTGAGGTCCAGCAGGCCGTGACAGTTGTCGAGACCGAGGCCACGGAGGCCGTGGAGGGACGCGAACGGGGTGAGGTCCCGGATCAGGCTCAGCCCGTCCAGGTGAAGCCGGAACGGGGTGGTGAGGTCGGCCAGGGACGCGAAGTCCGCGAGCGCGGGGCAGTTCTCGAGGGTGATCTTCTCCAGGGAGGGCAGAGCCCCGACTCCCGCGAGGGAGGCCAGCCGTTCGCTGCCCGCGACCCGCAACTCCGTCATGTGCGTCAGCGCCGAGAGTCCGAGCAGGTCGGAGAGGTCCGGACAGCCCGTGATCTCCAGTGTCGTCAGACGGGGGTGGTGGCCGAAACCGCGGACGGACTGGAGACGGGCGCAGTCCTCGATGACCAGTTCGGAGAGGTTCGCCGCCGCGGCGATGCCGGTCAGGTCGCGAAGCTGCTTGCAGCTGACGAGGCGTAGCACGGCCAGCGCGGGCACGTTCGTCAGGCCGGTCAGGTCGCGGACGGCCGTCCAGCCGAGATCCAGATGGGTGAGGCGGGTGAGACCGGACAACTGCGCCGGAGATCCGAAGGACCGACAGCCGCGCAGGTTCAGGTGTTCAAGAAGGGGGAACGCGGCCGCGAAGTCGGACACCGAGGTGACCCGGGTCATGCTCAGGTCGAGGTGGCGCAGGCGGCTCAGGGGCAGCAGGGGCTTGACGTCGGACACCGGACGGCAGCGGTGCAGGCTCAGCCGGGTGAGCTGGGTGAGGCCGCTGAGTGGGCTGAGGTCCTCGACTCCCGCACAGCCGTTCAGGTCGAGGTGACGCAACTCGGTGAGCGCGCCGAGTTCCGCGAGGTCGGTTATCTCCTTGCAGCGATCCACCGTCAGCGCGCGCAGCATGGTGAGGTGCCGCAGGCCCGACAGCGAGGTCACGCGCTTCAATGTCAGCTCCGTACGGCCCTCCTGACGGAAGGCCGGCGCCAGGAGGGCCGCGGCGAAGCCGTCCGGATCGGCGGCCGTCGGCCACAGCCGCAACAGCGTCTCCACGGCGAGGTCCGCGATCGGCGCGAAACGTGCCGCCAGCTGCAGCGCGGCACCGCCGTCGGTCACCTGCACCAACTCCCGCAGCGCCTTGCGGGCCTGAGCCGGCTTCGCCTTCGGGAGCATGTCGGCGTAGGTCGTCACGCGTTCGTCCGGGCTTCCGCCGCCGGTGATCGAAGTCATACGCGGGACCCTACAATCCGCCTCTGACAACCCCTCAGCGCTCGATCCCCAGGCCGGTGGTCGGCCGCTACAGCACACCCCTACCTGCACCCACAGAGCTGGCATTGGACGCCGAGGTCTCAGGCCCGGACTATCGACTCGATGCACAAGGTCGACTTCGGAGATCGTCCCGTCGGACCTCGACGCGACCCTGACGGACATGTCGACGTGGTCCCGGAGGAGGGCCGACCGGATTCGCTCCGGTCGGCCCCTTCATCACGTACGGACAGTTGTCGGCGCGCGGCCTTCAGTCCGTTCGCCCAGTCCCCCGGCCGGGCTCAGCCCTGCGCCAGCTCAGCCACCGGCTGCCACTCCTCCCACACCGCGAGACGCTGCTCGTAGTCGGCCTTGGCGATGCCCAACGGCGCCGAGCCGAGGAAGCAGCGCAGCGGAGGCTCGTCGGCGTCGACGATCTTCAGCACGGCAGCGGCGGAGGCCGTCGGATCGCCTGGCGTACCGATGCGCTTGCGGCGCTGCTCCTGCACCTCCTTGTGGAAGTCGGCGTACGCGGGCAACGGTTCGGACGTGCTCGACGACGAGCCCGCCCAGTCGGTGGCGAATCCACCGGGCTCGATGAGGGTGACCTTGATGCCGAACGGCGCCACTTCCTGGGCCAGCGCCTGGCTCATGCCTTCGAGCGCCCACTTCGACGCGTGGTAGATCCCCACCAGCGGGAAGGCGCTGATGCCTCCGATGGAGGAGACCTGGAGGATGTGGCCGCTGCCCTGCTCACGCAGGAACGGCAGCGCCGCCTGGGTGATCCACAGGGCGCCGAACAGGTTGGTCTCCAGTTGCGCGCGTGCTTCGGACTCGGTGAGTTCCTCGACCAGGCCGAAGTGGCCGTAGCCGGCGTTGTTGACCACCACGTCCAGGCGCCCGAACCGCTCGTGCGCCTGCTTCACGGCGGCGAAGTCGGCTTCCCGGTCCGTCACGTCGAGGCGCAGGGGCAGCAGGCGTTCTCCGTGCTTCTGCCGGAGGTCGTCCAGCGAGGACAGGTCGCGCGCGGTCGCGGCCACGGAGTCACCGCGTTCGAGGGCGGCGATGGCCCACTCCCGGCCGAAGCCGCGTGAGGCACCGGTGATGAACCAGATCTTCTGCGTCATGGTGTGCTCCTCCAGAAAACTCGTCAGCCGTACTGTCGGCACACCGCGATGTGCCACCCACCAGACAACACGCGGCTCGCCATGCCCGCCACACCAATCGGGGCACATCCACCGGCGCCACCCGGCCGGTGCACACTTTGTGCCGAGGTCCGTGGGCAGCGGGCCAAAGCGGGGGCCTCGCCCGGCTGCCGGTCCAGGGCCCCGTGGGGGACGCCGAGCCCCGAAGGCCTTCGGGGCTGTGCCGTGCAAGGTCGTCAGGCGTGCATGTCGGTGAAGGTACCGACGCACCCGCGACAGCCTCGGCGCACAGCGGAGCGGCGAGCTTCGAGGAGTTCGGGGCCGGGATCGCGTCGGTGTCCGCTACCGTGGCGGGCGGCGCGACAGCCGCCACCCCGGCCGACGTCCCACGGCGTTCGCCCGCTCCCTGGAGATCCCTTATCCGTGGCCGATCCCAGCAGCACCCCGCGTCCGACGGGACCCCGCCCCGCGTGGCTGACCCGCAACGTCAAGGTGCTGTGCGGGGTCTCCTTCCTGCAGGACGCGGCCAGCGAACTCCTCTACCCGATCCTGCCGATCTTCCTGACCGTGGTGCTGGGCGCCCCGCCCGCCGCCGTCGGGGCGATCGAGGGCGCGGCCGAGGGAGCGGCGTCGATCACCAAGGTGGCCGCCGGGCGCCTCGCGGACCGGTTCGACCGGCGCCCCCTGATCGGTGCGGGATACGGGCTGGCCGCGGTGGGCAAGCTGCTGATCGCGCTGGCGACCGTCTGGCCCGTGGTGCTTCTGGCCCGCGTCACCGACCGGCTCGGCGAGGGCATGCGCGGTGCGCCTCGCGACGCCCTGCTCGTCGAGGGCGTGCCGAAGGAGCAGCGCGGCAGGGTGTTCGGTCTGCACCGGGCCGCCGACACCGCAGGCGCGGTGGTCGGCCCGCTGGTGGGGCTGGTCCTGTACGAGGCGCTCGACCATCGGCTGCGCCCGCTGTTCTGGATCGCCGTGATCCCCGCCGTGGCGTCGGCCGCGCTCGTCGCCGCCGTCCGCGACCCCCGCTCCCGCAAGCACGCCGATGACGCCGCCAGGTCGGCCGACGGCCCCCACTCCGGCTCACCCGAGAACGCCGACGGCACAGCGGGGAAGGCCGTCCGGACACCATGGCGATCCCTCCCACGCCCGTACTGGCGTGTACTGGCGATCCTGCTGGCCTTCAACCTGGTCAACTTCCCCGACGCGCTGCTGTTGTTGCGGGCTCACGACCTGGGCCTCTCCACGGCCGGGGTGGTGGGCGTCTACGCGGTCTACAACCTCGTCTACGCCGCCCTGTCCTACCCCGCCGGCGCGCTCTCCGACCGGCTGCCACGCTCGCTGGTCTTCGCCGCCGGCCTGCTCTTCTTCGCGATCGGCTATCTGGGCCTGGGCCTGATCCACAGCCCCTGGGCGGTGTTCGTGGTGCTGCCGCTCTACGGCGGTTTCGCGGCCTGTACCGACGGCGTCGGCAAGGCCTGGATCTCGACGCTCGTCCCCGACGACCAACAGGGCACCGCACAGGGCCTTTTCCAGGGCGCCACCGGTGCCGCGGTCCTGCTCGCGGGGGTGTGGGCCGGTCTCGCCTGGGGCGCCGACGGGCACGTTCCGCTGCTGCTCTCCGGCGGCATCGCCCTGGTTCTCGCCGGTGTGCTGCCGGTCGTCGCCCGCGCGCGGACCGCGGCGCGCTGATCCAGGGCTCCAGGGCGGGACGAGCCGGTCGGCTTCCGGCCATGTCTGGTGACAGGTTCTGGTCAAGGACTGTCCAAATGCCGGACATCTCCTGTCGCCGGTGGTCGGGTCGTCCCCGACGGCTGTATCCGTGCCCGCTCGGGAGGTCCTGGTGTCAGTACCGATCCGCAAGAGACGTTGGTTCACGATCTGCGCCATCACCGCATCCGCCGCACTGGTGGCGATACCCGCCGGCGCCGCGCCCGGCTCGGGCAGCAGCCCCTTCGGGGTCCGCGCACTTGCTCAACTGGCCGCCGAACGAGGGCAGTCGGTGGGTGGCGTCAGCCCGAAGGCCAAGGCCGATGACGACGACGGCAATGAGGCCGACGAGATAGCCGAGGGTGCGGACCAGTACGCCGAGGCCCGCACCTCGCCCGGCATCGTCGCACCGGGCGCGTACGGCGCCGCCTGGACGAGCCTGACCAAGCTGCCCGCTACCAGCGGCAGTTGGCGCAACATCACGAACCTGCCGTACAACTCCGACGACCCGCGCTACCGCGACTACGACTCCAACTCCAGTGGCGGTTCGGGCAATGTGACCGGCCGGATGGCCGCGATGTCCGCCGACGACGACGGGGACGTCTACGCGGGCAGCGCGGGCGGCGGCGTATGGCGGTCCCGGACCGGAGGCGGCCGTTGGCAGCCCATCAGCGACAAGCTGTCCTCGCAGTCCACCGGCGCGCTCGCGCTGGACGGCGCCGGGCGGCTGTGGCTGGGCACCGGCGAGGCGACGACCAACGCGGACGCCTATCTCGGCAGCGGCGTCTACGTCCTGTCGGACCCCCGGCACGGCACGTTCTCCTCCCGCAGTCGGGTCGGCGGCGACGAACTGGAATCCACCACCATCCACGAGCTGCGCTTCGGCGGCGGCAAGGTGTGGGCCGCGACCAGCGAGGGCGTGTGGAGCCACTCCGCGAAGAGGCTCAGCGGCGCCTGGAAGCTGGAGTTCGCGCCCAACCCGGCCTATCTGCCGGGCGGTTCACTCGCGAACGACGACTCGGCCGCGTACAAGAACATCGCCAACGACATCGCGATCGACCCGAAGGACCCCTCCAAGGTGGTCCTCGCGGTCGGCTGGCGCAGCGGTGACGACTACAACGGCTTCTACACCAAGGTGCACGGCGTCTGGACCCGGATCACGAGCGGCCTGGGCGACCTGCCCGCCGACCCGGACGACATCGGCAACGTCACCTTCGCCCGCTCCGCCGACGGCTCGCGCTACTACGCCATCGACCAGTCCCCCGAGCAGCTCAACACCAACCCGGACAGCGCTCTGGAGGGCATCTACGTCTCCAAGTCCGGTGCACCGACCGGCCCCTGGACGAAGATCGCCGACTACAAGGGCCTGGCCGCGGACGGTTCGGCGCTCACCTCCAGCGGCTACATGCCGGGCGTACAGGCCTGGTACAACCAGTTCCTGACCGTCGACCCGGCCAACGCGGAGCACGTGTACGCGGGCCTGGAGGAGGTCTACGAGACGAAGGACGGCGGCTCCACCTGGTCGACCGTCGGCCCGTACTGGAACTTCGGCTTCCCCTGCTGGAGCATCGACCCCGCCAAGCAGACCGGCGACTGCAGCCAGACCACCCACTCCGACCAGCACGGCGTCGCGATCGGCCGCTACCACGGCAAGAGCTTCGTCTACGTCGGCAACGACGGCGGCGCCTACAAGCGCCCCCTCAACGGCTCCCAGGACGCCTCAGGACACGCCACCGACTGGACCTCGCTCAACGACGGCACCATCGACACCCTCCAGTACTACTCGGTGGGCGTCGGCAAGGACCTGACGTACGGCGGCGTCTCCGTCACCGGCGGCCTCCAGGACAACGGCCAGTCCATCCTCCGCAGCAACGACAAGGTCATGGGCTCCAACTTCGGCGGCGACGGCGGCGACACGCTCACCGACCCGGCCAACGGCTGCGACATCGCCCAGGAGTACGTCTACCTCGCCGTTCAGGTGACCCAGAACTGCGCGGTGAACGACGGGAGTTGGGTCAACGACCCCAGCAAGGTCACGTCGTACAACGTGGCTCCCGCCGACAACGCCACCGGTGAGGCCCGCTTCATCGCCCCGATCACGGCCGACCTGAAGAACAGCTCGACCTGGATCGCGGGCGGCCGTCACGTGTGGGTGCAGACCCACGGATACGCCATCCGCAGCGGCGACGAGTGGAAGAGCGTCTACGACCTCGGGGAAGGCCGTACGGCGACCGCCGTCGCGGCCTCGGGCGGCAAGGTGTACGCGGCCTGGTGCGGCCCCTGCAACAACCAGGGCTTCGCCCGCGGCATCTCCGTCGGCAACGCGGACGGCACCGGCTGGCACGACATCGCCCTCCCCGGCGGCGCGGACGGCACCGTACCCAACCGCTATCTCGCCGGCTTCGCCGTGGACCCGAAGAACGCCGACCACGTCTACCTCGCGGTCAACGGCTTCTCGCGGCACTGGACCGAAGGCCCCGGCGCAGGCGTCGGCCATGTCTTCGAGTCCACCGACGGCGGCACCACCTGGAAGGACATCTCGAGGAACCTCCCCGACGTGCCGACGAACTCCGCGGTCGTCACAGCGAACGGCGGCCTCGCCGTCGCCACCGACCTCGGCGTCGTCTACCGCGGGCCCGGCCGTACGGCCTGGGAGCGCGTCGGGAACCTCCCGGCCGTCGCCGTACTCCAGTTGAAGCTGGGCCCCGACGGCCGGACGCTGTACGCGGCCACCCACGGCCGCGGCATCTACACGATCGACGTGCGCAAACTCCGCTGAGGCAGAGGCGGTTGGAGGGGTGGTCCCGGGTTGCCCGGGGTCACCCCTGCGTCGTGTACGGCACCACGCGCAGGTCGAGGGTGAAGACGACACGCGGCGCGCCCGCCAGGTCCGGTGCCTTCGCGGTCGCCGTGATGTTGGCGGTACCGCCGCGGGTGCCCGCGCAGCGCACCGAGGCACGAGCCGTACCGTCGGTGTTCGCCTTCCATCCGGACACCACGGCGAAGACCGGTGCGGAACTCCGCACAGCACGCCACCTCTTGTCGTCGACACGGGGTTCGAGGACGAGGGACACCACGGTCCCCGGCCGCACACACAGCCGCTGCACGACCGCGTGACCAGGGCTCACGGTGACCTCGACCCGTCCGGACGCACAGTTCACCGGCGACGCGGAGGACGTCCCGGAGGGCGCCGCGGACGGGCTCCGTCCGGTCGGGCTCACCGACGAGGAGGACGACGGCGACCGTCCCGCCGACGTGCCGCACGCCACCAGGACAGCGACTCCGACGACCGTCCACACTCCGGCACACCACCGCATCCCGGCACCTCCCGGCCTCCGTGTCCGCACACCAGCATGCCCCTTCGACGCGGGCCGGGGCGTACCGGTTCACATCCGGTTCCGGATGCACCGTCGCGCACCGCGACGGGTGTGGACGTCGCCGCCCGGCCGTGCGGGACACGTCAGTTCGTCCGTGCCGTCCAGCTCAGTGCCGCCGCCCTGGCCAGGTGCAGGTGTGCGCGCTCCTCGGGAAGCCCCGGCCCGCACATGCGGACGTGGTGGAAGTGCAGCAGGTCCGGCAGCAGTTCCTGCGGGAGCGGCGCGTCCGCGCCGTGGAGCGCCGTGCGGTAGGCGGCCAGCGTGGCGCGCCGCGCGGTCCAGCTCGCTGCCACGCGCGCGTCCGGCGCAGGGGAACCGGACGCCCGGGACGTGAGGGAGGCCGTCGTCAGGGCGATGGTCTCGTCGTAGACCGCTCTGGAGGGAGCGTTCCTGTCCGTCCGGGTGTGCCCGATCAGCCAGCGCATCGCCTTCGCGTCGTCGCCCAGCAGGCCGACGGCGATGTCCACCATGCTCGCGGCGGTCATCGCGCGGGCGTCGGGAGCGCCTTGCCCGGCCAGCGCGGTCAGCTGGGCGAGAACGGCGGCCGAGTCCGCGGCGAAGTAGTCCTCGGCCGCTTCCGTCGCCGCCGGACCGCCGTGGCGGGCGGTATGCGGATGGTAGGTGTCCATGCTCGCGTGGGTGATCAGGCCCGCGTGCCGAAGTCGCCGGGTCCACTCGCCGACCTGCCCGACAGCGGTGCCGAGCGAACCGGGCGGGCAGGTCAGCCGGAGACGGAGGTGGTCCTCGGGGTCGCGGTGGCGGACGAACCACCAGCGGGGCTCGCCCAACTCCCGCAGCAGGCACGGCAGATGACGGGTCAGGATTGCGTCCTGCCGGTCGCGGTGTCCGTGCAAGCGGACGGAGAGCAGGTCGCCGCAGCCGGGGAGACGACCGTGCTCCCGGCCGACGACGTGGCCCGTGCCACGGACCGGCGGGCGGGTCCGGTCCACCGCGACCAAGGGCACGACGATCTCGTGGGCACGGCCGCCGGTCCAGCCCAGGTCCCCGGGGCTCGGTGCGGCGCGGAGCAGCGCCTTGCCGTCGCGGTCCAGGTGGGTTCGGAGCAGGACCCGGTGCGAGGGGTGGGCCAGGTCCAGGTGCATACGCCGGTCGCCGTCGCCCAGGTACACGTGCTCGGGCAGGCGCACTTCGCGACGCCAGGCGGCCATGGCCTCGTCCCACCGCGGCCACGGCGTGCGCGCGCCGGGGAGGTCGTCGTGGCCGAGTGTCCAGCGGGCCGGGGACAGCACGGTGCGCCCGTGGCGGAGTGCGGGGAGGAACGGCAGGCCGGACACGGCCGCTCCCCACGAGAACCCGGTGCACGGGACGGTCAGTGCCACCGGTGCCTCGATCAGGAACCGCGCGAGCGGATGGGTGTGCTCGGTCAGATCCACGGCGTTCAGCAGCATCGTGTGCACCGGGCGGCGACGGGAGACCGAGACCAGGTGCAGTTGGTCGGCGTCGGCGGTCACCGCGAGGTCCGTCACGGGCAACCGGCCCGCGTCCGGGTCGTGGTGGCCGCCCAGCGGGATCACCCACTCCGCGGTCCGCGGGGTGTGCGCGACGTTCGCCGAGCGGAGGTACAGCGGAGTGGTACCGATCTCCGCGAGCAGCGCCTCCTGTTGTACGCCGGGCAGGCCGGCGTAGACGTCGGTCATCCGGCGGCGGTCGGCGTCGTCGAGGAGATGGAGGAAGCGCCCGGTGGACGTTCCGGCAGCACGGGCCACCCCCACGACATGCAGCGTGAACTCACCTTGCTCCAGGGCCGATCGGCTCTCGGCGTGGATCCGCACGGTCACCTCGGTGCTGGGCTGCACGGGCCTGTCGGGACCCGCCACCTCCAGTTCGTCGATCGTGGCGTCGTCGAGCCGGACCTCGTGTCGGTGGCTCGTCGCGGCGGTGTACGCGAGCTTCAGCAGCCGGCTGTCACGGGTGGTCAGGATCGGAGCCGGCGGCGCGGTTGCTGCTCCGAGGTAGCCGGCGGGGTAGCCGAGCTGCTCGACGGCGTCCAGGACGGGTACCGCCGCTCCCGGGCCGTAGCGCTCGAGGAAGCGGCCGTGCCAGGCGATCCACGCGGGACTCAGCGCGGCCCGTGGCGCCAGACGCGTGAGCACCGCGGCGGCCGACGCCACTTCCTCGGCCACCGCGTCCGGGATCACCAGGTCCCAGTCCAACCGCAGGTCGAGGGCGAGCGCGGGTTTCACGGCGGGACACAGCCGTGTCATGGCGGCGGTCACCTGTGCGCGTTCGGCGCGGGCGCCCTCTGGAGTGGCGGTCGCGTCGTCGTGTCGTGCCAGGGCCGCCGCGACCTCGCGCAGTCCGGTGACGTCGGTCGCGGACAGCTGCTGGAGCTCACCGAGCAGGGTGACGATCGGGTCGGACGCCGTGACCGCGGGGCGCAGGCCGGTGATGAGGAATCGCTGGCGTACGAGGTTCGCGAGCAGGTTCTCGATTCCAGTGGGCGAGGCGGCCGGGAAGTCGGCGGAGAGCTTTTCGGCGAGAACTGCCCACAGCACCGGTGTCCGTGCGCCGTCCATGGCCATGCGGACCGGCGGGGTCGCGCGGATCCCGACGTGCGCGGGGACACCGTCAGCCGTGCCGCTGGGGCGGTACTCGATCACCAGCCGTCCGTCGCGCTCGAACGCGAGGCCGGAGGCGAGGAGCGTCACATGGGGCCGGAGCGCGTGGTGTTCCTCCAACCGGTCGACCAGCGCCGCCGTCCACACCGCGTCCGGTCTGGTGACCGTCCGGTGCCCGTTACCCGCTCGCAGCACGGGAGTTGCCCCTGTGCGGGCGGCCTGGACACCGGCGAACAGGCCGAACGGAGTGGCACGAGAGCGGGCACGCAGCAGGTAGCGCAGCACCGAGAGCACCGCGCGCCGCACGGCTGGTTCCGGCACCGGCTCCCCGGCGCATATCCGCTGCACCCGTCTCGCCAGGTCCGGGCTGGCGAACTCGACCGCGGCGGCGAAGTCGGCCGTCTGCCAGGCCAGTTGAAGCCACGCCCGCCACGACTCCTGGTGCGCGGACGGGCCCGTCAGGTCCGGCCAGACCATCCGGTGGCCGGGAGGCCGGACCGCCGCCCGGACCACGGCCGCGTCGACATGGCGGTACAAACGGCCCTCCAGCAGGACAGCGGTGTTGTCCGCCATCCTTCCGAACCGCCCGGTGGCGAGGGCGATTACGAGCCATGGTCATGTGGACGGCTGCTGCGCCACCCCGGTGCCGGTGCGGGTGCGTGAGTCGCTGACCTGGCTGAATGTCGTCCCGCCCAAACGACGACGTATGGGCTGTTGGTGCGCGCGCGGTGTGGCTAGCGTGAGCGCCCACACGGCAAGCAGCACATTCCCATCACCTTCCTGAAGGGGAGACATCCATGACTGCTGCATCTCCTGAGAAACTCGCCGACGAGGAATTCGGGGAGCTCGAAGAACTCCAGGTGATCGACTCCAGCGAGCTGAAGCTCGGCGCGGCGTACCACACGTACACCTACATCGCGGCGGAGAGCACCGAGGACATCCCCGAGTAGGACGCGCGGGAGCCAAGGCAACTCTCCGACGGACGAGCCCGGTGGGACGAGGAGGTGGGTCGTGCCGTCCAGCACGCCGGCGGACCGTACCCGCACCGACGCCCTGTTGATCTTCCCGCCGCAGACCGAGGCCCGGTTCTTCCCGTATCTGAGCCTGCCCTACCTGACCGGCCACCTGCGCCGCCGGGGCCGGCGGGTGCACCAGGCCGACCTGAACATCGCCGTGCTCCACGAGCTGCTGCGCCGTCCCGCCCTGCTGGACGACGCGGTCCGTGCCCAGGACACGGGCGACGACAGGACGGCCGTGAGCGACTGGTACCGCCGAGCGGTGGCCGACGTGTTCGCCGCGCACATCGGCGACCTGCGTGCCCACGTCCTGCACAAGGAGCCGGCCGGCGACCTGGGCGCCGACCGTGCGGTCCGGCTCGCCGGCCTGGCTCTCGAACTCCTGGTCCGCGACACCTTCCTGGTGCGGACGTGGGAGAACCTCGACCGGCTCGACGATGCCGTCCGCCGGGCCGCGGCCCGGCCGCCCGCCGCGTCCGACGTACCGGTCGCATCGCTGCACCGCCTGGTGAGCGGGCTGCTCGGCCGGCATCGCCCCCGGGTGGTCGGCCTGTCGGTGGCGTTCTTCAGCCAGCTCGCGCCCGCGCTGCTGATCGCCGCCTGGGTGCGGCGGCTGGCACCCGACACCCGGATCTGTCTGGGCGGTCAGCAGGTGATGCTCCGCCACGACAGCCTCGCCCGGCTGCCCGGCGTCCTGGAATCGGTCGACGCCCTGTGCCCGACCGCCGGGGAGGAACCGCTCGAACGCTGGCTGGACGCGCTCGACGGGACGGTGCCGGTCACCGCCGTGCCCGGCATGACCTGGCTGTCACCCTCCGGGGCCGAGTCGCGCACGGGGCCCCCGGTGATCCTGCGCTTCCGTGACCTCGGACCGCCCGACTTCACCGGACTGCCGTTCCGCTCCTACCTCAACGACGCCCTGGAGCTGGCGATCGTGTCGTGCGTCGGCTGCTACTGGGGGCGGTGCGCGTTCTGCTCGTACGGCAACAGGGCCCTCCCGCAAGGCGGTTACCAGCAGGGCACCGCGACCCAGATCGCCGACGCGGTGGAAACGGTGGTGCGCGCCACGGGCACCCGGTACGTGTCGGTCGCGGACGAGAACACCAACCTGCGGCTGATCCTGAAGGCGATGCGCGTGGCCCGCGCACGCGGCGTCCGGGTCCGGTTCGGTGTACGCGGCCGACTGGAGGCGATCCTGACCGACCCGCAGTTCTGCCTCGATCTCGCCGCGGTCGGCTGCGCGATGATCTCGGTCGGCTACGAGGGCGTCTCGCAGCGCCTGCTGGACCGGATGGACCGGGGCGTGCGCGCGGCCGACTACCAGCTGATCCTCGACAATCTCGACGCGGCGGGCATCACCGTCCGGTTCTCCGTGATGGGCCAGGTGCTGGACGAGACGCCGGACGAGTTCGAGGCGTCCCTGCGCTTCCTCGTCGACAACGAGCGGCGCATCGGCATCGACGCGCTGGAGCTGATGGTCGCGGAGCCCGGCAGCCGGCTCGTGGGCAGCCCGGAGGAGTACGGGCTCGCCCTCGACACCACGGACCGCCTCACGGGCAACCCGGAGCTGAGCTACCTGGCCGGCCGGGTCGGGCACCCCCTGTCCGTCCGCGGCGGCCCGACACGCACCGAGGCACTGGACCGGCTCGTACGGATCTTCCACACCGTCAGACCGGGCCGTACGCACGCCTCGACGTCCTCGCACCCCGCCTCGGCCGGCCCTCGCGGACCCGGCGTCGAGGCCCTGCGCCCGCACACGTGGGTACGCGTCGCGCCCCCGTCCGCCGACGACCGCGCGGCGGACCGCGTCACCCTCGCCGACCTCGTCCGGGAGCGGTTCTACGCACTCCCCCGCGCCGACGTCGAGCAGCGCCCCGACGGCCTGCTCACGGCCCGCACCGAGCGCGGCAGCCGGCTGCTGGCCCGCCTGGCCGACGCGGGGGCGGGCGCGGCCGACCCGGAACGTTCAGCAAGCCCGGCCGCCTCAGCCAGGAGCTCGTCATGACGCAACCGCCGCGCACCACACCCGGCGGCGCCCCCACGGCCACCGCCACGCAAGCCCCGCACCGGATGGGCCTGGGGGTCCTGATGGACATGCCGTGGGGCGGCGGGCGCCTCGGCAGGCGTGGCATCGGATTCGTGGAGAGCGACGACGGCGGCGGAGACATCACCGACCGGGTCCGCGCCTTCCTGCACCGCCACGGCGGCGACTTCGCGTACTCGGCCCTCGCGTTCCAGCCGCGCTCACGCGCCCGTGTACGACCGGCCGACTACGTGCGCGCGTACGACCGCTTCTTCGAGGCGGTGCCCGCCGGGTCGGCCCGCGCCTTCCACCAGACCGAGCTGAACATGGGCACGCCCGAGCGCTACGACCGCCGCCCCGCCGCCGAGTTCACCAACGAACTGGCCGCCCGCTACGGCTTCTCCTGGGTGGTCGAGGACCTGGGCATCTGGAGCCTGCGCGGCATACCGATGCCCTATCCGCTGCCGCCGCCGCTGACCGAGCCGGGCCTGGAGATCGCCACCCGGAACGTGGCGGAGGCGGCCCGGCTGCTCGAACCGCCGCTGCACGTCGAGTTCCCCGGCTTCACCGAGGGCGGCTCGTTCGTCCTCGGGCACATGGACGCCTTCGAGTACTTCGCCCGGCTGGCGGAGGACGCCGAGGTGCGGGTGACGCTCGACGTCGGCCATCTGCTCAGCTACCAGTGGCTGCGCGGACGTACCGGAAAGAGCATGTACGACGGCATCGAGGCCCTGCCCCTGTCCCGGTGCCGCGAACTGCACCTGTCCGGCTGCCAGATCGTGGGCGGCAAGTTCCGCGACCTGCACCACGGCGTCCTGCTGGACGAGCAGGTGGAGCTCACCGAGTATCTGCTGCCGCGCTGCCCGAACCTCCTCGGGGTGTCCTACGAGGACCCGATGTACCGCGAGGACGGGCAGTTGGTGGAGAAGTCCCGGCGGAACTACGCGCGGCTTCGGGACCTGGTCGGCGCCTGGCAGCGCGGGGAGGCGAAGTGACCGCGGTGGAGCCGGGAGCGTCGCTGGACGGCGAGCGACTGACCGACCTGCTCATGCGGTTGCTGCTGGACGCGGACCTGCGGGCCCGGCTCGCCGACGAGGGCGCCGAGGCCGTGGCGGCGGATCCCGGCGAGCTGGAGTGCCTGGCCTCCGTCGACCTGGCCGAACTGGGCACCACCGCACGCCGGTTGCGCTCCCAGGTCTGGCGGCCCGGCAGCGGCGGCAGCCTCGCGACCACGTTCCCGCGCAGCCTGCGGCTGCTCCAGGACACCGGCGCCACGGAGTCCGAACTGCTCACCGGCTTCCTCGGCTCACCGCACTTCGCCCGGTTCCGGCTGATCCCTTACACCGCCCCCGGGTTGTCGGCGGAGGAGGCGTTCGCGTCGTACCTGCTGGAGGGCGCCGAGGCACGAGCGCTGCGCGACACCGTGACCCACGAGCTGATGATCGCCCTGTTCACCGCGCTGACGTGCGAGCAGCCCCTGTCGTTCGTGATCGAGGCGGAGGGGATCGTCCCGACCGAGCGCGGCCACGCAGCCGTGCGTACGTACGCGGCGTCTTCCGTGGCCACTTGGGGACCCACCATCGGTGGGCGTCCCTCCGCGGAGGCCCAGGGCGCGGACGAAGCGCACTACGCGTACTTCACCACGCCCGCAGGACTCGCTCACGGCGTGGTGTCCGGGCGGGTGGCGGAGGCCTTCGAGGCCGGGCCGTCGGAACGGCGCGAGACCGCGCGGCGGGCGCTGGCCCACCGCGGACTGTGGTGACGGGGAGAGGATGCGCCGTGCACATCGTGTTGGTGGACATGCCGTGGTCGTCGCTGGACGCGCCGGCCCTGGCCCTCGGCATCCTCAAACGCCGCATCCTCGACGTCTTCCCCGACGGCGCCGCGGACGTCGAAGTGGTGCACGCCAACCTCGACTTCGCCGACTGGGTGTCCGCCCGTACGGAATACGGCTTCGAGGAGTACGAGTTCTGCTCGACCTCGTACTTCTCCGGACACAGCGAGTGGATCTTCTCCGGCGCGCTCAACAACCAACCCCGTTGGCGGGTGGCGGAGTTCACGGAACACTTCGGCGAGAAGATGCCGGCACACATGCTGGCCAAGGCGCGGGAACTGCACGAACTCGCGCCGCTGTTCGTGCGGGAGACCGCCGCCAAGATCGCCGCGACCGCACCGGACGTGGTCGGCTTCACCACCACGTTCGCGCAGAACGCGGCGGCCCTGGCCGCGGCCCGCGTGGTCAAGGAACTGGCGCCCGGCACCACCACCGTCTTCGGCGGCGCGAACTGCGACGGCCCGCAGGGCGCCGCGCTGCACCGCAACTTCGAGTACGTCGACTTCGTGGTGCGCGGCGAGGGCGAGATCGCGTTCCCCCGCCTCCTCGCCGCGCTCCGCGACGGCGACGCCGATGACCTGGCCGCCATCCCCGGCCTGTGCCGCCGCGATGCGCGGGGCCGGTCCGTGGCCCATCCCATGAATGCCGCCCCACTGCCCCCGGGAGCACTGGTCACGCCCGACTACGGCGACTACTTCGAGCGGCACGCGCAGTCCACCGCGGGCGGCTGGGTGGAGCCGCGACTGGTGGTGGAGGCGTCGCGCGGCTGCTGGTGGGGCGAGAAGCACCACTGCACTTTCTGCGGTCTCAACGGTTCGTTCATGGAGTTCCGCAGCAAGGACCCGCGGCGCTTCGTGGAGGAGATCCTCGGCCTGGTCGAGCGCCACCGCGTGCTCGACGTGTGGGTCACCGACAACATCCTCGACATGGCCTACCTCACCTCCATGGCCCCGCTTCTCCAGGAGTCGGGGTACGACCTGCGGCTGTGCTACGAGATCAAGTCGAACCTGCGGCGCGAGCAGCTGGCGACGCTGTTTGCGGCCGGAGTCAGCTATGTGCAGCCCGGCGTGGAGAGCCTCAGCACGCGCGTGCTGAAGCTGATGGACAAGGGGGTGACCGGCTGCCAGAACGTGCGGCTGCTGCGGGACGCGGAGACCGTCGGCGTCAACCTCAGCTGGAACTACCTTCACGGCTTCCCCGGGGAGACCGAGCAGGACTACGACGAAATCGTCGGCCAGCTGCCCGCCCTGCACCATCTCGGACCGCCGGCCGGCTCCACCCGCCTGAAGGTCGAACGCTTCAGCCCCTACTTCGACCGGCCGGAACTGGGCTTCGGCGACCTTCGACCCGCCGCGCACTACCAGCACATCTACGACCTGCCGCAGGACGAGCTCGCCGACCTGGTGTACATCTTCGACTCACCGAACCAGGGCATCGCCGGCGCCTGTCTTGACCGGCTGCGCACGGCCGTCGCCGACTGGACACGGGCGTACCCGCGCAGCCGCCTGACCCACTGCGACCTCGGCACGCACATCGTCCTGGTCGACACCCGGCCGGGCTTCTCCTGGCGGCTTCTCGACCTCACCGACCCGCTCGACGTGACGGTGTTCCGGCTGCTCGACACGCCGCACAGCCTGCCGGCCCTGGTGCGCAAGTCCGCTGCGCGGTGCGCGGACCCGCAGGGGTCGCCCGGAGAGGTGACGCAGGAACAGGTCGGCGCCCTGCTGGCCCACTGGCTCCGCCTCGGCCTCGTCTTCGCTGAGGGCGGGCAGTACGTGCACGTCGCGCCCGCCGTGGCCAACCAAGACCTGCTGCGTCTCGACGGCGCCGGACTGCACGGGGACGACACGTCGCTGGTCCCCGCCCTGGCCACCGGCGCCGAGGGAGACACCCGATGACGACGGAACTGACGCTGTGGAAGGACCGCGACCCAGCGGCCATGCGCCTGCCGGGCATGTACTGCGGCACCCTCGACGGGCCGCCCGACAACCCGGTGCACGCCGTCGGACAACTCGCCTCCGAGGGCGTCCAGTTCGTCCGGGTGCCCGAGCCGGTGGACCTCACGGATCCGGACGGCGCGTCCGCGGTCGCCGTCCTCCTCCTCGTCCGGGAGCTCACGGGCCACGGCATCGCGGTGGACTGGACACTGCGCATGGCCGACCCGGCACAGTGGCGGGCGCTGAGCCATCTGTACCCTCCGGCAGCCGTCCTCCGGGGCGCCACAGGAGAGGAGAACGACGCGGGCGTGGTCACCGCGTGGCGCGGCTCGTTCCACATCGCGAAGTGCGGTTACCGCCGCGGTCCCGGCTTCCTGGAGATCCGCGACCACCGCTGGGGCTCCTTCCGCCGCCTGGTCGTCAACGCCCCCCGCAGCACGGCTTTCCAGCGGCTGCTGGACGGCGTCCCGGTGGTGGCGACGGCATCGACGGAGCGGGTTCTGGAGCGTCACCTGCGCGAGAACCTGGTCCATCGCGCCGGGCGTCACATGTGGTGGACGCCGTACCGACTAAGACGCTGGCCGCTCAGCACGACGATCCCGTAGGAACCTCTCGACCCACTGTTCCGTCAGCTCGTCGGCCTGGCGCCTGATTCCGGGAGCCGGCAGCGACGCGGGCGCGGCGACGCCCAGGAAGTCCAGACAGCCGCGCAGTCCTGCCTCGTAGTCGGCGACAAGATCCTCGTAGACGACGGTGTGCGGGACGACCCGGTGCCGCACGAAGTACTCCTCCCAGACCGCCGCGTCGCGGTCGAGCATCCACAGGTGCCGGCGGATCTCCTCATAGCCGTACCGGGGAGCGGCACGCGTACGCCCCTCCGGCAGGAAGGTCCCGTCCAGGATCCAGACACCGGTCTGCTCGGCCATCGTGTACGACACGGCCTGCCGTAACCGGTCCCTGCGCTGGATCCAGATGTACCGGGGTGCTTGGAGGATGTCGTACGGGTCCGCCTCCAGGCTCCCGAGGTGTCCCGCGTGGATCCGCAGCCCGAAGACACCGTTGGGGCTGGTCCTGCACGTCATCAGCCGCCGCACATAGCCCGCCGCCAGCTCTCGCGGATCGTCGGAGTCGAACCCCCACCGCTCGAAGTAGTCCAGCACGAAGGCATCCGCGAAGTAGTCCTCGGCGAAGCCGGCCACCCCGGTGTGCCACAGAGCACGGGCGAGCATGTTGCTGCCGCACCGGGGCGTCGACGCGAGCACATACCGGACCGGCGGCAGCCCGGCGAAGTGAGGGAAGTCGAACTCCGGGTTGTTGGTGCGATAGCGCAGCGCCATGAGGACACCTTCGCGCGCGGCAGCGGTCGTTGTCATCGGTCTCAGGGCGACGGCCCGCGGTCCCAAGGCCGCCACCTCAGTCCCACATCGCCGGTACCCCGGCTCGCTCCTCCACCGACTGCGCCGCGTCCAGCAGCAGTTCCTCCTCGAAGCGGCCACCGATCAGTTGCGCGCTGATGGGCAGTCCGTCGTCGTAGGAGGCCGGGACGGTCACCGCCGGGAAGCCCAGGATGGGGACGGCGGTCATCGGCCACATCGCCGTGAAGAGTTCTTTGGCCCGAGCTGGATCGTCGATGTCGGCGTTCTGCTCGAAGGGGAGTTCCGCGCAGGTGGGGGTCAGGAGGAGCCGGTCGCTGCCGAGGTACTCCTGGAGGCGGGTGATCAGGGTGGCGCGGCGTGCCCAGCCGTCGATGTAGGTCTGGAGGGACGGGGTCTCTCCCCACAGGTCCGCCGCGGAGGCGAAGTGGTGGGCCAGGGCGGTGTTGATGGTGTCGTCGCCGAGTGCGCGCACCGTCGGCAGCAGGGAGCGCATGTCCTCGGTGAGGAGCAGCGACCACAGGCGGCTCGCTTCC
Source organism: Streptomyces sp. NBC_00252 (assembly GCF_036187565.1). NCBI lineage: Bacteria > Bacillati > Actinomycetota > Actinomycetes > Kitasatosporales > Streptomycetaceae > Streptomyces > Streptomyces sp. NBC_00252. The sequence continues at coordinate 9,918,715 of NZ_CP108087.1, read as the reverse complement.
GCGAGCAGGGGGAAGTCGTCGAGTTCCTCGACCCGGTGGCCGGCGTCCGCGAGGTGGGCCGCGGCCCGGTCCAGGGAACGGTCGACGGCCGGGTGGTTCTTCACGGTGCCGATCCCGCGTACGACCACCACGGTCGCGGGCTCCTCGCGGCGCGGCCGGTGCGGCATCGCGGGGACGCCGGCGGGGTCGCGGAGGTCGGGCGTGGTCATCGCGTCGAGCAGCATCCGTACGTCCGCCACCGTGCGGGCGAGCGGGCCCTGCACGGCGCAACTGTGCACGGTGGGCGGGAAGTCGAGGGCGACAGGGCCTGCGGGCGTGTCCGCGTAGGCGGGCGGAGCCCAGTCGGAGATCCGCCCGACGGTGGGGCGCAGCCCGACCACGCCGCAGCAGGCGGCGGGGAACCGGATTGAGCCGCCGATGTCGTTGCCCTGGGCCAGCGGGGTCATGCCCGCCGCGAGGGAGGCGGCGGCGCCGCCGCTGGAGCCGCCGGGGGTGCGGGCGGTGTCGCGGGGGTTGAGGGTTCTGCCGTGCAGCGCGTTGTCGGTGAACCAGCGCAGCGAGAAGGCGGGGGCGTTGCTGCGGCCCATGGGGATCGCGCCGGCCTCGCGCAACGCGGTCACGCAGGCGGCGTCGGTCTCGGCGAGCCGGTGCGAGAGGGCGGGCAGGCCGTTGCTGGTGGCGTATCCCCGCTGTTCGGTGTTGATCTTGATGGAGACGGGGATGCCGTGCAGGGGTCCCACCGGTTCGCCGGCGGCCAGGGCTTCGTCGGCCTGGCGGGCGGCCGTGAGGGCCTCTTCGGGGCGGAGATCGGCCAGCGCGTTGTAGACGGGGTTGGTCTCGTCGACGCGGTCGAGGCAGGAGCGCACCACGTCGACGCTGGAGACTTCGCGGGCCCGCACGGCCGAGGCGAGTTCGACGGCGGTCAGCTGCCACAGTTCGGTGGGTCGGGTGATGGCCATGGACACCTCTTCGTGGTGAGGGAAACCCGGACCCGGCCGGCGCGGACGACAGCGGCGAGGGCGTGGGGCTGATGAGCGGAACGACGCCGGGGCCGGTGGCCGCGTCAGGGTGTGTTCCGGGCGACCCGTGGACCGCCTCGTCATACAACGTCGTTTTATTTCGCGGCCAGCTTCCGTCCGGACACCACGGGATGTCAAGCCCCGACCTCGCGGGTTCGGGGTTCGCACGGCCGCCGGGGCCGCGCAGGAGCCCGGCCGAACCGGCACCCCGTGACCTACCGCGCTGGCCACCCGCCTGTGTGCCTTACTGGCCCTAACAAAGCCTCTGAACGTGGCGGTGAGTGATCAGGCAGACGGCGAGACCGAGGAAGGCTTCATGGATGTCGTCGCGTCGCTCCCAGCGGATGCGCAGCCGGCGGAAGCCGTGCAGCCAGGAGATCGTCCGCTCGACGACCCAGCGGAAGGTGCCCAGGCCGGTGCCGTGCGGCTGGCCTCGCTCGGCGATCGCGGGCCGGATGTTGCGCCGGCGCAGGAGTCGGCGGTACTTGTCGTGGTCGTAGCCGCGGTCCGCGAAGAGCATGTCGGGCCGCCTGCGCGGCCGGCCGACCACTCCGGCCACTGGCGGGATCTTGTCCAGCAGCGGAAGCAGCTGGGTGACGTCATTGCGGTTGCCGCCGGTCAGCGAGACCGCGAGCGGGATGCCCTGGCCGTCGGTGATGATGTGGTGCTTGCTGCCCGGACGTGCGCGATCGACCGGGCTGGGACCGCTTTTGGGCCCCTGCGCGCGGCCCGGACATGGGAGGAGTCGATCACCGCCCGCGACCAGTCCAGCTGGTTCTTCGACCGCAGCCTGTTCAGCAGCAACTGGTGCAGCTGGTTCCACACGCCGGCCTCGTTCCAGGCCGCCAGCCGACGCCAGCACGTCATCCCCGAACCGAAGCCCAGCTCCTGCGGCAGGTATTCCCACTGGATCCCGGTGTGCAGGACGAACAGAATCCCGCACAGGGCCTGACGGTCAGGTACTCGTGGCCGCCCCTCGACCTGCTTCGGCGGCGGCTCAGGCAGTAACGGCTCGATCAGCGACCACAGTTCGTCCGACACGATCCACGGCCGCGACTGACGCTTCCCCATGCCCTCACCAACGAGCGATCAAGCCGACAGTCACATGATCAACCCACTTTTGTTAGAGACAGTTAGCCTGCTCTTCGCACGGCCGCCGGTTCGCTCAGGAGCCCGGCCGAACCGACACCCCGTGACCCACCGCGCCGGCCACCCGCCCTCATGCGCCTTGGCTTGCTCTTCGTACAGCCGCCAGGTCCACTCAGGAGCCCGGCCGAACCGACACCCCGTGACCCACCGCGCCGGCCACCCGCCCTCGCGCGCCTTGGCCTGCTCTTCGTACGGCCGCCGGTCCGCTCAAGAGCCCACCCGAACCGACACCCCGTAACCCACCGCGCGGGTTACCCGCCCTCCCCCTCCGGGGCCGGTTCCACGACCGGCGCGCCGCCCCGCAGCAGCCTCACCACCGCGAGCACGGCGTCGGCGCCCCGCTCGTCGGGCCAGCCGGCCGGGTCCTCCAGGGTGGTGAGCCAGTATCCGCGCATCAGCAGGTGCAGGACGTCGGCGGCCAGCGCGGGGTCGGCCAGGGAGGCCTCCCCCGCCAGGGCGCGCAGTTCGTCGCGGTTGCGGCGGGAGGTGTCGCGCCGGACCGCCTCAATCTCCGGGACCGCGCCCGGCCCTTCGCTGGCGATCTCCATCAGCAGGCGCCGCAGCACCTCGTCGTCGTCCTGGGTGGTGCACATCCAGCGGACGGCCGCCTCCAGCCGCGCCTCGCCGGAGAGTCCGGCGAGGGCGTCGTTCATCTCGCGGCCCCACTCCTCGTCCGCGCGACGCAGGGCGTTGAGCATGAGGGCGGACCGGCTGGAGAGATAGTTCGTGATCATCGCGGTGGAACCGCCGAGCTGGGCGGCGACGGCCCGGATGGTCACCGAGCGCACTCCCCGCTCGCGGGCGACCTCGATGGTGGCCGCGGCGATCTCGTCCAGGCGGCGTGCCTCGTCTACCTCGATCGGCATGTGGCGAACCTTAACGCAGTGGGTTGACCCCGTTTACATGGTGCTGCAATGTTGTCATACAACGCCGTTACATGACGCCGTTACCTTTCCTGTTCCCGGAGTACACCCGATGACCGTTCACGTCGAACGAACCGGGGCCGGACCCGTTCCTCGCCACGCGCGCCAGCATCTCGTGCGGATGCGTGACGGAACCCGACTGGCCACCGACGTCTATCTGCCCGACGCTCCCGAGCCCGGTCCGCTGCCCGCGGTGCTGGTCCGGCTGCCCTACGACAAGAACAGCCGGTACGTCTTCTTCGACCGGGTCGCCCGGCTGTTCAGCGCACGCGGCTACGTCCTGGTCGTCCAGGACGTCCGCGGGAAGTTCCGCTCCGGCGGGCACACCCTCCCCTTCCTCCGGGAACCCGACGACGGCTACGACGCCATCGACTGGATCACCCACCAGGACTGGTCCGACGGCACCGTCGGCATGTTTGGGGACTCCTACTACGGCTTCACCCAGTGGGCCGCGGTCGCCTCCGAGCACCCCGCGCTGCGGGCGATCGTGCCCCGGGTGACCACCGTCGACTTCAACTCCACGGTCCAGGACCCGCGCGATCCGTCCGGTGGCCTCGGCAGCCCGGTCTGGGTGGAGGGCATCGAGTACTACGCCCACTACTGGGTGGACAACGGCGTGTACGACTTCGAGCCGGACCGCTCGGTGCGCCCCGTCATCGACCAGTACGAGGACGCGTTCCGGGCGATCGGGGCCCGCTCGGCCTGGTTCGACCTGCTCGCACCCCGGTTCACCGACCTGCTGCACGCCCTGGGCCGCCATCCCTTCGACGCCCGGCCGGTGCCCGTGCTGCACTGCGTGGGCTGGTACGACAACATCCTCGTCCCCCACATGCGGGACTATCTGGAGCTGACGACCCGCCCCGGCTGGGACGCCGTCCAGTACCTGTGGGCCGGCGCGGTCGACCACGAGAACTACCACCTGGACCTCGCCCCGGTCACCGACGCCACCGACCACGCCGTCAGCGACGAGGCGCTGGACCGGATGCTGCCCGGGTACGCGGGTCCCGCGCTGGACTTCTTCGACGTGTTCCTCAAGGGCAGCCGGCCGGTGTCGTCGATCCCCCGGGTGTCCTGGGAACTGGGTCACGCGGGCCGCCGTACGGCGCAGAGCTGGCCCCCATCGCGGAGCCGCCCGCACGTGCTGTGGCTGAGCAACTCGGAGGCGGCCGGCGCCTCGGCCCTGCCCGGCGGCGCGCTCCGCGAGGAGGCCGCCTCCGGGGAGCAGAGCGCGAGCTGGACTCACGACCCGGAGTCGCTGGTCCCGTCACTGGTGGCGAATTCGTTCTCCCAGCTGCGCACCCACCCGGACGCCGGTCCCCTGGCCGAGCGCGACGACGTGCTCGCCTTCAGCGGGCCCGTGCTGACGGAACCCCTGGACCTGGCCGGTCCCCTCTCCCTGCATCTGCATGTCACCAGCACCGCCGAGGTGTTCGACCTGCACGCCAAGGTCGTCGACCTCGCCCCGGACGGAACGGCCCGCGTGATGGCGCGCGGCCAGGTGTCCGTCCGCGCAGACCGCGCCCCGCGTGAGATCCCCGTCGACTGCGGCCACACCGGATACCGCCTGCGCGCGGGCCATCGCGTCGGTCTGCTGCTGGCGTCCAGTGACTATCCGATGTTCCTGCCGTGTTCGGGCACCGACGAGAACCCCTGGACGACGGTCACCGCGAAGGCGGGCACGCAGACCCTGCGCACCGGCCCCCCGAGCCCGTCCCGACTGGTGCTCACCATCCTCCCCGCGTCGGACGGCTGACCACGCGTCCGGTCCGCGAGCACCACCTCTCCGCACCCGCGCCCTGTCCCCCCACCACCGAAGGACCCGTCACCGTCTTCCCGTCCCTTTTCCCAGGAGCACCACCATGCACGCTCCCCGAAGCGCCCTCGCCGTCACGGCGGCCGTCACCTCGCTGCTGACGCTGTCCGCCTGCGCGGGCGGCGGCTCCGACGCCGGTTCGGCGCCGTCCGCCGACCTCAACCTGACCAGCACCACCCCGCCCGCGACCGGCACCCTCGACGAGGTCACCTGGAACCTGCCGCTGGGCGAGCCCACCACGCTCGACCCCGCCAAGGTCGGCGACTACTCGCCCAACACCGTGGAGGCCAACCTCTGCGATCCACTGCTGCGGCTGACGTCCGACTACACGATCGCCCCCGGTCTGGCGACGTCGTGGAAACGTCCGGACGACAGGACCCTCGTGCTCGACCTGCGGGACGACGTCACCTTCTGGGACGGCAACGCGATGACCGCCAAGGACGTCGTGGCGAGCCTCACCCGGCAGCTCGCGCCGGCGACCCAGTCGGTCAACACCCAGGTGCTGGCGTCCGTGAAGTCCATCAGCGCGACCGGCGCACACCAGGTCACCGTCCGCTTCAAGGCCCCCGACGAGCTGTTCCTCAAGTACCTGGTCAACGGTTTCGGCGCGGTCAGCGAGGCGTCGTACCTGAAGAAGGCGGGCACCTCGTACGGCACCGCAAAGGGCGGTCTGATGTGCACGGGACCGTTCAGACTCACCGGATGGAAGTCCGGCGAGTCCATCACCGCCGAGCGCAACACCGCTTACTGGGACGCCTCGTTGCGGCCCAAGGTGAAGAAACTGACCTTCCGCTTCATCACCGACAACAGCACCTTGACCTCGGCCCTGCTGTCCGGACAGATCGACGGCAGCTACGAGATCCCGTCGACCGTCGCCAAGGCACTCGGCAAGTCCTCCTCGGGAACCCTCTACTACGGGCCCTCCGCGCAGACCGTGTTCGTCTACCCGACGAGCGCCGACTCCCCCATGGCCGACCCGAGGATCGCGAAGGCGCTGTCCCTGGCCCTGGACCGCGACGCACTGCTGAAGAACGTCTACGACGGAGCCGCGCAGAAGCTCAAGACGTTCATCCCGTCCCTGGTGTGGCAGAAGTCCGAGGCGTCCGCCGTCTACAAGGAGGGCTACGACGCCCTGCCCGCCGTCCCGGCCGTCGACCTGGCGAAGGCGAAGCAACTCGTGACCGAGGCGGCGCCGAAGAGGCGGACCCTCACCATCGCGATGGGCGCCGGCGACCAGCAGTCCCTCCAGACCCTCACCTTCCTCCAGGCAGCGGCCAAGAAGATCGGCCTGACCGTCGTCATCAAGCAACTCCAGCCCACCCAGATGTCCGGCCTGTTCTACGACCCCTCGCTCCGCCAGGGACTCGACGCCACGATGTCCCTCGGCTACGTCGAGATCCCCGACCCCCTCTCGTATGCGCAGATGTTCACCGCGCCCGCCTCGCCCCTGAACTGGACCCACTACGCCAACGCCAAGGTCAACACCCTGCTGACGCAGGCTCAGGCGACCCTGGACCCGAAGGCGTCGGCACGGCTGTTCACCCAGGCGCAGGCGCTGTACAGCGAGGACCTGCCGATGGTCGCGCTGGCGGCGCCGTACGAACGGGTCTTCCTCAACAAGCGGCTCAGCGGCGCCCCCGCGTCGTTCGCCTACATCAACATGCCGTGGGCTGCCTACCTCGGCGGCACCGGCAAGGACACCGCATGATCTGGCGGTTCGTCGCCCGGCGGACGGCGACGATGGTGGTGACCTGTCTGGTGGCCAGCGTCGCCGTGTACGGCGCCCTGTTCATCTCGCCCGGCGACCCGGCGACCCTGCTCATCGGGGGCGGAAAGCCGCCCAGCCCCACACTGCTGGCGGAGATCCACCGCCAGTACCACCTGGACGACCCGTTCCTTCAGGGGTATTGGCGCTGGCTCAGCGGCATGCTGCACGGTGACGCCGGTCAGTCCCTCACGTACCACGACGCCGTGAGCAGACTGCTGGCCGACCGGATCGGCAACACCGCCTTCCTCGTCGGCTACGCGGCGGTGCTGATCATCGTCCCCGGGGTCGCCCTGGGCACGGTGGCGGCGCTGCGCGGCGGTCTCGGCGACACCGTGGTCACGGTGGTGACGACGGCCCTGATGGCGGTGCCCACCTTCGTGATGTCGGTCCTGCTGATCTGGTGGCTGTCCGTGGGCTGGGGCTGGTTCCCGGCCTACGGCGCGGGCACCGGCCTCGGCGGACGACTGGAGCACCTCACCCTGCCGGCGATCGCCCTGGCCACCGCCTGGCTCGCCTACGTCGCCCAGGTCACCCGGTCCGCCGTACGGACCGAACTCGCCTCGGAGCATGTGCAGACGGCACGCAGCCGGGGTGTGCCCGAGCGGTTCGTGGTCCGCAAGCACGTGCTCCGCAACGCCTCCGGACCGATCTTCTCGGTCTCCGGGGTCGCGGTGGCGGGACTCGTCGCCGGCTGCGCCGTGGTCGAGCAGGCCTTCGGCATCAACGGGATCGGCGCCCTGCTGGTACAGAGCGCTGCCAAGCAGGACCTGGCCGTGGTGCAGGCGCTCGCGGTGCTGTCCGTGGTCGTCTTCGTGACGGTGAACACCGTGGTCGACGTGGTCACCGCCGCGCTCGACCACCGCGTCTCGCTGGAGGACACGGCATGACCTCCCAACAGATCGTCATGACCGCCCGCGGCAGGTTCCGGCCGCTCGGGCTGCGCACGCTGCTGCGGGGACGGGTGGTCACCGCCGTGGCCGCGACCGTGGTCGCGGTCACCGTGCTGGCCGCCGTGTTCGCGCCGCTGGTGGCGCCCTACGACCCGACGGCCGTGGACCCGACGGCCGTGTACCAGGGTTCGTCCGCCGCCCACTGGCTGGGCACCGACGACACCGGCCGCGACATCCTCTCGAGGATCCTGTTCGGCGCCCGGCCGAGCCTGCTGGCCCCGGCGGTCGTCACGGTGACCGCCGGGGTGGTCGGCACAGCCCTCGCGGTCAGCGCGGCCTGGCTGGGCGGCTGGTACGACCGGCTGGTGTCGGGCCTCCTGGACGTCGTGTTCGGCTTCCCCGGCCTCGTGCTCGCGGTGGTCACGGCGGCCGTGTTCGGCGCGGGACTCCCCGTCGCGGTACTGACGCTGTCGGTGGCCTACCTGCCGTACATCGGGCGCGTGGTGCGCGGCGCCGCGCTGCGGGAGCGGAACCAGCCCTACGTGGCGGCGCTGCGGATGCTCGGTCTGCCGGGCGCGCGGATCTGCCTGCGCCATCTGACGCCGAACCTGCTCCCGCTCGTGCTGGCGCAGGTGGTGACCTCGTTCGGCTACACCCTGCTCGACATCGCCTCGCTGTCCTTCATCGGGCTGGGTGCGCAGCCGCCCGCACCGGAATGGGGGCTGATGGTGGCGAACGGGTCCACCGGCATCCTGGCCGGCCGGGCCGAGCAGTCGCTGTACGCGGGCGCGGCCGTCGTGGTGTTCGTCATCGCCTGCAACCTGCTCGGGGGCGCACTGTCCCGCCGGCTCCTGGGAGAGGACCGATGACCGCGAAGAGGCCACTGCTGGAGCTGGACGGACTGCGGATGACACTGCCGGTCCGGGGACAACCACGCACCGTGCTGCACCGGGTCGACCTGACGGTGCCGGAGGGATCGGCGCTCGGTCTGGTCGGTGAGTCCGGCTCGGGCAAGTCCCTGTCCGCGCGGGCCGTGCTCGGACTGCTGCCGGCCGGGGCACGCTGCGAGGGCGAGATCCGCTTCGACGGCGAGCCGTTGAGCGGGATGTCGCCCGCCCGGCGGCGCCGGCTGCGCACCCATGACGTGGCGATGGTGTTCCAGGACCCGCGGGCCCACATCAACCCCGTGCGCACCATCGGGGACTTCCTCACCGAGGGACTGGTCACCACGCGCGGTGTCCGGCCCCGGGAGGCCGAGGCGCGGGTGACCGGGCTGCTGCACGACGTCGGGATCGCCGACGCCTCGCGCCGGCTGCGGCAACGGCCCTCCGAGCTCTCCGGCGGTCTGCTCCAGCGGGTCATGATCGCGGCTGCGCTGGCGGGTGAGCCGCGGCTGCTGCTGGCGGACGAGCCGACCACCGCTCTCGATGTCACCACTCAGTCGGAGGTGATGGCGATCATCGACGAGGCACGGGTGGCGCGGGGGCTGGCGATGTTGTTCATCACCCACGATCTGGCGCTGGCGGCGGCGGTGTGCGACCGCGTCGCCGTCATGTACGCGGGCGGTGTGGTGGAGGAGTTGGACGCCGGCCGACTGCACGGCGGCGCTCGTCACCCCTACACTCGCGCGCTGCTCGCCTCACGGCCTGATCCCCGGGCCGAGGACCTGCCGTTGCGCGCGGTGCCGGGCAGGCCGCTGTCGGCCTTCGAGGCGGGCACGGGGTGCGCGTTCGCGCCCCGCTGCGAGCGGGCCGCCGACATCTGCCGCACCACAACTCCGGTGCCCAGCCCGGTCGGCGAGGGCGTGGCCGCCTGCCACTTCCCGGAGACCGACACCCCCTCCGCGAGGAACGTCCGCACCCGGAGCGCCTCGGACGGGATCGAACCCGACGCGGACGCCGTCAAGAACCACCCTCCCACCTCCACAGTCGCCACCAGCCAGGAGCGTCATCCATGACCGACGCCGCGCCCGCACCCGCACTCAAGGTCACCGGCCTGCGCAAGACCTTCGGCACGTTCACCGCCGTCGACGGAGTCGACCTGACGCTGCTGGCCGGTGGATCGCTCGCCGTGGTGGGCGAATCCGGGTCGGGGAAGACGACCACCGCCCGGATGATCGCGGGACTGGAACAGCCCAGTGCCGGTGTCGTGCTGATGGGAGGAGAGACACCGCCCGTCAGAGGGCGCCGGGCCGCGGCCCGGCGGCGGTTCGCCGGCGCGGTGCAGATGGTCTTCCAGGACCCGTACGCCTCCCTCGACCCGAGCCAGCGGGTGGGCGACGGCCTCGCCGAAGTCCTGCGGCTCCACACCGGGCTGCGCGGCCAGGAGCTGCGCGACCGGGTGGCCGCCGAACTGGACCGGGTCGGTCTCGATGAACGTCAGTCGGCGGCTCTGCCCCGGTCGCTGTCCGGCGGCCAGCGCCAACGCGTCGCCATCGCACGGGCCTTGGCGGTACGGCCCCGGATGCTCGTCCTGGACGAGGCGGTCGCCGCCCTCGACGTGTCCGTGCAGGCGCAGATCATCGCGCTGCTCCGGGAGATCCGCCAACAGACGTCGGTGGCCTACCTGTTCATCACCCACGATCTCGGCATCGTGCGCCACGTCTGCGACGACGTCGTGGTCATGCGGCACGGCCGGATCGTCGAGCGGGGCGGCGTCGCCGACGTACTGACGGCGCCCTCCCACCCGTACACCCGTCAACTCCTCGACTCCGTACCCCGGCCGGGCTGGAAACCGTCCCGCCGCCCCCTCACCACCGGAGAGTCCCGATGACCCGCACCCCGTCCCTCACCTTCGTGTTCGAGATCCGCGCCGCCGTCACCCCGTCCCTGCACATCGGCCACGGCGAGGGCGAGCGGCTGGAGTTCACCCCCATCACCGGAGGCACGGTGAGCGGCCCACGCCTGAACGGCACCGTGCTGGCCGGAGGCGGCGACTGGTCCTCCACCCGTGGTGACGTGTGGCAACTGGACGCCCGCTACCTGCTGCGGGCCGACGACGGGGCGGTCATCGACATCATCAACCGTGGCTATTACCACGAACTGCCGGGCGGGACCGAGCAGTTCGACGACGGCGTGCGGGTGAGCGAAGCGGGCTCCTACTTCCGCACCGCCCCGACGTTCCGCACCGACGCGCCCGCCCACCTCTGGCTGGCCCGCACGGTGTTCGTCGGGCTCGCCAGGGAGGAGGACGAGCACATCGTCATCCGCTGTTACGCGGTGGACTGAGCGTCGGGCGCGAGTGCGGCGCGGGGGCCAACCGGGAGACGTTGGTGGCGGGACCCCGACGCGGCCATCCCCTTTCCAACCCACTCCACAACGTTGGGACACGAACACACGGCTATCACTGCACGTTTTCACACTCCTCTATAACCACGGTGTACAGTCCGGCGGGTGCCCTCCGCCGCGTCGGGCCGGTCGAGCGGCGTCTCACGTCCTGTAGGAGAGGAACACTGTGAGCCCAGCTGTGCAACGACGCTTCGGAGGGCTGCGCGCGCTCGGTTTCGGGGCCCGGCTCGCCCTTGCAGGCGGCCGGGAGAACACGGTCCGCACCGTCCTCGTAGTGATAGGCGTGGGGCTGGGCGTGGCCATGTTGCTGCTCGCCTCCTCGGTACCCAGCGCCAGACATCACCGAGACGAGCGGATCCACCGCCGTATCGACGTCAATCTCGACGACCGCGCCATCGAGGCGTCGGATCACACTGTGCTGATCAGCGACATCGACACTGTGTTCCGGGGCATGGGGATCCGGGGACGCACGGTGGAGCCGGAGGGACCCGCCGCACCGCTCCCGCCCGGAGTCCGGCACTATCCGCGCCCTGGGGAGATGGTCGTGTCGCCGGCCTTGGGCAGGCTGCTGACCGCACCGGGCAGCGAACTGCTGCGGGAGCGCCTCGCCCACCCCATCACGGGCGAGGTCGGTGACGCGGGACTGCTCGACCCGGGCGAGTACGTCTTCTACCTGGGCGGAGACCACATGGTGGCGGGCGTCGGAGGAACACGGCGGCTGGACCACTTCGGGAAGGCGTACCCGCCGAAGCCGCTCCCGCCCGAACTGGTCCTGCTCAGTGTCGCGGGAATCGTCGTCCTTCTCGTCCCGGTCGGCGTCTTCATCGCCGCGGCCGTCCGGTTCGGCGGCGAGCACCGGAACCGACGGCTTGCCGCCCTACGTCTTGTCGGCGCGGACCGGCGTATGACGGCCACCGTCGCCGCGGGCGAGGTCATGGTCGGCACACTCGCAGGGATAGCCCTGGGAGCAATCCTGTTCATGGCGGGCCGTCAGTTCGCGGGCCGGGTGGAGATACAGGGGCTGGGCGTCTTCACGGAGGACCTCACGCCGGAACCTCCACTGGTGCTGCTCACAGTGTTCGCCGTCCTCACGCTCTCCCTCGTGGTCACCCGGCTGGCCATGCACCGTGTGGCCGTGGAGCCGCTCGGGGTCGTCCGCCGGGGCGGCGGGAGAAGCCGGCGGCTGTGGTGGCGCGTCGCCCTGCCCCTGCTCGGACTCGTCCTGTTGCGAACGTCGGTGCGCAGTCCCTCCGACCTGCAAGGCACTTCTCAGGTCGGCACGATGGTCGTCGGCATGCTCGCGCTGCTGGTCGGGGTCACCGCCGTGCTGCCCTGGATCGTGGAAGGTCTCACGCGGCAGCTCGGCGGTCGCGGTCCGCTGTCCTGGCAACTGGCCCTGCGCAGCGTGCAGTTGAACGGCGAGACCGCCACCCGCTCGGTCAACGGGATCGCAGTCGCCGTGGCAGGTGCCGTGGCGCTGCAGACCCTCTTCACTGGGCTCGCGCACCCTCCAGGAGCCAGCGCGGCCCGAACCCCGCACGGGATTCCTTCCCTCCATACGCAGGTCGGCATCGCCCGTCTTGACAACGGCACGACGGACGCCGATCAGTACGGTCCCGCGTTCGCCGTGACCCCTGGCGTGCAAGAGGCCGTGGACTTCGCGGAGTTGACCGTGACCCCACCCGACGGCGGGTTTCCGCAGGCGGTCCGTATCGCCGACTGCGCTCACCTGCGCCGACTGGCGTCCCTGCCCTTCTGCTCCGACGGGGACAGCTTCCTCACCGCGGCCACCGGCGCGGATCGCATCCACGACACGACCACCTGGAAGGCCGGAGTGACGCTGCGCATCGGCGCGAACGGCCCGTACTGGAAGACGCCACACATCACGGCTGCCGCCCATGCCACGAACGCCAGTCCCCCGGGCGATGTCGGCGAACGCGTACTTCTGGCCACGCCCCGGGCGGCGGGACCGACAGCGATGGCACACGCCGTCAGAACCGTCAGCCTCACCTACACGGCCACGGCCGACGACGTGCAGGACCGCATCCGTACAACGGCCGCCCGGCTGGACCCGTCCTTCACCGTCGACTTCCCCGGACGGCCCCGAGTCGACCCGGCACTCGACGGGATCAGACGGGCCCTGCTGGCCGGGGTGACGGCCGTCCTGCTGCTCATAGCCGCGAGCATGCTGCTCGGCGCGTTGGAGCAGATCCGGGACCGAGCACGTCTCATGGCCGTGCTCGTCGCGTTCGGCACCCGACGTCGTACGCTCGCCGGTTCCGTTCTCTGGCAGACCGTTCTTCCGGTCGGACTCGGTCTGCTCGTCGCCGCGCTTATCGGAACGACTCTCGGCAACACGCTCCTCGGCCTTCTCGGCAGACCCGTGCTCCATGACTGGACCACCTTGCTGGCCATGGCCGGCATCGGCGCGGCCGTCTCCGTCGGGGTGACCCTGCTGACCCTGCCCACGTTGTGGCGGGCGGCTCGACCCCAGGGGTTGCGGCACGAGTGAGCGGGTAGGTTCAGCGTGATCGTGTGCCCTGGTCAGGCCACCGAGCCCACCACCAGCGCCGCGCACCCGAACAGCACGACACTGATCAGTGTCATGGCGATCAGTGTTCCGCGCAGCCACCGTCCGAATCGGAGGCGGTGTGCCTCCTCCACCGTGTTGATGCGGTCGGCTATGTGATCGGTGACCATCCGCGCAACGTACTGCTGCTCGTCGAGGTACCAACGTTCGAGGTCGCGCTTCTGACCGGGGCTGAAGTCCGTGGCCTGCGCGGTGAATTCGGCCAGTCGGCGACGGGCCGCGCCGAGGTGGGCCTCCCGGTACAGATGGGCCTCGATGTCGATCAGGCCGCGGGCCGCTGTCTGCTTGTCCGTGTCCATCGTGTGCTCCGAAGTCGAACGTGTTGTTGTCAGGACCGGCCGTACTCCGCAAGGACGACTGCGGCCGCGGGTTCGAGAATGACGTCGCTCACGGCATGCTCCTTCGGCAGGGGCGAGGCGGGATTCTCACCTCATGAGACCGTGCCGAGCGCCGGTGTGTGACGCGGCCGGGCAGTCGAGGTAAGAGCCCGCACGAGCATCTCGTCCTCGATCTGCACCCCCACTCGCGCGACTGGAACACGGTCCTGACCGCAGCCCACTATGTCCGCACATCCGACAGCGTTCGCTGTGAACAGTGGTGATCTCGTGTCACAAAAGATCGACGTGTTCGGTCAGTGGACCGTAACCGGTTCACCATGTGTGAGGAGATTCGTCATGGACGCACGCATCAACTTCTTCGGCAACGGCCTCGCGGGCAAGGTCATGCGGCACCTGAACTCGGCCGGCAAGGCGGTGGCTCCCGCTCTTCCGGTCCCCACTCAGGAGCTGGTGAAGATCCGGGCGAGCCAGATCAACGGCTGCGGGTTCTGCACCGACATGCACACCAAGGACGCCGCCGCGGCCGGTGAGACGCAGCTGCGGCTCAACCTGGTGGCCACCTGGCGCGAGGCCACCGTCTTCACCGACGCCGAGCGAGCGGCGCTGGAACTGACCGAACAGGGCACGCGCATCGCGGACAGCTCGACCGGTGTGAGCGACGACGCGTGGGCCGCCGCCGCCAAGTTCTATGACGAGGACCAACTGGCCGCGCTGATCTCGCTGATCGCCGTCATCAACGCCTACAACCGCATCAATGTCATCAACCGCCAGCCGGCGGGCGACTACCAGGTCGGCATGTTCGGCTGATCTCCGCACACCGGCGCCCGGAGCCACCCGCCGCCGGAGGGGCGATCCTCACCACCGGTCCGTGCCACAGCGGTCACACGCTGCGGCACGGACCGGCCATTTCCGGAACGCCTGTCCAGCCAGTGGTCCCGAGGCGTCGCCGGCGCGGAGGACTTCCAGATCCTGTGTCCGCGTCCAGGCTCTGATGACGCCGCCTTCGTCACGCCGGTGCACGGGTACGGGCGCATGACGCAGGACGGCGTCGATCCGTTCGTCGCCGGGGAGGACGAGACCGTAGACCGTCTTCCAGCCCCCGCCGGCGACATGGCTTCCAAGACCACGCAGCAACCGGGTCCCCAGCCCTCGGTTCTGCCAGGAGTCCTCGACGAGCAGGGCGGCTTCTGCGGCTGAGCGGTCCGGCATGAGGTGGCCCAGAGCGACGATGCGGCCTGCGTCGTCCCAGGCGGCCAGGTGGATCGATCCGGGGCGGCCCAGGAGCGCGGGCAGGTAGCTGCGCGGATCGGGCATGGCCCGGTGGTAACGGCTCCACAAGGTCTGTGCGGAGCATCGCCGGTGCAGCGCCACGGCGGCATCGAGATCGCCGGGGCCGGTCGAGGTGACGTGCGGGGGATGGTTCATCGGTTCTTCCTGACGGCGGATCTCCCTGGCGTGGGCGCGCAGTTGACCGGCCGGTGTGTGAAGGATCTCGGGGCCGGGGCGATCCCGTCGTGCCCACGCGGAGGGTCCCGGAGCGGCGCGCGCTCCGGGACCCTCCCGACGTCAGCGCACCGAGTGAGCGGCGTCCTCGACGACGTCGGCGACCTTTCCGGGCTGCGAGACGCTCACCGCGTGGGACGCACGGACCTTCGTGGTGTGAGCGCCCGCCCGCTGGGCCATGAACTCCTGTGCCTGCGGGGGGATGTTGAGGTCCTGCGTCGCGATCAGCACCCAGGACGGAATCGTCTTCCACGCGGGCTCGCCCGCGCCCTCGGCCAGGGCGGCACTGGTCACCGGCCGCTGGTTGACCGCCATCAAGTCGGCCTGGTCACGGGGCACGTCGGCGGCGAACTGGTGCCGGAACTTGTCGTTCTGGATGTAGAGGTCGGTTCCCTGGGAGCCGTCGGGGTTGGTGATCGGCACGGGGCGCAGGGCGTCCCCGAGGGTACTGCCGGGGAACTTGCCCGAGAGGTCGACCGCGCTCTCGCCCTTCTCCGGAAGGAAGGCGGCGACATACACGAGCGCCTTGACGTCCTTGTCGCCCGTGGCGGCATTGCTGATGACGGAACCGCCGTAGGAGTGGCCCACGAGCACCACCGGGCCGTCGATGCTCGCCAGGACGTCCCTGAGGTAGGCGGAGTCCCCCTGGAGGGAGCGCAGCGGGTTGGCGACGGCGACCACGGGATAGCCGTCGTGGCGGAGTTCTGTGATGACGCCGTTCCAGCTGGTGGAGTCGGCGAACGCGCCGTGGACAAGCACCACCGTCGGCTTGGGCCGATGAGTGCCGGTGTCCTTGTCCGCGGACGCCGGCACGATGGCAGCTGCGGTGAGGGCTGCGGCGAGGCCGACCCCGGCCAGGACGGTCAGCGGGGTCCGCGCACGGCGCATGCGGGGCGAAGGGTTCATGAGGTCGCCTTTCGAGATGGGACGGTCAAGTCACGTTGCGGAGACGGGCGGGGCACTGCCCCAGGAGCGTCGGAAGGACGTCATCGCCGACAGGGACAAACCCGCGCCGGGAAACAGGGCGCGGAGTCACAGCGGCGGTCGATCGGACGCCTTGAGTGCTCAGTGCGGCGATCTCTCATTTGCCGCGATCTCTCCGTATGACCGATGAACCTGTCGAGGAGTGACACTCCATCGCCTTCTGGATGTCCGGCGACCGGGTCCCGGCTGGGATGAGCGTCAATGTGCGGGACGCAGCAGCGCTCCGGTACCCCGCACAGCGTCTGTCACGGAGACCCTCGCTGCTCGGTCAGAGCAGCGGGCACATCCGATGGCGCCGGGCGGACCGGCCGACAAGGGAGGACACCCGATGAGCCAGAACTTCGATCACGACGACCGTCCCGAGGCCGCCACCGTGTTCCTGGCGGCGGAGGCGGCCCTGCTCACGGAGCGGGTACGCATGCTGCGGGAACAGCTGGCCGACGTCGATGCGCGCATCCAGGAGACCGCCGACCGGCTCCGTCGGCGTTCCGCACCCTGCCGCCCCTGACCGTGCGGCACCCTGTCGTTTCCCCGTAGCGGTTCGCGCACGACGGTGGGACACTCGATTGCATCTTTCGACTCGCACCGGTGCGTCCGCGGTGATGAGTATGATCCTGCATACGATGTCATGAGGTATCCCATGCCGGATTCCGAGCCGAGCGGCCCCAGCGCCTGACTGGGCACGGCCCGGTGCATGGGGGTGAGGATGAGAGGAAGCCATGGTCCCGGCAACTCGCGCGGCGAACAACATCGAGAACACCGCTGAGAGCCTCCAGGAGGATCTGGCCCGACTGGAACTCCAGAAGCGGGCCCTGGAGAGGGAACTGGCCGCTGTCGCCGCGCATCTCGACTCCGTACAGCGTGCTCTGGGCGCCCTGTCGGTCCTGATGTCCGACCCCACCGGCGCGGCACGATCCACGTCGACCGGCGATGCCGGGCGGGTCCATGATGTAGAAACGGTACGGGAGCCCAGCCCGTCTCTCGTCGAAGAGCCGTCGGTGGACAGCACGTCCCGGTCGCGGACGCCCGAACAGCAGCAGTACGGACAGCTCACCGAGCAGATCATCGACTTCTTCGCGCACGCCGCCGACTCGGAGGTCCGAGCCCGTGACGTGGCCGCGGCGCTCGGCCGTGACACCGACAGCGGGAGCATCAACGCCGTACGGAGCACGCTCGACCGCCTCGTCGGCACGTCCCGGATCAAGCGGGCCGGCCGGGGACTCTACCGGGCCTTGTGACGCAGGCGCGCCGTGCCTCGGGCACGATCCGCGGGGGTTCGGACGGCGCCCGAGGCCGGCGCTGAGGTGTTCCGGAGCAGCCGCGACCTTCCGCGCCCTCCCAGAACACTGTGATGAGCATACCAGCGTTTGACACTCTTCGATCCGAACAGTGGCATCGGCCATAGCCGTGGCCGGACTGCGGATCAGCCGTCCAGCGCACCCCGCGGGTACCGCGCGCTCTGCGGCCCTGAACTCCGGGAACACGCCCGACTCCCACACTGTTGCACCGGCGAGCGGAAAGGACGGCGAGACCGTGCACGGTGAGTACAAAGTCCCTGGCGGCAAGTTGATCGTGGTGGACATCGAGGTGGAGGACGGCGTGCTGCGCCGTCCCCGAGTGGCGGGCGACTTCTTTCTCGAACCGGATGAGGCCCTCGACTCGGTGAACCGTGCGCTGGACGGTGCCCCGGCCGACACGGACGCGGCCGGCCTGGCGGCGCGCATCGACCGAGAGCTGCCCGACGGCACGGTCATGTACGGCCTGACGTCGGAAGGTGTGGGCATCGCCGTACGCCGGGCCCTCGCGCATGCCAGTGACTGGGCCGACTACGACTGGCAGTTGATCCACGACGGCCCCCAGAGCCCGGCGCTCCACATGGCGTTGGACGAGGCCATCACCGCCGAGGTGGCTGCTGGACGGCGGCCGCCGACGCTCAGGGTGTGGGAATGGGCGAAGCCGGCGGTGATCATCGGCAGCTTCCAGTCGCTGCGCAACGAAGTCGATCTCGACAGCGCCCACGAGCACGGCATCGAGGTCGTACGCCGTATCTCCGGCGGCGGGGCGATGTTCGTGGAACCCGGGAACACCATCACCTATTCGCTGTCCGTGCCCGACGCCCTGGTGCAGGGACTCTCCTTCCAGGACAGCTACGCCTATCTCGACGACTGGGTGCTCGACGCGCTCGGCGAGATGGGGATCAAAGCCTGGTACCAGCCGCTGAACGACATCGCCACCGACCAGGGAAAGATCGCCGGCGCGGCCCAGAAGCGCATCGTGGGACCGGACGGCGGTCCCGGCGCCGTGCTGCACCACGTGACCATGGCCTACGACATCGACGCCGACAAGATGCTCAGCGTCCTGCGCACAGGGCGCGAGAAGCTGTCGGACAAGGGCACGAAGAGCGCGAAGAAGCGAGTGGATCCGCTGCGCCGGCAGACCGGACTGGAACGGGAAGCCGTCATCGCGGGACTGATCGATTCCTTCAGGAAGCGCTATGGACTCGCCGTGGGCGGGGTGACGGACGCCGAGATGAGACGTGCGCGGGAGCTCGTGGACACGAAGTTCACCACACCCGAGTGGACGGCCCGGGTTCCCTGAAGTCCGCCGGCCAGGGCCTCGGCCGGGTCGTGAGACCCGGCCGTCCCATCATGGCTTCACCGCTTCGGGCGCGGATCGGTTCGCCAGCCAGTCGCCGTAGCGCTGCCGCGCGACGTGGGCATCAGGACCGGGCAGCAGATCCGCGTGCCGAATCCGAGCGCCGAACACGGTGCTGCGGTTGTCGGCGAAGACGCGGCGGTGTTCCTCATCCGAGGTCAGAGCCGCGCGGACGAAGGCGTCCAGCCTGAACTGCTCGGGGCCGGCGATCTCCTGCACGGCATTCGACGGTGTGAACGCCGCGGTGTGGGCGAGCAGCGTGGCCACTTCGGCACCTGCGACCGGGCGTATCCCGACGGGCGGCACCCACACGATCCAGTCCTCTGTCGTCGCGGCCGCGATCTCGGCCGCCGACTCGAAGAGTTGCGTGGCGCGGACGATCGAGTACGGGATCCCGGAGCGCCGGATCATCTCCTCCTGTGCCCGCAGTGCCCGGAAGACCCCCTCCGCACGAACCCGGTCCACGCCCACCACGGAGAGCGAGACATGGTGCTCGACGCCGGCCGCCGCTTCGGCGGCGAGGAGACCGGCCGTGGCGCGGTTCCGTCGCGCAAGGAGAGCGTCCTCATCGATCACCAGGCCGTCGTCCTCGGTCAGAGTGCCGTCGTCGAGGGACGGCGGCCCCGAAAGGTCGATCACCACGGAGCAGCCGGTCAGCGTGTCCACCAGGCCGGCCTCCGTGAGGTCGTCACCACCGGTGGGCGCCGGTACGACGGCGACCTCATGACCGTGGTCCCTCACTCCCTGCGCGGTCTCCGCCGTGGTGGGCAGACCGCTGCCGAAGACGACCACCTTCATGGCACTACCTCTCTCTACAAGGACCTGCCGTACCTCGCCGAGCAGGCTCGACGGGCCGCGCATCGCGGTATCCGCAGTGGCGCCCCGGTAGGAGTGGACAAGGTAAGAACCAACGGTGTGACACCGTCCCTGAGGTCCGCAGCCGTGCGTCAGCCCATGTCCTCGAGTTTCTTGCCCTTGGTCTCCTTGACGAACTTGAGGACGAAGGGGATGGAGAGGGCGGCGAAGACGGTGTAGATCACGTAGGTCGCCGACAGGTTCCAGTCCGCCAGCGAGGGGAAGCTCGCGGTGATGGCCCAGTTGGCGATCCACTGCGCGGAGGCCGCCACGCCCAGAGCGGCGGCGCGGATCCGGTTGGGGAACATCTCGCCGAGGAACACCCACACCACGACACCCCAGGACAGGGCGAAGAACAGGACGAACACGTGGGCCGCGACCAGCGCGGTCCAGCCCTGCGCCGAGGGCAGCTTGCCGTCGACCAGGTGGTAGGAGAAGGCCCAGGCCTCCAGCGCGAGACCCACGACCATGCCGACCGAACCGATCAGGGCCAGCGGCTTGCGGCCGATCCGGTCCACGAAGATCATGGCGATCACGGTGCCGATGATGTTCACGATCGACGTCGTGAAGGAGTAGAAGAACGACTGCGTCGGGTCGACCCCCACCGACTGCCACAGCGTCGAGGAGTAGTAGAACGCGACGTTGATACCGACCAGCTGCTGGAACGCGGACAGGCCGATACCGACCCACACGATCGGCTTGAAGAAGAAACCGCCCCCGCCGAGCAGGTCCTTGAACGTCGACTTGTGCTCCCGCTTCATCGCGTGCTCGATCTCGGCGACCCGGGCATCCAGATCGACGTCGTCGCCCTCGACCTCACGCAGCACCTCGTGCGCCCGGCCCACCTTGCCCGCCGAGATCAGGAAACGCGGGGACTCGGGGATCGCGAAGGACAGCAGCCCGTACAGAACGGCCGGGATCACCATGACGCCGAGCATGACCTGCCAGGCCTCAAGACCCATCAGCTTGCCGCGCTGGTCACCGTCCGCGGCGTTCAGCAGACCCCAGTTGACCAGCTGCGAGATCGCGATACCGATGACGATCGCCGCCTGCTGGAACGACCCGAGCCGGCCCCGGTAGGCGGGCGGGGACACCTCGGCGATGTAGGCCGGGCCGATGACCGAGGCCATACCGATCGCGAACCCGCCGATCACCCGCCAGAACGCCAGATCCCACAGCGCGAACGGCAGCGCCGAACCCACCGCACTGATCGTGAACAGCACCGCCGAGATCTGCATACAGCGGATACGGCCGATACGGTCCGCAATCCGCCCCGCCGTCGCCGCACCGATCGCACAGCCGATCAGAGCGATCGCGATGACCTGCGCCAGGGCCGCCGACCCCACGTCGTAGCGGTCACGGATCGCCTCGACCGCCCCGTTGATCACAGAACTGTCGTAACCGAAGAGGAAGCCGCCCATCGCGGCCGCCGCCGCGATGAAAATGACATGCCCCAGATGTTCGGGATGAGCCGACCCGGCTCCTGACTGAGGTGCCTGCGCAGTGCTGGTCACGTGTAACTCCTCCGGGACTCGGATCGCGGTCTGTCTGGTGATCGACAACAGGGCTTCCATCCGCTGCCCTCTCCGGGCACGGGTACGCCTGGCGCTCGGTCGGAGGCTCTCGCCCACGGCGGCCGGCCGGGCAGCGGCGGCGCTCACCGGTATGAGACAGCCTGCGCGTGTCCGTTGTGACGCTGTCTCGCCGTCTTTCCGCCGCGGCAGATGTCACAACCGCGTCGCCCGTCCGGTCTTGAGGACGAGACCGAGAGAACAGAGGACGTCGTGCAGGAGATCCTGATCGTGGGTGGCGGCTACGCCGGTTTCTACGCCGCGTGGGGCCTGGAGAAGAAGCTGCGCCGGGGCGAGGCACGGGTCACCGTCGTCGACCCTCGGCCCTACATGACCTATCAGCCCTTTCTGCCCGAGGTCGTGGCGGGCTCGATCGAGGCGCGCCACGCGGCGGTGTCCCTACGGCGGCACCTGCACCGCACACGGCTCATCGCCGGAACGGTGACGGGCATCAGCCACCACGACCGCACCGTCACCATCCGCCCGGACAGCGGTCCGGAGCATGAGCTGTCCTACGACATCCTGGTGGTGACGGCCGGTGCCGTGACCCGTACGTTCCCGATACCCGGGGTCGACGAGGAAGCCTTCGGCCTCAAGCACGTGGAGGAAGCCGTCGCCATCCGCGACCGGCTGCTCACCTCTTTCGACCGCGCGGCGACGCTGCCGCCGGGGCCAGACCGTCGCAGGCTCCTCACCGTCACGTTCGTCGGCGGCGGGTTCTCCGGTGTGGAGGGGTTCGGGGAACTGCTCTCCCTGGCCACCGCTCTGCTCCGGCACTATCCCGAGCTCTCGGCGGACGAACTGCGGTTCCACCTTGTCGAGGCGCGCGACCGCATCCTGCCGGAAGTCGGGGACGGACCCGGCGCCTGGGTGGTGCGGACACTGCGCGAGCGGGGAGCCGAGGTGCACCTGAACACCCAACTCGTCTCCGCGAAGGACGGACACATCGTGCTGTCGAACGGCGAGGAGTTCGACTCCTGCCTGCTCGTGTGGGCCGCAGGCAACGCGGCCAACCCCATCGTGCACAACCACACGGACCTTCCCGTCGACGAGCGCGGGCTGCTGACCGTGCGGGCCGATCTGCGGGTGGGTACCGAGGACGCGCCGCTGGAGGGCGTGTGGGCCGCCGGCGACGACGCCGCCGTCCCCGACCTCGCGGCACACCTCCCAGGAGCACACACCGTCCCGAATGCCCAGCACGCGGTCCGCCAGGGCAAGTTGCTCGCGAAGAACATCCTGGCGACGCTCCGGGGGCGAGCCGTCGCGGACTACGTGCACCACAGTCTCGGGGTGGTCGCCACCCTGGGCCTGGGGCGCGGGATATTCCAGTACCGGCGTCTGGTCGTCAAGGGCTTCCCGGCCTGGCTCATGCACCGCGGTTACCACGTGCTGGCGATACCCACGTGGGAACGCAAGGTCAGGGTGCTCGCGGTGTGGATCACCGCCGTGCCGTTCGGCAGGGACATCGTCTCCCTGGCCTCGGTGCAGAGGCCCCGCGAGGCCTTCGTAGCTCACGGAGACCCCCGTCGAGGTGAGCAGTCCACGGAGATACCGGCCCGGTGAGGAAGAGGCCCGGAGCGATGACGAGCCAGGGCTCGACGTTGATCACGCGCTGGAGAGCACTGGACCGCCTCCACGGCCGGATCGAGAACACGATGGAGCGACGGCTCCATGAGGACTTCGGGCTGAGCCTGCGCGAGTTCCAGGCGCTGACGATGCTGCAGGAGAGCATCGACACCGCGCACGGGCGGCTGTACCTGCAAGACCTCGCCGCCGAGATCGGGTTGAGCCAGTCGGCCACGAGCCGGCTGGTCGCCCGGCTGGAGAGCCGCGCACTGATCACCACCTCGACCGCGGCCCTTGACCGGCGCAGCGTCGACGTACGCCTCACGCCCGTGGCCCGGGAGACACTGCGCCGCGGCATCCCGTTGGTCGACGAGACCGTCCGGCACACGGTCGAGACACTCGCCGACGAGGGCTGTGACCAGGATCTGCTCGGCTACCTGCGGAACGGCGGCACGGACGACCGACCGATCGCGGAGTGATCCACCTGAAGTTCCGGGGACTGCGGCCGAGTTGGGGGTTCCCTTGCTCGGCATTGCGCTTCGTGATGATGAACTCGGGCAGGGTCCGGGAGTGCCGTACTCGAGATCGCCGAGCAACTCCGTCCTGCGCCACTGCCGCCCTGGGCCTTCTCTCCGGCCGACAGCCGCGAGAGGTCCTCGTGCGTGAACCATTCGCAGGTCTCCCACGCCGACGCGGCACCGGCGTCGGGCAAGCCGGGCCGACGTGTCGAAGGCGCCCATGCGCCCGCCGTCGTTGAGCTGCCACACCGTCTCGGAAGCACCGACACGTGAGCCCCGGTCAGGTCCGAGGAGACCCGACCCTCATCCGCGCCACCAGAGTTCCCCGCCGACCGAGGACGTCACATCCTCGAGCGGGCCGAGCGCGGCCGGATCAAGAGGGCTGTCGGTGCACCGGACCCATCGCGCGGCGCACCGCGGGGCGGAGCTCATCGGGCCCGTGCCCCGTCCAGCACGTCGGGCAGTGCGCGACGTGAGCTGATGCCGAGCTTCGTGTAGACCTTCCGCAGGTGCCATTCCACGGTGTGCGGGCTGATGAACAGCTCCGCGCCGATCCTCGCGTTCGTCATGCCGTCGGCCGCAAGTGCGGCGACCTGGGACTCCTGCGGGGTGAGCGCGCTCGCCGGCCCGGGCTCGCGCACGGTGACGTGCTCGCCGGTGGCGAGGAGTTCGCGGCGGGCCCGTTCGGCGAACGCGTGGGCCCGCATCCCGTCGAACATCTCGTGCGCCGTGCGCAGATGGTCGCGGGCCTGCGCCCGGCGCTGACCGCGCCGCAGCCACTCGCCGTAGAGCAGATGCGTGCGCGCCACCTCCACCACGACCCCGCCGCGGCCGAATTCCTCTATGGCCGTCCGGTACAGGCCGTCGGCCGCCTCTCCCTCCGCGAGAAGTGCCTCGCTGCGGGCACTCGCGCCGCGTGCCCATCCGGAGCCGGCGGCACGGGTGAGTTCGGTCAGCCGGGCCAACGAGGCACGCGCCTGGTCGAGTTCGCCGCACCGCACCGCGGCCTCGACATGTTCGACCAGCGACAGTCCGGTGAAGTTGAACCCGTCGTGCTCGATACCGGTGCGGGCCGCCTCCATCGCCTCCTCGTAACGGGCCAGCCCGTTGAAGAGCACACCCTGGATGTAACCCATGGCGCCGAGCAGGGACACCTCTCCCCTGCGCACGGCGCTCTCCCTGGCCTCCTCGACGATGTCGGCGACGACATCCGCCTCCCCCCGCCACGCGGCCAGCACGAGCGCGGCGTACTTGTGCGGGGCGTGCCCGGTCGCGGCGGCGATCGCGTCGGCCTCGTCGATCATGCGGGCCGCCTCGGCGAAGTCGCCGTAGTGGATGTGCACTCCGCCCGCGTAGATCAGGGCGGGGGGCAGCGTGCCGAGCGCCCCGATGTCGCGGGCCAGGCGCACCGCGCGGCTCGACAGCGCGTCCCAGGCGTGCAGGTCCCAGGCGTAGTGGATGAACGCCTCCAGGGCGACCGGGGCCAGCAGCAGCCACCGGACGGCCGCCTCCCGGGTGTGGAGCTCTTCGTGTTCGAGCAGGTCGAGTGCCTCGCACAGGACCGGAACGCCCACCTCGCAGCCGTCCGCGAGCAGCGCCGCCACACCGTCCAGGAGGGCGTCGGCGGCCTTGGAACCCGAGGAAGGCGCCCCGGACGCGCGCGCCGCGACAGCCGCGGCCCGGGCGCCCGCAGGGCCGTGGACGCGGCCCGCGAAGATGGTGGCGCTGATCGCCTCCAGGTAGGTCTCGCGGGCCAGGGGCGAACCCGCCGCGGTGAACTGTGCGGCCGCGTCCAGGAACAGCGGTGCCGCCTCGTCGCTGCGGCTGCGGGCGAAGAGGATCCTGGCCCGCAGCCGTGCCAGCCGGGCGCGGTCCAGGGGGCTCAGGGGATACAGGTCGGCCACGGCCGCGAGTTCGGTGGCCCGTTCCGGCGCGGCGGCCGAGAAGTGGGCCTCCGCTGCCGCGAGCGCGCGGCGCCCACGCGGCCAGGGGTCGGGCGTCACCTCCACCGCGCGTTCCAGCAGGACCGCCTCCGCGGCGATGCCGCCGCGCTGCCGAGCTCGGTCAGCGGCCTGTTCCAGCCCTGCGGCGACCTCCTCGTCGGGCCCGTCGGCCGCCTGCGCGGCATGCCAGGCACGCCGGTCGGGGTCCAGGAGAGGGTCGGTCGCGTCGGCCAGGGCCCGGTGCACGGCGCGCCGGTCCTCGGGCTCCGCGCCGTGGTAGACCGCCGACCGGACCAGGGGGTGCCGGAACCGCACCGGCTCGCCGAACTCGATCAGGCCTGCCGCCTTGGCCGGTGCGGCGTCCGGGGTGATGTGGAGGGACGCGGCCGCGCGGATCAACAGGCGCGCGTCACCCACCGGTTCCGCCGCGGCGGTCAGCAGCAGCGTGCGCGTGGCGGCCGGCAGTGCGCCGAGCCGTCCGGCGAAGTCCCGCTCGACGCGGCCGGCCACCGACCCCTGGACGCCCGGGGAGCTCGACGCGTCGACCCCGTAGGCGAGTTCGGCGGCGCTGCGGCCGCGGGAGAACTCCAGCAGCGCCAGCGGGTTGCCGTGCATCTCGGCCACGAACCTGTCCCTGACCCGTTCCTCCAGCCGTCCCCCGACAGCGCTCGCCAGGAGTTCCCCGGCCGCGGCGGGTTCAAGGCCCTTGAGCTGAAGTGCCGGCAGGCCCCCGAGCACGGACCGTCCCTCGGGGTCGCGGACCGCGAAGGCCATCGCAACCGGCTCCGCGAGAAGTCGCCGGGCCACGAACTCCAGTGTCTGCAGGGACACTTGGTCCAGCCACTGGGCGTCGTCGACCAGGACGAGCACCGGCCGGGTCTCCGCGGCGCGGGTGAGCAGGGTGAGTACGGCGAGGCCGACCAGGAAGCGGTCGGGCGGATCGCCGACCGCCGTCCCGAACGCCACTCGCAGCGCGTCGCGCTGGGGTTGCGGCAGTTCCTCGATGCCGTCCAGGAACGGCGCGCACACCTGGTGCAGGCTCGCGTAGGGCAGCTCCATGTCGGCCTCGACACCGCGCGCCCAGGTCACCGCCACCCGGTCCGCCTGCGCGGCCGCGTACTCCAGAAGCACCGACTTGCCGATGCCCGCCTCGCCCCGGACCACGAGAACCCGTGACCCACCGTCCCGCAGGCCGGCCAGCAGGTCGTCGAGCGCTTCGCACTCACGCTGCCGGCCGAACAGATCGGGAAGCGGACCGGCGATCATGCGACTCGGCTCCTCGGCGGATTCGGGGAGGACAGAGCTCCCACAGCGATGGTCGGAAGGATCATTGCCACGATACCCGCGAGCTCTGTCACACGGTGCGTGCGGACACTGTGACTACTTCCACGCCCGAAATCACGCCGACGCTGTCACAGATCGGGGGTCTGTCCGGTCGTTCCCAACCGATGATCCCGTACGTCCGCCGTCGCAGGAGGATCCATGTCTTCGCTCGGGCACCAGCTCGCCACGTCCGTCCTCGTGGTGGGAAGCGGTGCGTCAGGCCTGCGAGCGGCCATCGAAGTCGCCGAGACCGGTGTCGCGGTCGCGGTGGTCACCCAACGGCCCTCCGACAACGCCCCGGCCCGCGAGTGGTACGAGGCCGCCGACTGGGAGTCCACCGGCGCCCACCCCGGTGACGGCCACGCCTCCGACACACTGCGGGAGAGCCGCTTCCTGACGTCCGCCGAACGGCACACCGGCTGGGACCTGTACGGGAATCTGCATGCCCGCGCGCGGCAGCTCGCGATCCCCGTCCTGCACCATGTGTACGTCACCCGGCTGCTGGTCGACGACGGTACGGTGTTCGGCGCCTACGGATTCGACCTCGTCGACGGCTCGCGCCACCTCGTGCACGCCGACTCGGTCGTCCTGGCCACCGGCGGGCACACCCGCATCTGGCGGCACACGTCCGCCCGGCGCCACGAGAACACCGGCGGCTCCCTCCGACTCGCCACCGAGGCCGGGGCCCGGCTGCGCGACCCGGAACTGGTGGGATTCCACCCCTTCGGGCTGACCAGGCCGGACAGCACGGCGGGCATGCCCGTCAGCGAGCGCGCACGCGACGTCGGCGGTGTCCTGCTCAACAACCTGGGTGAGCGGTTCATGACGCGCTACGACGCCGCGAACATGGAGCGCTCCGACCAGGCGACCGTCGCTCGGGCGTCGTACACGGAGATCAAGGAAGGCCGCGGGTCCCGGTCCGGTGGCGTGTGGCTGGACCTGTCCCACCTGCCCGGTGAGACGGTCCTGACGCGGTTGCCGCGGCTGCACCGGCGCATGCTGGAGCTGCAGACGCTCGACATCACCCGCGACCCCATCGAGGTCGTGCCGACGGCCCAGTTCTCCCTGGGCGGCATCTGGGTCAGGCCCGAGGATCACAGCACCGACGTGGACGGCCTCTTCGCGGTCGGGGAGGCGGCCTGGGGCCCGCACGGCGCGAGGCCGGCGACGGAGAACAGCCTCGTCGAACTCCTCGTCCGCGCGCGGGTCACCGGACGTGCGGCGGCGGAGTACTCGGCGACGCTCACCGGCACGCACCGCTCACCGGCCGCGACACGCGCCGCGGAAGCGGACCTGCGGCGCGTTCTGAGCGCCGACGGCGACCAGAACGTCCGCGCCCTGCAACGCTCGGTACGGCACCTGATGACGGAACACGCAGGCGTGGTACGGAACGAGGCCGGGATCCTCGCGGGGCTGACCGGACTCGACGGGATCGAGGCCCAGGCGGCGGACATCGGCGTGCACATCGACATCGGCGGCTTCCGGGACCTGGCCCACGCCTACGACCTCAGATCGACCGTCCTCGCCGCCCGTGCGACCCTCCAGTGCGCTCTGGAGCGGCGCGAGACCCACGGCTTCCATCACCGGTCAGACCACCCCGCCACCGCCTCCGCCGTGCGGGTCACCATGCTGTGGTCCCAGGCCACCGGCGCGCGCCGCGAACCCCTGCCGTCCGTTCCCGTGACCCCCGCCGAGCAGCCCGCCGACACCGACCCCGCCGGATGAGGCGACCGGTCGCGGGAAATCTCCGCGCACCGTCCTGTCACACATCCCGCCCCCGCCCGGTCAGGAGGGAGTACGTGCCATCGCACCTGGTGCCCATGGCCGGCCGGCTCACCGCAGCCCCACCGTGCACCGGGCCAGAACAGTGAAGGGGAATCCCCATGAAGGTCGTAGTCATCGGCGGAACCGGGCTCATCGGTTCCAAGGTCGTCTCCAAGCTCAACGAACACGGCCACGAGGCGGTGGCCGCCTCCCCGAACACCGGAGTCAACACCGTCACCGGCGAAGGTCTGGCCGACGCGCTGAAGGGCGCCTCCGTCGTCGTCGACGTGTCCAACTCCCCCTCCTTCGACGACGACGCCGTCGCGGAGTTCTTCCGGGCCTCCACCACCAACCTGCTCAAGGCGGAGGCCGAGGCCGGTGTGACCCACCATGTGGCGCTGTCCGTCGTGGGCACCGACCGTCTCCAGCAGGCCGGCTACTTCCGTGCCAAGCAGGCGCAGGAGGACATGATCCGGGACTCCGGAGTGCCGTACTCGATCGTGCACGCCACGCAGTTCTTCGAGTTCGCCAAGACGCTCGCGGACTCCGCGACCAGCGGTGACACGGTCACCGTCGCCCCGATCAAGATCCAGCCCATCTTCTCCGGCGACGTGGCGGCGGCCGTCGGCCGTACCGCGGTCGGCACCCCGGTCAACGGAATCGTGGAGGTCGGCGGCCCCGACACCTTCACGCTGGAGGACTTCATCCGCAAGGGCCTCGCGGTCCACGGCGACCCCCGCACCGTCGTGACCGACCCCAACGGTCTCTACTGGGGCGCCGCTCTCCAGGAGACCGACCTGCTGCCCGGCCCCGACGCGCAGCTCGGTGAGACGCACTTCGCCGACTGGAGCAGTCAGCAGTAGCCGCGGCTCCGGGACCCTGCCCCCGAAGTCACGCGGACAACGACGACCGGCTCGCCGCGCTGATCTCGCTGATCGCGATCGTCAGTACCTGCAACTGGATCAGCGTCATCAGCCGGCCTGCGGCCATCGGCCCGGCATGTTCGGCTGACGCGCCCGTCCCCTCGATGCGGAGCCACGGGCCGACCCCTCTCCCGTCGTCCCAAGGAGACACCATGCGCCTTTCTCCTCCCCCCGAGGACGCGGCTCCCCTCCGCATCGCCGACGCCCGCGGCCGTTGGACCCTCCTAGCCACCGTGCTCGGCTCCAGCGTGGTGCTCCTCGGGTCGACCGTCACCAACGTCGCCCTGCCGCGCATCGGCGACGACTTCGACGCCGACCTCGCCGTACTCCAGTGGACGGTGAACGCCTACATGCTGACCCTGGCGGGCCTCATCCTGCTGGGCGGCTCCCTGGGCGACCGCTTCGGCCGACGCCGGATCTTCGTCCTGGGCATCGTGTGGTTCGCCGCGGCGTCCCTGTTGTGCGGGCTGGCTCCCGACACCACCACCCTCATCGCCGCCCGGGCGCTCCAGGGTGTCGGCGGAGCGCTGCTCACGCCCGGCTCGCTGGCGATCATCGAAGCCTCCTTCCACCCGGACGACCGGCCGCGCGCCATCGGCCTGTGGTCCGGCTTCGGCGGCATCGGCGCGGCACTGGGGCCCTTCCTCGGAGGGTGGCTGGTCGACGGCCCCGGCTGGCGCTGGACCTTCCTGCTGACGATTCCCCCGGCGCTGGTGTGCGTTCCCCTGGCACTGCGCCATGTCCCGGAGTCCGTCGGCAGACCTTCGCAGAGCAAGGCGGCGACCGCTGCCGGAACCGGCCCCCGTCGGGGCTTCGACATCGCCGGTGCCGTGCTCGGCGCGCTGGCCCTCGCCCTGGCCACCTACGCACTGACCGAGGCCCGCACCGGCGGGCCGGTGGTCCTCGTCGCGGCGGCGGGCAGTGTCGCGGCAGGGGCCGCCTTCGTGCTGGTGGAGCGGCGCAGCAGTGACCCCATGATGCCGCTGTCGATCTTCTCGTCACGGCCGTTCGCGGCCATCAACGTGATCACCCTGTGCGTCTATGCGGGGCTGGGCGGGTTCTTCTTCCTGACGGCCCTGCAACTCCAGATCGTCGCCGGGTACTCGGCGCTGGCGGCCGGCGCGGCCATGCTGCCGAGCACAGTGCTGATGCTGCTGTTCTCCTCGCGCTCCGGGGTGCTCGCCCAGCGTCTGGGGCCGCGGATTCCGCTCACCGTCGGCCCGCTGGTGTGCGGCGCGGGGATGCTGATGACGGCGCGGGTCGGCACGCACGCCTCCTACTTCTCCGACGTACTGCCCGCGCTGCTGGTGATGGGCACCGGCATGGTCGTCATGGTCGCTCCGCTGACCGTGACGCTGCTGGCCTCGGTCGAGGCCGCCGACGCGGGACTGGCCAGCGGTATCAACAACGCGGCGGCCCGCGCGGCCGGGCTGGTCTCCGTGGCGGCCCTGCCGCTGCTGGTGGGGATGGACCCGGACGCCTACCGTTCACCGGCCTCCTTCGACACGGCGTTCGGCCGGGCCATGCCGCTGTGCGCGGGCCTGCTGGCCCTCGGCGCCGCCGTGGCCCTCGCCCTGCCGTGCCGGACCGCCGGCACTGCTCCGCCACGGCACGGCCGGGCGCACGGCTGGCTGATGGAGCCTCCGCTGGTGTCACGCTTCGCGCATCATCAGGCCCTCGACTAAGAAGCCCGCCGGGCCACGGAACAGGAACCGGCCGAACCAACCGGACCAGGCGCACAAGCCGCTTCGCCCCGCTCCGCCAACCGGCCACATCGCCCTGGGTGTTCACCCCGCCAGAACCCCGGGTCCCTCGCAGGCCAGGTGAAGCACGGCCACGTCGTCGCGGAGCCCACCGAACGGAGCGGCCAGCGCCGACGCGCCGTGCACCAGGGCATCGACGAACGCCTGCGTCCCCAGGTGCGCGAGACGGGCCGCGAGTCGCAGCAGTCCCTCCTCGCCGAGCCGTCCCTGGGAGGTGGGGCCTTCGTAGAGACCGTCGGTGAACAGCACCACGCCGTCCCCGTCCGACAACGCCAACTCGCTCTCGCGCCAGTCCCCCTGACCGGGAAAGAGACCCAGCGGAAGAGCAGGCCGCGGCTCGGCCCACCGCACCCTCCCCCGGTGCCGGTGCAGAAAGCCCGGGTGGCCCGCGCTGACCATCCGCAGGGACCTCCGGTGGGGCGGCAGGACCAGGGACACCACCGTCGCGTAGGTCTCCTCCCGCGCTCGTTCGTCGGTCAGGATCCGTTCGAGGAGCCGGAGTTGTTCCAGTTGGCTCTGCCCGCACAGCACGGCGGTGTGCCATGCCAGGCGCAGATGGACGCCCAGAGCGGCCTCGGCGGCACCGTGACCGGACACGTCGCCCATCACCACATGGACGCTGCCGTCCTCGCCGCGCACCACGTCGCAGAAGTCACCGCCCAGCAGCGTGTGCGCGCGACCTGGTGCGTAGTGGAAGGCGGTCGTGAAGCCCTCGCCACGCAGTGCGAGGTCGGGCAACAGGCCACGCTCCAGCGCGGTGTTGTCCCCTGCCATGCCTTCCTGACCCTCCGTCGTCGCCCCGCCAAGCGCACAAGCCGGCCGGTCCTGACGCGGAGTCCGGATCTGGAGCGCGTCCTGTGCATCCCATGCCTCGCGGGACGGCGGAGACACGCTGAGGCCGCGGCGGAGGGTCGCACCCCCACGGGGTCGGACCTCCTGGGCCCGAAGTCCTCCGCAGCGATCGCCGGTCGGCTCGTCCGACGGCGGGATGGGGCTGCTCATGTGTGGTCTTTCCTACGACGAGGGGAATCGGCGGCTCCACGCACAAGTGTCGGCGGCGCTCTGGGCGAGCGCCTCTCCTTCTCGTACCTGGCCCGATCTGTTCGACCATGAGACAGCGGCGAAAGGGGATGTGTGACATCCCGACGCCCATCCGTGAGGCACGGCACGGGAGTTGAGGGGCGACAGCGGACAGGGACCGTCCCGCTGTCACGAACCGGGCCGCTGTCCAGTCAAGTCAGAGAGCACAGAAATTCTCGCCGCGCCTCTCGCACGGTGTCCCCGCCTCACCGCCCGTACCGGCGGAGAACGGAGATGAGGCCTCATGTCCAGTACGCCGAGAGACTCACTCAACTGGTTGGTGGGCCTGCCGTTCCATTCGGACGGTTCCCGTGTCGTCTGGCTGTACTACCTCGTGGGCGACGCGACCGACAGCGTCGGCGCCGTGTGCGAGGCCGTGCTCCGGGCCAACAGCGGACCCGAGCGGAACGCCCGCGGCGAGGTGCCCGTCGAACCCGATCATGCCGAGGTCCGCCGCATCCGCAGGCACGTCCTGGGCGATGTCGTCCTGGAAGCCTGCTGACCCTCGGGGCCGTACTCCCCGGGCCCCTGCTCATCGCACGGCGGTGCCGCCGACTCCAAGTGTCACAACAACGCCGCCCGTCCGGTCAGTACGGCGACTGATGTCCGACACGATCCGAGGAGGGCCGGGAAGATGTCCCAGAGCACTGAACTTCAGGCGGACCCCGCCACCGTCGCCGCGTCACTCACGGCGGAGGCGGCCGCGCTGGAAGGGCGGCTACGGCAGCTCCACGAGGAAGTCCACGCCGTGAACGCGCACATCGCGTCGATCGCCGAGACCATCCACACCATGCGCGCCACCGCCACGGCACGGGGCGGGGGCGAGCGTCGCTTCGGCCCGATGGGCGACGCCCGCCCCGCGGTTCAGCGCCGCGCGAGCCTCCTCAGGGCCGAATCGGCACCTCCTGCAGCACCCATCCGTTGCCGTCCGGATCACTGAACTCGGCGTAGGAGTGGTAGTCACGACGCTGCGGGTCGGGTCCGCCGACCCGCTTCTCGTCCGTGCTGCGGTGGAACACACCACTGGTGTCATGGAAGATTCCGCCGGTCGCCACGCCTCTTGCAGCGAGCTCCCGGCAGGCCCGCTCGATGTCGGAGACGACGAGGTGAAGGCCCCGGACCGAACCCGGAACGGCCGTGGTGACCCCGGTCCCGAACAGGACCGAACACGCGGATCCCGGGGGCGTCATGTGCACCACGCGATAGGACGCGTCCATGACCTGGTCGGCGTCCAGGCGGAACCCGACCGCCTCGTAGAACGCCTTGGCCCGGTCGACGTCCGAGACGGGCAGCACCAGGACGCCCAACTTGAGCTCCATGACACCGTCGTCCTCGCCGGCGGGCGCCTCGGCCGTCGCGGGACCCTCGGCCTCCTCGATCTCCACCCGGTACAGGTCGATTCCGACCCGCGATCCGTGGGTGACGACGGTCCAGCCCTCCACCACACGCCACTCCGCGTCGGTGCCCTTCAGATACGTTCCGTCCGGTGCCGCGGCGGCGCGCAGTTCGGCGTCCAGTTCCTCATGCCGTTCGTGCGGCACGTGGAGCTCCAGGTCGAAGCGGCGCAGGGGGCCGGTGCCGTGCGCGGACGGCACGGCCGGCAGTCGCACAGCGGCCATCTCGCGGAGCGCGCCTAGCAGGTTGAGCCGCAGTGTCGTCATGCCCGATCCTCTTCGTCGACCCAGCTCATCAGCTTGCGGAGCTGCTTGCCGGTGGTCTCCAGCAGGGACTCGGCGTCCTTCTGCTTGTACTCGTTGTACTTCTTCAGGCCACCGTGGTACTCGGCCATCCACTCACGCGCGAACGTGCCGTCCTGGATCTCCGCGAGGACCTGCTTCATCGTGGCCCTGGTCTCGTCCGTGATGATCCGCGGACCGGTGACGTAGTCGCCCCACTCGGCGGTCTCGGAGATCGACCAGCGCATCTTCTCCAGGCCGCCCTCGTACATGAGGTCGACGATGAGCTTCAGCTCGTGCAGGCACTCGAAGTACGCGATCTCGGGCTGGTAACCGGCCTCGGTCAGCGTCTCGAAACCTGCCTTGACCAGCGCGGACACTCCACCGGCGAGCACGGCCTGCTCACCGAAGAGATCGGTCTCGGTCTCCTCGGTGAAGGTCGTCTTGATGACGCCGGCGCGGGTGCCGCCGATGCCCTTCGCGTACGACAGCGCGAGCGCCAAACCGTTGCCCGTCGCATCCTGTTCCACCGCGACGAGACACGGAACGCCGCGGCCCTCCTCGTACTGGCGGCGCACCAGGTGGCCCGGGCCCTTGGGGGCGACCATGCAGACGTCGACACCGGCCGGCGGCTTGATGAAGTCGAAGCTGATGTTCAGGCCGTGGCCGAAGAACAGCGCGTCGCCGTCCTTGAGGTTGTCCTTGATGGACTCCTCGTAGACCTGGGCCTGGATCGGGTCCGGGACCAGGATCATGATGACGTCGGCCTCGGCGGCGGCCTCCGACGGGCTCACCACGCGCAGGCCCTGCTCCTCGGCCTTCGCCTTGGACTTGGAGCCCTCGTGCAGACCGACCCGGACGTCGACACCCGAGTCGCGCAGCGACAGCGCGTGGGCGTGGCCCTGGCTGCCGTAGCCGATGACCGCGACCTTGCGGCCCTGGATGATGGACAGGTCGGCATCGGAGTCGTAGAACACCTCGGCCATGGCAATCCCCTCAATCGTGGCCACCGATATCGAGCGGCGGGGATGAACACCCACCCTCGAAAGACGACCGAAACACTATCGCATGCGATGTTGTCACATGTTTTGAAATTGGTCGGGTGACCGGTTCCTGCCTGCGGAGAACGGCCGGGGCGATGGTCGCCGCCCCGGCCGTGCGGCACTCAGTGGGGCAGCACCAGCATCACGGCCGTCCCGAGTGCCATCGCCCCCTCCCCCACGTGTCGCGCCGGCGTCGCCGCCGCGGCCCGGCGCGCTGCGCTGGCCGCCGATCGCAGCGAGGGCATGGGACGGGTCAGGGACCAGAGGGCGTACACCAGCAGACCGCAGGCCAGCGCCGGCGTTCCCGCGGAACCGTCGTGAAGGGGAGCTGCCGCAGGGCCGTCGGGCGCGGTGAGGTGCGCGGCAGCCGCCTCGACATGGTCGTGCCCGGCAGCGGTGTGCGGCCCGTGCAGCATCCAGGCCATGGCGGCCATCCCGGCCGCGTGCGGCAACCGGTGGGCCACTGCTGCCGCTGCCCCGCCGACGGGGCGGCCGAGCGGCAGCAGGAACCACAGCGCGCCGCCAGTGAAGGCACCGGTCGCCACGGCGGCCGGGCCCGCGCCGAGATCGATCCACGGCATCGCCGCCATGGCCACGACCATGGCCGTCCTCAGCAGCTGGTCCGCCCGGACACGGAACCCGGTACCTCTCGTCCCGACGTCCCGCGCCAGACCGTGGAGAAGCACCACGACGAAGAGCAGCGTCAGCAGGGAGTGCACCAGGACGAGAGGGGTGCTCATGCCGGGTCCGTGCCCGGTCAGCTGGTGGGGCGCGGTGCCCGGAGGTGGGCGCGCTCCGCCAGTTCCTTCTCGTCGACCAGTTCCAGCATGGGCTTGCCGGGAGCGCACATCATGGTCACCACGAACCGGGTCCGCGCGTCCGGCAGCGCGTTGCCGTCCTGGTAGTGGATGGCGTCGCCGCCGGGCTCCCAGAAGGTGCCGCCCGCCTCCACCACGCGCTCGGGCTCGCCCTCCAGCTCGAAACGGACCGCGCCCTCGACGACGTAGCCGAAAGCGGGGCCGGAGTGCCGGTGCGGGGGCGTACCCGGATCGCCGGGCTCCCACTCGACGAGGATGGTCATGGCCGACGCACCCTCCGCGATGGTCAGCGGCGCGGCGTCCTGGAGCACCTTCGCCGCCGTCATCCAGCCGGCGGTCCCCTCCTGGTCGCCGTGGCCATGGCCGTGGCCGGAATGGTCGTGTGCTGTCGTTTCGTCCGACACGGTGTTGCACCTTCCGTAGGCGTGAACCTTGTTCGTCCCCTCTGACCGGAGGCCGCACGTCTTTGTGACACCTCCGGGCCACGGTGCCGATCCGGTTCTCCGGCCCTTCAACTGCGGCTCTTCCGCGCAGCCGACGGGCCTGGCGATCGAGGAGGGAACTCCGAGGCGGCAGGGCACAGCGATTACCACCGTGTGAGAATGGAACGCGGAAGAGATAGCGTGACCAGACGCGGCCCACAGCGCGTACCTTCCCCCGCACGTAGCATGATGGGCGCAGAGCCAGAAGGGACGACCCATGCGCGCTGGCGCCCACTCCGACACCTGGGACGGCGGACTCCACGAGTTCGTCTCGGCACGACCTCGGCTGTTCGGCATCGCGTACCGCATCCTCGGCAGTGCCGTGGAGGCCGAGGACATCGTCCAGGACGCCTGGCTGCGCTGGCAGAACACCGACCGCGCGCAGATCCACGAACCGGCGGCCTTCCTGACCACGGTCACCACCCGGCTCGCGATCAACCTCGCCCAGTCCGCGCGGGTGCGCCGGGAGTCCTACGTCGGACCGTGGCTCCCCGAGCCGGTCGACACGACCCAGGACCCGCATCTGGGGGCGGAACGCACCGAGGCCGTCGAGCTGGCGGTCCTGCTGCTGATGGAGAAGCTCAACCCGATCGAACGCGCCGCCTACGTGCTGCGCGAGGCGTTCGACTACCCCTACAAGCGGGTCGCCGACATCCTGGAGACCAGCGACGCGAACGCCCGGCAACTGGTCAGTCGGGCGCGCAAGCACCTGGGGGCCGAGCGCAAGGAGCGCGTCAGCCCGGCGGCCCACCGGCGGCTGCTCGAGGGCTTCCTCTCCGCCGCGCGCACGGGAGATCTCTCCACCCTGGAGTCTCTCCTGACCTCGGACGTCGTCAGTTACTCGGACGGCGGCGGCATCCGCGGAGCGTCCAGGATCCCCGTCGTCGGCCGCGATCACGTCGCCCGGTACCTGAAGGCCTTCGCCCCGCGCTTCTGGCCGGACACCGAGATCCGGTTCGTCCAGGCCAACGGACGGGATGCCGTGCTCGTGTCACGGGACGAGGACCCGCTTGCCCTGATGTGCCTGGACGCGTCCGAGGCGGGCATCGACCGGATCATGTGGGTGATGAACCCGGCCAAGCTGACCCCCTACGTGCTCTCCCTGGGAGCCTGACCGCGCGGCTCGTGTGCGGCCGGGCGGCTCGCCCCGGGCCCGCGCGCCGGTGTCACAAACAGGTGCTCCAGCCGGTCGTAGGTGGTGACCACCCCGAGCGATGGGAGCAATCGTGGTTGCCACCGAACAACGTCTTTCCACCGCGGTACTGGTGATCGGCACCGGCGGAGCAGGGCTGCGCGCGGCCATCGAACTGGCCGAGGCGGGCGTCGACGTCCTCGCCGTCGGCAAACGCCCGAAGGAGGACACCCACACCTCCCTCGCCGCCGGCGGGATCAACGCCGCCTTGGCCACGATGGACCCCGAGGACACCTGGCAGCAGCACGCCGCCGACACCCTCAAGGAGAGCTACCTCCTCGGCGATCCGCGCACCGCCGAGATCGTCACCCGCGGCGCAGCCCTCGGCATCGACGATCTGGAGCGCTACGGCATGGCTTTCGCCCGCGAGGACGACGGCCGTATCTCCCAGCGTTTCTTCGGCGCCCACAAGTTCCGCCGCACCGCCTTCGCCGGCGACTACACGGGCCTGGAGATCCAGCGCACGCTCGTCCGGCGCGCGATCCAGCTGGACATACCGGTGCTCGACAGCGTCTACATCACCCGCCTCCTGGTCCACGACGGCGCTGTCTTCGGCGCCTACGGGTTCGGTCTGACCGACGGCAGGCGCTACCTCGTGCACGCGGACGCCGTCGTCCTCGCGGCCGGCGGCCACACCCGGATCTGGCGGCGCACCTCGTCCCGGCGCGACGAGAACACCGGTGACTCCTTCCGGCTGGCCGCGGAGGCCGGAGCCCGGCTGCGCGACCCGGAACTCGTGCAGTTCCACCCCTCCGGCATCATCGAACCGGAGAACGCCGCGGGGACCCTGGTGAGCGAGGCGGCCCGCGGCGAGGGCGGCATCCTGCGCAACGCTCTCGGTGAGCGGTACATGACGCGCTACGACCCCGTACGCATGGAACTGTCCACCCGCGACCGGGTCGCCCTCGCCTCCTACACCGAGATCAAGGAAGGCCGCGGCACACCCAACGGCGGTGTGTGGCTCGATGTCTCGCATCTGCCCCGGCAGACCATCATGAGCCGGCTTCCCCGCGTCTACCAGACGCTCATGGATCTGCAGATGCTGGACATCACCCGGGATCCGATCGAGGTCGCTCCCACGGCCCACTACTCGATGGGCGGTGTGTGGGTGCGCCCCGAGGACCACAGCACGGACGTGCGGGGCCTGTACGCCATCGGCGAGGCGGCCAGCGGACTGCACGGCGCCAACCGGCTCGGCGGCAACAGCCTCATCGAGCTGCTGGTGTACGGCCGTATCACCGGACAGGCGGCCGCCGCCTACTCGGCGTCCCTGACCGCACAGCCGCGCTCGGCCGCCGCGACCGCCGAGGCACGCGGGGAGGTCGACGACCTGCTCGCCGCGGACGGGCCCGAGAACGTGCGCGCGCTCCAGCGCGCCCTTCGCAACACCATGACCGAGCACGCGGGCGTGGTCCGTGACGAGCAGGGGCTGCGCACCGGGCTCACCGAGCTGGACGCCATCGAGAAACGCATGGAGAAGGTGGGCGTCCATCCCGACATCGCGGGTTTCCAGGACCTCGCTCACGCCTTCGACCTCAAGTCGGCCGCGCTGGCGGCCCGTGCCACGCTGGAAGCGGCTCTGGAGCGGCGCGAGACACGCGGGTGCCACAACCGCAGCGACTATCCCGACATGGACCCCGCGCTTCGGGTCAACCTCGTCTGGTCCCCGGCCGACGGGATCACCCGCGAGCCCGTCGGTCCTGTTCCCGACGAGATCGCGGCCCTGATGGTGGACGTCTCGACGGACGGAAAACTCGTCGAATAGCAGCCCTGCTTTT
The DNA here is from genome assembly GCF_036187565.1 of Streptomyces sp. NBC_00252. Taxonomy (NCBI): domain Bacteria; kingdom Bacillati; phylum Actinomycetota; class Actinomycetes; order Kitasatosporales; family Streptomycetaceae; genus Streptomyces; species Streptomyces sp. NBC_00252. The sequence continues at coordinate 9,879,501 of NZ_CP108087.1, read as the reverse complement.
TCGGGCCGCCGAGGACATTCCGCAGGCCCAAAAGGTGTCACAGCCCCCTTCAGCCCCCGGTCCTACCTGGTGCAGACATCGCATGAGAAGCAGTGAAAGGAACATCCTCATGAAGGTCGTAGTGATCGGCGGCACCGGACTGATTGGTTCGAAGGTCGTCACCAAGCTCAACGAACACGGCCATCAGGCGGTCGCCGCTGCCCCGAACACCGGAGTCAACACGCTCACGGGCGAGGGCCTGGCCGAGGTGCTGGAGGGCGCGGCGGTCGTGGTCGACGTCTCCAACTCCCCCTCCTTCGCGGACGACGCCGTCATGGACTTCTTCCATACCTCCACCACCAACCTGCTCAAGGCCGAGGCGAACGCCGGTGTCACCCACCACGTGGCCCTCTCGGTGGTCGGCACGGAACGCTTGCAGGAGAGTGGCTACTTCCGTGCCAAGCAGGCGCAGGAGGAACTGATCAAGGACTCCGGGATCCCCTGGTCGATCGTCCACGCCACGCAGTTCTTCGAGTTCATGAAGGGCATCGCGGAGTCGGCGACCGAGGGCGACACCGTCAGGCTCGCTCCGGTGAAGATCCGGCCCGTTCACTCGGACGACGTCGCCGCCACCGTGGGCCGCACCGCCGTGGGCACGCCGGTGCGCGGTGTGATCGAAGTGGCCGGCCCGGACACCTTCCAGTTGGACGAGCTGATCCGCAGGGGTCTGGCCGCCAAGAACGACCCGCGCACGGTCGTCGCCGACCCGCATGCCCCGTATTTCGGCGCCGAGTTGGCGGAGGCCACGCTGCTTCCGGGCCCGGGCGCGCGCATCGGCGAAACGCGTTTCGGCGATTGGCTCGCGCAGCAGCAGTAGGGGCACCGTCTTGGGCCTGTCGTTCCACGCCTCGTGGAACGACAGGCCCATTTTCCTGTCCGGCCGAAGCAGGGCCCCTGAATCGCTGTCACAATTCCCCGCTCCTCCCGGTCGTTGAGGGCGAGAACGATCACCGGGTCCATGAGGACCACGTGGCCGTTTCCGACGATCCGGTACCCGGAGGAATGGAGTCGACATGTATCCACAGGCATCCCCGACGGACAGTGACCTCGGCGAGGCCGTGTCCACCTTCGTGGAACTGAGGCCCCGCCTTTTCGGTATCGCCTACCGCGTACTGGGCAGCGCTGCGGAGGCCGAGGACGTGGTGCAGGAGGCGTGGCTGCGCTGGCAGAGAACCGACCGTTCCGTGGTGGTCAGCCCCGCGGCGTTCCTGTCGAGCACGACGACGAGGCTGGCCATCAACGTGGCTCAGTCGGCCCGGGTGCGCCGCGAGACCTACATCGGCCCCTGGCTGCCGGAGCCCATCGACACCAGCATCGATCCGGTGGCCGGCGCCGAGCGCGCGGAGGCACTGGAACTGGCCCTGCTGCTGGTCCTGCAGAAGCTCACACCGACCGAGCGAGCCGCCTACGTGCTGAGGGAGGCCTTCGACTACGGGTACGCCGAGATCGCGCAGATCCTGTGCCTGACCCCGGTCAACGCGAGGAAGGTGGTCAGCAGGGCGCGCAAGCACCTCGCGGGCGACCGGGGCGACAGCGTGGACGTCCAGGAGCACCGCAGGCTGCTCGACACCTTCGTCACCGCGGCCCAGGAAGGAGACGTGGCCTCGCTGGAGGCCCTGCTGACGCCCGACGCGGTCAGCCTCTCCGACGGCAACGGGCTGCGCGGGGCGGCCCGTGTGCCGGTGGTCGGACGGGCCCGGGTGGCGAACCTGTCGACCGCCTCCTCGCGGTTCTGGCCGGGGGTCGAGGTCGCGTCGGTGGAGGCGAACGGGCGTGCGGGCGTCCTGTTGTGCCGGGACGGCCGGCCCGACGTCTTCATGACGATTGCGGCCACGCGCCGGGGCATCCACCAGGTCATGTGGCTGTTCAACCCCCGCAAGATCTCCGCCTTCCTCGCCTCCCGCGCCCGCTCCGTCCCGCTGTCCGCGCACGCCCGAAGCGTCGTGCCGGGTTGACTCACCCGCGGGACGGGCCGTTCCAGCTGCTCAGCTTGTCCGGGTTGAGAATCACCCATACCTGAAGGACCAACGCATCGGCGATGTCGAGGGCGAGGACCGCGGCGACCCGGTCGTCGCACCGGGCAACGAGGCCAGTACGTCCGTTGACCGATCCGGTACGCAGGGTCACGCGCCGCTGCCCGGCCAGCAGGACCAGCAGGCTGCGGGCGACCTGCTCATCACCGCGGACGGGCCGGGTCAGGGCCCGGATCTTGCCGCCGCTGTCGAAGAAGGCCGTCGCGTCGGAGGCCAGCAGGGCCCTCAGCCGGCCGGCGTCCTGATCGGTGCACGCCTGCCCCACCGCACGGGTGATCTCGTGCTGCCTGCCCGCCGCCGTGGGCCGCGCACGCAGTGCCCGCACCCTCAGCCGGGCCCACTCGACCGGCTCCGCGTCCTCGCCGTACGGCGGCCGGGGTGTCCGGTTCTCCCACTCCTCCTCCCCTGCCCAGGGCGGGGCCGGGCTCGTCAGGCACGCCTCGTCCACGACCCGCGTGAGCCAGGCCCGAGGGGATGTCATCCGGAGGCGCTCCGGATCGGTGAGGCGGTACCAGCGCCGGTAGGCCTCGTCGACGACGCGCTCGGCCGCGACGCGGCTGCCGAGTGCGCGGCAGGCGACGTCCAGCAGCTGCCGCCGCTCGTCCAGCGACTCGGCGAGCGGTACCGCGCCGACGACATGATCCATAGAGCGGCCCCCACGGCGACGAGAGTTCGGAGCCGCGGCCGTCGCGACGGCCTGCCCCTGACGTTACCGGTACCCGTCCCGACCGGGCTGGTCGAACGGGTAACCGGGACGGAAGATGCGGAATGATTTCACACCACATGAAGGATGTGCCACTTAGTGTCACGTGTGCACGGCGTGCGGAGATCCCGCGGGGTCGGCCACCCGCAGTCGGGCCGGGGGCGGGTAGGGCAGCACCGCGGAGTTCCGGGCCCGCAGTCCGTCGAACGCGATCTCCAGGAAGCGTTGCCACGCCCGCGGTTCCCGGTCCAGCAGCGGCTGGGCGGTCTGATGGATGCCGCCGAGAAGCAGCACGACGTCCGTTCCGGTGATGTCGGCGCGGACGGCGCCCTGCTCCCTCGCCCGTGCCGTGAGGTCCTCGGCCCTCTCGCAGAGCCGGTCGATCGCGTCACGCACTTCGGCGTGCTGGAGCGAGGGCCGGCCGATGACCTCGCAGAACGCGCGGTCGGCGGCGAGCAGGCCGATCCCGTGGGCCATGAAGTCCCGCAGCGCGTGACCGGCGTCGGCGGCGCGCATGAGTCGGTCCGCCGTGCCGAGCAACCGGTCGAGCAGCTGCATCATGATGGCCACGAGGAGGTCGTCCTTCGTCGGGAAGTGCCGGAAGACGGTGCCTTTGGCGACACCGGCCCGCTGGGCGATCTCGCTCATCGGCACGTCCACCCCGCACTCGGCGAAGGCCTCGGTCGCCGCCCGCAGGAGCAGTCGCCGATTGCGGACGCTGTCCGCCCTGATCCGCTCGGCCACTGTCCCGTCACCTGCCTCCATGGATCACAACATTAACACTGAAGATGACTTGAGGGTCAGCTTCAGTGTTAGCCTGTCACAACATGACCCTTCGGTCACTTTCCCGGGCCGCCCTGTCCTGCGCATCCGCACGAGGGCCTGCCCGGCGCACTCGCACCGCTACCTCTCAGGAGACGACATGAGTAGCACTCTCGACCCCAAGGTCGCCCTGGTCACCGGCGCCTCGTCCGGCATCGGCAGGGCGACGGCGCTCGCGCTCTCCAAGGCGGGAGCCACCGTGGCCGTCGGTGGCCGCAGGACGGAGCGGCTGACAGCGCTGGCTCAGGAGGCCCCCGGCGAGATACTGGTCCTGGACATGGACGTCAGCGATCCCGAGTCGGTGCGCAAGGCCGTCGACGCGACCGTCGAACGGTTCGGCACCCTCGACATCGTCGTGAACAACGCCGGCGTCATGCTCACCGGACCGGTCCTGGGCGCGGACCCGACGGAGTGGACCCGCATGGTCGAGACCAACCTGCTGGGCTCCATGTACACGGTGCACTCCGCGCTGCCCCACCTGCTCCGCTCCCACGGTGCGGTGGTCCAGATCTCCTCGACCTCGGGCCGCTTCTCCTCGGCCGGCGCCGCGGTCTACTCCGCCACCAAGTTCGGGATCAACGCCTTCACCGAGGCCCTGCGCCAGGAGGTCACCGAGCAGGGGGTGCGCGTCGTCGTCGTGGAACCGGGATTCGTCTCCACCGAGTTGGCCGACCACATCACGGACCCCGCCGGGCGTGCCGCGGTCACGTCCATGGCCGAGTCGATGCGGACCCTTCAGCCCGAGGACATCGCGGCAGCGGTGGTCTACGCCGTCACACAGCCCGATCACGTCGCGGTCAACGAGATCCTCGTACGCCCCACCGACCAGTCCCGCTGATCCGCCACGGGCGGAGCCCACTGCACGGGCCCGTCCGCCGCCCGGCCGGGTCCGTGCGGTCGCGCGGCGGTCACAGCCGGGCGCCGCGCGCGGTCTGAGTTCGGGAGGCACGAGCGGTGTCTCCGACCGCACCCGGCAGAAAGGCACACCATGAACTCGCGCCTCGTCATCGTGGCTGAGGACAAGGGGCTCGCGCGCTCCGTGGCGATCGGTCCGCACCGTCTGACGGCCGACGAGCCGGAGCCCGCCGGCACCGACACCGGCCCCACCCCGGTCGAACTCCTCCTGGCCGCGCTCGGATCGTGCGCGTCCATGGCGGTACGGGCCTCCGCGCAGCGCCACGCGTGGCCGCTGGAGCGGGTGGACGTGGCCGTCAGGTTCGACGCCGAGGGGCAGGTGGTCAAGAACATCGGCCTCGTCGGGGAGTTGACCTCCGCCCAGCGGGATCAGCTTCTCGCGGTCGCCGGACGGTGTCCCGTCCATCGGCTCCTGGCCAAGGAGGTCACGATCATCACTGTGCCCACGTTGCTCGCCGAGCCCGAACCGCTGCCATGACCCCACATGCCGACGCCGACGTGGGGTGCGGTACCCCACGTCGGCGTCGGCCGACGGGCTCAGGCGGTGGCCTGCGCCGCCTCGTTGATCAGACGGGCCACGTCACCGGGCCGCGAGACACTGACCGCGTGGGAGGCGGAGACCTCCATGACGGTGGCCCCGGCGCGCTCCGCCATGTAGGTCTGCACCTGGGGTGGGATGTTCCGGTCCCCGTCCGCCACGAGCACCCATGAGGGAATGTCCCGCCACGCGGGCGCGGACGCCCCCTCCGCCAGTGCGGCATCGGCCACGGGCCGCTGTGTGGCGGCCATGACGGCAGTGGTCTCCTCGGAGACGTCGGCGGCGAACTGCCCGTGGAACTTGGACTGTTCGATGTACAGGTCCGTGACCTTGCTGCCGTCGGGCAGCGTCACCGGCACGGGCCGCAGCGTCTCACCGAGGGTACTGCCGGGGAACTTGCCCGACAGGTCCACGGCGCTCTCGCCCTCGTCCGGCAGGAACGCCGCCACGAAGACGAGCGCCTTGACCTCGGGCAGCCCCTTGGCCGCGTTGCTGATGACGGAGCCGCCGTAGGAGTGGCCGACCAGGACGACGGGGCCGTCCAGGGACGTCACGAGTTGCCGCACGTAGTCGGCGTCGGTGGTGAGTCCGCGCAGGGGGTTGGCGGCGGCGATCACCGGATAGTCGTGCGCGCGCAGCTTGCCGACGACGCCGTTCCAGCTGGAGGCGTCCGCGAACGCGCCGTGCACGAGGACGATGGTGGGCTTGGGTCGACTCATGGGAGTGTCCTTTCGACTTGTCAGGGGACGATGCGGTCGTGCGAGCGGTGTCAGTCGGTACCCAACGCCTTGCGCAGGACGTGGACGGCCTGCTCGATCGCGGCGGTCGAGGCCTGCGTGCCGCGGACCGTGTTCAGCATCATGAAGTCGTGCAGTGAGGCGTTGTAGCGGATGCTGGTCGTCGGCACACCGGCCTGGACGAGCCGGCGGGCGTAGGCCTCGCCCTCGTCGCGCAGCACGTCGTTCTCGTCCACGACGACGAGCGCCGGCGGCAGTCCCCGGAGGTCCTCCAGCGTGGCCCGCAGCGGCGAGGCGGTGATCTGGGCTCGCTCGGCCGGGTCGGTGGTGTAGGCGTCCCAGAACCATTCCATGGCCTTGGCCGTCAGATGAGGGCCGTGGGCGAAGGTCCGGTAGCTCTCGGTGTCCTGGGCCGCGTCGGTGACGGGGTAGTACAGCGACTGGTGCACGAAGGTCACGTCACCCCGCTGCTTCGCCATGTGGGTCAGGGCGGCGGTCATGTTGCCGCCGACCGAGTCCCCGGCGACGGCCAGGCGGGAGGCGTCGAGCCCCTCGCCGGAACCCTCGGCGGCGATCCACCGGGCGGTGGCGTAGGCCTGCTCGATGGCGACGGGGTATCTGGCCTCCGGAGAGCGGTCGTACTCCACGAAGACCAGCGCGGCGTTCACCCCGACCGCCAGCTCGCGCACGAGCCGGTCGTGCGTGCCGGCGTTGCCGAGGATCCAGCCGCCGCCGTGCACGTAGAGGATCACGGGCAGCGGGCCGACGCTGCCGACGGGCTTGACGATGCGCACCCGCACGTCGCCCACCTCCGCCGGAACGGTGAGCCACTTGTCGTCCACGTCGGGCTTCTCGACGGGCTGCGCCTGCACGTCGTCGAGCAGCTTGCGCGCGCCCTCGACCCCGAGCTCGTACAGCAGCGGCGGCTTGGCCGTCGCGTCGGCGAAATCCTGCGCGGCGGGTTCGAGAACAATGTCGCTCATGGTGTGGTCCCTCTCTGTTGGTGAGGACTTTTCACACCATGGGACCGCGCCGTCGGCGCACCTGTGACACCGAGAGCCCCGGGCCGGGACGAACGGCCCAGGGTCGGGCCACGGAACGGTGACTAGGGAGCGGGCGTGCCGGGCTTCGGCAGCGGCTCTCCGTCCACGTAGAGGTCGACCCGCTCGTTGTAGAAGGCCGCGAGGCCCGCGATGCGGTTGGCGTGGATGGTCGGGAAGTCGTACGCCCAGACGATGTCCTCGTGGGCGGCGGCCTCGCCGTCGAACGACCAGTAGCCGCTCGTCGTGCCCTTGTACGGGCAGCGGGACACGGTGTCGGAGCTCCGCAGCCGGGTCCAGTCCACATGCGCCCGGTCGAGGTAGTAGCGGGTCGGCAGACCGGTCTCGAACAGCTTGACGCAGGACGGGGCCTGCGCCAGGACGACGCCCTCCACCTCGACGCGGACACTGCTGGAGGAACGCACGGCGTCGACGCGCGAGTACGGGCTCCTGGGGTGCACAAAGACCGGTTCGTCCTCCTCGAACCAGTGGTCGATCGCCGCCCACTCGAAACGCACCGTGTCCCGGAGCGGGGCCGGGGCGTCCTGCCCCCACACCCAGGCAGCACCGGGCCGGGAGTCCTCTCCCACGGACAGTGTGTGCCGGTGGGCGGTGCCCGCTCCGTGCTGCTCGGCGAACCCCTCGTCGGCGAGGACGCCGTCGACCAGGTCCCGCACCGGGATGCTGAACTGCGGATAGGCCTGCCACTCCCAGACGTACAGGGCCCGCCGCGTGTCGAAGACGGTACGGCCGTCGATCACTCCCCTGATGCGGCGGGGCACGGGCTCCACGCGCCCGACGGGAACGAGGAAGCTGGGATGCAGAACACTTTCGGTTTCCATGGTCATCACCTAGGTCGGTCGGATGATTCGTGCCCGTTCGGGCCGGGACCGCAGGGGTCCACGGAGACGACGGCACGGCGGCACTGGGCAGGGCCTGTTTCCACTGTCACAGCGGGCGGCGAGAGCCGGTCTGTGCAGGGTGACAGCCCTCGTGACAAGGAGAGCACTCCGTGAACGCCCGCACTCGCTATGACAATGACACTGTTGACGGCAACATTGTGACCCGCACATGGACACCGATCACACCGTCGCCGACTGCCAGGGCCGACGGCGGCCGGACCCGGTAGCGGGCCGGACCCGACACCCGGTACGACTGGTCGCGCCCGCCCGGAGTCGCGGCCCCATCCCCCACCCAGTCCTTCGCCGGAGGATTCGCATGTCCGCCCTCCCCCTGCTCACTCCGCTCCGGCACGTCACGACCGACGTGCTCGAAGTCGCCTACTACGAGACGGGTTCCGACGACGGTGACACCGTCGTCCTTCTGCACGGTTTCCCCTACGACATCCACAGCTACGTGGACGTGGCACCCCTGCTGGCCGAGAGCGGGTTCCACGTCGTCGTCCCGCACCTGCGAGGACACGGCCCCACCAAGTTCCTGTCCGACTCCCTCCCCCGGTCCGGTCAGCAGGCGGCACTGGGAGCCGACGTCATCGGGCTCCTCGACGCCCTCGGCATCGAGCGGGCCTTCCTCGCCGGCTACGACTGGGGCGGGCGCGCGGCCACGGTCGCCGCGGCGCTGTGGCCCGAGCGCGTCCTCGGGCTGGTCTCCGTCAACGGTTACCTGATCCAGGACATCGGCGCCGCCATGCACCCGATCGCTCCCGAACAGGAGGCGGGCTTCTGGTACTTCTACTACTTCCTCACCGAACGCGGATACGCCGGCCTGACAGCCGATCCGCGAGGCGTCGCCCGGGTCATCTGGAGGCGCAACTCCCCCGTGTGGGCCTTCACCGAAGCCGACCTGGAGCGGGCCGCGGAGGCCTTCACCAACCCGGACTACGTCGACGTCGTGATCCACTCCTACCGGCACCGGCTCGGTCTGGCACCGGGCGCGGAAGCGTACGCCGACCTCGAGACACGCCTCGCCGGTCTGCCCCCGGTGACCGTCCCCACGGTCACCCTGGACGGCACCGCCGACGGCAACTTCCCGGCGACGGACGGGTCGTCCACAGCCCACCACTTCACCGGCCCGCGCCTGCACCTCCAGGTGGCGGACGCCGGCCACAACCTGCCGCAGGAGCGCCCCGAGGCGTTCGCCGCCGCGGTGCGGGACGTACGGGCCCTGCGCCGCGGACACCCGCGCCACGACTGCCTCTCTCGGTGACATCCGTGGCCCCGGCGCCGCGCGGACGTCACAACAGCCGGCGCCCGCCGGTCAGATCGGGTGACGGCCGCCGCGCGGGGCCCGGTCGGGCCCTGACCGCCGAGGGAAGGAACAGCCATGTCGTACCCCTATCCGGAACAGAAGTACTTCGGAGACGACGGGGAGGTCAACGCCGTCTTCCGGCCTGCCACCACCCCGCCCGACCTCGGCGAGGACGGGCCGGGAAAGGACGCCACCCACTACCTGGCCACCACCGCGACCACACGCGGCGAATTCGGGCTCTACCGCGTGGAGATGCGGCCGCGGGCGGGCGGACCGAAGACGCACTTCCACAAGCGGATCTCCGAGTCGTTCTTCATCCTCGACGGGACGGTGCGCATCTTCGACGGTGCGCGCTGGGTGGACGCCCGCAGAGGGGACTTCCTGCACGTGCCCCAGGGCGGGCTGCATGCCTTCCGCAATGACTCCGACGCCCCCGCGGACATGCTCCTGCTGTTCACACCGGGAGCGCCGCGCGAGGAGTACTTCGAGCAGGTGTCATCGCTGGCGCACGCCTCGGAGGAGGAGCGTGAGGCGTTCTTCACCCGGCACGACTCCTACTTCGTGGAGTAGATCCGCCTCCAGGGTCTCCCCACCGGCACAGGCGCGGGCCACCGTGTCACAAGGACACCTTCCGTCCGGTCTGTAGGGCAGGACCCGAGGACATCACCCCGTGCCCTGCCGGCGTGAGCGCGTCCCTCGACCTCCACCCCCATGCCTTCAGGAAGGCCGTCATGAGTGATCCGTCCCGGCCCACCGCTTCCCTGACGAGCAGTGAACTCGACCAGCTTCCCGACCGTGACCGGGAGGAGACCCGCGAATGGCAGGCCTCCCTGGACGCCGTCATACGGAACGCCGGACCGGAGCGGGCGGTGTATCTGATCCGGCGGATGCACGAGTACGCGGCGCGCTCCGGCCTGTCCGCGCCGGGACTGCTGACCTCGGACTACGTCAACACCGTCCCGGCGACCGCGCAGCCGGAGTTCGACGGCGACGTCGCGATGGAGACCAGGATCACCGCGCTGAACCGCTGGAACGCCGCGGCGATGGTCACCCGTGCCTCCCGGCTCGGCCTGGGCGGTCACATCTCCACCTACGCCTCGGCCGCCTGGCTGTACGAGATCGGCTTCAACCACTTCTTCCGGGGCAAGGAACAGGACGGTTCGGGCGACCAGTTGTTCCTCCAGGGGCACGCCTCGCCGGGCATCTACGCCCGGGCGTTCCTCGAAGGGCGCCTGACCGAGGGGCAGTTGGACGGCTTCCGGCGTGAGGCGAGCGGTCACGGTCTCCCGTCGTACCCGCATCCCCGGCGTCTGCCTTGGCTGTGGGAGTTCCCGACCGTGTCGATGGGCCTCGGTCCCCTCAACGCGATCTACCAGGCGCGTTTCAACCGCTATCTGCGGGCCCGCGGCATCAAGGACACCTCCGCCTCCCGTGTGTGGGCGTTCCTGGGCGACGGGGAGATGGACGAACCGGAGTCGACGGCCGCCCTCACGCTGGCGTCTCGCGAGGGCCTGGACAACCTCACCTTCGTGGTCAACTGCAACCTCCAGCGCCTGGACGGACCCGTGCGGTCCAACTCCAAGATCGTGCAGGAGCTGGAGGCCCGCTTCCGCGGCGCCGGCTGGAACGTGGTCAAGTCCCTCTGGGGCGCGGCCTGGGATCCGCTGCTGGCCGAGGACCGCACCGGCGATCTGGTGCACCGTCTGGGTGAGGTGCCCGACGCCCAGCTGCAGACCCTCGCCGCGCGGGACGCCGCCTACATCCGCGAGAGCTTCTTCGTCGGGGACGCCCTGTCCGCGGTGTCCGCCACCTTGAGCGACGCCCAGGTGGTGGAGCTCTTCGCGAACTCCCGTGGCGGACATGAACCGTTGAAGGTGTACACCGCCTACCGTGCCGCCGTGGAACACCGGGGAGCGCCGTCGGCGATCCTCGCCCAGACGGTCAAGGGGTACACGCTCGGGCCGACGTTCGAGTCCCGTAACGCCAACCATCAGATGAAGAAGCTGACCATGCCGCAGTTCCGCGAGATGCGCGATCTGCTGGAACTGCCCATCCCCGACAGCGCGCTCGCCGGCGACGAGGTCCCCTTCTGGCACCCGGGGGACGACTCGCCCGAGGTCCGGTACCTGCGCGAGCGGCGTGCCGCCCTGGGCGGCCCCGTCCCGGCACGGCGCGTCATCGCCAAGCCGCTTCCGGAGCCCTCCGCCAAGCCGTTCGAGGTGCTGCTGAAGGGCTTCGGCAACCAGGAGGTCGCCACCACCATGGCGCTGGTCCGCCTGGTCAAGGACCTCATGCGGGACGGCAGGACAGGCGCCCGCTGGGTGCCGATCGTCCCCGACGAGGCCCGCACCTTCGGCATGGAGTCGATGTTCCCCACCGCCGGCATCTACTCACCCCTGGGCCAGACCTACGACCCCGTCGACGCCGGCCAACTGCTGCACTACAAGGAGAGCGAGACCGGGCAGGTCCTCATCGAGGGCATCACCGAAGCCGGCTCCGTGGCCGAGTTCACCGCCGCCGCGACCTCGTACGCCACCCACGGCGAGCCGATGATCCCCTTCTACATCTTCTACGCCATGTTCGGATTCCAGCGCACCGGCGACCAGTTCTGGGCCCTCGCCGACCAGATGGGCCGCGGGTTCGTCGTGGGCGGCACCGCGGGACGCACCACCATGACCGGCGAGGGTCTCCAGCACGGCGACGGCCACTCGCACCTGCTGGCCGCCACCAACCCGGCGGCCGTCAGCTACGACCCGGCCTTCGCCTTCGAGATCGCGGTCATCGTCCGCGACGGCCTGCGCCGGATGTTCGGGGAGCGGCCCGAGAACGTCTTCTACTACCTCACGGTCTACAACGAACCGAAGCGCCAACCGCCCATGCCGGCCCTGCCCGGCATCGAGGAGGGCATCGTCCGCGGCATGTACCGGCTCCGGCCCGGCTCCCCGGCCGTGTCCGGGCCCGGGCTCCAGCTGCTTGCCTCCGGCACCGCCGTCCACTGGGCGCTGCGCGCCCAGGAACTGCTCGCCGCCGACTGGAACGTGCGGGCCGACGTGTGGTCGGTGACGTCCTGGACGGAGCTGCGCCGCGACGCGATGGACACCGACACCGCCCGTATGCGCGGCGAGAAACGCGTCCCCTTCGTGACCGAGGCCCTCTCCGGTGCGCCCGGCCCTGTCCTGGCCGTGAGCGACTGGATGCGTCAGGTCCCCGACCAGATCAGCCAGTGGGTCGAGCAGGACTACTACTCGCTCGGCGCGGACGGATTCGGCCTGTCCGACACCCGCGAGGACGTGCGACGCGCCTTCGGCCTGTCCCCCGAGTCGATCGCCGTGACGGCCCTGGACCGCCTGGTGCGGACCGGGCAACTGGCCCCGGTGACCGTCGATCAGGCCCGTAGCCGCTACGGCGTGCACGACTGAAGGGGTCGAACGACGTCATGACGGATTCTGTGACCTGGCCGACGCGCACCGGACCTCTGTCCGGAGGCACCCCGCCCCACCGGCACGACGGATCGGGATCCCCGCGTCCCGTCAGAGGTCCGCCCGGTCATCGCCTCGCCGCCCGCTGCCCGACCAGCGTGAAGAAGATCGTCGAGACCGCCGCGCTCGAAGGCCTCCGGCGGCCCGACTCGACGGCACGGCCCTGGTACCCACCCATGGTGTGACCAGCGGCGCGATGGAGATGTGCGGCCGAAGACCGCATCTATACGCTCACAGCCGGGGGTGTTCATGGAAGGCAAGAAGCCGGGCTCACTGTGGGGACGGGAGAGCGAACGCGCGGTACTGGACCGGCAGTTGGCCAAGGTGCGCGACGGCCACAGCGCGGTCCTGGTGCTGCGGGGCGAGGCCGGTATCGGCAAGTCCGCGCTGCTGGAGTACACGGCCGACAGCGCGGAGGGCTGCAGAGTGGTGCGCGCGGCCGGAGTCGAGGCCGAGATGGAGCTGGCCTTCGGGGGGCTGCACCAGCTGTGCGCGCCGTTCCTCGATCACCTCGGGCACCTCCCCGATCCGCAGCGAACGGCCCTGGAGACCGCCTTCGGCCTCAGCGCGGGCACTCCCCCGGACCGGTTCCTCGTGGGACTGGCGGTCCTCAGCCTGCTCGCCGACGTCGCTCAGGAGACGCCGCTCATCTGCCTGGTCGACGACGTGCAATGGCTCGACCGTGTCTCGGCGCAGATTGTCGGGTTCGTCGCCCGGCGTCTGATGGCGGAGCGGGTCGGGCTGATCTTCGGCGTCCGCGAGGCCGACGGGGAACGCGCTCTGCAGGGGCTGCCCGAGCTCACTCTCGGGGGTCTGAGCGAGCCCGACGCCCGCGCGCTTCTGGCCTCGGTGCTTCCCGGCCGGTTCGACGAACCCGTCCGCAGCCGGATCCTCGCCGAGGCCCGCGGCAACCCGCTGGCCCTGCTGGAACTGCCCCACAGTTCCAGCGCGGCCGAGCTCGCCGGCGGGTACGCCACGCCGTCGATGCGGCCCCTCGCCGGCAGGCTCGAGCACAACTTCACCCTGCGCGTCCAGGAACTGCCCCCGCAGACACGGCAGCTCCTGCTCCTCGCGGCGGCCGAGCCCGTAGGCGACGTCTCCCTGCTCCACCGCGCCGCCGACCTCCTCGGCCTGTCCATGAGCGAGGCCTCCCCGGCGCTGGCCGCGGGCCTGCTCGAAGTGCGCACACGGGTCCAGTTCCGGCATCCGCTGGTGCGTTCCGCCGTCTACCGCGCGGCGGGACTGGCCGAGCGCCGCGAGGTGCACCGGGCTCTGGCCGAGGCCACGGACGCACGGTCCGACCCCGACCGCCGCGCCTGGCACCTGGCCCGCGCCACGGCCGAGCCCGACGAGGCGGTGGCGGACGAACTGGTCCGCTCGGCCGACCGCGCCCAGGCGCGCGGCGGCATCGCCGCGTCGGCGGCCTTCCTGACGCGGGCGGTCGAGCTGACGCCCGACGCCTCCCGCCGCCGGACCAGAGCGCTGGCGGCGGCCCGCGCCAAGTACCTCGCCGGAGCGTTCGACGCCGCCCTCGAACTGCTGAACGTCGCCGAGATGGACACCCTCGACGATCTGCAGCACGCCCAGGCCGCCCTGCTGCGCGGACAGATCACCTTCGGATCGCGCAGTGCCGGCGCCACCGTGCCGCTCCTGCTCGCGGCGGCCCGGCAGTTCGAACCGCTCGACCCGGGCGTCGCCCGCGAGACCTACCGCGACGCCTTCTACGCGGCCCTCACAGCGGGCCGTATGTCCAGCGGCCCCGGGCTCGAGGAGGTCGCGAGGTCCGCGCGCACCGCACCGCAGACGTCCCACCCCGGCCCCACCGACCTCCTGCTCGACGGACTGGCCGCCGCCACCACGGACGGCTACGCGGCGGGCGCCCCGATGCTGCGCCACGCGCTGAGCACCCTGCGCTGCGGCGGCTTCACGGTGGAACAGTCGCTGGGCTGGCTCCCGTTCGCCTGCCGCATGGCCCACAACGTGTGGGACTTCGACAGCTGGAGCTCACTGTCCGCCAAACTCGTCCGCCTGGCACGCGAGACCGGAACGCTGTCCGTGCTGCCGTCGGCACTCCTGCTCCGGCTCGCGAACCGGGTCTTCGCCAGCGATCTGGACGACGCTGCCTCGCTGGCCATGGAAGCGGTGACGATCGGCGAAGCGACCGGCAGTCATTTCCTGGCGCACTACGGGGCGATGGTGATCGAACCCTGGCGGGGACGCGAGACGGAGACTCTGCGGGCGATCGGGACGATCACCGGCGACAGGACCCTGAGCGGCGAGGGGAAGTCCCTGACGGCGCCCCAGTGGGCGCTTTCGGTGCTGTACAACGGCCTCGGGCGGTACGAGGAGGCGCGCGTCGCCGCCGAGAAGGGCTGCGCATATCCGCAGGAGCTGGGGCTGGCCCTCTCCTCCCTGCCCGAGTTGGTGGAGGCGGCGGCACGCAGCGGACGGCGCGACCTCGCCGTCGACGCCGCCGACCGTCTGTCCGCCATCGCCCGGGCCAGCGGCACGGCCTGGGCGGCGGGCACCGCCGCGGCCGCGCGTGCGCTGGTCAGTGAGGGCGAGGCGGCCGACGCCCTGTACCGGGAGGCGATCGCCCGGCTGGAGAGCACCCAGGTGCGGACGGCGTGCGCCCGTACCAGGCTGCTGTACGGCGAATGGCTGCGCCGCGAGGACCGCGGCACCGAGGCACGGGAGCAGCTCACGCGCGCCCACGAGTTCCTCGACCGGGCCGGCGCGGAGGCCTTCGCCGAGCGTGCCCGGCGGGAGCTGGAGGCCACCGGCGAGACGGTGCGCGGCCGCACACCGGGCACCGACGAGGCGCTCACCCCCCAGGAGGCCCAGATCGCGCGGCTGGCCGGGGAGGGGCTGACGAACCTCGAGATCGGCGCACAGCTCTTCCTCAGCCCGCACACCATCGAATGGCACCTGCGGAAGGTGTTCACGAAGCTCGGGATCAAGTCCCGCAGGCAGTTGGGCACCGTGCTCCCCAGAGGCGCGGCTACCTCCGCCTGACCCTTGGCCAGGGGCTGCGCGTCCATCGAGCGCGTCCCTGGTCACACCCGTGCGCGCTCCGCGGGGCGCTCCTTCCTCACGCCTCGCACGGGCCGCTCCTCCGGCCACGGCACCGGGGCGCCAGGGGGTGGCGGGCCGTGGGCCACGTGGTGGCCACGGTTCGACCACGGGGTCCCCCACGGTCCACCAAGGGCGCGGCAGTCGCCCTGCCGGAGCGAACTTGGGATCAGCGGCCAGGGAGGCCGCGGATCCCGAGCAAGCAGAGGAGCCGATCGTGGGCACATCCGTGATCGCAGACCGCCAGAATCCGCAGACCGCGGCGGTCACCGCCACCACCGCGGCCGCCGAACTCCACGACGCGGCCTTCGTGTTCGTCCGCGCCCGGCCGGGACTTCTCAAGATCGCCAACCGGATCCTCCGGGACCCCGGCGAGGCCGAGGACGTCATCCAGGAGACATGGCTGCGGTGGCAGGGCACGGACCGCAGCGTCGTCGTCAACCCCGGTGCCCTGCTCCGGACGACGACCGTGCGGCTGGCCATCAACGTGCTCCAGTCGGCGCGCAGACGCCGCGAGTCCAGCGCCACCCCGTGGCTCCCGGAACCGGCGGACGCCGGCATGACACCGGAGGCGCTGGCGGAACGTCAGAACGCCGTGGAGCACGCCGTCGCGCTGCTGCTGCAGACCCTGACGCCCAACCAGCGTGCCGCGTACGTACTGCGCGAGGCGTTCGGCTACTCCTACGACCAGATCGGCGACCTGCTGCAGCTGTCGGTGGCGAATGCGCGGCAGCAGGTCTCCCGCGCACAGGACAGGCTCACCAACCGCCGACACCGGCAGCACGTGGACGCGGTCACTCACCGGCGCCTCGTCCAGGCGATCTTCACGGCCGCACGAACAGGCGACCTCGGCCAACTGGAGCGCGTACTCACCCGCCAGGACGCGCATGGTTCCGACGCGGCGACAGACACACGGCCCGGCACAGCCCGGTCGATCAGCTCGTGAGGAAAGCGCGCACGACCTCGGCGAACCGTTCAGGATGCTCGATGTGACCGAGATGGCCGGCCTCCTCCAGGGTCACCAGCCGGGCGGCGGGCAGCAGTTGGTGCGTCATGTGTGCCCAGTGCGGCCCGCAGATGAAGTCGTCCGCGCCGACCACGATCAGTGTCGGGACGGTGAGCCGGGGCAGTTCCCCGCGCACGTCGAACGGCGGCTCCTCTCCCCAGGCCGGTGCCGCGTACATCCGCATGGCCGCCCGCCCTGCCGCGAACTCCTTCTCCCGGCCCCAGTAGTCGTGGAAGTAGGCGGGCGCGATGGCGCGCAGCACCGCCGTGGCGCCGGCGTCGTCGGACCGGTCGGGACGTGTGGTGAGATCGGCGACGTACGTCGCCACCTCGGGCTGTTCGTCCGCATGACGCCGGACGAAGCCCTCCATACGGGCCACGGCGGCAGCCCAGAACTCCTCGCCCGTCACGGGTGAGGTGTCGTACAGGACCAGGGCCGCCAGGCGCCCGGGGTGGTCGAGCGCGTACCGCTGGGCGACGAATCCGCCGTGCGAATGGCCCAGCAGGGCCACCTCGGCGAGGCCCAGATGCTCGATCACCGCGTGCAGGAAATGCGTGTACGCGGCGAGGGTGTAGTCGCTCGGGTCGGCGAGTCGGCCGGACGCGCCCGTGCCGACCGGCTCGATGTAGACGACGGTCATGCTCCGCTCCAGCTCGGGCATGCGGAGGTACTCCCAGCCGATGCCCGGCCCCCCGGAGTGGGTCACGCACACCGGGCCGGATCCGGCGACGTGGTAGCGCTGGTCGACGTCGGCCGTGCCGTGCCGGACGACGAGGGTGTGGGTGCCCGGGGAGAGGGGATCGCCCGGATCGACGGCTGGGCTGGGAAGGGGCAGCGGGCCCTGTGCGGTGTTCACAGTTCACAGATGGTGCGGTGGCCCCGGTTCCGACTCAAGACATTGTGTCTGTTGTCACACTGCATTTCACACTGTTCTCCCCGCGGTCCGGCTGAGTTGGTTCGCAGGCGTCCGCGTGCGTCACAGGAGCCCGCTCCCCACGGTCAGATCCATGAAGGACGACTACGAGCAAGGAGGCGCTGCCATGAGCTGGCGCGAGAGTGCGGCTTGCAGGGATGTCGATCCCGACCTGTTCTTCCCCATCGGCACCGGGGGCCTGACACTGGTCCAGGTCGGCGAGGCCAAGGCCGTGTGCGCCCGGTGTCCCGTCAGGGAACGGTGTCTTGAGTGGGCTCTCGACGTCGGTCAGGTCGAGGGTGTCTGGGGCGGTACGACGGACAGCGAACGCCGAGCGACGCGACGACGCTCGGCCCGGCGGAAAACCGATCCGATCGGGGCGAAGGCGTCCTGACCAGGACACCACGACGCGATTCTGCCACACGATGCCATGTCACACCTTCACCACCTTGTCGGTCCTCTCTGATGAGGGCAAGGCAACGAACCGATGCCCGGCCGCAGCTCCTGACCGCGCACACGTTCGCTGCGCGGACCCGGCCGCAAGGCGCTCCTGGTGACGTGTTGATGGTGGTAATGACATGAGCGATGCAATCGAGTCGGTGCCGACAGCGGAAGACCGCAGCGGGGAGAGGATCGCCGAGTGGGCGAGGACCCGGATGGGTCTCCGCCGCGGCACCGGGAGCGGTGGACCCAAGGCGCGTCCGGACCACTGGTCGTTCCTGCTGGGCGAGATCTGTCTCTCCAGCTTCGTCGTACTCCTCGTCACCGGCGTGTATCTGACCTTCTACTTCCACCCGTCGACGAACCAGGTCGTCTACGACGGCAGTTACTCCCCGCTGCGCGGCCAGTTGGTGTCCGAGGCCTTCGACTCGACGATGCACATCTCCTTCGACGTACGCGGCGGCCTGCTGATCCGCCAGGCCCATCACTGGGCGGCACTGATCTTCGTCGCGGCCGTGCTCACCCACATGATGCGCGTGTTCTTCACCGGCGCGTTCCGCAAGCCGCGCGAGCTGAACTGGGTCCTGGGCTTCGCCCTGCTCGTCCTCGCCATGTTCGGCGGCCTGACCGGCTACGACCTGCCCGGTGACCTCCTGTCGGGAACAGGGCTCTCCGTGGTCAACGGGACGCTTCTGTCGGTGCCGATCGTGGGCACCTACCTGTCGATGTTCCTGTTCGGCGGTGAGTTCCCCGGCCATGATCTCGTGCCGCGCTTCGCCGTGATCCACATCCTGATCATTCCGGCGCTGATGCTGGCGCTGGTCGCCGCCCACATCCTCCTGGTGCGCCGCCACGGGCACACCCAGCACCCGGGCCCCGGCCGGACGGACAGGAACGTGGTCGGCCTGCCGGCGCGGGTGTACGCCGTCAAGGCGGTCGGCTATTTCAGCCTGGTCGCCGGAGTCGTGTGCGCCATCGCCTCGATCGCCCAGATCAACCCCATCTGGGAGTACGGCCCGTACCGCGCCGATCAGGTCTCCGCGGGCTCACAGCCCGACTGGTACATGGGGATCGCCGACGGGATGCTGCGCGTCATGCCCGGCTGGGAGCTGACCTTCTGGGGCCACACCCTGGCCCTGGACAACCTGATCCCCCTCGCGGCCGGCCTCGGCTTCTTCCTCGTCATGGGCGCCTATCCGTTCCTGGAGGCCTGGGTCACCGACGACGACCGCGACCACCACCTGCTGGAGCGGCCACGCAACCGGCCCGTGCGCACCGCGTTCGGTGTGGCATGGATCGGCGTCTACGCGGTGGCGCTGCTCGGAGCCGCGAACGACGTCATCGCCGTGACCTTCCACCTGTCGGTCAACGCGGTCACCTGGACGGTTCGCATCGCCCTGTTCGTCGTACCGGTCGTCCTCTTCGTCGTCACGAAGCGCGTGGCCCTGGGCCTGCAACGCCGCGACCGTGACAAGGTCCTGCACGGCCGCGAGACCGGTGTCATCAAGCGCCTCCCGCACGGCGAGTACGTGGAGGTGCACCAGCCTCTCGACGCGCGCGAACTCCACGTCCTCACGGCACACGAGCAGTATCGGCCCCTCGATGCGGGTACGCCCGACGGAAACGGCCGAACGACCCGAGCCGGCAGAACACAACAGTTCCGCGCGCTCCTCAGCCGTGGCTTCTACGGCAAGGGGACCCAGATCCCCAAGGCCACCGCGCAGGAGTACGACGAGATCACCAGTCGGCATCACGGGTGACGACGCGTCCGCCAAGCACCTGAAACAAGCGGCGTCCCAGCCCCTTGATCGGCACATGTCTCGGCCCCCTGGACAGCTACCGCGTCCAGGGGGCCGAGACATATATGGATCAGGGACGGTCTTCGGGGGCGACGTAGTCGAAGGTCGGTCCCGCGGTCGTGCCCTCGCCGTCGGGCATCGCCATCAGGCTCTGCGCCTGTCCCTTGAGCGCGTACATCGTGCCCACCGACACCCCCAGCATCGCGGGACTGCCGTTGAACGCCTGCTCCAGGAGCTGGAGCAGTTTGCCGTACGCGACGTTGAACGCTTCCTGCGCCGTGCGGATCGCGCTGCCCTCCGGATGGTCCTCAAGCCGCGGGTTGGGCCGCATCGGGCGCACCCCGGCGGGGTCGACGGTGAGCGTCTCGCCGGTGGGGCCGGTCTCCGGGGTGTCGCCCGGCTGGTACCGCCGGCCCTCCGCCAGCTCCTGGAACCGGTAGTAGTGCGAGACCGCCTTGGTCTGCGCGTGGAACATGTCCACGTCCCCGTCCCACACGTCGACGCGTGCGGCGCCCTCGCCCTGCTCGACGATCTCCTCGAGTGCGGCGAGCGCCGATTCGAGGTCGGTGACCGGGCTCAACTGCCCGCCGGTGTGGCCGAAGGGGCCGGCGGCCACCTGCCGGGCGGGGTCACCGGTGAAGACCTGCTCCTCGCCGAGCTCGCTGCAGAGACGACGCAGTCCCCGCTCGACCGCGTCGTAGAACTGACCGATGGTCTGATAGCCGTCGCCCTCGGCCGGATCTCCCGGGTGGGCCGGTTGTTCCAGGCGCAGGAACATCGTGAGCGCCTCCTGCCCGAACGGCAGCAGGGACAACTGGATGGAGGGATCGGCGTGCGGCATGGTCCGCGGGTGCGGCGCCAGTATCCGCGGGGTGTCGACGCGAGGCTGCCCGCCGACGGCGTTCAGCAGGTTCGCCGCGAGTGCGAGGTGGATCATCTCCTCGACGAACACGCTGCTGATCACCTCGACGGCCTGGGCGTTCCGCTCGGGGTCGAGCGAATACAGGGCCGTGAGGTAGGGCGGCAGCGTGGCGTGTTCCAGCTCGATGGCCCACTGCAGGTGCTCGCGCAGGTCCTCCACCGTGGTGATCGGGCGGAAGCGCGCCTGGTCGGAAGGGTCTTGCTGATTCATGGGGTCTCACCTGGGTTTCGTGGGTACGGTTCGGCCGCGGGTGCGGGCCGATCTGTGTCACCGGAATCGGCACCGGCGGGGGCCGTGCCGGGCGTTCGGCGCGCTGGGGCGGGCGCCGGTCATGAGACGTCCGCGCGGGACAGGCGGACGGCGGAGACGTCGAGACTGAGCTTCGCCCTGTCGCTGACGAGGACACCGCCGGTCTCGAGGGGCGTGTTCCAGCCGAGGCCCCAGTCGGAGCGGCGCACGGTGGCCGTGCCGGAGAAGCCGACACGGTGGCGCCCCTGCTCGTCACGCGCGGACCCGCCGAAGGCGAGGTCGATGGGGAGAGGGAGTTCGACGTCCTTGATCCTCAGCAGGCCGGTCATACGGAACTGACCGTCACCGCAGGCTGCGACGCTCACGGAACGGAACGCCATCAGTGGATACGTGGCGGCGTCGAAGAAGTCCGGCCCCGTGAGGTGGGTGTCCCTGTCGAGGTTCCCGGTGTCGAGACTGCCGGTCTGGACACTCAGGTAGGCCTCGGAACGGGTCGGCTGGTACCCGTCCAGCTTGACCAGCCCCTCGAACGCGCCGAACCGTCCGCGCACGTTCGTGATCATGGCGTGCCGGACGGAGAAGCCGATGGTGCTGTGCGCCGGGTCGATGGTGTAGACGCCGGTCAGAGCCGTGTACGAGGCGTCGGTCGACATGTGGGGGTCCTTGCGGTTGCTGACCACGACGATGAGGTCGTTGTGAACCATCGCCGTATCTCTGCGGATGATGAGGCGGACCGCGGCCGAGAAGGGCCCAGCGAGGTCCGCAGGAGGAGAGACAGGGAAGGACGGTCTCGTGTGACACCGATTGCACGGCCGAGAGCCCGCTCCCCGGCCGGTGCGTCGAGGTGTGGATCGGGCCGCTGTCACTCACGTCGTACGGTCAGCACCGCGGGGGCGCCCGCTTCGGGTACCGGGGTGAATCCGTGGTCGGCCAGTTCCTCGGCCACGTCGTCCCGGGAAGCCGGCCACATCCAGAAGGTCTCGGTGTGCTCGCGCACGACATCGGTCCCGTCGCGCACCCAGTAGTCGAAGCGGGTGCGGATACGGCCCGCCTCGGCCGACAGCACCATGTGCCCGCCGTACTCGTGCCGGCCGAGTCTCTGGGGAGGCAGCGGGCGGACGGTGGGCGTCCGCGGAAGGTACGCGGGAGGAAGGTGCAGCAGGAGGAGGCCGCCTGGGCTGAGTGCTTCGGCGACCGCGGGGTAGAGCCTGCGTCGCGAGGAGGGGTCGAGGCACGCCAGGGTGTTGTGACAGACGGCGACGTCCGCGACACCGCGCAACCGTGCCTCGTCGAGCGAGCAGGGGTGCACGGTGACCCGCCCCCGCACGTCGGCCGGCAGGGAGGCGAGGCGGGTCATCAGCGCGGAGCGCATGGAACGCGCGGGTTCGACGGCGTGCACCCCCACCTCGGACTCGGCGAGGCCCAGCAGCGTGACACGGCCGGTGCCCGCACCGATGTCCAGCACACCGAGACGTGCGCTTCCGACCGCCGTTCCGTAGAGCTCCCGGACCTGCGCCGCATCGGCCTCGCCTTGCAGGACGTCGTAGAACTCGGCACTGACCGCGTACGCGTCTCGGGACGAGATGCCCGGCGGGTGCGCGGGCGAACGGGACGAAAGGGAGTACATGCCCAGCTGACAGATCCGGCGCCTCATGTGTGACGGAACGGCGGGCACCGGACTGCTCGGGACGAACCCGAAGGGCGTGCCGTACCCTCTCGCCGACGCTCCCGGGGCTGCACCTCGATCACACGTAACACGGTGTGCCACTATGTTGTGCATAGCCGCTTCGGCACCTGATGCTCGTCGTGCCGGCGCACTGTCGGCCGGGTCGTCTTCCCGGATTCCGGCCGCGGCCCTACCGAGAGGGATTACCGACCATGCCTGCCATCCTGATACACGGCGTTCCCGACACCCATCGCGTGTGGGACGGCGTACGCCGCCGGCTGACCCGCTCGGACGTCGAGGCCTGGGACCTGCCCGGGTTCGGCACTCCCCGGCCCGCAGGATTCGACGCCGACAAGCAGGAGTACGTCGACTGGCTCGTCGAACGCCTTGAGCGTGTCGGCGAGCCGGTGGACCTGGTCGGTCACGACTGGGGCTGCATCCTCACCGCGCGCGTCGCCTCCGTCCGCCCCGACCTGGTGCGCACCTGGGCCGGTGGCAACGGACCGATCAGCTCCCGCTACGTCTGGCATCCGCTGGCGAAGCTCTGGCAGGACCCGGTCGAAGGGGAACGGTTCATGGCCGCACTGGACCCCGCGTCCTTCGCGAAGGACCTGGTCGACGGCTTCGACGCGCCCGTTGAGCCGGTGGAGGAGATGATCCGCCACGTCGACGACACGATGAAGGACAGCGTCCTGCGGCTGTACCGGTCGGCCGTGACCATGGGGGCGGAGTGGGAACCGGCCCTGTCGAAGGTGACCGCACCCTCCCTGGTGTTCTGGGGTGCGCGCGATCCGGCCTGCCCGATCGAGTTCGGCCACGAACTCGGCGAAGCGCTGCGCGCCACCCGCGTCGTCGCCCTCGACAGCAACCACTGGACCGTACTGGAGCGGCCCGCGGAGGTGGCCGCCGCCCTGGAAGCGCACTGGGCGGAGGGCACGGCCCGCTAGCCGCAGCGTCTCGTCGCGCACGAAACGGGGTCGCCCCGCGCCGACCGCCGTTGTTGTCGGCGCCGACTCGGGCGCGGCTGCCGGAGCGCCCGGCCTGTACCGGGGCCTGTCCGGGAAACCGTGTCACATGATCGGCCTCTGTCCGGTCACCAGTGAGTTGCTGACGAACCGCCGCCCGAAGGAGGGCATCCCTCCTTCGGGGGCCACGGCGGTCACTGGCGTGAGCAGAGGTGGCACCGCCGCGTCGGGTGCTGTGGGAAGGGGTGATGCCATATGGACCAGGAGCCGGACGACGACGGGATGCCGATCGCGGAGCTGCTCGACGAACGGCGCCACCTCCTCGACGTCGCCTATTGGATGCTGGGCCGGAGCCAGGACGCGGACGGCGTCGTGGCGGAGGCCTACCGGTGCTGGTACGGCTTGTCGAGCGGTCACAGGGCTCGGCTCACCGACCCCCGCTCCTGGCTGGTGAGGGCCGTCGGCGGTATCTGCCTGGACCGCCTGGCGCCGTCCGGGCGGGCGCGTCCCGGCCAGGACGGCACGGCCCCGCCCCGGGACCTGGAGGGCGAGGTGAGCCAGGCCCTTCTCCAGGCACTCGACTCCCTGTCACCGGCCGAGCGTGCCGCGTTCGTCCTCAACGACGTGTTCCGGATGGCTCCCGGGACGGTCGCCGACATCGTCGGCCAGACGGAACGGGAGTGCGGCGAACTCGCCGCCAGGGCCCGACACAGCCTGCGGACCAGACGGGCACGCCCCACCACGCGACAGCAGCACGACTGGGTGGTCCGAGCCGTCCACGAGGCCTGTGCGGCGGAGAACCCCGCACTCCTGACGGCACTTCTGGCACCGGACGCCACGGTGTTCTTCGACGGAGGCGGCAAGGTCAGGACGCTGACCCGGCCCGTCCACGGCGCACCACGCGTCACCCGCAGTCTGCTCACCCTTCTGGCCGGCCACCCCCACACCACACTGCACTGCCAGTCCGTCAACTCCCGCACCGGAATAGTGGTGCGCTACGGCGACGAGGTCGCAGCCGTCATCAGCCTGGACGTCGCGGGCGACCACGTCATACAGATCTGGGCGGTTCTCAACCCGGACAAGCTCCGCCGCTGGAACCGGGCGGACACGCGGGAGAGCTGAGAAGCACGCAGGGCGGGCGCCCTGCCCCGACCGTTCGTCCCGCCCCACTCCCCCACCACGGCCCGGCTTCTTGTCGGTGATCGACTCTTTTTTGAGACGGCTCTTGACGTGGGAGGGGGCTAGGCATTCCCATCGTCTATCGATAGAACTTTATCGAGTGCGTTGAGAGGACGACATGAGGAACAGACGCGTCGCGGACGGCTCGGTCCGTGGCCGCGGACTCCCGCTCCCGGACCTGGGACTCGGCTGTGCGCCCATCGGCGACCTCTACGCGGCGGTCAACCCCGAGGTCGCGGCGGCCACCGTGCACACCGCGCTCGCGCTGGGTTCCACACTGCTGGACACCGCACCGAAATACGGCAACGGCCTGTCCGAGCAGCGCCTGGGGCAGGCCCTCGCGTCGCTCGACCCGAACTCCTACCAGCTCGCGACCAAGGTGGGATGGAGCGTCACCGAAAACCGTCCGCCTGAGCCGGCGTTCAGCGCGGACGGCGTGCTCCGCAGCCTGGAAGGCAGCATGCGGCGCCTCGGCACGGACCGGTTCGACATCGTCCATGTGCACGATCCCGACGACCACTTGGACCAGGCCGTCGCCGAGACCATGCCCGTCCTGGAGCGTCTGCGCGACGAGGGGGTGATCGGCACCATCGGGGCCGGCATGAACAGTGACGGGCTCCTGGCGGATCTGGTCCGCCGCACGGATCTGGACCGCGTGCTCATCGCGGGCCGCTACACCCTGCTGGAGCAGGGAGCGCGATCCGCCCTGCTGCCTCTCTGCCTCGAACGGGGCATCGAGGTGATCGCGGCCGGTGTGTTCAACTCCGGTCTGCTGGCCGATCCGCGGCCCGGAGCGCCGTACAACTACCGGCCCGTACCCGACGAGATCCTCGCCAGGGCACTTCGGCTGAAGGAGATCTGCACCCGCCACGAGGTCCCGCTGCGTGCCACCGCGCTCCAGTTCCCTGCCGCGCATCCCGCCGTGCGTACGGTCCTCATCGGCGCGGCCCATCCCGACGAGGTCGCGGACAACGTGGCCCTGGCCCAAATGCGGCTGCCGTCCGCCCTGTGGAGCGAGTTGCGGGAGGCCGGACTCATCGACGCCGCGTCACCTGTGCCGTGACAGCCGCGCCTCCGTCCTGATCCCTTCCTCATCGCCCTCAAGTCCACCCTCTTGCGCAGGAGTTGCCGTGCAGCCGAGAACCTGTCCCGTCGTCCGCCCCCGGAACATGTCGGGACGGTTGTGACATGGGTGCGTTCGCTGGAACAAGAGCCCTGGTCACCGGAGGCGCCTCCGGCATCGGGCTGGCCACGGCACGCCAACTGGCGCTCCAGGGCGCGCAGGTGGCAGTCCTGGATCTGCAGGCACCGCCCGGCGACGAACTCTTCTTCGTACGGGGAGACATAGGCGACACGCCCTCCGTCACGGCGGCCGCGCAGGCGGCGTTGGAGGCACTCGGCGGGTTGGACATCCTGGTCAACAACGCGGGAGTCGGTGCCCAGGGAGGGGTGGAGGACAACCCGGACGCGGAGTGGCATCGCGTCCTGGACATCAACGTCGTGGGGCACGTCCGGGTGACACGGTCGGTCCTGCCGAGTCTGCGTGCCTCCTCGTGCGCGGCCATCGTGAACGTCGCCTCCATCGCGGCGACCGCGGGTCTCCCCGACCGTGCCCTGTACTCGGCCACCAAGGGTGCCGTCCTGGCCCTTACCCTGGCCATGGCCGCCGACCTTGTGGCGGACGGCATCCGCGTGAACGCCGTGAACCCCGGGACGGTGAACACCCCTTGGGTGGAGCGGTTGTTGAACGGGTCCGACGACCCCGAGGGCGAGCACGCCGCCCTGGCGGCACGGCAACCCCTCGGACGCCTGGTCGCCCCCGAGGAGGTGGCCGAGGCCATCTGCTACCTCGCCTCGCCTGCGGCCGGTTCCGTCACCGGGACCGCGCTCGCGGTCGACGGAGGCATGGCCGGCCTGCGCCTGCGCCCGAAGGGCTGAACCGATGGGACCGCAGCCGGACACGTCATGGCGCATCGACGCCCATCACCACGTGTGGGACCTGGCTGTCCGGGATCTGCCCTGGACCCGGGACATCCCCGTCCTGAACCGCAGCTTCGGCATGGCCGACCTGCGTCCACACCTACGGAAAGCCGGCATCGGCGCCACCGTGGTGGTGCAGACGTCAGCTGTCGCCGAGGAGACCACCGACCTGCTCGCCTTGGCGGCTCGGGACGAGCACGTGCGTGCCGTCGTCGGGTGGACGGACGTGACCCATCCGGCGATCGGTGAGGCGCTGGACCGGCTGCGGGAAGGTCCGGGGGGCGCGGCTCTGGCGGGCATCCGCCACGCGGTTCAGGACGAGCCGGATCTCCAGTGGCTGCACCGCGACGAGGTACGCCGGGGCCTGAAGGCAGTCGGCGCGGCCGGCCTCGTCTACGAACTGCTGGTCCGCCCGGGCCAGTTGGCCATGGCGGTGAAGGTCGTGGAGGACCTGCCCGAGGTGTCCTTCGTACTCGACCACGCGGGTAATCCCGAGATCGCGCCGGACGCCCTGGCCCCATGGGCTGCTCTCATGGGCCGACTGGGCCGTCGCCCCAATGTGGCTGTCAAGCTCTCCGGACTGGTCACCCGTTCCCCCGCACCCCACACGCCCTTTCTCGCGGCGTACGCGGACGTTCTTCTGGACCGGCTGGGTCCGGAACGGGTGATGTTCGGCTCCGACTGGCCGGTCTGCCTGCTCGCCGCCTCCTACGACCGGACGGTCGCCGTCGCCGCGTCGTTGACCGCGCGGCTCAGCCCGTCCGAACAGGCCCAGGTTCACGGGGGAACGGCGGCGCGCTGGTACGGGATGAACGGCCGTCGTTGACGGCGACGGCCGTTCACGGCCCGGGGCGGTCCGCAGCGCCCAAGGACCACTGCGGACCTTCCCTTCGATCCGCTGCGGGCGTGGCGGACGTACGCGTCTGACCGACCGTCTAGCGGGCCCTGTTCAGCAGCGCGATCGCCCAGGGCCGCAACTCCGCGTCGACTGCGAGTACGCCGTCATCGGAGACGGTGTGCCAGGTGGTCGCGCCCTGCCCGGCGCCAGCGCGGATCGCTTCGAGGTCGGCCATGGACGGATTGCCGTCGCGGCCCTGCCTGGTCCATTCCGTCATCGCCCAGCCATGTCGGTCGTCGACCACCTCAAGGGCGTAGCGCTCACCGGCGACCAGTCCGGCGATGCGCAGGCTCAGCCTCTTCGGCTGCCCCGTCGCCAGCGTGCGGTCGGCGACATCCCGGGTGCCGAACGACGCGGGGACCGACAGGGCGACCTCCTCCGGATAGTGGACGGCCAGAGCCGTCACGTCGGTGCCGCGACGGGTGACCACGAGGCCCTCGTCGCGGTGGACGAGGTGGTCGCCCAGCGCGTTCAGCATGCGGTAGGCGTGCATGGCCGGCTTGGGGATGCCGTCCTGGTTGAGCATGCCGAATCCGCCGTGGAACGGGTCGCGGCCGGCTCCCTCCTCCTCGAAGACGTCCGTGAAGGTCCAGTAGGCAAGGCTGTCGACCAGGCCGATCGACGCGAGCACCGTGCGGACCACGAACGCGGCGGCCTGGGGGTAGTCGTGGGTGAAGTCCCGCGAACTGGAGCTGGAACTCCACTCGGTGAGATGGATCTCGGCCCGCGGAAAGGGACCGGCGTCGACGATCTCACGCACCCGGCGCAGGTCGGTCGGCGTGGCCTCGACGCCACGGGTGAGCTTGCGGCCGTTGCCGTGCCCGTCCAGCGCCCAGTCGGTCGGATACGGATGGCACGAGACGAAGTCGACGGGGAGCCTGTTGTCGGCGCAGAACCGCAGGAACTCCTCCAGCCACACCGGTCGCCAGTCGAGGGCGTCCAGGTCGGGGGCGGTCAGCACGGTCTCGTGCTGTGCGATGTCCTCGACCTCGCCGTCGAAGCGGGCGTCCGGCACGAAGTTGCTCGTCGCCGGGCCGCCGACCCGCAGTGCGGGGTCGACCGCCTTCACCGCCAGGACCGTCACCCGGTACAGCTCGAAGTACTCGCTGCGGGTGCCGCGGAAGAACGGGCCGAGGTTCGGTTCGTTCCACACCTCGAAGTACCACGCGCGCACCTCGTCGATCCCGTACCGCGCGACCCAGTGCTCGACCGTGGCGCGTACGAGCGCCGCCCACTTCTCGTTGTCCGTGGGCGGCGACCCGTTGGCGCCCCACCAGAAGACCGTTCCGGTCTCGCGGGCGAGTTCCGGCGGGGAGAAGCCGAACTCGACGAACGGCCGCATCCCGGCGGCGAGGATCGCGTCGAACAGCAGGTCGACGTAGTGGAAGGAGGGCGCCACCTCACCGTCGACCTCGCGGTAGACGAACATGTCCCCGTGGAACAGACCGTGGAAGCGGACGTAGTCGAAGCCGCCGAGCCGGTGCGCCTGCGTCAACTGGCTCTGCCAGTGCGCCCGGAGTCCCTCGTTGGCCCGGCCCGCGCCCACGACGCGGCTCCAGAAGTGGTCCAGCGGTACCCCGGGGGCGTCCGCGAGGTCGAGTTCCCGTTCCATGATCGCTTCGGTCACGGGGAGGGTGCCTTCGATCGGTTGTCGCGCCACAGTTCGTACTCGGCGCGGCTGTTGGGGCTGAGCGGGTAGTAGTCGGAGAGTCGGGCGCCCTGTTCCAGGCGCATGCGGCTGAACGACTCCCAGTCCTCGTGGTCCTCGGCGTCCTGGATGAGTTCCAGCGCCTTGCCGGACGGCACGATCACGGCACCGTCGTCGTCGGCGACGACCACGTCACCGGGCAGGCAGAGCACACCGCCCGCCGCGACGGGCACGTCGTAGGCCCAGGGGAAGAGGTCGGTCTGAGACGCGTAGTGCGGGGTGGTGCCGGTGCACCAGATCGGTACGCCGAGCTGACGGACCCGGGCGGCATCCCGGATCCGGCCGTCGACGACGATCCCGGCGCCGCCGCGCCGCTTGAAGTAGCGCACGAGCATGTCGCCGAAGCAGCCGGTGAAGGCGCTGCCCCAGGCCTGGACGACGAGCACGTCGCCGGGCTGAACGGTCTCCAGGACCGCCCAGAGCGCCGTGTCGCGCTCGACGTACTCCTGGCCCAGGCCGCTCGCGACGTCCTCGCGCTGGGGCATGAACTGCAGGGTGAGGGCCGATCCGACGACGCGGCTTCCGGTCTCCAGCGGTGTCGGTCCCTGGACGGCGGTGCGAGTGACGCCCATGGAGTGCAGTTTCGCGCACGCGGTCGCGGCGCTTATCGCGTCCATGCGGCGGATGTGGTCGGCGTCGGCGCGCTGGAAGGGCTCGCCCCGAACGGGCAGCGGCCACACTGCCGACGGCGAGTTCTCGGTGTCCATCAGGATTCTCTCCGGGGTGTGATGCGGGTGAAGCTGGTGTGGGCGGGGGTCTGGGCGCGCCGGGTGACCTCCAGCCGTAGCGTGACGCGATGCAGCGGGCGGAGCGCGACCACGAGCCGGGACGATCCGACGGGGGTGCTCACCTGCCGTGTTTCCGGGTCGGGGATGAGATAGCCGCGTGAGTCGCCGACGCAGGCGTCTCGGGCTGCGTCGAAGACCACCCGGTCGATGCGGTCCTCGCCGAAGGCGCCGGCCTGGACGACGACCTCCCGCCGGGAGTCGGGGTCGAGGTTGACCAACTCCAGGCGTACGCCGTCGGCATCGGCTTCGCGCACCAGCGCGGCCACGCCGTCGGGAAGGCCCGGGCGGCCGCGCAGCGCGTCACCGAACGTGACACGGGCCAGCGCGAGCCCTCCGTTGTAGAGGGCGGGCGGCGCGCCGGTGGTCAGCTGGGTGAGCACTTCGGTGACGACCGGGTTGAGCCGCTGCCACCAGTGGATGTCGTCGTCCGGCGGCCCGTACGGAGTCGCCCGCATCAGGGCCAGCCGTCGCGCCACCTGGCCCAGCGCGAGTTCGAGGGCCGCCTCGGGATATCCGGGGTTGCGGCCGAGGAGGAACGACACCCACGGTGCCTCGTGCCCCTGCTCCTCCTTGTCCTGGAACCACTTGGTGTCGCGCCAGTCGAAGCCGGCGTCCTGCTCCAGCGATTCCAGCCGCTCGCGGTCGGCCGGCTCCGAGGTCAGCCACCACAGCCAGACCGGGTAGACGAGAGGGACGGGGTGGAGGTCGAACCAGCCGTTCAAGTCGTGCCGGTAGGGCACGAGCCGGACCGGCACATCGGGCGCGACGTCCATCTTCTGCGCCCAGCCCCAGCCCATGCTTCCCGCGGTCGCCGCATCGGTGCGCACCACGCCCCGCGCGATGACGGTGTCGAGGGGCACCCGTGCGAGGTCCAGTCCTGCGGTGCCGCCCGTCACGAGGGTCTCGTTGACGGCGGCGATCATGGCGGCGGCCTCGACCGAATGCAGTCCGTGCGGCCATGCCCAGCCGTAGTGGCCGCCGTACCAGTGCCCGTCGTGCAGTTCGCCGACGACTCCTGACGGGCCCACGTTGTCCGGGATCAGGCCGCCGTTCGCCGCCGCGCGCTCACGCCACGCGCCGACGTACTCGACGACCCAGTCCGCGAACTCCGGGTCGTGGTCGTAGAGCCAGGCGTTGGTCACCAGTGAGGTGGCCGCGAGGTTGATCGCGGTGTCGCCCCTGCCGAGGCGCTCCTGCATGGCGTCGCCCATACGACGGGCGTTCTCCTCCGCGTACAGGTCGTCCCAGCCGGTGATCCCGGGAAGGTCGTCGAGCGGCAGGCCGTACGGCTTCATGACGGCCTGGTGCGCGCTGTACTCGGTCCACTCGGTCCCGAGCCCCGGCCGCGGACCACCCGATCCGGTGTGCGGGGCGACGATGATCCGCGCGGCCGGGTCGTAGTTGCCCCTGGCCGGGTCCGTGTAGAGACGCGCGAACCGCAGGGCCCGCTCCCGGAAGGCGGCGTCGTCCGGGTCGGCCGCGCAAAGGGCGTAGAAGAAGTTCAGCGACTCACCCTGGTGGAACCAGTCGTAGCCGACCTCGTACTCGTCGTGGACGAAGCCGAACTCCGTCAGCTGCGCCGTCACTCCGGCCCAGTGCTTCTTGGCCGACGCGAGAAGGTCGTCCGCGCCGCCGAGCCGGTACAGCACCGGCCAGTTGAAGAAGGGCTCGTAGAAGTCGTCGACGCCGTCCCGGTGGTGCATCCGACCGCCGTAGGTCAGGCGTCCGTCCGGACCGCAGTAGGTCGCCCCGAACTCGCGCCACGCCGAGTCGAGCAGGGCGAACAGCCGCCGTTCCAGCACCGCCCACAGCGGGGTCTCGCGCACCGGGACCGTCGCCTCGACGCGTGTCAGGTCATCCTGTGGATCGTCCATCGCCCCTATCCCTTGATCGCGCCCGCGGTCAGGCCGCCGATGATGCGCCGCTGCATGAAGACGTAGAACACGATCACCGGAGCGGTGGCGAGCAGCATGTTGGGATACACGACCGTGTAGTCCGTGGAGAGGCGGCTGATCGCGGCGTAGACGCCGGTCGTGACGGTGTAGACCCCGGACTGAGGGCCGAGGATGAACTGCGGATTGACGAAGTCGGTCCACACCCCGACCGAGTTGAGGACCATCGCGGTCGCGACGACGGGACGCATCAGCGGAAAGATCACCCGCCAGAAGGTGCCGTAGCGGCTCGCGCCGTCGATCCGCGCGGCCTCGTCCAGCTCACGCGGGACCGTCTGTACGAACGCGACGAACAGGAAGACCGTGGTGGGCACGGTGAGGGTGGTCTCGAACAGCAGGAAGCCCGGGATCGTGCCGATCAGTCCCAGCGCCTTGAGCACGTAGATCACCGGAATGACGAGGGTCTGGCCCGGGATGAACAGACCGGCCAGCAGCACGAGCATGACGACCCGGTGGTAGGCCCGCGTCCCGCGCGCGATGGCGTACGACGCGGGGCCCACGACCACCAGGTTCAGCGCGTTGACCGCCACGACGAACAGCAGTGTCACACCGTAGGCGGACACCACGTTGAAGTCCGGTGAGGTCAGCGCTCGGTGGAGATACGTCAGCGAGAAGCCGCTCGCGGGCCAGCCGAAGGGCTTCGTCAGGATGTCGTGCTGCGACTTGAACGCGTTGGTCAGCATCAGGTAGAGCGGGCCGACCATGACGAGCACGAGGACGAGCACGGCCACGGCGCGTCCCACGCGGCGGGCCGTCATGCGGACACCGCCTGCTCGCTGCGCCGGCGGGCCGAGGTGATCCCGACGGTCACCACGATGATGACGATCATCAGCACGACCGACTGGGCGGCTCCGTAGCCGAGTTGGGTGTTGTCGAACGACGACGTGAGGATGTTGTACACAAAACTCTGCGTCTCTCCTGCGGGGCCTCCGGCGGTCAGAGCGAGGATCAGCTCGTAGACACGGAGGAGGCCGATAACGACGAGAACCACGTTCACGGTCACGGTGGGCGCGAGCATGGGGAGCTTCACGCGCCAGAAGGTCTGCC
Source organism: Streptomyces sp. NBC_00252 (assembly GCF_036187565.1). NCBI lineage: Bacteria > Bacillati > Actinomycetota > Actinomycetes > Kitasatosporales > Streptomycetaceae > Streptomyces > Streptomyces sp. NBC_00252. Next base: position 9,846,402 of record NZ_CP108087.1, on the reverse strand, counting down.
ACGGGGAGGCGCCATCGATCTTCGCGGCCTCGATGACGCTGTCCGGCACGGTCTGCAGACCGGCCAGGTACAGGACCACGTTCACGCCGAAGCTGGACCACACGATCACGCAGATCACCGTCGCGACGGCCCAGGTCGGGTCGGACAGGAACGGCAGCGAGTGCTTGGCCCCGACCACCGCGTTGACGGCGCCGTCGGTGCCAAGGATCGACGACCACAGGAAGCCCAGGATGACCGGACCCACGACGTAGGGGTAGAAGACGAGCACGCGCAGGATCGCGTTGAGCCGGCTGTTGCGGCTGAGCAGCAGCGCGACCCCCAGCCCCAGCACGTTGCACACGACGGTGCCGACGAGGGTGATGAGCAGCGTCACGAAGGCCGCGTGCCGGACGGCGGAGTCCTCGGTGAGACGGACGTAGTTGCGGAACCCGACCGGATGCGGCGGTGTGGTGAAACCGTTCCAGTCGGTGAAGCTGAGGTACACCGCGATCCCGATCGGGACGACGACGAGGCCGACCACCAGGAGCAGCGGCGGAGCCATCATCACGATGTCGACGGCGGACTCCCGGCGCTTCGCGCGCGACCGGCCGGAGTGCGAGGGCGGCCGGGGAGCGACCGCCACCGGAGCGGCCGGAGCGGTTTCGGTGCTACTGGCCTGCATTGTCGTTCCACCAGGAGTCGAGCTTGGCGGCTGCCTGATCGGCGGACTGTCCCGTGTACAGGGACTGGACGACGGTGTTCAGCTCGTTGCCGAACCCCGCGTTCACTCCGGGGCCCGAGGTGCCGCCCACCGTGCCGGGCGCGGTGTCGACGATCTTTCCGACGGCCTCGTCGAGCGCGGTTCCCGGATAGCTGTACCCGGACCGGAAGTTGCCCTCCGACTTGAGCGACGTCGTGACCGCGCCCTTGTCCGTCACGAGGTACTTGACCAGCGCGAGGGCGAGGGTCTGGTGCTTGGAGGACTTGAGGATCGAGTACGGCTGGGCCTGGCCGCTCATCTGCTTCGGCGGGGATCCGTCCGGCGTCGGGGTCGGGAACACGCCCACCTTGAACGGCAGGTTCTTCGCCGAATTGACGCTGGCGTTGAGCCAGTTGCCCATGATGTACATGCCCGACTTGCCGGCGAGGAAGTTGTCGATCGAGGCCTGGTACTTCTCGCCCAGCGAGTTCTTGGGGACCGCTCCGCTCGCGATCCAGCCCGCGTAGGCCTGGAGATAGGTGTGGTACGCGCTCTTCGCGAACGTGGTCTTCTTGTCGTTGCGCTGGGCGTACCACTGCGGGTCGTCGCCGAGCAGGGCCGGGTTGGCCATCATCGCGAACTGCGCGCCGGTGACCCACTCCCCCGCCGTCTGCAGCGGGGTGTATCCGGCGCTCTTCAGCTTGCCGAGGGCGGCCGTGAACTCCGCCAGCGACTTCGGTGCCGTGGTGATGCCGGCCTTCTCGAAGGCGGTCTCGTTGTAGTAGACGAGTGATTGGTTCTGCAGGCCGGTGGCGACCTGCCAGGTCTTGCCGTCCACCTTGGTGGAGTCGGAGAGCGGGGTCGAGCTCACCCAGGACTCGTCCGGGAAGGCGGTCATCTGCTGGGCGACCACGGGGTCGAGGGTGCTCGCGACGATGTCCGGGGCCGCTCCCGAGACGAGTTCCTGCTGCAGCGTGGACTGGACGTCCTTGCCGGAGGGCGACTCGATGGTGATCTTGACGCCCGGGTGGCTCTTGACGAACGGGGCGACCAGTCCCTGGTAGTACGACTTGGTCAGCACCGGGGTGATGTTGGCCAGCATGCGGATGTCGCCCGTCGTGCCGCCGCCCGACCCCGCGGACGAGGATGAGGATGAGCATCCGGCCAGGACGAGGACGGACGCGGTGAGGCCGGCGGTGACGGCGACCGCGGCCCGGCGCGTGCTCACCGGTCTTGGCCGGTCGGCGGGGACCGCCCCCACGGCGGCGCTGACGAATCTGCGGTGTCCCATGATGACCTCAATTCGATTCTCGTCTATCGATAAGATATCTGACGGTCACCGTTGCCTCTGTGTCAAGGGTTTGTCACCACATCGAGGCGACTATCGATAAGATGCGAAGTGGTATAAACCAAGGAGGCTTGATGCCAGACGCCATCGGGGAGCCGCTGACCCGGGTCCTGCTGTCCGACCAGGTGTACGCGCGGGTGCGGGGCCTGATCATCGAAGGCGCGCTGGCACCCGGCGCCCGGCTGGTCGAGTCCGAGATCGCCCGCCAGTTCAACGTCAGCCAGGCACCGGTGCGTGAGGCGGTGCGGCGCCTGGTGCACGAAGGCCTCGCCGACCACATCCCGCGCCGGGGCAGCTTCGTGGCGGTGGTGTCGCAGGAGGACGCCCACCACGCCCGCGCCGTGCGCGTGGCGATCGAGGAACTGGCCGCCCGCACCGTGGCCGCGCAGTCCTCGAACACGCCCTTCGAGGCGCTGGAGGTCCAGGTGGAGGCCATGCGGCGGGCCGCGCTCCAGGGTGACGTGGGAGGTTTCCGCGATGCCGACATCACCTTCCACCGCACGGTCTGCGAGATCAGCGGAAACCCTTTCCTCCCCAAGCTGTGGGGGGTGATGGAGCCGAACCTCCGGGCCCTGCGCGTCGTCTCCGACCCGCTGTTCACCGGGAGTTGGACCGCCATGGCCGAGGATCACGCCGAACTGCTGGAGGCTCTGAAGTCGGCTGATCCGGACCGGGCGGGAGGCAAGTTCGCCGCCCACGCGCGAGGGGACGACGGGATGACCCCGGGCCACTGACCCCGTCCCACCACGAAAGGGCCCCGCCGGAGAGATCCGGCGGGGCCCTTTCGCGTCCGAGCCGGCCGCGGCCCGGCCACCGAGCCCAGGCCCGCAGCGGGTGGGCTCGAGCGCGTCGGGCTCATGCGCCCGAGCCCAGGTGCCTCACCGGAAGGCACGCGCCTCCGCCAGCCGCTCACATTGGCCGTTCGAGATCCGACGCCTCTCCAGAGACCGGCACAGAGCGCCTGACCAGCAGCCGGACGGGCGCCGCTCCTCGCGTCATCGAGCAGCCTCCAGGCGTGGCAGCGACCTGGGGGCGGACGAAACGATTGACGAGACCCGGGGCGGACTCTATTTTCGCGACTATCGATAACCGATTGGAGTTCGATGTCCAACCGCTCCAGATCCCGCGCCGCCGCCCTCACGGTGGCCGCGGTCTTCCTCTCCCTCGGCTCGGGCGCCCTCGCCACCAGCGCGCAGGCCTCGCCACGGCCGCACACCTTCCACGTCTCCCCCAGCGGCTCGGACCGGCACGCGGGTACCGCCCGGTCACCCTTCAGGACGATCCACCGCTGTTCCGCCGTGATGTCCCCGGGTGACCGCTGTGTCATCGGCTCCGGCACCTACCACGAGACGATCACCCCGGCGCGGAGCGGGACCGCCACGGCCCCGATCACCTACACGGCGGCTCCGGGCGCGCGGGTCGTCGTCGACGGCGCCGACCCGGTGACCGGATGGCGGTCCGTCTCCGGCAAGGACTTGGACGCCCTCGAACGCGACGACCCCTTCATGGCCGGCTCCGGCTTCGCGACCGCAGTCGCGACCGGCGAGGTCTATCAGGCGCACCTCACGATCAACCCCCACCTGACGGGCAACCAGGTGTTCTGGAAGGGCGCGGCGCAGATCGAAGCCCAGTGGCCCTACCCCGGAGACGACGTCAGCGTGCCGACGCTCGCCTCCGCGCAGTCCGGCACCACCGACAGCCTCTCCGACACCGCCCTCACGCAGCCCGCAGGCTTCTGGAAGGGAGCACAGCTGACGGCGCACAACTGGTTCGTCAGCGAGACGGGTACCGTCACCGACTCACAGGTCGGCACCATCACCGCGGCGGGGCTGCCCACCTGTGTGGGGCTGAGCCCGAACCAGAGCACCAACTACTCGCTCAAGGGCAAACTCGAACTCCTCACGCACCCCGGCCAGTGGTTCTACCAGGCCTCCGCGCACATGCTGTACCTGTACTCACCCGACGGTTCGAAGCCGTCCGACGGTTCCGTGGCGGCGAAGCAACGGGCCGCCGCCATCGACCTCGGCGGCCGCTCGCACATAACCGTCGAGGGCCTGGGGATCCGCGGCGCCACCGCCCAGACGTCCGCCGCCTCCACCGGAGTCGTCCTCGACGGCATCGTCGCCCACGACATCTCCTCCGACGCGGCGCTGAACCCCGACCCCGCCATGGTCACCGCGCCCGACAGTTGCGCCGTCCTGACCGCCGGCGAGACGACGTCCGGCATCCTGCTCAAGGGCCGCGGCAACGTACTCCGCAACAGCCTGGTCGACGGCAGCACCGGCAACGGCGTGGTCATGTCCGGCACCGGCAACACCGTGGAGAACACCACGATCCTGCACGTCGACACACTGGGCAGTTACGCGGCGGGCATCAACGTCCTCGGCTCGGACCAGCGCATCGTCCACAACACGATCCAGAGCTCGGGCCGCAGCGGCATCAACATCGACAACAAGGTCGCCGGCTTCACCTCCGCGGGCCACACCATCGCCTACAACGACATCTCCGACTACGACAACCTGGTCGTCGACGGCGGCGCCATCTACGTCTGCTGCTCGGTGAACCTCGCGACCACGGTGATCCATCACAACCAGCTCCACGACCCGTCCCCGTTCGCGCACACCGCGCCGGCACCGGGCGTCTATCTCGACAACAGCACCTATAACGCGACCGTGTACAACAACGTCGCCTGGAACCGCACCACTTACGGGGCCGTGCTGATCAACCCCAACGGACAGAGCACCTCGGGCAACCGGATCTACAACAACACCTCCGGCACCGACACCAACGTGGCCAGCACCTTCGGCGGCACCTACTCCGACACCGAGATCGTCAACAACATCGGTGTCACCGGGAACGATCCGGGGATCACGAACTCCCACAACTTCACCCCCGTCAGTGCCGCGCGGTTCACCGACCCGGCCGCGAACGACTTCACGCTCACGGCCGACTCCCCCGCCCGCAACGCGGGACTGGTCCACCCACCGGCGACGGACGGCTCCACCGACCCGCACCCGAGCCTCGGCGCCTACCAGTACGGCGCACCGAAGTGGGTCGGCGGCGCCACCCGGACCGGTCCGCAGACCGAGGCCGAGTCCTACTCCTCCAGCAGCGGCGTCAGCACCCACGCCGCCGGCACGGGCACCGTCGTCGGCAGCTTCGACGGCGGGGACTGGGTCGGCTACGACCACGTCGACTTCGGCACCGACGCGGACCTGTTCACCGCGTTCGTCGGCGTGGAGGACGCCTACGCCAACAAGGGCATCGAGATCCACCTCGACTCCGTCACGGGGCCGCGGATCGGTGTGCTGCACGTCGCGGGCACCGGCGGTTTCGACACCCTCTCCGTCCAGTCCACGTCGATCGTTCCCACCAGCGGTCAGCACAAGGTCTACCTCGTCGCCCCCGGCGGACAGCCCGGATTCGGCAACCTGGACCACTTCTCGTTCAACCACGCGAGCCGGTAGCCCCAGCACCCGGCGAACAGGAAGCCCTTCTACGGTCCGACACCGGTTCCCGAAGCGTTCAGGGAGCCGGTGCCGGACCGGCCGACGCGCGGGACTCGGTTCCTCCTCCCCCGTCGTAGAGCTGAAAGGGAGGAACCCCTCACGTACCCCTCGGCCTACGCGTCAGCCGGTCCGAAGCCCGACGGCCAGCGTCAGTTCGAGGACCCGGTGCGGCGATGCGAGATCCGGAAACAGCTCCCGCAACTGCGTCATCCGGTACCGGACCGTCTGAGGATGGACGAACAACGCCGCCGCCACCTCATCCCGCCGTCCCTGGTGCAGCAGCCACGCCCGCAACGTCTCCTCCAGCCGCCGCGCGGTCGCGACAGGCACGGTCCGCAACGGCGCCAGGGCACGGGCACGCAGGTCCGCGAACGCGTCCGCGTCGGCGCTCAGCACCAGTTCGGGCAGATGGTCCTCGGTGTCGCGGATGTCGGAAGAGAGGGAGCGTGCGCGCACCGCCCGTGCGTAGGAGGCGGACGCACGAGTCCATGGCCGGGGCGGCCCGATCACGGCGGAGCGTTCGTTCAACTGCCGTACGAGATGCGGTCGGTCGGCATCGGGGACGAGCAGTACACCGGTGGCGTCCGGCAGATCGTCCAGGACGAGGGTGCTCTGGTCGAGGGTCCGGTAGGCGGGCCGGGCCTGAACGGCGGGCAGCAGGACCGCGGTCAGCGACACCGGGGCCTGCCACCCGGCTCGTTGAGCGGAGACCAGCAGCACGTCCGGGCTCGCGCCGGCGACGAGGTCCCGGGCCAGCTGTTCCAGGTGCCGTTCGTGGGCCCTGCCCCGGGCGGCCAGTTCGTCGGCGTGGCCCGCGGCGCTCGCTGCGGAGAGCTCGTCGATGTAGGCGAAGGTCAGCTCGGCGAACTTGGCGACCTCGGCCGCGGGCAGACCCGCGGGTACGGCACCCGCTGCCAGACATCGCCAGGCCACACGGGCGCCGACCCGGTACGCGCTGAGCAGAGCGTCCATCGAACGGCCGTCGCGCACCTCGCCGCGGCCCAGCTCGTAGGCCGCGTCCCCGCCGTCGCCGCCTGTGGCATGGCCGCTCGCGAGGTCAAGGTAGTGTCCCAGGGCGGTGCGGACGGCCCGGCGGATGGTGGCGCCCATACGGCCCGAAAGGGCGCCCGCATAGGGTGGGACCTCGTCGATAATCGCCTGGACGACCTCGTCGGCGGTGGTCCTCAGCACGGCCCGAAGAGCGGTGACCGTCGTCTCATCCAGGGCCAGTTCGCCGGCCCTTCGTATCGCCTGATTCACGTTTTTGTTCCCTGCGAACAATTCTGCCGACCAGATTCACATCCTGCGGTCAGGACTTTACGCCCTGAGGCGCAGCAAGCTGGAGCGATGACGAGTGCAGCCCTTCGCAGCAGGGCGTGGAAACTGCTGGAGATGGTCACGACGCCGCTGCTGCCGTCCGACTACCTCGACCTGGTCAGCCCGCTGCGAGCGGGCGCCGACCTGCGGGGTCGCATCGAGGCCGTGCACCCCGAGACCGGTGACGCCGCGACCATCGTGATCAGACCGGGGCGAGGCTGGCGCGGCCATACCGCCGGTCAGTACGTGCGGATCGGGGTCGACGTCGACGGGGTCCGCCTGTGGCGTGCCTACTCCATCACCTCCCCGACCGACCGCCGGGACGGCCGCCTCACCATCACCGTGAAGGCGATCCCGGACGGCAAGGTCAGCAACCACCTGGTCCGCAGGACGACACCGGGCACGCTGATCCATCTCGACCAGGCGACCGGTGACTTCGTACTGCCGCGGGCCAGGCCCGCAAAGGTGCTCTACCTGACGGCCGGCAGTGGCATCACGCCCGTGATGGGCATGCTGCGCGACACCGAGTTCGACGACGTCGTCATGGTCCACTCCGCGCCGCGGCCGCACGACGTGATCTTCCGCAGCGATCTGCACAAGCTGGTCGCGGACAAGAAGCTGCGTCTGACCGAGGTGCACACCGACACGGACGGCGTGCTCGACATCGCCCGCCTCGACGAGCTGGTGCCCGACTGGGCCGAGCGCGAGACCTGGGCCTGTGGGCCGACGGGCCTGCTCGACGCCGCCGAAAAGCACTGGAGCGAGCACGGCGTCCCGGAGCGCCTGCACACCGAACGCTTCCGCCCCAGCATCGTCGTCGCCGGCGACGGCGGCGAGGTCACGTTCAGCACCACCGGCAGGACCGTCGCCGCGGGCGGCGCCACGCCGTTGCTGGACGTCGGCGAGGAGGCCGGCGTGCTCATGCCCTCCGGGTGCCGCATGGGCATCTGCTTCGGCTGCGTCACCCCGCTGAAGGCGGGCGCCGTCCGCGACCTGCGCACCGGCGAGATCACCGAGGCCGAGCCGGGCGTCCTCATCCAGACCTGCGTGTCCGCCGCGGCGGGCCCCTGTGACATCGAACGGTAGGAGCACCTTGACCGCCATTGACCCCACCGCCCACCTGACCGCGGAGCAGATCGAGGAACTCGGCCGCGAGCTGGACGCGATCCGCGACGAGGTGATCGCCGGCCGCGGCGAGAAGGACGCGGCCTACATCCGCAAGGTCATCTCGGCGCAGCGCAAGCTCGAGCTGGCCAGCAGGGGCGTGCTGCTGTTCTCGATGTTCCCGCCCGCGTGGGTGCTCGGCACCGCCGGCCTGTCCGTGGCGAAGATCATGGACAACATGGAGATCGGCCACAACATCCTGCACGGCCAGTGGGACTGGATGCGCGACCCGAAGATCCACTCCACCACCTGGGAATGGGATCACGTCTCGCCGGCCGACCAGTGGAAGCACTCCCACAACGAGCTGCACCACACGTACACCAACGTGATCGGCAAGGACAACGACCTCGGCTACGGCATCATGCGCGTCGACGAGGACCAGAAGTGGCACCCGATCTACCTCGGCCAGCCGCTGTGGAACTTCCTCAACGCCTGCTTCTTCGAGTACGGCATCGCGGCGTACGACCTGGAGCTCGGCAAGAACCTGGACAAGCGCCGCCGCAAGAACCCGGAGTTCCGCGCGCGGGCCAGGGCCGTGGGCCGCAAGATCCGCAAGCAGGTGCTCAAGGACTACGTCATCCACCCGCTGCTGTCGGGCCCGTCCTTCCTGCCCACGCTCGCCGCCACGTTCACCGCGAACCTGGTCCGCAACATCTGGTCCCACTCGGTGATCATGTGCGGGCACTTCCCCGAGGGCGTGCAGGTCTTCGAACGCCGGTCGATCAAGGGCGAGACCCGCGGTCAGTGGTACCTGCGCCAGATGATGGGCTCGGCGAACATCAGCGGCAGCGCGGCCATGCACTTCATGACCGGCAACCTCTCGCACCAGATCGAGCACCATCTGTTCCCCGACCTGCCGAGCAACCGGTACGCCGAGGTCGCGGTGAAGGTGCGCGCGCTGTTCGAGAAGTACGAGCTGGACTACGTCACCGGACCGCTGCCCAAGCAGGTGTTCTCCGCGTGGCACAAGGTCTTCCGGCTCTCGCTCCCGAACAAGAAGTCCAAGCTCACGACACCGGACCTCGAGCGGGAGCTCGTCGCAGCCTGACTGCCGGCATGAGAACCGGCTGCGACGAGCTGGTGCTGCCGGCGCGCTGAGCGCGCCGCACATCCTGTCGACCGACACGATCCGGCCCACCCCCGGCCACGGGGTGAGCCGGACCGCGGCAGTGCTGCGTGGGTCAGCGGACCGTGGTGACCCGGTGCTCCTTCAGCGCGGCGCAGTTGGAGCCCGTCACGTAGACGAACACGTTGTCGATGTGACCTCCCCAGTCGACGCAGTAACCCTTGCCGTAGACGTAGGCCGGTCCCGCGTACGACGTGTACGCGCCCTCGTCCTGGGCGTACCCCTCGGTGTCGGGAACGTAGACCCATGCGCCCATGTCCCGCGCGGTGCCGGGATTCGTGCGGATGGTCGCGACGCAGTTCTTGCCGGTGGAGGCGTTGTACGTCAGGTAGACGGTGCCCTGCGTGCCGACGGGCGCGGAATTGACGGTCTTGTAGGAGCTCCCACAGACCTTCTGCGCGGTGGTGTTCGGCGCCGCGGAAGCCGAGCCGGCCGCAACGGTCGTCGCGCCGACCGCCAGGGCCGTCATCGCGGCACCGGCGAGAACAGAATGACCGAATCTCACTTTTCCCCCTTATGACTTAGACGTGTCGTACTCCTGACAGGTCAGACACGTGCCGGTCCTCCAGGGTTGTGACCTCGCACCGGCACGATCCGGCCCCCTTTGACCGGGCGAGCCGAAACCCCGGCTGGATGGCCCTGACCTCGAGGGACAGGGAGGTTGCGGCGCCGCCGAGGCCCCGTCCGCGTGCCGCGCTGCCCCAGCTTTCACCCCAGGACATTGAGACCCCTGAAGACCAGCCGGCGGCCCGGGTGACCTGCCGTCACTCACGCGTGACGCCCCGACGCAGCACTCCCGCCCGTACGGCACGACACCGCACACACATCGGCGCGTTCCTGCCACAACCTCCCGCTGTCCGATGTGTCGGTCGAGTTCACTGAGGTCTGCCGGCGGCGACCAGTCCTCGGTCCTGTCCAGGGCGCCGAGCTTCGTCGTGGACGGCTCGCGGCTCTGCGGGAGCCAGGGTCCTTGCCCACGCGTGTGCCGACTCCGCGAGAGAGTCGTCGGTGCCGTGATGCGCGGCCAGCACCACCCGGTCGGGGCGGAGCAGGACCGTGCCGTCGCGCAGCCACGAGGAGAGGGCGCCCGTTGTGTCGATGGTGAAGGTCTCGCCCTGGACCTGAACGCCGACGGGCTCGCCGCCGGGGGGCAGCACCGTGACGATCCGGGCAGCCAGCGCTTGGGCCAGGCGTCTTTCGGTCGGGGTCGGAGTGCGGCAGGTGAGAAGGGCGAACCCGTCTCCGAGAAGGTCGTCGAGGCGCACGGGCAGGTTGTCGAGGGTGTGCATCGGAGGCTGGGGGCTGAGCTCTCCGGGACGGGGACCCCGGCCGGGCAGTCGGGCGAGGTTGTGGCCTCCGCCGGTGAGGGCTCCGCCGCGCAAGGCGGGGCTGAGCGTGGTCAGGGCGGCCTGCGTGAGCAGTCCGGTGTGCCGGCCGACGGCCAGTCCCACCCGGCGTGAGACCCGTGCCACGGGATGCGCGCTGGTCATCGCACGGCCGACACGGACGGCGGTTCGCACCAGATGGATCGCGTGGGGTCGGCGCTCGCTCTCGTAGGTGTCGAGAAGGGATTCGGAACTCTGCCCTGTGAGGACGCGTGCCAGCTTCCAGGTGAGGTTGTGGGCGTCGCGCAGGCCCGCGCCGAGGCCCTGACCGATGAAGGGAGGGGTGAGGTGGGCGGCGTCTCCGAGGAGGAAGACGCGGTCCTGCCGCCAACTGTCGGCGACTTGTGCGCGGAAGGTGTACCGCGCGAGGCGGACCACCTCGAGCTGTTCCTCGGGGATCGACCCCGTCCATGGGGACAGAAGCCGCAGGATGCGGGATCGGTCGGTCATCGCCTGTTCGGCGTCCTGCTCGCTGAGGCGGAACTCCCAGCGGTAGCGGTCTTCGCCTACGCGCATGTAGGTGGCGGGTCGAGCCGGATCGCAGACCTGGTGGACACCCTCCCAGGCAGGGAGGGGTACGGGACAGCGGACGTCGACGACGAACCAGTGCTGCGGCCGGCCCAGGAGGAGGTGGCGGGAGCCGATGGCCCGGCGGGTCGGGCTCGTGGCGCCGTCACACCCCAGCACGGCCGCGGCGACCACGGTGCGTTCGGCGCCGGCGGTGATGTCCTGCACGCGGACGGACGTCGGCAGACCGGAGCCGGGGGGCGCAAGGGTGAGGCCGAGGATCTCGGTCTCACCGTGCAGGCTCACCAGGGGTTCCCGCTTGATGAGGTCGCGCAGGATGTGTTCGAGGTCGGGCTGGTCGAACATGTTGGCCTGGGGAAAGCCGTGGGCACCCACAGGGTCGTCGCGCAGGAACCGGGCCAGGACGCGGTGCCGGGAGTCGACGAGCTGCATGCCGAGGCTGGGCCGGCTGTGTGCGGCGAAGGTGTCGGCGGCTCCGACGGCCTGGAGGATGCGCATGACCTCGTCGTCCACGTGAACGGCGCGGGGCAGCGGGTAGGGCGCCGGGTGACGTTCGAAGACCTGGCACGCCACTCCGTACCGTGCGAGCAGGAGAGCCGCGACCAGGCCGACGGGTCCAGCTCCGAGCACGGCGACAGGTGTGTCAGCGCTGTCGCTCGGCAGGGCCGAGGGCGACGCCGGAGGGGTGTGACCCTGATCGGAGGTCATGACTTCATGGCTTTCATCAGGGCGGTCAGCCGGGCCGGGTCGAGTTCGTTGTTCTCGCGCAGGGCACCCAGCACGGTGCGCAGCAGAGCCGGGGACGGAGTGGCGCCGAGGAAGTCCCGGGTGGCGGGAGGCCCCCACTGGGCGAGTCCGGAGGCGGACATGGCGGCCCATCCGGGTTCGAGGGTGTGGTCGAACAGGTCGCCGTCGGTGAAGTGCTCGACGAGGAAGCGGTCGGGGTCGCGCCAGTAGTCGAAGATCTGGCTGCCCTGGATGTGGCGGCCGATGCCCCAGGAGCGCCGGTAGCCGCGCCGGGCGAGGTACTCGCCTCCGGCGGCGAGGGCGTCGAGGTCGGCGACCTGGTAGGCGGAGTGGACGTAGCCGGTGTCGGGGCCCAGGTGCATGGCCAGGGTGTGGTGGTCGGCGGGCCGGCTGCCACGGTCGCAGCGGATGAAGGCCATGGTCGGGCCGCGGTGGCGCTGGCCGTCGAGGTAGAGGAAGTCGCTGACGATGAGACCGAGGTGGTGGAGGTACCAGTCCAGGGCGCGGCCGAAGACGCGGGTGGAGAGGACGACGTGGCCCAGGCGCTCCACACGGGCCGGCTCGTGTGGCGGGCGCTGGGTCGCGTTGAGGCGGACGCGGGTCGCGCCGGTGTTCAGCTGGAGTGGCTGCTGGCCGGGCAGGGCGGGGTGCTCGGTGACGCCGTGGACGACGCGGACGGGGATGCCGGAGGGGTCGAGGAGGTCCACGTGGTGGCCTCCTCCGTACTCGGTCGACGCGTGGACGTGCCGGCCGGTGGCCGTGGCCAGCCGGTCGAGGTCGGTGCGGTCGGCGGCGAGGAAGACCGGGCCCAGGAAGCGGGAGGCCGGGCCTCTGCGGATGACGAGGCAGTGCGGTCCTGGCAGGGTGCCGCGCAGATACAGGGCATCGGGGGTGCGGGCGGCGACGGTGAAGCCGAAGTCGCGGGCGAAGGTCTCCGCGCGGTCCAGGTCGGGTTTGACGAACTCCAGCCAGGCGATGTCGGCGACTTTGATCACGGGCTGCCGGTCGCGTCCGGGGTGTTCGTCGCGGCGCGCGCCGTCTTCACTGTGCAGCCCCTGATGCGGGTCCGACGCGGTGGGGGTGGGGGAAGTCATGGGTGCGGCTCCAGATGTCCGGTGCTCAGGCTTCGGTGAAGGACCAGGCGAAGGTGTACCGGCCGAGAGCGGCGGTGATGCGGTCTGCGGCGTCGGCGGCTGCGGGCCGGGGCAGGGTGACGGTCAGGCGTGCGTCGTCGAAGCGGCAGTCGACGTCCTTCGGGTCCGACGGGAGGCCCGCTGCGGCGAGTTCGTCGAGAACGGTCTGCCGCACCGTGCGGATGCGCAGGGGCACCTTGGTGGGTTTGCCTACGGCGGTGACCGGAAGGCTGTCGAGGACGATGACGTCCTTGGGTACGGCCGCGCTCTCCTGGAGGTGGGCGCGTGCGTGCTCGATGAGGTGACCCGGGTGGTTCAGTGCTTCGGGTGCGTCGGGGCCGAGGGTGACGTAGGCGATGGGTACCTCGCCGGCGTGGGGGTCGGGGCGGCCCACGGCGCTGGCTCCGGTGACGTGGGGGTGCTGGAGCAGCGCGTCCTCGATGGTGGCGGGGTCGATGTTGTGGCCGCCGCGGATGATGAGGTCCTTGGCGCGGCCGATGAGGTGGATGAAGCCGTCCCTGTCGACGCGTGCGAGGTCCCCGGTGTTGAGCCAGCCGTCGCGGACCGTCTCCTGGCTGTCCAGGTGCAGGCCGTCGGTGCCGTGTCCGGTGACGTAGCCGGCGAACACGGTGGGCCCCTTGATCAGCAGGACGCCGGGGGCTCCGGGCGGGAGATCGAGCCAGGTGTTCTTCGAGTCGACCAGCGCGGTCTTGACCTGCTGGTAGGGCATTCGCTGCCCCACGGATCCGGGCCGGTGGTCGCCGCCGGTGAAGCTGCGGGCCGTCGCGCAGGTGGCTTCGGTCAGGCCGTAGCCTTCGCAGATTTCGACGCCGGTGTGCTCGGTGAAGGCGGTGCGGACGGTCGGGGGCAGCGCCGAGGCGCCGACGACGGCGAACCGCAGGGAGCTGATGTCGGCGTCCACGGGCACCTGGGCCAGGACGGAGTAGACGGTGGGTACGGCGGACATCGCGGAGATTCGGTAGCGCTCGACGATGCGCCAGATGTGGCTGTAGAGGGCGGGCTCCCGGTAGCCGAGCGGGCCTGCCCACACCACGTGCTGTCCGCGCAGCAGGGGGGCGAGCAGGGTGACGACGAGAGCGTTGACGTGGAAGAGCGGAAGCCCGGCGAAGATCACGGACCGCTCGTCGAGGAGCGAGTTCGCGGCGATGCTCCAGGCGTCGACGACTTCGTTGCCGTGGGTGTGGGCGGCGAGCTTGGGAGCGCCGGTGGTGCCGCCGGTGTGGAACAGGGCGGCGAGGTCGTGGGCGTTCGGTTCGGCGCGGGGCCGTTCGTCCGGGCTGGTCGCCATGGCGGCGTCGAGGTAGTCGACGGTGGTTCCGCCCAGGGCTTCCAGGGCGGGTCCGGTGCCTGTGGCTGCGGTGGGCCGGAGTGCGTAGAGGGCGATGGGTTTGAGTTCGGCTGCCACGGCCAGCGCTGTACGCCAGGTCCCGGGGTCGAGTTCGGGTCCGGCGGCGACGAGGATCCTGGCGCGGCCCAGGCGCAGGAGCCGGGTGATGTGGTCGGCGGGGAGGTGCGGGTTGACCGGTGCGGCGATAGCGGCGGTCTGGGCCGCCAGCAGTGCGGTGGGCAGGAGTGCCGTGTTCGGGGAGAGCAGGCCCACCGATTCACGGCGGCCGATGCCGTGGGACCGGAAGAGGTGGACGAGGCGGTGCACCTCCGTGCGCAGTTCGGCGAAGGTGCGGGTGTGGCCGTTTTCCCAGTCCTCCGCGCGGGGCAGGAAGGTGACGGCCGGCCGGTCGGGCCACAGCGCGGCGGCCCGGTCCAGGACGGCGTAGGTCGAGGTGGGCAGGTTCCGTGCGGTCAGCGGCACTTCTTCGATCGCGGCCAGGGAGTCGGGGGTGGCGTAGTCGGGCCACAGGGCGGGAGCGGACGAGGTCGTCATCACAGGGCCTTCGCTGTGGCGGCACGGACCGGGGTCTGCTGGGTGCCGAGATCGAGGGAACCGTCGGGGGTGCTGATGGAGGCGGTCACCATGTCCCCGGGCTTGAGGTAGGCGGGGTTCTTCGCCTGCCGGGCGAAGAATGTCTTCCATTTCTTCTCGGGCGGCAGCAGCGATCCGATCAGCTCCAGTGCCTTGCCCGGTGAACGCAGGGCGGTGCCGCCAGGGGTACCGGTCAGGAGGACGTCTCCGGGGGCCATGGTCTGGAAGCGGGCGAGGGCGGTCAGCGCCTGGTCCGGCTTGGTGATCATCTCCGCCGTGCTGCTGTCCTGGCGGACCTCGCCGTTGACCGCGCACACCAGACGCAGCCGTTCCAGCGAGGCGAGATCGTGCGCGTCGACGAGCAGCAGTCGGGGGCCGAGCGGGGTGAAGGTCGGGTAGGACTTGCTCTCGTAGAACTGGGTCTTGGGCAGCTGCACGTCGCGGGCGCTGATGTCGTTGGCGACGACCAGGGCTGCGACGTAGTGGCCGAGGGTGGCGGTGGTGACGTCGGCGTCGAGGGGCAGCGGGGCGCCGAAGACGAGCCCGAGTTCGACTTCGTAGTCGAGCAGGCGGACGTGTCCGGGCCGGATGATCTCCTGGGCCGGGCCCGACACGGATCCGGAGGCCTTGCGGAAGAAGGTCGTGGGCACGAGGTCGGGATCGAAGCCGGAGTCGATGGCGTGGGAGCGGTAGTTGACCATCTGCGCGACGACGCGGCAGGGCGTGGTCACCGGTGACAGCAGCTCGCGCGGTCCGAGGTCTTCCCAGCCGTCGTCGGACCGTTCGGCCTCTTCGACGGCCTGCCGGTCGGCGAGGAGATCTGCGGTGGTGGCGGCGTCGGTGCCGACCGGGTGGACCCGGCCGTCGGCGCGCTGAACCCACCAGCCCTCACGCGTACGGACAACGGCTGTGCTCATGGGGTTCTCCTGCTCGGAGTTTCGGGAGGCGTGAGGAAACCGGCGCACGCTGCGCGAAGAGGGGTCGCGGTCTTGAGAGGGCTGCCGCCACACGCCTTAACTGATGAAAGCATCACTCTTGAGTGTCTAATCTGTCAACGCCACGTTTCCGGCAGGTACGGCCCGACCGCCATCGGGCCGGACACCTATGCGCTACGGGGTTCGCGCAGCCGGGGAAAGAGGCGCCGCGCGTTGCCGTGCAGCAGATCGGCGCGGACCGCCGGGTCCAGGGCCTCGACGAGCGGGCGCGCGAGGCCTTCGACGGCCCAGTCGGGCGTGAAGGGGAAGTCGCTGCCGTAGAGCAGGTGCCGGGTGTCCGTGAGGTTGAGCAGGGCGGGCAGGGCGCGGGGAAGGGTGAAGCCCGCGAGGTCGAAGTGGAGCGTGGCCAGGTCCGCCAGGACGTCGACCGGCGGCCCGTCCGCCTGCATCAGGGCGAACACGGCGATGCGGTCGGCGAGGACGGGCAAGGCGGCACCGGCGTGCGGGATGACGAAGGAGATGTGGGGGTGACGTCGCAGGGCGCCCGAGAGGATCAGGTGGGCCACGGCACGGGTGGTGTCGAAGGGGAACTCGATCATGGGGCGGGGGTAGCCGAGGCTGGTGTCCTTCCAGCACTGGGGTGAGGTCGGATGGAGGAACACCACCGCGCGGCGCTCGTCGAGGAGTTCCATCAGGGGTTCGTAGAGAGGGTCGCCCAGGTAGTGGCCCTGATAGTGGGTGTGCAGGGCGATGCCGTCGGCGCCCAGGTCGTCGAGGGCACGCTCGGCTTCGGCGAGGGAGGCGGGAAGGTCCGGCAGCGGAAGGGATGCCATCAGACCGAAGCGTCCCGGGTGGGCGCGGACCAGTTCAGCGCCTTCGTCGTTGACGTTTCGGGCCAGTTCGCGGACGGCGTCCGGGGTGCCGAAGTCGATCCCAGGTGAGGACACGGACAGCATCGAGGTCTGGATCCCGACCTCGTCCATGTGCCGCAGCGCAGACTTCGGGTCCCAGTCGGGGATGGCGGGCATCCCGTCCGGCTGGGTGATGCCCGCGTCCTCCATCGCCGCGCGCAGCCGGGCGGTGAAGAAGTGGGCGTGCACGTCGATCGCGCCTTGCAGAGGCGGGGCGCCTGCGGGGCCGCTCGCGGTGGCGCTGTTGTCGGTCATGGGGCTCTCCTCGCCGATGGCAGGTCGTCCCCTGTCACCTAGATGATGGAATCGTCAATTACGCGTGGACCATCAGTCAAGGAGTGGCGGCTTCTTTTCACTCCGAAGCCCGGACATCCCTGGCCGCCGGGCCACCACCCCTGTGACCCTGCGGCGTGAGCGGCTGTGCGGGTTGGACGGCGGGCGGCCGCGCGGGCGGCCGCGCGGGCGGTCAACGGTGCAGGGCCGAGCCGACCGGCCGGGGCGCTGCCGACCGCCGCTGTCTGCCTTCCGGGCGCGACTCTCGGCCTTGCCATCGCTCCTGCCGGAGGTGGAAACAGCGCCCGGGGGGGTGGCCGTCCGTGCGCGCAGGGTCTGCACTGGGGGCACGGATCGGGCGGGCGAGGACAGCTGGGGCGAGGATCGCGGAGATGACACCCATGGCTTCGGTGAACTCGCCCGTAGCGGCGTCGCGCACGCCATAGACGAGGTGCAGGCCGCGTCGCCGAGACCGGTTACAGCCTCGCGTCCGCCGGCGGCCGAGTGGCGCGCCAAGTTCGGCCCGCCTGCGGGCAGTTGCCCGATGGTGTCGGCGGGGGTCGCGCGGTGCTGGGTGGAAAGGACCGATCCCGTGATGGTGATGGCGACCGTGGAGCCGATCTCGCGGGTCGTGTCGTTCATGGCGGAGGCCACGCCCTGGCGGTCGGGTCCGAGGGAGTCGACGATCACGATCGGGCCGTACCGGCGGAACCGATCAGGCCGATGCCTAGGCCCGCGATCACGGGGGCGACGAGAAGGCGGGGTAGCTGCTTTCGGCGGTCAGGGCCGGTCAGGGAGGTCGGAGACGGTCAGTCAGAACAGGCCGGCGGCCAGGAACAGGCGATCTGCGGGCAGCACGGCCCTGTGGCCGATGCGGCGAGTGAGCCGGGGACGAGCCGGGAGGGTGGGCTGCGAGACGGGCAGCACCACCGTGGCTACAGGCAAGAAGGCAAGGGCGCCCTGGTAGAAGGCTGTACCCGTGGATGAGCTGGAGGAACTGCAGCCCTACGAAGGCGAATCGGACGACGGCCAGGGACTGGCTCATGAACGCGATCGCGCCGGCGCAGAAGCCGCGCAGGACGAACAGGCGCGGGTCACGGATCGGCCGGCGACCACTCAATCGGAGCACGATGCAGCCGGTCAGCCCGAGCACGGAGACGGCGAACGCGACGAGGTTCGATTACCGCGGCGACGGGGCATTTCGCGCCCCGCTCGACCGAACGCGTCGAGGTGCCTGGCGTTGAGAGCTTCCCGATCGAACAGATCCGCCGCGCGGTCGAGCGGCTGTCGCACCCGCACCCCGCTCGGCGCGCGCCATGCGAACCCGGATCGCACCGGTCACCCCAGCGCGGGCAACGGCCTGACGGAGATCTCGTGCGCTTCATCGGGAGGCAGGCCGAGCATGCGCAGGACCAGCTCGGCCGCCGCCTCTCCCGCTGAGGCGTTGAGGTCGCTGGTGGCCCCAAGCTGGACGAGAGCCAGCACGATTCCGCCGACGGCCCCGAGAGCGACTTGGGCATCCTTGATGTCGAAGCGTCCCGACGCCTTCCCGACCTCCAGGTCACGCAGAGCGCGCGGGCCCAGGCCGGTCCCGCTGTGGACATGCTGGAGTCCCCGGAAGCGGAGGATCCCGGTGATCTCCGGGTGGCTGGCGGCCAGTCGCAACGTGAGGCGGACGCTGGCCGCGAAGGTCTCGGCGGGGTCCTCGATGTCGGCCGTGGCGGCGTCGAGCAGTTGCCCGTACTCCTCCAGGGCGTCGGCGACTGCCGCGTCGAAGAGGGCGTCCTTGGTCTCGAAGTGGTTGTAGAAGGTCCCGAAGCCGACGTCCGCCCGGTCCGCGATCGCCTGAATGCTCACATCGGTGCCGCCCTGCTCGGCCATGATCTGACGGGCAGCGCCGATGAGGGCCTGACGGGTCTTGGCCCTCCGGCGCTCGAAGCGGTTCGCGGGCTGAGTGGTGGAGGGCTGCATGGCGCGATTCTAGTCGCCAACAGAACTGATGAGGCCATCAGTCGTCTGACATGACGGGAATCTCAGGATTGACTCGTCGGTCGACCAGTGAGGGTTTTCCCGGCGGCGCTTCCCGGCCCACCGCAGCACTGGAGGTCCCGGGATCTTGCTCCCCATACCTCACCGAAGCCGTGTGGCGGCACCCGATTGCCCTCATCGTCGCAGCCACCCACACGGTGCGTTGATGGACAGCGCCGTGACCAACGGCGCCGAGCGCAAGGTCGCTGCCGCGTTGCAGGACGCGACGGACACACCACAGGGGCGACGAAGGAACAGCAGGGCCTGGAAGCCCATTTCGACAGACAAGACGTTCCCTTCCCCCCACCCGGGAAAGTCGCCCGACACTCCCGACGACGCCTGACACTCCCCCGGCTCGGCGCATCAGCAACGGGCTTCCTCCGGAGACCCGCGCGGCCCAGCCCTGCTGCGTGCCCATGCCCAGGACACTCCGCAGACAGCTGCCACCGGATGCCGTCACCGCGAGGCCGGCAGACCCGTCCGCATACCGTTTCGGACCCGCCGCCTCAAGAGATGCAAGCGCCACCCAGGCCAAAGGGACCCGACGTGCACCCGTCCTCGCCCTCGCCACACCGTCACCGCATCACCGCATCACCGCGTCACCCGGGGTCATGAGAGCTCGATGACGATCTTGCCCCGCACATGCCGGTCAGCCTGGATCTCGACCGCGCGGCGGATCTGTTCGATCGGGAAGCTCTCAGCAACAGGCACGCGGAGTCGGCCCACCGCAACCATCCGGGCGAGCTCTTCGAGGGCACCGGGAGCCGCGTTCGCGCCGTTGGCCGCCGCCACGCCGTCGACCTGCGCGGCGATCGTGCAGATGCGGTCGTCCGGGACGCCCAACTCCCGGGCGGCGTGCACCGTCTCCACCCCGTGCAGGTCCATCGCGGCGGTGACACCCCTGGGGGCGAGCGCTCGGACGCGGTCGGCCAGGCCGTCACCGTAGGCGACCGGCTCGGCTCCGAGTTCGCGGAGGTAATCGGCCGACGACGGCGACCCCGTCCCGATCACGCGCGCCCCTGCGACCCGGGCTAGTTGGACGGCGAACACCCCGACTCCGCCACCCGCACCGCCGATAAGCACGGTGTCGTCCGGACCGAGGGCGACCGCGGCAAGGGCGGCGGACGCGGTGCGGCCCG
Source organism: Streptomyces sp. NBC_00252 (assembly GCF_036187565.1). NCBI lineage: Bacteria > Bacillati > Actinomycetota > Actinomycetes > Kitasatosporales > Streptomycetaceae > Streptomyces > Streptomyces sp. NBC_00252. The sequence goes on along the minus strand of NZ_CP108087.1, from coordinate 9,826,238 downwards.
CGATCGTCAGGGTGGCGGCGATGCGGTCGTCGACACCGTCAGGGGTGTGGTGAGCCTCGTTCGCAGCCGTCTCCCCGCCCGCGTCGACCACCACGAAGTCGGCGACCGCGCGGGACAGGGCACCTCCGAACACCCGGTCGCCGGGCGCAAAGCCGCTCACCCCGTCACCGACCTGATCGATCACGCCCGCGTAGTCCGTCCCGAACCCGACGGGCAGGGTCAGTCCGAACCGGCCGGCCGTCTCCTCGTCCGCGGTCATGAACCAGTCCATCGGGTTCAGACCGGCGGCGGCAACCCGCACGCGGATCTGTCCCGGGCCGGCCTGCGGCGCGAGAATCTCCCGGACAGCCAAGACCTCGGGTCCGCCGAAGGAATCCAGCCGGACCGCCCTGCTCTGACCGGCCGACGGCCGATTGCTCCGTTCCTGCATGTAGGTCTGCCTCCTCGATTTCCACGCACCCACCGAAACGGACCGTGTTCCGTTTACGTGGATGACCGTAACACAAACGGATCACGATCCGTTTTGGCCGCGCCAGAGGTACGACCGCCCCGGCCGGACGCAACCCACCACCGCGACGCACTCCTCGCGGTGACCACCCGCGTCTCCGCGTCGGCTGGCACCGAGCTGCCGCTGCGTCCGCTCGCCACCCGCAGCCGAGGTCGGCATCGCCACGCTCCACCGGCAGCCCCGACGCACGCTCCACCGGCACTCCCCGACCCACGCACCCCCGGCACTCCCCGACCCGCGAATCACTCGTCGACGCCGCCTACCGGAACCGTTTCGTGCGACTGACGACCGGCGCCTCTTCGCACCGACACGACATCCGCCGCGACATGCCGAACCGAGCCGAGTCGGCACTGCCACACACCCGCCGGAAAGAACCCCGTACGGCTTGACCCTCACGTGGCGTCAGGCTGCATAGTCACTGCCGTGGAGGATCACTGGACCGTAGGACAGGTGGCCGGGCTGGCCGGCGTGACCGTCCGCACCCTGCATCACTACGACGAGGTCGGTCTCGTACGTCCATCGGCACGAACCGCGACCGGATACCGGGCTTATTCAGCAGGCGACATGGAGCGGCTGCGCGAGGTGCTGGCCTACCGACGCCTGGGTTTCGGACTCCGGGAGATCGCGGACCTGGTGGACGACCCGACCACCGACGCGGTCGCGCACCTGCACCGACTGCGCGAGCTGCTGCTTGAGCGGCGTAACCGCGCCGACGCCATGGTGGCGGCCATCGACAGGGAACTGGGAACACGGGCGAGGGGGCTGACAGTGACACCGGAGAAGCAACTGGCGCTGCTCGGCGCACAGTTGTACGACGCGATCGGCGGCGCGTACACCACGACCCGGCGTACCGAGCCGCGGATCGCCGCGCAGATCTGGGACGCACTCGGCGACGCCCGGTCGGTGCTGAACGTCGGGGCCGGCACCGGCTCCTACGAACCTGCCGATCGCGACGTGACCGCGGTCGAGCCGTCGGCGGTGATGCGGGGTCAACGGCCCGCGGGTTCGGCGCCGTGCGTGGACGCCACCGCGGAGCAACTGCCCTTCGAGGACCAGTCCTTCGACGCCGCGATGGCGGTCTCCACCGTTCACCACTGGGCAGATGTTGCGGCGGGGCTGCGCGAGATGCGACGCGTGGCCCGCCGCGTGGTGGTGCTCACGTTCGGCACCGACGAACCGGGGTGGATGGACCGGTTCTGGCTCACCCGTGACTACCTGCCCGAGTTCGCCGATGTCCTGGCGACGTTTCCCTCGCTCGCCGGGATGGCCGACACCATCGGCGCCCGCGTGGAACCGGTACCCGTCCCGTGGGACTGCGCTGACGGCCTGTTCGAAGCGTATTGGCGCCGCCCCGAGGCCTATCTGGAAGATCACGTACGCCGAGCGGCATCGGTGTGGACGAGAGTCGGCCCCCAGGCCGAACATCGGGCGGTGCACAGCCTCGCCGACGACCTCGCCACGGGCCGCTGGGCCGCACACAACAGCGACCTCGCCGGACGCGACACAGCAGACCTCGGCCTCCGCCTGCTCACAGCGTGACGCACACTCTCGCGGGGCCGCCCAAGCCTCCCCGCTCATGCTCGTCACGCCTCCTCACATCCGCGACAGAGCCGCGAAGTTGGACCAGACCCCGACCCAAACCCGACCCAAACCCGCCCGGAACCCGCTCTCGTCCCCACCCTCACCCAGCGACCACCCCACTCACGCGCTCCCCTCCGATCACCGATGAGTTTCGCTGTCCCGCACGGTCCAAGTCGATGCACCGAACAAGTCGGCACACCGAACAAAGGGACATCCCCATGAGCACGACGCACCTGCAACCGACGACCCACGTCGCCCGCCGCATGTTCGAGCTCCTGGAGCCGATCTGCCTGGTCACCTTCACCGCCGACGAGTGCAACGAGGAACTGGCCGCACTCGGCCACCGCACCTACTGGGACGGCTACTTCGCCAGCCGCGCCGCGCCCCTGGGCCGGGTGCCTGCCCACGTCGTGCACGCGGCCTTCTACAACTTCGCCGACGGGGAAGTCGCGCGGCACATCCCCAGCGCCTGGGAAACGATCCCTCCCGCCGCGTCCGTCGCCGCGCGGGAGCGGGGCAGCGCGGCCTCTCTGCGGCGCATCCTCGGTGAGGAGCTGGCCGGCTCCCCGGGCCTGGTGCGCGCCGCGGACCTGACCACCAAGGCCGCGATCAGCGCCCCCACCGAAGGCCGGGTGATGTACGCCGGCATGCGCACCCTCGACGTTCCCGGCGACCCTGTCGCCCGGCTGTGGCACTCCGCGACCATGCTGCGCGAACACCGCGGTGACGGACACATCGCCGCGCTCCTCGGCGCGCACATCGGTGGCACGGAAGCCCACGTGCTCTCCGCTCTGGAGATGAACATCCACCCAGCGGAGTCGTTCGGACGCATCCACCACCTGCCCAAGGAACGTCTGGCCACGGTCATGGACGGCCTGCGCGAACGCGGACTCATCGACGCCGAGGGCCACTTCACGAGCACCGGCCGCGCGACGAAACAGCGCATCGAGGCCCTCACCGACGAACTCGCCGCCCCGCCCTACAACGCCCTCTCCCCCGCCGAACTCGACGAGCTGATCACCGAACTCCAGCCCATCACCGCGACCCTGGTGGCCACGGGCTCGCAGTGACGCCCGGAAGCCGACGGCGGCCCCGCCCTCAAGGACGTTCGGTGCCCTCCCGGAACTGCTCGAAGGCGATGCCCTCGCCCGCCACCGTCCGGCCGGTCGGGGTGGCGCGGTCGGCACATGTCGAACCCCGCGTCACCGCCCCACCCCGGGGGCCCGTGATCGTCCTGCGGATGCGATGCCCGGCGAAGCGGCTGAGAATGGACGGGTGAGTGGCACTCATGCGGCACGGGGCGCAGCCGCTGAACCGGCGCCCAGGACCCCGAACCAGACGCTGACCCTCGCGGCCATGCTCTTCGCGGTGTCGATGACGTTCATCGATCAGACGATCGTCTCCATCGCGGCTCCGGACATCGTCAACGAACTGGGCCTGACCGCCTCGGGCATGCAGTGGGTGGTGAACGCCTACCTCCTGTCACTGGCGGCGTTCTTCGCCCTCGGCGGGCGGCTGGCGGATCTCTTCGGGCCACGCCGGGTCGTCATCATCGGCACCCTCGTCTTCGTCATCTCCTCCGTGCTCTGCGGCTGCGTACCCAAAGGCGACTTCGCCCAGACCTGGCTGATCATCTTCCGCGCGACGCAGGGCCTGGGAGCGGCACTCCTGTTCCCGGCGGCCCTGGCCGTCGTAGTAGCTGTCTTTCCGGTGGAGCGGCGCGGCCGGGCCCTGGCCCTGTTCTTCGGCCTGTCCGGGGCTCTGACGGCCCTCGGACCGCTGCTGGGCGGCTGGCTCACGTCCTGGACCTGGCGGGCGATCTTCTGGGTGAACGTGCCCGTCGCCGTCGTGGCCCTCGTCCTGACGATGATGGCGCACGTCCAGAACCGGCGCCGCGACGAGTCGCTGGACGTCGTCGGCGCCGTACTCATCGCGGTCGGCATGGGTGTGAGTGTGCTCGGTTTCCAGCAGGCGGCGACCTGGGGCTGGGACAGCGCGGCGACCTGGGCCTGCATCGCGGGCGGTCTGGCGGTGCTCGCTCTGTTCTGGCGCTACGAGCGGGGCAGGCGGCACCCGCTGGTCAACCTCGCGGTGTTCCGTGACAAGGCCTTCACCGTGGACGTGCTCGTGCTGTTCTTCGCCATGCTGGCCTTCGTCCCGGTGTTCTTCTTCGCCTCGGTCTACGCCCAGGTTTCGCTGAGCGCCTCCCCCAACCAGGCCGCGTTGTATCTCCTGTACTTCTTCGCCGGCTTCGCGATCGCCTCCCAGTGGGGCGGACGGATGCTGGACAAACAGGGAGCCCGGGGGCCGATGAGGATCGGCACTGCCCTGGGCGCCGTCGGGTTCGCCCTGTGGGCCAACAAGCTGACCGATCTGTCGATGCACGACCAGTGGCCCTACGTGGCCCTCGCCGGCGCCGGCATCGGCTTCATCCTGGCGCCCGCATCCACGGACGCCGTCAACCGGGCGATCGGTGCCTCCTACGGGGAGGTCACCGGCATCACCCAGACCGTGCGCAACTACGCGGCGAGTGTCGGCCTGGCCGTCCTCGGGACGATCCTCACCCACCAGACGACCCAGAACGTCGTGTCGACCCTCACCTCCCGCGGGGTGTCGTCGGGCACCGCGAACGGCGTGGCGAAGGACATCGCCGAGGCGGTCACGGGCAATGGAGACGCCCGCCAGCCCACCGGCAGCGGGCCTGCCGCGAGTGCCGCGCGCGACGCGATGTCGAGCGTGCGGATGGACTTCGCCGAGGCCAACCAGTGGGTGCTCTACGGCATGGCCATCGCCCTGGGCATCGGCTACCTCGTCTCGCTGCGCCACCCCGGCGGCAAGGGCACCCCGGCGATCACGGAAGGCGAGACCGCGGCGGCCCCGACCGCTCCGGCGTCCCCCGCCGCTCCGGCGACCCCGTCCGGAAGCGGGCACCGGACCCGGGCCTGAAGCGCAGCGCCTCGGCCGGGGCACACCCCGGCCAGGTGTTGGTCGTATCCCCGAAGATCAGCACGGCACACCCCGCAGCGTGACCGGCCTTTCCCCATCAGGCCCTGTCGACGCGGCAAGTGGTGCTGCCGGGAACCCAGTTGACACGCCGAGGAGGGATGCCGCCGTCTGTGGTGCGAGGGGCGCACGGTACTGTGTTCAAGTCTCGAACACTTCTCCGCACGTTCTGCGCGGGTGACATGAAGGACGTGTCGCCCGTCCGAGCCGCCCCGCACACGACCTCTGAAAGTGACTTGATGAACGTGTCGACCGGCGGCAGACGGCCATGGAGCCGGGCCCGGTTAGCCGCCCTCGTCTGTGTGATCGCCCTGTTGCCCACCCCCGGTTACGCGGCGCCGGCAGCACCCGACCCGCAGGACGACAAGTCGATCGAGGGCATCCGTACCGAGTTGAACGGCCTGTACCGCGAGGCGGAGATAGCCACCGAGGCGTACAACACGGCGGACGTGAAGGCGGCCGGGCAGACGAAGCGGCTGGTCGCGCTGCGCAAGGACCTGGCGCGGTCCGAGGACCGGGTGCGCGACCTGCGCAACCTCGCGGGCGCAGCCGCTCGCACCCAGTACCGCGGCGGCAACCTCGCTTCCACGGGTATCCAGTTGCTGCTGGGCGACCACCCGGACCAGGCCCTCGACGAGGCGTCCCAGGCGCGCCAGGCCCTGCGGAGTCTGGCCACCGTGTCCGACAGCGAGAAGAACGCCCGCGACAAGGTGAGCCAGCAGACGGATGCGGCCGCGAAGAAGCTGCGCGAGCTGAAGATCAGTCGTGCGGCCAAGGCTGCGGCGAAGCAGAAGATCGAGCAGAGGATAGCCCGGGCCGAGCAGATCGAGGACGGCCTGCAACGGGACCAGGCGCGCAGACTCGCCCAGTTGGACAACGCCGCGGAGCAGAAGGCCAAGTCCCGCTGGACCGGCGGGAATTCCGGCAGTGACACGAAGGCGACCGGTGCGGCGGAGCGGGCCGTCAACTTCGCGATGGCACAGATGGGCAAGCCGTACGTGTGGGGAGCGGTCGGTCCTTCGTCGTACGACTGCTCGGGCCTCACGTCCACCGCGTGGGCGGCGGCCGGGCACCCCATCCCCCGTACCTCGCAGGCGCAATGGCAGGGTCTACGGCATGTCAGCCTGGCGTCGGCGCAACCCGGGGACCTGATCATCTACTTCAACGACGCCACTCACGTCGGCATGTACATCGGCCAGGGGCGGATCGTGCACGCACCGAGGCCGGGACGTTCGGTCACGGTGGCGCCCGCCGCCTCGATGCCCATCCTCGGCGTGGTCCGACCCGGAGCCTGAGCAGATGAACCAGTCACCGACCCCCCGCAACGACGCGAACCTGCCGGTACTCAACGCGCCGCCGCTGATCCGGCTCGACGCGTTCGTGGCCGAGGACGGCTCGACGGTGGTCAACGGCCATCTGCTGGAGATGGGCGGTGTGCAGCAGCCCAACGAGGCGATCCTGGACGCCATCGCCATGTTCGCCCGCACCTTGGGTGCCCCGGTGGCGGCCACCGTCATCGACCGTACGGTGATGCAGGTGGCGCGCCTGCGGGTGCACCCCGACGGGTCGAGCCGCACGATCGCCGAGGACGAGGACCTGCCGCCGGGACGCGAGCGCACCGCCGCGGAGGAGGAGGCCTTTCCGCCGCTCGCCCGGGTCGAGCGGATCATCCGGCACGCCCAACGCGAGGAACTGCACGCCGCGTTCGTCCTCGCCAGCGCGCTGCGCGAACACCTCACCCTGCGCAGGGGCGCGGAGGACGAACTCGCCCTGGAGGCACGGGCGATCGAGGCGTACCTCGCCTTCCAACGGGGCGACTACGCCCTCTCCACCGTCCTCGCGCTGACCGTGGCACGCATCCGCTGCCGCACGGACCTCGCGCTGGCCGCGCCGGAGGTGGCCCGCGCCACCGCGGCGTGGCAGCGGCTGCTGGACGAGAGTCAAGTGGCCACCCGGGGAGCGGAGTTGCTGCACATGTGGGAGCGCCTCGCCGAGGAGGGCGTACCCCTGGAGCCGGCTCACCAGGCCATGGCCCGCGCCGTCCGCAACCGCCTGGAACAACGCGACCTGCACCAGCACAGCCAGGCACGGCCGGCCCTTCCTCCAGGACAGGAACCGATCGCCCCCGAGGACAAGCCCCTCAAGCCCACCCGCCGCGGCCTGCGACGGTTCACCCGCCGAGCCGGACGGCCCACGCAACCGTCGTCGTAGACCGGCGAGTTGGTCGCACGGTGAACAGTCTTGACGGTATTGGTCTGGTCCAATAACGTCTGCCCCGCACAGAACCCCACACAGCTCAACACCCCCCATCGTCACCTGAGTTGATGAGAGCCCGCTCACCTACTCCGGGCCTGCCTGTCGACGGAGCCAGTCCGAGGCGGCACAGCAAACAAGCGCGATCCTGTTTGTTCTTCGGAGGTAAGACAGATGCAATTACTCTCTGCAAGATCACGGCGCGGCGGATGGAAGAGCGCGCTGACGCTGATCCCCGTCGTCGTGGCGACCGTGGCCGCCACCTTGACCGCGACGGCGCCCGCCGCTCAGGCGGCGGTCCCCCCGGCGCCGTCGGGCTTCTCCCTCACATGGAGCGACGACTTCAACGGTGCGTCCGGCACCGGCATCGACCAGAGCCTGTGGAAGTACGACACCGGACCGGGCAGCAATTTCGGCACCGGTGAGATCGAGACCATGACCAGCAGCACCTCGAACGTCTACTACGACGGTCAGGGCCACCTGGTGCTCCAGGCCCTGCACTCCGGTTCCGACGCGCGCAGCGGATGGACCTCCGGCCGCGTGGAGACCCAGTCGGCGGGCTTCGGCGCACCGGCCGGCGGCGTCGTGCGTATCGAGTCCGTCCTCCAGCAGCCCAACGTCACCACCGCCAACGGCGCGGGTTACTGGCCGGCGTTCTGGATGCTCGGCGCGCCACTGCGGGACGGCGTGACCTGGCCGAAGTCCGGCGAGGTCGACATCATGGAGGACATCAACGGCCGCAGTTCCGTCTTCAGCACCCTGCACTGCGGCGTGAACCCTGGCGGACCCTGCAACGAGTCGACGGGCATCGGCTCGGGTGAACGCGCCTGCTCCGGCTGCCAGACCGGCTTCCACGACTACGCGGCGGAGATCGACCGCTCGGTGTCACCGGAGCAGATCAGGTTCTACCTCGACGGGAACAACTTCTTCACCGTCAACGCGACCCAGGTGGACGCGACGACCTGGGCCGACGCGGTCGACCATCCCTTCTTCATCATCTACGACCTCGCGATCGGCGGCGGTTTCCCTGACGCCTTCGGAGGGGGTCCGAACGCGGCCACGGTCTCCGGCGGGAAACTGGTCGTCGACTCGGTGGCCGTCTACAACAAGGCGCCCGGCTCCGGAGGCGGCGGCGGTTCGGTGACCGGCCAGACGATCACCGGCCCCGGCGGCAAGTGCGTGGACGTGTCAGGTGACGACACCGGCGGGGACGGCACCGCGGTGCAGTTGTGGGACTGCCAGTCAGGGGCCAAGGACCAGCACTGGACCTGGAGCGGCCAGACCCTGCAGACCCTCGGCAAGTGCCTGGACATCGCCGGCGGGAACAGCGCCGCGGGGACGAAGCTGCAGCTCGCCACGTGCAACAGCGGCGGCTACCAGAACTGGGTGCGGCAGACCGACGGCTCGCTCCGCAATCCGACCAGCGGCCGGTGCATCGACTCGCCGTCGGGCGCCACCGCCAACGGGACCCGCCTCCAGATCTGGGACTGCAACAGTGCCGACGCCCAGAAGTTCGCCATCGGCACCCCGATCTACGGACCGGGCGGCAAGTGCGTCGACGTGGCGGGTGACGACACCGGCGGCGACGGCACGGCCGTACAGCTGTGGGACTGCCAGCAGTCCACCTCGCTCGACCAGAAGTGGACCTGGAGCGGCCAGACCCTGCGCACGCTGGGCAAGTGCCTGGACATCGCGGGCGGCGTGAACGCGAACGGCACAAAGCTCCAGCTCGCCACGTGCAACGGCGGCGGCTACCAGAACTGGGTGGTCGACGCCGACGGCTCGATGTCCAACCCGACCACCGGCCGGTGCGTCGACTCACCATCGGGCGCCACCGCCAACGGCACCCGCCTCGAGATCTGGGACTGCAACACCTCCGGCGCCCAGAAGTTCTCCCTGGCCTGAGGATCGTCCCCCTCCCCGCGGGGAGGGGGATTCCTTCCCTGCCGGTAGCCGCGGAAGGTCGACCATCAGCCGAGGTAGTCCGCGCGCCCTTCGTCGTCGAGTTCGAAGGGACCCTCGGGGATGACGCAGAACTCATTGCCCTCAGGGTCCGCCATCACCAGGAACCCGCCGTCGGCGTACTGCTCCAGCCTGCGACCGCCGAGCATCTCGACCCGCTGCTGCTCGGCAGCGGGATCGGGAGAGGTGATGTCGAAGTGCATCCGGTTCTTGCCCGACTTGGGGTCCTCGCTCCGCTGAAAACCCAGCCCCAGGCCGCCCTCCCGCCGCAGCCAGACATACGGGCCCATACGGGCCACGACCGGCCTGCCGAGCAGCTCGGACCAGAACGCGGCGAGCCGCTCGGGGTCCGTGGCATCGACGATGAGGGCATTGATCTGCACAGGTGACTCCGCCATGCCCCGATCCTCTCAAGCGGGCCCAACCCGCTCAGCAGCAGGAGACGTTCACGAGCGAGCCCACAGTCGGCCAGATCTCAACTATGCCGTTCCGTGTCGTCGGCGTATCAATGGGGATCGTACGTTCCGACGGACCGTCAGATTCGATCCCCCGCAGTGTGCCCGCACCCACTCGGCCCGGGGTCGCCATCCCACACATGGCACTCCCACCAATGGGAAGGGAACACGATCCCCATGAAGAGATTAACCACCGGTGCGGCACTCGCGACCGGCGTCATCGCAGCCACGACGCTGGCCCTCGCGCCCACCGCTTCGGCCGCCGTCACCCCGAGCTCCGCGAGCATCACCGCCTCCTGCGGGATCTTCGGCGGCGGCGCGGCCACGCTGACCGCGACGCAGACCAGCAGCACCTCGGCGACCATCACCCTCAGTTCCACGGCCATCACCACACCGCTCGCCCTGTCGGCGAACTCCATCAGCTCGACGCTCACCATGTCGAACTCCACGGGCGCCAGCCGGGTCTTCAGCGGCACCGTGAACCCGGCCATACCCGCGGGCGGTTCGGTCACCGTCGGGCCGCTTCCCGGCACCGTGGCCGTCGGCGACAAGCTGGACTTCTACAAGGGCTCGCTGAAGATGGTCATCTTCGGCATCTCCGTCACCTGCACGTCGAGCGCGGCCCAGTCCCCCGGACCCTTCGTCTTCAGCTGAGCCTGCCGTGAGTGAGTGACCCGTTCCGGATGCCGCAGGAACCGACTGATGACAATCAGTCACGTTCCTGCGGCATCTCCGCTGTCGGCCACCGGCCGCGCGATTCCGCCGAGCGCCGGCCACCACGTGCGCGGCTTCCTGTGATCCCTCCGGCTACGAGGGAACACATTGACGGCCCGAGTAGACCGGTCGTATAGTCCTCGACATCGGGACGTCGGCGCGAACCGGCGCCCCCACAACTCCCCGAAGGAGCAGGCATCATGGGACGCATCAAGGTCGGCACGGAGAACAGCACCGACATCGAACTGCACTACGAGGACAAGGGATCGGGCCGGCCCGTCGTGCTGATCCACGGCTACCCGCTGGATGGCACCTCCTGGGAGGGACAGATCCCGCCGCTGCTGGCGGCCGGCAACCGGGTCATCACCTACGACCGGCGCGGCTTCGGCAAATCCAGCCAGCCCGCGACCGGTTACGACTACGACACCTTCGCCTCCGACCTCAACACCCTCATGGAGACCCTCGACCTGCACGACGCGGTCCTGGTCGGGTTCTCCATGGGCACCGGCGAAGTGGCCCGCTACCTGTCCACATACGGTTCGGCCCGCGTCGGCAAGGCCGTCTTCCTGGCCTCGCTGGAGCCGTTCCTCGCGATCACGGACGACAATCCGGACGGCGCCGCCCCGCTCTCCTTCTTCCAGGGCGTCTCCGACGCGGTGGCCAAGGACCGCTACGCCTTCTTCACCGGCTTCTACGACGACTTCTTCAACCTCGACGAGAACCTCGGCACCCGGGTCAGCGAGGAAGCCGTACGCAACGCGTGGAACGTGGCGACCGGCGCCGGTGCGATCGCCTCGGCCGCCGCGCCCCTGAGCTGGCCCACCGACTTCCGCGCCGACATCCCCCGCATCGACGTCCCGACACTGATCGTGCACGGGACCGCCGACCGTACGCTGCCCATCGACGCCACCGGACGGCGCTTCGCCAAGGCGCTGCCCAGCGCGCGGTACGCCGAGATCGAGGGCGCCCCCCACGGCCTTCTCACCACCCACACCGCCGAGGTCAACGACGTCCTCCTCGACTTCCTCGGCGACTGACCACAGTCCACAGAACGCTGACCCTCGTTAGACGACCGGTCTATTCAGCGATAGGGTGGCAGCATGCCAGTCACTCAGGGCGACACCCGCCGCAGCATCCTCGACACGGCCCAGCGGATCATGTCCCGCAAGGGTTTCGCCGCGGTGGGGATCAACGAGGTCCTGTCCGCGGCCGGGGTGCCCAAGGGGTCCTTCTACCACTACTTCGACTCCAAGGACGCCTTCGGCGAGGCGATGATGCATTCCTACTTCACGGACTACCTCGCCGACATGGACCGCATCCTCGCCGAGCCGGGCGCGACCTCGGCGCAGCGGTTGCTGAACTACTGGCAGAGCTGGCGCGACACACAGAGCGTCGACGAGTGCCAGGGCAAGTGCCTGGCCGTGAAGCTCGGCGCCGAGGTCGCCGACCTGTCCGAGTCCATGCGCCTCGCGCTGAAGGACGGCACCACCGCCATAGTCGACCGCCTGGAACGCACGATCGCCGCCGGCGTCGAGGACGGCTCCCTCTCGGTCGACGACGGGGCCCGCACCACGGCACAGGTCCTCTACGACATGTGGCTCGGGGCCAGCGTCATGGCCAAGATCCACCGGGACATATCCGCCTTGGACACCGCGATGACCGCCACCCGCCGACTCCTGCACCTGTAATCCTCCGGGCCGCACCCCCGGCGCCGGGCATCGCACCCCACGCACCACCCATCGGATCACACCGCGACCATGCGGCAGATTCCGCTACACATCCAGAGACGACCGGTCTACTGATACAAGACGACCGGTACACCACGCGAAGGAGCAGCACTCATGAAGGTCCTCATCGTCCTCACCTCGCACGACGAACTCGGCGACACCGGCAGGAAGACCGGCTTCTGGCTGGAGGAACTGGCCGCTCCCTACTACCGCTTCAAGGACGCCGGCATCGACCTCGTGCTCGCCTCCCCCAAGGGCGGTCAGCCTCCGTTGGACCCCAAGAGCAACGAGCCGGCCAGCCAGACCGACGAGACCCGGCGCTTCGAGGCTGACCCCGAGGCCATGGACGCCCTCGCCCACACCGTCCGCCTCGACTCCGTCTCCCCCGACGACTTCGACACCGTCTTCTACCCCGGCGGCCACGGCCCGCTGTGGGACCTGGCCGAGGACCCCACCTCGATCCGGCTGATCGAGACCACCCTGCGCGCCGGCAAGCCGCTCGCCCTGGTCTGCCACGCCCCGGGTGTCCTGCGGCACGCGGTGAACGAGGACGGCACGCCGCTGGTGCGCGGCAAGAAGGTCACCGGATTCACCAACAGCGAGGAAGAGGGCGTCCAGTTGACCAAGGTGGTTCCCTTCCTGGTCGAGGACGAACTCGTCCGCCTCGGCGGCGACTACTCCAAGGGCGCCGACTGGGCACCGTACGTCCTGCGGGACGGCCTGCTCATCACCGGCCAGAACCCCGCCTCCTCCGGCCCGACCGCCGACGCCCTCATCGAACTCGTCACCAAGACCGGCGCGTAAGCGCCCCCGTCATCCCACCGCACAAACGGCCCTACGCCCCTGCCGGACCGGACGCCCACACGACTCCGGCCCGGCAGGCCCACCCCAACTGTCCAGGCTGTCCCGGTCTGCTGACCGCTGCATACGGTGGAAAGAGGCCCGGTTGGAATGAGAGGACGAAGACGTGGATGTGTATGAGGCCGTGGACAGTCGCCGGGCCGTGCGGGCGTTCAGCGATGATCCGGTACCCAGGGATGTGCTCGAACGAGTGCTGAATGCGGCGACGCGGGCTCCGTCCAGCGGAAACCTCCAGCCGTGGCATCTGTACGTCGTGACCGGCGAACCCCTGGCTGAACTGAAGAGGCGCGCGACCGGCAGGGCACTGGCGGGAGACCCGGGTGACGAGCGGGAGTATCCGATGTACCCGGACGAACTGACCTCGCCGTATCTGGACCGCTTCTCCACGGCGGCGGCCCAGCGGTACGAAGCCCTGGGGATTGAGCGCGACGACCCCGCCAGGCCCGTGAAAATCGCCGCCTTGAACTCGGAGGCGTTCGGGGCACCGGTCGTACTGTTCTGCTACCTCGACCGGACGATGGGGCCCGGGCAGTGGGGGGGACGCGGGGATGTATCTGCAGACGGTCATGCTGTTACTGCGGGCGGAAGGGCTGCACAGCTGCCCCCAGGTGATGTGGACCATGTACCGCAAGACCGTCAGCCGAACCGTCAAAGCCGATGACGAACTCGTGCTGTTCTGCGGCATCTCAGTGGGATACGAGAAGGAAGGCGTGCCTCGGCTGCGTACCGGACGGGCGCACATGACGGAAACGGTGAACTTCATCGGAGTGTGACCGCTGGCGGCCAAGGCTCATGGGCGTCACGATCCGGGGCGCCCGGTGCTGCCGGGCGCCCCGGATCTGTGGCTCAGGCCGGCAGTTTCCAGTTCTGGGCTGCCGAGCCGTTGCAGGTGTAGAGCTGGAGTTGGGTGCCGGTCGTCGTCGTGGAGTTGGGGTCGTCCAGGCACAGCTTGGACTGGGGGTTGATCAAGGAGCCGTTGGCGCCCGCGGTCCACTGCTGGGCGCCGCTGCCGTTGCACGTCCAGAGTTGGATCAGCGTGCCGTTGGTGGTTCCGCTGTGGTCGGCGTCCAGGCATTTGCCCAGACTCCGTACCGTTCCGTCGCCGGCGACGATCCAGTCCTGGGCGTAGGTGCTGTTGCAGGTCCAGAGCTGGACGTGACTGCCGTCGGTGGTGGAGGAATTCGCGTCGTCCACGCACAGGTTGGCCGCCACCGCCGAGGTGATGGGGCCGATACGGGGTGAGGCCGGAGCCGTGGTGTCACCGGCGTAGGAGGGCGGAGCGGCGGAAGTGGCCGTCGCCCAGGAGGTGTTGGCGCTCGTGCCGAGCGTGTAGGTCAGCGTACCGCCCGCGGTGATCGCGGACGTGGGGGCGTAGGCGTTGTTCCAGGCGGAGCCGTTCCACGTCGCGGACTGGACGTAGGGGGCGTTGTCGGCGGCGCCGTTCCCGTTGATCGTGAGCGTCTTGCCCGACGGCAGGGTGATCACGGCCTGGGTGAACACCGGGGAGCCCAGGGCGAGATCGGCCGTGCCGGGGGTCTCGGGGAACATGCCGAGCGCGGACCACACGTACCACGCGCTCATCGCGCCGAGGTCGTCGTTGCCGTCGGCGAGCCCGCCGGGGGTGTTCGCCCAGATCTGCTGCTGGATGGCCCGTACGGTGCCCTGGGTCTTGTAGGGCTGCCCGATGTAGTCGTACTCCCACGGCAGTTCGATGCTGGGTTCGTTGCCGACCCACGCGTACCCCTGGTCGCCCGTGTAGCTGCGCAGCACGGTGTCCAGGTAGTGGCTCATCGCCGTGTTGCCGCCCTTGGCGCGCGCCAGGCCGCCGATGTTGAAGGGGATCATCCCGGTGTAGATCCAGGAGTCGGCCTCGACCATGTCGGTGCCGCTGGTGGGGTCGAAGCCGCCGGTCCAGGACCCGTTCGCGTTGCGCGGCTCGACGAAGCCGGAGGCCGGGTTGAGCACGTTGCGCCAGTCCTGGGCGCGATTGGCGTACGTCTTCTGGTTTCCGGTGTCGCCGAGCGCCCCGGCCATCGCGGAGAGCGCGAAGTCGGCGGTGTTGTACTCCAGCGTGGTGGCCACGGGGCCGTAGAAGTTGCAGCAGCCGTAGCTGCCGTCGTGCGGCATGTACCCGGGTGAGTTCAGGTAGTTGAGGCCCGGCCGGTCGTTGTTGGTCGTGCTCGCCTGCTTGACCATGTCGGCGAGGGCCGTATTGGTGTCGAAGTCCCGGGCACCGAAGGCGTAGTAGTCGGCGATGATGCCGTCGGCCGGGTCTCCGACCATCACGTACGACTCGCCGTTGTTCTCGGACCACTTGGGGAAGATCCCGGTCTGGGCGTAGTCGTCGACCATCGACTGTGCGGTGTCCGAAGCTACTTGGGGTGCGACCAGAGCTTCGAGCTGCGCCTGCGAGCGGTAGATGTCCCAGCCGGAGTAGTTGGCGTAGACGGCCTTGTGGCCCGCGTCCACGGTGTGGGTCCTGCCGTCGAAGCCGTAGTACTGGCCGTTGGTGTCGCTGATGACGTTCGGGTGCAGGAGTGAGTGGTAGAGCGCGGTGTAGAAGGTCTGCTGCTGCGCGGCTGTCCCGCCCGCGATCTGTATCTTGCCCAGCGCGCTGTTCCAGGCGTTCTGAGCGGCGGTGCGGGTCGCGTTGAAGTCCCAACCGGTGTTCTCCGCGGCCCGGTTGGCGGTCGCGTTGGCCACCGAGACGTAGGAGACGCCGACCTTGGCCTGCACCACCGGGTTGCTCGTGGTGTTGAAGGTGACGTAGCCGTTCGAGGCGGCGGCCTGCGGCGAGGCGCTGTCCTTGGTGGTCTTCGGGGCCGCGGCGGTCGGCGTCTTTCCGTGCAGCACAGGCTTGTTGGGCTGCTCGGCCGCGTTCTTGGACGCCGTGCGGGGCTTCGCGGGGGTGGCGGCCGACGACTTGGCGACCGAGCTTCCCTGGGACGCGAACGGCTGGTCGAAGACCATGTCGAAGTACACGGTGTACGTGTTCCCCGCGCCGCAGAAGCGCCCGCTGGTGACCTGTCCGCTCACCTCGGTGTTCGACACCTTGGTGAACTGCGTGGACGAGGCGCCGTTCTGACTGCCCGTCAGCTTGAAGATCAGGTTGGCCTGGCTGGTCGAGGGGAAGGTGAAGCGCGCCATCCCGCTGCGGGTCGTGGTGGTCAGTTCGGTGGTCACCTGGTTGTTCAGCGCAACCTTGTACGACCCCGCGGACGCCGATTCGTTGGCGTGCGAGAACGCGTCCGTGGCCCCGGTGTTGACCGCGCCGACCGTGGGCAGCACCGGTACGTCTCCCGCCGCTCCGCAGCCCGGACCGGCGATGTGAGTGAGGCTGAAGCCGGTGATGGACGAGTCGTTGTACTCGTAGCCGCCGCCCGAGGGCCGCGACGTCGTGTCGGGGCTCCACTGCACCATGCCGAACGGCACATCGGCCCCGGGGAAGTCGTTGGCCTCGTTCGACGTGCCGATGAACGGGTTGACCACGGTGGCCGGCGACGCGACGAGCGCCGCCTTTCCGGCCGCCCACGCGGGTGCGCACAGCCCGGCCATGGCCAGCGCCGCGGCCGCGAACAGGCCGATCGCGGCAGTTCCGGGAGGTCTCAACTGTCGTGTCACGGGGGTTTCTCCTCTACTCGGAAGCGGGAGCTGGAGCTGGAGGTCGCGATGGAGATGGAGCTGGGCTGAACCTGGCGGTGACAACGTTGTCTTCCTGCGAGGCGCGTAACTCGCTTGAGCAGCAGTCGAGTTGGACAACGTTGTCGCACCATCGGAGCAAGGCGCCTGGCGATACGAGTCCGCGAGCAGGCCCCTCGGAGTACGGGCGAGAACTGTTCGTGAAGCTAGCTACAGGGCAGGGTCATGTCAACGACTTGCACAAGGGCTCCCGGTTCCGTGCGGCGCGGGCGGACCGGTACACCGGACGCGATGCCACGGCTGCCGACCACCCCAGGGAGGTTGGCAGTTGGTGGTGGAACGGAGTTCTGGGTGGGAACGCGGCTTCCGCCGCCTCCGTGGTGCTACTCCGCGGTCGGCGGCGTCAGAAGCTGCCCAACGGCCGCGTTCCCTGCTGTGCGTTGGAGATGCGCGAGCTGGTTGAGCATGGCGCTTTCGGGTGCGGTGTGCGCAATCCTCCGGCACACGACCGCCCGGGCATTGTCTTCCCCTGGTTCCCCGGGGAATGCCTCCGCTGCCTCGCACCCCGGCTCGTCAGACATCCATCACTTCCTTTCCGCTACGTGAAGCGAGCCAAGTCTGCCTTCCTGGACATTGCCCTGTCGCGTGTCCCCCACCTTTCACCGACGGTGTAAGGAGTCGCGCACCGGGAGGACAACCGCGCGCAGTCGGGTGCAAGCGTGCCCCGAGGTGTGCACCTACGGGCAAGCCCTGCGCGCCCTGGCGGTGATAACTGTGGACGGACAGCGCTGTTGGTACGTGCAGGAGGTCCCGTGCAATCTTTCGACCGCGACCGTTCCCAGGCGGCGGACCACACACGGGGCAGATCCTCCACTCGGCCCGCTGCGGCTCCGCTGACAGGGGCCTGGATCCGGCATCTGCAACGCTTCGCCACGGGCACCGCCGACCGGCAGGAGAGCGATCCCTCCCTCCAGCATGCCCAGGTGCAGCGGGCGGCTGTCGAACGGGCACTCGCGTCTCCGGGCAAGCCGATGGAAAGCGGTCTGCGAAGCGAATTGGAGGGCCGGTTCGGGGGAGCCGACTTCAGCGGAGTGGTCGTTCATGACAACACGGTGGCACGCGAGGCCGCGGCGACGCTGGACGCCAAGGCGTTCGTGAGCGGTCGTCACGTTGTGGACGGCGGCGACATGAACAAGCGCACCTGGGCTCACGAACTGGCTCACTACGAGGAACAACGGAAGGGTTCCGTACCCGGTACGGACAACGGCGCGGGGGTGCGCATCTCCCATCCGAACGACGACGGTGAACGCCGCGCGGACGCGAAGGCCGATCATGTCATGAGCGGTCCGGCTCCCGTGCAACGAGCCACTGACCAGGCGCCGGAGAGGGAGCAGCAGTCGGCGCACGCTGCGCAGGGCGGGTGCGGTGGCGGAGATCATCACGGACACGGTCCAGCCGTACAGCGGTACAAGGTCGTCCGTCCCGGAGAAACGGATTATCCGAAGAAGCAGCCGGACTCGGATTCGTTCTTCGTCTCTCAGGACACCAACGAGAGCGGAAGCTGGTTCGACGAGCGCTCCAAAAATGAACCCCCCAAGCCTCACCTTGTGTATTCGGGGGCGCTCCCGCTCGCCGTGGCGGACTCCTTCGAGCTCGCCGCGCCCTACGCCGGCGGAGGGGTCGAACCAAAGAGTTTCTTCGCCTCCGATTCCCAGATCTCCGCGTCCAATCAACGACTCGGCGGCCACATCATTCTCTCGAAGACCGGCAGGTCTCTGCTCTTCGAAGGCTCCGGCAACGGGAAGACCCTGTGGGAGGTCGAGCCGGAGATGAAGGTGGAAAAAGACGGGCGGAAGCCCAAGGGGCTGGAAGTCGGCACTCCGCAGCGCTGCAACGAGATGGTCGAATTCGTCACGGGGAAAAGCAGCATGAAGTATGCGGTCGACACCCCGTACTGGACCACGGTCGAGAAATTCCTCCAGCGCATGGAGGGAAAGAAGAAGTGGCTCGGTCGCTACCAGAAGGCCATAGAATCGGGCGACGTCGAGCACTTCAACGCGGTCACCTTCAAAATGAGTGACAGGTTCCAGGAGTGGGTCAGGAAGAACCCCAAGAAGGCGGAACAGGTTCTCGCGGAGCTGGAAGTCAACGAGAATGCCGCCATGCCCAGGGTGAACGACGCGATGGCTGTCACTGCCTCGCCGAACGAAGAGCAGGACCGAACCCGCAAGGAGGCCCGAGCAGCGGGAAGGGGCGGCGACTACATGGACTATCACTTCGGCGGTGTCGTCGCTGTCAGCGGAAATGACTACATCACCATGGAGAATTACGCCCGCGAACAGCACGCAGACAGCATGGACACCAAAAGCAAGGACGACCCCCTCTGGTACTTCCGGATGTACGGCAAGCAGTCCAACCAGACCTGGCACGAGCTCTGGGCCGGTTCCAACACAAGTCTCCTCGGCGCGAAACTCACCATCACGCTGCGCGGCTGAGAAGACGTCACCGCAGCTCCGGAGAGGTTCCCGCAACGGGCTGGCTGCTCGCCCCTGTGGCCGTCAAGGCGGTTGTGCGCGAGGCCCTTTGACTCACGATGCGAGCAGTCGCGATGTACGGCCGCCATGTCGTGACGCACCGCCAGGCCGAGCGCGGCCTTCGTGACCGTGCGGCAGGTCGTGGCGAACAGGGCGACGTCCACGCCGTGTTCGAGGCGCGCGGTGCCGGCGAACTTCCGTCCCTGCGGGTGGAGCAGCCCTGTCGACTCCGCGGCGGGCGGGCCTGGGCCGGCCACGTCCCCCCGCGGAGGTCGAGCGCACCGTCGAACTCAGCGGCCCCTGCCCGCGGTACCGCACACTGTGGAACCGCGTGTGGACGCCCAAGCGCCCGGACCACGGACCGTCACCGGTTCGACGTTCCGCGGGTCAGCCACCTGGCGACAGCGTTGCCCGAGCCGGATCGGTCCCAGTGTGCGGCCGTCGCGAGGACGGTGGCAGCGGCGCCCGTTCCTAGTACGGCGCCGGCGATGACGTCGCCCGGGTAGTGCACCCCGGTGTGGACGCGCGAGTAGCCCACGGCGCAGGCCAGCAGGCCGAGCGGGACCGTGACGGCCGGGAACACGGGCCCGACCGCCGCGGCGAAGGCGACGGCGGAGGCCGTGTGGCCGGACGGGAACGAGGCTGATGCGGGCATGGGGACGTGCCGGCCGGGGAAGGGCGAGTCCTCGGCGCGGTGCGGGCGTGGCCGCCGTACCAGACGCTTGCCGAGCAGGTTGGCCGTGGTGGAGGCGACGCCGATCGCCGCGACGCCGAGCACCGCGGCGCGGCGGGAGCGGCCGGGGCGCAGTGCCAGGCCGGCGGCGATCACGAGAGAGATCTTGGAGTGGTCGGCCGCGGCGGACAGCCGGCGCAGTGCCGAGTCGAGGGTGGGTGTGCTGGTGACCGTCACGGCCTCGTAGAGGACCCGGTCGAGGCTGGCGAGATCTCGCAACAGGCCCTGCGGTTCCGGTTGCTGCCGAGGGTGGTGGTCAATCATCGCTCTGCTCCTGGTCCTTGTCGGGTGTGGGGGTTGCTCGGTGGTGGCGCGGCAGGTCGAAGGCGAGGCGTATGACGCGGTACCAGTCGACGGCCGGTGCGACGTACGGTGCCCCGGGACGTTCCCGTGGCACGCGCACCCGCAGCGCGCCGGGTCGTATCGTGCACACGACGGGCGGAGGCAGGAGGAGTGCCTCGCCGTCCACGGCCACCGGGATGGTCTCCTCGTCGGACTCGACGATGACGCTGCGGGACGTCAGGGTCGTGAGACCGCTGGCCCGCTCCCCCAGCAGCGCCAGTTCGGCGGCTTGTACCGCGCCCCCGACCCGGACCGCGATCACCCCGAGCTCGCCCGTGTCGAGCCGTTCCCTGCGGCCGCCGGTCAGGGGGTCGGCCCGTGCGTAGGGGTTGTTGCTGACCAGCACCGCCTGGGGGGCCTCCAGCCGCTCTTCGTCGGTACGGGCACTGAGTGCGGCGCCCGCCTCGCCCACCAGCAGGTCCGGCAGCTGGTCGAGCGCGGTGGCCGCTTTGGCGTCGCGGTAGTCGGGGTTCTGCACGATGTGGGCGTACGTACCGAACGAGGCGGTGTTGACGAACGGCCGGCCGGAGATGTCGCCGAGGTCGACGCGGAGTTCCACACCGTCCGAGAGCGCCTCCAGGCTGCTCACCGGATCGTCCCGGTCCAGGCCGAGGTCCATGGCGAAGTGGTTGCGGGTGCCGGCTGTCACCACCATGAACGGCAGACCGTGCTGGGCGGCCACTCCCGCCACGAGGGCTTGAGTGCCGTCACCGCCGGCCACACCGAGCAGGTCCGCTCCCTCGGCGACGGCCTGCCTGGCCAGTGCCACGGGATCCGGATCCGTGTCGAGGTCGAGCAGGATCACCCGTGCGCCCAGCGCCTCGGCCCGCTCGACGAGTCCGTGCTGCCCGACCTTCCCGCCACCCGACTTCGGATTCATGATGAGCACGGCCCGGCGGGGCGCGCGTACCGTGCGGGTGTGCATGCCGTGCGGCTTGCGCAGCCGGCGCAGGGCACTCCTCGCACAGCCGAGCGCGGCCGTCCACGCCGCGAGGGCGATGACCGCGACCAACCACAGCCCGGACACGGCGTACAGCACCAGGACGCCGACGGGTGCGGTGATCGCCAGCAGGGCACCGAGGAGCCGGGCGAATCCGCGGTGCGCCAAGGCCCACCACAGGCCCGCGGCGGCCAGTCCGAGGCCGACCAGGCCCAGCAGCAGGATGAACCAATGGCCGGTGCCGGCCACCACCGCGGCCACCGCTCCCGCGATGCACAGCAGGGCGAGGCGGGCCAGGGCACGCGCCGCGCCGAGCCCCGTCTCGGGTCCCTGGGTTTCCGTCTCGCGCGTCGTTCGGGTCTCGTTCAATGTCGCTTCCCGGTCATGGCTGGGGCAGACGCCCGCCGACGCGGCGGGCACTTCGTCTGCCCATCACTCCGGCGGTTCCTGTCGGTGTGCATGGGACGGTACGCGGTCTGTCCGGCCTCGTCCTCGACCGAGCGCGGTCGGCTGCGCGGACTCAAGCCGCGAAACCGACAGCGGTGACGTCTCCGTCCGCACCCGCCACCCCGTCTCCTCACGCCCGTCGGTGATCGACTGAGCCCCGCCGACCTGCATCGCAGAGTGGATCAAGCCTACAGGCCGGGTCGCGCGGACCCCGACGGCACCGGATCCGGCTCCGGCTCCGGGACGCGGTCGTAGCGAAGGGTGCGTGCGGGCTGGCTTGTTGGCTCCAAGCCTGATAGATCACCTTGTCATGGCCATGAGTGCGATGGAACTGCACAGCATCAATCGCTGGGAGGCGTCCTTCCTCCGCGAAGAGGTGGACGGCTACTTCGCCCACGGCATCGAGTGCACGCCGGGCGCGACGGTACTCGACGTGGGCGCCAACATCGGTGTGTTCTCGGCCGCCGTCTATGAACGGCTGGACGGAGACGTGCGGATCTACGCCTTCGAGCCGATGCCCGCACTCCACGCGACACTCGATCGCAATGCGCGTGAGTTCTTCGACGGCCGTCTGACCGCGCTCCCCTACGGCTTGGCCTCCCACGACGACGAACTCGATTTCAGCTACATTCCGGCCGCCACGATTTTCTCGTCCTCCTCGCGGGATCAGGGGAACATCGAGGATGAGCGCCGCCGGGTCACCGCCAGCGTTGTCGAAATGATCCGCCAGGGCGGCCTCGGACCGGTCCTGCGCCGCATACCCGCCCCCCTCCTCACGCGTCTCATCGGCCGCAGACTCCGGGTGCTACGACAGCTTGAGACGCACCGAGTGAAGGTCAGGCCCCTGTCATCGGTGCTCGACGAGCTGGGCATCGACCGCGTCGACCTGCTCAAGGTCGACGTGGAAGGCGCCGAACTCGAGGTACTCCGAGGCATCGAGGAACGGCACTGGCCACTGGTCCGCCAGGCCGTCGTCGAGGTGGAGCGCTGGCAGCAGAACCGCGACACGGTCCGCGAGGTCCTCCTCACACACGGCTTCACGGTCCACACCGAGCAGGGCTCGGTGCAGCGGGCCGGCGACATCGGCATGGTGTTCGCCGTCAGGCCCTGACCACCCGCAGCGCGCGGCACTCAAGGCGTTGTCGACGGCTGAGACGAAGAGGGGGATCGGCTCTGATCGCCATGTCCGGGGCGGGAGTTGGGCGTCCGGCCCGCTGCGGATCAGATTTGCTGTGGGACCGCCTGGAGCCGTCGCTGCCGCAGTGCGAGCGCACGTTTGGACATCCGGGCCGAAAGGGGGTGGTCGAGCCGAGGGACGTCCAACTGCTCGACACCAGGCAGCGCGTCATGGTCCGCCAGGCCGGCGTCGAGCGGGAGAAGCGCGCGAAGTTCGTCAAGGCGGGGGGACAATCCCTGCCGCTGCCTCGGACACGATGATGACCCGCCCCTGGGCCTCCAACTCGGCGACCCTCACGGCCGCTTACTCCTCCCCGTCGAACGACGCCACCCACATGTCAAGCACACGCACCGAAAATCCCCCCACCGAGTGAAACCCCCGCACAGAGAATCGCTTTGTCACACAAGAGGCGGCAATCGGCATACGCTCAGAGCCTGTTGCCGCCCCGGCCCCTGGTGGCGAAAGCGTCCCCGCTCCCGAGACATCGGGCAGCCGGGCTCACTCGGGGGAAACGCCGTGCAACAGAGCAGCAGCGCATGGCCCATTGGGCACATCCGCAGCCAACAGGTCGGTGGAACAACCGTCATCGAGTTCCACGGCGAGATCGACATAGCCGCCGCCCAACAGATCCTGCCGGACCTGGACGCGGTAACAGCCGCGCCGGGGCGCACCGTTGTCATCGACCTGGGCCCGGTCGAGTTCTTCGACGTGTACGGGCTACGACTCCTGTGCCACGCCGAGCGACGGGTCACCGAGCGGCACGGATGGCTGCTGCTCGTCTGCCCACATCCGCTGATCCTCAAGATCCTGCGCGCGGGAGACCTCATCGGCCGCTTCACCCCGCTCGCCGCGCTCGAAGAAGCCCTGGCGCTCGCCGACTCGGAAGCCACGGGCTGACGCGCGACCGGAACGAACACGTGCGAACAGGGTGGGGCCGAGCGGAACCGTCGGATCTCGGTGAGTCCGAGTCGCCCGATACGGACCGCCGTCCGGACTCGTCATCACGACGCCGACGGCCGCCGCCGGCGTCGTAGTCGAGAAAGTCGGTTCGACAGGGCAGTCGAATCCCCTTCCGCACCCGTCTTTACGGGGGAACAAGGGAGGGCGCTTTGAACGCCGACGATGAACGCGAGTTCCGCGAGTTCGTGGCGGCGCGGTCGAGATCGCTGCTGCACACGACGTACCTGCTGACCGGGGACTGGGAGCAGGCCCGCGATCTGCTCCAGACCGCGCTCGCGTCCACGGCCCGGCGCTGGTCGCGGCTGCGCGACCGGCAGCAACCCGAGACCTATGTCCGCCGGGTGATCTACCACGCCCAGATAGACCGCTTCCGGCTGCTCAGTTGGGGCAAGGAGACGGTCACCGACACGGTCCCGGATCCGCCCACGCAGGCCGCCGACTGGGCCGACACCGTGGTTCAGCGCCACGACATCATGACCGCGCTGCGGCAACTCCCCAAACGCCAGCGCGCGGTGATCGTGCTCCGTTACTTCGAGGACCTGCCGGACGCCGAGATCGCCGAGATTCTGGGCATCGCTCAGGGCACCGTCCGCAGCCAGACCCACAAGGCCCTGGCCTCCCTCCGTGCCGCCTTCACCGAGACAGGGTCGTCGACCATGGTCTCCCCCTCCCCTGCCTCCGGAAGGAGCACCGGCGCATGAACGACTCGACCGCACATCCCCTGCACGATGCCCTGCACGCCCATGTCGAAAAGGGCGACCCCGACGCCGCCGATCCCTTCCTGGCGGGTCTGGCGGACGACGCGTTGAGGGTGGCCCGGCGACGCCAGCGGCTGGCCCGCTCCGGGGCCGGTGTCCTCGTCGCCGCCGTCATCGCCACCGTCGGGGTCGCTGTCGCTGACGGGGCGACCATGCACGCGCACCCACTGCGGCCCTCCGTAGGGGGCACGGGGAACGCTGAGAAGTCGACCCGGTTCTCACTCCTCCCGGTCACCTCGGTGACGGACCACTCCTGCGCCCCCGGCAGCGACGGCTACACCTTGAACGCGACCACGACCAGCCCGGCAACCTGCGTCCATGTCGACCGCGCGAACGGCATGACCGGCGTCCGAGCCGTCTCTGCGAAGGCCCGCCACAGCGCCGCCGGGTGGGAGGTCGACCTGACCCTCAGCCCCACCGACCGGACCCGCCTCGCGGACCTCACCGACACCCTCGCCACGGCCACCGTCCCGCGCAACGAGATAGCTGTCGTCATCGACGGCAGACTCCAGGGCATCGCCCTCATCGCCGCCCCCCTCACCAACGGCCACTTCGGCATCGCCGGTGACCTCACCAGCGAGACCGCCCACGACCTGGCCCTCCGCATGGGAACCGGCGAGTAGGCCGCGTGGCAGGTAACGCCGTTGGGGCGCCGCGTAGTTGGGTGGTCCGGCTGCCCACGACGAGGCTCGGCCGGCCGTTCACCCCACTGGTGGGCACGGGTGGTCAGGATGCCGGCGCGGTGAAGTAGTCGCCGTACTCCAGGTCTTCGAGGAGCGTGGGGTGGGTGGGCGACCAGCCGAGCAACTCCTGTGTGAAGGAGCTGGAGACGGGCGCGTCGAGGCCGTAGACCCTGGCCATGAACGGGCTGATGAAGTGTCCGGCGGCCTGATCAGGAGTGAGCGCGATCGTCGGCAGGTCGAGTTTCCGGGCGATCGTCTCCGCGATGCTCTTCATGGTGACGCCTGTTTCGGCGACTCCGTGCAGCACGCTGCCCGCAGGAGCGTTCTCCAGGGCCAGGCGGAACAGGACGGCCGCGTCGCGCCGGTGAACGGCCGGCCATCGGTTGGTGCCGTCGCCGACGTAGGCCGAGACGCCGGACTTTCGCGCGGTCCCGATGAGCATGGGGATGAAACCATGGTCCTCGGGACCGTGGACGGTGGGAGCGAGGCGGACCACGGTCGCGCGTACCCCCCGTTCCGCGAAGTCCAAGCAGGCTCGTTCGCCCGCGATACGGAAGCCCGCGATCCCGGACGGCTCGGGCTCGTCCTGCTCGGTGGTCTCCCGGTTTTCCGGCATGACCAGCGTGCCCGAGGTGATGACCAGCGGCTTACCCGAGTTCTCCAGCGGCCGGCCAAGCGCCTCGATGGCGGCCCGGTCGCGCCTCGTCATGTCGTCGAGGTCGGAGAAGTCGCCGCCGTAGGCCATGTGCAGGACGCCGTCGGCGACTTGGGCACCCCTGCGCAGGCTGTCGTGATCGTCCAGGGAGCCGTGGTGCGGCGCAGCGCCCAGCGACTCCAGCAGGTCGGCGGCAGCGGCCGAGCGCGCCAGGCCGGTAACGGTGTGGCCGGCCGAGATGAGTTCGGCGACGACGGTGGGGCCGGTCTGGCCGGAGCCGCCCGTGACAAAAACATGCATGAAAGGCTCTCTCCTTCACGTAACGCCAGTTACTGGCGCTACGTAGCGCCAGGCGGTGACATTACGTAGCGCCAGTGACTGGCGTCAAGTAGTGTCAGTCACTGGCGCATGTGCTAATTTCGGGCCGTGCCACGGAGCGGAGAAGATGCGCGGCGCCGCCTCCAGCAGGCGGCTCTGGAGCTGTACCAAGAACACGGGTTCGACCGGACCACCACGGCTCAGATCGCGGCCCGGGCCGGTGTCAACGAGCGCACCTTCTTCCGGCACTTCCCGGACAAGCGCGAGGTGCTCTTCGCCGGCGAAGCCGACCTGCGGGCCGCGCTCGTGCAGGAAGTCGCCGACGCCCCCGACGGGCTCCAACCTCTCGACGTACTGCTCTGCGCGTTCCGCAAGGCCGGACGGATCCTTGAGGACAACCGCCCGTTCTCCGAACCACGGCTCGAGATCATCGCCAGGACACCGGCACTTCGCGAGCGCGACCTGGCCAAGGGCGCATCGCTCACCGAGGCGTTGGCGCAGGCGCTACGGGAGCGTGACGTGCCCGCGCGTCTGGCCGACCTGGCCGCCCAGACGGGCTGGGCCACCTTCCACCACGCGGCCCAGGCCTGGATCGACGACGCATCGCGGAAACTGGACGCGCACCTCCTCCAGGCCTTCGACGATCTGCGAGCCCTCTCCGCGACTGCCTGAATGATCCGTTCCATGGAGGCAGGGCCATGGGGCGATCAGCGAGCGCGGGGCCAGCCGCCCCATGCAGCCGTTGCTCCAGATCGCGGTGGTCAGCGCGGGGATGCGCCGCCTGGGCGGGTGCGGACGGAGAGGGCACGGGCCGGGAGGAGGCTGGCGGGGTCACCTGGCCGCCAAGGTGAAGTCGTGTCGTGCGTGCTCTGCACCATCAGCAGTGAGACCAGTCGGGTGTCCACGAGCTGCGGGGCGATCCCCGATGCCGGGGGTAGACGTCGGCCCGACGCCCTGCGCCCCACCCTCCGCGGACCGAGCCCGGCCCGAGCCGAGTCAGCGACCCGGCGTGTCCACCCGGCCCGCTCCACCGACACCTCGCCAATGGCCCGGGCGCACCCCTGGTTCACGCCGAGCGGAGTACCCGCTCAGGCCGATGCCTCCGTCGCCGCCGTGATCAGGGCGCTCGCCGCCGCGCGGGTGGCCGCGGCCACCGTGGAGTCATGGTCCATCAGGGCGGAGATGCCGGCGCCGTCGTAGAGGATCTGGAGCTGGTGGCCCAGGGTGTCGGGGTCGGTGGCGCCGGCCTCGGTGGCGAGGCGGGTGAAGAGGGCGCGCATCCAGCCGCGGAAGGCGTCCGCCGCCTCCTCGACCAGCCCGCCGGGGTTGGCCTCGGCGCCGGCGCGGATGAAGGCGCAGCCGTGGAAGTCGGGCCGTTCGAACTGCCGGCCCTGGGACTCGAAGACCGCCAGCATCTGCTCGCGGGGCGTGTCGCCCTCCGCGACGGCCCGGGTGATCCGGTCGGCGGTGCCCTGGTGCCGAGCGTCGAGGTACGCCCGGACGAGCTGCTCCTTGCCGCCGAAGGTGTTGTACAGCGACGCCTTGGCCACGCCCGCGTGCTCGATGACCCGGTCGATCCCGACGGTCTGCACGCCCTCGGCGTAGAACAGCTCGTTCGCGGCGGCGAGCAGGCGCTCCCGTGCCGACGGCTTGGCGGTGCTCTGGACGCTCGCCATGACGGTCACTCCTTCAGACAGATCTGTCTACATTATGCCCCGGCCGGGGTCCCTCTCAGGTGTTGCCGTCCACTCGCCGGCCCTGCGGGATCCCCGCCCCGTCCCGGCCGCCACGCAGCAGCCCGAACAACGCGAACGCCGCGAGGACGATCACGGCGACGCCGTACTCCTGCGCGGTGTCGGTCAGTCCGCCCGCGTGGACGACGAGGAAGCCGGCGATCACGGCGGGCACCCCCATGCCGAGGTAGGAGACGACGAAGAGCAGGGACAGCACGCCGGAGCTCTCGTGCGGCCGGGCCAGCGGCATCACCGTACGGATGCCGCCCTGGAACCCGCTGCCGAAGCCGACGCCCGCGATGGCGGTGCCGACGAAGAAGCCGGTGGGTGAGGAGTCGCGAAGGGAGACGAGGGTCAGGGCCACCCCGGCGAGCAGCGCGAGGATGCCGGTGAGCATCACCGTCCGGGTCGCCGCCTTCCGCAGGACCAGCACCGAGACGGCAGCCACCCCCGCGAGCACGAACAGACTCAGCCCGCCCAGGACTTCGGACGTGGAACCGGTCAACTGCCGCACGAGGGACGGGCCGAGCGCCCCGTACAGCCCGGCCAGCGCCCAGACGGCGAACAGGACGGGCGCGGCCACCAGCATCGGGCGGCGTACGGCACGCGGCAGCTTGATCTCCGGCGCCAGGCTGGCCAGCGCCCCCGGCTTGCGGGTCACCGTCTCCGCCATCAGTGCGACGGCGACGGCCTGGAGGACGAAGACCGCGAGCAGCCCCAGGTAGACCAGATGCGTGGGGGCGGGCAGGAACTGGACCACGAGGCCGGAGACCAGCGCGCCGGTCGCCGTGCCGATGCCCGGGACGACCGCGTTGGTGATCGTGCCGCGTGGGCGGTCGATGTCCATCATCCCCGCCCCGATCGCGCCGAGCGCGGCGCCGGTCGACAGCCCCTGGACGATCCGGGCGACCATCAGCCCCGGCACGCCGTCGGCGGTGGCGAACACCAGCATCGAGGCGGCCTGCGCCGCCAGCGCGGCCAGCAGCACCGGCCGCCTGCCGACGTGGTCGGAGAGCTTGCCCATGGTGAGCAGCCCGAGCAGCACGGCCACCGCGTAGACGCCGAAGACCACGGTCGTGGTGATCGGGTCGAAGCCCCATTCGGCCTGGTAGGTCGCGTAGAGCGGGGTCGGCGCGCTGGAGGCCGCCAGGAAGGAGATGGTGATCCAGGCGAGAACGTACAACGCCACGTTCGGTGGCAGCCGCCGGCCCCGAGCGAATGGGGCAGCGGGGCCGGATCCGGATCCGGCGTCGACAGTCGCGGCATCCGACGCGCGCGCCGGTATGGACGCCTGGACGACCGAGAGTTTCGTCATGACCATTCCCGTCCCATGTATGAGTAGACCTGTCTGTCTAATCGCGATACAGACTAGACAGACAGGTCTACTCAGGTCAAGCGGGAGAGACAGGCGTTACGGTCCGGTGGCCTGCCCGGTGTCGGCCCGCGGCGCAGGCGCGATCACGGCTGCGGGGCGGCAGCAAGTTCGGGGCGCGGCGGCACGGCGACACCTAATCCTGACGGAACACGTTTGTTCGAGCTCGTTCGGCGCACACGAAGAGCTGACACAGCCTTTTGTTCGAAGAAGCGGAAGCGGAGACGCACCATGGGAATCATCGCGTGGATCATCATCGGCCTGCTCGCCGGAGCCATCGCCAAGCTGCTGATGCCGGGCAAGGACCCGGGCGGCATCATCGTCACCATGCTCATCGGCATCGTCGGCGGTCTGCTCGGCGGCTGGCTGGGCAAGGTGATCTTCGGCGTCGACTCCATCGACGGGTTCTTCGACCTCTCCACCTGGATCGCCGCGATCGTCGGATCCCTGATCCTGCTCATCCTCTACCGCTTGGTCACCGGCAACCGACGCTCGCACCGTCACGCCTGACCGATCGTCGGTACACACCCGCACCACCTGGACGGCTCCCCCTGGTTCACAGGACGGGAGCCGTCAGCATGTCCGGGGCTTCGGCGAAGAGCGGCCGGCGCGCGTCCGACATGACTCCGTGGGCCCGCGGAGCACAGCCCCTCGACCCCGGTCGACGGCATTCAAGCGCCGCCGCACGAACACGTGCAGCCGGACCCTGCCCCACGACGTCACTTTCGCCGATTCGGGGGTACTCGGTTCCCACCGCGAAGAAAGGCGAATCATGGACCAGGCAAGCCGGCATACGCCCGGCAGTACCCATGGGCGCGGCGGCAGCCCCGAAGAGCCGGTCGGCGAGCTGGTGCAGCGTGCCTCTCAGCAGCTGACGGACCTGATACGCGGCGAAATGCGGCTGGCGCAGGCGGAGATGACGGAGAAGGGCAAGCGCTACGGCAAGGGCGGCGGCCTGTTCGGCGGGGCGGGCCTGGTCGGCTTCCTCGCCCTGCAGGCGCTGGTCGCCGCCGGGATCGCCGCTCTGGCCGTGCCGTTGCCGGTGTGGGCCGCCGCCCTGATCGTGGCCGCCCTTCTCGGAGCGGCCGCCGCCGTGCTGGCCCTTACCGGGAAGAAGGAAGTCGCCCAAGCGGCTCCGCCAGCCCCTGAGCAGACCATCGACAGCGTGAAGGCCGATCTGGCCGAGATCAAGGAGAGTGTCAAACGATGACGCAACCGCCCCACGACGAACCCATCGCAGCCGACACGGACGACCTGCGCGAGCAGGTCGAGCAGACCCGGCACGAGCTGGGCGAGACCGTTCAGGCCTTGGCCGACAAGGCGGACGTCAAGGCTCGCGCGCAGGAGAAGGCCGCCGCGCTCAAGGAACAGACAACGGCGAAGACCGCGGAACTGACGGGTCAGGCCAAGGCGAAGGTCTCCGAAGCGTCGGAGGTGCTTCAGGACAAGGTGCCCGACGCGGTCAAGGACAAGACAGCCGTAGCCGTGGACCAGCTGAAGACCAAGGCGTCGCAGGCCGAGCAGGTGTGGCAGGACAACGCTCCTGAGCCCGTACGGAACAACCGCACCGTCCTGATAGCCGCGAGCGCGGCCCTGGTGGCCGTCTACGTGCTGCTCCGCCGCAAGAAGAGGTAGGAGGGCTCAGGATGAAATCCTCCAAGGTGGCCTACAAACCCGTCGGCCTGGTGCTCGGAGCGCTCAGCGGCCTGGCGGCCAGCGCGTTGTTCCGACAGGTCTGGAAGACGGTCGGTAACGACCAGGACGCGCCCGACGCCACCGACGAGGACCGCGGTTGGAGCGAGGTGCTGACGGCCGCCGTCCTGCAGGGCGCGATCTTCGCGGGAGTCAAGGCGGCCGTCGACCGAGGCGGCGCGGTGGCCACCCGCCGTCTGACCGGTACCTGGCCCGGCTGACCCACCGCTCTGCGTCCCGCCCACCTCGAACGGCTCGGCGCAGCGCTTCCCGTGCGGCCTGAACCGGTCGGTGCCGGAGAGGTCGAGCAGGCTGCCGTCATTACTGGCCTGCTCGACCCGCACCCCGACCGAGCGACGCCGGCGGGATCGGGAACCCTGTGCTTCAGTGGCGCACACCGCGACACGATCCACAGGTCTGGAGTCGGACATGAAGCCGAATCGCTCCATCCCCGCATCGACGGTGATCCCCGTTCTGATCTATCCCGATGTACGGGCGGCGGTTGCCTGGCTGGGCGCGGCCTTCGGGTTCGCCGAGCGGGTACGGATCGGCGAGGACCACCGCGCGCAGCTCGGGTTCGGCGACGGTGCCGTCATCGTCGGGGATACGGGAAATGATCGCCGCCCGCCGCGCCCCGGCGAGGTCACCCACTCGGTGATGGTGCGCGTGGAGAACGTCCGCGCACATTGCGACCAGGCCCGTAGGCACGGCGCCCGTATCGTCATGGAACCGACCGATTTCGAGTACGGCGAACGGCAGTACACCGCCGACGACCTCGCGGGCCACCGATGGACGTTCTCGGAGACGCTCGCGGATGTTGCCCCGGAGGACTGGGGCGGGACGTCGGTCACGCCCGTTTGACCCTGCCGTATGTCGGCATACCGGCGCCCTGCGGACGTGGAAGGGCGGCCCGGTAAAACTCTGGTGCCCGGCTGCATCCGTGAGAGGCCTTCCGCGCGAAGTTCGGACAGAACGCGCGACGGAGGAGCCATCCACATGCAGCACCCCACGGGACCAGGCAGACAGCCGACCGTCCCGCCGGTCATTGGCATCCCCTGGTGCGCCTGGCACCAGGCGTACAGCGCTACGGCCCGACTCGTGCAGGACGCGGAAGGTGCGGCGCACTTCGCCTGCAACTCCTGCCGTGAGGCGTACCACCTGGTCCCCGTCGCGGACCGGCCATGACACAAGCCCCCGAGCCGCCCCCGGTCGAACGGTTGAGCAAGGCGCAGTACGACGGGTGGGCGTGCTGTTGGTGCGGCAAGAGTCTGCTGCACGACTCCGGGGCGGTGTCCGCGGGGATCGCACGAGGCAACTCCGGGGTGCACGTCCTCGACGTCGAAGTGTTCGCCTGCGGGGCTGCCTGCCCGCAAGGGCCGCGTAGCCCCCGGTCCGGCAAGGCTTCCCAGGCGTGAGGTCGGGCTGATCGACCGTCATGCGCCCACCCGGTCGCACGGCTTCAGGATTCTCCCGGTACTCCCGCCTCGAAGTCAGGGCCGATGGCGTCGGCCCAGGGCTCCGTTTCGGTGACGACGGGTCGACCGAGCCGGGCCGACTCCTCGATCGCCAGGCCCAGCAGATGGTCCTGGAGCCCGTCCGCCAACGGGTACGGAGGCGGACCCTCGCCACGAACCCACATGGACATCCGCTCGACGATGGTCGCGGCGGCGATGTCCTCGTCGGACAGACGAGCGGGGCGGTAGGGATTGCGGTACATGGCACGGCCGTTCACCGCGATGCTGTCCAGGAAGAATCCCTCCAGGTTCATGTCGAGACCGGTCTGACGGCGCGTCACGACGGACTCCACGACGGTGCGCGGGTCCTCGAGGAAGACCACGCGATCGTCGACGATCTCGCCGCCCGTTCCCCGCACGGTGAGCCTCCTGTGCCGCAGGGGGTTCCACCACTGGTTCTCGGTGAAGTCGTACAGGCCCGTGCGGCCGCCTCCGAAGTCGAGGATCGCGAGTGTCGCCGTACGCGGGACGGGATCAGGGTTGTCCGAGAAGGCGCCCCCGAAGGCGATGGGTTCGACCAGGGACGTGCTGACGGAGTTGGCGATCACCGTCGTGGGCCCACGTCCCACGTCGAGCAGTCCGCGCATGATCGACACCGCGTGGTACAGGTGGTTCGAGGTCACCTGCACGCCGGTGGGCTCGCCGACCAGTCCTTCCTTGACCATCCGCAGCCGAGCTCGGTGCGCGGGCATGAACATGTTGTGTTCCGCCACCTGCACCAGGTCCCGTGCACCCACCCGGGACCACAGCGCTCGCATCATGGGGAGGTCCGGAGCGGGTGGGGTCTCCTCAAGGACGGCGACACCGAGTTCGACGATCTGCTGCGTGATCTCCGGCGCGGCCGGCCAGGGCACCGCGACGATCACGAAGTCGGGCTCGCCCTGCTTGGCCGCCTCTTCCACGGAGTCCACCGCGAGAGTTCCGAACCGGTGCGCCAGCTCCTCGCGTCTCGCGGCCGACCGCGAATGGACCCCGGTGACGGCGAACCGCCCGGGCAGCTCGGCGGCAACCCGCAGGAAGAACTCCGATCTCCAGCCGGTGCCCACGATCGCGAACTTCGCCGGTCGATCCGTCACGGCCATCTGCCCGCCTCCTGTTGGCCTGTTCCTCCACGGCCGGAAGGCCTTGAGGAGTGCTGAGGACCAGTGTCCGCCCGGTTCGGCTGTACGGGCGTGTCCGAAGGCTCCAAGGGGAGGCCGATCCTGACCTCACCAACGGGCCGGGTGGCGAGGGCGTCTGCCTGGCGCGCCGATGAGTTTGCAGGTTGCCTGAAGTCCTCCCTATGACAAGGCCGCCCCGTCGGCGGCCCGGGAGACGCCGGATCCCGTTGTCATGGAGGAGAGAGTGAGGCCAGGATGAACAGTCCGATTCGGCTCTACATGTCGATGTCGCTCGACGGCTTTATCGCCGGGCCGGACGATCGGCCAGGTCAGGAGCTCGGACGCGACGGTGGACGGCTCTTCAACTGGCTGGACGACCGGAAGTCCGACGGTCCGAGCGGACAGGTCTACCGCGAAGCGCTGGCGACCGGCGCGGTGATCTCGGGCAGGCGGACCTTCGAACTCGCCGATCGCTGGCAGGGCGACCATCACGACGGCGTGCCGGTACTCGTCCTCACCCACCACGTGGATGACGGGGACGTACCCCCCGGCCACGCGCGCTTCGTCACCGACGTCGAGGAGTGCGCCCGTCAGGCTCGCGCCGCCGCCGGGGACCGGCCGGTCATGGTCCATGGGGCGGGGGCGGCCCAAGCGCTGCTCCGGGCCGGGCAGTTGGACGAGATGGAGATCCACCTGGTGCAGGTCCTCCTCGGGGAGGGGCGACGGCTGTTCGACCATCTCGGTGGTGATCACATCGAACTCGACCTCGTCCGACGGCTCGACGACCGGGACGTCACCCACCTCCGCTACCAGGTGCGCCGACCCGGGGAGGCCGCGTGAAGACGCTCTTCGTCTCCTACCGCGTCACCGACCTGGACCGCTCGCTCGGCTTCTACACCGCCCTGGGCTACGGCGAACTGGGGAGAGTCGAGATCGGCGACGGGGCTCGTCTTGTGATCCTCGCCTTCCCCGGCGAGCCGGCGGCCTCGCTCGAACTGGTCCACTGTCCCGCCGACGGGCGCGTCGACGTGGGCACCGGTTTCGACCACCTCGCGATCCAGGTGGACACGCTCACCGACACCCTCAAGTCACTGACCGAAGCCGGCCTGGAGCCGGGGCCCCTCCAGTTCCCGGGCGGCCCGGACGGTCCGAAGACGTCGTGGCTCACGGACCCGGACGGCTACCGGATCGAGCTGGTGGAGTGGCCGTCCGGACATTCCGACAGCATCACCGCAGCGGACTTCTCCTGAGGCGGTCACGGTGAGCGGAGTGACGACGCTCCCTTCAGCGCGGCCGCGGCGCACCACGCCATTCCCAACCCCAGCCCCACCCAAGGGACTTGAGCACTGCCTCCGTGTGCCCTTCACGGGTGCGCCTGCCCACGCGTGACGGCCGGCGCCGCCTGCCACGCGCCCGGCGGCATCCCTGTCGCCTTGCGGAAGAACACCGAGAAGTTGGACGCGTCGGGGAACCCCAGCACGTTGGCGCAGCGGGCCGCGGTGAGGCGGTCGTGGGCGAGGAGCCGTTCGGCTTCCAGGACGATCCGGTCGACGATGTATCCCTTCGCCGTACGGCCGCTGACCTGCTGCACGGCTCGCGAGAGGGTGCGGGGCGCGTATCCCAGAGCGCGGGCGTAGTAGCCGACGTCGTGATGTTCCCGGAAGTGCGCTTCGACGCTGGTCCGGAACACCCGGAACACGGGATGTGAGAACCGTGCTTCGGCGTGCGGCGGCCGAAGCCGGGCGACGAGTGCCGACAACAGGATGTCCGGCAGCTCCGTCGAGAGGTCCCCGGTTGGGGCCGACGCCTCGAGGAAGAGATGGTTGCGTGCGGCGTCGACGTACGGCCAGTCGGCGTCGGGAATGCTCCAGTGCGCGGCCAGGTCCGGGGACGCCACGAGGTCCCGGGTGGCGTGGGTGACCGGCGCGGTCGGCACGAACAGCACGAGGTGTCCCGCGACGCCGGTGATGTCGTCCCACTGGTGGACCGCGCCGGGAGGGATCCACACCGCGGAGCGCTCCTTGAGCGGGTGCCGGAGGAAGTCCACCGTGAGGGAGCCGTGCCCGGCGTCGACGACGGCGAGGACATGGAAGTCGGCACGCTGCGTACCGCCGTCGTTCAACTCACGGAGGCGGTCGAACGTCATCGTCTCGACCGTGGCCGCGCGGCGCTCCGCGGGCTGGTAGCTCATCTGCCGGATCACGGTCACGTGTCCATTTTCCACCATCGGCCGACCAGTCACGCCGATGTCCTGCCTGGGCGAGCGGGCTTCAATGACTGCACAGGGAAATCGCCCTGGACAGTCACCGGGAGAACCACGATGAACACGACACAGCCGATGCCGCTGCCCGTTTACGACCATCGGCCGGGGACCGAACCGACCCTGGTGTTCCTGCACTACTGGGGTGGTTCGGCCCGCACCTGGGACCTCGTCGTCGACCGCCTCCCGGGCCGTGCCGTGCTCACCGTCGACTTCCGCGGATGGAGCCGCTCCAACGGTCTGCCCGGCCCCTGCACGCTGGGCCAGCTCGCCGACGACACGCTCGCCGTGATCGCCGACGCGGGCGTCACCGACCACGTCCTCGTCGGGCACTCGATGGGGGGCAAGGTCGCACAACTGGTCGCGGCGACCCGGCCCGCCGGCCTGCGCGGCATCGTCCTCGTCGGCTCCGGGCCGGCGAAGCCCTCCGCTCAGATCACACCCGAGTACCAGGAAGCCCTGTCCCACGCCTACGACTCCGACGAGTCCGTGGCCGGGGCACGCGACCACATCCTCACCGCGACCCGACTGCCCGCGTCGCTCAAGGCACGGGTCGCCGTCGACTCGCGAGCCGGGGCCGACGCCGGCCGCACCGAGTGGCCGCTGCACGGCATCGCGGAGGACATCACCAAGCACACCAGCATGATCAACGTCCCCGCCCTCGTCATCGCCGGGGAGAACGACCAGGTCGAGCCGGCCGACGTGCTCCGCGCCGACCTTCTGCCCTACCTGTCCCAGGCGGAGTTCACGGTGATCCCGTCCACCGGTCACCTGATCCCGCTGGAGGCGCCGGAGGACCTCGCCGACGCCATCACGGCCTTCGCACCAGCGGCCTGACCCTCCGCGCGGCCTGGCAACGGTCATCCTCCGCGTCACCAGCCGAACGCCTCCACCACGAGCCGGACGCCCCTGCCGAGCCGCCTACCCTGACATCCCATGTATTTCCCAACTCCCTTCTCCGATCGCACCATTGACAGCGGTTGCACCTCCCCTCAATCATCAGACATCCGATGAATGGGAGCCGCTCATGGGTACGTATCCGAGACGTCAAGTCCTGGGCACCGCGGCCGGAGTCGCCGTAGCAGCAGCCCTTCCCCTCCCCTCGGCCACCGCCGCGCACGCCGAACCCCTCACCGAACACACCGGGCCGTGGGCTCCCGTCCCCGACCCCGTCCCTGTCCCCCTCGACTCCCTCTACGACAACGACGGCATCGACACCACCTCCGCACGCGGCGGTGACTTCGACGGCTCGGGTTACACCTTCCCGGGCGAGGAACTCCCCGCCGGCCGGGTCGAAGTCGACGGCACACCCTTCGTCTTCCCGGCCTCGGGCACCGGCGCGAAGAACAACGTCGTCGCACTCGGACAACGCGTCGAACTGCCCACAGGCCGCTACTTCTCGGCCCTCTTCCTCACCGCGGGCAGCTACGGCAACGCCACAGGCCAAGCCACGGTCCATTACGCGGACGGCTCGACCACGACCGCCACCCTCGGCGGAGCCGACTGGTACGCCACGGGCGGATCCCTGTCGGCGCCCTACCGCTACGCCCCGGACGGCTCCAAGGACGAACACCGGGTAGGGATCGGCACATCCGAGCTGTGGCTCGACCCGCAGCGCGACGCCGTGGCGATCACCCTGCCGGTGACCAGCCCGGCCCAGGCCAATAAGGCGTCGCTGCATGTGTTCGCGCTGTCCCTGCAACCCGCCGCCCAGGGACGCGCGTTGGCCCTGCGCGAGGCGCGGTCGACGAACTCGCTTCTGGAAGCGTCCGGCGCCCAGAGCATCGAAGCCACCGTCGTCAACGCGGGCACGGTCGCCGTCCTGGCGGCGGACGGCGTGACGGTACACGTCGAGGTTCCGGGGGCACGCACCGTCGAGGCCGCCCGGGTCCGCCGACTGGACCCCGGCGAACAGGCCCGGGTCCGGATGGGCATCCGCAACCGTGCGGGCACCGCGCCGGGCACGCCCCAGGACGGCTCGGTGACCGTCACCGGCCGCGGCACCCAAGTC
This sequence comes from Streptomyces sp. NBC_00252, assembly GCF_036187565.1. Lineage (NCBI taxonomy): Bacteria > Bacillati > Actinomycetota > Actinomycetes > Kitasatosporales > Streptomycetaceae > Streptomyces > Streptomyces sp. NBC_00252. Next base: position 9,788,306 of record NZ_CP108087.1, on the reverse strand, counting down.
ACCTCGCGGACAAGCCGGTTGACCCTCGGCGTCGCGAACTACCAGCCCACCGAAACCTCCTTGACGGGCCATCAGGCTCCGTACTGGTTCCAGGAGGCCAAGTTCGGGATCTTCATCCACTGGGGCGTCTACTCGGTGCCCGCCTGGGCGCCGGTCGGCAAGCAGTACGCCGAGTGGTACTGGGATCAGATGCAGGACCCGAACAACCCGACGTACGCCCACCACCGGGACACCTACGGCGAGGACTTCGCGTACGACGACTTCATTCCGCGGTTCACCGCAGAGAAGTTCGATCCACGGGCCTGGGTGGAACTGTTCCGGGACGCGGGCGCCCAATACCACGTGCTCACCTCGAAGCACCACGAGGGCTTCGCGCTGTGGGACACCAAGGTCTCCGACCGCAACGCCGTGAAGATGGGCCCCAGGAGGGACCTGGTCAAGGAACTCTTCGAGGCGTCACGCCGCCACACGCCCGAACTCCACCGCGGGCTCTACTTCTCGATGCCGGAGTGGTTCAACCCGGACAGCCCGTGGATGGGCCACGCCCCGCGCAATCCGTACACCCTCCAGCCGGTGCCGTACACCGGATACACCGCGGGCAAGGACTATGTGACGGAGTATCAGGCCGCGCAGATGCTGGAACTGATCCACGGCTACGACCCCGAGCTCATCTGGTGCGACATCGGCGGCGCCAACGACAGCCTCCATGTGCTGGCGGAGTACTTCAACCATGCCAAGAACCGTCGCCGCCCGATCGACGTGACCGTCAACGACCGTTCAGGGATCGCCTTCCACGACTTCACCACGCCCGAGTACACGACGTACGACAACACCGTCGTCGCCAAGTGGGAGTCCAGCCGCGGCCTCGACCCGTTCAGTTACGGCTACAACCAGGCGACCCCGGACGACGGTTACATGACGGCCGAGGAAGTCGTGCACAACCTCGTCGACATCGTGTCGAAGAACGGCAACTTCCTTCTCGACATCGGCCCGCGGGCCGACGGCACGATCCCCGAGATCATGCAGACCCGACTCCGCGAGACGGGCCACTGGCTGCGCACCAACGGAGAGGCGATCTACGACACCACGTACTGGTCCCGGATGGCCGAACTGGGCGAGGACCTGCGCTTCACCGTCCGCCCGGACGAGGCCTTCTACATCCACTCCCTGACCAGGCCGAGCGCCAAACTCACCGTCGAAGCGCCGATCCCCATCCGCAGCGGCGACAAGGTGACGATGCTCGGCCACGGCCGCCCCCTGACCTGGACCCTCAGCAACGGGGCGCTGGTGATCGACGTCCCCGAAGCGGCACGCAAGGCGGGGCAGCATGCGTGGGTGTTCAAGGTGCACTGGCGCGTCTGAGACCCGACGGCGCCCCTGAGCATTACCGCTGGCCGCGGCGGCGAGGAACGCACCCTCAGCCGCTGCGGTCGGGCGACTCCCCCACGGACACCACCACCGCTGCGGCCTGCCCCTCGGGGGCGTCGTAGCTGACCGTGTCCCCGGCACCGCGGCCGAGGAGGGCGCGTCCAAGGGGGCTGTCGGCCGTGACCAGCATCTGGTCGCTCGCTGCGGCCGTCTCACCGATGTGGACGGTCTCCACCGAGCCATCGGAGAACCGCACGGTGACGGTACTGCCCACCCCGACCATGGTCGTGGAAGGCGGGCCTGCCACGTCCGCCTCGCTCAGCCGTGTGGTGACCTCGGAGATGCGGTCGTCGAGGCGCCTGACCTCGTCCGCACGTTGCAGCTCATCGGCTTCGTCGGCTCTGTCGCCGACCACCGAGTCGGAGTCCCGCAGTGTCGCCGCGACCGTCCCGCGTTCGGTGTGGAGGTCGGCTAGCTCTTGCTGAAGGGCGTGACGGGCGGCATCGCTGATCGGTGCTGGTTCGCTTGGCATGCCTGCTCCTCGGAGACGCAGGAAGGCGGAGGCAGAAAACAAACTTTTCATACCGTATCAGCACTTTTGCGACGGCGAATCGCGTCGCGGCGGCGGACTACAGGCCACCAGGCATCCGGTGCTCGGTACCGTCAACCACTCACGATGCCCACCACGAGGTTGATGGCCGTGGCGAGAATGCTCGTGCCGAAGAGGTAGGACATCAGCGAGTGCCGCAGCACGATCGACCGGATCGTGGAACTCGAGACATCCGTGTCGGACACCTGATAGGTCATTCCGAGGTTGTAGCTGAAGTAGAAGAAATCCCGGTACGCCGGCGGATCGTCCGAATTGAAGTCGATGCCGTTCCCGGACTCGTAGTACACGTAGGCATATCGGGTGGCGTACATCAGGTGCAGGGCGGCCCAGGCCGTGAAGACCCCGCACAGGGCGGTCGCGGCGTGGCCGGTGTCGGACTCGCCGCCGTGCAGGAGGAGCAGCACGATCGCGACCAGTCCGCACAGCGCCACCAGGACCACCACGAGTTCCTCGGTGACGGGCCGGAAGTCCTCGCGTCGCGCGTTGCGGTGAGTGGCGTCGGCATCCATCGGCCACAGCACCGCCCAGCCCGACACCACGAAGAACAGTTCCATCGCGGCGATTCCGGCCAGCACACCCAGCGCCGCGTCGGTCGCCGGTCCGACGGCCACGCCGACCGCGGCCCCGAGGACCAACGCGCAGGCAAGACGTGGCACGGCGGCCAAGGGCAACCAGGTCCTCATGCGCTATCACCGCAATCTCGTCGTCGCCTCGAACAGGGAGTAGGTACCCCACCTGTCGACCCGGCATCGCCGCGCTCTTCCAAAGCCCCGGAACGGCCGACGAGGTTCACTCGCCCACCCACCACAGACGCTCTCCGCCACGGGCGCCCTGCTGTTCGCCACGGGTGGCATCGGCGCACGTAGCCGGATCGACACGCAGGGCGAATACCGGAGTGGCCCAAGGATTTGCCCTGGAAATGGACCACACCCCTGGGCTACTCCGCGCCTAAAGTCGGAGACATGAGGACGGGCGGACAGCCAAGCCGACTTTCCGCCCCCTGCGGAATTCCCACCAAAATCCACAGAGTCAAAGAACCGAGGAAACGAGTCCCATGAAAGCGATCGTGGTGACAGACCAGGCTGCGGGAACAGCCGGGATGACGCTGGCCGAGCGGCCCGAGCCGCAGCCGGCCATCAACGACGTCGTCGTTCGGATTCACGCGTCGGGATTCGTCCCGACCGAGTTGGAGTGGCCCTCGACCTGGACCGACCGCGCCGGCCGTGACAGGACCCCGTCGATCCCCGGCCACGAGCTGGCCGGAGTGGTCAGCGCGCTCGGCTACGGCACGACGGGGCTGTCGGTCGGGCAGCGGGTGTTCGGCCTCGCCGACTGGCATCGTGACGGCACCCTGGCGGAGTACGTGGCGATCGAGGCACGCAACCTCGCACCGCTCCCCGGGGACGTCGACTTCACGGCAGGCGCGTCCCTGCCCATCTCAGGTCTGACCGCGTGGCAGGGGCTGTTCCAGCACGGCCGCCTTCAGGCCGGCCAGACCGTCCTCGCCCATGGCGCGGCCGGGGCCGTCGGGACGATGGTGACCCAGCTCGCACGCGAGGCCGGCGCCTATGTCATCGGCACCGGGCGTGCCGCCGACCGTCAGAAGGCACTCGACTTCGGCGCGCACGAGTTCATCGACCTCGAGAACGACGCGCTGGAAGACGTCGGCAGCGTCGATCTGGTCTTCGATGTCATCGGTGGCGACATTCAGAAGCGGTCCGCCGCCCTGATCAAGGCTGGAGGAACCCTGGTGTCCGTCGTCGGCCCAGTCGAGGCGCGGCCTGCCGACGGCCTGACGGTGGACTTCGTCGTCGAGGTCGACCGTGCCGAACTGGGCGAGATCGTGCGGCGGGTCCGGGACGGACGACTGCGGACGAACATCGACGACATCTCGTCCCTCGACGACGCCGTCGCCGCACTCAATCCGACCGAGCGACGCAAGGGAAAGACGATCATCCGCGTGCGTCCGTGAGGGACGGGGAAGCACCGGCGGCAGGTGAGCAAAGGTCGGAGCAGTGATCGAGAGTGCCGGACCGCCCGTTCTACGGGCGGCCGGGCCACGGCAAGATGGTCGGCGGTCCTGGCAACGCGTACCGCTGTCGCCGTGACGTGTCCGTCGTCGCCGCGCAGCTCACTGTGCAGGGAGTGAACCAGCCGCGCCTTCTCGTCCGGTTCAGGGGGCGACAGCGTCGCGGGCACCGCGGCGCGCCGACCGAGCCCCGAGGTCAAGTCCCCGTACGTCAACGGCTTTTGGAGCCGGCGGAACATCACGGGCCCCCGGCGATCACACGTCCATCACCGAGGTCGCCGACACCACTCCCCCCGCCCGATTCAACAGACCCCGGCCCGACGCACGCCCCTCCAGGCCGACCCGGGTCCGGGCCAGCACCCCGCCCCGAGGCACACCGCTTCACCGACACACCCCACTTCTCACTTCCCTGAATCGTTGTCATCCCTCTTGACCTCACTTCAGAGAGCGAATTACGGTTCCCGCATTCGCAGTAAATGAAACGATTCAACACCCGCTCACCCGTGACAAGTTGGGGCTGAACCATGCACGAAACCCACCCGCAGCGTGCCGGTGCGACCCGCCGGTCCGTCATGGCCGCCGCCCTGACGACGGGCGTCCTCGCGACACTCGGTCCGACGGCGAGCGCCGCCACATCCTCCGGGGCCACTCGCCCCAACACGGCCGCGCCCACGGCGAGTTGGTTCGCCCGACCGGCCACGTCGGTCCGGCCCAGGTTCCGTTGGTGGTGGCCGGACGGGCTGGTGGACCCGGTGGAGATCGCGCGAGAGGTCGACCAGATGGCCGACGCGGGTTTCGGCGGCGCCGAGATCGCGGCAGTGCACCACAGCATCACCGACACCTCCGTACTGGACACCGCCCGCCACGGATGGGGCAGCCCGGCCTGGCGCGCCGGTGTGACGGCCGCATTGCGCCAGGCCGCCCGACGCGGACTGACCATCGACCTCACCCTGGGCCCGAGTTGGCCCGTCGCCGTGCCCGGAGTGACCCCGGACGACGACGCCGCGGTGAAGGAACTCGCTTACGGCAAGGCCACGTTGACCGCCGGTGCGGCCTACGACGGCCCGGTGCCGGCCTCCGTCTACGCGGCAGCCTCGGGTGTCACACAGCAGAAGCTCGTCGCCGTGCAGGCCGCCCGCGTCAACACCGCCTACTCCAGCGGCAAGGCGACCGGACTGGACGCCGAGAGCGTCACCGACCTCACCGGCCAGGTGTCGGACGGCCGTCTGAGCTGGACGCCGCCCGACTCGGCGACCTGGGTGATCCTGTCGTACTGGCAACGGGGTTCGGGCCAGCAGCCCGAGGCAGGGCCGCACTCCTCCCCCGCCGCGTACGTCGTCGACCACTTCAGCGTGGCGGGGACCGCGGCCGTCACCCGCTACTGGGACTCCACGATCCTGGACTCCACGCTCCGTCAACTCCTGAGATCGGCGGGCGGCACCTTCTTCGAGGACTCCGTCGAGCTGGAGACCAAGGGGCTGCAGTGGACGCCCGGCCTGCCCGCGGCCTTCCGCGAGCACACGGGACGGGACCTGCTGCCGTATCTGCCAGCCGTGGTCCTCGACAACGGCAACCAGATCTTCGCCTTCGAGGCGCGGCTCACCCAGGAGATCCGGCACGACTTCTGGGAGACCGTCTCCGGACTCTTCAACAAGCACCACCTCGGCGCGCTCACGTCCTGGGCGCACGGACACGGCATGCAGATGCGTTCCCAGCCGTACGGCCTCCAGACCGACGCGATCGCCTCGGCGGCCGTGCTCGACATCCCCGAGGGCGAATCGCTCGGCTTCAAGAACCTCGACGACTACCGCTGCCTGGCCGGCGGACGGGACATGGCCGGTCACCGCATCCTGTCCTGCGAGGCGGGCGCGTACGCGGGCGGCGCCTACAACACCACCTGGGACAAGTTCCTGCGCACCATGGGCGGCGCGTACGCGGCGGGCGTCAACCAGACCGTGATCCACGGCTTCTCCTACGCCACCGCACCAGGCGTCAGCTGGCCCGGCTTCGCCGCGTTCAGCCCGTACAGCGGGGCCCCGGGATACGGCGAGTCGTGGGGGCCCCGGCAGCCGACCTGGCGCCATGTGCCCGACATCGCCGCCTACCTCGGCCGCGTCCACGAGGTACTCCAGTCGGGCACCGCCCGCGCGGACATCGCCGTCTTCCGGCAGACCGGCTACACGGCCACCGGCATCGGCGCGTCCTGGCTGACCTCGACGGGCGTCCCGCTCGGCTGGACCCACCAGTTCCTGAGCGGTCCCCTGCTCGACCTGCCCACCGCCAAGGTCTCCGGCAGACGCCTCGCACCCGACGGGCCCGCCTACAAGGCCCTGTTCCTCGAAGGCGACTTCTTCTACGGCTCCACCCCCACGCTCGCCGTCGCGGACGCCCGCAGACTCCTGAAGTTCGCGCGTGCGGGCCTGCCCACCGTGCTCCTCGGCGCCTTCGACCAGGCCCTCACCCCAGGCCTCCCCGACACCGGGGAGCAGGCCGAACTGCGTTCTCTGACCGCCCAGTTGCTCGCTCTGTCGAACGTGCGTCAGATCACCGACAAGACCCTGGTCGGCGCGGCGTTCGCGGAACTCGGCGTGACCTCCGACGCCGTCTACTCCGTGTCGTCGACCCTGCTGAACGCCCACCGGGTCACCGACGACGCCGACTTCTACTACCTGTGCAACGGCAAGCACGCCGAGACGGTCAAGCCCGCCGTGGCCCTCATCGACCACGACGTCACGCTGCGCGCGACCCGCCGGAAGGGGTCCGGCGCGGTCCCGTATCTGCTGGATCCCTGGAGCGGGCAGGTCACCCGGCTCGCCCAGTACACGCAGGACGGCGACGCGTTCACCTTCCGGGTGACGCTCCAGCCGGGCGAGACCCTTGTCGTCGCGCTGGGTGCCCCGGGATTGTTCGGGGACCGCTCCGGGAACCGTCCGCACGCGGTCGCGACCGACGCGGACAGCGCGCTCTTCGCGGACGGATCACTGGCCGTACGCGCCTTCACGTCCGGTGTCCGCACCACCACCCTGTCGACGGGCCGCAAGGTCACCACGGCGATCCCCGAAGTGCCGGCAGCCGTCCCCCTCGACCGGTGGACGCTCACGGTCGACGACTGGCAGCCCGGCGGCACCGCGACCACCACCACGATCGTCAAGCACAGCCTCGTCCTCGACGCCCTGCTCCCCTGGTCGCAGATCCCCGAACTGGCCGACGTGGGCGGCATCGGCCGCTACCGAACGACGGTCACCCTGCCGAAGACCTGGACCTCGGACACGGGGGCCCTGCTCCGCCTGGGCAGCGTCGGCGACACGTGCCGGGTCACCGTCAACGGAACTCACCTCACCCCCGTCGACAGGATCAACCCGGTGGTGGACCTCGGCGGCCATCTCCGCCACGGCACCAACACCATCGAGGTCGAGGTCGCCACACCGTTGTTCAACCGGCTCCGGATCAGCAACCCGACGGTGTTCGGCACATCGGCGAGACAGTCCTACGGCCTGGTCGGACCGGTCCAGCTCACGCCGTACGTACAGCGAAAGGTGGGCTGATCTCCGCGCCCCGCGCCATGATCACGCCGAGACGGGAATGCCCAGTTCGTCGAGCAGGCCGCGCACCCTCTGTTCGACGGCGTCTCGGACCGGCCGGACGGCCTCTACGCCCCGACCGGCCGGATCGCCCAGCTGCCAGTCGAGGTAGCGCTTGCCGGGGAAGACGGGGCAGGCGTCGCCGCACCCCATGGTGATCACCACGTCCGAGGACCGCACGGCCTCCACGGAGAGGACTTTCGGCGTCTCGGCGGAGATGTCGATACCGACCTCCTTCATCGCCTCTACGACCGCCGGGTTGACGGCGTCGGCGGGCGCGGAGCCGGCCGAGCGGACCTCGACGCGATCGCCGGCGAGGTGGGTGAGGTAGGCGGCGCCCATCTGGGAGCGGCCGGCGTTGTGGACGCAGACGAACAGGACCGAAGGACGCGGGGCGGGGGTGCTCATGGCGGGTGTCTCTTTCGGGAGTCAGGACGAAGCGGGCTCTGGCTCGCTGCTCGGGAGGCCGAGCGCACGTGGCGCTGGGGCCGCGTCGGGGACGTAGACCGCCGCCACGACCGCGAGCCCGAGCGCGGTGCCGAGCAGCTGGGCGGCGATGAACGGGGCGACGGAGGCGGGCGCGATACCGGCGAAGGTGTCGGTGAAGGCCCGGCCGATCGTCACCGCGGGGTTCGCGAAGGACGTGGAGGAGGTGAACCAGTAGGCGGCCCCGACATAGGCGGCCACCGCGGCGGGAGCGAGCGCGGCGCGGCCGACCCGCGCCAGGCCGAGGATCAGGAGGATCAGTCCCGCCGTGGCGACGACCTCGCCCAGCCACAGGTGACCGGCGGACCGGTCGTGGGTGGAGAAGTGCACGAGCGGTCGCGCGAACATCGCGTCGGCCAGGACCGCCCCGCCGATCGCACCCGCGACCTGGGCGGGCACGTACGCGGCGACGTCTCGCAGGGGGAAGCAGTCCGGACTCCGGCGTCCGGTGAACCAGGCGGCCAGGGTGACGGCCGGGTTGAGGTGCGCGCCGGAGACCGGTCCGAGCAGCAGGACGAGGACGCCCAGGCCGAGGACGGTGGCGAGGGAGTTGGCGAGGAGCTGAACGCCGGCATCGGGCGACAGCTCGGCGGCCTGGATGCCGGAGCCGACCACCACGGTCACCAGCAGTCCGGTGCCGATCGCCTCGGCGGCGGCGCGGCGGCCGAGGGATGCGTTCACGCGGTGACTCCGGCGGGGTGCGGAGCGCTCAGGAACGCGGCGAGGTTTTCCAGGACGCCGGGCAGCGCCCAGTAGTAGACCCAGGTGCCGCGGCGCTCGCAGTCGATGAGCCCGGCCTGCCGCAGGAGTTTGAGGTGGTGGGAGATCGTCGGCTGGGACAGGTCGAAGGCAGGGGTCAGCTCGCACACGCAGACCTCCCCGCTCTGCCCGCGCGAGGCGATCATCGACATCAGGCGCAGTCGCACCGGGTCGCCCAGGGCCTTGAAGACCTTCGCCAGGTCGGCCGCCCGGTCCTCGTCCAGCGGCGCGGCGGCCAGGCCCGGGCAGCAGGTGGCGTCCTGACCGAGCACCTCGAGCTCTTGTTTCGACATGCCTCTATGTTGACGTTCTTCGATTCAAGGCGCAAGGTTGCATCAACAAACATCTATACAGGCCGTTCCGGGCCCCTGCCGTGGCCCGTCACCTGGGGAGTGAATCATGAGCGAGCAGTCCACCGATCTGCGCGAGACAGTCCGTCGGCGGTACGCGGCGTCGGCCGTGAAGGTCACCGAGGGCGGCAGCGCCTGTTGCGGACCCCAGCCGGTCGAGGTCGACGACAACTTCGGCTCCGCCCTCTACGCCGCCGACGAGCGCGACGCCCTGCCCACCGAGGCCGTCGCCGCCTCCCTCGGCTGCGGCAACCCCACCGCCGTGGCCGAACTGCGCGAGGGCGAGCGCGTGTTGGACCTCGGCTCCGGCGGTGGCATCGACGTCCTGCTGTCCGCCCGACGCGTCGGACCCACGGGCAAGGCGTACGGGCTGGACATGACCGAGGAGATGCTCGCCCTGGCCCTGGCCAACGCGGAGAAGGCGGGCGCCACCAACGTCGAGTTCCTCAAGGGCACCATCGAGGCGATCCCGCTCCCCGCGAACACCATCGACGTCGTGATCTCCAACTGCGTGATCAACCTCTCGACCGACAAGCCCGCCGTGTTCGCCGAGACCTTCCGCGTCCTCAGGCCCGGCGGCCGCATCGGCCTGTCCGACGTCGTCGCCGACGACGCGCTCACCCCCGGACAGCGGGCCGAGCGCGGTGACTACGTCGGCTGCATCGCCGGCGCACTCTCCTTCACCGAGTACCGCACCGGCCTGGAGGCCGCGGGGTTCACCGACATCGAGATCACCCCGACCCACCCGGTCGCCGACGGCATGCACTCGGCGATCGTGCACGCCACCAGGCCCCCGGCCGTCGAGACCCGGCCCGAGGCGACGCCGTCCGCCGACACCTGCTGCGGTGCCGACTCCTGAGTCGCCGTCGAAGCCAGGTTCCACGCCGGCGGCATCCCGACCACCAGGGCGGGTTTGGTGGTGCCGGGGAATGAGGCCGCCTCGGACGACCGACCTGCGCCCGGTCAACCGCACGTCAGCGTCGGTGTCGCCCAGTCGCCGTGGTCGTTGCCGTTGCCGTCGCCCGCGTCGCCGACCCTGAGGTCGACCACCTGGGCGCCGCTGACGTCGACGTCGATCGGCACCGCCGCCTGTCGGCCGTGGATCGTCGGCGTGGTGACCAGGGTCCTGCCGTCGGCGATGACGGAGAACGTCACCGAGCCCGCCCCGTTCGTCTCGTCGTCGACGCCGACGTCCGCCGTCAACCGCGAGCACTGCCCGGCGAGGTAGAGCTGGACGTCGCTGACGGAGTTGGTGCCCAGGCCCTTAACGTGACCGACGCCCGCGATGGTGATCGGACGGCCGTCACCGGCCGCCTGTTCACCGACGCTGGTGTCCCGTTCCACTGGGCCCCACCCGTTGGTGGACGACAGGAACGACAAGTCGCTCACGTCGCTCTTCCCGGCCGGCGGGGCGGGCGGTATCCCGCCGACGATGCGCTCGTCGGTGCCGACGGCCTGCCGTCCGTTCTGCCGGTAGCGCGCGGTGGCGGTGAGCGCGGAGGCGGACGACAGCGTCTCGGTCGGCGGCGTGACCGTCCAGGTGAAGGTGGCCGATGCGCCGGGTCGCAGGCGCTTGACCGACGCGGGGCTCGGGGAACCCACGCTCCAGCCCTCGGGGGCGGCGAGCGACGCCGTCAGGTCCGACGCGGACGGCCGGTCCTTCGGCACCCGCACCGTCGCCCGCGCGGTGAAGGCCTGTCCCGGCTGGGCGGTGTCCGGCACGTCCAGGGTGACCTCCGCTCCTGGGCGCTTCGGCATCGCGTAGGTCCTGGCGTCGTAGCGGGGACTGTCGTTCTGCGCGACGCGCAGCGAGGAGGCGTAACTGCCGTAGTCGGTCAGGGAGACCTTGCCGAGGCCGCCGGTGCTGCCGTCGAGGTTCCAGACGGCGATGGCGATGCTGTTGTGGCCGTTCGGGTTCAGGATGCCGTTGGGGACCGGGAACGTGTGCTGCGGGCCGAGGTAGTTGACGTAGTTGCCGACCTGCCAGCCGTTCACGAAGATCGTGGCGCGGTACTTGCGTGCCGGGTCGTCGGTGAACGTCAGCCCGAGCGAGGTGTCCTGGCCGTGCGGCAGGTCGAGTTTGGCGTCGGTGCGGTACCAGGAGACGCCGGGTGTCGTGTCGGTCGTCGGGAGGGTCACGCGGTTCCAGTCGGCGTCCGGGTAGCCCGGCAGGGACCAGCCGGCCCGTTCGCCGTAGAGGCCGCCCGTCGAGAGCGGGCCGCGGACTGTGTCCTGGAGGTCCTCGCCGCCCCGTACGCCCTGGAGGCGCCAGGTGACGGACGTGAGCGGCGCGCCGACGAGGGAGGCGCTGGTCAGGCCGCGCGCGGTCTTGTTGCCGTTGGAGGAGTTGTAGTCCTCCTCGTGCCCCATGTTGACGGTGAGCACGGAGAGGACGTTGTCGCCGGTGGACTTCACGGAACCTGCCGGGAAGGTGAAGTCACCGCTGCCCGTGGTGGAGCTGCCCAGGAAGGTGCCGTTCAGCCAGGCGGAGAACGCCTGGGCGCCGCCGCCGGAGTCGGAGACCAGGTGGATGCCGGTCTCCTTGCCGGTGGCGCGGAAGCGGCCTCGGTACCACGTGTTGCCGGTGTGGAAGCCGTAGTCGTCCGCGTAGAGCACCGGCAGCGAGTTCACGCCGGAGACACTGTTGGTGGTCTCCTTGTCGGCCACCTGCCAGGTCGTGTCGTCGAAACCCGGGGCTGCTTCGGGGGATTCCTCTTCGTGCTTCCAGTCGGTGAGCGCCGGGAGGTGGACGGGGGCGGCCACCGGGATCTTTCCGGTACGACTCCCCGTGCCGGTGGCGTGACTGTCCAACGCCCGGCCGTTCCAGGTGACTTGGGTCGCGGAGGTGAACACCTCGATGTTCTTGTCGTCGGCGTTGTCGCCGTTGAGCGCCAGGGTGCTGCCGCCGCGCAGGCTGGTCGCCGTGCGCAGCAGGTGGGTGCCGCGCACGAGCACGGGGCCGCTCGCCGTGTCCTGACGCCAGAAGGTCTTCGCCGTGGCCTTGTCGCCGAGGAGCAGCAGGAGCGGCCGCTGTCCGGCGCCGCTGATGCTGACGCGGATCAGGCCCTGGTGCGTGTAGTTGAGCCGCAGGTCTCCGGTGGCCGGGTCCCAACTGGTGCCGACCGTACCGCCGTTGGCGGTCACGGTGGGCTTGGAGCCGTAGCGCAGGACGGTCTCGCCGTCGCTGCCCTGGTCGCCGTAGAGCACGGCGACGTCCCGGTTCCCGATGGTCGCGCTGGTCATGATCTCGGAGGTCGAGTACTGCAACTGTGCTGCGCCGAGGCGGTAGTTGGCCACGATCACGTGGGAGTCGCGGCCGTCGAGGGTGATCGCGGTGCCGGGCTGCTGCGGCACGACCGGGTAGGTCGGCTCGGCGGTGGCGGCCGTCGGTACGTCGATGGCGTCGACGGCCACATAGGTGTCCGTGGATCCCGAACTGTGGTTCCCGGTGACGACGATCTTCAGCGTGTGCGCGCCGGGTGCGAGGCCGGTCTTCTGGAAGAGCACCGCCTGGCTCTCGCCGCCGGAGTCGTCGACCGTGGCGGTCTTGGTGCCGTCGAGATAGACGTCGGCGTAGCCGTGGTTGTCGGTCTTCGAGCCGATCCAGCGGATCGCGGTGCCGTCGAAGGGGACGGTGAGCGAGTCACCGGCCTTGTTCGAGAACGACTCGGTGTGTTTGTAGTCGCCGCCGGTGTAGCTCGTATCGGCCACGTGCGACCACGAACCGGCGTACTGGAGCGCCGAGTCGGGGTCGTCCCAGGTGTAGGTGGTGTCGGCGGACGGCTGGGCGTTGAGGTCCAGGGAGATGTGCGTCTTGTCGACGGCCGTGGACGTGGAGTTGCCGTGCCGGATGACGTGGAACTGGGTCTTGGTGTCGGGGTTCATCCGGGCGGTGTCGACGACCGCGGAGTCGTCCGGCGGGGTGGCCCTGATCGCCTCGGTCTTGGTCAGCGGGGCGACCGACTGCGTGAAGTAGCCGATGAGTTTGTCCTCGTCGTACTTCGGATCGAGCTGGCGGGTCTCGCGGATGGCGGCCCCGTAGTCGTACGACGTGTAGTTCTCGGGCATGCCGAGCCAGCCCCAGTTGGTGCCGCCGTAGGTCATGTAGAAGCTCTGGGCTGTCGCGCCGACGGCGATGTTCTGCTTGTAGAAGACGTTGGCGAACCGGTCGTTGATGAGCTGGGCGCACTTGTCGTAGCCCGGGCCGCCCCAGGGGTCGAAGGCGCCGCCCTGGAACTCCGGTGAGTACAGCGGTTTTCCGGCCGGGTGGTCGTAGCTGATGTCCGGGACGCCGTTCCACTTCGAGGGGTTGGAGCAGTCGAAGCCCTGGGGGTAGGAGTCGGGGCCGTCGACGTCCAGGGCGCCGGTACCGGAGTTGAAGGTGCCGTTGTTGTTGCCGGTCAGCGGGACCGTGATGCCGTCGGCGTGGGCCTTGTCCTCAAGGTGCTGCATGTAGGAGCGGGCGGCGGCCGAGCCGTCGTAGTACTCGTTCTCGACCTGGTAGGCGATGACAGACCCGGTTCCGTTGGTCAGTTGGTGGCGGGCGATGATCCGGTCGATCTGGCTCAGCCACTCGTCCGCGTACGTGAGGAACCGCGGGTCGTCGCTGCGGTTGTCCTCCGCCTTGGTGGTCAGCCAGCCCGGCAGGCCGCCGCTGTCGACCTCCGCGTTGATGTACGGGGCCGGGCGGGCGATGACGTAGAGGCCGGCCTCCTGGGCCATGTCGAGGAGCTTGTCGACGTCCCGCACCCCGGTGAAGTCGTAGACGCCCGGCTTGGGCGAGTGGTAGCCCCAATCGAAGTACAGGGAGGTCGAGTTGAAGCCGGCGGCCTTCATCTTCTGGAAGATGTCACGCCACAGGTCCTGGCTCGGGAGCCGGAAGTAGTGGAACTCGCCGGACCACAGGTAGGTGCGTTTGCCGTCGACGAGGAACGAGTAGCCGTCGAGACTCACCGTGTGCGGCTGCGGAGGGGCGGCGGGAGCCGCCGGCTTCTGCTCGCCGACGTCCTGCGCCGCCGCGGCCGGGGCGATGGTGCCCGCCGCCAGGGCGATGGTCGCGGCCGTCGCGAGGACCGCCCTCCACCACCGTCGGCGACCGGGTCTCGCACCTTCTGAACCGATCCGACTACCCCGCACTGCGGCCTCCAGACCGACTGGGCGAACAGCATCAAACAGACTCAGGCAAACCCGAACAGTAAGGGGGCGCGGGGCCAACCACAATGGGTCGGAAGGACACAGTCGAAGGGCCGGTTCCCGGACTCACGTCAGGAACCGGCCACCTTCATGGTTCTGGCCGCAGTTCCGTGAGAGCCCAGGACAGAGGCGGCATGCAGGAACGTTCCCCTGTGGGACATCCTGCACATGGGGGTCGAATCGCTCGCTGATGTTCTGTTCGTCGGGTTCGATGTGCGGTTGACGCGCGTCACCAAGGCCGCCGAGGGGCTGGTCGTCGAGGCGGTCGCGTGCGGGCCGCCACCACGTTGTACGGGGTACAACTCGCAGGCAACGAGGGTGCATTCGTCGTACGGGCGCGGCCTGGCCGGGCTGCCGGTGAACGGGCGGAGCCTGACCGTGCGGTTACGGGTCCGGCGGTTCTTCTGCGACCGCGGCCTGTGTCCGAGGCGGACGTTCGTCGAGCAGGTTGCCCAGCTCAGCGAGCGGTACCGCCGCTCCAGCCTCGGACGGAAGCAGTGGCAGCATGCGGTTGCGGCAGAGCTGGGTGGTCGTCCCGGTCAACGGCTGTGTCGGCGGCTGCTGTTGAAGGCGGGCCGGACGCGGCTGCTGGGCCTGCTCACTGAGCCAGCCGTGCCCGAGCAGGCGCCGCGCGTGCTCGGTGTCGACAATTTCGCCTTCCGCAGGGGGAAGCGGTACGACACCTTGCTGGTCGACGTCGAATCCGGCCGTGTCGTCGATGTCCTGCCCGACCGTGAGTCCGACACCTTCGCCGCCTGGCTCACCGCGCATCCCGGCGCCGAGATCATTTGTAGGGACCGTGCCACCGCCTACAGCAAAGCGATCAAAGAAGCCGCGCCGGACGCCCTGGAGGTCGCAGATCGCTGGCGCCTGCTGCAGAACCTCGACGCGGCCGTGGAGAGGACCTGCCATCAACACCGCTCCTGTCTGCGGAAACATGCTGCGGAGGAGACCCCAGTGCCCCTGGCGGCGGCCGTCACGATCACCGAGTTGCCGCCCGTCGAGCCACCCCGCACCCAGATCATCGAGCGGACCCGGCACCGTCACACCGACATTCACCGGCTCGTGGACGCCGGTTGGACCATCAGTGCCATCGCTCGCCGTCTCCACCTGGACCGCAAGACCGTGCGCCGCTTCCGGGACACCGACCTCGACAACCTCCTGGCCTCTGCCCGAGACCGCCGCCCCACCGGCGTTCTTACCCCCTTCAAGGCATACGCCACCGCATGCTTCACCGACACCGGCGGCAGCGTCACCGCACCCAGCTCCTCGCCGAGATCCGCGCACAGGGCTATCGCGGCAGCGTCCAGGCCATCCGCAAACACTTCGCCGCCCTCCGCGACGGCACCGCCGAACCCGTCTGCGCCGACATCCCCAGTCCCGGAAGATCACCTCGTGGATCACGTGCCGCCGGGAAGACCTCAGCACGAAAGGCGACGAACGACTCCTCCAAGTCCGGCTCGCCTGCCCTGACATCACCCGCGCCTGCGACCTCGCCCGCACCTTCCACGACCTGGTCACATGCCGCCGCGGACACCTGCTGATGGACTGGATCCGCCAGGCCGAACAAGATGCTCCCGCACGCGCTCGCGGCTTCGGCGGCTTCCTCCGCCAGGACCTCGCCGCCGTCACCGCCGGTCCGACTCCTCCGGATCCGCATCCTCACCCGACCATGAGCTTCACGGAATGCGGCCAGAACTTGAATCTGACTCTGACCGCAGTTACTTGAGCGACCTGGTGGCGATCGCGATCACGCACGAGGACAAGAAGGCGCAAGCCCTTTGTTCGACCCGCCGTAGGTACCTCCTGCGCTCGCACGTGCCGGTCAGTCCTGGGTGCTTCGTGTCTACCACGCATGCCAGAGCTCACCGTGACGGTGGCGGACCGGAGGGATATCTACGTCGTCAAGGTCGTGGCCGGCGTGGTGCAGTCCGCGGATCCGCTGGGCTTCAAGTCGACCCTGGAGCCGGGCGCGACCTTCAGCCGTAGCGATCTCGGCGGAGAATGAGCCCTTTCTGCAGTAGAGCACCATCGACTGCCAGGAGGTGATCCGGCGCAGCGTCTTCGTTGGAGCAGGGCGACGGCCTTCGCGGGCGGCTTGGGCCAATTCAGCATGTGTGTAGCGCAGGTCGTACAGGGACATGGACTCCGATGCGCCGTCTCGGACGCGGAGTCGCCAGGGAGTCGTGCGAACAGTCCTGGACATCGAGAGCCTCCGTAGGGCCCCCTGGGCTCTCCAGAGGTACCTACGGCGGGTGCGAAGTCGTCAGCACAACTCAGCCCCAAAATCGGTGAACGATCTACCAGCAGCACAGTAGTCGCGCGGAGGAGTAGGGCCGAGTTTTTTGCTCGCCCCCGTTGTTAGGTCAGACCACCCCAAGATCCTTCACGGAACTGCGGCCAGAACCACCTTCCCGGATGCCAAACGGTGAGAGCCAGCCATCACTGACGGACCGTCAAAAACGTGTCGTCGGCGTATGGATGGGTGACTCGCCCACGATCTACGGGTGTTCTCCCCGTTTCCGTACGGCGGGGGCGGGTTCGGGGTGCGCGCCGGTGAGTTCGGGCTCCAGTCCCTCGCTCAACCCGGCGGGTCGCCGGCCCGCGTCGTGGCGCCAGGCCTCGAAGGCCCAGGTGGTGAGGGCCACGACGGCGAGGCCCAGGAGCCAGCCGCCCACGACATCGCTGAACCAGTGGACGCCGAGTGCGATCCGGGTGAAGCCGACACCGACCACGGACACCACCGCGATGCCCCAGCACAGCGGCCGCAGAGCGCGCGGCACCATGGGCAGCAGCACCAGCAGCAGGATGGCGAACGAGGTGGTCGCGGTCATCGCGTGTCCCGACGGGAAGGAGAATCCCGGCGCGTGCGCGACCGGGTCCTCCAGGGACGGCCGGGCCCGCTCGACCAGCGTTTTGACCAGCAGCCCGATCAGGCCACCGGCCGTGGCCGTCACGGCGGACCAGGCGGCGAGCCGCCAGGCCCTGCGGTACAGCAGCCACACGGTCAGCAGCGCGACGATCGTCCGCAGGGTGACCGGATCCCATACCCGGTCGGACAGGAAACGCAGCGTGTCCGTCCATGCCGGATGGTCGAGGGCGGTCTCGTTCAACCGCCGTGCCGTGCGCGCGTCGAGACGCCGCAGCGGCTGCCAGCGGCCCTCGACCAGCACGAGCAACAGGCCGAACGGGACAGCGGCTACGGCGGCGACAGCCACCGAACCGAGGAGATGGACGCCGAATCTCCGGTCGGCCGCCCGGCGACGACGTAGGTCACCAAGACGTTGGGCCGTGGCGCGGACCACCATTCAGACTCCCGGGTCGGCTGAGATCGGACCGGGCCGCAGCGCCCGCGCGGCCTCCAGCTGCGCGGCGAAGGACAGACCCAGAAAGAGGGCGATGGAGGTCAGGTAGGCCCAGAGCAGCAGGGACATGAAGGCGCTGAGCGGGCCGTAGATCGTGTCGAAGGACCCGCTGATGTCCAGGTACAGGCTCAGCACCCAGGTCAGGACCGTCCACAGCACGAGGTAGACGGCCGCGCCGAAGGCCAGCCAGGTGTAGCCGGGCTGCTTGCGGCGGGGCGAACGGCGGAAGATCGCGCTGGCCGAGATCAGGGCGAGCACCAGGCCGAAGGGCCAGCGCAGGATCTCGCAGGCGGTCCTGGCCTCGCCGTCGAGGTGGTACACCGTCGCCGCGGCCGCGGCGAGATCGCCGCCTGCCACCATTACGACGAACCCGATGCCGAGCGGGATCCCGGCGCTGAGGGACATCACGAGCCCGCGCAGGTACTTCTGGTGGAAGGGGCGGTCGCGTTCGTTCCCGTAGATCCGGTTGGCGCCGCGTTCTATCTGGCACATCGCGGTGGTGACGTTGACCAGCGAGAAGACCAGGCCGAACCAGAGGGCGATCTGGTCGCCGTCGCCCGCGCTGTGGCGGCTCCGGGCGAGTGCGTCGTCGACGACGTCGGCGCTGGGCCCCTGCGCGATCCGGTGGATGGTCAGTTCGGCGAGTCTCCCGATGTTCTCCGTGTGCAGGGCCGTGGAGAGCCCGACGAAGGCGATGGCCAACGGGATCACCGACAGCACCGTCTGCAGGGCGAGCGCGCGGGAATGGCTGAAGCCGTCGGCGTAGCGGAACCGCACGAAGGCGTCGCGCAGCAGCGGCCAGCGGCCGTAGCGGCGCAGCGACGCCAGGGCCTCGTCGGCCGAGAGGTCGTCGCCGGTCATGTCGCGGGTCTCGGGGACCTTGGTGGCGGTGCCCATTCACTTCTCCCGGGTGGGCAGCAGCACGGTCAGCGCACCGGCGTCGACCTCGGCGGTGAGCCGCCGCCCTTGGGTCACCGGGTCCCCGTCGAGCTCACGCGACTGCGGTGCGGCGAAGGTGAGTTCGGCCCGCCGGAAGGTGAAGAACTCCACCGGTACGCCCTTGGTGCCGGCGCCCTCCGGGCGAAGCGTCTCCGCGGTCGTGGCCCGCGGGTTCCGGCCGTGGCCGCGCATCAGGGCGCCCAGGGCGCGCGCCCAGCCGCCGGGGCCGCGCGGGTCCAGGATCAGCAGATCGAGCAGCCCGTCGTCGGGCCGGGCCGCCGGGAGGAGCGTCAGACCGCCTTGTACGGTGCCGACGTTGGCGAGGAGCACCATGCGGGCCGTGCGCTGCAGGACGGGCGCGTCGTCGAGCCGCACCGTCAGCCGCATCCGGGGGGTGCGCAGGGTGCCGACGGTGGCGAGGACGTAGGCGAGCCAGCCGACGGCGGACTTGGCGCGCTCGTCGGTGTGTTCCAGCATCGCGGCGTCGAGTCCGGCCCCGGCCATCGCGGCGAAGTGGGTCGAGGCGAGGCCGTCGCCCTCGATTCGGCCGAGGTCGATGCGGTGCGGGGTGCCGGACAGGGCGGCGTCGAGCGCGGTGGTGGGGGTGAGCGGCAGGCCGAGGTTGCGGGCCAGCAGGTTGCCGGTGCCGCAGGGCACCACGACAAGCGGTACGTCACTGCCGGCCAGGGCGTCGGCGGCCGCCCGCACGGTTCCGTCGCCACCGCAGACCACGACCAGTTCCGCACCGGCACGGACCGCGCCGGACGCCTGGCCGGTGCCGGGGTCCTCGGCGGTGGTCTCGATGAACTGCGGTGCGCGGTGGCCGTGTTGTTCCAGGATCCGCCGCAGCTTCTCGCGGCCCTCCGCGTCGGTCGCCAGGGGGTTGAAGATCACGACGGTGCTGCCGGGCGCGCGCTCCTCGGTCCGCTCGGTCGTGTCGGCGGACCCGGTCCGCTGCGCGGGAACGGCGGCGACGGACGCATCGGTGAGCAGGGCACGGCCGACGATCAGCAGGGACAGGGCACCGTTGGCCATGCCGCCGATCACGTCCGTGGGGTGGTGCATGCCCCGGTAGAGGCGTGAGACGCCGACGACCAGCGGCAGGAGGAACAGCAGCCCGGCCAGCGGCCACCGCCACGGCCTGCGCACGCGGGACAGCACGAGCACCGCGAGTCCGGCGTAGAGCGCGGTGGCCGCGCCGGTGTGGCCGGAGGTGTAACTGGACGTGGGCGGGGAGGCGTCAAGCCGGTGCACATGCGGGCGGGTCCGGTCCACCGACAGGGTCACGACCAGGAACACCAGCGCCTGGAGCGAGACGGCGACGGCGAGGAAGGCCGCCTGACGCCACATCGGCAGCCGGGGCAGGAGCAGCAGCGCCACGCAGGTCAGCAGGGTGACGGCGATCACCGTGAGGGTGTTGCCCGCCTCCGAGCCGATGTACGACAGCGTGGTCAGCGTGCTGGTACGGATCCGCTCGAACCCCTCGTCGACGTGGTCCTCCACCGTCAACGGCCACACGTTCTTGGCCGGGCCCGTTATCAGGAGCCCGAAGCCCACCATCACGGCGGCCTGACAGACGGTCAGTGCGCCGATGCGCGCTACGGCACCGCCGGTACCCCGGGGCAGCACGGGCGAGCGGCCCCGCCGCACCGCCTCGGCTCCCTCCCCGGTCGCTCCTGCTGCTCTTCCCGGCACGGCGGTCGACATCGGGGCTCCCACGGTTCGGCGCCTCGCGGCGGCTCACGGTCGGGTGCCGTTCGCACCCGATCGATCGCCGTCTGCCCCCGAACCCGAGGCGCAGACACCCTCTCACGTGGGAATCCATGAGCCCGTACCCCGGACGCGCACGGAAGGTGCCACTGGGGCACGGTTCGACGGCCACGGCAGGTGGAGTGGGTGGGTGCACGGCACCCGGCGTCACACGTCGGCGTCGGGGCACGGTGGCGGCTGCGCGGACCCGCGGATCCGGACCGCCGAGCCGTGCGGTCCGGACCGTGACCGGCCGGTCGTACCGGGCTCGCGCGACCGCGGCACGGACCGTCGGCTCCCGCGCTCCGGCAACGACCGTGCGCGGCTCGTCTCAGGCCTCTTCCAGGCCGGCGATGCCGATCCGCGCCTCGGTGTCCACCAGTCGACGGACGAAGTCCGCGCGCGCCGCAGGATCGCCGGGTCCGGATGCCCGGCGATCCTGCGGCGCGTCCACGGGGAGATCCGGTCCCTGCGAAGGTTCCGCGCGGGCCCGGCGAGTGTCGGATGGCCGAGGGGTGCCATGCGGACCACTCGGTGCGCCAACTGCCGGACGGATCAGCGCAGTCCGGCGAAGAGGTCGTTCTCGGGCAGGGCCGCGCCGGTGGTGTCCCGGACACGTACGAAGGTCTCCACGCCCATGAACTCGCCGAACCTCTCCTTGCCCATCTTGAGGAAGAAGATGTTGTCGCCCTGACTGGCGTGCGCGGCCAGCGAGTCGAACTTCTGGCCGCTGAACGCGGTGGCGTCCACCCACGTGGTGATCTCGTCGTCGGGGAGACCGATCTTGGCCATCTCGGCGAGCTCGGCGGGGTCGGGCTCCGGCATCTCCGGGTGGAACTCGCGCATGAGCTCGCCGAACCGCTGCATCGTCGAGCGGGGCATCGTGGTCCAGTACACCTTCGGCGTCGGCTCGACCATCTCCAGCGCCGCCATGGTGATGCGGTGGGCCTGGATGTGGTCGGGGTGGCCGTAGAAGCCGTTCTCGTCGTAGGTGACGACCACATCGGGCTGGTAGTGCCGCATGAGGTCCGCGAGCCGGGCCGCGCCTTCCGCCACGGGGGTCTGCCAGAAGGCGCCCGGGGCGTCGTTGCTCGGCCAGCCCATCATTCCGGAGTCGCCGTAGTCGAGCATCTCCAGATCGCTGACCTTCAGGACCTCGCAGCTCGCCTCGAGTTCCTCACGGCGCATCGCGGCGACGGCCACCGGATCGTGGCCGGGATCGCCCGGCTTCACGCCCCCTGGTCCGTCACCGCATGCGCCGTCGGTACAGGTCACGAGCACCGTGCGGACGCCTTCCGCCGCGTACCGCGCGAGGACTCCCCCGGTTCCGGTGGCCTCGTCGTCGGGGTGGGCGTGCACTGCCATCAGCGTCAAGGGCCGGTCAGTCATGAAACAGTCCTCCTGCGGGACATACGTCGTGATCCGAGAGCGCGGCGGTCGTACCGCGGTCGAGGGGGCCGGACCCCGGCGGGGCGGAAGACCTCGTGATCTCCGTGTTCCCCGCCCATGCGGCACCGGTCCCTCAGCGGTTGCAACCGCGCCGACCGGACCGACTGTTCCCGATCCGGTCCCTCAGACTTCCAGACGCGCCCGATTCAACGCGAACGAGCTACCGGCGCGACCTGCGCATCTCGACACCACGTGGCATCCGGTCACTCAGACCGCGAACGTGTTCGCCGACGGGCCGAAAGGAGGAAGGCTCCCCCGACGTCATCCCAAGAAGGCCGTCGACACCTCAGGCCTCCTCGGCCCCCAACACGTACAGCCCCGGCAGGTTCACCACGATCGCCTCCTGCGTGCTGCGAGCGATCACCACCACGGCCTCTTCCGCCGGGTCCGGGTTCTCCTCGCGGTGCGGCACGAAGGGCGGGACGAAAATGTAGTCGCCGGGGGACGTGCGCAGGCGGATCTCCTCCGGCTGGTCGCCCGTGTCGTCGAGGAAGACGAACTCGGGGTGTCCGCTGACCACGTAGATGGCGGTCTCGGACTCGCCGTGGTGGTGGTCGGAGGAGGACGTGGAAGGGGCTACGTGCGTCTGGCCCATCCACAGTTTCTCGGAGCCGACGGTCTTGCCGGACACCGCCGCGAACCGGCGCATGCCACCGCTCTGCGCGGTGTCGCCGTCGAGGGCGTCGGCGCGGACGTGGTGCAGGCGGGTGCGCAGGGGGGTCGCCGACTCGCCTGGGGCGTCGTGGAGATGGGGGTGGAAACCTTCGCCGGGGGTTGTCAGCGGCTCGCTCATGGTTGGCGACGCTAGAGCCGCCCCGAAAAGGATGTCAAGAGGTGTCCATTGTCCTTCACCTGCGGCAATGTTCCCGCAATGTACGAGGGGCGGATGCGGGGACCGCGTGAGGGGAACCCCGGGAAGCCCTCGATACCGGGCCCGCGTCGGGCATCATGTGCGCATGCATATTTCCGCGAAGGCGGACTACGCCACGCGGGCCCTCCTGGAGCTCGCCTGCGAACCTGCCCGTCCGCTCACGTGCGAGGCGATCGCCTCCTCGCAGCAGATCCCGTTCCGGTTCCTGAAGTCCGTGGTGGGCGAGTTGCGCAGAGCCGGTCTGGTCCGCAGCCAGCGTGGCTGTGAGGGCGGGTACTGGCTCGGCCGGCCCGCCGCCGAGATCACGCTCCTGGATGTCGCCCGTGCCGTGGACGGCGAGCTGATCACCCTCCGCAGCGAGCCCCTGGCCGGACTCGACTACCCCGGCCCCGCCTCCGGCCTGCCCGGAGTGTGGCGCCGCATCGAAGACGAGGCCGCCGCCATCCTCGGCGGCACGACCCTGGCCACGCTGCTGCCCGCCACGGCGACGGACGTGAACGGCGACAGAGACACCGCCGAACACGAGCACGCACCGGGCGAGCACCTGAGCCGCCAGGGAGCCGCATGACCCCGGACACCGGCCGACCGGCCACCGAACTCACCGAATTCACCGGCGGCGCCCAAGTCTCCGAGGGCCGCGAGGATCACGAGGACCGCAGCGCCCGCAAGGACCGCGACGTCGCCGGACAGCACGAAGCCACCGAAGTCCCCGCCGACCCCAACAGCCTTGACGGCCCCGGTACTCGAGACCTCCCCGACACCCCCGCCGCCCTCGAAATCGTCGAGTACACCGATCCCCTCTGCCCCTGGGCCTGGGGATCCGAACCCGTCTTCCGCCGCCTCCGCGCAGCACTGGCCGGCGACGACCGCGTCCGCTGGCGCCGCGTCTACTGCATCCTCTTCGACCACGACGAAGACCCCGCCCCCGATCCCGCCGCGGAGACCGCCTGGTACGCCCGCTACGTCGAGGACATCAGCGCGCACACCCACGCCCCGCGAGCGCTACGGCTGAGCCGCGTCGCCGCGAGTTCCTGGCCGGCCTCACTGGTCGCGAAGGCCGCCGAGGCGCAGGGCACGGAAGTCGCCGACCGGGTGCTACGGCGGCTGCGGGAGAGCGTGTTCGTGCTCGGGGAACCCGCGGACACCCCCGAGTCGGCGCTGGCCGCGGTGGCGGGCGTACCCGGTCTCGACGCGGACCGGCTCGCGGTCGACGCGGCGTCGCCCGAGGTGCTGGCGCGGGTACGCGCCGACCACGCCGAAGCGCGTCGTCCCGTGGCCGAGGTGCTGTCGGTGCGCGATGGCGACTCGCCCCACCCCGGTGCCGCGAAGGAGACCCCGGACGGTCAACACCGGTACGCACTACCGACGTTGCTCGTGCGCACCGCCGCCGGACACCGCGTCGTCCCCGGCTGGCGCCCGTACGAGGAGTACGTCGCGGCCGTCACCGAGCTGAGCCGCGGGCTGCTTCCCGCACCCACGACACCGCACCCCGAATCACCGGCTCCGCCTGCGCTCGCGCCCACACCACTCCCCCCGGCAACGGCCCTCACCCACTACCGCACCCTCACCGACCCCGAACGCACCCACCTCGCCGACGCCACCCCCTGGCCCCCACCCGGCGCCGTCCGCATGGACACCGCGAACGGCCCCCTGTGGCTCCACCCGGACGAGGCCGCCGTGCACCCCGCGACCGCCCCCTGGCCACCCACCGCACCCCGCTAGGCCTCTGATCAGCGGTCAGAGACCGTCGCGCCTTCCAACAAGGCCCGCGCCTCGGGATCGTCCCGCCGAATGAGACACCAATTGGTGTCCATTGACAGCCGCCGACGGCTGGCCCCAGGATGTGCAGCATGCTCACGACGCACCCCGGTGTGGTGTGCCGCTACGTGGACCTGCGGCGCACCTGCAGCGCTCTCTGTCGCTGACCCGCCGCCCCCGGCCCACAGGCGCCTGACCGCGCTCCCGTAGGCACCGGCGCCCCACCGCCTCGCCGACCGGCGCCCGTCCTCCCGCGCCGCTCCCCTCGCGCTTCGCCGCCGACTCTCCGCCTCCGTATCCCGGTTGCCTTCCGTGCTCCGCCGACGCCTCCTGCCCTGGGCGCGGCATGCCTCCGTGCGCCTCGAAGCCGCATCGGCATGCCCGTCGCCCCGGTCCGCGAGGTGTCCGGCACCCGGTTCAGCCGCCGTCACCCTCCTTCCACCGCACCCCGCTCTCCGCCCGCTGCACCTCACCCCGCTTCCGCCGCCCCGCGCTCTTCTCCGCTGCCCCGGCGCGGCCGGAAGCCCTCGAAGAAAGAAACCAAGATGTCCGGACGACTCACGCCCCGCAGCCGTCGGGCGGCCTTCCGCCCCGGCCGGCTGCGCGCCGCCGCACTGGGGACCGCCCTCGCCACCGTGCTCGTCCCCGCGCTCAGCGCCTGCGGCGGCGACGCCTCGACGGCCGGCGGCGGTGCCACGCTGAAGTGGGCCTCCTCCTACTTCCCCACCCACTGGGACCCGGTCGTCGGCGGCAGTGGCGCCCAGTTCCGCGAACTCGCCCTGGTCTACGCCTCGTTGACCCGGACGGACGCGACCGGCAAGGCCGTGCCCGACCTGGCCAAGAGCTGGGAGTACAACGCCAAGGGCGATCAGATCACCTTCCATCTGCGCCCGGGCCTCAAGTTCAGCGACGGGACGCCGGTGGACGCGACCGCAGTGAAGGCCGCCATCGTCCGCGCCCAGAAGCAGAAGAACTCCGCGCTGTTCGGCGACCTCACCTCCATCAAGTCGGTGGACGCCAACGGACTGGACGCGGTGCTCCACCTCAGTCAGGTCGACTACCAGATCCCCCAGCTCCTCGGCGAGCGCGTCCTCCAGATCGCCAGCCCGAAGGCGGCCGCGTCGCCCACGAAGCTGGACCAGAACCCGGTCGGCGCGGGCCCGTTCACCGTCACGCAGCTCGTGCCGGGCACCAAGGTCCTCCTGAAGAAGAACCCGGACTACTGGGACGCCAAGAACATCCACATCGACAACGTCGAGCTGACCTCGGCCCCCGACGCGGCGACGGTCGTCTCCGGACTCCAGACCGGCGTCTACAACTTCGCCGACATCGCGCCCAGTCAGGCCGAGGCCGCCAAGAAGGCCGGACTCGACGTCTTCGTCCAGCCCGGCTTCAACGCCAACAACATCAGCCTCAACGTGAACAAGGCGCCGTTCAACAACGCCAAGGTCGTCGACGCGGTCCGCTACGCCATCAACCGCCAGGAGTTCGTGGACAAGCTGACCTTCGGCTACGGCTCGGCGACCAACCAGCCGTTCCCCAAGGGCTATGTGGCCTACGACCCGCAGTCCGCGAACGACTACGCCTACGACCCCGCGAAGTCCAAGCAGCTGCTCTCCGAGGCCGGTTACAAGGCCGGCCAGATCAAGCTGGACCTCGTCATCCCGGCCGAGGATCCCCAAGCCGAGGTCGTCCAGGCCCAGTTGGCGAAGGTCGGCATCACCGTCAACATCAAGGTCGACAAGAACTGGGCGACCCCGTTCTTCGCCAAGGACCTGACGCTCTCCCTCTACGGGACGACGGGGCGCGACTCCGCAGCGCAGACCCTCACCGCCCACTTCGGCCCGAACGGCCCCCTCAACCTCAGCTCGCCGTACGAGCCCTCGGGCTTCGAGGCGGCCATCGCCAAGGTGCGGCAGACCCCGCTGGACTCGCCCGACTACGCCAAGGTCCTCCAGGCGGCCACCCGGGCCGGTCTGCAGAGCAAGGCGCTGGTCTTCACCTACTCCTCGCCCAACCTCATCGCCAAGAGCAAGTCCATCTCCGCCCTGCCCAAGAACCCGGCCCACATCGACTGGACCGGCGTGACCATCGGCGCGAACTGACGCTCCGCCACCTTCCGTTCCACAGAAGGCCATTGCAGGCCACTGCACATCCCAACAGCTCACTACAGGTCACTACAGAGAGGGGGCAAGCCATGACGACGACGGAGGCACCGGCCACACCACCCGACGTCCGTCACCGGGTCGCCACGACCGGGGCGCGGCACACCGTGGGCCGCGTCCTGGTCACCCTCGCCCGGTCGATCGCGATCTTCGTGCCCGTGTTCCTGGTCGCGACGTTCGTGACGTTCGCGCTGCGGTCACTGAGCGGGCTCAGCCCGGCGCGGATCCAGCTGGGCGAGGAAGCAACTCCCGAGGCGGTAGCCAGAGTTGAGGCCCAGTGGGGTCTCAACCGGCCCTTCCTCGTCCAGTACACCGACTGGCTGGGCGGGGTCCTGCACGGACAGCTCGGCACCAGCTGGACCAACGGCGCCGACATCTCCACGCTCATCGGCCTCGGCCTGGGCGTGAGTCTGTCGGTGGCGTTCTTCGCGCTGATCATCGGCGTGGTCGCGGGCTTCGGTCTCGGCACGCTCGCCGCGCTGCGCCGTACGACCTGGGTCGACCGCGCGATCACGGGCTTCGTCACGGTGATCTCGGTGATGCCGGCGTTCGTCGTCGGCATCGTGCTGGTCGCGGTGTTCGCGGTGGGACTGCATGTGTTCCCGTCCGCCGGATACGTCCCGGCGGCGCAGGGGGTCGGGCCGTGGCTGGCCCATATCACCCTGCCCGCCGTGGCGTTGAGCTTCGACGTCGTCGCCGACGTCGCCCGGCAACTGCGCACGAGCCTCATCGCGGCCTACCGCGAGAACTACGTGACGGGCGCGGTCGTACGGGGGCTCAGTCCGCGGCGGATCTTCCTCGGCCATGTACTGCGCAACGGACTCGGCCCGGCGCTCGCCACCCTCGGCCTGAAGTTCCCCACGCTCGTCGGCGCCTCCGTCGTCACCGAGTGGATCTTCGGGCTCCAGGGGTTCGGCCGGTTCGCCAACGACTCCGCGCAGGCCGGTGACGTACCGGCCGTGCAGGGGGTCCTGGTGGTGTCGATCGTCCTGGTCGTCGTCTTCAACCTGATCGTCAACCTGGTGCTGGCGCGTGTGACGCCGGCCTCCCAGCGGGGGGTGTGACCATGGTGCGCCGCGTGCTCTCCCTGACGTCCGGCCGGATCGCGCTGGTGATCCTGACCGTGATCGCCCTGCTCGCCGTCCTCGGGCCGTTCATCGCGCCCCACGATCCGCTGGCCACAAGCTCCGACACCCTCGCCGACGCGTCGGGCGCGCACTGGCTCGGCACCGACTACCTCGGCCGCGACGTGCTCAGCCGCCTGCTCGACGGCTCCCGGGTCAGCGTCCTCGGCTCGCTCGAGGTCGCCCTCACCGCGCTGGGCGTCGGGGCGATACCCGGCATCCTGTCGGTGTACTTCGGCCGGGTCTTCGAATGGGTCACCCTCCGGCTGACCGACACCCTGGTCGCCCTGCCCTTCCTCCTGTTCGCCGTCGCCGTGGTCGCGCTGCTCGGCAACGGCATCACCCAGGCGATGCTGGTCACCGGGGTGTTGGTGTCCCCGTTGTTCTACCGGGTGGCCCGCGCCGCCACGCTGGCCGTGGCCCGCTCGCCGTACGTGGAGGCGGCGCTCATCTCCGGCGCGTCCATCGGGTGGGTCGTCCGGCGGCACGTCTGGGTCAAGGTGCTGCCGCCGATCGCGGTCGCGCTCGCCCAGACCATCGGCGTCGGCTTCGTCATCGTCTCGACGCTGACTTTCCTGGGCATCGGCGTCCAGCCTCCCGCACCCACCTGGGGCGGCCTGCTCGCCTCGGACCTCGGCTACCTCACCCAGAAGCCGTGGGCGCCGCTGGTCCCCGCCCTTCTCATCATGGTCACCGTCTGGGCCTGCAACCTCCTCCCCGACGCGATCCGCGACGTCTCCGGCGAGGCAGGCCGCGCGCTCGTCAACAACCACAGGGCGCGCGCCAATCGACTCGCCGGGACCGGGACAGAGCGCGGCTCCGACTCCGACCTCGCGAACGTTCACGCCGGAGGTGCGTGATGGCAACCCTCTCCGAGAAGGTCCTCACCGAGGCCGAGCAGAACTCCGGAACCGTGACCGAGGCGACCGGCACCGGTGCCGGCAGCGGCACGGCCCAGCCCGAACAGCGTCCCAACCCCTCAACTCCCGCCCCCTCAACACCCGTTCTCTCCGTACGAGACGTCCGCATCAGCGACCAGGCCGCCGGCCAGGAGATCGTCCACGGCGTCACCTTCGCGCTGACGCCCGGCAGAACCGTCGGCATCGTCGGCGAGTCCGGCAGCGGCAAGACACTCACCTGCCGGGCCACGCTGGGCATCCTGCCCGCCCACTTCGAGGTCACCGGCGGCTCGATCGAGATCGACGGCCAGGACATCTCCGGGCTCACCTCCGCTCAGTGGACGGCCCTGCGCGGCGCCACGATCAGCGCGGTCTTCCAGGACCCGGCGTCGTACCTCAACCCCTCGATCCGGGTGGGCGCGCAGATCGCCGAGGTGCTCCGGGTCAAGAAGGGCCTGAAGCGGCGGGCGGCCCGCCAGGGGGCGATCGAGCTGCTCCGCACGGTCCACCTGCGCGACCCCGAACTCGTCTACGGCCAGTACACCTACGAGCTCTCCGGCGGCATGCTCCAACGCGTCCTCATCGCCGCCGCGATCGCCGCCGACCCCCGCATCCTCATCGCCGACGAGGCCACCACCGCGCTCGACGTCACCGTCCAGGCGGAGATCCTCGACCTGCTGGCCGACCTGCGCGAACGCACCGGCCTGGCCCTCGTCCTGGTCTCCCACGACCTGGCCGTCGTCGCCCAGCTCTGCGACGAGGTCCTCGTCATGCGGCAGGGCGAGGTCGTCGAACAGGGCCCGACCCACGAGGTGTTGCACAACCCGCGGCACGAGTACACCCGGCTCCTGATCGCCGAGCACGAGCAGTACGGCCTGGACAAGTTCCTCGCCGCCGACGCTGCCGAGACCACGGACGCCGTGGACGCCGGAGAGCCCCTCGGCGCCGTAGAGGAGGACGCATGAGCACCACCGACCACCACCCGGCGACGCAGCCCGCCCAACCCGTCCTGGAGATAGCCGACTTGGAGGTCCACTACGGCTCCCGTCGACGCCGCCGCCGGGCCCTGAACCGGGTCTCGCTGAACATCGCCCCCGGCGAGACCGTCGGCATCATCGGGGAGACCGGCTCCGGCAAGTCGACGCTCGCGCGGGCAGCGCTCGGTCTGGTGCGTGCCTCGGGCGGGTCGATCGTGATCGACGGCGAGGAGGTGGGCGCGTACGGGCATCGCCAGTGGCGCGCGCTGCGGCGCCGCGGGGTCATCCAGTACGTCTTCCAGGACCCGCTGCGCAGTCTTGACCCGGACGTGACGATCGAGGCGTCGCTGGCCGAACCCCTCCTGATCCAGGGCGTGTCACGGCAGGAGGCGGCGGCGCGGGTGCGGGCGTTCCTCGATCGCGTACGGCTCTCCCCCGAGCTGCTGGACCGGCTGCCGGGCGAGTTGTCCGGCGGTCAGCGTCAACGCGTCGCGGTGGCGCGGGCGTTGGTGACCGAACCGCGTCTCGTCATCCTCGACGAGCCGGTCAGCGCGCTCGACTCCGCGAACCGGGTGCAGATCCTGCAGATCCTCAAGGAACTCCGCGCCGACGGGGTGGCCCTCGTCTTCATCTCGCACGACCTCGGGTCCGTGGCCGGGGTCGCCGACCGGATCGCGGTGCTGTACCAGGGCGAGCTGGTCGAGGTCGGCGCGACCGCCGACGTCATCAACCAGCCCCAGCACCCCTACTCGCGCCTCCTGGTCCGTTCGGCGCCCACCCTGCACAGCGCGGCGGCGGACCGGGCCGAGCGTGAGGCCCTGCGCGCCCTTCTCCACGCCTGACACCCCCTCACCTCCCCTTACAGAACAGGAACTGCCATGTCCCGCACGCTCCACCTCGCCCTGCACCCCTACGGCGTGGGCGGTCCCGGCCAGCACGGTCTGTGGAAGGACCCGCGCGTCGCGAAGAACGCC
The DNA here is from genome assembly GCF_036187565.1 of Streptomyces sp. NBC_00252. Lineage (NCBI taxonomy): Bacteria > Bacillati > Actinomycetota > Actinomycetes > Kitasatosporales > Streptomycetaceae > Streptomyces > Streptomyces sp. NBC_00252. The sequence goes on along the minus strand of NZ_CP108087.1, from coordinate 9,757,660 downwards.
AGCATCGACATCAACTACTACATCCGGCTGGCGCAGGCGGCCGAACACGCCCTGTTCGACGCCCTGTTCATCGTCGACAGCCAGTTCATCAACTCCACCTACCCGGCGCACTATCTCAACCGCCTCGAACCGCTGACCCTGTTGTCGGCGGTGGCGACGCACACCAAGCATCTCGGGCTGGTGGGCACGGCGAGTTCGACGTACAACTCGCCCTTCAACCTGGCCCGTCGCTTCGCCTCGCTCGACCACATCAGCGGCGGGCGGGCCGGCTGGAACGTGGTGACGAGCTTCGACACCGGCACCGCGCGGAACTTCGGCCTCGACGAGCACCTCGACTACTCCACCCGCTACGGCCGCGCCCTGGAGTTCGTGCAGGTGGCGCGGGGGCTGTGGGACTCGTACGAGGACGACGCGTTCCCGGCGGACGTCGAGCGGGGCGTGTTCCTCGACCCGGCGAAGCTGCACGGACTCGACCACGCGGGCGAGCACTTCAAGATCGCGGGCCCGCTGAACCTCTCCCGCTCCCCGCAGGGCCAGCCGGTGATCTTCCAGGCCGGGGTGTCCGAGGAGGGCCGTGATCTGGCGGCGCAGGTGGCCGAGGGCATCTTCGCGCCCGGGGGCACCCTGGAGTCGGCGCGGGACTACTACGCCGACGTCAAGAAGCGCACCGCCGCCTACGGCCGTGACCCCGAGCACGTCAAGATCCTCATCCACGGCGGCCCGGTCGTCGCCGCCACCGACGAGGCGGCCCGCCGCCGTGAGCGGGAGATCTTCGAGGAGGACGACGACTTCGGCCGCAACCTGGCCCTGCTGGGCCGGTCCTTCGGGGCGTACGACTTCAGCGTGCACGACCTGGACGCGCCCTTCCCGGACGTCGCCCACCTCGCCGAGAAGGGCGGGCGCACGGGTGCCACGCAGCTCATCGCGCGGGCCAGGTCCGAAAACCTGACACTGCGTCAAGTGGCGGAGTCCGTCAACCAGTTCCGCCAGTCGCCGTTCGTCGGGGACCCGCGGACGGTGGCCGACACCATCCAGCAGTGGTTCGAGGCCCGCGCCCTCGACGGCTTCAACCTCGCCTTCCGCACCGAGGAGGAGCTGAACTACTTCGTCGACAGCGTCGTCCCGCTCCTGCAGAAGCGCGGCCTGTTCCGCACCGAGTACACGTCCGACACCCTGCGCGGCAACCTCGGCCTGCCCATCCCGGCCAACCGCCACTCCCGCGAGCGCCAGCTCGTGAACGACTGAGAGGGCCGGCACACCATGACGAGCGAGAGACCACGCTTCCGGCTCGGTTTCCTCACCCATGTCCAGGGCCGGGACGACGACATCGCCCGCACCTACCGCAACGCGCAGGAACTCTTCGTCGTCGCCGACGAGTTGGGCTTCGACGTCGGCTGGGTGGCCCAGCACCACGTCCCCCTCGGGGGCGGCGGGCTGTCCTCGCCGTGGACCTTCCTGGCCCACGCGGCGGCCCGCACGACCCGCATCCGGCTCGGCACCGCCATCACCGTCCTCCCTCTGGAGGATCCGGTGCGGCTCGCCGAGGACATCGCCACCGTCGACACGCTCAGCGGGGGCCGGGTGGAGCTCGGCGTGGGCAGCGGGTCGAGCGCGGTGGAGTACGCCGCGTTCGGCAAGGACGTCGCCCGCAAGCGTGAACTCACCAGCGAGCACCTCGACATCGTCCGGCAGGCGCTGGACCGGCGTGAGGTGGGCACGCCCGGCTTCCGCATCCAGCCCCGGCCCGGCGACTTCAACGACCGTGTGTGGCAAGGGGTGTTCAGCGAACAGGGCGCCGCGTTCGCCGCGCAGGGCGGTTCGAATCTGCTGCTCAACCGTGCGGCCTACGGCTTCGACGCGCCCACCGACGAGGTCCAACGTCCATGGGCGGACGCCTACTTGGCCGCCTGGGAGGGGCCGCGCCGCCCGCGCATCGGCCTGTCGCGGTTCGTGTTCCCGGCCAAGGACCGGCGGACGGCGCTCGCGGCGATCGGCGACGACGTCCACCGGGCGGCGCTGCGGATGGCGGAACACGGCGCGTTCCCCAAGGGCCTCGGCCAGGACGAGGCGTTGCGCCGCTTCCACTCCTTCTACGGCCATCCCGAGGAGATCGTCGCGGAGCTCGGACAGGAGCGGGTGCTGCCTGTCGCGACCGATCTGATCACCCAGTTCAACCCCGCCGTCCCCGACCACGACGCGGCCGTCCGTGCCCTCGAACTCATCGCGACCGAGGTGGCACCGGCGTTGGGCTGGCAGCCCGCGCCGACGGCCGCGACCGTATCCGCAGGAGTGTGAAATGACCCAGTACAGCGACTACTTCGGGCCCGAGGGCCTGCGCGTCCGGGGCACGGTCCTGGTCGTGCCCGGCCGGGGCGAGACCCGCTCGACCTACACCCGCTTCGGCAGGCGGCTCGCCGCCGACGCCTACCGGGTCCGGGTCGTCGACGCCCCCGATCTCGGCACCGAGGATCTGACCGCCCTCGCCGCCCGGCTCTCCGAAGCGGCCGAGGACACGGCCGCGGACGACGGTGTCGTACGACCGCTCGTCCTCGTCGGAGCCGACTCGGGTGCCGCGGCCGTGGCCGCGCTGCTCGACCGGGAACCCGGCGTCCGGCCCGACGCCGTAGTCCTCGCGGGCCTGCCCGGCCGTTCCCCCGGCTCCGCCGCGACCGCCGGCACCTGGGACGAGGAACTCGACGTCCGCACCTCGTGCCCCGCCCATCGGGGTGCCCTCACCGAGGACCCCGAGGTGCGGCGCGGTTCGCTCGACGAGGCGGTGCCGGAGGCCGTGCTCGGTGCCGCCTACGACAGCGAGAGCGCCGTACCGACTCTGCTGCTGGTCGGTGACGCCGATCCGCTCGCCGATCACGAGGCGCTCGCGCAGTCCGCCAAGTCCCGTGCCGCAGCCCGGCTTTCGGTCGTGCACGGGGCTCATCACGATGTGCTCAACGACCTCCAGCACCGTTCGGCGGCCGCCGAGGTCGTCACGTTCCTGGAGACCCTGCGCAACGATCTGCGGCCGCTGGTCACGGTGCGGTCGAGCGCCTGGTGAGCGTCCGCCCGCCCGCTCGGAACGTCGTCTGAACCCCGATCACGGAAGGTCCGTCATGGCCTCGATCCTGTCCGTCTCCGGCAGCCCCTCCCCCACCTCACGCACCACCCGCCTCCTGCGTCACCTGGACGACCGGCTCCGCCTCCAGGGCCATGACGTGACCCCGCTGGAGGTGCGCACCCTGCCCGCGCAGGCGTTGCTGGGCGCCGACTTCGGGCACCCGGCGATCACCGCCGCCACGGCGCTGTTCGAGCAGGCGGACGGGGTGGTGATCGGCACACCGGTCTACAAGGCCGCGTACTCGGGCCTGTTGAAGTCGCTCCTCGATCTGCTCCCGCAGTACGCGCTGACCGGCAAGACGGTGCTGCCGCTGGCCACGGGTGGCAGCACGGCCCATGTGCTGGCGATCGACTACGCGCTGCGTCCGGTGCTGAGTTCCATGGGGCCGTCGCACATCGTGCCGGGGTGGTTCACGCTCGACAAGGACATCACGGTCGGCGAGGACGGCACGCTGACCGTGGCGTCCGCCACCGCGACGGCGCTGGAGCAGGTCACGGACCACTTCTCGCGCGCGCTGGGCGGCCGTACGGCGGTGCTCGCCTCCGCGGGGTGACGGCACCGGGTCCGGCGTGGTTGTGGCAGTCGTGTTTCAACTGCCCACGTCACGCTGGTCCTCGGCCACCGGCTGTGGTTCTCTCACGGTATGACCGTGCTCGTGACCCGCCGCCACGTCGACTACGTGCGTGTCACCAGCACGGGGTGTTCCGCCGCGAGCTGACGCTCCGCTCCGGCATCCGATCCCCCTCCTCACCACCGCGCCGCGCCGTCCTCCGTCCTGCCCTTGTCCGGTCGGGGCGGCGGCCCCGCGGTCGTGCCACGCACCCCAGCACCCCGCACGCTCCGCACAAAGGAGAACCATGAGCCAGCCCATCGACTCCGTCGCCGCGGGTCACACCCCCGAGGACGAGCCCGCAGGTCCCGACACCTCGGCCTGGTCGTTCGAGACCAAGCAGATCCACGCCGGTGCCGTGCCGGACCCGACGACCGGGGCGCGGGCGACGCCGATCTACCAGACCAGCTCGTTCGTCTTCCGCGACACCCAGCACGCGGCGGACCTGTTCGCGCTGGCCGAGCCCGGCAACATCTACACCCGTATCCACAACCCCACGCAGGACGTCTTCGAGCAGCGCGTCGCCGCCTTGGAGGGTGGCGTCGCCGCGGTCGCCCTGGCCTCCGGGCAGGCCGCCGAGACCCTCGCGATCCTGACGGTGGCGTCCGCGGGTGACCACCTCGTCTCCAGTACGTCCCTGTACGGTGGGACGTACAACCTGTTCCGGCACACGCTGCCGAAGTTCGGCATCGAGGTGTCCTTCGTCGACGACCCGGACGACGCCGAGGCGTGGCGGGCGGCGATCCGGCCGAACACGAAGGCCCTGTTCGCCGAGACGCTCGGCAATCCGCGCGGCAACGTCCTGGACGTCCGTGCGGTGGCCGACGTCGCGCACGAGGCGGGCGTACCGCTGATCGTCGACAACACCGTGCCGACGCCGTACCTGCTGCGGCCGATCGAGCACGGCGCCGACATCGTCGTCCACTCGGCGACGAAGTTCCTCGGCGGGCATGGCACCACGATCGCCGGTGTCGTGGTCGACGGCGGCACCTTCGACTTCGGCGCGCACGCGGAGCGGTTCCCCGACTTCAGCGAGCCGGACCCCAGTTACCACGGGCTGCGGTACTGGCCGGCGCTCGGCCCGGGCGCCTTCGCGGTGAAGCTGCGGGTGCAGCTGCTGCGCGACCTCGGCCCGGCGATCTCGCCGCACTCGGCGTTCCTGCTCCTCCAGGGCGTGGAGACGCTGAGTCTGCGCATCGAACGGCACTCGTCCAACGCGCAGGCCCTGGCCGAGTGGCTGGAGCAGCGCGACGAGGTGGCCGCCGTCCACTACCCGGGACTCGAGTCCAACCGCTGGTACGAGGCGGCCCGGCGGTATCTTCCGCGCGGTGCCGGTGCGGTGCTGGCCTTCGAGCTGCGGGACGGGGTCGAGGCCGGTAAGCGGTTCGTGGACGCGGTCGAGCTGTTCAGTCATCTCGCCAACATCGGGGACGTACGCAGCCTCATCATCCACCCGGCTTCCACGACCCACAGTCAGCTGGACGAGGCGCAGTTGGCGGCGACCGGTACCTCGCCGGGGCTGGTGCGTCTTTCGGTCGGCATCGAGAACCTCGCCGATCTGAAGGCCGACCTGGAGGCCGGGTTCCGCGCGGCCAAGGGCGCGTCCTGAACACCGTACCGACACCGTCAGGGGTCCCTCTCCCGCCGGCCTCCGGGGCCTGGCGGGAGGGGGACCCGCCCGGGCGCCGTAAGTGGCACGCCCGGGAGAAGCCCCTCGCCCTGGAGGCGGGGGGTGAACTGCCCGGTGTACGACTGGCGTTCGAGACCTGGGGGCGGCTCGCGCCGGACCGGTCGAACGCCGTGCTGGTGCTGCACGCGCTCACCGGCGACAGCCATGTCGCTGGTCCCGCGGGGTCGGGTCACCCCACCGCCGGCTGGTGGGACGCGCTCGTCGGACCCGGCCACGTCCTGGACACGGAACGGTGGTTCGTCGTCGCGCCGAACGTGCTCGGCGGCTGCCAGGGCAGCACCGGCCCCTCCTCGCTCCGCCCGGACGGGCGACGGTGGGGCGGGGCCTTCCCGTTCCTGACCCAGCGCGACCAGGTCGCCGTTGAGGCCGGTCTGGCGGATGAACTGGGCATCGGGCGCTGGGCGTTGGTGGTCGGCGGGTCCATGGGCGGGATGCGGGCGCTGGAGTGGGCCGTGACGTACCCGGAGCGGACGGCGGCGCTCCTGCTGCTCGCGACCACCGCGTCGGCGAGCGCCGAGCAGATCGCCTGGGCCGACATCCAGCTGCACGCGGTCCGTTCGGACCCGCACTGGCACGGCGGCGACTACCACGGCACCGGCCGGGGACCCGACGTCGGACTCGGCCTTGCCCGGCGCCTGGCCCATGTCACGTACCGCAGCGAGCCGGAGTTGGCGGTCCGCTTCGGCCGTGCGGCGCAGGGTGCGGAGGATCCGTGGGACGGCGGCCGGTACCAGGTCGAGTCGTATCTCGACCATCACGCCGCCAAGCTGGTGCGCCGTTTCGACGCGGGCAGCTACGTCACGCTGTCGGAGGCCATGAACAGTCATGACATCGGCCGCGACCGGGGTGGCACGCGTGCCGCGCTGCGCCGGGTGACGGCGCGGACCCTGGTCGCGGGGGTCGACTCCGACCGGCTCTATCCGCCGTACCAGCAGGCCGAGTTGGCGGCCGGGATCCCCTCGGCGGACCGGCCCCGGGTGATCGAGTCGCCGTACGGCCACGACGGGTTCCTGATCGAGACGGAGCAGGTCGCCGCGCTCGTACGCGAACTCGTCGGCTAGCCGTGCTGCCTTAGCGTCGGCGCCAGGGCAGCGCCTCCTGGTCGTCCCCGGCGTCCTCCTCGCGATGCAGCGCCGCGTTGATGGCCTCGCCGATCTCCGCGAACTGGCGTACCTGCTCGGGCGTCAACGCGTCGAAGACCGCGCGGCGTACGGCCTCGACGTGGCCGGGGGCGGCGCGCTCCAGGAACGCGCGGCCCTGTGCGGTGAGCACGGCGAGCTGGCTGCGCCGGTTCTCGGGGTCCTCGTGCCGGTCCAGGTAACCGGCCTCCTGGAGGCGGGTCACGGCGTGGGTCAGCCGACTGCGGGTGATCTTGAGGCGCTCGGCCAGCTCCGACATCGTCAGGGTGCCCTGCGGGATCGAGGACAGGTGGGCTAGCAGGATGTAGTCGGAGTGCGTCATCCCCGCGTCGCGGCGCAGCTGGCGGTTCAGGTGGTCGGAGAGGAGCGTGGAGAACTCGACATAGGCGAGCCAGGCCCGCATCTCCTCGGCATCCAGCCAGCGTGGCGTCGTGGTCATGGTCGCACTGTAACCGCCGTGGTTTGAACCCTAAAACTGACCGGCCGCATGCCCCGCTCGGGGACGGCGGAAGTGGCGCCTCCGCGCGGGAGCGGAACGTGGTAGAGGGAAAGCGGTGCGACGAGACCGCGACGGAACTCTCCTATGGCGCACCAGAAAATGGACTAGACAATTTCGGGCCGGTCGGCCAATGGGCGCGAGCCGTCGGGGACGTTCCCGAAGCCGAGCGTGTTCCCGAATGCGGCACCCCGGAGAACCGGGCGGCCCCGGTACCGAATTGCCGTTCCGGGACCGCCCGTTGTCACGACTACTCAATTGTCATATGCCCCGCTGCTTTCACACCTCCAGGGACGCCTCAAGCCGCTTGAGGTGATGCCTCGCCAGCGCCAGATTGCTGCGCTCGCGGTCCAGCGCCAGATACAGGAAGAGCGAGCCGCGGGTGCTCGCCAGCGGTCTGATCAGGTGGTACTGCTGACCGAGGGTGATCAGGATGTCCTCGATGCTGTCGTCCACGTTGATGGACTTCAGCGTGCGCTGCTTGGCCCGTACGACCTCGGTGTTGCCCGCCCCCGCGACCTCCAGGTCCAGATGCGGTCCGCCGCCGAGCGCCCCCAGCGTCATGCCGCTCTCGTAGTCGACCAGGGACGCCCCCAGGGCCCCGTCGATAGTCATCGCTTCCTTGAGTGTCGCCTCAATGTTCACGTGGTGCCTCGTTTCCCTCACGAGCCGGCGAGATTCAGCATCTCGCCACGAAAACGGTCGCAATGCGAACCGTGCGGGTAACAGACAACACCATCTTTGGTCAGAGTTGCGATAGTTGGCAAACAAAGTAGTCTGCTCGCCAGAGTGACTGAAGGGGGGACCTTTGTCATCGCTCGACGCCGCACTGGGCCGTGCCCTGACCACGCCCGGTATCAGCGGAGCCGCGGTACTCGATGCCGTCACCGGCCTTTCCTATGCGGAACTCGGTGAGGTGAGTGCCGGTCAGGACTCCTGCGAAATAGCGGAGTTGGCCCGCACCCGCCTCATTCGGGCAGGCGCGGAAGGGGAGTTGGAGAGCATCATCGTCACCACTTCCACGCGACACCTCGTGACGATCCAACTCCCGCGACAGGGCGACCCCTTGCTGTTCTGCGCGACGGTCGACCGCGACCGCACCAATCTCGGCTCGGCGCTGCGCGAACTGCGGCTGCACGCCGACGAGTTGCTGGCATGACGGAAAGCACCGAGGAGCCGCTGCCCGACTCCCGCAACGTTCCCGCCCTGTTGGCGGCACTCCGGGCCCAACGGCGGTCCTGCACGGTGGTCGTGACGGGCACGCCGGGTGGCTCGATCCATGTGCGCGACGGTCTGGTGGTGGCCATGGAGACGCCCGGGGCGCCGGGCGTCGAGGGTCTGCTGCTGCGGTCGGGCCGGATCGACGAGCGGGCGTGGTCCGCGGTCCGCGCCTCCGACACCACGCATGAACACCTCGCCGCCGGACTGGTGGACCAAGGACTCGTCGGCGCGGGCGAGTTGGAGGTCGTCAGCCTGAGCGCGCTCTTCGACGCCGCCTTCGCGCTCTCCCTCGCCGTACCCGACGGCTGGGAGGTCACCGACCCCGTGCCGACGCTGTACCGCAACGCCGGAGTCACCCCCGAGCGTCTCCTCGGCGAGGTGTCCCGACGCCTCAACGCCCTAGCTGGGGAGCCCGGTTCGGCCGCCGCGCTCGCCCGCACCCTGCTGCGGCCGGCGTCGGCCGCGCACCTGCCCGAGACCCCGGGCACACTACCGGCCCGGCACCGCGCGGTCCTGACCGCCACGGACGGCCGCCGCACCGCACGGGACATCGCCTTCACGCTCGGCCGGGGCCTCTTCGCCGTCATGCTCGACCTGCGCCACCTGCTGGACCGCGGCCTCGTCGAACCCCACACACCCCCGCCGGACCGCCGGCCGAGCACGGCACCACGGGTCGCCTCCACGACGGCGACGCCCTCCGCGCCCGGCCCCGCGTCGCTCCCCCGTCGGCTCCCCGGCCGGAACTCCGTACCCGCGCACCGGCCCCACGACTGACCCCGAACCGTCCGCCCCCGGCCGCGTCCCCACCGCGTTCCCCTCCTGCCTCGTTGTCCCACCGCATGCACGCAAACAGGAAGAAGACGCCATGAGCGACCCCGTGACCGACCTCCTCATCGCCCTGCGGGACAACGTGATGGGAGTCACCGAGACCACCCTCGCCACCAGCGACGGGCTCGTCGTGGCGAGCGACACCACCAAGACCCACCCCGAGTCCATGGCCGCGGTGGCGGCGGCGACCCTCGCTCTCGGCAACCGCCTCGCCGACCAGGGCGGCACCGGCCACCTCCGTGAGATCAGCGCGAGTTGCAGCACGGGCCATGTCATCGTGACGGCCGTCGGGGACCGGGCACTGCTCGCCGTGGTGACGGACGACGGCCTCGACCAGGCGGCGTTCCGACGCGAGATCCCTGCGGTGACGGCGAAACTGCGGCGGCATCTCGACGAGGACGTGTAGCCGGACTCCCGCATCTCGCGGACTCACGGCTCCACGAAGAAGGCGTCGCCACTCAACGGGTGAAGACCTGGAAGACCTCGAAGAACCCGGACCACGCCGCCGGCCTCTGTCTCGGGCCGTCAAGGCCCTACAGGTGGCGCACTCATCGCTGCCGTCAGGAACGTGATCGCCCAACGCCGGGCCGCCTCGCCCGCTACCGGCGACGCGCAGCCAGGGGAAGGCTGCTGGTGGACCTGGAGGCGGTCGACGGCCGTCACGGCGAAGATCCCCCGCATCCGGAACGACAGTTCCTCCGGAGAGAGGCCGGGCAGGACGCGCGCGAAGGCCGCGAAGTAGCGCTCTCGGACCGAGTCCTCGGCCTGACCGGTCCAGCTGCGTGCCTCCTCGGCCGGGTCGCTGAGGATCGTCACGATCAGCCGGGACGCCCGGGCGCCCCCCTCGTCGTCGGCCGGCATCTCGTCGAACAGCGGCCCCGCGAACGCCTCCACCAGTTCGCCGACCGATGGGTCGGGGGTCCCGGCGAGCAGCTTGTCGAGCCCGGCGCACTGGGCAGCGGTGATGGGCTCGACCACGCGGCGGACGACCGCCGCCATCAGCTCGGCCTTCGAGCCGAAGTGGTAGCCGACGGCTGCCAGGTTCGCTCCGGCGCGTGTGGTGATCGCGCGGACCGAGGTGCCGCGGTATCCGTGCTCGGCGAAGAGGTGCTCGGCCGCGTCAAGGATCTGGGTGCGGGTGTCTGGGGTCGCCACACGAGGGACTCTACCTATGCTTGAATCAAACGAACGTATGAATGAAACGAGCGTATGAAAGAGGGCTTCCATGAAACTGCTCGTGTACGGCGCCGGGGTCTGCGGCAGCCTGTTCGCCGCGCGCATGCACGAGGCAGGCCACGACGTCACGCTCCTCGCCCGGGGCGAACGTCTGGCCGCCCTGCGTCGGCAGGGAGTACAGCTCGCCGAGGAGGACGGCCCTGTCAGGCGGGTGCCGATACCGGTGACAGAGCACCCGGGCGGGGAGTACGACCTGATCACCGTCTTCGTCCGCACCCACCAGGTGGATGCGGTGCTGGCATCACTCGCCGGTGTCCGAGGTGACGTGCTGTTCCTGCTCAACTGGGCAGCCGGACCGGAGACGTTGGGCGCGGTGATCGGCCCCGAGCGGGTGCTGCTCGGTTTCCCCACGACCGGCGGCACGATGGACGGCGACGTGGTCCGCCACCGCAAGCCCGGCTTCCTCACCCGCCGGGTCCCGATGCCGATCGGCGAGCCCGACGGCCGTACCACCCCGCGGCTGGCGCACATCGTGGAGACATTCCGTGCTGCCGGGATCAACGCCAAGGCCGAGCCGCGGATGGCGGCCTGGCTCAGGACGCACGCCGCGTTCGAGGCCCCGCTCGGCCAGGCGGCGCACGCGGCGGGCGGCCCGGTGGAGCTGGCCGACGACTCGGACGCGGTACGCGGCATGCTCCACCTCATGCGAGAGAACCTCGCCGCGATGGAGACGCCGCCGGTACCTCGCGCGTTCGCCGCCTTGCGGACTCTGCCGCAAGGGCTCCTGGTAGCCGTGCTCCGGCGCTTCCTGAAGAGCCCGACGGCCGTGAACAGCGGGCTCAGCGACTCCTCTCCCGCCACGGCGGCCGAACTCGATCAACTGGCCGAACAGCTCCGTGCCCCGGCGGGAGCCCGCTGAGCGACCCCGGACCGCGAACACCTCACTGACGTCACCATCGACAACCCCGGCGGCGACGGCGGCGAGCCGCTCTTCGAGTGGATCCACAACCTCGCGAGCTGGCGGGAGCGGCAGGGCATGACCGGTGGGGAGGAGAACCGTGACTCCGAGTTGATGCGCGAGTGGTTCGACGCCACCGGTGCGGTGGTGATGGGCCGGATGATGTACGACACCGGCGAGGAGTTCTGGGGCCACAACCCGCCGTTCCGGACCCCGGTCTTCGTCCTCACCCACCGTCCCCGCCCGACGCTCGTCAAGGAGGGCGGCACCACCTTCACGTTCGTCACCGACGGGATCCACAGTGCGCTCGACCGGGCGAAGGCCGTCGCCGGTCACCGGAACGTCGACATCGCGGGCGGTGCGAGCACCCTGCGCCAGTACCTCGCCGAGGGCCTCATCGACGAACTCCAGCTCCAAGTGGTCCCCGCCCTCCTCGGCGCGGGCCTCCGCCTCTTCGACGGACCGGGCCGACTCCCGCGCCGCGTCGAACCGCTCAGGGTGGAGGAGACGCCCCTCGCCACCCACTTGAAGTACCGCTTCGTGAAGTGACGGGGCGGAACGGACGGGCCCAACCGCCGTCAGAGGGTGAGGAGTTCCTCGTAGAAACCGCCGAATCCCCGTTCGCGGTCGACGAGATGGATCTCCAGGATCCAGTGGCAGGTGCGGCCGGTCTTGTCGGTGCGGCGCATCGGGGTCTCGTTCTCGGGCGTGACGTACGACTCGACGTGGGCGCCCTCGATCGTCTCGTGCGGGAACTCGCCGACCAGGTGTCCGGCGTGCCAACCGCCCAGTTCCCAGCCCGCCTTCTCGGCGAGGCGGGCGACCTCGGTGTACAGGTCCGCGCCGGTGATGTCCGGGGTGTTCTCGAAGAAGCGCCGCCCGGCCGCGAACACCTGGGGCAGGTCGTCCCGCAGCCGTTGCTTGACGGGGTCGTCGCCGAGGACGAAGGTGCGGCCGAAGTCGGCCTCGTACTCCTCGAAGATCGGCCCGAAGTCGGCGAACACGATGTCGTCCGTGCCGATCACCCGGTCCGGCGGGTTCTCCTTGTACGGCTTGAGCGTGTTCGGCCCCGAGCGCACGATCCGCTTGTGCCAGTGCCGGGTCGTGCCGAACAGTTCGTTCGCGAGGTCCCGGATCCGGTCGCTGACGGCCCGCTCCCCCTCACCGGGCGCCACGAGCCCGCGCTCCTTGATCTCCGCGAAGAGCAGCACGGCCTTGGCCTGGGCGTCGAGCAGGCGGGCGGCCCGCGTGGGTTCGTCATCAGCCATGGGGCGAACCTAGCCAGCTAGATCGTTCCCGGCAACGGGATTCCATGGCCGGTCCCGGCCGCTACGTGGTCCGGTGCCGTCGGGCCGGCGCCACCGCCGTTCCTCGCCGCATCCTCCTATCTGCCAGGGGGAAGCGAACTCCCGGCTGGCGGATGCGACGGGGTCTGTGACGGGCGTGGCCGGAACGGCTAGTTTGTGGACTCACCGTCGGTGATAAATCCGGCAATCCGCACCTTTTCTCTTCTCTGTGAGGCGTTCCGTCATGAGCTTGAGCATCCGCAACCAGATTCCCGGCACCGTCACCGCCGTCACGCCCGGCGCGGTGATGGCGACCGTGAAGGTGCGCCTCGACGGCGGCCAGGACCTCACCGCGGCGATCACGCTGGAGGCCGTGAAGGACCTGGGGCTCGCCGAGGGCACGGCCGTGCGCGCCATGATGAAGTCCACCGAGGTCGCGCTCGCCACGAGTCGGGTCGAAGGCGTCTCCATCCGCAACCAGCTGCCCGGCACGGTCAGCGATGTCGCCACCGGCGGCGCGATGGCCGTCGTCAAGGTCACGGTCGACGGGGGCGAGCTGACCGCGGCGATCACCAAGGACGCCGTCGGTGACCTGGGCCTGCGCACGGGTTCGCCGGTCGTCGCGCTGATCAAGTCGACCGAGGTGTCCCTGGCAACCGTCTGACACGGGGCACTCCCGGACAAGCGTTGACCGGCCCGGTCCCCTCGCACAGGACCCGGGCCGCCCGCCCGTCGAGCGCGGCGAGCACGGTCCCGGCGGAGGTACGGGCGCCCGGGTCGAGGCCGATCAGCCCGTGCACGCGCACGATCTGCTCATCGTCGAGGCGGGCCCTGCCCGGCGCCGAGGGCGCCGACGTAAGCGATGCCAGTGGTCAGCCTGCTGTGCAACACCGTGATGTCTACGTCCCGTTCATCGCCCAGCACGATCAGACAGGCAGCGGCCGGACGCTCACGGCCCTCCTCGTTCCGGGCGTCGGCGCCGAAACCCACCTGGTGGGCGAGGTCGCCGTAGCCGGTATTCCGGTGAGGGGCGGCGCGCGGGCGTGCGGCGGGACCCGGCGTCGGCCGGCGCCCGGGTGAGCGCCTACGCTGCTCGGGGAAGGTAGCCGTGACCAGGAGACCAGCGGAGAAGGGACCTCACCCGTGGCGAGCGACCGACACGATACGGCCGAGGCCGGCGACGCGTCCCGGCCCGTCCCGCCCGGCCAGCGTCATGTGCACGGCTGGCCGGTGTCGCATTACGGTCCTGTGCCCCGGTTCCGCCCCGAGCGCTGGAACCTGCGCGTGCACGGCGCCACCGCCGACGGTGCCGAGCGCGTCTGGACGTTCGACGAGCTGGCGCCGCTGCCGCATGTGACGGTCGTCGCCGACCTGCACTGCGCGTCCGGTCCGACCTCCACCGACCACGAGTGGTACGGCATCCCCGCGACGACCGTCCTGGAGCTGGTCCCGCCCGCGCCGGAGGTCACGCACGTCATGGCGTGGGCGGAGTACGGCTATTCGACCAATCTCCGCCTCGCCGACTTCACCGCGCCGCAGACCCTGCTGACCACCCATCACAACGGCGAGCCCCTCACCGCCGAACACGGCTTCCCCCTGCGGCTGGTGGTGCCGCATCTGTACGGCTACAAGAGCGCGAAGTGGCTGCGTGCGATCGAGTACCTCACGGAGGACCGGCGCGGTTTCTGGGAGGAGCGCGGCTATCACACCGTCGCCGATCCGTGGAAGGAACAGCGCTACTCCTACCAGGAGCAGGACGCCGACGGTGCGTGACGGCACCCCCGCTGAGCGGCGGAAACCCGCGACAGGGCGCCTCAAGGACGGCACGTAACCTCGTCCGCATGGTTGCGCATCGATACGTGGACGTGAACGGCATCCGGCTGCACATCGCCGAGCAGGGCGAGGGTCCCCTGGTGATCCTGCTGCACGGTTTCCCGGAGTCGTGGCACTCCTGGCACCGGCAGCTGGGCCCGCTGGCCGAGGCGGGGTTCCGGGTGGTCGCCCCGGACCAGCGGGGCTACGGCAGCAGTGACCACCCGGACGACGTGGACGCGTACACGATCCTTCATCTGGTCGGCGATGTCGTGGGCCTGATAAGGGAGTTGGGCGAGGAGAAGGCGTACGTCGTCGGGCACGACTGGGGTGCGCCGGTCGCCTGGCACACCGCGCTGCTGCGGCCGGACATGGTGCTCGGGGTGGCCGGTCTGAGCGTGCCGCCGCCGCACCGGGGCGCGCAGCCGCCGCTGGGCATGATGGAGGAGATCTTCCAGGGCCGGTTCTACTGGAACTATTTCGCCCGGCCGGGTGTCGCCGACGCCGAGTTCGCCCGGGACACCCGCACCGCTCTCCGCAAGTTCCTCTATTCGGCGTCCGGTTCGGCCTCTCCTTCGGGCGAGATCCGGCAGCCGCTGGTGGATCCGGAGAAGGGCTGGCTCGCGGCGATGGAGGATCCCGAGGTGCTGCCGGAGTGGCTCACCGAGGACGATCTCGACGTGCTGACCGAGAGTTTCACCAAGGGCTTCACCGGCGCCCTGAACTGGTACCGGAACCTGGACCGGAACTGGGAGTTGACCGCGCCGTGGGCCGACGCGGTGATCACCCGGCCCGCCCTGTACATCTTCGGCGACCGCGACGTCGTCCCCGCGTTCCCCGGCGCGCGCGACCTCATCGACCAGTTGCCGCGGCTCATGCCGAGCCTGCGGCGCGCGCCGGTCGAGCTGGCCGGCTGCGGTCACTGGACCCAGCAGGAGCGCCCCGCCGAGGTGAACGCCGCTCTCATCGACTTCCTCACCGGCTGCGAGCAAGAGATCAACGGCGGGCCAGGAACGGTGTCAGACCCTTCGTGATCACCTCGGCCAGCCTCTCCTGGTGCGCGGTCAGGAAGAAGTGGCCGCCGGAGAGGGTGACGAGGTCGAAGGTGCCCATCGTGTGCTCGCGCCAGGCCTCGGCCTCGTCCGCGGAGACCTTCGGGTCGTCGACGCCGGTGAACACGGTCAGCGGGCAGTCGAGGGGCGGCCCTGGCGCGTACCGGTAGTTCTCCACGATCCGGAAGTCGGCGCGGATGGCGGGCAGCACCATCCGCAGGATCTCCTCGTCGGCGAAGACCCGGTTGTCCGTGCCGCTGAGGGTGCGGATCTCCCGCAGCAGACCGTCGTCGTCCAACGCGTGGTCGTACTCCGGCCGTTGGCGGGAGGGAGCACGCCGCCCGGACACGAACAGGGCCGCCGGAGCGTGTCCTACGGCCGTCAGCGAGCGGGTGACCTCGAAGGCGAGCATGGCTCCGAGGCTGTGGCCGAACAGGGCGAGGGGCCGGTCGGTCAAGGGCAGCAGTTCGTCCACCACGCCACGCGTGAGCTGGTCCAGGCTCTCGACGAAGGGTTCGCCACGGCGGTCCTGGCGGCCGGGGTACTGGACCGCCAGGACCTCCACCTCGGGGCTCAGCATCGCCGGCAGGCCCGCGAAGAAGGTGGCCGAGCCGCCCGCGTGGGGCAGGCAGACGAGGCGCACCGGGGCGGTGGGCCGGGGCTGGAACCGCCGTATCCACAAGGTGCTCTGGGGCTCGGTCATGTCGCTCCGTGGGGACTCAGCGGGTGGCCGGGGTGTCGTAACGGTGGAAGCCCCGGCCCGACTTGCGGCCGAGTCGGCCCTCCTCGATCAGGCGGTCCAGGAGGGGCGGGACGGCGTGGTGGGGGTCGCCGGTGCGGCGTTCCATGGTGCGGGCGACGTCGGCGATGGTGTCGAGGCCGATGAGGTCGAGCACGGCGAGGGGGCCCATGGGGTGGCCGCAGCCGAGGGCCATGCCGCGGTCGATGTCCTCGGGGGTGGCCACGCCCGCCTCGTACATGCGGACGGCGGAGAGGAGGTACGGGATGAGGAGCGCGTTGACGACGAAGCCGCAGCGGTCCTCGGCGCGGACGGTCTGCTTGCCCAGGACGTCGGTCACGAAGGTCTCGGCGTCGCGCGCGGTGCGGTCACTGGTGTGCTGGGAGCGGATGACCTCGACCAGGGGCATGGCGGGCACCGGGTTGAAGAAGTGCAGGCCGATGACGTCGCCCGGCCTGCTGGTGGCGTTGCCGAGGTCGGCGATGGAGAGGCTGGAGGTGGTGGAGGCGAGGACGGCCGCCGGGTCCTCGACGGTCTTGGCGAGGACGGTGAACAGCCGCAGTTTCGCCTCACGGTCCTCGGATATCGCTTCGATGACGAATTGACGGTCCGTCAACTCATCGGTGTCGCAGCCGAATCCGGCACGTGCCTCGGCGTCCGCGCGGGCCCGCTCGTCGATGTGTCCCTTGGTAAGGGCACGGTCGAGCAGCCGCAGGACCCGGGTGCGGGCCCGGTCGGCGGAGGCCGGCCCGGAACCCAGCACACGCACGTCCAGTCCTGCACGTAGACACTCGGAGGCGATCCCCGCGCCCATGATGCCGCCGCCGACGACACCGACCCGCCGGGCGCTCATGCGGCGGCTCCCGCGGCCAGGGCCGGGGCCGACCAGCGCAGCAGGCCCGTGGCGACCGCCATGCCGGCACCGAACCCGGCGAGCAGCACGAGGTCGCCCTCGCTCAGCAGGCCGGACCGGTTCGCCTCGTCGAGGGCGATGGCGACGGAGGCACTGCCGGTGTTGCCGGTGTGGTCCAGCGGGAGATGGGTGGCGGCGGCGGAGAGGCCGCAGGCGTCGATGAGTTCGGCGACCATCATGCCGTTGGCCTGGTGGGGCATGAAGTGGTCGATGTCGGCGGCCTTGCAGTCGCAGCGGTCCAGCAGGTCGGCGATGATGCCGGGCACGTTGTCGAGGACGTAGTCGCGGACCTGGCGGCCCTGCATGTGCAGCAGGTGGGAGCGGTCGGCGATGGTCTCGGCGGAGGCGGGGCGACGGCTTCCGCCGCCGGGCAGCCAGATCAGCTCGTGGGCGTCGCCGCCGCCGACCATGTCGAGGTCGAGGAATCCGGACTCCTCGTCGACGGCCGCGACCACGGCGGCTCCGGCCCCGTCGCCGAACAGCACGCTGGTGGCCCGGTCCTCGAAGTCCACGAACCGCGAGTAGACGTCGGTGCCGATGACCAGGGCCTTCGCGGTGGGGCGCAGGGTGATCAGGGCCCGGGCCAGGGCGAGCGCGGTGACGAAGCCGGAGCAGGCGATGTTGACGTCGAAGCAGCCCGCCCGGCGGGCACCGAGGGCGTGCTGCACCAGGGAGGCGGTGGCCGGGATCGGGGCGTCGCCCGTGGTGGTGGAGACGATGAGGTAGTCGATCTCGTCGGCGTGCAGGCCCGCCGCGTCGAGTGCGGCGCGGGAGGCGTGGACGGCGAGGTCGGAGGCGGCCTCGTCCGGTGCGACGAAGCGACGGGAGACGATCTTCGTCTTGCGGGCGATCCACTCCGCGTCGGTGCGGGGGACGATCCGAGCGATCTCCTCGTTGGTCACCACTCGTTCGGGCAGATAGGAGCCGGTCGAGAGGATGCCTATGCCACAGGGCTCGGTGCTCGCCCCGGCCGTGTCCGGATTCATGTGCGGTTCCCTTCGGATGTCGCGCCGCTCGCCGCCCTGTGCGTCATCGGACAGCGGCCGGGGTGAACGGGCGCAGCGGGTTGAGCGTGTCCTCGCCGATACGGGCGCGCAGTTCGGGCGCGGTGACGCCGAGTCCGGGCTCGGGGGCGAGGCAGAGCACGCCGACCTTGCCGATGTGCTGGTTGAGCTGGACGCGCCGGGTGGCCTCGCCGACCTCGGACAGCGGGTGCACCTCGGAGACGACGGGTGCGATGTGTCCGCGTTCGAAGAGGCGGGCGCACTCGACCATTTCCTGGAGGTTGGCGATGTGGCTGCCGATGATCCGCTTGAGCTTCATCCACAGGTAGCGGTTGTCGAACTCGTGGTGGTAGCCGGTGCTCGACCCGCAGGTCACGACGGCGCCACCGCGCCGGACGACGAACACGGAGATGCCGAAGGTGGCACGTCCGACGTGCTCGAAGGCGATGTGCGGGTCGGCCCCGACCTCGCGGCGGATGATGGCTCCGAGCCGTTTGCCGGCCTTGATGGCGAGTTCGGGGTCGTCGCCGGTGTCGTCCCCGATGCCGATCTCCTCGCGGTTGATCACCACGTCGCAGCCGAGCCTGCGGGCGATCGCCGTCTTCGACTCCGAGCCGACGACTCCTACGGCGATGCCGCCGCCGTTCTTCACCAACTGGGCGGCGTACGCGCCGAGTCCGCCGGACGCGCCCCAGATCAGCACGATGTCGCCCTGCTTCATCCGGGCGCCGCGGTCGCTGACGAGCATCCGGTACGCGGTGCCGCCGCAGACGGGGATGCTCGCTCCCTCCTCCCACGTCAAGTGGGCAGGTTTGGGGACGAGTTGGCTGGCCCGCGCCACCGAGTAGTGGGCGAGGCCGCCGTAGTTGGTCTCGAAGCCCCAGGCGAGCTGGTTCTCGCTGAGCATGCCGTCGGACTGGGTGGCGGGCTCCTGGTCGTCGACGTAGGCCGGGCTCACGATCACGTGGTCGCCGACGCGCCAGCGGCGGACGCCGGTGCCGACACGGACGATGACCCCGGAGCCGTCCGAGCCCAGCACGTGGAAGGGCTGGTCGTGGCGGGTCGCCCAGCCGCCCTGGCGGGCGTAGGAGCGCAGGAAGCGGAACGTGGAGAGGGGTTCGAACTTCGCGGACCAGACGGTGTTGTAGTTCACCGAGCTGGCCATGACCGCGATCAGCACCTCGTCGGGGGCGAGTTCGGGCATGGGGACCTCGCCGACGTGCAGGGTGCGGCGGACGTCCTTGTCCTCGGAGTCGCCGAAGAGTCCCTCGTCCTCGACGCGCAGGTGGGCGGCGGTGAAGTGGCTTGGCAGCGGGGCGCGTTGGAGTTCTTCGGGCGACGCCCCGGACAGCACGGCATCGGACAGCGACATGTCGGGTTCCTCATTCACCGTCGGGTGGTTCGATGGACAGCGCGTGCCGGAAGACGTTCCGCGGGTCGTACGCCGCCTTGACGCGCTGCAGGCGGGGGTAGTTGTCCTTGTAGTAGAAGGTCGACCACGGCACCCCCGACGTGTTCTGCGTGGGGTCGGCCATGTCGGCGTCGACGTAGTTGATGTAACAGCCGTCCCAGGTGCCGTCCGGCACGGGGACTCCCCCGGTCTTGGCGTAGACCTCGCGGTACATGCCCCGCACCCACGCGATGTGGGTGGCGTCGGTGGCCGGGTCGACCCACCAGGCCTGGTACTGCATCTTGACGACCGAGTCGCGCTGCGGGATCGCGGTGGCGTCGGAGGCGACCGAGCTGATCTCGCCGCCGTAGGGGAACAGGATCAGGGAGGCGCCGGGGTTGCTGTAATCGGGGGCCGTCAGATAGCGGTGGATGACGGAGGCCTGGTCGGTGGTGAAGTTGCCCTTGAGGTAGGCGGACCGGGCCTTCACGCGGACGGCGGGGGCCGCGTAGTTGGACGTCGAGATGAAGCGGGTGGCCTGGCCCCAGGTGACCTTGGAGGGGGCGACGACCAGACTGTCCCGTACGGCCTGGGCGGTGCCTGCGCCGATCGCGGTCAGGTGGTCGGTGAGGATCTGTGCCGCGTTCGGGGCGGTGGCGTCGACCTGGGTGATGAGGGTGAGGACGCCGGTGGCTACGTGGTTCAGGCCGAACAGGCTGGACAGCGCGTTCTCGGCCGCGCCGGGTGCGCTGTGGGCCTGCTGCCAGGCGACGAAGTTCCGCAGCAGCCTGCCGAAGTCGGCCTCGTCGACCGAACTCCAGGGAATCGCGACGATGTTGAGCAGTACATGGGACGGCGGGGCGGGCAGCAGGGTCTCCGGGTTGGTGCCGGTGGCGTCCGGGCTGCGGAACCAATAGCGGGTCACCACACCGAAGTTGCCGCCGCCTCCGCCGGTGTGCGCCCACCACAGGTCGTGGTGCGGGTCGGCCGGGTCGGCGGTCGCGATGACGGCCTTGGCGATGCCTGCCGCGTTGACCACGACGACCTCGACGGCGTAGAGGTGGTCGACGACGAGGCCGAACTGCCGTGACAGCAGCCCGTATCCGCCGCCGCAGGCGTGTCCGCCCATGCCGACGGAGTAGCACAGGCCGCCGGGGAGGGTGACGCCCCAGTCGCGGTAGAGGGTGTCGTAGACGTTGAGGAGGATCGCGCCGGGTTCGATGCAGAAGGCGCGCCGCGCCGCGTCGTAGGAGACCTTGTCGAGGGTGGAGAGGTCGAGGACGATGTCGATCTCGGGGTTGTAGACGAAGTCCTCGAAGCAGCCGCCGCCGCTGCGCACCGAGAGGCGTTTGCCGCCGCTGACGGCCTCCTGTACGGCGGCGACGGCGTCCGCGGTGCTGCGGATGACCCGGATCTTCTCGGGGTGACCGACCCAGCGCTTGTTGTAGCCGGTGGTCATGTCGTCGTAGCGGCCGTCCTGCGGGGTGACCACGATCGGGGCACTCGCCGTGTCCTCGGCCGTGGGCGTCGCGGCCTGTGCGGTGCCGCCCGCTCCGGTCGCCGCCGTCGTTCCTGTCACGGTCACCCCCGCGATCGCGTATTCGAGCAGTCTTCTGCGGCCCAGCTCTGGCATCCGGCGTCCCTCTCCTCGGTGGTGGCGGTCAGCGGCGCGGGCCGGCCACGGCGGGCATGCTGGTGATGGCGCTGACGAAGTTGCTGGTCACCCGGACCGGCTCACCGATCTCGAAGTCCGGTACGCGGCGCAGGAGTTCGCCGAGGAGCATGCGGAGCTCCATGCGGGCCAGGACGTTGCCGAGGCAGTGGTGGGGGCCGCCGCCGCCGAAGCTGATGTGCCGGTTGGGGGTGCGGGCGAGGTCGAGGGTGTTGGGGTTGGTGAAGACGCGCTCGTCGCGGTTGCCCGACGGGTAGAACAGGGCGACCTTGTCACCCTCCCTGATCTTCTGCCCGTTGAGTTCGGTGTCGCGGCTCGCGGTACGGCGCAGGGTGAGGACCGGGGTCGCCCAACGGAGCAGTTCCTCCACGGCCTTGCCGGAGAGGGTGTCGAAGTCGGCTGCCAGCAGGGCGCGTTGGGCGGGGAAGTCGGAGAGCGCCTTGCCCGCGTGGCTGATCGTCTGCCGGGGGGTGTCGAAGCCGGCGCCGATGAGCAGCAGGAAGAAGGCACTGATCTCGGCGTCGGTCAGGCCCTCGCCGTCGACCCTGGCCTGCACGAGGTCGGTCATCACGTCGTCCTGCGGGTCGGCCCGGCGCGCCTTCGCCATCTCCACGGCCGTACCCGAGACCAGTCCGACGACCTCGTTGACCAACTCGGCGCGGTCCTTGCCGAGTTTCTCCGCCTCGTCGCGGCTGGAGAGCATGATGCTGATCGCCTCGGTGAAGCGGTCGATCTCCGCCGCCTCCAGACCCAGCATGTACGTCATCGTCCAACGGGCCATCGGCATCGACACCTTGGCCACGAAGTCGCACTCGCCCGCGGTCGCGAAGTCCTCGACGATACGGCGCACCTCCGCGGCCATCGACGCGCGCATCTGCTCCATGCGGGCCGGGCTGAACGCCGAGGAGACGAGGCTGCGCAGCTTCAGATGACGCGGGGCGTCCAGGGCGACGATGGACTGGGTCGCCTGGAGGATGTCGTCGGGCAACTCCTCGAACTGCACACCCTTGCTGGATATATAGAGATCCGGCTGACTGCTGACGGCCACGATGTCGGCGTGCCGGACCACCGCCCAGAACCCGTCGTCGGGCGGGGTCGGGAGCAGGCTGCCCTCGGGTGCCTTGTGCCAGGAGACCGGGCGGGCGTCACGCAGGGTCCGGAAGGTGTCGTCCCAGACCGACGGGGGCTGCGACCAGAACTGGATGGACGAAATGTCGGCGGTGTCGAACTGCCGAGACGCGGCGGTCACCAAGGTCTCCTCCTGCTGAGGGAAGCGGCACGCGTGGGACCACGACGTGCGGACATCGCCGCCGAGCATGCGACAGCCCCCCTGCCGAGGCCTTGTCGAATCGCTTGCCGCCCACTTGCGGGGGGCTGCCCGCCGGGACCACGGGGCTCTCGGACGAGGGCAGCCTGCCGGGGCCACGGGGCTCTTGGACGAGGGCAACCTGCCGGGGCCACGGGGCTCTTCGGTAAGGGCGGCCTGCCGAGGACGCCTGCCTCCTCGCGGGAGCTGTCTGCCAGGGACACCGGCACCTTTGCCTACCGGCCCGCCCGGTAGGAACACCCGCGCCCTTTGCCTGTCTGTCCGCGTGCCAGGGAGACCCGCGCCTTGCCTACCGGCCCGCCTGGCAGAGTCACCTGCGGCTTCGCCTGCCGGTCCACATGACATGGACACCCGCGCCTTCGCCTACCGGCCCGCCCGGTAGGAGCACCCGCGCCCTTTGCCTGTCTGTCCGCGTGCCAGGGAGACCCGCGCCTTGCCTACCGGCCCGCCTGGCAGAGTCACCTGCGGCTTCGCCTGCCGGTCCACATGACATGGACACCCGCGCCTTGCCTACCGGCCCGCCTGAAAGAAACACCCGCGCCCCTTGCCTACCTGTCCGCGCGTGAGGGACACCCGCGCCTTCGCCTACCGACCCGCCCGACAGGAACTCCCGCGCCCTCGCCTGCCGGGCCCGCATGCCAGGACACCCGCAGCTTCGCCCGACGGCCCGCCTGGCAGGGACACCCGCGGCTTCGCCCGACGGCCGCCCGTCGGGGACGGTTGCGTCCTAGCGCCGGCCTGACCGTCAGGAACGCGCGCACCGTTGGCTGACTGCTCGCCCACCGAGAGCGCCCGCGTCGGTGACTGACTGCTCACCCGCCGGGGAGGCCCGGTTCCTCGTAGCGCCTAGGCCACAGAGGACACCCACGCCGTCCCTTGACGGCCCGCCCGCCAGGACATCCGCGTTAGGTCCCGACGGCCCGCCCCACGGAGACAGTTGCGGCCGAGCACCGGCCTAACCGCAGGGAGCGCCCGCATCGTTGCCCGACGCCCCGCCCCTCACCACGCCCCCCTCACCAAGCCCCGCACCACCCCCGTCAAGCCGGATGCGGAGGCACAGATGTAGGCCCGCGAGCGCCCTTCGCGTCTCCAGCCGTCGAATGCCTCCGAGGCGCGCGCCGTGCCCGGTCGCGGCCGGGCTCGTACTCGCCGTGCAGCGCGGCGGGGCGCTGGGCCAGGGCCCGGACCACGCTCTCGCGGAGTCTGGCGCGGTCGGAGCCGCTGAGTTCGCCGAGGAGGACCTCCTGGACGAGTTCGTCGCGGAAGGAGAGGAGGAAAGGGGGTTGGGCCGCGCGGCGCAGCAGGCCACGGCGGGTCGCGGCCTCGATGGCCGCCTCCACGTCAGTGGTGCTGCCCAACACCTCGCGGACCAGGGCGAGTTCGAACGCGCCGCCGAGTGCGGAACAACAGCGCAGGACGTCAAGGACCGGTCCCGGCAGCGCAGCGAGCCGGCGGCCGACGGCCTGGCGGACGCCGACCGGGATGTCAGCGAGGGCGTTCTCCACCACCGCGCGGTCACACAGCAGCCCGGGGTCGCCGACCCCGGCGATGAACTGGTGCAGGACGTACGGGTTGCCGCGGCTGCGTTCGTGCAGCAGCCGTAAGACCTCGTCCGGCACCTCGACCAGCGTCTGCGCGGACACCAGGTCGCCGGTCTCGCGCCGGGACAGCCCGGTGAGCCGCACGCTGCGGGTCCGCGAGTCGCCCAGCGCCTCCGCGACCGCTCCCCCGCCCATCAGGTCGGCGGCGGCACCCGTGTCGTCGGCGGTGACGACCACGCTCAGCGGTTCGCAGTGCAGCCGGGTGCGCAGCAGCGCGAGGAGTTCGAGGGAGGATTCGTCGGCCTGGTCGAGATCTTCGAGTACGACGACGAGGGGGTCCTCGGCGGCGAGCGAGAGCAGCGTCTCGCACATGGCGTCCTGGGTGAGGAAGCGGGCCCGGGCCGAGGGGTCCTCGCCGCTCAGACTCCGCCGACCGGACTCGGGGTCCAGCATGAGCGGCGCGAGCAGACTCCCGAACCGCGCCTCGGCCTTGCGGAACCCCTCGGGGCGCGACACCGCGAGCTGCCGGAAGACCTGCGCCCACACCCAGTACGCGGGCACACCCTCGCCGGAGGTGCACCGCCCCCAGACGACTTCCTGGAGCAACTCGTGCAGCCGGACGGCGAGTTCCTCGACCAGTTCGGTCTTGCCGACACCCGTCTCGCCGAGCACGGCGGTCAGATGGCTGCCGCCGTCCAGCGCGTCGAGGACATGGTCCCCGAGAACGGCCAGTTCCCGATCACGGCCGACGAGGACACCCCGGGTGCCGGAACCTCTGGGCAGGCGGTGGGCCCCGGTCGTGTGATGGGTCCGCGCGGCGGGCTGTCGCGGGTGAAAGGGCCGTTCGGCAACAGCCGTCGGGGGCTCGTCAGGGCCCGGCGTGGCGGCAGCGGGACGCGGGGCGGCCTCGGGGGTCGGCTCGTACAGGTCGGCGCCGCGGTCGGTGATGACGCAGGAGCCCCCTGACGCCGGTGGTTCGGTCAGGGGAAGGCGCTGGTGGAGTATGTCGGCGTGGACGCCCTGGAGTTCGGCCCCTGGGTCGACCCCGAGTTCGTCGGCGAGATGGCGGCGGGTCTGCTCGTAGAGCCGTAACGACTCCGCCTGCCGTCCCAGCAGGTACAGGCCGCTCATCAGGTGCCCGACGCACCGCTCGCGCGTCGGATTGCGCTGCACCTCGGGGTAGAGCGTGGTCACCACGGAGTCGGCCTCGCCGATGGCCAGACAGGCACCGGCCCTGGTCTCCACGGCGGTCAGCCGCAGTTGCTCCAGTCGTTCGTTCTCGTCGGCGATGGGACCGTACGAGGTGAGTTCGAGGTACGGGTCGCCGCGCCACAGGGCGAGCGCCTGGGAGAGTTCGTCGCGGGCGCTGTGGAACCGTCGTTCGGCGAGATCCTGCCGGCCACGGTCGACGAGGGTCTCGAACCGGTGGACGTCGACGAGTTCGGGGTCGATCTCCAGGACGTAGCCGGGCGAACTGTGGCGTACCCGGGCCCGGACGCCGCCTTGTTCGCCGCCGGAGGCCAGCGCGCGGCGCAGGTGCGACACGTAGGTCTGGAGTGTCGCGATGGGGCGGCGGGGCGGGCGTCCCGACCACAGTTCGTCGACAAGCTGCCCGGCAGCGACAACGTTTCCCATCCGTACCAGCAACAGGCCCAGCAGTGCTCGGTGCCGCAGCGGTCCGAGCGGCAGGGAGCGCCCGGCGTGCAATGCGGTCAGCGATCCGAATACCCGTAACTCCCATGCGGGTACGCCTGTTTCGACCGCTCCGTCGACTCGTGGCCGACCGTCCGCAGTTGCCTTCCTGTCGATCGCCCGCTCCAGCGTCACACCCTTGAACAGATCCGACATACGCTTCCTTTGGTCACAGGGAGATGCGGTCGAAGAGAGCGGTTCCACTACACGGCGCGACGCTGCGCAAACAGAACGGAGTGTTTGGACGACACATGCGAAAGGATCTTGGACGACGGCTTTTCGGCCAACAGCCGATGGAGGGGCCTGCCCGACCGTCCACCCGTTCTTTCCTTGAGGTTTACGAGTAGCGAACCCAACCGGGCACCCCCTTTTTCTTTTCCCTGCGCGGGCGTTCGACCACGGGCCGGGCGCCTCGAATCCGTCCTGCGGCGCGATCGTAGAACACATGTTGTGCCGAAAATGTGACGCGCTTCAAGACCGGTTGCATTCAGCCACCACGCGTCTTGTCGCCCCCCTGACGCTTCCCCGCCCGCTTCCACCGCGCACTGTGGGCGAAAAGGGCAACCGAACCATACTCGCGTTCGAACTCGACTAATCTCGGATTCGTGTGGTTGACCGTAATGGGGCCCGTGCGGGCGTGGCAGGACGACACGGAACTCGAGCTGGGGCCCGCCAAGCGACAGGCCCTGCTGGCACTGTTGTTGGTGCGGTCCGGGCAGCCGACGAGTCTGAGCACGATCATCGACGTCCTGTGGGGGCAGACGCCGCCGAGCAGTGCCGCCAACGTGGTCTACCGTCACGCGGCCGCCGTCCGCAGACTCCTGGAGACACCGGGGGCCGACCCCGGCGAGGACGGTACGCCCGCCACCCGACTGGTGCGGGTCTCGGGCGGCTACCGTCTGGACGCCTCCCCCTCGACACTCGATCTACTGCGTTTCCGCCAACTGCGCGGCGCCGCCGAGGACATGGGCGGCACCGGCGCGCTGCGTGACAGCGTCCGACTGCTTACCCGTGCGTTACGTCTGTCCCGGGGGCCGACGGCGTCCGGGATCCCGCCGCACATCGCGCAGCACCCGTACTTCATGGCCGTAGACCGCGAGTATCTGACGGCCGTGAAGGAGGCCGCGGTCATCGCCACCGCCGTGGGCGAGCCGGGGTCCGTTCTGGACATACTCCAGCCGGCCGCCGCCCAGCATCCGCTGGACGAGATACTCCAGGCCCAGCTGGTCCGGACCCTCGCCGCGACCGGCCGCCAGGCCGAGGCACTCCAGGCCTACCACGCGGTCCGCACCCGTCTCGCCGAGCAGTTGGGCATCGCCCCCGGGCCCGAACTCCGGTCCGTCCATCAGGACATCATGCGCCGCGACGCGCACGAGGCCCCCCGACTGTCGCCCGCCTTCCCCGCCGAACCCGCTCGCGCCCGACCGCAGGAGCCGCGCCGGTCTCTTTTACGGCCCTCCCAACTGCCCCCGGACGTGACGGACTTCGCGGGGCGGGAGGCCGAACTCGCCCGCCTGGACACGCTGTTCCCGGTCGACGCGCCGGCCCCGGACGATGCCGGTCACGTCGGGTCGGAACCCCGCAGCACGCATGACACCGGCAACGAGAACACCCCACCCCGGCCGCCCGTGGCGATCGTCGGCATGCCCGGCGTCGGCAAGACCACGCTCGCCGTGCACTGGGCCCACCGCATCGCCCCCCGCTTCCCCGACGGACAGCTGTACGTCGATCTGCGCGGACTCGCCATCGACGGCACCCGGGTCACTCCGAGCGAGGCGCAGCGTGCCTTCCTGGTCGCGCTCGGGGTTCCGGACCGGGAGATCCCGGCGGACCGGGACACCAGGACCGACCTGTACCGCAGTACGCTCGCCGGTCTGCGGCTGCTGATCGTGGTCGACGACGTGGCCCACTCCGACCAGGTACGGCCGCTGCTGCCCGGCACCCCCGGCGCCCTGGTCCTCGTCACCAGCCGCGACCGGCTCGGCGGGCTCGCCGCCCGCGAAGGCGCACGTCCGCTGGTCCTGGCCGATCTGAGCCCGGCCGAGGCCCGCGAGGCACTCGTCCGACGCCTCGGCGGCCGTGGGACCGGGACGGGTTCAGGGGCGGTTTCAGGGACGGATTCGGGGGCGGGCGACGCGGTCGACGACACCGCCGCCGCGTGTGCCCGGCTGCCGTTGGCGTCGGCCGTCGCGGGGGCCGATGTACTGCGACCGGACGGTCGTCTCCCGTGTGTGGCGAGCGAGTTCAGGGCACGGGAGGTCACCCTGGACGAGTTCACCGAGAGCGGCCCGCAGGCCGACATCCGCAGCGTCTTCGCCTGGTCCTACCGGCAGTTGGCGCCGGACTCGGCCCGGATGTTCCGGCTGCTGGCGCTGCATCCCGGGTTCGGGATCGCGGCCACCACCGCCGCCAGTCTGGCCGGGATCCCGCTCGAACTGACCCGGGAACTCCTCGCCGAACTGACCCGCGCGCATCTGCTCACCGAGGAGGCGCCGGACCTGTACGTCCTGCACGACCTTCTCGCCGCCTACGCCCGGGAGTTGCTGCGGGGCAGCGACCGGGAGGGCCAACGCGGGCTGTCCATACGGCGGATGCTCGACCACTACGTGCACACCGCCCGCGCGGCGGCGACCCAACTCGCCCCGCAGCGAACGGAACAGTGGCCGCTGCCGCGCCTCCAGCCGCGTACGACACCGGAGCCGCTGCCCGACCGCGAGCGGGCCGCCGACTGGCTGGACCGATTACTTCTGCCCGTGCTGATCCCGGTCGCGGGGGAGGCGGCGGCCCGTGGACTGCACGCCCACGTCTGCCAGTTGGGGCTGGCGCTCGAAGTCCATCTGGACCGGCGCGCCCGCTGGGAGGAGCAATTGGCGCTGCAGAAGATCTGTCTGCTGAGCGCCGAGGCGCAGGGCGACCTGTGGGCCGCCGCGCACGCCCACCGGGCGCTGGGTTTCGCGCAGGGCCGGCTCGGGCGGCCGGTGGAGGCGCGCACCCATCTGTTCCGCGCGCTCAGCCTGTTCACGGAGGCCGACGACCCCCGTGGCCAGGGTGCCACGCACCGCGCTCTCGCCTTCCGCGCCAACGCCGCCGTACGACACGACCGCGCCCTGGACCACTACGGTCAGGCGCTCGCCCTGTACCGGAGCGCCGGGGACACCCTGGGCGAGAGCAGTGCCCTCAACGGCATCGGCAGGACACTGGTCCTGAAGGGCGATCACCACGCGGCGCTCGACCACTGCGCCCGCGCCGTCGAACTCTCGCGCGCCGCAGGCGACTTGAACGGTCAGGCCGCCGCGCAGGACGGCCTGGGCCACGCCCACCACCACCTCGGCGAGTACGACCGGGCCCTGAGCCAGTACCGGCGGGCGCTCGCTCTCTACCGGGAGTTGAGCGACCGCTGTCTGGAGGCCGACGTCCTCGTCCACGTCGGCCAGACCCAACACGCGCAGAGCTACGTCGACTTGGCGGCCGAGTCCTGGGAGCGCGCGCTGTCCGTCCTGGACGCGCTGCACCACCCCGAGGCGGGCGCGCTGCGCCGGAGGCTGGCCGAGCTGCGGGCGGGGGTGCCGCGGGAGGCGTCGGGCTGACGCAAGCCGACCGCAAGGTCTGCCGCCAGTGGACCGCAAGCCGTCGCGCGAGCCCGTGGCAAGGGGCTGGGCCCATGCTCCCCGGAGCAGCGAACCCAGTGGCCAGGAGGGCGCAGTCGTGCAGGAAACACAGGTGACCGAGGAGCTGGACCTCAGCTTCGTCCAGACGCCCCACGAGGTGCTGAAGCGGCTCCGCGAGGCCGGCCCCGCAGTGAAGGTGATGCTGCCGAACGGCTCACTGGTCTGGATCGTGACCCGCTACGAAGAGGTCAGGCAGGCGCTGAGCGAGCCCAAGCTGAGCAAGTCCTTCAAGGGCCTCAACGAACTGATGGCCCGTCACACCAAGGAGGGCATGGCCCCCAAGCAGTACGACGAGGCCCTCGTCGGCCACATGCTCGCCAGCGACCCGCCGGACCACACCCGGATGCGCAGGCTGGTGAACAAGGCCTTCACCCCGCGCCGCGTCGAGGGCATGCGCACCATGCTGGAGGAGCTGACCAGCAGCCTGCTCGACGAGATGGAGAAGCACGACGAGATCGACCTCCTGGAGGCGCTCGCCTTCCCCGTCCCGATGGAACTCCTCTGCACCCTCCTCGGCGTGCCGGAGGCCGAGCGGCTCGCGTTCGGCCGCTACGCCAGCGTCGTGCTGGCCGACCTCGCGCCCGAGGGGTACGAGGAGGCCACCACCGCGATGCGCGAGTACCTGGTGAAGCTGATCCAGGTCAAGCGCGACAACCCGGGCGACGACCTGCTGAGCGCGCTGATCGCGGCCCGCGACGAGGACGACAAGCTGAGCGAGGGCGAACTCCTCGCCACGATCTACCTGATGTTCTCCGCCGGCACCGAGACCGCCGTCAACCTGATCGGCAACGGCGTCCTGGCCCTGCTCACCCACCCCGAGCAGCTCGCCGCCCTGCGCGCGGACCGTGCGCTGCTCCCGCAGGCCGTCGAGGAGTTCCTGCGCTTCGACGGGCCGGTCAACCTCGCCACGTTCCGGTTCACGGTCGAGCCGGTGACTCTCGGCGATGTGACCATCCCGGTCGGCGAGGTGGTGATGGTGTCGCTGATGGCCGCGAACCGTGACCCCGACCGGTTCGACAACCCCGAGCTGCTCGACATCACCCGGCCGATCGGCGGCCAGATGACCTTCGGCCACGGCATCCACTACTGCATGGGCGCCCCGCTGGCCCGCCTGGAGGCCGAGATCGCCCTCGGTCAACTCCTCGACCGCTTCCCCGACTTGACCCTCGCGGTCGATCCCGCCGAGCTGAAGTGGCGGCTGAGCACCGTGACCCACGGCCTGGACCGGCTGCCGGTACGGCCGCACGGCGCGGCCTGACCTCACCGGAGCCCGCGCACGGAAGGGCGGTGCGGTGGCCGGCGTACGCAATCCGCGAAGGGGAGGGATGTCCGCGATGGCAGAGGTGACGGTGACGGACCCGACGACGGGCAGGGACGGCGACGAGCCGGTCGCGGTGGTCGGCATGGCCTGCCGGCTGCCGGGCGCACCGGACCCGTCCGCCTTCTGGCAGCTGCTGCGGGAGGGCCGGGACGCGATCGGCGCCCCTGCCGCGGACCGGCGCCCGGCGCCGCACGACACGGAACGCCCCGGCGGTTACCTGGACCGTGTCGACGGCTTCGACGCCGCCTTCTTCGGTGTCTCCCCCCGCGAGGCACTGGCCATGGACCCCCAGCAGCGACTCGCCCTCGAACTGGGCTGGGAAGCGCTGGAGGACGCCGGTATCGCCCCCGACTCGGTCGGAGGCACCCCCGCAGGCGTCTATGTCGGTGCGATCTCCGACGACTACGCGACCCTGCTGCGCCGGAACGGCCCACAAGGCATCACCCGGCACATGTTCACCGGCATCCAGCGAGGCGTCATCGCCAACCGGCTCTCCTACTCGCTGGGGCTGCGGGGGCCGAGCATGACGGTGGACTGCGGCCAGTCCTCTTCCCTGGTCGCAGTCCATCTGGCCGTCGACAGCCTGCGCAGGGGCGAGTCGGACCTCGTTCTCGCGGGCGGCGTCCACCTCAACCTCGCGCCCGAGAGCACCCTCGCCGTCGAGCGTTTCGGCGGCCTCTCCCCCGACGCCCGCTGCTTCACCTTCGACGCCCGCGCCAACGGCTTCGTCCGCGGCGAGGGCGGCGCACTCGTCGTCCTCAAGCCCCTCGCCCGCGCCCTGGCCGACGGCGACCGCGTCTACTGCGTCATCCACGGTTCCGCCGTCAACCACGACGGCGCGGGCGAGGCCCTGGCGGTCCCGAACGCGGACGCCCAGCGCGAGGTGATCGACGCCGCGCTCAGTACGGCGGGCGTCCACCCCGACGAGGTCCAGTACGTCGAACTGCACGGCACGGGCACGCCAGTCGGCGATCCGATCGAAGCGCAGGCACTGGGCGCCGCCTTCGGTACAGGGTCCGAGAGGCCGGTTCCCCTTGCGGTCGGTTCGGCGAAGACGAACGTGGGCCACCTGGAGGGCGCGGCCGGAGTGGTGGGCCTCATCAAGGCCGCCCTCTCCCTCCACCACCGCCAACTCCCCGCCAGCCTCAACTTCGAGACCCCCAACCCCGCCATCCCGCTCGACCGCCTGAACCTGCGGGTCCAGACCGAGACCGGCCAATGGCCGCAGCACGACCGCCCGTTGCTGGCCGGCGTCTCCTCGTTCGGAGTCGGCGGAACCAACGCCCACCTCGTCCTGGGCGAGGGACCACGAACGACAATCGGCGGTACGACGGCGCAGCCCAGCGGAGTGGTCCCCTTGGCCGTCTCGGCGGGCAGCGCGGAAGCACTGGCCGCGTACGGCACACTCCTCGCCGACCACATGGAAGCAGACCCGGACCTCCAACTCGGCGATGTCGCCCACACGTTGGCCACCACCCGGGCGGTACTGCCATTCCGGGCGGTGGTGGTCGCCGAGGACCGGGACAGCGCGCTGACGGGACTGCGCTCGCTGGCCGAAGGGCATCCCGCGCCCCATGTCGTCACGAGCGCCGGACCGGTCGCACCGGCGCGACGCGGACCGGTGTTCGTGTTCCCCGGGCAGGGCTCCCAGTGGGCGCACATGGCCCACGATCTGTACGCGAGCAGCCCGGCCTTCCGTGAAGCCCTGGACGCCTGCGCCACCGCCCTCGACCCTCTCACCGGCTGGTCCCTCATCGACACACTCACCGGAGAAGACGAGGCCTGGCTGGAGCGGGTGGACATGGTCCAACCCGCCCTCTTCGCGATGATGACCAGCCTCGCCCGCCTCTGGATGTCCTACGGCGTCCAACCCGCCGCCGTCATCGGCCACTCCCAGGGCGAGATCGCCGCCGCACACATCGCCGGCATCCTCTCCCTGGCCGACGCCGCCCGCATCGTCACCGTCCGCTCGACCGCCATGCGCGATCTCTCCGGCCACGGCGGCATGGCGACCGTGAGCGCGAGCGCCGACTGGGTGACAGAACACGCGGGCCACCACATCACCATCGCCGCCCACAACTCCCCCACCACCACGGTCATCAGCGGCACACCCGAGGCCCTGGACCAACTCACCGCTGAATGCGAGCCGTTGGGCGTGCGCGTGCGACGCGTCAACGTCGACTACGCCTCCCACTCACCCCAAGTCGACGCCCACCACGACCACATCACCGCCACGCTCGCCGACATCCGCCCCCAGTCGGCTGCCATCCCGATGGTCTCCACCGTCACCGGTGAACCGGTCCAAGGCCCCGAACTGGACGCGGACTACTGGTTCGCCAACCTCCGCCGGCCGGTCCGCTTCCACCAGGCCCTCACCCACCTCACCGCCACGGGCCACGACACCACCGTCGAAGCGAGCCCGCACCCGGTTCTCACCCCCGCGGTCGAGGAGACGGCGGAGGCAACGGGCGCACCCATCAACGCCCTGCACACGCTTCGCCGCAACACCCCCACACACTTCGCCACGGTCCTGGCCCACGCGTACACCACGGGGACCGCCCTCACCTGGACGACGGCGGGAAGCACGATCCCCCTCCCCACCTACGCCTTCCAACGCCAGAGCTACTGGCCGCAGTTGACCGCGCAGACGGACCCCACAGCGGCTATTGCCGAGGACGACTACGACACGACGGCTGCCCCGGCCCCGGACCTGTCGGCCCTCCTGGATGTCGTACTGAACGAATGCGCCCGAGTCCTGGGCCACGTCTCCGCCGCCGATGTCCCGGAGCACCTGCCCTTCAAGGAACTCGGCTTCGACTCGTTCGCCGGCGTCGAGCTCTGCAAGCGGCTCTCGGCGCTGCTCGGCCACCGGGTTCCGGTCAACTCGACCTACGACCATCCGAGTCCGGCCGAGTTGGCCGCCTTCCTGCGGGACGAGTTGGCCGGTGTCCCGGAGGAGACAGCCCCGGCCACCGGCGTCGCGAAGAGCGAGGACGACGATCCGATCGTGATCGTCGGCATGGCGTGCCGCTTCCCCGGCGGTGTCCGGACGCCGGACGACCTGTGGCGTCTGCTGGTCGAGGAGCGGGACGCCATCGCGGACTTCCCCGACGACCGCGGCTGGAACATCGAGGAGTTGTACGACCCCGATCCGACGAATCCCGGTACCTCCTATGTGCGCCGAGGCGGGTTCCTGGACGACGTGGCCGGTTTCGACGCGTCGCTGTTCGGTATCGCGCCCCGCGAGGCGCTCGCGATGGACCCGCATCAGCGCCTGCTGCTGGAGACGTCGTGGGAGGCCTTCGAGCGGGCGGGCATCGACCCCGGCTCGCTGCGCGGCAGCCGCACGGGTGTCTTCGTCGGGACCAACGAGCAGGACTACGCGACCTACACGGCGCCCCAACAGGCCCAGGGCAGCGAGGGGTTCCTGCTGACCGGGCACGCGGCGAGCGTGGCGTCCGGGCGGTTGGCGTACGTCTTCGGCCTGGAGGGCCCGGCGCTGACGATCGACACCGCCTGCTCGTCCTCCCTGGTCGCCCTGCACCTGGCGATGCAGTCACTGCGCAGCGGTGAGTGCGACCTGGCCGTGGCGGGCGGCGCGACGGTGATGTCGACGCCCGGCATGTTCCTGGAGTTCTCGCGGCAGGGTGGTCTGTCACCGGACGGCCGCTGCAAGGCGTTCGACGAGTCGGCGGACGGCACCGGTTGGTCCGAGGGTGTGGGGACGCTGCTGGTCGAGCGCCTCTCCGACGCGCGCCGCCACGGACACCCCGTCCTGGCCGTGATCCGTGGCTCAGCCATCAACCAGGACGGCGCCTCCAACGGCCTCACCGCACCCAACGGCCGCAGCCAAGCCCGCCTGATCCAGCAGGCGTTGGAGAACGCGGGACTCACCGGGACGGACATCGACGCCGTCGAGGCGCACGGCACGGGAACCCGCCTCGGCGACCCCATCGAGGCCCAGGCACTCCTGACCACCTACGGCCAACACCGCCCGGCAGAAAACCCGTTGTGGCTCGGCTCGATCAAGTCCAACATCGGTCACACCCAGGCCGCCGCCGGCATCGCCGGAGTCATGAAGACCGTCCTCGCCCTGCGGCACGGCGTGCTGCCCCGCACGCTGCACCTCACCGAGGCGACCTCCCACGTGGACTGGTCCTCCGGAACGGTCCAACTCCTCGGCGAGACACGAGACTGGCCGGAGACGGACCGTGTCCGCCGTGCCGCGGTCTCCGCGTTCGGCATCAGCGGCACGAACGCCCACGTCATCCTGGAACAGGCCCAACAGCCCGTCGCACAGGAGGAGTTGGCGCGGCCCTTCGGCACGGTCCCGCTGGTCGTGTCGGCCGGGAGCGCGGAAGCCCTGGCGGTTACCGGGGCTCGGTTGGCCGAATGGCTGGAGACCGAGCCCGAGCTGCAACTCCCGGATGTCGCGCACGCCTTGGTGACCACCCGGGCGTCCCTCCCGCACCGGGCGGTCGTCGTCGCGGACGACCGGGACGGCGCGATCGACGGCCTCCGTGCCTTGGCCGAGGGCACCAACCTCCCCCACCTGATGACCAGTTCGGGGCCGGTGACGACCAGTGGACGCGGTCCGGTCTTCGTCTTCCCCGGGCAGGGCTCCCAGTGGGCGGGCATGGCCAACGGCCTCTACGACAGCAGCCCCGCCTTCCGCGCAGCGCTGGACGCCTGCGCCGCCGCCCTCGACCCGCTCACCGGCTGGTCCCTCGTCGACGTCCTCACGGGTGACGACGATGCCTGGATGGGCCGCGTCGACATGGTCCAGCCCGCCCTCTTCGCGGTGATGACCAGTCTCGCCCGCCTCTGGATATCTGCTGGTGTCCAACCGGCCGCCGTCATCGGCCACTCGCAGGGTGAGGTCGCCGCCGCGTACATCGCCGGCATTCTGAGCCTCGACGACGCCGCCCGCATCGTCACGGTCCGCTCCACCGCCATGCGCCGGCTATCCGGCCACGGCGGCATGGCCACCGTCAGCAGGAGCGCCGACTGGGTCGAGGAACACACGGGCGACCGGATCACGGTCGCCGCCCACAACTCCCCCACCACCACGGTCATCAGCGGCACACCCGAGGCGCTGGACGAACTGACCGCCGAGTGGACCCCGTCAGGCATTCGCGTACGCCGGGTCAACGTCGACTACGCCTCCCACTCCCCCCAGGTCGACGCCCAGCGCGACCACATCACCACCGCACTCACCGGGATCACCCCGCGGCCCGCCGTCATTCCGATGGTCTCCACCGTCACCGGTGAACCGGTCCAGGGCCCCGAACTCGACGCGGACTACTGGTACTTCAACCTCCGCCGACCCGTCCGCTTCCACCAGGCCCTGACCCACCTCCTCAGCGGCGGCCACCACACCACCATCGAGACAAGCCCGCACCCCGTCCTCATCCCGGCCATCGAGGAAACAGCGGAAGCCACCGACACCTCCGTCAACGCCCTGC
Organism: Streptomyces sp. NBC_00252; assembly: GCF_036187565.1. Taxonomy (NCBI): domain Bacteria; kingdom Bacillati; phylum Actinomycetota; class Actinomycetes; order Kitasatosporales; family Streptomycetaceae; genus Streptomyces; species Streptomyces sp. NBC_00252. The sequence continues at coordinate 9,721,548 of NZ_CP108087.1, read as the reverse complement.
ACACGCTCCGCCGCAACACTCCCCCGCAGTTCGCCACCGCCCTGGCCCAGGCCCACATCACCGGCACCACCCCCACCTGGACCACCCAACTCCCCGCTCCCCAGGGCCACATCCCGCTCCCCACCTATCCCTTCCAGCACCACCGCTACTGGCTGGACCGTGCCAAGTCGGCCGCCGGGGCGCGGCCGGGCGTCGAGGTCCGTGAACACCCCTTGCTGACCACGTCCGTCGGGCTCGCGGACGGCGGTGTCGTCCTCACCGGCGGCCTGGAACCCACGACGCCCGGGTGGGTGACGGATCACGCCGTCGCGGGCGCGGTCCTGCTGCCGGGTACGGCCTTCGTCGAGATGGCGGTACGTGCCGGTGACGAGGTCGGCTGCGGCACGGTCGAGGACCTCACACTGCGGGCACCCCTCGCACTCTCCGGACCCGTGACCGTCCAGGTGACGGTGGAGGAACCGGACGACACGGGCCGCCGCAGGATCACCGTCCACTCACGCCCCACGCCCGACACCTCATGGACCTTGCACGCCGACGGCTTACTCACCGCTGGCGACGGACAACCGGCGTCAAGCGAGACCGAGTTGGCCGAATGGCCGCCCACGGACACTCAACAGACCCCCATAGACGGGCTCTACGACGACCTGGCCGCCCACGGCTACGACTACGGGCCCGCCTTCCAAGGAGTACGAGCCCTGTGGCGGGACGGCGACGAGGTCTTCGCCGAAGTCGCCCTTCCCGGGGAACTCATCGAGGGTGCCCAGGAGTTCGTTCTTCACCCGGCGCTGCTCGATGCCGCCCTGCACGCCGTCGCCGCGACAGGGCTGCTCCCCGCGACACCCGGCATACGGCTGCCCTTCGCCTGGTCCGGCGTGCGCGTCCACGCGGCCGGCGCGAGCACCCTGCGGGTCCGGCTGCGTCGTACAGGCGCGGACGCCGTGACCCTGAGGGCGACGGACGCCACCGGCGCGCCGGTCGTCTCCGTAGACTCCCTCGCGCTCCTGCCCATCGCCCCCGAGCAGCTGCGCGCGGCCTCGCTCGACGCACACCGCGATGCCCTTCTCGCCGTCCGCTGGGAGCAGTTGACGCCCACGAGCGACGCACCGGACACCGCCCTCCCGACCCACTGGGCCGCCGCCATCTCACAAGCCGACGAAATCGACGACGCCCTCGCAGCCGTGCCCGCCGACGCACCGTCCGCCGTCCTCTTCGACGCGTCGTCGACATCCCCCTATCAGCCGAGGGACGTGACGCTGCGCGCCCTCGATGTCGTACGGCGCTTCGTGACCGAGCCCGCGCTGCAGAACTGCGTGCTCGCGGTGCGCACGTCCGGGGCCGTCTCGGCGCGGCCGGAGGATCAGGTGACCGCTCCGGCGGACGCGGCGGTGTGGGGGTTGGTGCGTTCGGCGCAGAGTGAGCATCCCGGGAGGTTCGTCCTCGTCGATGCGCCGGACGGCGCGGAGTCAGGGGTGGCGCGATTGTCGCCCGCGCTCGTACTGAACTCCGGTGAACCGCAACTCGCGGTGCGCGACGGCCTGTTGTCCGCGCCGCGGCTCGACAGGTACCGCCCGGACGACGGGGCGTTCTCCGGCTTCGACCCGGATCGCACGGTGTTGATCACCGGTGGCACCGGGGCCCTGGGTGCCCTCGTGGCCCGGCATCTCGTCGTCTCGCACGGCGTGCGCCAGTTGCTCCTGCTCAGCCGGTCGGGGCCGGGATCGGCCGAAGTGGCCGACCTTGTCGAGGGGTTGGCCGCCGAGGGTGCCGTCGTCGGCGTACGGGCCTGTGATGTGGGTGATCGTGAGGCGTTGGCCGGGGTCATCGCCGATGTCCAGGGCTCGGGGCATCCGCTGGGCGCCGTCGTGCACGCGGCCGGGGTGCTGGAGGACGGCACGGTCGAGGGGTTGACCGAATGGGCCGTGGACGCGGTGTTGCGCCCGAAGGCCGAAGCCGCGCTGTATCTGCATGAGTTGACCGCTGGGCTCGATCTGTCGGCGTTCGTGATGTTCTCCTCGGTCGCCGGGGTGCTCGGCAACCCGGGGCAGGCCAACTACGCGGCGGCGAACGCCTATCTCGACGCGCTGGCCGCCGTCCGCACCGGTCTCGGGTTGCCCGCGCTGTCGCTCGCGTGGGGGCTGTGGGACCAACCGACCGGGATGACCGGGGAGTTGGGCGGTCAGGATCTCGCACGGATGCGACGCAACGGGTTGCTGCCGTTGTCGGCGGCGGAGGGGCTGGCGTTGCTGGACGCCGCGCTGGCCGCGCCGGCGGAGGTCTCGGCGCTGGTGCCGGCCCGCGTCGACGTCGGCGCCCTGGCGCGTGGCGGGCGGCCGGTGCCGCCGCTGTTGTCGCTGCTCGCGCCGCGTGTCGGACGTAGGTCCGCCGCCCGGGCCGTGGCGCCGGACGGTGGTTCGCTGTCGGCGTTCGAGGAGCGGCTCGCCGGGTTGTCCCGGGACGAGCGGGAGCGGTTGCTGGTGGGTGTGGTCCGGGACGAGACCGCGCTGGTGCTCGGGCACGCGCAGGGTGCGGGGCTCGATGTGGCGGCGGAGTTCCGGGAGTTGGGCGTGGACTCCCTGATGGCGGTGGAGGTGCGCAACCGGCTTGCCTCGGTCACCGGGCTCACGCTGCCGTCCACCGTCGTCTTCGACCATCCCACCCCGCAGGCGCTGGCCCGGCTGCTGCACGAGCGGCTGACCGGGGCGCTGTCCGCGCCGGAGCCGGTCGTGGTGGAGCCGGCTGCGGACGACGAGCCCATTGCCGTGATCGGCATGGCGTGCCGTTATCCCGGCGGGGTCGAAGGGCCGGTGGATCTCTGGCAGTTGGTGCTGGACGAGCGCGAGGCGATCGGCGGGTTCCCGACCGACCGGGGCTGGGATCTGGGCGCGTTGTTCGCCCCCGACACCGGTGCGGGCGGCACCAGCGCCACCCGCAGCGGCGGCTTCCTGGCGGACGCGGCCGGCTTCGATCCGACGCTGTTCGGGATCTCGCCGCGCGAGGCGCTCGCCATGGACCCGCAGCAGCGGCTCCTGCTGGAGGTGTCCTGGGAGGCACTGGAGAACGCCGGGATTCCGGCCGAGGCCGTGCACGGTTCACGGACCGGGGTGTTCGCCGGGCTGATGTACCACGACTACGGCACGGGCCTCGCGCAGGTCCCGGAGGGCGTCGAGGGGTATCTGCTGACGGGTGGCGCGGGCAGTGTGGCCTCCGGGCGGATCGCCTACGCGCTGGGGCTGGAAGGGCCCGCGCTGACGGTCGACACGGCGTGCTCCTCCTCGCTGGTGGCCCTGCATCTCGCCGCACAGTCGCTGCGCCGGGGCGAGTCCGATCTCGCCCTCGCCGGCGGGGTGACGGTGATGGTGGCGCCGGACACGTTCGTGGAGTTCTCCCGGCAGGGCGGGCTGGCGGCCGACGGCCGCTGCAAGTCCTTCGCCGAGGGCGCGGACGGCACCGGCTGGTCCGAGGGCGTGGGCATGCTGCTGGTGGAGCGCCTGTCCGACGCGCGGCGCAACGGGCACCAGGTCCTCGCCGTGGTTCGCGGTACCGCCGTCAACCAGGACGGCGCCTCCAACGGGCTCACCGCGCCCAGTGGTCAGGCCCAGCAGCGCGTGATCCGCCAGGCGCTCGCCGACGCGGGTCTCACGCCGGACGAGGTGGACGTCGTGGAGGGGCACGGGACCGGGACCGCGCTGGGTGATCCCATCGAGGCGCAGGCCCTGCTGGCCACGTACGGTCAACAGCGGCCTGAGGAACGGCCGTTGTGGCTCGGTTCCGTCAAGTCGAACATCGGGCACACGCAGGCCGCCGCCGGTGCCGCGGGCCTCATCAAGATGGTCATGGCGATGCGTGCGGGTGTGCTGCCGCGCAGCCTGCACTCCGCGACGCCGTCGTCCCATGTGGACTGGGCTTCCGGCGGGGTGGAGCTGCTGGACCGGGCGCGCGAGTGGCCGTCCCTGGAGCGAGTGCGGCGGGCCGCCGTGTCGTCCTTCGGGATCAGCGGGACGAACGCGCACATCATCCTGGAGGAGGCCCCGAGCGGGGACGATCCGATCGAGCGCGGGCCGGAACCGGCAGTCGTGCCGCTGCTGTTGTCGGCCGCCGACGAGGACGCGCTGCGCGCCCAGGCGGCCCGGATCGCGGACACCTTGGACAACTCGACCGATTCCGACGTGCGGTTGGTGGATGTCGGCTGGTCATTGGCCGGCGGCCGGTCCCAACTGCCCAGGCGGGCGGCCGTGGTCGCCGAGGGGCGCGCGGAGTCGGTCTCCCGGCTGCGGGCGTTGGCCGAGGGACGGTCGGCTGCCGGGGTACTGACCGGGCGGGCGGAATCGGGTGGACGGCTGGCCGTGGTCTTCAGTGGGCAGGGCAGCCAGCGGCTCGGCATGGGCCGCGAACTGCACGCCACGCAGCCCGTGTTCGCCGCGGCCTTCGACGAGATCTGCGACCACTTCGCACCCCACCTCCAACTCCCCCTCCAGGACGTCGTGTTCGGCGAGGCGGCCGAGCTGCTGAACCGCACCGGTTACGCGCAGGCCGCGCTCTTCGCGGTCGAGGTCGCCCTGTACCGGCTCGTGGAGCACTGGGGCGTGACGCCCGGCCTGCTGATCGGCCACTCCATCGGCGAGTTCGCGGCCGCGCACGTCGCCGGAGTGTGGACGCTGCCCGACGCCTGCGCCCTCGTGGCCGCACGCGGCACGCTGATGCAGGCCGTGGAGGCGGACGGCGCCATGGCCGCCCTCGCGGTCACACCCGACGAACTCCGGCCCGTGCTCGCCCCGTACGGCGAGCGGCTCGGTGTCGCGGCGGTCAACGGCCCCTCGTCCGTGGTGATTTCGGGCGACCGGGACGCCGTGGAGGAAGTGACGCTGCGGTACGAGGCGGACGGGCGGCGGGTGCAACGGCTTCGGGTCAGCCACGCCTTCCACTCCGCGCACATGGACACGATGCTCGACGCCTTCGCCGAGGTCCTGGCCGGCGTCCGCTTCCACCCGCCGACGCTGCCCGTGGTGTCCAACGTGACCGGCGCGGTGGCCGATCCGGCGGAGTTGTGCTCCCCGGCGTACTGGGTGCGCCATGTGCGCGAGGCCGTACGGTTCGCCGACGGCATCACCACCCTGCACGCCGAGGCAGTGACCGCCTACCTCGAACTCGGCCCCGCCGGCACCCTCACCGCCGCGGTGCGCGACAGCCTCCCGGACGACGCGCAGCCGGTGATCGTCTCCGCGCTGCGCCGTGACCGGCCGGAAGCGGCGACGTTCACCGAGGCCGTGGCGGCACTCCACCTCTCGGGCCTGTCCGTCGACTGGACGCCCGCCTTCGCGGGAACCGGCGCCCGCATGGTCGACCTGCCCACCTACCCCTTCCAGCACAGCCGCTTCTGGCTCCAGGCACCCGAGCGAACGGCGGGCCCCGACCTGTGGGAGAGCGTCACTCGCGCCGAACCCGGAGACCTGGCACGGCAGTTGGATCTCGACGAGGAGCAGGTGCGTACGGTCCTCCCGGCACTCACGGACTGGCTGCGGGCCCAGGGTCGGTCGGTGCGCCGGGAGCGGTCCGACCGTCAAGTGGGCTGGGTGCCCGTGACGGTCGCCGAGCCCCCGGCCCGGCTCGGCGGACGCTGGCTCGTGGCCGTGCCTTCGGATGCGGATCGGACCGACGCGCGGGTGTCGGCGCTGGCCGCCGCGCTGGAACGGTCGGGAGCTGACGTCGTCGTAGGTGAACTCGCGTCACAACACGCCGAGTTCGCGGGGATTGTGGCGCCAGTGGCGCTCGCGGAGGATCCGGGGTCGTTCGCGGTCGAGGTGGCGCAGGCCGATGCGGTGCTCTGGTTCGTGACCCAGGGTGCGGTGGATCCTGTCCTCGATCCACGGCAGGCGGCGGTTTGGGGCCTCGGGCAGGTGATCTCACTCGAACTGCCCGAGCGGTGGGGCGGGTTGGTGGATCTTCCCGGTGTCCATGACGACCAGGACCTGGACGCGCTGTGCGCCGTGCTGGCCTCGAACGGCCACCGGCCGGGCGCCGACCGGGAGGATCAGGTTGCGATCCGCGACGGCCGGGTGCTCGGGCGCCGTGTGATGCCGTTGTCCGCCGACCGGGCCCCCGAACAGCCGTGGCGGCCCACCGGCACCGTGCTCGTCACCGGCGGTACCGGTGCGCTCGGGGCGCGGGTCGCCGGGTGGCTCGTGGACGGGGGCGCCGATCACGTCGTACTGACGAGCCGTCGGGGTGAAGACGCACCGGGAGCGGCCGAGTTGGCGGCGGAGCTGCGTGAGCGCGGTGCGCGGGTGTCCGTCGAGGCGTGTGACACGGCCGACCGGAGTGCGGTGGGCGAGGTGCTGCTGCGTCACCGTCCGCGTGCGGTGTTCCATGCGGCCGGCGTGTTCGAGGCGGGCGAGGTCGTGGGGTTGTCGGTGGCCGACTGGGCGGCGGTGCTGTCCGCCAAGGCCGATGGGGCACGTCATCTGGACGTGCTGACGCAGGAGTTGGGGCTCGACCTCGACGCGTTCGTGTTGTTCTCGTCGATCGCCGGGGTGTGGGGCAGCGTCGGGCAGGGCGCCTACGCCGCCGCGAACGCCGTCCTCGACGCGCTGGCCCGGCGTCGGCGCGCGGACGGGCTGGTCGCGACGTCGATCGCCTGGGGGCCGTGGGCGGGCGAAGGCATGGCGGCCGACAGCGAGTTGAGTGCCGCGCTGCGGCGCAGTGGGCTGGTCCCGTTGGCGCCGGAGGACGCGCTCGCCGCGCTTCAGGACGTGCTGGACCGGGACGAGACGTGCCGGATCGTCGTGGACGCGGACTGGGAACGGCTGTTGGCGGGGTTCGCGGCCGTGCGGCCCGGCCCGTTGTTCGGTCTGCTGCCGCAGGCGGCGCGGCCGGTCGAGGGCACACCGGTGGCGGACGAGGCCGGCGGGGCGTACGCACGGCGGGTCGGCGGGTTGCCGCGTGCCGAGCAGGAGCGGGCGGTGCTCGGACTGGTGCGGGATGTGGTCGCGGCGGCGCTCGGGCATGAGTCGGCCGAGGCGCTGGACGTCGGGCAGACGTTCAAGACGCTGGGCCTGGACTCGATGACGGCGGTGGAGGTGCGCAACCGGCTCACCACGGCGACCGGACTGGCGCTGCCCACCACGGTGGTCTTCGACCGTCCCACGCCCCGGGATCTGGCGCGGTACGTCCGCGACCGTCTCGTCGGTGAGGCGTCCGATGCCGGGCCGGTGGCGGCGGTGCGGCCCGCGGCGGACGAGCCGGTGGCGATCATCGGGATGGCCTGCCGCTACCCCGGCGGCACGACCGCCCCGGAGGACCTGTGGCGGCTGGTCGCCGAGGAGCGGGACGCCGTGTCCGACTTCCCCGAGGACCGGGGCTGGGACCTGGGCGCTCTCTACGACCCGGACCCGGCCGCGACCGGGACGTCGTACTCCCGCGAGGGCGGTTTCCTCGACGACATCGCGGGGTTCGACGCGGGCCTGTTCGGGATCTCACCGCGCGAGGCGCTGGCCATGGATCCGCATCAGCGGCTGCTGCTGGAGACGTCGTGGGAGGCGTTCGAGCGGGCCGGCATCCCGCCGACCTCGCTGCGCGGGAGCAGTACGGGCGTGTTCGTCGGCGCGGGTGAGCAGGACTACGCGGGTGGGGTGACCGATGCGCCGGAGGGCGTGGCCAACCACCTGCTGCTCGGGCACACGGCGAGTGTCCTGTCCGGGCGGGTCGCCTATGTGTACGGGCTGGAGGGGCCCACGCTGACGCTGGACACGGCGTGCTCGGCGGGGCTGGTGGCGCTGCATCTCGCGGTGCGGGCGCTGCGTTCGGGCGAGTGCGATCTCGCCCTGGCGGGCGGGGCGACGGTGATGTCGACGCCGGGCGGTTTCGTCGAGTTCAGCCGGCAGCAGGTGCTCGGGCGGACGGGGCGGTGCCGGTCGTACTCGGACGACGCGGACGGTTCGGCGTTCTCCGAGGGCATCGGCACCCTCGTGGTGGAGCGGCTGTCGGACGCGCGGCGCAACGGGCACCGGGTGCTGGCCGTGATCCGCGGCTCCGCGATCAACCAGGACGGTGCCTCGAACGGGCTCAGCGCGCCCAACGGGCAGTCCCAGCAACGTGTGATCCGCCAGGCCCTCGCCGACGCGGGCCTGGCGCCGGACGAGGTCGACGTCGTGGAGGGGCATGGGACCGGGACGCCGCTCGGGGATCCGATCGAGGCCGAGGCGCTGCTCGCGACGTACGGTCAAGATCGGCCTGCCGAGCGGCCGTTGTGGCTCGGGTCCATCAAGTCGAACATCGGGCACACCCAGGCCGCGGCCGGTATCGCGGGTGTGATCAAGATGGTGCAGGCGCTGGAGCACGGGCTGCTTCCGCGCACGCTGCATCTCGATTCCCCTTCCTCTCATGTGAATTGGGCCGCGGGGGGTGTCGCGTTGCTGGACCGGGCGCGTGAGTGGCCGAATGTGGACCGGGCCAGGCGTGCGGCCGTCTCCGCCTTCGGGATCAGTGGTACGAACGCGCACGTCATCCTGGAGCAGGCGGAACCGGTGGTGGATTGCGGGGAGTTGGAGGCGTCCGGGCCGGTCGTGTTGCCGTTGTCCGCGCACAGCGGTGCGGGGCTGCGGGGTCAGGCGGGGCGGCTGCGGGAGTTGCTCGGCGACTCCCCGGACCTCGAACTCTCTCTTGTCGGGCGGGCGTTGGCCGCGAGCCGGGTGACGGAGCTGGAGCATCGGGCGGCTGTCGTCGCCGAGGACCGGGAAGGCGCGCTGGCCGCGCTCGGTGCCTTGGCCGAGGGCGGGGCGCATCCGGATCTGACGGCGGGAGCCGGTGCGCCGGGCGCCGATCCCGTGCTGGTGTTTCCGGGGCAGGGGTCGCAGTGGCCCGGCATGGCGCTCGAACTCCTCGACTCCTCGACGGCGTTCCGTGAGGCGCTCGCCGACTGCGACGCGGCGCTCGGCGAGTACGTCGACTGGTCCGTGCTCGACGTGTTGCACGAGCGGCCGGGTGCGCCGTCGATGCAACGGCTCGACGTGGTGCAGCCGTTGCTGTTCGCGGTGATGGTGGCGCTGGCCCGCACCTGGCAGGCGGCCGGGATCACACCGGCTGCGGTGGTGGGGCACTCGCAGGGCGAGGTGGCCGCGGCCTGTGTCGCGGGTGCGCTGTCCCTGTCGGACGCGGCACGGATCATCTGCCTGCGCAGCCGCACCATGCAGGAGGAGCTGTCCGGGCTCGGCGCGATGGCGTCGGTCGCGCAGCCGCAGGAGTGGGTCGCCGACCGGTTGAGGCGCTGGGGCGACCGGCTCAGCGTCGCCGCGGTCAACGGGCCGACGTCCGTGGTGGTTTCGGGCGAGGCCGCCGCGGTGGACGAGTTCCTGGCGGACGCCGAGGAGGCGGGCGTACGGGCCCGGCGGGTGAAGGGCGCGATCGCCGCCGGCCACTCGGCACAGGTGGAGCTGGTGGAGGAGCGGGTCCGTGCGGAACTCGCGCCGGTCTCCCCCGGAGCCGGTGAGATCCCGATCGTCTCGACGGTCACCGGCGAGGCGTGCGACGGGTCCGGGATGGACGCCGACTACTGGTACCGCAACATGCGTGAGCCGGTGCGATTCGACGCCGCCGTACGGGAGTTGCTGACGCGCGGGCACCGGGTCTTCATCGAGGTGAGCCCGCATCCCGTGCTGCTCACCGGGTTGCAGGAGACCGTGGAGGACGCGGGCACCTCGGCGTCCGTGCTGGGCACGCTGCGCCGGGACGAGGGCGGCGCGCGACGCTTCGCGACCTCCCTGGCGGCGGCGTACGTCGCCGGTGTGGACGTGCCGTGGGGGGACGCCGTGTACGCGGAGACGCCGGCGGTCTTCGTGGACCTGCCCACCTACGCCTTCCAGCATCAGCGGTACTGGCTGGACTCGCCGCGCCAGTCGGCGTACTTCGCCACTCCGGCGAGCCGGCCGGCGGAGAGCGCGGACGCTTCCGGCGACGAGGGTCAGCGGCGCTTCTGGGAGGCCGTCGAGAGCGGGGACTTCGACGCACTGGCGAGCGAACTCCCACTGGTGAACGGACAATTGGCTTCCCTCCGGGATGTACTGCCGGCGCTCGCCGACTGGCGGACGCGGTCGCGGGAGGACGCGGCGCTCGACCGCTGGCGGCACCGGGTGGTCTGGGAGCGGGTGGCGACGCCCGGGCGTCCTGAACTCTCCGGGCGCTGGCTGGTGCTCGTGCCCGAGGAGGAGGCGGCGCGGGCGGTCGCCGGTCCGGTGGAGGCCGCTTTGCGGGCGCACGGCGCCGAGGTGGACCAGGTGGAGTTCTCGGCGGGCGCGGACCGAGGTGAGGTGGCCGAGGCGCTGCGCGCCCTGCGCGGCGGGGACGAAGTGCCGGTGCCCGTCGGGGTGTTGTCCCTCACCGGGCTGCTGGACGGGGCCGACGCCGGGCACGAGGCCGTGCCGCGCGGGCTGGCGGCGAGCTTGGGTGTGGTGCAGGCTCTCGTGGATACGGACCTGGCGGGCGATGCCCCGCTGTGGGTGCTCACCCGGGGTGCGGTCGCCGCGGAGTCGGGCGATGCCGTGGACGCGCCGGAGCACGCCATGGTGTGGGGGCTCGGCGCGACGGTGCGGCAGGAGCATCCTGAGCGATGGGGCGGGGTCGTCGATCTGCCGGGCGGGCGCGAAGTCGGTCTCGATCCAAGGGCGTTGACGCGGCTTGTCGGTGTTCTGTCGGGGGTCACGGGCGAGGACGAGGTCGCGGTGCGTACGTCGGCGACGCTGACCAGGCGGTTGGTGCCGGCGCCCGCCGACACCAGGACGCCCGAGGACGAGGCCGGTGGTGACGCCGGGGACTGGAAGCCGAGCGGCACGGTGCTCGTGACCGGCGGCACCGGTGCCCTCGGCGGACATGTGGCCCGGCATCTGGCCACCCTCGGCGCGCCCCATCTCCTCCTGGTGGGACGGCGGGGGCCGGACGCTCCGGGTGCCGCCGAACTGGCTGCCGAGATAGGCGAGTCGGGGACGAAGGTCACCGTCGCCGCCTGCGACCTCGCCGACCGCAAGGCCCTCGCACGACTGCTGGGCGAGATCCCGGCGGAGTATCCGCTGACGGCCGTGGTGCACACGGCGGCGGCGGTCGACGACGCGCTCCTGGACTCCCTGACCGTGCCCCAACTCGACCGCGCGCTCAGGGTGAAGGCGCTCGCCGCGAGGAACCTGGACGAGCTGACCCGGGATCTCCCGCTGGAACTGTTCGTCCTGTTCTCCTCGTTCGCCGGGGTCACCGCCGACGCCGGGCAGGGCGGCTACGCGCCGGGCAACGCGTTCCTCGACGCGCTCGCCCTGCGACGCCGGGCGCTCGGCCTGCCCGCCCTGTCCATCGGCTGGGGGCACTGGGCGGGCGGCAGCGGCCTGGAGGGCGGTGAGGTCATCGCGAACCGGCTGCACAGGTTCGCGATGGAGTCCATGGCCCCGGACCGCGCGGTGCGCGCGCTGGACCGGGCGGTGCGTCTTGACGGCGGGCTCGGGCACATCGTGATCGCCGACATCGACTTCGAGCGCCTCGACGCCGGGTCGATCGGCGCCCGGCCGACCCGGCTCTTCCTCGGACAGCCCGGCTACCGGGGGGCGTTGGAGGCGGCGACGGAGGCCGGACCCTCCGACGCGGGCGGCGCCGACGACGCCGTAGCGCACTGGCGTGCACAGGTGACCGGAGCCACGGCAGCCGAACGGGCCACGTTGGTCAAGGATCTGGTGCTCCGTCAACTCGCCGCCGTCCTGGGCCACTCGGACCCGGACGACCTGTCGTCCACCCGGCTCTTCCGCGACCTGGGCATCGACTCGCTCACGGCGGTGGAGTTCCGCAACCGGCTCGGCGCGGCCACCGGGCTGCGGCTGCCGGTCGGGGTCGTCTTCGACCATCCCACGCCGGAGGCGCTCGCCTCGTACGTCGGCGGGGAGCTGACGACGGGGGCATCCGGACCGTCCGGCTCGGAACCACGCGACGAAGTGCCCTCGGTGGACGAGGAGTTCGACCGTCTCGAAGCCGCGCTGGCCGGTCTCGACCGGGGTGACCGTCGCACCTCGGCGACAGTCGCGGGCCGGCTGCGGGAGCTGCTCGCCGGGTGGCCGGAGGAGTCCGTCCCGCCACCGGCGTCGGATTCCGCCGGGCTGGAGTCCGCGACGACGGCGGAGGAGGTCCTGGACTTCATCCAGGAACGGTTCGGCAAGTAGGCACCAGGCCGACCGGCCGGAGACCCGAGCAGTCCAGGCGCTCCAGGGGAACGCCGTCCCGAAGCCACAGCACCTCAGGAGATGTTTGCAGTGACGAGCAACAGCGGCCAGAGCGGGCCGACCGGTGGGGACAAAGTCGTCGAGACCCTCAAGTGGATGGCGCGCGAACTCGACGAGACCAAGCGGGACTTGGCGGAGCTGCGGGCCCGCAGGTCCGAGCCGGTGGCGCTCGTCGGCATGGCCTGCCGCTTCCCCGGAGGCGTCGCCTCACCCGAGGACCTGTGGCGGCTGCTGTCCACCGGCACCGACGCGATCGGCCCGCTGCCCACCGACCGGGGCTGGGACCTGGACGCGCTCTACGACCCCGATCCGGCGGCGTCCGGGACGGCGTATGTGCGGGAGGGCGGGTTCCTGGACTCGGCGGGTGACTTCGACGCCGGGTTCTTCGGGATCTCCCCGCGCGAGGCCCTGGCCATGGACCCGCAGCAGCGGCTGCTCCTCGAAGTGGCGTGGGAGACGCTGGAGGACGCGGCGATCGATCCGACCGGGCTGCGCGGCAGCGACACCGGAGTGTTCGTCGGCACCAACGGCCAGGACTACATCGCGCCGATGATGGACGGGGTCGCCGATCTCGGCGGTTACCTCGGTACGGGTTCGACGCAGAGCGTGCTGTCGGGGCGCCTCGCGTTCACGCTGGGCCTGGAGGGGCCGGCGGTCACCGTGGACACGGCGTGCTCGGCGTCGCTGGTGGCGCTGCACCAGGCGGTACGGGCGCTGCGCGGCGGCGAGTGCGACCTGGCGCTCGCGGGCGGCGCGACCGTCATGTCCAGCCCGTGGACGCTCGTGGAGTTCTCCCGGCAGCGCGGCCTGGCCGCGGACGGCCGCTGCAAGACGTTCTCCGACCGCGCCGACGGGACCGCCGTGTCCGAGGGCGTCGGCATGCTCCTGCTGGAACGCCTCTCCGACGCCCGGCGCAACGGCCACCGCATCCTTGCCGTCGTCCGCGGCACCGCCGTCAACCAGGACGGCGCCTCCAACGGCCTGACCGCACCGAGCGGCCCCGCCCAGCAGCGCGTCATCCGGCAGGCCCTCGCCGACGCGGGTCTCACGCCGGACGACGTGGACGCCGTAGAGGCGCATGGGACGGGGACGCGGCTCGGGGATCCCATCGAGGTCGACGCGCTGCTGACGACGTACGGCAAGGACCGGCCCGCCGAGCGGCCGCTGTGGCTGGGGTCCGTGAAGTCGAATCTCGGGCACACGCAGGCAGCGGCGGGAGTCGCCGGTGTCATCAAGTCGGTGCTGGCCCTGCGGCACGGTGTGCTGCCGCGCACCCTGCACGCCGAGCCGCCGACCCCGCACGTCGACTGGGCCACGGCGGGCATCCGGCTCCTGCACGGCGAACAGCCGTGGCCGGAGACGCACCGGCCGCGCCGGGCGGCGGTCTCGTCCTTCGGCATCAGCGGCACCAACGCCCACATCGTCCTGGAGGAGGCCGAGCCGACACCCGTCGGCCCTGCCGCTTCGCCCTCCTCTTCCGCCTCTCTGCCCTGGCTGCTGTCCGCGCGGAGTGCGGCGGCGCTGCGGGGTCAGGCCGCGCGGCTGGCCGCGCATGTCACCGAGCGGCCGGACGCCCGACTCGCCGACCTGGCCTGGTCAACGGCCGCCACGCGGGCCCGGATGCCGCACCGCGCGGTGGTCGTCGCGGCCGACCGTGAGGAGCTGCTCGCCGGGCTGAACGCCGTCGCCACCGGTGCTCCGGGCAGCGGTGTGGTGCGGGGCGAGGTTCTCGAACGCCCCTCCCCCATCTTCCTGTTCACCGGGCAGGGTGCCCAACGGGCCGCAATGGCACAGGAGTTGCACGACGCGTTCCCGGTGTTCGGCGCCGCGTTCGACGCGGTGTGCGTGGAGTTGGACCCGCTGCTCGAACGGCCCCTCAAAGACGTCGTGTTCGCCGCGCCGGGTACCGCCGAGTCGGCGCTGCTCGACCAGACCGCCTACACGCAGCCCGCGTTGTTCGCCGTGGAGACGGCGCTCTTCCGGCTCGTGGAGTCATGGGGGCTGGTCCCGGACCGGCTGATCGGGCACTCCATCGGGGAGTTGACCGCCGCGCACGTCGCCGGGGTCCTGTCGCTCGCCGACGCCTGCGCGCTGGTCGCCGCGCGCGGCCGGGTCATGCAGGCGCTCCCGGCCGGTGGAGTGATGATCTCCGTGCGGGCCGCCGAGGAGGACGTCGTCCCGCTGCTCGCCGAGGTGAGTGATCAGGTCGGCGTGGCCGCCGTCAACGGGCCCGCGTCGGTCGTGCTGTCCGGTACGGCGGAGGCTACGGCCGCGGTGGCGCGGACGCTCGCGGACCGGGGGCACAAGACCAGGGAACTCCAGGTCAGCCACGCCTTCCACTCGGTCCTGATGGAGCCGGCGATGGCGGAGTTCCGGCGGATCGCCGCCGGGGTGACGTTCCACGAGCCGCGCATCCCGCTGGTCTCCGCGCTCACCGGTTCGCTCGTCGGCCCCGGTGAGATGACGGACCCGGAGTACTGGGTGCGGCATCTGCGGGAGCCGGTCCGGTTCCTGGACGCGATCCGCACGGCCGAGGCCGAAGGGGCCCACGTCTACCTGGAGTTGGGTCCCGACGGGGTGCTGACCTCGATGGCGGCGGACTGCCTGCTCGACCGGTCTACGGCGGTGCTCGCGTCGACGTTGCGCAAGGACCGCCCCGAGGCGCGGTCCGTCCTGTCGGGTGTCGGCCAGGCGTACGCCGCCGGTGCGGACGTCGACTGGGACCGGGTCTTCGACGGTACGGGGGCCGGGCGCGCGGAGCTGCCGACGTACGCGTTCGACCACCGCAGGTACTGGATCACGGCGGGCCGCACCTTCGACGGCTCCGCCGATCCGACCGAGGAACCGGCGCTCCCCGAACCCGACCTCGCGCAGGGCGAGTTGGAGATGCTGGAGCTGGTCCGGGCGGCGGCAGCGGCCGTGCTCGGGCACGACTCGAAGGACGCCGTGGCGGCGACCCGGCCCTTCTCCGAACTGGGAGTGACCTCGGTCGGCGCGGTGGAGCTGTGCGCCGAACTGCGCGCGGCGACCGGCCTGTCGGTACCGGCGTCGGCCGTCTTCGACCACCCCAACCCGCAGGCACTCGCCGCCCATCTCGACCAGGAGCGGCGGGGCGAGGTGCGGCGGCCCGACGCCGGGCCGGCGCGGCACCGGCCGGACGAGCCGATCGCGATCATCGGCATGGGCTGCCGGTTCCCGGGCGGGGTCACCGGCCCCGAGGACCTGTGGCGGCTCGTCGCCGAGGAGCGCGACGTCCTCGGGGGCTTCCCGGACAACCGGGGCTGGAACCTCGAGGAGTTGTTCACTCCCGACGGCGCTCCGGGTACCTCGACGGAGGCCAGGGAGAGCGGATTCCTTTACGACGCAGGTGAGTTCGACCCCGCGTTCTTCGGCATCTCGCCGCGTGAGGCACTGGCGATGGACCCGCAGCACCGGCTGCTGCTGGAGACCGGCTGGGAGGCGATGGAACAGGCCGGGCTCGACCCGGGCACGCTGCGCGGCAGCCGCACCGGGGTGTTCGCGGGGCTGGTGGGGCACGACTATCTGCTGGGTCCCGAGCGGATGCCCGACGATCTGGTGCCGTACTTCGCGACCGGCATCGGCGGTTCGATCGCCACCGGGCGGATCTCGTACACCTTCGGGTTCGAGGGTCCCGCGGTCACCGTGGACACGGCATGCTCGTCGGCGTTGGTCGCGCTGCACCAGGCGGTGCACGCGCTGCGGTCCGGTGAGTGCGACCTCGCGCTCGCGGGGGCGGCGACGGTGATGTCGACGCCGGGTGCGTTCGTGGGCTTCTCCGGGCAGGGGCTGATGGCGCCGGACGCGCGCAGCAAGTCGTTCGCGGACGCGGCCGACGGCACGATGTGGTCCGAGGGTGTGGGCATGCTGCTGGTGGAGCGGCTGTCCGACGCCGAGCGCGCCGGGCACCGTGTCCTCGCGGTCGTCCGGGGTACGGCCGTCAACCAGGACGGCGCCTCGAACGGCCTGACCGCGCCGAACGGCACCGCCCAACAGCGCGTGATCCGGGCGGCGTTGGACAACGCGGGCCTCGCCCCGGCCGATGTGGACGCGGTCGAGGCGCACGGCACCGGTACGCGGCTCGGCGATCCCATCGAGGCGCACGCGGTGATGGCGACGTACGGCAGGGACCGGCCCGAGGACCGGCCGCTGTGGCTGGGTTCCATCAAGTCGAACATCGGTCACGCGCAGGGCGCGGCGGGTGTCGCGGGTGTCATCAAGACCGTGATGGCGTTGCGGCACGGGGTGTTGCCCCGGACGCTGCACGTGGACCGGCCGTCGACGCGGATCGACTGGTCGCTCGGGGCGGTGAAGCTGCTGACCGCGAGCGAGGCGTGGCCGGAGACGGACCGGCCGCGCCGGGCGGGTGTGTCGGCGTTCGGCGCGAGCGGCACCAACGCCCACGTCATCCTCGAACAGGCCCCGCCGGAGCCGGAGTTCACCGATCCGCGGCTCCCGCTGCCGGTGACGCCCCTGCTGCTGTCGGCGCACACGCCGGAGGCGCTGCGGGGCCAGGCGGCACGGCTGGCGGCACATCTGCGGGAACCGGCCACGCCCGCAACGGAGTTGACCGATCTCGCCTGGTCCCTCGCGAACCACCGCGCGGTCCTCGCTCACCGTGCCGTGGTCCTCGCCGAGGGCCATGACGACGCGCTCGCCGGGCTGGACGCCCTGGCCGCGTGCGAGGAGACCACGGGGGTGATCACCGGGGCCCCGACCGGGGACCATGCCGTGTTCGTGTTCCCCGGCCAGGGTTCTCAATGGATCGGCATGGCCTCGGAGTTGCTGCGCAGGTCGGAGGTGTTCCGGGACACGTTCGCCGACTGCGAGCGGGTCTTCACGGACCTGGTCGGCTGGTCGGTGACGGACGCGATGGCGGGCACCCCCGGGGCTCCCTCCCTGGAGCAACTCGACGTCGTCCAGCCGGTGCTGTTCTCGGTGATGGTGGCGCTGGCCCGCACCTGGCAGGCCGCCGGTGTGCGGCCCTCCGCCGTGGTGGGCCACTCGCAGGGCGAGATCGCCGCCGCCTACATCGCGGGCGCGCTGTCCCTGGAGGACGCGGCCCGGGTCGTGGCCCTGCGCAGCCGGCTGATCGTGGACGTCGTGGGCCTCGGCGCGATGGCCGGCGTGTCCAAGTCGCAGGCCTGGGTGGCCGAGCGACTCGGGCCCTGGTCAAGGGAGTTGAGCGTCGGCGTGATCAACGGGCCGGAGTCGGTCGTCGTCACCGGTGATGTCACGGCGCTGGAGGAGTTCCTCGCGGTGGCCGAGGCGGACGGCGCGCAGGTGCGCCGGGTGCGCGGGGCCGTGGCCCCGGGGCACGCACCGCAGATGGAGCGCCTGCGTGAGCAACTGCTGTCCGCGCTTGAGGAGTTGGAGCCCACCACCGGCACTGTCCCGCTGTGCTCGACGGTCACCGGCGAACTCCTCGACACCGGGCGGATGTCCGCCGACTACTGGTACCGCAACGCCCGTGAACCCGTGCAGTTCGAGGCGGCGGTACGGCACCTCCTGGACCGGGGACACCGTGTCTTCCTGGAGATGAGCCCGCACCCGCTGCTGCTGAGCGGCGTCGCGGACATCGCCGACAGCCAGGACACGAAGGTCGCCGCCCTGGGCACCCTGCGCCGCGACGACGGCGGCCCCGAACGCACGGCGCGCGCCCTGGCCGAGGCCTGGGTGCACGGCATCGCCGTCGACTGGACCGCCGCCGTCTTCGACGGGGTCGGAGCACGCCGCGTGGAACTGCCGACGTACGCCTTCCAGCGCGAGCGCTACTGGCTTGAGCCGGTCACCGGGCCGGTGGGCGCCGGGGTCCTCGGCACCGGGCATCCGGTCACCGACATGCGCGTCGAACTCGCCGACGGCGGCTCCCTGTTGACGGGCCGCCTGTCGCACCGGTCGCTGGGCTGGCTGGGCGATCACGCGGTGGCCGGGGTGGCGATCCTGCCGGGCGCGGCGTTCGTGGAACTGGCGGTGCGCGCGGGCGACGCGGTGGGCTGCGCGACGGTGGAGGACCTCACGTTGCAGGCGCCGCTTCTGGTGCCCGCCACCGGCGGGGTCGTCGTACAGGTCACGGCCGAAGCGCCGGACGGCACGGGCCGGCGGGCGGTGCGCATCCACGCCCGCCCGGAGAGCGAGGGCGAGGACGGCGCCTGGGTGCAGCACGCGGAAGGCGTCCTGGCCCCCGTCGGCGCCGACCCGGAGCCCCTCGCCGACTGGCCTCCGCGCGACGCCGAGACCCTGCCGTCCGACGACGCGTACGAGCGGATCGCCTCCGCGGGCATCGCGTACGGACCCACGTTCCGCGGCCTGAACGCGGCCTGGCGGCGCGGTGACGAACTCTTCGCGGAGGTCCGACTCCCGGAGTCCGAAGGAAAGAACGCCGCGTCGTACGGAGTGCACCCGGCGCTCCTGGACGCCGCCCTGCACGTGGTGGTCCTCGACAGGCTGGCGGAGAGCGGCCAACTCGCCTTCTCCTGGAGCGGCGTGACCCTGCACGCCCAGGGCGCCACCGCGCTCCGTGTACGGGTGCGGCAGCTCGGGGACGGGGCGTTCGCGTTCCACCTCTACGACGGCGCCGGGCAGCCGGTGCTCACGGCCGAGTCCGTCGCCGTACGCCCGCTGTCGCCCGCCGACCTGTCCGCCGCGCGCACCGGGACCGAGAACTCCCTGTTCCGGGTCGACTGGACGCCCCTGCCCTCGGCCGAGACCTCGGGTCAGGCCCGCTGGGTGGTGCTCGGCGAACGGTGCGAGGCGGTGTGGCCCGCCGAGATCGACGCCCGTCGCCGGTACGCCGATCTCGCGGCCCTCGCCGACGCGGTGGACGCGGGTGCGGCGGTGCCGGAGGCGGTCGTGGTGGCCGGTGCCGGTGGGGCGCCCGGTGACCGGCACGTCCTCGTGGACGCGCTGGAGTTGTGCCAGTCCTGGCTGGCCGACGACCGCTGGACGGATTCCCGTCTGGTGTTCCTCACCCGGGACGCCGTGGCGACGTCCGCCGACGCCCCCCTCACCGATCTCGCGCACGCCCCGCTGTGGGGGCTGGTCCGCTCGGCCCAGCAGGAGCAGCCCGACCGTTTCCTGCTGCTCGACAGCGACACCGCCGAGGTCCCGACGGTCCTCATCGGCGCGGCACTCGGCTCCACCGAGTCCCAACTCGCCGTACACGAAGGAGTGTTGCGCACCCCACGACTGGCCCGCACTCCGGCCGCGGACCGTCCGGCACGTCCCCTCGGCCCCGAGGGCACAGTACTGATCACCGGCGGCACGGGCACCCTCGGCGCCATCCTCGCCCACCACCTCGTCGCCCAACACGGCGTACGACACCTCCTGTTGACCGGCCGCCGGGGCGCCGACGCGCCGAGGGCGGCGACACTGCAGGCCGAGCTCACCGAGGCCGGCGCGACCGTCACCGTCGCCGCGTGCGACGTAGCGGACCCGGCCGCCCTCGCCCAGCTCCTCGCGGACATTCCCCGACAGCACCCGCTCACAGGGGTGTTCCACCTCGCGGGTGTCCTCGCCGACGGCGCGATCGGCTCGCTCACGACCGGGCACTTCGCCACGGTGATGGGGCCGAAGGCGGACGCCGCCTGGGAGTTGCACCGGCTCACCCGGGATCTCGACCTGGCCGCGTTCGTCCTGTACTCGTCCATGGCCGGCACCTTCGGCGGCGCGGGACAGGGCAACTACGGTGCGGCCAACGCGTTCCTGGACGCGCTGGCCGCGCATCGCCGGGGCATGGGGCTGTCGGCGCTGTCCGTGTCCTGGGGGCTGTGGCAGGACCGCTCCGAGATGGGGGCCGGGCTCAGCGAACAGGATCTGGCCCGCCGTATGGCACGCTCCGGCACCCGGAGTCTGTCGGCCGAGCAGGGAATGGCCCTGCTGGACACGGCGTTGGCCGGGACCGACGCCCATCTCGTGGCCGCACGCTTCGACTTCCCCACGCTGCGCGCGCAGGCGGCCGACGGCACGCTGCCTCCGCTGCTGCGGGGTCTGGTCCGGGCGGCCCGCCGTACCGCGGGGGCGGCCGAGCAGTCCGGTCTGCGCGAGCGACTCGGCACGCTCGGACCGGCCGAGCGCACGGCCGCGCTGCTCGACACGGTCCGTGCGACGGTCGCGCTCGTCCTGGGACATGGTTCCGCGGACGCGGTCGACGACGGGCGTGCCTTCAAGGAGTTGGGGCTCGACTCCCTCACGGCGGTGGACCTGCGCAACCGGCTGACCGCGCTCAGCGGCGTCAAGCTCCCCGCCACCCTCGCCTTCGACCATCCGACGCCCCGGGCGATCGCCGAACTCCTCGACGCGAAGCTGTTCGCCACCCCGGTGGAGGTCACCCCGCCGATCCTCACCGACCTCGACCGGCTCGAACTCGCCCTGCTGGGCGCCGACTCCGCCGATCCGGTGCTGCGCGCACGGGTCACGATGCGGCTGCACTCCCTCGTCGCCAAGTGGCGCGCGGCGGACGAGAGTCCGGACGGACCGGTGCCGGGAGCTGCCGACGACGGACTCGGCCTGGAAGAGGCCTCGGTCGACCAACTCCTCGACTTCATCGACGACATGGGCAGCTTCTGAGCCCACCGGCGGCCGGGCACCGAACCCCGAGTCGCCGCACCGGTGGACAGCAGACGCATCAGCGAGCGGAAAGGAAGCGTTCCGTGGAGGACACGCGGGTCATCGAGTACTTGAAGCGGGTGACGGCCGATCTGCACCGCGCCCGCGCCCGGCTCCTGGAGCTGGAGTCCGGCCGCCAGGAGCCGATCGCGATCGTGTCGGCGGCGTGCCGCTTCCCCGGCGGCATCGACTCGCCCGAGGACCTGTGGCGGGCGGTCGTCGAGGAGCGCGACCTGATCTCGGCGATGCCCGCCGACCGCGGCTGGGACATCGACGAGCTGTACGACCCCGACCCCGACAGCGTCGGCAAGATGTACGTCAAGGAGGGCGGCTTCCTCCAGGACGCCGGCGGTTTCGACGCGGGGCTCTTCGGCATCCCGCCCCGCGAGGCGCTCTCCATGGACCCCCAGCAGCGGCTGCTCCTGGAGGTCACCTGGGAGACGTTCGAACGCGCGGGCCTCGACCCGCACGGCCTGGGCGGCAGCAAAACCGGCGTCTTCATCGGCGTCCTCTCCCACGACCACGGAACCCGGCTCACCCCGGCCCCCGAAGGCTTCGAGGGCATGATCGGCGCGGGCAGCGCGGGCAGCATCGCGTCCGGGCGGTTGGCGTACGTCTACGGCCTGGAGGGTCCGGCGCTGACGATCGACACCGCCTGCTCGTCCTCCCTCGTCTCCCTGCACCTCGCCATGCAGTCGCTCCGCAACGGCGAATGCGACCTCGCCGTGGCGGGCGGCTCGACCGTGATGTCGACGGTGGAGTCGTTCATCGAGTTCTCCCGGCAGCGCGGCCTGGCACCCGACGCCCGCATCAAGGCCTTCGACGACGCGGCCGACGGCTCGTCCTGGAGCGAGGGCGTCGGGACCCTGCTGGTCGAACGCCTCTCCGACGCACGCCGCCACGGACACCCCGTCCTTGCCGTCGTCCGAGGCTCAGCCATCAACCAGGACGGCGCCTCCAACGGCCTCACCGCACCCAACGGCCGCAGCCAAGCCCGCCTCATCCAGCAGGCGTTGGAGAACGCGCACCTCACCACGGCCGACGTGGACATCGTCGAGGCACACGGCACCGGCACCCGCCTGGGCGACCCCATCGAGGCACAGGCACTCCTCGCCACCTACGGCCAACAGCGGCCGGCGGAACGCCCGTTGTGGCTCGGCTCGGTGAAGACCAACATCGGGCACACGCAGGCCGCCGCAGGCATGGCGGGCATCATCAAGATGATCTGGGCGATGCGCGAGGGCGTCCTCCCCCGCAGCCTCAACCTCTCCGAGCCCACGACCCAAGTCGACTGGAGCGAGGGCAACATACGCCTCCTCGACAAGGCCCACCCCTGGCCCGACACCGACCGCCCCCGACGCGCCGGGGTCTCGTCCTTCGGCATCAGCGGCACGAACGCCCACGTGATCCTTGAGCAACCGGACTCCCCCACCCTCGACGAGGAACCCCAACCACCCACGGGCGAGGTGCCGTTGGTGGTGTCGGCGGGCAGCGCGGCAGCACTGGCCGCATACGGAAAACGACTCGCCGACCACCTGGACGCCCAACCCACCCTTCAACTCACCGACGTCGCCCACGCGTTGGTCACCACCCGGGCGCTCCTGCCGCACCGAGCCGTCGTCGTCGCGGAAGACCGCGAGGGTGCGATCAGCGGACTCCGCGCACTCGCCGAGGGACGCCCCGCACCCCACGTCGTCACGAGCACAGGACCCGTCAGCCCGGCGCGACGCGGACCGGTGTTCGTGTTCCCCGGGCAGGGCTCCCAGTGGGCGCACATGGCCCACGGCCTGTACGCGAGCAGCCCGGTCTTCCGCGAAGCTCTGGACGCCTGCGCCACCGCCCTCGACCCGCTCACCGGCTGGTCCCTCATCGACACACTCACCGGAGAAGACGAGGCCTGGCTGGAGCGGGTGGACATGGTCCAACCCGCCCTCTTCGCGATGATGACCAGCCTCGCCCGCCTCTGGATGTCCTACGGCGTCCAACCCGCCGCCGTCATCGGCCACTCGCAAGGTGAGATCGCCGCCGCACACATCGCTGGCATCCTCTCCCTGGCCGACGCCGCACGCATCGTCACCGTCCGCTCGACCGCCATGCGCCACCTCTCCGGCCACGGCGGCATGGCCACCGTCAGCGCGAGCGCCGACTGGGTGACGGACCACGCGGGCGACCACATCACCATCGCCGCCCACAACTCCCCCACCACCACGGTCATCAGCGGCACACCCACGGCCCTGGATCAACTCACCGCTGAATGGGCGCCGTTGGGCGTGCGCGTACGACGAGTCAACGTGGACTACGCCTCCCACTCACCCCAAGTCGACGCCCACCACGACCACATCACCGCCACGCTCGCCGACATCCGTCCGCGGCCGGCGGCCCTCCCGATGGTCTCCACCGTCACCGGTGAACCGGTCCAAGGCCCCGAACTGGACGCGGACTACTGGTACTTCAACCTCCGCCGGCCGGTCCGCTTCCACCAGGCACTGTCTCACCTCACGACCACCGGTCACCACACCATCATCGAAGCGAGCCCGCACCCCGTCCTCATCCCGGCCATCGAAGAGACGGCAGAGGCGACCGGCGTGCCCCTCACCGCACTTCACTCCCTCCGCCGCAACGCCCCGGCCCACTTCACCACCGCGCTCGCCCACGCCCACACCACCGGCACCACTCCCACCTGGACGACCGCCGGACGCACGATTCCCCTCCCGACCTACCCCTTCCAACACCACCACTACTGGCTGGAGTCGAGCCCGACTCCCCTGCGCTCAAGCGGCGGCCCGGCTCCCTCCCCGGACGTGCCCCTGCACGACCCCGTCGCGGAGTTCCGGGAGCGGCTGGCCGGGCTCTCTCGCGCGGAAGTGGCCGAGGAGATGTTGGATCTCGTGCGTACCCATGCGGCGGTCGCGCTCGGGCACGACTCGGTGGAGCCGATCCTCGTCGACCGGCCGTTCCAGGAGCTGGGCTTCGAGTCGCTGACGGCCGTCACGCTGCGCAAACGGCTGGTGGCCGCGCTGGAGTTCGCCCTGCCGGTCAGCGTGGCCTTCGACTACCCGACCCCGCAGCTGCTCGCGGAGCACCTGGCCGACGTGCACCAGGAACAGTTCGGGACGACGCCCGTCGACGACGGGACGGGGCTGGACGACGCGACCGACGACGAGTTGTTCGCGCTCATCGACAACGACAGCTCCGAGGAGTCGTCATGACCGAGGCCGCGCAGAGCGAGGTCAGGCTCCGCGAGTATCTGCGCAAGGCGACCGTCGGTCTCCAGGAGGAGCGTCGGCGGGTGCGTGAACTCACCGACCGCGTCGCCGAGTTGGAGAACGGGGGCGCGACCGCGAGCGGGCGGGACGCGGTCGCCGTGATCGGCATGGGGTGCCGTTGGCCCGGCGGTATCGACACGCCGGACGCTCTGTGGCAGGCGCTGGCGGAGGGGCGGGACTGTCTGACGCCGTTCCCCACCGACCGCGGCTGGGACGTCGACGGGCTCTACGACCCGGAACCCGGGGTGCCGGGCCGGTGCTGTGTGCGGGAGGGCGGGTTCCTCACGGACGCGAGCGCCTTCGACGCCGCGTTCTTCGGCTACACGCCGGACGAGTCCGCCGGTACGGATCCGCAGCAGCGCCTGCTCCTGCAGACGGCGTGGGAGGCCGTGGAGAGCGCGGGCATCGACCCGTTGTCGCTCGGCGGTTCGGCGACGGGTGTGTTCGTGGGCCTGACCCCGCAGGGGTACGCCGGGACCGACGCAGGCCGGGAGCGCCCCGAGGAGGGCACGGACTATCTGGCCGTGGGCACGCTGCCCAGCGCCGCGTCCGGCCGTATCTCGTACTTCCTGGGGCTGCACGGCCCGGCGCTGACCGTGGACACCGCCTGCTCGTCGTCCCTGTCCGCACTGCACCTGGCCCGGCAGGCCCTCCTCACCGGCGAGTGCTCGCTCACCCTGGCGGCCGGCGTCACCGTGATCGCCGTACCGGATGTGTTCCTGGAGCACAGCCGGCTCAGCGCCCTGGCCCGGGACGGCCGTACGAAACCGTTCTCCGCGAAGGCCGACGGCGGGAACTGGGCCGAGGGGGTCGGGGTCCTCCTCCTGGAACGCCTCTCCGACGCCGAGCGCCACGGCCACCCCGTGCTCGCGGTCGTGCGCGGGTCCGCGGTCGGCCAGAACGGCACCAGCAACGGCCTCGCCGTACCCAACGGACCCGGTCAACAGCGGGTGATGGAAAGGGCGTTGGCCGATGCGCGGCTCATGGCCGCGGACGTGGACTTCGTCGAGGCGCACGGCACCGGGACGCCGCTCGGGGACGTGATGGAGGCCGAGGCGATGCTCCGCGTCTACGGCCGCGAACGGGACGCGGACCGCCCGCTGCTCTTCGGGTCGGTGAAGTCCAACTTCGGTCACACGCAGTCGGCTTCGGGTATGGCCGGCGTCATGAAGTCGGTCCTCGCCCTCGCCCACGGCACTGTCCCCGCCACCCTCAACTGCGAGCCGCCGCTGGAGACGGTGGAGCGTTCGCAGGGGACGTTGCGTGCGGTGTCGGCGGGGGTGCCGTGGCCCGAGTCCGACCGGCCCAGGCGCGCGGCCGTGACCGCGCTCGGCGCGGGCGGGACGAACGGCCACGTGATCCTGGAACAGCCCGCACGACCGGCCTGGTCCCGCGACTCGACCTCCCCTGAGCGGGATGTGCCTGCGGTGCCCTGGATCCTGTCCGCGAAGGACCCGGCGGCGTTGCGGGGACAGGCCCGCAAGCTGCTGCTCCATGTGGAGGAGCAGCCGGAGACCGACCTCGACATCGCGTACTCCTTGGCGGTCACGCGGAGCGCCTTCACCCACCGTGCGGCCGTGTTCGGTGCCGATCGTAAACAACTCCTTTCAGGGTTACGGGCGTTGGCGGACGGCGAGCAGGACGGCCCCGGGCTCGTGTCGGGGCGTGCGCGTACGGCGAAGACCCTGCTGGTCTGCTCGGGGCTACCCGGCGACCTGCCTTCCCGGGCTCGACTCCCCTGGGCATGGCCGGTGTTCGCGAAGGCGGTCGCGGAGGTCGACGAGGCATTGAGTCCGTATCTGCCGGGGTCGCTCGCCGAGCGGCTCGGCGGCGGGGATGCACCGCCGAGCGGTGAAGTCCCGTCCCCTGTCGTGTCGTTCGGGTTGTCCTTGGTCCTTGCCCGGCTGTGGCGGATGTGCGGCGTGCGTCCCGCGGCGTACGTCGGGGAGGGCGGACCGGGTCGGTGGGCCGCCGCGTATCTGAGGAGAACCTGCAGCTGGGAGGCGGCGCTCGACGGGCTCGACGCCGGTCGCGGTCCTGCCGCGGAGACTCCGCCGACCGCCTCGACGTCCGGCCTGATCCACCTGCCCGCGATCCCCGCATCCGATGGTGAACCCGACTCCTTTGTGCGGCAGTTGGGTGAGGCGTTCGTGGCGGGGGTCAGACTCGACTGGGCCGGGGTGTACGCCGGGCTGGGCGCGCGGCGCGTGCCGTTGCCGACGTACGCCTTCCGGCAGGACCACCACTGGTCCTTCGCATGACGACGGACCGGTGGCCGTGTGTACGGCGCCCCGCTGTGTCCCCTTCCGCAGTCCCCGAACAGAGGTGAGTTGAGATGTCGTTGTCCGATGCGGTGATGTCCGGGGCGTCGCCCGATGAGCTCGAACGCACGCCGCTGCCAAGCCACTTCACCGCCGCCCATCTGCGTGTCGAGGACGAGGGTGCCTTCGCCGACCACGCGGAGGACGCCGACAAGGACGTGCGGCACACGCTGCACGTCGGTGAGGTGCCGGTGCCCGAGCTGGCGCCCGACGAGGTGCTGGTCGCCGTGATGGCCAGCTCGGTGAACTACAACACCGTCTGGTCGGCCAAGTTCGAGCCGCTGTCCACGTTCCGCTTCCTGCGTTCCTACGGCCGCGAGGGCGGCTGGGCGGCCCGGCACGACCAGCCCTTCCACGTCCTGGGTTCCGACGCGGCCGGTGTCGTCGTACGGGTCGGCACAGGGGTCCGGCACTGGCGCATCGGCGACCACGTCATGGTCAACGCCGCGTACGTGGACGACCAGGAGCCGATCAGCCAGGCCGACGGCATGCTCGGCGAGCATCAGCTCGCGTGGGGGTACGAGACCAACTACGGCGGCCTGGCGCACTATTCGGTGGCGCGGGCGAGCCAACTCATCCCCAAACCGGCCCACTTGACGTGGGAGGAAGCGGCGACGATCCCGGCGTGCGCGGGGACGGCGTACCGGATGCTGGTGAGTGACCGCGGTGCCCGGATGAAGCAGGGCGATGTCGTGCTGATCTGGGGCGCGTCCGGTGGACTCGGCGCGTACGCGGCCCAGTTGGTGAAGAACGGTGGCGGGATCGCCGTCGGTGTGGTCGGCTCGGAGGAGAAGGCGGAGGCCGCCCGCAGGCTGGGCTGCGATGTGGTCGTCAACCGGGAGGACATCGGCATCGGGGACGACACCGGTGACGACCCCGCGCAGGTCGCGGCGGCCGGGAAGCGGCTCGGCCGGCGGGTGCGGGCCGCCGTGGGGGCGGATCCCGACATCGTCTTCGAGCATGTGGGCCGGTCGACCTTCGGGATCTCGGTGTTCATCGTGCGGCGCGGCGGGACGGTGGTCACGTGCGGGTCGAGCACCGGGTACATCCACCAGTTCGACAACCGCTATCTGTGGATGCGGCTGAAGCGCGTCATCGGCAGCCATGTCGCCAACCTCCAGGAACAGGTGGAGTGCGCGCGTCTCTTCGAACAGGGCGGTGTCGTACCGACGTTGTCGTCCCTCTTCCCGCTGTCCGAGGTCGGGGAGGCGACCCGCCTGGTCCAGCTCAACCAGCACATCGGCAAGGTCGGCGTGCTGTGTCTCGCCCCCGAACGCGGGCTCGGTGTCACCGCGCCGGAACTGCGCGCCCGGATCGGCGAGGACGCCCTCAACCCGCTGCGGTCCTTCGCCGCCCGCCCCGAACCGGTCGCGTGAGGCGCCCGGCCCTCCTTTCCAGCTCGTCCGACTCGACCGCCCATCGCACCCGTTGAACCGAAAGGCCGTTGCCATGACCGACTCCGCCCAGACCCTCCCCGTGCCGGAAGCCGTCGGCAAGCTGTACGACCGGCTGACGCTGACCGCGCTGCGCGACGGCACGTTCAACCCGAACATCCACATCGGCTTCTGGGACACGCCCGACTCCAAGGCCACGCTGGAGGAGGCTGTGGACCGGCTCACCGATGTGCTCATCGAGCGGCTGCTGGTCGACGAGACGGACCATGTCCTGGACGTCGGCTGCGGGGTGGGCGGTCCTGGCCTGCGGGTCGTGGAGAGCACCGGTGCCAGGCTCACCGGCATCAGCATCAGCGAGGAGCAGGTGAAGACCGCGAACCGGCTCGCCGAGGAGGCCGGCCGCGCGGACCGTGCCGTCTTCCAGCGCGCAGACGCGATGCAACTCCCCTTCGAGGACGCGTCGTTCGACGCGGTGATGGCGCTCGAGTCCATCATCCACATGCCCGACCGGGAGACGGTCCTCACCGAGGTGGCCCGCGTGCTGCGCCCCGGTGGCCGGCTCGTCCTGACGGATGTCTTCGAGCGCGCTCCGCGGAAGGTCCCGCGGCACCCGTCCATCGACAAGTTCTGCCGCAACTTCATGGTGACCCTGGCGGACGTCGACGGCTATGTGGCGATGCTGCACCGTTCGGGGCTGCGGCTGCGGGGGCTGCTCGACATCACGGAGCACACGCAGCAGCGGACCTTCCAGGAGCTGTCGCGGCCGGTCGAGGGCGCGGACCGCCACGAGGCCCTCGGCCAGACCAACCTGCCGGACCTCTTCCAGCCCTCCGACATGCTGGGCGTGGACGAGTTCGGGTGCATATTGGTGGCGGCCGTGCGTCCCTGACCTGCGCGTCCGGCCGCGTCGGGGGCAGATTCGCCATCTGCCTCCGGTCAGGCCACACCCTGACCGGTGCCTCCGATCGGACCGCGCCCCCCTGCGGCCCGATCGGAGGTCCGGTCGCCGGAGAATCCACTCGCCCCGACAACACCTGGCGAGGGATCCTCTGCGCATGGAGTTCCTCTGCTACCACCGCGACCGGCCCGGCTCCCTCGCCCTGCGCGACGAACTGATCGAAGAGCACTGGTCCTACATGGACGGGTACGCGAAGGAGATGATCGCCCGGGGCCCGACGCTCGCCGCCGACGGAGACACCGCCACCGGAAGCGTGCACATCCTCGACCTCCCCGATCCGGGCGCCGCCCGCGCGTTCGCCTTCGACGAGCCGAACTACCAGGCCGGTGTCTACCGCGACGTACTGCTGCGGCGCTGGCGCAACACCCTGGGCCGCACCATGTGGGACTTCCCCGGCGGCAGGACCGGCGGCAACCGGTACCTGGTCCTCGGCCTCGGCACCGGGCAGGCCGTCGACCTCACGTTGCCGTCCGGCCGGGACCAACTCATCGCGTACGGACCCCTGTTGTCCGACGACGGCGACACCTGGCTCGGCACGGCCGCACTGCTGCGGGCGCCTGATCCGGAGACGGCGGGCGCGGTACTGACCCGGGACCGGTACGCCGACGTCGAAGTGCACCCCTGGCAGTTCGGCGGCCGACCCACCTGATCGGTGAGGGACCCGCTGGGAGGCACGACCTCTCAGCAGCGAGGAAACCGGTCGTGGCACCGGCACCGGTCACCGAGGCATGCTGACTGTTCGACGAACCGCGGTTCTCCAGGCACAGGCACGCCTCCCTGGGACCCAGAACAGGACAGCCAGGCATGACCCCGAACGACCAACTCGCCTACTACAAGCCGGAACTCGTCGTCATCCCGTGCGGCAGCCGCAAACTGGACCACCCCGCACGGGCGGCGGACCTGTACACCGGCTCGTACCACCGGGCGTGCCGCGCGGCGGCCGAGGCGCTACGCCCCGACCGGCTGCTGATCCTCTCCGCGCGCTACGGCCTACTCGACCTCGACGACGTCGTCGAGCCGTACGACACCCCGCACGGCACGAAGGAGTCGGTGACCTCCCAACTCCTCCTGGAACAGGCCACGTTGCGGAACATCGTCCGCCTCGACCCCGTGATCGCCCTCGGCGGCGCCCGCCACGTCGGTCTCGTCCACTCCGTGTGGCCACACGCCCTCACCCCGCTGACCGGCACCCGTGGCATGGGCGAGCAGATGGCGCGGCTCGTGGCGCTGCGCAACGGGACCGCCGGCTAGCCGGGACGGGACCCCCAGCAGGTCACAGTGGCTCCGGACCGCGTGAACCGCCCCACCTCGGGTAGGAGACCGGCTCGGACGCGGCCGGACGAACGGTCGCGCCATGCACGAAAGGACGGTCGGAACATGGCGTTGGAGCAGGTCGGCGGGGACGTGGTGGATGCGGTCGTCGTGAATGACGGGCATGTGCTGCTGGTGGAAGGGCAGGGCGGCTGGGGACTGCCGTCCGGGGTCCCCGAGGACGCCGAGACCGAGCAGGCCACCGCAGCGCGGGCGGTGTACGAACTCACCGGGTTCCTCGTGGACGGGTCCAGTCTGCTGGAGTCGGGGACGGCGGGGCGATCGGCCGTCGTGTGTCATCTGCTGAGCGCGGACCCGTCGGGGGAGGCCCAGCTCACGGCGGGGCAACTCCGCTGGGCGCCGTTCGCCGACGCCATCGCGGCCGGGCTGCCGGCGGTCGTGCAGACCTACCTGGAGGGGCACTCGCCGGTGTAGGAAACCCGGTTCCCCGTGTGACGCCACCGGCGGGCGCGGTTCTCAGGCCGTCGCCTTCCGGATGCGCGCCAGCAGGGTCCGGAGCTGGGCGCGGTCCTCGGTGTCCAGCTCCGCCGTCGCCTCCGCGAGGGCGAGGCCGTCGACCTCCTCGGCCTCGCGGTGGCAGTCGCGGCCCTTGTCGGTGAGGCGGAGCAGGAACGCGCGGCGGTCGTGGGGATGGCGTACGCGCTCCACCAGACCGTCGCGTTCGAGGCTGTCGACGATGCTGGTCGCGGTCCGCGCCGCGACACCGGTCATCTCGCTCAAGTCCCGCATACGGAGCGGCTGTTCGGCCCGGGCGAGCATCCGCAGGGCGCGCAGCCGGGCGACCGAGGCGCCGTTCGCGCGCAGCCGGGTCTCGACGAACTGCCGTAGCTGGTGCGTCGTCTCGTAGAGCTCGTCGACCAGGATGTCGCTGCTGCCGTGCACTGCCATGGCGTTCCCCGTTCCGTGGTGAGGGCCGATTGTACGAGCCCGGCCGGGACCAATGAGCACTCACATAGTGAGTATGCTCAGCATGTGCTGCCGTTCCGACGCCGTCCCGTCCCCCTCGCCCTCCGCCGTCGCTCTCGAACCCCCCGAGACCTTCAGAGTCCCGGACGTCTCCCAGCTCTCCAACGCCTCCGCCCCAGCCAGCGGTTGGTGGTCCCCGTCATGTGCGTCTGCGTGACGTTCATCGCGATCGTCGACGGGGCGATCACGACCGTGGCGCTCCCGTCGATCGCCCGCCAGTTCGGGCTGACGACGGCCGCCCTGGACGGGGTGGTCGTCGTCTACCCGGTCTGCCTGGCGATGGCGATCCCCGCCTCCGCCTGGCTGGTCGAACGCTTCGGCGCCAAGCGGGTCCTGCTCACCGCCCTCGGCGCCTTCCTCGGCTCGTCGCTGCTGTGCGGCGCGGCGGCCGACCTCGGCCAGCTCGTCGCCGCCCGCGCGGTGCAGGGCCTGTCCGCCGGACTGCTCTTCCCTGCCGCGACCTCGCTGCTCTTCAGCACCTTCAACTCCTGGGAGCAGGTGCGGATTTCGCGGTACATGATCATCCCGCAGCAGATAGCCCCGGCCGCCGCGCCCATCCTCGGCGGCCTGCTGGTGGACAACCTGTCCTGGCGTTGGGTGTTCTACGTCAACCTGCCGCTCGGCCTGCCCGCCGTGGTGTTCGGGGCACTGTTCCTGGCCGAGCACCGCGGGCACCGGCCCGGCCGTTTCGACCTGACCGGGCTGCTGTTGAGCGCGGCGGCTCTGGGCGCGGTGATGTTCGGAGTCTGCGAGGGCCCGAACCGCGGCTGGTCCTCGCCCTCCGTCGTCACCGCCCTCGCGCTGGGCGCGGTGCTGCTCGCCGCCGCCATCGCCTTCGAACTCCGGGTCTCCGAGCCCCTGTTGAAGCTCCAGCTCTTCGCGGACCGGCTCTTCCGGGACACCAACCTGATCAACCTGGTGGGCCTGGTGCCGATCCTCGGCGCGATGTACCTCGGGCCGCTCTTCCTCCAACAGGGGCAGGGCCGTTCGGCGTTGGAGTCGGGCACCAGCACCTTCCCCGAGGCGTTCGGTGTACTGCTGACCGTCCAGGTCGCCGGGATCCTCTACTCCAGGGTCGGCCCCCGGATCATCATCGGCTGCGGTCTGGCCATGGTGAGCGGGGTCCTGCTGCTCTTCGCCACCTGCGACCAGGACACGGGCCTGTGGACGTTCCGCGCCTACATGTTCCTGCTCGGCGTCGGCATGGGCGGGGTGTTCATGCCGACCACGGTGGCCTCGCTGGCGACCGTCTCCCGCAAGGACCTGGCCCAGGCCTCCATGCTCAACACGGTCGTACGCCAGACCGGTGGCGCCTTCGCCCCGGCGGCGGTGACCACGGCCCTGGTCCTGAGCACCCCGTCGACAGCCGCGGCCCATCCCCCGATCACCGCCTACCAGCACGCGTACGTGGCCCTGGCCGCCCTCGCCGCGGCCACCGCCCTCTTCGCCTTCACCATCCCCGACGGCCCGGCCCGCACCGCCGCCGCACGCGGCACCACGGCGTCCGGAGGAGCCGCTCCGGCACGACGGCGGCACGAGGAGGCGCACTAGGGCCCGCTCGCTCGCAAGGTGCGGGCCATTAGGTCATCGAGGGTCAGTCACGCGCGTTCTACGACGTCCACGGCGTGCCGTGCGTCAACTCCGGCCACGCCGACGGAGGCGGGCCGAACGCGCGCCGGCTGGCCCTGACACTCAGTGCGCCGATGGCGGCATTGGCGCCACCGCCGATCACCGCGCCGATCCCGAACGGTGCCACGCGGCCGAGCACGATGATGCCCTGCTTGGTCCCGTACTTCGTGATGAAGTTCTTGCCCAGGACCTTGTTGATCTGACGCAGCGTCTCGATCGGGACCTTGGCTACCACCTGGCGCCCCCAGTGCTGCCCCGTACGCTCCGCGACTTTGGTGACGGTGGCGGAACCGGACCCGCCGAGCATGATCCCCATCACGATCGTCCGGCGGCGCTCGATCTCGTCGATGGGGACTCCGTGGACCTCTGCGATGGACAGCGCGAAGAGGGCGCTGAGTTCGAGTGACGAGAACACCTCGCCCGCCGACAGCGCCAGGGCGACTCCCGTGCCGACGCCGGGCGCGGCGGCGGTCGCTCCCACGGCGGCACCCGTGCCGCTCAGGGCACTGACGTACATCCGCTCAAGACTGCGGATCACCTGCGCGGGTGTCGCCTCGGCGTTCCGCTGCCGGGCGCGGGCGATGTTCTTGCGCACCAGCGGGCTCTGGAGGTCGATCGCCTTGTTCAGGAGGTCGAGGACCTGCTGTCCACGTGCCGCTTCTTCCGGTTCCGATTCCGCTTCCGGTCCCCCGTGGGCATCATTCGCCATGCCGTGAACTCCCCCTGTCGTCACGTCCCCAGTGAGCCTCACACTCAAGCAGGCGAGTGGACCCTGTGTCAGAGGATTCAAGCCGTTCAGCGGCTCAGGTGGGCGAGTTCCCGGTTCATCTCGGCGAGGAAGCGGACGACGACCGCCAGTTCGTCGGTGGTGAAGCGCTCGCATGCGGCCGCGGTGCCGTGGGCCAGCGGCCGGAAGTACTCAGCGGCTACGCGCCGGCCCGCCGCCGCGTAGCGCAGGTGCACCACACGGCGGTCGTCGACCGCTCGGACGCGCTGGATGTGCCCCGCCTTCTCCAGGCGGTCGATGCACGCGGTCACCGCACCGGACGTGAGGCTGAGCCGCTCGCGCAGTCGGCCGGGCGTCATGGGCCCCTCGTAGGTGTCGTCGTCGAGGATCGCGATCAGAGCCAGCACGTCGGTGAGGTGCAGCCCCTGGGCCTGGGCGAACCTGTGGGCGATGCGATTGAACTCGGCGTTCATTCCGCGCAGGAGCACAGCGAAGGACTGCAGTCCCGTCGGATCGTCCCCGGGCAGGGGCGACGAGGAGTTGTTGACGGGCATGGCCCCAGTATATGTTCTCTCAATCATTGAGATACTTGATGATTGACTTAATTCCGCAGCAGCCTGAGGACTTCCATGGGAACCACACAGCGCCGGGCCCGGTGGCTCGTACCGCTCGTCCTGCTCTTCGTGTGGCTGGGCGCGGGCGCGACCCTCGGTCCCTACGCCGGGAAACTGGGCGAGGTGGCCACCAACGACCAGGCCGCGTTTCTGCCGCAGAGCGCGGAGTCGACCAAGGTGCTCAAGGCCCGGGAGGCGTTCGACCAGTCCGAGACCCTGCCGGCCATCGTGATCTGGACGGCGCACGGCGACCGGATCACCAAGGCCCAGCAGACCGCCGCCACCCGCGCGGTCGGCACACTCGCCGGAGAGCCGGGCGTGGTCGGCCGCCCCTCCCCCGCCCTCCTCTCCGAGGACGGACAGGCCATGCAGTCCGTCGTCCAGCTGAGGTCCGACCTCGGAGAGAACCTCCCGGATGTCCTCGGCACGGTGCGCGAGGCGGTCCGGGGCGTCCCGGCGGCCACCGCGCAGATCGCGGGCCCGGCGGCGAGCCAGGCAGACCTGGCCGACGCCTTCGGGGGCATCGACGGACTGCTGTTGGCGGTGGCGCTCGGCGCCGTGCTGGTGATCCTGCTGCTCGTCTACCGGAGCGTCCTGCTGCCGTTCCTGATCATCCTCGGAGCGGTGTTCGCTCTGGGGGTGGCCTGCGCCGTCGTCTACGCGCTCGCGGACCGGGGCATCGTCCGGGTCGACGGGCAGATCCAGGGCATTCTGTCCATCCTCGTGATCGGCGCCGCCACCGACTACGCGCTCCTGCTGACCGCCCGCTTCCGTGAGGAACTCGCCGTGCGCGAGAACCGGACGGCCGCCGCGGTGGCCGCTGTACGGCGCTCGTTCGGCGCGATCACGGCGAGCGCCGCGACCGTGGCGCTCGGCCTGCTGGCCCTTCTCGCCAGCGACCTCACGAACAACCGCGCTCTCGGCCCGGTCGGCGCCATCGGCATCGCGTGCGCCATGCTCTCCGCACTCACCTTCCTGCCGGCCGTACTGGCGCTGCTGGGCCGCACCGCCTTCTGGCCTTCCCTGCCGAAGGCGTCGGACGCGTCCGTGGAAGGGCACGGTGTGTGGGGGCGGATCGGCGCGGCCGTGGACGCGCGACCGCGGCGGACCTGGGTGGTGACCGCGCTCGTCCTGGCGGTCTTCGCGGCCTTCTCGCCCTCGCTGTCCGCCAAGGGCGTCCCCCTCGACGAGATCTTCGTGAACGATGCGCCCTCGGTCGCCGCTCAGAAGACGCTCGGGCAGCACTTCCCCGGCGGATCCGGCAACCCCGCCGTGATCATCGCCGACGCCGACCGGGCCGCTCAGGTGACGACAGCGGCCAGGAACACCAAGGGGGTGGCGTCGGTCGGCGCCGTCTCCGCCTCGGGGCGGCCCGGCGCCGGTACACCGCTCGTCGTCGGCGGCCGGGTGCGGATCGACGCCGTCCTGGAAGCCGCGGCCGACAGCGACGCCGCCAAGGGGACCGTCGCCCGGCTGCGCACGAACCTGCACGCCGTGGCCGGGGCCGACGCCCTGGTCGGCGGGTACACGGCACAGCAGTACGACACCCAGCGGACCGCGGCCCGCGACCGCACCGTCATCGTGCCCATCGTGCTCGGCATCATCCTGCTGATCCTGATGCTCCTGCTGCGCTCGCTGCTGGTGCCGCTGCTGCTGGTGGCCACCGTCGGGCTCAACTTCCTGGCGACGCTCGGGGTGTCGGCGCTCGTCTTCCAGCACGTTCTCGGCTTCAGCGGCACGGATGCCTCGGTGCCGCTGTACGGGTTCGTGTTCCTGGTGGCACTCGGCGTCGACTACAACATCTTCCTGATGTCCCGGGTCCGGGAGGAGGCCCTCGTACTCGGCACACGGCGAGGCGTACTGCGCGGGCTGACCACCACCGGAGGAGTGATCACCTCGGCAGGTGTGGTGCTCGCCGCGACGTTCGCGGCCCTGATGGTCATCCCGCTCGCCTTCCTGGTCCAGATCGCGTTCATCGTGGCCTTCGGCGTCCTCCTGGACACGTTCGTGGTCCGTTCGCTCCTGGTGCCCGCCCTCGTGATCGACATCGGCCCCCGGGCGTGGTGGCCGAGTGCCCTGGCCCGAGACACCACAGGACACGGGACCGGGCCGAAGCCCCCGGCGTGACGAGGGCGTTGCCCGTCGAGGCGCAACGTCTTCTCCCCGCCCGGGGGTTCCGCGGTCAGGCGATCCCGGTGCCGCGCACCAGCAGCAGGGCCACGTCCACCACCGCCACGACGACCGCCGCCGCGAACGCCGCCCGCTCCCGGCGGCGTCCCAGCACCGTCCCCGCCACCGCGACCAGGCCGGCCAATGCCAGCGCCGCCACTCCCCACCGGCCGGGTGGTCCGGCGGGCCCGAGTGCCAGCACCACGGACGCGGCCACCAGCGGCACCGGCAGCAGCAGCCGCGCGCCGTCCGGGCCCAGCCGTTGCGGCCAGCCCCGTACGCCGATGGCCAGATCCCCGCGGATGTCCGGCAGCACATCGCCCAGATGGGCGCCGACCCCCAGCAACGCACCGGCGGTGACGACCCACCAGGCCGGCCACGGCTGTCCCGGCAGTCCCAGCGCCACGAACGCCGGGAGCGCGGCGAAGCCCACCGCGTACGGCGCCCAGGACCATGCCGTCGCCTTGAGCCGCAGGTCGTACGCCCACGCCGCCGCCACCGCGGCCAGGTGAACGACGCCCGCCCACAGGCCGCACGCGAACGACAGCGGCACGCAGAGCGCCAGCGCGGCGCACGCGGCCACCCACACCTCCGTCACACCGACCGTGCCGTCGACGACGGGTTTGCCGCGGCGGCCGGCGGCGATGTCCCGGCGCGCGTCGAAGGCGTCGTTGCACCAGCCGACGGACAGCTGCCCGGTCAGCACGGCGGCAGCCGTCAGGACACACCGCGCGGCGCCCTGACCGGCCGTCACGGCGAGAGCGGCCGTCAGGGCGGTGACCGCCACGACGGGCCCGGGGTGACACGACCCGGCCAGGCCGGCCACCCGGTCGGCCCAACTCACCCCGGGGCCGCCGGTCGTCGAGTGCTCGGGAGTGCCCACCCGGCCGATCGTAGGCGCCCGGGCCGCACCCGGCTGCCGCACACGCTCCGCCGGGCGGACGGCCGTACGGGCGATCCATGGTGACGAAGTCCCGGTCCGGGGAAGTGCTGGGGAGCGACTCACTCCAGTCGCCGACCGGACGGAACCACATGACGCGGATCGCCGCCGTTCACGGTGCTCTCGCACCGCACCGCCGAAGCCAGTCCGAGATCACCGACATAGTGGCCCGCACCTGCCTGCCGCAGGGCGCGGACCGCCGGGTCCTGGACCGGCTGCACCGCAGCGCGGAGGTCCACTCGCGTCACATGACACTGCCGCTCGAACGGTACGGAGAACTCGACGGATTCGGCGCCGCGAACGACGTCTACGTCACCGCCGCCACCGACCTCGGCGCCAAGGCCGTCCGGGACGCACTGCACCTGGCCGGTCTGTCCCCGGCCGACGTGGACCTGCTGGTCTTCACCTCCGTCACCGGCATCGCCATCCCTTCCATCGACGCCCGGCTGGTCGGCCGTCTCGGCCTGCGACCGGACGTCACCCGGCTCCCTCTGTTCGGCCTGGGCTGTGCCGGCGGCGCCGCCGGCCTGTCCCGGGTGCACGACTACCTGCTGGGCCGGCCCGACGACGTGGCGGTGCTGCTCTCGGTCGAGCTGTGCTCGCTCACCTTCCAGCGCGACGACGCCTCCATGGCCAACCTGGTCGCCACCGGACTGTTCGGCGACGGCGCCGCCGCGGTCGTGGCCTGCGGCGCGAACCGTCCGCGGCGCCCGGACGAGACCGCCGGCCCGACGATCGTGGACACCCGCAGCCACCTGTACCCGGACACCGGGCGCGTCATGGGCTGGGACATCAAGGACACCGGCTTCCGGATCGTCCTCGACCCGCGGGTCCCCGATGTCGTACGCAGCTATCTCGCCGACGACGTCGAGGGGTTCCTCGGCGACCACGGGATCAAGCAGAAGGACGTGACCGCCTGGGTGTGCCACCCCGGCGGCCCCAAGGTCCTTCGGGCCGTC
Source organism: Streptomyces sp. NBC_00252 (assembly GCF_036187565.1). Lineage (NCBI taxonomy): Bacteria > Bacillati > Actinomycetota > Actinomycetes > Kitasatosporales > Streptomycetaceae > Streptomyces > Streptomyces sp. NBC_00252. The sequence continues at coordinate 9,683,406 of NZ_CP108087.1, read as the reverse complement.
ACCGAGGCCCTCAACCTGCCCGACGGCGCACTGGACGTGACCTGGCGTCATCTCGCCGACGTCGGCAACCTGTCCTCGTCGTCGGTGCTCCACGTACTGCGCGACACCCTCGCCGAACACCGCCCGCCGCCGGGCACCCCGGGAGTGCTGCTGGCCATGGGACCCGGCTTCGCCTGCGAACTCGTCCTGCTGCGCTGGTAGTTCCGGCCTCGAAGACACGAAGGACACGAAGGACTCAGGGACACATGATCTGGTACGGACTGCTGGTGGCCGCCGTCGCCGCCGAGCGCGTCGCCGAACTCGTCGTCGCCCGCCGCAACGAACGCTGGAGCACCGCCCGCGGCGCGACTGTCGCCGGGCGGGGCCATTACCCGGCGATGGTCGCCCTCCACACCGGTCTGCTGGTCGCCTGCCCGGCCGAGGTCTGGCTGGCGGACCGGCCCTTCGTACCCGCTCTGGCGTGGCCGATGCTGGCCGTGCTGGCGGGCGCGCAGGCGCTGCGGTGGTGGTGCATCCATGCTCTGGGACCCCGCTGGAACACCCAGGTGATCGTCGTACCCGGCCTGCCGCTGGTGACGAGCGGCCCCTACCGGTGGCGGTGGCTGCGGCATCCGAACTACGTGGCCGTCGTCGCCGAGGGCGTGGCCCTGCCGCTCGTCCACACCGCATGGGTCACCGCAACCGCGTTCACGGTGCTCAACGCCGCCCTGCTCACCGTGCGCATCCGCTGCGAGAACGAGGCCCTGGCCGCAGCGTCCATGCCGACCACGGCCGCTCCGGCGTGATCGACGTACTCGTGGCCGGGGGCGGGCCCGCCGGACTGGCCGCCGCCATCCACGCCGCGCTCGCCGGCCTGGAGGCCGTCGTCGTCGAACCCCGGACCTCACCCGTGGACAAGGCCTGCGGAGAAGGAGTCATGCCCGGTGGAGTCGCCGCGCTGCGAACGCTGGGCGTCGAGGTCACCGGCCGCGAACTGCGCGGCATCCGCTACGTGGACGGCACCACCCGCGCCGAGGCGTCCTTCCGCGACGGCAACGGGCTGGGCATCCGCCGTACGGCACTGCACTCCGCCCTGCACCGGCGCGCTCTCGGTCTCGGCGTGCGCATGCTTCAGGGCAAGGTCGGCGAGGTACGCCAGAGCGCGGACACGGTCACCGCCGCCGGAACCACGGCCCGCTGGCTGATCGCCGCCGACGGCCTGCACTCCCCGCTGCGGCGCGGGCTGGGCCTGGAGCTGCCCGGCCGCCCCCACGGCCGCTACGGACTGCGCCGCCACTACCGCGTCGCGCCGTGGACGGACTTCGTCGAGGTCCACTGGTCCCGGCACGGCGAGGCCTATGTGACACCGGTCGACGACGACCTGGTCGGCGTCGCGGTCCTCAGCCGCAACCGCCGTGGCTACGACGCCCACCTCGCCGACTTCCCGGCCCTCACGGCATGCCTGGGCGGCCCGACCGCGACGGAGGTACGCGGCGCCGGCCCGCTGCGGCAACGGGTGCGGCGCAGAACCGCCGGCCGTGTCCTGCTGGTCGGCGACGCCGCGGGCTACCTGGACGCCCTCACCGGCGAGGGCATCGCCCTCGCGCTGGCGACGGCCGGGGCAGCCGTCCGCTGCCTGGTGGCGGACCGCCCGGACGCATACGAGCGCGCCTGGACCCGGCTGACCCGACGTCACCGGTTGCTGACCGGTGCCCTGCTGACCGCGAGCCACCGTCCTGGCACCGCCCGCCTGATCGTCCCGGCGGCATCCCGAATGCCCCCGCTGTTCTCCGCCGCGGTCCACGCACTGCAGTAGCGCTCACCGCCCGCCCGGGACCCGGCCGGAGGAGACCGGCGGCGATCAGAAGATGCCCTGCCCCGGCACCAGGATCCCCTTCGGGTCGTAGGTCTTCCTGGCCTCGGCGAACCGCTTCCAGACCGGCCCGAAGTGCCGCTTCCAGTCGGCGTGTTGGAACGGTACGGACCCGACCGGGTACTGCGTGCCGCCGACCGCCTGGACCTTCTCGTACGCCGACCGGTTGGCGTTCAGCAGGCGTCGTACGGTCGCGGTGTCCTCGGGCGGGGTGGTCCGCAGGACGGCGAACAGGTAGGGCACCGGGTCGTCGGGCATGCGCAGCAGCGGGGCGTGGAGGTGTTCGCGCAGCAGGGGGTAGAGGAGGACGACGCCGGGTCCGAGGTCGGCCGGGGTGAGCGCGTCCAGGAGGGTGCCGGCCACGTCGGCGGTGCTGCGGCCGGGCAGGACCAGGTTGAGCCAGGGGTGCGCGTAGGCCCACAGGCCCGCTTCCTTCAGGGCGGCGACGGAGGGGGCGAGCCGGTCGAGGAAGTCGTAGTAGGCGAGGTCGGTGATCTGCGCGCCGGACGCCTCGTAGCGCAGGCCCCGCAGCAGGGCGGTGTCGTCGGGGGTGTCCCCCACCGGCGGCCCGTAGGCGACGGCCTCGATGGCGAACTGGTTGAAGGCACCGGCGGTGTCGGCGCTGACCTGGCCCTCGAGGTAGGCGAAACGCCCCTGGGTGGCGAGGAGTTGCTGGTCTTCGAGGAAGGTCTGGAGGTCGCCGTACGGCAGGAGGTAGTGCCGTACGGTCTCCGGGGCCGGGACCAGGCGCAGGGTGGCGCCGACGATCACCGCGCACTGGCCGAGTCCGGCGAGCACGGCGTGGAAGAGGTCGGCGTGGCGGGTCGGGGAGCAGCGGAGCAACTCCCCTGCCCCGGTGACGACTTCGAGTTCCACGACGTTGTCGACCTGGGCACCCCGCTGGTGGCTCTGGCCGCCCAGGCCGCCGACGGACAGGGTGCCGCCGACGGAGAGTTCGAGGTAGTCGGTGAAGACGGGCGGGGTGAGGCCGTGGGCGATGGCCGCCTTGGCGACGTCGCTCCATTTGGCGCCCGCGCCGACCGTGACCTGTGAACTCCCCTTCCGTACGTGGCCGATGGCGGAGAGCGGGCCGGTCTCGATGATCAGGCCGCCCTCGACCTGTGCCTGGCCGTTGGTGCCGTGGCCCTGTCCGCGGGGGGCCAGGGAAAGTCTGTGCTGGTTGCAGAACCGCACCATCGCGACGACGTCCCGCACGGAACCGGGGCGCAGCACGGCGGCCGGACGCCGGTGCACGATGTGTCCGAAGTCGTCGGCGTCGGCGCCGAGGGAGGCGTCGTCGGTGAGCAGCGTCCCGTCCAGCCGGGGAATGTTGTTGAGCGGCCGGCCGGAGTCGGTCACCGCCCAGCTCCGGGTGAAGGGGTCGAAGCCGATCACCACGGCTGAGCCTGCGACCAGGCCGCGCAGAGCGGTGCGTCGAGACGGAGTGCGGGGCATGTGGTCCTCCTGAGACCGTCCGGTGAAACGATCAACGACGGCTCAGTCTAGGCACGTTGGGGTCCGGAAACGGGTTCCGTCCGGGCAAGTTCCCCGACCGGTTCGGCCCGTGTCGCGGCGGCCCCGCGGTGCTACTCGCCGCCCTGGCTGCCCGGGTTCAGGCCCCGGCGCCGCTTCTTGCCGGAAGCGCGCACGAGTTCGCCCGCGATGAGGGTCACGGTCGCCACGACACGGGCCCACCGGGGCCCGCCGCGCTCGGCCCACACCACACACGCACACCCTCCGGCGACGAGCACCAGGACACCGAGCAGCACTGCGACGATCATGTTCCCCACCCCTGTGTGGCACGGTCCGACGACACGTGCGGTCCTGACGATCTTCTCAGGCCGGACGCGTCGGGCCAGGCGGCCCCTCCCCCATCCAGGCCCGTGTGCCGAAGGAGGCGCAGGCCCGGGAGGCCACCGCGGCCGCCGCACGGAGTGCCCCGGCGAAGGACTCCGGGGTCGGGCGGCTTCCCGCGAGGTGGTGGGCGAGCGCCCCGTGCAGCACGTCACCCGCGCCCACCGTGTCCGCCACCTTCACCGACGGCACGTCGACCGTGCCCTCACTGTCCGGGCCCGTCCAGACGACGGGGTCCGCTCCCCGGCTCACCGCTGCCCAGGTCACGCCGTGTTCCCGCAGGAAGCGCAGCGTGTCCGCCGGGGTGGTGGTGCCGGGCGGGTGGAAGTCGGCCGAGCAGACGGCCACATCGATGAACGGCAGCAGGTCCTGGGTGCCGGGCTTCCAACTGCCGCCGTCGAAAAGGGTGTTGCGGCCGAGGGCACGCGCGGAGCGGGCGGCGGCCAGGGCCAGGTCCATGTGGTGGCCGTCGAGCTCGACGAGGTCGCAGTCCGTCACCAGTGCGTCGAGATCGTCGGGCGGGGTGAGCCGGTGTGCCGTCGCGTTGGTCGAGGCGACGGCGCGCTCGCCGGTGGACGCGGTCACCAGGACGGAGGAGACGGCGGGCGGGTCGGGCGAGTCGGCGGCCAGGTCGGAGACGGTCACACCCAGCGCGGCCAGGTCGGCCACCACCCCAACTCCCCATGGGTGGGCGCCGATTGCGGTCAGGAGTCGCGGGGTGCCGCCCAGGTGGGCGAAGGTCACGGCGGCGTTCGCGGCCGGGCCGCCCGCGGCGACCACCTGCTCCAGAGCCGTGAGTTTCTCGTTCGCGCCGGGTGCGTGGTCCACGAGCTGGATGACGTCCAGGGTGCACAGCCCGACGAACAGTCCTGTGGGGCGCCCTCTCTCCATCTACGACCTCCTCACGCCATTTACTAACAATTGGTTGAGCAGTCCAGACTGATAAATCTACTGTTAGTAACCATGAAGGTGAACAGCCCGAACGACACCACCCGCCTCGCCTCCGAGCTGCGGCTCGCGGTGGGCCGGGTGACCCGGCGGCTGCGCCAGGCGCACGCCGTGGGGGACGTGTCGCTCTCCGGAGTCTCGGTGCTCGCCCGGCTCGCCCGCGACGGCTCCGAGTCGCCGACGTCCCTCGCCGAGGCGGAGCGGGTCCGCCCGCAGGCCATGGCGAGCACGCTCGCGGTGCTGGAGCAGCGCGGGCTGGTCCGCCGTAGCCCCGACGCCGCGGACGGGCGGCGGAGCATCGTGGCGATCACGGACGAGGGACGCGCCATGCTGGCCGAGCGGCGGTCCGAGTCGGTCCACCGGCTCGGGGCCGTCCTCGACGAGTTCACCGCACAGGAGCGCGCGACACTCGCGTCCGCCCTCCCCCTCCTCGACCGACTTGCGGAGCGACTGTGAACGAGCGCGCACACATACCCGGCGACGGACAGGGGAACGGGGGCGGACGGCCGTCGCGGCTGAGCGCGGTGCGCTCGGCGCGTCGTAAGGACACTCCCCCGGGGCCGAACTACAAGTGGGTCGCGCTGTCGAACACGACACTCGGCGTCCTGATCGCGACGATGGACGCCTCGATCGTGATCATCTCGCTGCCGGCGATCTTCCGGGGCATCGGCCTGGATCCGCTCGCGCCGGGCAACATCGGCTATCTGCTGTGGATGATCCTGGGCTATCTGCTGGTCTCCGCGGTGCTCGTCGTGGTGCTCGGCAGGCTCGGGGACATGTTCGGCCGGGTGAAGATCTACAACATCGGCTTCCTGATCTTCGCGTGCGCGTCCGTCGCGCTGTCCCTGGACCCGTTTCGCGCGGGAGCGGGGGCCATGTGGCTGATCCTGTGGCGCATCGTGCAGGCCTTCGGCGGTTCGATGCTCACCGCCAACTCGGCCGCGATCCTCACCGACGCCTTCCCGGCCCGGCAGCGCGGAATGGCGCTCGGCGTCAACCAGATCACCGCCCTGGCCGGGCAGTTCCTCGGGCTGCTCGCCGGTGGTCTGCTCGCGGTCGTCGACTGGCGCGCGGTGTTCTGGGTGAGCGTGCCGATCAGCATCACCGGCACGATCTGGTCGTACCTGAGCCTGCGCGAGACCTCGGCGGGCCGCCCCGGCCGGATCGACTGGCTCGGCAACCTCACCTTCGCGGCCGGCGCGGGCATCCTCCTCGCGGGCATCACCTACGGCATCCAGCCCTACGGCGGCAGCGCCACCGGGTGGGGCAACCCGTGGGTGCTCAGCGGGCTGATCGGCGGTGCCGTACTGCTGCTGGCCTTCTGCTACATCGAGACGCACATCGCCGAACCGATGTTCAACCTGGCCCTGTTCAAGGTGCGCGCCTTCGCCGCGGGCAACCTGGCCGCGCTGCTGACGGCGATCGCGCGCGGCGGTCTGCAGTTCATGCTGATCATCTGGCTTCAGGGCATCTGGCTGCCGTTGCACGGCTACGACTACGACTACGAGGACACTCCGCTGTGGGCGGGCATCTTCATGCTGCCCCTCACACTCGGGTTCCTGATCGCCGGGCCGCTCTCGGGCTATCTGTCGGACCGGTTCGGGGCGCGGATGTTCTCGACGGTCGGGCTGATCGTGGTGGCGCTGTCCTTCCTCGGACTGCTCGCGCTGCCGATCGACTTCGACTACGGCATGTTCGCGGCGCTGCTGCTGCTCAACGGGCTGGGTCAGGGCATGTTCTCGGCACCGAACACGTCGTCGATCATGGGCAGCGTGCCGAGCGAGTACCGGGGCGTCGCCTCGGGCATGCGGTCCACGTTCCAGAACTCGGGCACCGCGCTGTCCATCGGTGTGTTCTTCTCCCTCATGGTGTCGGGGCTCGCGTCCTCGCTGCCCCACACGCTCAGCCAGGGGCTCCAGGCGCACGGTGTGCCGACCGGGGCCGCCGAGCAGGCCGCGTCGCTTCCGCCGGTGAGCACGCTCTTCGCCACGTTCCTCGGCAACAACCCCATCCAGCACCTGCTCGCGTCGAACGGCACCCTGGAGCACGTCTCCGCCGCCCAGCGGGCCGTCCTGACAGGGCACACCTTCTTCCCCAAGCTGGTCTCCGGGCCGTTCCACCACGGCCTGACCATCGTCTTCAGCGTCGCCGCGGGCATGGCCCTGATCTCCGCGGTCGCCTCGGCGCTGCGCGGCGGCCACAAGCCCGAACTCGACCCCGGGCGGTCGCCCACCGACCGGCCGACCGCCCCGGCGGGGACGCCCGAGACCTCGCAGGCGGGGCCCAACTCGGCGTCGTAGAAGCGGACATGCGGGTGCGTGCGCCCCCTCGGGGAGGGAGCGCACGCACTCTGTGTGTACGGGGCGGGTCAGCTGGTGCCGTTGACGGCGAACGTCCACTCGGCGTGGCTGCCGGGGCCGACGGTCAGGGTCGAGTTGCCGATCTGCTCGACGTGCCGGTCCTTCACGGGGTGATTCAGCGACATATCGACCTCACGGTAGCCGGCCTGCTCGCGGGTGGTGACGTCGAGGCGGATCGTGGTCCCGCCGCCCTGCGCCACGACGCCGCCGCCCGTCACGGTCCGGACGGTGAAGCCGCCGGCGCGCAGCAACGGCACGGTGTCGGCGAGGTCGCCCGCGGTGACCGCGATGCGGACGGAGGTGACGTCGCGCATGAGGTGGGTGCGGTAGTCGTCGGAGAGGTAGCGCTCCCGGCTGACGTCACCGGGGAAGCTCGGCGGCTCGGTGTTGCTGCGCGGGTCGGCGAAGTACTCGGGGCGGTACTCCATCCCCCAGGCCCCGAAGGCGTCGTACTCACTGGTGGTGAGGACGGCGTCGAACCACGGCACGGGCACGCCGTCACCGAAGTCGCGGGTCTGGAGGAAGTCGATGGGTTCGGTGACGCCCTCGTCCTTCAGCCGGTCCTTGACGGTCGCCAGCTCTCCCGCGTGCTCGACCGAGAGGCCGAGTCCGGCGGAGCCGAGGGTGCCGTCCTGGCCGGGGACATCACCGATCCCGAGCAGTTCGAGGTAGGTCTCGCGGCCCATCAGGTAGCGGCCGGTCCAGGTCTCGCCGCCGGTGCCGCTCGTGGTGCGGACCTGGAAGTTGGCGAACTCCCGCAGATAGTCGGAGTGTTCGATGGCGTCGGCGGTCTCCCGGTCGAAGACCCCGTAGGAGTGGTTGTAGAACAGCAGCTGCCGACCGGTCGAGTCCTGATTCCCGTCGGCCTGTGCCGTCCCCAGCCCACCCCCGATCGCTCCGGCGAGGGCCACAGCGAGCACGATGATCATCCGTAGTGCGCGGCGCATCAGCATGTGCGGGATCGTAGGGCGGGGCCGAAGCGACCGCTGTTCATTCTGAACAAGGCCGAAATGCTTGACACATGGCGCTTTGTCGGGGTGGCCACGCGGCAACAGGCGTGTTGCGTGCCGCGGTTCGCGGCCTCGCGGTGTCCCCCGACGTCAGGTCACCAGGAGGTGCCGCCCTGCGAGGGCTGGGCCGACTGCCGCTCCGGGAACACCGAGTCGCCGCCGAACAGCGCGGCGGCCTCGGGCTCCGGGGCCTGTCCCTCCTTCTCGCCGAGCATCATGTCGGGGTCGAACATGACGATGACGGCGGCGACGAGGAGCACCAGGAGCGGGCCGGCGAGCATGAGCAGGAGGAACGCGATCAGGTCGGCGGAGGACTGCGAGGACCCGGCCACGTTGGTGAGGTGGACGGAGACGGCGGCCATGCCGGTGTAGTGCATGCCGGTCACGGCGATACCCATGACCAGGCTCGCGCCGAGGCTCGCCCACAGCGCGTGGATGGAGACCGCCGCCCAGAGGGCCGCGGTGGCGGCGGCTACGGCGATGACTATGGAGAGCGCCACGGTCGTGGGGTCGTAGTGGAGGGTGCCGTTCGTGTGGATGGCGGCCATCCCGAGGTAGTGCATGGCCGCGACGCCGAGCCCGGTGACTGTGCCCGCCACGGCCAGGTTGAGCGGCGAGCCGCCCCGGTAGCCGACGAGGAACACTCCTACGGCGACCACCGCGATCGCCACGACGAGGCTCAGCAGTGTCTTTGTGCCGTCGTAGTTGACCAGCGCGCCCTGGACGCTGAAGCCGATCATCGCGATGAAGTGCATGGTCCATATCCCGCAGCCGATGGACACGGCGCCGAGCGCCAGCCAGCGCGCTCTGTGCTGCGGGCGGCGCAGCGAACGGGTCGTGCAGCGCAGGCCGAGGCCCGCCCCCAGGCACGCCATCAGATAGGCGGCGACGGGGGTCACCGCTCCGTAGTAGAAGTCGGAGACGGTGGCGGTCTCGGCGGAGATGACGGTCATGGAGTGTTCCCTTCACGTGCGCGACGGCGGGCGGCACCGCGGTCTCGGTGTGCCGGCACGGTGACGTGCGCACACTCCCGTCCGGCCGACCGCGGACGCTGCCGGGTCGTGCCGGGTACGGGCCCGTGTTCGGGCCTCCGGTCAGGAGGGATGCGGGGACACAGGGTGCGCCACGGCAGGGGCGCGCGCGGATCGACCACCCCCGCCCCTGCCGCACGTTCGTACCGACTCGGCCGGGTGGACGGACCTGCGTGAGCGCGCGGACATCCTGCTGACACACCACAGGACACGGGGAACCGAACGGTCGAGATCCGGCCACCAGGCCGAGTTGTGCATGATTCAATCACGCGCCGCTCACATATCCTGCACAAACTGGATAGGTGTTAGCCGAATCGATACATCGCCACCAGTACGCACAAAGCCCACCACGATGGGGAGTTCAGACCTCCGATACCGACCGTCCACCCCGGCGGACGCGGCCCGACGCCCAGAAGTCGCCGGGTGCGCAGGAGGGTTTCGCGGCACCTGCCACACCCTTCGCATGGCTGAATATGCACGGGACAATCGCCGGATACCGCATCGAGCGGACTTCCGCGCAGTCGATGCCCACCTCACCGGCCCGGAAGGGCTTCGGCGGCCAGAAGGCCGTACGACCCGTCGCCCACGCGGCAGTTGACGCCCCCCTCGCGTCAACCGGCCTTCCGTGCCGCCTCGGCAGCCTTCGCCGTCACGTCCGCCGCGGCCCGCGCCGCCTTCCCTGTCACACGCCACACCAGCATGCTCAGCCCGACCGCGGGACTGGGCGGGAAAACGCCCAACTGCCCCAGCATGGACACGTCGTCGCGCACCGCCTCGTGTCCGACCACCTTGCCGTCGCGGAGGTCGAGGACGTGGATCTGCTCGAAGTCGATGTCGCGCCCGGTGGGCGGTATCGCCTGGTCGAGCGCGCCGTCGCGGAAGCGGACGAAGGGCCCGGTGTGACGGCCGCGCATGCGCAGCCGTAGCCAGACCTGGTGGTCGTTGTGGGCGACGTCCTGGACGGGGAAGGCGAGGTCGGTGAAGGCGGAGCGCATCCATGCGCTGGAGGCGAGCACGCCCGCCGGGCCGGGGAGGGCGCAGGCCGAGGGGGAGACGGCGGACTCGCGGTTGTGGAAGTCGTCGTGCACCACGTCCGCGGCCAGTGCCGGATCGCCGGTCTCGAGGATGCGGAAGAGCCCGTGGGCCAGTGCTGTGGCGTCCATGCCCATTGCGTGATCCCTTTCGAGGGAGGTGCGTATGAGGGGTGTTGCCGGCCGACAGCAATTGAGGTTACAGCACGCCTATTGAATTCATCGCCCGTAGGATGTCGGGATGCCGACCAAGCGCCGTTACGTGTCCCCGCTGCGTGAGCAGGCCGCTGCCCGGACGCGCGCGCTGATCCTCGGGCATGCCACGGAGCTGTTCGCCGAGCGCGGGTACGGGCGGGTCACCGTCGCGGACATCGCCTCGGCGGCCGGGGTCGCCTCGAAGACCGTGTTCGCGAGCGTCGGCAGCAAGAGCGACATCCTGAACCTGATCGTCGACCAGGGCGTGCTCGCCTCGGGCTACGAGCAGGCGATGAGGGAACTGCTCGAACTGCCCACCCCGGAGGCGGTTTTGAAGGCACTGGCCCACGGGACGCGGCTGGGCAACGAGGGGCAGTTCGCGGTGCACGAGGCGATCCGCAAGGCGCTGCCCGTGCACGAGGACGGCGAGGAGCTGTGGGAGCGGGCGACGGCCGCCTACCGGGACGCGCTGCGCGCCGCCGCCCGTCGGCTGCACACGCTGACTCCCCCGCCGTCCCGCTCGGCGGAGGAGACCGGTGACCTCCTGTGGTACTGGTTCGGCCCTACCGGGTGGCGCACGCTCGTGGTCGAGCTGGGCTGGTCGTGGGACCGCGCCGAGAGCGTCCTCTACGACACGGCGGTCGCCACCCTTCGCTGAGGCCGCGGTGCTCAGGCGCCGACGTATGCCGCCAGGTGCTCGCCGGTGAGCGTGGAGCGGGCCTCGACGAGGTCGGCGGGCGTCCCCTCGAAGACGACCTTGCCGCCGTCGTGCCCGGCGCCGGGGCCGAGGTCGATGATCCAGTCGGCGTGGGCCATGACCGCCTGGTGGTGTTCCACGACGATGACCGACTTGCCGGAGTCGACCAACCGGTCGAGCAGGCCGAGGAGTTGCTCGACGTCGGCGAGGTGGAGTCCCGCGGTGGGCTCGTCGAGGACGTAGACGCCGCCCTTCTCGGACATGTGGGTGGCCAGCTTGAGGCGCTGGCGTTCGCCGCCGGAGAGGGTGGTGAGCGGCTGGCCGAGGCTGAGGTAGCCGAGGCCGACGTCGACGAGCCGGGTCAGGATCCGGTGCGCGGCCGGGGTGGCCGCCTCGCCCGCGCCGAAGAACTCCTCGGCCTCGGTCACGGACATCGCGAGCACCTCGCTGATGTCACGGCCGCCGAAGTGGTACTCCAGCACGGAGGCGTCGAACCGCTTCCCCTCGCAGTCCTCGCAGGTGGTGGCCACGCCGGCCATCATCGCGAGGTCGGTGTAGATGACCCCGGCGCCGTTGCACGTGGGGCACGCGCCCTCGGAGTTGGCGCTGAACAGGGCCGGCTTCACGCCGTTGGCCTTGGCGAAGGCCTTCCGGATCGGTTCGAGGAGTCCGGTGTAGGTGGCCGGGTTGCTCCGGCGGGAGCCGCGGATGGCGCCCTGGTCGACGGAGACCACGTTCTCCCCGGCCGGGATCGACCCGTGCACCAGCGAACTCTTGCCGGAGCCCGCGACACCGGTGATGACGGCGAGGACCCCGAGCGGGATGTCCACGTCGACGTCGTGGAGGTTGTTCGTGGCGGCGCCCCGGATCTCCAGCGCGCCGGTGGGCTTCCGCGTCGACTCCTTGAGGGACGCCCGGTCGTCGAAGTGCCGGCCGGTGATGGTGCCGCCGGTGCGCAGTTCCTCGACGGTGCCTTCGAAGCAGACGGTGCCGCCCGCCGTACCGGCGCCGGGGCCGAGGTCGACGACGTGGTCGGCGATCGCGATGGTCTCCGGCTTGTGCTCGACGACGAGGACGGTGTTGCCCTTGTCGCGCAGGCGGAGCAGGAGGTCGTTCATGCGCTGGATGTCGTGCGGGTGCAGGCCGATGGTGGGCTCGTCGAAGACGTAGGTGACGTCGGTGAGGGAGGAGCCGAGGTGCCGGATCATCTTGACGCGCTGCGCCTCACCGCCGGACAGCGTGCCCGCCGGGCGGTTGAGCGAGAGGTATCCGAGGCCGATCTCGACGAACGAGTCGAGGGCCTGCTGCAGGGCGGCGAGGAGGGGCGCGACCGACGGCTCGTCGAGACCCCTGACCCACTCGGCCAGGTCGCTGATCTGCATCGCGCAGGCGTCGGCGATGCTGATCCGCTTGATCTTCGAGGACCGGGCGCCCTCGTTGAGGCGGGTGCCGTCGCACTCGGGGCAGACAGTGAAGGTGACGGCACGGTCCACGAACTCGCGGATGTGCGGCTGCATGCCCTCGCGGTCCTTGGCGAGCATCGACTTCTGGATGCGCGGGATCAGACCCTCGTAGGTCATGTTGATGCCCGCGATCTTCATCCGGGTCGGTTCGCGGCGCAGGAAGTCCTGGAGTTCCTTCTTCGTGAACTTACGGATCGGCTTGTCCGGGTCGAAGAAGCCGGACTCGCTGTAGAGACGGGAGTTCCAGCCGCCGCCCGTGTATCCGGGGACGGTGATCGCGCCCTCCGCGAGGGACTTGGAGTCGTCGTAGAGCTGGGTGAGGTCGAGGTCGGTGACCGAGCCGCGGCCCTCGCAGCGCGGGCACATGCCGCCGGTGATGCTGAAGCTGCGGCGCTCCTTGACCTTCTGTCCGCCGCGTTCCATGGTGACCGCGCCCGCGCCGCTGATCGAGGCGACGTTGAAGGAGAACGCCTTGGGCGAGCCGATGTGCGGCTTGCCGAGGCGGCTGAAGAGGATGCGCAGCATGGCGTTGGCGTCGGTGGCGGTGCCGACGGTGGAGCGGGGGTCGGCGCCCAGCCGCTGCTGGTCCACGATGATCGCGGTGGTCAGCCCGTCGAGGACGTCGACCTCGGGGCGGGCGAGGGTCGGCATGAACCCCTGCACGAAGGCGCTGTACGTCTCGTTGATCAGCCGCTGCGACTCCGCGGCGATCGTGTCGAACACGAGTGAGCTCTTGCCCGAGCCGGAGACACCGGTGAACACCGTCAGCCGGCGCTTCGGGATCTCGATGCTGACGTCCTTGAGATTGTTCTCGCGCGCCCCGTGCACGCGGATCAGGTCATGGCTGTCGGCAGCGTGCGGCGCGGACGACCGCGTGTCCGTCCTCGTGGCCTTGCTCATCGTGCCTTCCCTCCGTTGTGCCCGGCCGCCGAAGATCACTCGGCGGCCGTCGCCTGGCTCGATCCAATCAAGCTTCGAGCGGTACGTCCGCTTCCGGTCCGGCGCGCGCTGCCGCGGTGCCGTACCCGTCCCTCACGCTAGTGCGGGCGCGTGAACTCGCGCTTCTCGAATCCTGACCGTTCGCGACCTGCCGCCTCACGCCTCGTGAGGAGCGGCCAGCGCGCCACCCCGCTGCACCCGGCGCAGGTGATGCACGTGGCGGCCCAGCGCCACCGCGGCCAGGGCGGCGACCAGGCCCGTCACACCCCGCCAGCCGAAATGGTCGTAGGCGCGCACGCCGAGCCAGGAGCCCGTGCTGCCGCCGAGGAAGGCGCAGGTCATGTACGCGGTGTTGATCCGGGCGCGGGCCTCGGGCCACAGCGCGAAGATGCGGGCCTGGTTGGCGACCTGGCCGGACTGGACGGCCACGTCGAGCAGCAGCATGCCCGCGGCCAGGGTCAGCAGGCCGGTGGTGCCGCCGCCGTAGGCCGGAACGAGGACGGCCGCCGCGGTGATCGCGCCGAGCATGGCGAGGAGGCTGACCCTGTCGGGGCCCCTGCGGTCGGCGAGGCGGCCGGCGAGCGGGGTGCTGAACATGCTGGCCGCACCGACCAGCCCGAGGACGCCCACCGCCTGGGCGCCCATGCCGTACGTCGGTCCGGTGACGAGCAGGGTGAGCGTGGTCCAGGCGGCGCTGAAGCCGGCGAAGACGGTGGCCTGGTAGAGGCAGGAGCGGCGGAGGTCGGGTTCGGCGCGCAGCAGGCTCAGGGGCGCGGCTATCAGGGACGGGTAACTCAGGCGCGTGGACGGTTCGGTGTCCGGGACGACCCGGGAGAGGATCGCGGCCAGGATCAGGACGACCACGGCGGCCACGATGTAGGGCGACCGCCAGCCGAGCCGTTCGCCGAGGGTGCCGCTGAAGGTGCGGGCCAACAGGATGCCGCCGATCAGGCCGCTGAGAAGGGTGCCGGTGACGGCTCCGCGGCGCTCGGCGGGTACGAGTCCGGCGGCCATCGGAATGATGATCTGCGGCACGACGGTCGTCACGCCGGTGACCGCGCTGGCGACGACGAGCACCGGGAGCGAGGGCGCGGCGCTCGCGGCGAGGAGTCCCGCGGCGGTGAGCGTGAGCAGGGTGACGATCAGGGGCCGGTGCGGCAGCCGGTCGCCGAGGGGCACGAGCAGGAAGATGCCGGCCGCGTAGCCGAACTGCGCCGCGGTGACCACGAGGGCCGCCGAGCCCGTGGAGACACCCAGGTCGGCGGCGACGAGCGAGCTGATCGCCTGCGGGAAGTAGATGGCCGAAACGCCCACACCGCAGGCGAGGGACAGGACGAGGATCACCCAGCGGGGCACGGACACACCTCACGCGAGAACCGGTTTGACTGGTTCGGGCGACGGTAGCAGGCGAGCCTGTTCCGTGGCACCACTTAAACCGGTTCCACGGGGGTAGGGTGGGCGCGTGTCAGCAACTCCCCGCTTCCGTCAGGGCGCCGGGCGCCTGTGCCTGGACTTCGTCCGCACCCTGCGCCACCGCGGTTCGCCCGACGTGGTGGAGGAACTCCCGGACGCCGAGGCCGTGTTGGCGTGGGTGCGGCAGTGCGGCCCGTGCGCCGACGTCACCGGGCGCCCCGATGCCGCGGACGCGCGTGCGCTGCGGGAGGCCGTCCACACCCTGCTCACCGACGCGCGAGCCGGCCGGACGCCCGACGCCCGCTCCCGCGACACGGTCAACTCGGCTGCCGCGCACGCCGTTCCCGTGCCGCGCCTCACCTCGACAGGGCAGCTCACCCAGCACACCGACGACCCCGTCCGGGCCACGCTGGCCCTCGTCGCCCGCGACGCCCTGGACCTCGTCACCTCTCCGTCGCTGGCCCGCCTCCGCACCTGCGCGGGCCCCGCCTGCGGCGCCCTGTTCCTGGACATCTCCCGCCCCGGGAACCGCCGTTGGTGTTCCATGGGCACCTGCGGAAACCGGGCGAAGAAGGAGACGCTGCGCGGCAGGACGGTCTGAGGTCCCGCGGGATCCGCCGTGTGTCCCCGGTGCTGGAGCTGGACCTCTAGGCGGTTCCCCCGTCGGCCAGGCGGTTCAGCAGGGCACGTGGCCGATACGGGATGACCTCGGCCAGGGAGATGGCGGTGCTGGTGCGGTCGACCCCGTCGATGGCGAGGATCGCCTTGGTGATGCGGTGCAGGTCGGCGGTGTCCTTGGCGACGACCTGCGCGAGGAGGTCGGCGTCGCCGGTCGTGTAGTGCACCTCGATGACCTCGGGGAGGGCGAGCAGCCCCTCGTGGACGCCCTCGGGTTCGGCCTGGCTGACCGCGAGCGACATGAAGGCCACCAGGCCGTACCCGAGAGCGGCGGGGTCGACGCGCCGGCTGACGGGTTTGAGGGCACGGTCGGCGGCCATCCTCCGCAGCCGCGCGTGCACGGTGTTCCGGGCCACGCCCAGGGTCTGCGCCAGGGCGAGGATCGTCGCGTCGGGGTCGTCGTCCAGGGCGAGGACGATCCGGGCGTCCAGCGAGTCCATGAGCGTCATGGTGCGCATTCTGCCACCGGATACTCAGGTCATTGAGCAACTGTCGCACTGGATCCGAGTTGTATTGCGCGTATGCCTCTCGTTGTGGTCAAGGTGGTGGGCCGTTTCACGCCCCGCCCTTCTGAAGGACCGCCCGCCATGACCTTGAGGCCGCACCCCACCGGTACCACTCGTTCCTGGGTCGTCGTCGTGGCCGCCGGGGTCGCCGCCGGGCTGCAGGTGTGGAAGGTGCCGCCCGCGGTGCCGTTCCTGCGGCACGATCTGTCGCTGAGCCTGGTGCAGGCGGGGACCTTGCTCGGAATCGTCCAACTGGCCGGGATGCTCGGGGGACTTGCGGTCTCGCTGCTGGCCGAGACGGTCGGTGAGCGGCGTTGTCTGAGCGGTGGGCTGGTTCTGCTGTGCCTCGGTTCGGCCGCCGGTGGGTTCGCCTGGTCGGCGACGCCGTTGCTGGTCTCGCGGGCGGTCGAGGGGGCGGGTTTCATCCTGGTGGCGGTGACCGGGCCGGGGCTGATCCGCCGTACCGCCCCACCCGGGCGGCTCACCACGGCGATGGGGTTCTGGGGTGCCTATCAGGGCATCTCCACCTTCGCCGGGCTCGTCGTCGGCGCGCTGGTGCTCCAGGTGGTGTCGTGGCGGGTGTGGTGGTGGGGCATGGCGGTGCTCGCGCTGGCGCCACTGCCGTGGGTCCTGGCCCGGGTGCCGCGTGACGCGGCGGGCGGAGTGCGCGGAGCGGCGGACGGCCTCACGCGGATCGGCCGTACCGTGCGGGCCTCCGCTCCCTGGACCGCCGGGCTCGTCTTCGCGTGCTACACGCTGCCGTGGATGGCGGTGGTCGGGTTCCTGCCGACGATCTACCGCGACGGCGGGATGACGGGCGGTTGGCCGGGTGTCCTCAGCGCCGTGGTCGGTGCGGCGAACGCCGTCGGCTCGATCGGCACGGCGGCCCTCATGCGGCGCGGTCTGCCCACCCGGCTGCTGATCGTCCCCGCTTTCGTCGTCATGGCCGTCACTTCCGTGCCGGCCTTCGCCGTCGACTGGAACGGTCTCCCGGCAGGCAGTGCGGGGCAGTTCGTGTGCGTGACGGTGTTCTCGCTGACCGGTGGCGCGATACCGGCGACCCTGCTGCGCATGATCGGTGAGCTGACGCCGGCCGGTGGGTCGGCTCCGGCCACGATGGGCCTGATCCAGCAGCTGTTCAACGCCGGTGGTTTCCTCGGCCCCACCGTCGCCGCGTGGCTGGCCACCCGCACCGGCGACTGGCACTCCACGTGGTGGCTGACCTGCTCCTGCACGGCCGCGGGCATCGCCCTCAGCCTCCGTCTCCGGTCGCGCGCCAGGGTTCCGGTGCGGGAGGCGACGCCCGCATCCAGCAGGTGAGGTGAGAGCCGCTGCCGCTACGTCACGTTCCGGTCCCGCAGTGCGGTGCGGAGGGGATCGTCGGCGGGCAGGCCGAGTTCGACGGTCAGGGCGCGTGCGCGGGACCAGACCTCGTGGGCCGCGTCGGACTGTCCCGCGCTGCGGTGGCTGTCGCCGAGGCAGATCAGACAGGCGGCCTCGCTGTGCCGTTCGCCGGTCGCGTGGAACAGCTGGGCCGCCTGCCGGTAGCGGTCAACCGCCTGTTGGTAGCCGCCCAGTTGGTGGTGGATGTAGCCGAGGCTGTCGGAGATGTGGGCCTGTCCGTCGACGTCGCCTGCCGCCCGGGCGAGTTCGAGGGCCTGCTCGCAGTGGCCGAGCGCGCGGAGGTGGTCGCCGAGGTGTGCCTGCCGCCAGCCGATGTGGTTCAACGCCGCCGCCTGGCCCGCCCGGTCGCCCGCCGCCCGGTAGTGCTCCAGGCTCAAGTAGGCGTGTTCCAGGGCGAGTCCGGAGTTGCCCTGCGTCCCCGACATCCGCGAGAGGTGCTGGTGGGTCCTGGCCTGGCCCGCGTCGCTGCCGACCGCGATGAAGAGTTTGAGTGCCCGCAGGTAGTGCTCGCGGGCGGGTTCGGGGCACTTCAACCGGTCCAGGGCGAGGGCGAGTCCCCGGTGGGCACCCGCCCGACCGGCCAGGGAACCCTCCCGCTCGGCGGCGACCAGCGCCTGGTGCCCGGCGGTCAGCAGCGCCTGCCAGTAACCGTGCCGGTCGAGGAACGTGGTCAGTACGGTGACCAGCCGCCACACATGGCCGTCGAAGCCGGGCTGGGGCTGCCGCACGATCTCCAGCAGCACCGGGTGCTCGGCGGCGAGCCAGGCCAGTGCCCGGCCGTAGTCCTCGAACGCGACCGCGTTCGCGCCGGCTCTGGGAGCGGGCGCCTCCACCGGGTTGGGCTGCGGGGTGACCAGGACGTCGGCGGCCCGCGCGGAGTGCAGGTAGTGGTCCATCATCCGGTGCAGCGCGGACCGGCGTTCCCACTGGTCGTCGTACGTGCTGACGAGTTCGGCGGCGTACACGCGCAGCAGGTCGTGGAAGGCGTACCGGCCGGGTACGTGCTCGACGAGCAGATGGCCGCCCGTGAGTTCGGCGAGCAGCGGCCGGACACGTTCGGGCGGTACTCCGGCCAGGGCCGCCGCCGCGCGCTGGTCCAGGTCGGGGCCGGGGTGCAGTGCCAGCAGCCGGAACAGTCGGGCGGCTGCGGAGCTGAGGGCGCTGTAGGACCAGGAGAACACCGCCCGTACCTGACTGGACTCCTCGCCTCCGTCCAGGGCGTCCAACCGGCCGCCCGCTTCCCGGAGTTCGTCGGCGAGGGTGCCCAGCGGCCGGTGCGGCTGGGCGGCGGCGCGGGCCGAGACCACGGCCAGCGCGAGGGGCAGTCCGGCGCACCAGGTGACGACGTCCGCGACCGCCGCCGGTTCGGCGGCGACCCGGCCCGCGCCGAGCCGTTCCGCGAGGACAGCCCGGGCGGCGGCCGGTGTCAGCGGGTCCACGGCGAGGAGATGGGCGCCCTCGGTCGCGGCCAGCCCGGTGAGCCGGTTGCGGCTGGTCACCAGCGCCATGCAGCCGACGGCGCCCGGCAGCAGCGGGCGGACCTGCTCCTCGTCCCGCGCGTTGTCGAGGACGACCATCATCCGCCGCCCCGCCAACAGGCTTCGGTACAGGCCGACTTGGGCCTCAAGACCGGGCGGCACACGTTCCGGCCGTACCCCGAGCGCGTCGAGGAAGCCGCGTACGGCCTCGGTCGGCTGCACCACCGATCCCTGGGGGTCGAACCCGCGCAGGTTCACGTACAACTGCCCGTCGGGGAAGGCGCTTTCGACCCTCCGCGCCCAGTGCACGGCGAGGGCGGTCTTGCCGACGCCCGCCATGCCCGACACCGCCGAGATGACCACGGCGGCGGACTCGCCCTCGGCCGAGGCCAGGATCGCGGCGAGGCGGGCGAGTTCGGCGTCGCGGCCGGTGAATCCCCTTATCGCCATGGGGAGTTGCGCGGGCAGCTCGGTCTGTCGTACGACCGCCGGTGGCTCGGGCCGGCGTGACACCGTGGCCGGTTCCGGGTGTGGGGACGAATCGGAGCGGTGGCCGCGCAGGATCGACTGGTGGAGCTGACGGAGCGCCGGGCCGGTGTCCGTGCCCAGTTCCTCGGCGAGGTGCTTGCGGACGGCGGCGTAGCAGTCGAGGGCCTCGGCGCTGCGGCCGGTCTCGTGCAGGGCCCGCATCAGGGCCTCGGCGAGGGGTTCGGCGAGCGGGTACTCGCCGAGGAGACCGGTCAGCGGGCCGATGACGGCGGCGGGATCGCCGTGCCGCAGTTCCGCGCGGGCCCAGCCGACGGCGGCGTCCTGGTGCTGGCGCCGCCAGGCCTCGCGCATGCGGGCCGCCCACTCGCCGTTCAGGCCTGACAGCGGCTCCCCGCGCCAGAGGTCGAGGGCCTCGCGCAGCAGCACCGCCCGCGAGGGTTCGGCCGACCCGGCCGCCCGTGCCTGGTCGACCAACTGCCGGAAGCGGTACACGTCCACCTGGTCCTGGCGGGCCTCCAGCAGGTAGCCGCCGGAACGGCGCACGAGTAATAAGGGTTCTTCCGCGCTCTCGGCGGCCTGCTCGCACATCCGCCGGATGCGGGCGACATGGGCGTGCACCGCGCCGCGGGCTCCGTCGGGGGCGTGCGGGCCCCAGACCCGCTCGATGACCACGTCGACGGCGACGGGCCGGCCGACGTCCACGGCCAACGCGGCCATCACGGTGCGGCGTTGGGGTGGGCCCACCTCCACCGCGCGCCCCTCCGCCGACAGTTCCACCGGCCCGAGCAACTGCACGTCCACCATGGTGTGTGCCTCCCCCCGCACAGAGCCTCCTCCTTTTTTTCACAGACGTGTACGCGGCGCGACAAGCCTTCGACAAGGTTTCCGGTCACACACCGGTGCGAATCTGCTGGGGAACGGACGGGCCGCCGACCGCGTCCCGTCCCGGCACGACGGCTGGGCCGTCGCCTGGCGGCTGCGCAACAGGCAAACGGGGGCGAGACGTGTGACCGCACAAGGAGTGATGGCACCCGGGGCACGGGTGCCGGTACGGCGGCCGGAGACCTTACCGGCCGCCACGGGGAACGCCGGCGGACGGAGCGTACTGGAGGGCGCCTTCGCGTTGCTGGAGGCGGTGGAGCGGGCCGTGGAGGCGGGGCCGACCCGGCTGGCGGCCGACTGCGGGCTGCCGAAGACCACCGCGTACCGGCTGCTGGAGCAGCTCGCGGACCTGGGCGCGGTCGAGCGGTGCGGCGGGAGTTACCGGGTCGGCCCGAGGATGTTCCGCCTCGGCAGCGCCTGGCAGCCGCATCCGAGGCTGCGTGCCGCCGCGCGGGAACCGATGCGCCGGCTCGCGCAGCTCACGGGCACGACGGTGGGGATCGCCGTGCTGTGGAAGGGCGAGACGCTGATGGTCGAGTGGTGTCCCGACGACCAGCGGCCCGAGCCGCTGGGCACACGGATGACCTGGCCGTGGTTCACCGCGGCGGGCAAGGTCCTGGTCGCCACGGCGGCTCCGGCACCGCTGCTGGGGCCGCTCCCCGCGTCCTGGTCCCGGCACGCCGACTCGATCCGCGAGCACGGCGCCGCCTTCGACCGGGAGGAGGTGGTAACGGGCGTGTGCTGCGCGGCAGTTCCGCTCCTCGGGGTGCGCGGCACCCCCGTGGCCGCCCTGTGCGTCCTCACCGACCCGGCCCACCACCTGGAACGGCTCGCGGAGACCGCACGGCGGACGGGGCGGGTGATCAGCACGGGGTTGCGGGGGCGCTGAGAGGGCTGGTTCAGGGGCAGGTGAGGGAGGTGGTACGACGGGGCAGGCGGGGCGCTGGCCGGCGGCCGGGCGGGGACGGACGCCGGGCCGCGCCGCCTGCCCGCGACACCCCGGAAAACCCCTGCACTCCCCATCGATCTCCGTCGTAGGCTGACGGCCGCTGTCTGCCGAGGGAGTACACATGGGGATCCGAAGCCTGACCCGCATCGAAGCCGAGCGCCGGGCCCGACTGATCGCGGTCGAGCGGTACGACGTGGACGTCGACCTGACCGCGCTGCCCGACGGTCCGGAGGTCCGCGCGGTCTCCACCGTGGCGTTCACGTGTCGTGAGCCGGGCGCGGAGACGTTCGTGGACTGTGCGGCCCAGGTGCTGAGCGCCACGCTGAACGGCGTCGCGCTCGCCCCCGCCGAGGACGGGCGGATCCACCTCCCGGGCCTGGCCGAGCGGAACGTCCTGCGGGTGGAGAGCGTGCAGGCCGACACGACGGCCGGTGAGGGTGTCCACAAGGCGACGGACCCCGCCGACGGCGAGGTGTACCTGTGGATGAGCTTCGAACCGGACGAGGCCCGCTTCGTGTGGGCGTGCTTCGACCAGCCGGACCTGAAGGCCCCGCACGCCTTCACCGTCACGGCCCCGGCCGCTTGGACCGTCACCAGCAACTCCGGTGACGCACAGGTGGAGTTGGTGGAGTCCGGCCGCCGCTGGACCTTCCCTGACACCCCGCCCCTTTCGGTGTACAACACGGTCATCAACGCGGGTCCCTTCCACGAGGTGCGCCGCGAGACCGACGGCCACGACTTGGGCCTGTACGCCCGCCGTTCACTCGCCGAGATCCTCGAGCGCGACGCCGACGACATCTTCACCCTCACCAGCCAGGGCCTCGCCTTCTACGGCGAGGTCTTCGCGATGCCGTTCCCGCAGCGCCGCTACGACCAGGTGTTCATGCCCGAGTTCGGCGGGGCGATGGAGAACTACGGCTGTGTGACCTGGTCGGACGCGTTTCTCCAGCGGGCCGCGCCGACCCCCGCCGAACAGGGCCTGCTGGCACGGGTGTTGCTGCACGAGATGGCCCACATGTGGTTCGGCAACATCGTCACCATGCGCTGGTGGGACGACCTGTGGCTGAACGAGGCGTTCGCGGAGTTCGCCTGCCACTGGGCGGCCGAGCGCGCGACCCGGCACACCGACGCCTGGGCGAGCCATCTCATGATCGGCAAGATCCGCGCGTACCTCTCCGACCAGGGCCCCGCCTCGCACCCGATCCACCAGCCCATCCACGATGTCGCCGAGGCGGCGTCGATCTTCGACAACATCACGTACCCCAAGGGCGCGTCCGTCCTCCAGCAGCTCAAGACGTACGTCGGCGAAGAGCAGTTCAAGACCGGCATGGCCGCCTACTTCGCCCGCCACGCCTGGGGCAACACCACCCTCCAGGACCTGATCGACGCCCTGACCGAGGCCAGTGGCCGCGACTTGGACACCTGGCGCACGGCCTGGCTGGCGACGGCGGGCACCGACCGCTTCACGCTGGAGCGCGACGGCGACACGGTCACCCTGGTGGCCGCCGACACTCCGCGTCCGCAGGTGCTGGCCGTCGGGGCGTACACGAAGAACGGCGACGCGCTGGAACGCGAGGCGCTGGTGCGGGTCGAGGTGACGGAACCCCGCGCCACCGTCACCGGCCTCCCCTCCGACGCCGACGTCCTGCTGGTCAACGACGACGACCTGACCTTCGCGACGACCCGCCCCGACCCCACCACCAGGGACGCCCTCTTCCGTACGGCGGCCCGACTGCCCTCCGCCATCTCACGGGGCGTGGCCGCGGCCACCGTGTGGGACATGCTGACGACCGGCGACGCGACGGCGGCGGAGGCCGGCCGGTGTCTCACCTCGGTGCTGGCGGTCGAGACGTCCGACGCGGTGATCGAGGCGTATCTGAACCTGTCCGCGAACATCGCGGAGCTGTGGGCGCCGCCCGCCGAGCGCGACGGCCTGTCGGCGGCGGTGGCGGCGGTCTGCCGCGACCTCGCCGCGGACCCCGGCCGCCGCCGGGTCGCGCTGCGCGGCCTGGCCGGTACGGCGACGACGGCGGACGATCTCGCCTGGCTCCGCGAACAGGCGGGCGACGACGTGGACCTTCGCTGGCGCGCGCTGACCCGCGAGGCGGAACTGGGCGGTGACGTCGCGGCGGAGTCCGACCTCCTGCTCACCCAGGACCCGAACCCGGACGCCTGGGTCCGCGCCCTCATCGTGCGGGCCGCGCTGCCCGACGCGGCGGCGAAGGCGGAGGTCTGGCAGCGGCTGGTCGTGGACCGCTCGGTGCCCGTCACCTCGGTCGGCCCGGTGGCGTCGGCCTTCTGGCGCCCCGGCCAGGACGAGCTGCTCGCGCCGTACGCCGAGCGGTACTTGGAGGCGGTCCCGAAGCTCCACCAGGGCGGCATGATCCTGGCGATGAGCTACACGCACCGGCTCTTCCCGCTGCACGGCATCGACCCGACGTACATCGAGCGGGCCCGCGAGGTGTCCGGCGAGGCGGTCCCGGTGGTCCGCCTCACGGTCCTGGAACGCTCCGACGAGGTGAGCCGCATGCTCCGCGCCCGGGGCGCCTCGGCCTGACCCGCCCCTCACTCAACCGGTCGGCCGGGCGGGCGAGTTGTCGCCCCACGGCCGACCGGTACTCCCCCACGAAGGGTTGAGAAGGACGCGCATTAGCCTGTTCGTGCCGGATGGGAATGGTCCGAATGGACCGCCCGGTCGAACAGCGCGAGAACGGAGCAGCCGAGGTGAACGACGCGCAGGCCGACCCCCACGAAGGGGGCACGCCACCCACCCATACGTCCGATCTACTGGAGCGGGTACGGCGGCATCGGCGCCACACCCTGGAACTCCTCACCGTCTGCGCCGTGACACTGGTTCCCTGGACCGTCGTGCTGGCGTTGACGCTGCCGTCCGGGTACGAGGTCCACCAGTGGCGCCTGACCTGGGTCGGGTTCGACATCCTGCTCGTGGTCGCGATGGCATCCACCGCGCTGCTCGGCTGGCGGCGGAACCGCGCCGTCGTCCTGGCGGCGCTCACCACGTCGGTCCTGCTGATCTGCGACGCGTGGTTCGACGTGTCCCTCGCCTTCGGCACCTCGGAGGTCTGGTTGTCGGCGGCATTGGCGTTGTTCGTCGAACTGCCGCTGGCCGTCTATCTCATCCGCCGGGTGATGGCCATGATCTCGCTCGCCCAGTGGCCCTCCGCCGACACCGCGACGGCCGGTGACACATAGCTCACCCCGCACCCAGTCGGCGGTGAGGTTTTCGCAACTCCCCTTTGTTCCCGATGACTTCGTTCGGACATCCACAGGGCTGAAGTTGGTCGACATGGAGAGCGGCGAGGTGGCAAGACCTCGGCGCGCGGCATGGAGGATGTCATGCCCGAGATGTATGTCGACATGCGGCGGCCCGCGACGCGCCCGGCGGCACGGCTGTCCGGCGCGCACTACTCGGTGGCCGTGGTGGGCGGTGGTCAGGCGGGGCTCTCGGTCAGCCACGAACTCCGCGAACGCGGCATCGACCACGTGGTCGTCGAGGCGCACCGGGTCGGCCACGAGTGGCGCGAGCGCCGCTGGGACTCCTTCTGTCTGGTGACCCCCAACTGGCAGTGCAGGCTGCCCGGTTACCCCTACCGGGGCGACGACCCCGACGGCTTCATGGTCCGCGACGACATCGTGCGGTACCTGGAGGGCTACGTCGCCCACTTCCGCCCGCCGCTCGTCGAGGGCGTGACCGTCACGAGGTTGCGCCGCTCCCCCGGCGGGGTCTTCGAACTCGCCACCACCGAGGGGGACTTCACCGCCGACCAGGTGGTGATAGCCACCGGGCCGTACCACACACCATCGCTCCCCCCGATGGCCCAGCGCCTGCCCGACGCCATCACCCAGGTCCACTCGTCCCGCTACCGCAACCCCGCCCAACTCCCCCCGGGCGCGGTCCTGGTGGTCGGCACCGGCCAGTCCGGCTGCCAGATAGCCGAGGACCTGCACCTCGCCGGACGCCAGGTACATCTGGCCGTCGGCAGCGCGCCGCGCGTGGCCCGGTTCTACCGCGGCCGGGACTGTGTCGCCTGGCTGGACGAGATGGGCCACTACGCGAAGAGCATCGACGACTTCGACGACGCCGGCGCGGTCCGGATGCGCGTGAACCACTACGTCACCGGACGCGACGGAGGCCGCGACATCGACCTCCGCGCCTTCGCCCGCGACGGCATGCGGCTGTACGGCCGGCTCACCGAAGTCACCGGTACGGCACTGGAGTTCGCCGACGACCTCAAGGTGAACCTCGATCACGCGGACGCCGTGGCGGAGGGCATCAAGGATGCCGTCGACGCCCACATCACCACCCGGAACATCGCGGCACCAGTGGAGCCGCGCTACGTACCCGTGTGGGAGCCGGACGACCAGCCCCGCGAACTCGACCTGGTCCAGGCCGACATCACGTCCGTCGTCTGGTCCACGGGGTTCCGCCGCGACCATCGCTGGATAGAGGCCCCGGTCTTCGACGGCCGCGGCTACCCGATGCACTGGCGCGGCGCCACGAGCGTCCCCGGCCTGTACTTCCTGGGCCTGCCCTGGCAGCACTCATGGGGCTCGGGACGCTTCGAAGCGGTGGGCAGGGACGCGGAGTTCCTCGCGGACCACATCGAGGCCTCCCGCCGCCTCGCCGACGTCTGCGGCACCCTCACCGGCGCCCCCACCGAACTCGCCTCCGCCCTCCCGATCGGCTGAGGCGAAGGACGAGCGCGCGGAAGCAGCGGAAGCAGCGGAAAAGGACGAGCACGAGGAACGGGACGACACCCATGGTCCACGACGCACACCGCCACATCGGCGTCCTGCCCGCCTACCCCTTCTACGGCGGCCCGCCGGTCAACCCCGACACCACCGCCCGCGCCACCGTCAAGCAACTCGTCGCCGACCTGGACGCGGAGGGCACCGAACGCGCCCTGGTCATCCCGAACTACGGCGTCCCGGACCCCGCGATCGCCTTCTCCTTCAACGAGTTGGCGATCGAGGCCGCCCAGACCGACGACCGCATCCGAGCCGGGCTGTGGGTCTCCCCGCGCCCCGAGGACGAGCAACGCACCGCGCAGGCACTGGAGTTGGCGGGCGAGCGGGGCGTGAAGGCGCTCAAACTGAGCTTCCTTCTCGGCGGACGGCCGACCGACCCGGCCTGCCGCCCTCACCTGGACCGTATCTTCGCCGAGGCGGCCCGCCACCACCTGGTCGTCCACGTCCACACCTCCCCCGGCGCCGCCTCCGACATCGACGAGGTCGGCCACCTCGTCGACTGGTACGCCGACCAGGTCCCCGTCCATCTCGTGCACTTCGGCGGCGGGATGAGCGGCCACATCAAGCTCGCCGGTTCCCGGTTCTTCGACTGGATCACCGCCGGCAAGCACGTCTACACCGACCTCTCCTGGGCCATCGGGTTCACTCCCCGCTGGCTGGCCCGGGAGATCGAGCGCCGCGGTATCGGTCATGACCGGGTGCTCTTCGCCAGCGACCAGCCGTGGGGCGACTTCACCGGCGAATACGCCCGCCTCGCCGAAGCGACCGGCGGCGGCGAACTCGGCGACCTGGTCTTCCGGGACACCTTCGCCGCGCTCTACGACTGACCGACTCCCGTCCCCCGTCCGGTACGTACAAGGAGACAGCCATGTCCGAAACCGTCGAACTCAGCGAGATCGAGCAGAAGTCCCTCAACGAGATCCCCCACCCGTCCCTCCCCGAGGGCACCAGCATCTACGGCGCCACCAAGGTGTTCCCCGACTACAAGGCGGAGGACGGCGAGACGTACTTCACGCTGGTCCACGGCATCGCCCACGAGTCCTCGGTCTCCTTCGTCGCCGTCCTCCAGGCGACCCGCGCGCTGCGCAAGGGCTTCGAGACAGCCATCTACTTCTACGGCCCCGGCTCCCTCAACTGCCTTGCCACCCGCGGGTTTCCGACCACGGGCAACTCGGCGTTCCCCGGCGAGCACAACATCAACAACCAGCTCAAGACGTTCATCGCCGAGGGCGGCAAGGTGTTCTGCTGCCGCTTCGGTCTGTCCCTGCACGGCGCCCGCGAGGAGGACCTCATCGAGGGCGTCATCCCGACCCACCCGCTGGATGTCCAGGACGCGCTGATCCACTACGCGCGCAAGGGCGCCATCATCAACTCCACCTACCAGCTGTAAGGGGGCCGCTGTGAGCGTTGGCACCGGATCGACGAGCACGGCGGTGGATGTGCGCATCATGACGCGCGCCGAACTCGCCCTGCACGGCGTCGCGTTGGACGCCCCCGTACGGCGGCCCGACGGCGCGGGTCCGAGCGGCGACGGCCACGTCCTCGTCGACGGTGCCAACGCCGCACTGCCCACCAACCCCGCCAGCCCCTACCGCGTCCGCGACGGCAAGGTCTGGCTCGGCGACGAACACGGTCGACTCACCGACACCGGGCTCACGTTGACCCCTGTGCACCGCCCGAAGTTCTACGACCTCGTCACCGCCGACGGCACCCCCTACGAGCACATCGCCCGCCTCCACGGCGCCGACGTCCTCGCCACCACCGTCGTCCAGACCTGCATCCGCTACGCCGAGGCCGACCGGTGCCGCTTCTGCACCATCGAGGAGTCCCTGCGCTCGGGCGCGACGGTCGCCGCCAAGACACCGGCGCAGCTCGCCCAAGTCGCCGAGGCGGCGGTCCGGTTGGACGGCGTCAGGCAGATGGTCATGACCACCGGCACGACCACCGGGTCCGACCGGGGCGCCCGCAACCTCGTCCGCTCCGTGCGCGCCGTCCTCGAAGCGGTCCCGGGTCTGCCCATCCAGGTGCAGTGCGAACCGCCCGGCGACCTCGACTGGATCGGGGCCCTGCACGACGCCGGGGCCGCCACGATCGGCATTCATGTCGAGTCCCTCGACGAGGAGATGCGGCGGCGCTGGATGCCGGGCAAGTCGGCGGTGCCCCTGGCCGAGTACGAGGCCGCGTGGGACGAGGCGGTGCGGGTCTTCGGGCGGAACCGTGTCTCCACGTATCTGCTCGTCGGGCTCGGCGAGGACCCGGACGAACTCATCGCGGGGGCAGGCGAGTTGATCGAGCGGGGCGTGTATCCGTTCGTCG
Organism: Streptomyces sp. NBC_00252; assembly: GCF_036187565.1. Lineage (NCBI taxonomy): Bacteria > Bacillati > Actinomycetota > Actinomycetes > Kitasatosporales > Streptomycetaceae > Streptomyces > Streptomyces sp. NBC_00252. The sequence continues at coordinate 9,655,141 of NZ_CP108087.1, read as the reverse complement.
TCCCGTTCCGTCCGATGGCCGGCACACTCGCCGCCCGCGACGGCATCCCGGCACCGGGCCCGGAACTCCTCACGTACGTCACCGAGGGCGTCGCGGCGAAGCTGCGTGCCGCCGGGATGAGCGGCGCCGATCAGAAGGCGGGCTGTGCGGCCTGCGGCGCGTGCAGTGTCCTGCAGTCGGCGGGAGGCTGAGGGCGTGCTCCTCGACGGCTCCGGCACAGCACCGGCGACGGACCGGCCGTTCGACATCCTGGCCCTGCTCGGCGACCGCAGCACACTGGCACGCCGACCCAACTTCCACGTCGACGTAGCGTCCGGTCAGGGCGAGTTGGCGGACTACCGGCGACTCCGCCGGGACACTTTCGTGCACGAGCAGGGGCTGTTCACCCGCCACGACCTGGACGACCGTGACGCCGATCCCCGCACGGTGGTGCTGGTCGCCAAGGACCGGTCCCAGGCGGTCGTCGGCGGGGTCCGGCTCGGGCCGGTCGACGACGGTCCCGACCTGGGCTGGTGGGCGGGCGGCAGACTGGTCGTGGCACCGGGTGCGCGCGGCCCCCAGGGCATCGGCGCCGCACTGGTCCGCGCCGCGTGCGCGCGGGCCGAGGGCGAAGGCGTCCTGCGCTTCGACGCGACCGTCCAGACCCGCAGCGAACCGCTCTTCCGGCGCCTGGGCTGGCGATCCGTGCGCCCGACGACCGTCGCGGACACCCCGCACGTCCTGATGCGATGGCCGATCGGCAGGATCGCGGCCCAAGCTGCCTCCACCAAGTCCGCACTGGGCCCGCTGCTCGCGGAGTTGCCCGCACCTCCGGGCTTCGTCGGTGACGACGGCGCGCCCGTCCCCGGCACGGACGTGATCGCCGCGTGCGACGCGATCGTGCCGTCGATGGTCGAGCGGGACCCCGAGTGGGCGGGTTGGTGCGCTGTCCTGGTGAACGTCAACGACCTTGCGGCGATGGGTGCTTCACCGGTCGGGCTGCTGGACGCGCTGGGTGCCCGGGACGCCGCGCACGCGGCACTGGTCCTCGCCGGACTGACCCGCGCGGCACGGGCCTACGGCGTCCCGGTGCTCGGCGGGCACACTCAACTCGGCGTCCCCGCAGCCCTGTCGGTGACCGCGCTCGGCCGCACCGACCGTCCCGTGCCCGGCGGCGGAGGGCGCCCCGGACACGCCGTACGGCTCACGGCGGACCTCGGCGGCGGCTGGCGCGCGGGCTACCGGGGCCGTCAATGGGACTCGACCACCCGGCGTCGTACCGACGAACTGCGCACGATGACAGAGGCGGTGGCCGTCGCGCGACCGGCCGCGGCGAAGGACGTGTCGATGGCGGGGATCGCCGGGACGCTGGGAATGCTGGCCGAGGCGAGCGGCTGCGGGGCGGTGCTCGATGTGGGCGCCGTGCCCCGGCCGACGGGTGCGGCCATGGGTGACTGGCTGACCTGTTTCCCGGGGTTCGCGATGCTCACGGCCGACGAGCCGCACGCGCCGGCGCTGCCCGCCGGGCCCGCAACGGGCGCTGTGTGCGGGGAGTTGACCGCCGGGCAAGGGGTCGGGCTGCGCTGGCCCGACGGAGAGATCACCGAGGCGGTCGCCTCCGCGGTGACCGGAATGGGGACGGCATGAGCACGCTGCGGATGGCGGCCGTGGCCGCCGAGTTCGGCCGCGACCTGGAGGAGGACTTCGCGATCGTGGAGCGGCTGATCAAGGAGGCGGGCGAGCAGGGCGTGCGGCTTCTCGCGCTGCCAGAAGCGTGCCTGGGCGGCTATCTGCTCAGCCTGGACGACGACGGCGCACTCGACGAGGGCCCGCCCGCGCTCGCCCTCGACGGCCCGGAGATCCGCCGACTGGCCTCTTTGGCCGGGGAGTTGACGGTCGTGGCCGGATACTGCGAGGCCGCCGGGGACGCCCGCTACAACAGCGTCGTCTGTGTCACCGGCGACGGCGTCCTCGGCAACCACCGCAAGGTCCACCAGCCGCTCAGCGAGGACGCGAGCTACGCCTCCGGTGACGGTTTCCACGCCTTCGACACACCGGTCGGCCGGCTCGGGATGATGATCTGCTACGACAAGGCGTTCCCGGAGTCGGCCCGGGCCCTGGCGTTGGACGGGGCCGAGATCGGGGTGTGCGTGTCGGCATGGCCAGGTGCGCGCACCAACGCGACCGCCGACCTCGAACAGGACCGCTGGAAGCGGCGGTTCGACCTGTTCGACCGGGCGCGGGCGCTGGAGAACCAGATCGTGTGGCTGTCCGCCAACCAGGCGGGCACGTTCGGGTCGCTACGCTTCGTCGGCAGTGCCAAGGTCGTCGACCCGGGCGGCGAGATCCTCGCCGACACGGGCGTGACCTCCGGCATCGCCGTCGCCGAACTCGACGTCGTCCAGGCCCTGGAGACCGCCCGCCGGTCGATGGGGCATCTGCGCGACCGGCGGCCCGAGACCTATGGCCCAGCCCCGGGAGCAGTCACCGTATGAGCACCGTCCGGATCGCGGCCGCGGCCGCCCACTTCGGCCGCGACCTGGAGTTCGACCTCGCGCGCGTCGCCAAACTCATCGACGACGCCCGCGGTTCGGGCGCCGGGCTGCTGGTCCTGCCGGACGCCGCCCTCGGCGGGTACCTCGCCGATCTGCGCCATCCCGACCCGCAGGCGCTTCCTCCCGCGCTCAAGCCGGACGACCCGCTGATCCTCCAAGTCGCGCGCCTGGCCGCCGAGATGGTGGTGTGCGTCGGCTACTGCGAGGACGGCGGGACCGAGCGGTACAACGCGGCGGTCTGCGTCAGCGGCGACGGCGTCCTCGGCCGCCACCGGAAGGTGCACCTTCCCGCCGGCGAGGTCGCCGCGTACACGGCGGGGGACCGCTTCGACGCCTTCGACACCCCGGTGGGCCGTCTCGGCATGCTGATCGACTACGACAAGACGTTCCCGGAGTCGGCCCGCTCGCTGGCCCTGGACGGCGCCGAGATCTTCGCCTGTCTCTCCGCGTGGCCCACGAGCATCACCAACCGCGCCCCGCGCATGGCCCAGGACCGTCAGGCCCGCCTCTTCGACCTCTACGACCAGTCGCGCGCCGCCGAGAACCAGGTGGTCCTGGCCTCCTCGAACCAGACCGGCGCGATGGGCGGCATGCGCTTCCTCGGCCAGGCCAAAGTGGTCGGCCCGGGCGGTGACATCCTCGCCCGCACCTGGTCCAAAGCCGGGCTCGCCGTGGCCGAGATCGACGTCGCGGCCGAGACCGACCGCGCCCGCCGCGTCCTGCGCCACCTCGACGAGCGCCGCCCCGACGCCTACCGGGAGTCCCGTACGTGAAGATCGCCCTGCTCAGTTACTCCACCAAGCCGCGCGGCGGGGTCGTCCACACCCTCGCCCTCGCGGAGGCCCTCGCGGCCCTGGGCGAGGACGTCACGGTGTGGACCCTGGGCCGGGGCGGCGACGCGGGCTTCTTCCGCCCGGTGCACCCCGCCGTACGAATCCAGGTGGTCCCGTTCCCCGACGGCCCGCCCGAGGAGTCGGTCGGCGCACGCATCCTGCGCTCCATCACCACCCTCCGCGCCGCCTTCGACCCCACGCCCTACGACGTCGTCCACGCCCAGGACTGCATCAGCGCCAACGCGGCCGGCCCCTGCGTCCGCACGGTCCACCACCTCGACCACTTCACCACCCCCGAGCTCGCCGCCTGCCACGAGCGCGCGATCGTCGAGCCGTACGCCCACATCTGCGTATCGGCAGCCGTGGCCGGGGAGTTGGCGTCGGGCTGGGGCATCGAAGCTCAAGTCATCCCGAACGGCGTGGCCTACGACCGCTTCGCCGCCACCGACCCGGCCGCGCAGGCGAGTTGGCGATCCCGTCTCGGCCCGTACGTCCTCACCGTGGGCGGCATCGAACCCCGCAAGGGCTCCCTGGACCTGCTGGAGGCGTACGCCCTGCTGCGCGCCACGCGTCCTGACGTCCGGCTGGTGATCGCGGGCGGTGAGACGCTGTTCGACTATCGCGACTACCGGGCGAGGTGGGAGGCGAGGGCCGCCGAACTCGACCTGGAACCCATCGTGTTGGGGCAGGTGGGAGAGGACGAGTTGCCGTCGCTGGTCGCGGCGGCGGACGTGTTCGCGTTTCCGTCGCTCAAGGAGGGGTTCGGGCTCGCGGCGATGGAGGCGCTGGCGGCGGGGGTTCCGTTGGTGGTGCGGGATCTGCCGGTGCTGCGGGAGGTGTTCGGCGAGGCGGCTCAATTCGCAGCGACTCCAGAGGAGTTGGCGGCCGAGCTCGGGCACGCGCTCGCGACGGAGGACCCGGAGCGGCGTTCCGCCGGGCGTGCGCTGGCCGCCCGGCACACCTGGGACGCGGCGGCACGCGGCCACCTCGACTTCTACCGTTCCTTGGGCACTCGCGCCTGAACGGCCCCTGTCAACAAGGGCGTTGACACCTCACCCGATCCGCGTCACGGTGAGGGCTCCCGTGACCGGAGGTCGTCCATGGCACCGTCCTCAGCGTCCCCGTCAGCCGCCGGCCTCGTAGAACGCGTACGGGCGCTCCAACCCCTGCTCCGCGAGCACGCGTTGCGCACCGAGCAGGAGAGAAGGGTGACGGAGGAAGTGGCGTCGGCCCTGACGGAGGCCGGGGTGTACCGGATGAACGTCCCTCGGCGGTACGGCGGTTACCAGAGCCGGTTGAGCACGCAGGTCGAGGTGTTGAGCGAGATCGCCGCCGGGTGCGGTTCGACCGGCTTCGTGGCGCTGATCCAGGCCGGTTGCGCGTATATCGCGGCGCTCTTCCCGGACGAGGCGCAGGACGAGATCTTCACCAGCCCTGACGTACGGGTCGGCGGCACGCTGGTCCCGGACGCGGTCGCGGTGGCGACGGACGGCGGCTATGTCGTCAACGGCACGTCGGGCTTCGCCACCGGGTGCCAGAGCGCCGACTGGCATCTGCTGACGGTCCGGGTCCGGTCCGCCGAGGGCCCGCCGGAACTGCTGTGGACCGCCGTGCCGATGTCCGAGCTGGAGATCCTCGACGACTGGCATGTCTCGGGGTTGGCGGGGAGCGGCAGCAACAGCGTGGTCGCGCGGGACGTGTTCGTGCCCGCCCACCGCGTCCTGCCGGTCGGCCCGCTGCTGGCGGGCGACTTCCCCTCGAAAGCCAACGCCGACGACCCCTTCTACCGGATGCCGGTCCTGATGCTGTTCTGTGCCTGGACGGCGCCGAACGCCCTGGGCCCGGCCCGGGCGGCCCTCGCGGAGTTCTCCGAGCGGATCCATCGGCGGGGCATCACCTACACCTTCCACGAGCGGCAGTACGAGGCGGGCGTCACGCATCTGCAGATCGCCGAGGCGGCGATGAAGATCTCCTGCGCCGAGCTGCTCGCCCGCGAGTTCGTCGCCCGGATCGAGACCGCGGCCGAGAACGGCGAGCCGTACACACAGGCGGACCGGGCCAGGATCCGGGCGCAGAGCGGCTATGCGGCCCGGCTGTGCAAGGAGGCCGTGGACCTCATCGCCTCCGCGTCTGGGGCGTCCTCGCTGCACCGCGACGTCCCGATCCAGCGTGCGGTGCGGGACTTGTACGCGCTCAACCTGCATTCGTTCGTCAATCCGGCCACCAACCTGGAGCTGTACGGCCGCGTGCTGTCGGGGCTCGACGCGGGCACGCCGTTCCTCTGACAGGTCCGGGGACTTCAGCGCAGGGACGCCAACCAGGCCTCGGTGTCGGCGGGTTGGGCGAAGCGGTGTGTGGTGAGCGGCGCGAAGAGCGGGTCGCCGGTGCGGCGTTCGATCTCGCGGCGCCGGTTCGCGTACTGCGACCAGGCCCACCAGGCGGGGTGCTCCCGGCTGAACCACCCCGCCCACGTCTCCCTGTTGCCGCCGAAGACGCTCTCGCGGGTGACCGTCCGCCGCAGCGAACGGCGCAGCACGCGCGGCATGATCACACGTCTCGGGTAGTCCAGCCAGAGCACCGTGTCGGCCTTCTCCCAGAGCAGATCACGGACTTCGGGCGAGCCGATCGAGTCGATGATCCAGCGGGGTTCTGAGGTGAGCCGCAGGACGTCGTCGGTCAGGCCTTGGTTCACCGCCCAGTCGGGGCCGTTGAAGTACAGCGCGTCCATCTCGTGGTACGGCACTGCGAGCCGTACCCCCACGGGCCGTGCGAGCGTCGATTTGCCCGCGCCTGTCGACCCGACCACCAAGATCCGTTCCATCCCCGCACTTTAACTACGATGTGTCGATTCCGGCGATCATCGACAGGAGCCCCGCCATGAGCAGTCCGCAGTACGCCCACGCATCCCTCGACGGGCTGGTGCTGGGGGACGCCTTCGGCGACGGCTGGTTCACGCGGTCCGACGAGGACGCCGAGCAGTTGTGGGCCGCGCGGGAACTGCGCCCCGCGCCGTGGTCGTGGACGGACGACTCGGCCATGGCGTTCGTCCTGTTCGCCCACCTGGTGGCTTATGGCGAGGTCCGACCGGGCGCGCTGGCACGGGAGTTCGCAGCCGAGTACGAGCGTGACCCGAACCGGGGGTACGGCCCGTCCATGCACGGCATCCTGCGCCGCATCGGCGACGGCGAGGACTGGCAGCGGTCACCACCGGGCAGTTCGGCGGGCAGGGGTCGTACGGCAACGGTGCCGCGATGCGGGTCGCCCCGCTGGGGGCCTGGTTCCGGGACGACCTGAAGGCCGCCGCCGAGCAGGCCCGGCTGTCCGCGCTGACCACTCACGCGCACCCGGAGGCCGTCGCGGGGGCGGTGGCCGTGGCGGTCGCCGGCGCCCTGGCCGCGGCCGGTGCGGGTCAACAGGCCGCCCCTCGTGCCGAGTTCCTGCGGGAGGTCGCCTCGCAGGTGCCGGAGAGCGATGTCCGCTCCGGCCTGCTGGTCGCCGCGAACTTCCCCGGACGGACCTCGGTGAGACACGCGGCGTCCGTGCTCGGCTCCGGGACGCTCATCTCTGCTCCGGACACCGTGCCGTTCGCCCTGTGGTCCGCCGCCGGTCGACTCGACGACCTGCCCGAGGCGTTGTGGCAGACCGTCGCCGGGTGGGGCGACCGGGACACGACCTGCGCGATCACCGGAGGTGTCGTCGCGGCCCGCACCGGGACGGGCGGCATCCCGTCCGCGTGGCGGGACGCGTGCGAGGCGATCCCTGCCTGGAGCGGCTGGGACGCGCTCACGGCAGCCGACGCTTAGTCGGCGCCTCGGTTCGATGGCGTTGCCCGCGTACAGGCCTTGAAGACCCGTGGGGTGCCGGGTGCCGGTCGTGGTCCACGCCGTTCGCGGTCAGGCCTCATGAGGCTCCCGCATGATGTCTGTTCGGACATGGGGCGCGCGTGCGCAGGTCGGTACGGTGCGGTGCCGCGCGCCCCCGGGCGCCGTCAGGCGCGACCGACCGCCGCGGGCAAGGCCTGCCGGGCCACCTCGACGACGCGCTCGCGCACCAGCTCCATGCAGAGCCGCATGTTCTTGTCCGCGATGACGTTGTCCGGGATGCGGCACGCGAACTGCAGCCCTTCGTGGACCCGGGTCACCCACGCGCACACCTGGTCGCCGTACGACACCCGGATCAGTCCGTACGCCTTCAGCTCCTGCCAGCGCTCCGAACCGGGCAGGGCGCGCGAGTCGACGTAGGAGACGATCGAGTACAGGTCGGGTGACGTGGGCCGGAAGTCGGCCCCGAGCAGCCGCAGGACGCGGGCGATGGGCATGCGGGCCAGCGGGCGGTTCTCGCGGAGGGTGGCGCGGACCATGCGCAGCGCGTCGTCGAAGTCCGTGGCGTGCTCGACGGGGATCTCGATCGGCGCGCCGCCCACGTACCAGCCGACCGAGTCGGCCCAGCGGGACTTGGCGCGGGTGTGGAAGGGGACGACGGTGCGGTACACGTCGAGGCCGCTGATCTCGCGGGCGGCCAGCGCGACGGCCGCCAGTACGCCGACGAGGCTCCCGCCGTAGGGCCGGCAGTACGCCTCGAAGGCCGCCGCGTCGATGTCGTCGACCAGCATCTCCTGGAGGAACTTCTGTGTGGGGAGCGGTCCTTCGGGGTCGAGGCCGAGGTCGACGGGGAAGTTCGGCAGCTTGCCGTCGCAGCGGGCGATGAACTCGCGCCAGCGGGAGACGACGGTGTGGGTGTCGTCGATCTGGTCGGCGTCGGTGCGCTCGCCCGCGCAGAAGTCGATGTAACTGGCCACGGGCGCCGCCTCGACCGACGTCCCGGCGAGTCCCGCCGCGTACAGCTCGTGGACCTCGCCCGCGATGCGGTGGAGGGAGTAGGCGTCGACGTTGCTGTGGTCGAAGGCCAGGTAGACGCTCGTACCCTCGTCGCGGACGACCGCCGCGAAAAGGAAGTTGGGCCAGGTGAGCGCGTCCGCCGCCACGTCGAAACGGTCCTGCAGATACCGGGTCAGCGTGACCGGGTCCGCGAACTCCCCCACGTCCTCGCGGTGCAGGGCCACGTCGTCGGCGTCGAGAGTGAAGCGGCGCATCTCGTCACCGGCCCACCGGAAGCCGCTGCGCAGCGTCTCGTGCCGGAGCATCCAGGACCGCAACGCGCCCTGCAAAACGTCGAGTTGGATCCGTCCCGGCATGTCGAAGGCGGTACCGAGCCAGGTCGGCACGAACAGCCCGTCCTCGCGCACCGTGCGCGCCGTCCGGATGTGGGACTCCTGCACGTACGCCGGTGGCCGCGCGTCGTCCGGGAGTTCCCGCGCCGCTCCTACGGCCGTCGGGTGCAGCGTCCACTCGACGAGTCGTCCGGGTCGGATCTCGCACCGCTGAAGGTCACTCATGCGCACAGGGCTCTCCGTTCGCCTGCCCACGGGAGGCCGCCGGGCACCACTGTCGATCCACGCCTCCATGCCGCTCGGGCACCACTCACTGCACGAGGAGATCAACGATCGGATATTCGGAAAGCAACGCCGTGAACAGGCTTTCTGATCAGTCCATTTCAGCCCGTGCGGCGGAGCTGCGCCGCGAGGTGGTGTTGCAGCGGCTGTCCTACGGCCTCCAGGTCGTGCGCGAAGGTGAGCGTGGACTCGTCGGTCAGGGTGTAGCGGCGGCGGGTGGCGGTGACCTTCTTGGCCGTGGGGGTGAGGGCGACCTCGTGGGTGGTGAGGTCGACCGTGCCGGCGGCGGCTGTTCCTACGAGGATCTCGGCGATGCCGGTCGGTTGGGTGATCAGGGCCTCGACGCGGGCGTCGGGTTGCAGGCGCCACCAGCCGCTCTCGCGGGCGGCCGGGCGCAGGGGTGTGCCGTCGGGGGTGAGGATCCAGGCGCGGGCCTCGTAGTGCAGGAAGGGGCGGCCGTCGTGGGTGAAGGTGACTTCCTGGGCGTAGGTGAAGTCGCCGTCCAGGGTGGGGTATTCGCCCTCGCCCTTGCCTTGCCAGTGGCCCAGGAGGCCTAGGACGGGGTCGAGGAGGGGGTGGGGGGCGGGCTTTTCGTCGGGGTGGTGGGCGTCGGGGAAGGGGTGGGTGGACACGGGGGGCTCCTGGGGTTGATGCGGATGTCGGGCGCAGCCTAGGCGCTCCGCTGGGGTGACCCGGTACGTCATTGTTCGGCTGCCGCGCCGTGGGGGCTGGGCGCGCAGTTCCCCGCGCCCCTTTGGGGGTTGGCGATGCGCGGTGTCGATCGTCCGGTGCGCCTGCTACGAAGTTTTTGCCTCCTCGCGGGGACCCCATGAATCGGGTCCCACCTGCGCGGAGTCCCCTATGTCCGACGCGGCGCGCGGTCGGTAATCGTGAGTTCACCCGGGTTCCCTTCCACCGCGTTCTACGCGCGTGGTGTCATGCACCTGCCCGCCACCCCCCACGTGGGCAACAACTCGACTAGGAGTCACGCATGTTGAGGACGTTCCTCGGCCGCGCGGGTGTCGCGCTGGCAGCCGGCGCCACCCTCTTCGTCACGGCCGTCCCCGCCAACGCCGCGACGTACACCGCCTTCGCCTTCTCGCAGTCCGGCACCACCCAGCCGACCATCTACGACTTCATCAACTCGGCGACCTCCTCGCTCGACATGACGATGTACGAGCTGGAGGACACCACGGCCGTCAACGACCTGATCGCCCTGGAGAAGAAGGGCGTCACCGTACGGGTGGTCCTCGACCGCGCGCACCAGTCAGCGAACAGCTCGGCGTACACGGCCCTGACGAACGCGGGCGTGGGTGTCGTGTGGTCGCCGTCGGCCTTCGTCTACACCCACCAGAAGACGATCACCGTGGACGGCACCAAGTCCCTTGTCCTGACCGGCAATCTCACCTCGCAGTACTACTCGACCGGCCGTGACTACGGCGTCTTCACCGACGACACCCGTGATGTCGCCGCGATCGAGAAGGTGTTCAACGCGGACTACGCCGGGACCTCCGTCACCCCGACCGACGGCGACCATCTGCTCTGGTCCCCCACCGACTCGCGCAGCCGGCTGCTGACCGTGATCAACGCGGCCACGAAGACGCTGGACGTCGAGGAGTTGGAGTTCAGCGACAGCACGGTGGTCAACGCGATCGTGGCCCGGGCGAAGGCGGGCGTGGCCGTGCGGGTGGTGCTGGAGACTCCTGCCGACTACTCCAGCGAGGTCTCCGCGATCAAGGCGGCCGGCGGCAAAGTCATCGGCTACTCCGACCCCAACGGCTTCTACATCCACGCCAAGGCGATGGTCGCCGACTACGGTCTGTCCACACAGGAGGTGGAGGCGGGCTCGATGAACATCAGCAGCAACTCCCTCTCCAACAATAGGGAGTTGGGCATCATCCTCACCGGCACGGGCGTGGCCCAGTCCGTCGCCACGACCATCGAGACCACGTTCAAGAGCGACTACGCGGGCGGTACGGCCGCCTAGGGCTTCCGTGTGGCGCCGGCGGGCTCCGGGGTCGGGGCCTCGGAGCCCGCCGCGCCGAACCGCCGGTTCTTCACGGCGTACGCGACCGCAGCCTGCGCAGCATCCGGGCGTCCTCGAAGCCGACCGAGCGTGCGGCGGCGTCGATCGTGACGCCGTGGCTGATGAGGTGCTCGGCGCGTTCGAGGCGGAGGGTCTGCTGGTAGCGCAGCGGGGTGAGTCCGGTGGCCCGGCTGAAGAGGCGGGTCAGGGTGCGCTCGCTGACGCCGACCGCCGAGGCGAGGGAGGGCAGCGGCAGCGTCTCGTCGAAGCGGGTGTCGATGAGGTCCTGGGCGCGGTGCACCGTGTCGTCGAGGTGGGAGCGGTGCCGGAGCATCGCGCTGGCCTGCGGTTCGTGGCCGTTGCGGCGGGCGTAGACGACCATGTCCCGGGCGATCTGGGCGGCTGCGGCGGGACCGTGGCGGGTGGCGATCAGGTGCAGGGCGAGGTCGATGCCGCTGGCGATGCCGGCCGAGGTGACGACCCGGTCGTCAGTGGTGAACAGGACGTCGCGGACGACGGTCGCCTTCGGGTGGCGCAGGGCCAGTTCGTCCTGGACGTCGTGGTGGGTGGTGCAGCGGCGGCCGTCGAGGAGCCCGGCCCGGCCGAGCGCGTCGGCCCCGGCGCAGACGCTGGCCACCGTCCCGCCGCGGGCGTGGTGGTCCCGGAGCGCCCGCAGAGCCGTGTCGCCGACGGCGGGCGCGTCGACCAGCGTGAGGGCCCGCCATCCCGGCACCACCACCAGGTCCTCGGGGCCCAGCTCGGGCCAGTCGAGCGCGGCCGTCAGGGGCAGCCCCTGGGCGCTGGTGACCTGGGACTGCTCGGCGACGTAGGAGAGCGTGTACGGGTGCCCGAAGTCGGCTGCCGTGGAGAAGACCTGGGCAGGGCCTGCCAGGTCCAGCAGGTGGACTCCGGGGACCAGGAAGAAGACGACGTTGCTCACGATCCGGTCATCATGCCTGATGTGCGGCGGCGGCTTCCAGTTCGTCGACCGTCGCGATGGTGGCGAAGCGGCCCGCGAGGGCGTACTCGGTGCGCCGGACGACCTCGTCGGCGGGGAGGGTGCGCGGGTCGGCGAGGAGTTCGGCGACGGTCTGGTCGGCGGGGGCGTCGCGGTGTGGGATGGGGTTCGTCGCCGTCGCGTCGGTGACGAAGGTGACCTGGTAGCCGAAGTCGCTGCCGACGCGGGTGGTGGTCTCGACGCACTGCTCGGTGCGGATGCCGCACACGGTGAGTTCGCGGACGCCGTGCTCGGTGAGGAGCTGCTGCAGGTTGGTGGTGGTGAAGGCGTTGTGCGAGGTCTTGTGGAGGAGCGGTTCGCCGTCCGCGCGCTCCAGTTCGTCCATCAGCCGGACGTGGCCGAGGGCCGGGTCGAAGACGTCGCCGCTGCCGGGCTCGGAGTGCAGCACCCACACCACGAGGTCACCGGCCTGCCGGGCGAGCCGGACCAGGCGGTTGACCTGGTCGGCGATCTTCGGGTCGGAGATGGTCGCCCACAGCGGGCGGGCGCGGAAGGATTCCTGGACGTCGATGACGATCAGTGCTCGGGTCATGTCCCCAGACTGCGCCGTGCGGGTGGGCGGGCGACAGGCCGCATCGGGTCCGGGACCGGACCGATCCGGTCACCGGATCGAGCGGCCCATCGTCATGGCGTCCGGTTCAAAGCCGGTGACCGGGGCGAGCGACCTGCCTCACTCCGGTCACCGGATCGGACCGTCCGCCGCCGTAATGGCTACCGCAGCTCGACGAGCAGGTCGCCGCCCTCCACCTGCTGGATGCGGTTGATGGCGAGGCGGGAGACCCGGCCGGACTTGGGCGCGGTGATCGACGCCTCCATCTTCATCGCCTCGATGGTGGCGACGGTGGCCCCTGCCTCCACCTCGTCGCCCTCCTCGACCGCGAGGGTGACCACGCCCGCGAAGGGGGCGGCCACATGGCCGGAGTTGCCACGGTCGGCCTTCTCGGTGACGGGGACGTCGGAGGCGGCGGAGGTGTCCCGCACCTGGATCGGCCGGATCTGGCCGTTCAGGGCGGACATCACCGTGCGCAGCCCGCGTTCGTCGGCCTCGCCGACGGCCTCCAGCTCGATGAGGAGACGGACACCGGGCTCCAGGTCGACCGTGTACTCCTTGCCGGGCCGGATGCCGTAGAAGAAGTCCTTGCTGTCGAGGACGCTGGTGTCGCCGTAGGTCTGGCGGTGGTTCTCGAACTCGCGGGTCGGGCCGGGGAAGAGCAGGCGGTTGAGGGTGGCGCGGCGGTCCTTGTCGAGGGCCGTGCGGTCCTCGGGGCTGAGGTCCTGGACGGGCTTGGGGTCGGCGCGGCCCTGGAGCGCCTTGGTGCGGAACGGCTCGGGCCAGCCGCCGGGCGGGGTGCCCAACTCGCCGCGCAGGAAGCCGATCACGGAGTCCGGGATGTCGTACCGGTCGGGGGACTCCTCGAAGTCGGCGGGGCTCACTCCGGCGCCGACCAGGTGCAGGGCGAGGTCGCCGACGACCTTCGACGACGGGGTGACCTTCACCAGGTGGCCGAGGATGCGGTCGGCGGCGGCGTACATCGCCTCGATGTCCTCGAAGCGGTCGCCGAGGCCGAGCGCGATGGCCTGGGTGCGCAGGTTGGAGAGCTGACCGCCGGGGATCTCGTGGTGGTAGACGCGGCCGGTGGGTGAGGCGAGGCCCGCCTCGAAGGGGGCGTAGATCTTGCGGACGCTCTCCCAGTACGGCTCCAGGTCGCCGATGGCCTGGAGGTCGAGGCCGGTGGGGCGGTCGGAGTAGTCGGTCGCGGCGACGATCGCGGACAGGGACGGCTGCGAGGTCGTACCCGCCATGGAGGCCACCGCGCCGTCGACGGCGTCCGCGCCGGCCTGGATCGCGGCGAGGTAGGTGGCGAGCTGGCCGCCCGCCGTGTCGTGCGTGTGCAGGTGGACCGGCAGGCCGAACTCGCGGCGGAGGGCGGACACGAGGGTCGCGGCGGCGGGTGCGCGCAGCAGGCCCGCCATGTCCTTCACCGCGAGGACGTGGGCGCCCGCCTCGACGATCTGTTCCGCGAGCCGGAGGTAGTAATCCAGCGTGTACAGGCGCTCGTTGGGGTCGGACAGGTCCGAGGTGTAGCAGAGGGCGACCTCGGCGATCGACGTTCCGGTGGCGCGTACGGCGTCGATGGCCGGGCGCATCTGGCCGACGTCGTTGAGCGCGTCGAAGATGCGGAAGATGTCGATGCCGGTGGCGGCGGCCTCCTGGACGAAGGCGTCGGTGACCTGGGTCGGGTACGGCGTGTAGCCGACGGTGTTGCGGCCGCGCAGCAGCATCTGGAGGCAGATGTTGGGGACGGCCTTGCGCAGGGCTGCCAGCCGGTCCCAGGGGTCTTCGGCGAGGAAGCGCAGCGCGACGTCGTAGGTGGCGCCGCCCCAGCACTCCAGGGAGAGGAGTTGGGGCACGGTGTGGGCGACGACCGGGGCGACCGCGAGGAGGTCCTTGGTGCGGACGCGGGTGGCCAGCAGCGACTGGTGGGCGTCGCGGAAGGTGGTGTCGGTGACGCCGATCGTGGGTGACTCGCGCAGGTGCCGGGCGAAGCCCTCGGGGCCGAGTTCGGCGAGCAACTGCCGTGAACCGGCCGGGGGTTCGGTGTTCGGGACCGTCGGCAGCTTGGTGGTGGGGTCGATCAGGTCGGGGCGTTCGCCGTGCGGCTTGTTGACCGTGACGTCGGCGAGGTAGGTGAGCAACTTGGTGCCGCGGTCGGCGGAGTGACGGGCCGTCAGCAGGTGCGGACGCTGCTCGATGAACGAGGTGGTGATGCGCCCGGCCTGGAAGTCCGGATCGTCCAGCACCGCTTGCAGGAAGGGGATGTTGGTGGCCACACCGCGGATGCGGAACTCGGCGACGGCGCGCCTGGCGCGGTTGACGGCGGTGGTGAAGTCCCGGCCCCGGCAGGTGAGTTTGACCAGCATGGAGTCGAAGTGCGCGCTGATCTCCGTACCCGCGTGGGTGGTTCCGCCGTCGAGCCGGATGCCGGAGCCGCCGGGCGAACGGTAGGCGCTGATCCGGCCGGTGTCCGGGCGGAAGCCGTTGGCGGGGTCCTCGGTGGTGATACGGCACTGGAGTGCCGCGCCGTGCAGGGTGACCGTCTCCTGTGAGAGGCCCAGGTCGGCGAGGGTCTCCCCCGAGGCGATCCGCAACTGCGCCTGGACGAGGTCGACGTCGGTGACCTCCTCGGTGACCGTGTGCTCGACCTGGATGCGCGGGTTCATCTCGATGAAGACGTGGTTGCCGGCCGGGTCGAGGAGGAACTCGACGGTGCCCGCGTTGCGGTAGCCGATCTCGCGGGCGAAGCGGACCGCGTCCGCGCAGATCTGGTCGCGCAGTGCGGGGTCGAGGTTGGGCGCGGGGGCCAGCTCGACGACCTTCTGGTGCCGGCGTTGCAGCGAGCAGTCGCGCTCGAAGAGGTGGATGACGTTACCCTCGCCGTCGGCGAGGATCTGCACCTCGATGTGCCGGGGGTCCACGACGGCCTTCTCCAGGAAGACCGTGGCGTCGCCGAACGCGGACATGGCCTCGCGGGCGGCGGCCTCGATGGACTCGCGCAGGGTGGCCGGGTCCTCGACACGGCGCATCCCGCGCCCGCCGCCTCCGGCGACCGCCTTCACGAACACCGGGAAGCCGATCTCCTCGGCGGCGCGGACCAGTTCGTCGACGTCGGTGGAGGGTGCCGAGGAGCCGAGCACCGGTACGCCGGCCGCGCGGGCGGCGGCGATGGCCGTCGCCTTGTTGCCGGTCATCTCCAGGATGTGGGCACTGGGACCGACGAAGGTGATGCCCGCCTCCTCGCAGGCGCGGGCGAGTTCGGGGTTCTCGGAGAGGAACCCGTAGCCCGGATAGACCGCGTCCGCTCCCGCCCGCTGGGCCGCGCGGACGATCTCCTCGACCGAGAGATACGCGCGGACCGGATGACCGGGCTCGCCGATCTCGTAGGCCTCGTCGGCCTTGAGCCGGTGCAGCGAATTGCGGTCCTCGTGAGGGAAGACCGCGACCGTTCGCGCGCCCAGCTCATAGCCGGCGCGGAACGCCCTGATCGCGATCTCTCCACGGTTGGCGACCAGCACCTTGCGGAACATTCCCGATCCCTTCAGCCTGCCGATGACGTGCACCATGGTGTCGGCGTCGCCCCTGTAACGCCATGTGAGCCGGGACACTAGTCGCAAACGTGTCGCGCCGAGCGCTCCGCCGGGCCGACGGTAAAGAAATCGTATGGTCTAGTCCAAAGTGCACTTTGGTCCAGTCCAATCCATTGACGTGATCGCGACAGCGCAAGAAGCTGGGCGCCTCCCCCATCCCCACCGGAGGCACAACGTGACACGTCTTCGCGCATGTCTGGTCGCGGCGGCCGCCGTGACGACCGCCGCCGCGGGCACGACCGCACTGGTCGCGACCAACGCCCAGGGCGCGACCAACGCGGCCACCGCGCTGAGCAACCGCTGGTACGCCGCGGCCCCCTATCTGATGCCGACGGACAACAACCCGCCGGACGCGGGCGCCATCATGGACGCCACCGGCCTCAAGGCCTTCCAGCTCGCCTTCGTCCTCGCCCCCAACGGCGGCGGCTGCTCCCCCACCTGGGGCGGCACCTCACCGGTCTCCTCGGACACCGCCGTCCAGTCGGTCATCAACACGATCCGCGCCAAGGGCGGCGACGTCTCCGTCTCCATCGGCGGCTACGGCGGCACCAAGCTCGGCCAGGCCTGCGCCGACCCGGCCTCGACGGCGGCGGCGTACCAGCAGGTGATCACCAAGTACGGACTGCATGCGATCGACTTCGACCTGGAGGAGCCGGAGTACGAGAACACCGCGGCCATCCACAACGAGATCGGCGCGGCCAAGATCCTCCAGACCAACAACCCGGGCCTGTACGTCTCGGTCACCACGGCCGGCACGGCGGACGGCACCGGCTGGTTCGGCAAGCAGATGCTGCTGGAGGCGAAGTCGCAGGGCTTCACGCCGAACAACTTCTCCATCATGCCGTTCGACGGCGGCTTCAACGGCGCGGCCTCGCAGACCAGCGCGCTCACCAACTTCAACTCCATCCTGCAGTCCACGTTCGGCTGGAGCCAGGCGACCGCCTACGCCCACGAGGGCTTCTCGGGCATGAACGGCCGCAGCGACACCGGCGAGTACTTCACGCAGGCGGACTTCCAGACCGTCCTGAACTACGCCACCAGCCACAACATGGACCGCTTCACGTTCTGGTCGCTCAACCGCGACCGGCAGTGCAGCCCGGTCGACAACGGCGGTACGACGTCCGGGACCTGCTCCAGCGTGGCGCAGAACCCGTGGGACTTCGCCAAGTACTCGGTCCAGTTCGCGGGCGTGACCCCGCCGACCGGGACACCCACGCCGACTCCGACCCCGACCCCGACGCCCACCCCGGGCACGTGCAAGACGGCGTGGAGTTCCACGGCCGTCTACACGCAGGGCAACGAGGTGTCGTACGGCAACCACAACTGGGTCGCCAAGTGGTGGACCCAGAACGAGGTGCCCGGTGCCTCCCAGTGGGGCCCGTGGCAGGACGAGGGCTCCTGCTGATCCGGCGGGATCAGTAGGGCACGGGCTGCGGCGTCGAGTGGGCCTTGAGAGAGGCGTGCTCGGCGTCGTCGTCCGTTGTCGGGAGCGTGGCGAAGTGCGCCCGACTCCCTTGCTGTCAAAGGATGTTGACCGCCCGCGCGACCACCAGGACGACGATCGACACGGACACCGTGGACTGACTCATCATCAGCATCTTGGCCCAGCGCGAGAGCGGCATCACGTCGGTCGGGCTGAAGGCGGTGGAGTTGGTGAAGGACAGGTACAGGTAGTCGAGGAACACCGGCTCCCAGTCCGGCGGCGCGGTCTCGGGGCTCTGCATCTGGACGAAGAGGAAGTCGGCGTACTGGTGGTGTCCCATGACCCGGGCCATCGGCCCGCCGCGGTCCCACTCCCAGTACCAGAGGGCGAACACGATGACATTGGTCAGCCAGATGGCACCGCCGGTCAGCAGCAGCGGCCCGGCATCCAGCCCCTCGGTGCCCCTGACCAGACCCACCACCAGCCGGGCCGCCGACCAGCTGTTGGCCAGGCTGATCACGCCCGTCAGGACCAGGCTCGGCCAGCGCAGCCACCGTGTGCCGGGTTCGATCCGCCGGGGATTGGCGACGAACAGGCCGACCATCAGGGCGAGTTCGAGGGCGGGCAGCAGCCAGTACGGCTGAAAGGCGAGCCGGTGCGGCAGCATCAGCTGCAGGGCGAACGCCACCAGGATCACGGCGGACACCGCCCACCGGGTCTCCCCGCGCGTCACCCGGCGCCACGCGGGCACGACATCGCGCCCGCCGTCCTCCAGCAGCCGCTCGATCCTGGCCAAGCGGCTCGCGGAGTCGCCCCTACCGTCCGTACCGTCCGTCATGGCACCGATTGTCCCTGGCCGGGGGTCCGCCGCCGCACCCGCCCCACCCTGCGGGCGTTGGGTTGTTCCGGCCGGTCGGTCGCGGGTGTCCGGTGCGGGCGGATCACCGGGGCCCAGCGGCGCGGCACTTCCGCGAGTCGTGCCTGCAGCTCGGCGAGCATCGCGTGCCGCCCGGCACCACGCGGGGCATCCCGCCCATCCCTGTCACCCGGCAGCGGTTCCGCGAGTCGCTCCGCCAACCCCGCGAGCATCGCGTGCCGCCCGGCACCACACGGGGCATCCCGCCCACCCCTGTCACCCGGCAGCAGTTCCGCGAGTCGCCCCGACAACCCGCCGAACATCCCGTCCCGGCCCGGCACCACGCGGGGCATCCGCCGTCCCTGTCACCCCGGCAGTAGTTCCACGAGCCGCCCCGACAACCCTGCCGACCAGCGCGACCCGGTCAGCCTCGCAGCGGCTCCGTCAGCCTCCCCAGCAACCCCGCGACCAACGCCGTCTGACCCGGCACCGTATCGACGTAGATGAACTCCCCCTGCGCATGCGCCCCGTCGCCCACCGCACCCATGCCGCACAGCACCGGCAGGCCGAGGGCGGCGACGAAGTTGGCGTCGCTGGCGCCGCCGACGGCGGTGTCGGGGAGGTGGCCTCGGCCCTGGTCGCGGGCGACCTCGCGGGCCAGGTCGAGCAGTGGGGCGGAGGCAGTGTTGAGGATCATCGGGGGCCGGTTCCAGGCGTGGTCGATGTCGATGCGGACGCGCGGGTCGCTGACCTCGATGGCGTCGAACTCCTCGTCCACGCGGGCCTGTTCGGCCGCGCTGCTGACCCGGATGTCGACCCCGGCGGTGGCCTGCCCGGCGACGACGTTGATGGCCGAACCGCCCTTGAACAGCCCGGTGTTGATCGTGGTCCCCCTGTCCGGCGCGGCGACCTTCGCGGCGGCCACCACGAACTCGGACAGCGCGGTGATCGCACTCGCCCCGTCCTGCGGCGCAAGCCCCGCGTGGGACTCGACGCCGGTGGCCGTGACCTGGAAGATCCCGGTGCCCTTGCGGGCGGTCTTCACCGCGCCGTGGGCACTCGGTTCCAGGACCAGCGTGACGTCGGCCCGCTGCGCGAGCTCCTCGATCACCGGCCGCGAGGAGAGGGACCCGATCTCCTCGTCGCCGTTGAAGAGGAAGGTGACGGTGGGCAGCGGCGCGCCGGTCTCGCGGGCCAGCTTCAGCGCCCAAATCCCTTGCGCCAGGCCGGTCTTCATGTCGAAGATGCCGGGCCCGCCCAGCCTCTCCCGCCCGTCCTCGGTCGGCTCGGGTTGCTCCCATCCGGCGAGGGTGCCGGTCGGCCATACGGTGTCGTAGTGCCCGACGAGTGCGACGTGTCCGGCGCCGGTGCCGTCGTAGGTCAGGGCGAGGGTGTCGCCGCACGCGCCGCCGGGGTGGCGCCGCTCGTGGTCGGGGCGGCCGAGGCGCTGGACGGTCAGCTCGCGCAGGAGGTCGAGGCCGGTCGCGAGGCCGGGGAGGTCGTAGCTGCCGGTCTCATGGCGGACCAGTGTCAGGATGTCCTCGACGATTCGCGAAGAGGCGTCCTGGGCGCGGGCGGTGAGAGTGGCGGGTGCGGGTGAGGCGGTCATCATCTGCTTTCTCGCGCGGACGAACGGACGGGGTCGCTCGGGACGGGGTCAGCCGATGCCGAGTGGGATGCCCAGCAGGTACCAGGCGACGAAGAACGCGACCCAGACCACCCACACGACGGCGGCGATCGGGAGCGTGAAGGAGGCAAGGGTGCCGATGCCGGCGGACTTGCGGTACTGCTGGATGAAGCCCAGGGCCATGACGAAGTAGGGGCTCATGGGGGTGATGCAGTTGGTGACGGAGTCGGCGACGCGGTAGACGGCCTGGGTGGTCTCGGGCTCGATGCCGATGAGCATCAGCATGGGGACGAGCACCGGTGCGGCCAGGGCCCACAGGGCGGAGCCGCTGGTGATGACGAGGTTCATGAAGGTGATCAGCACGGCGATGCCGACGAGCACCGTCCAGCCGTTCAGGTGCAGGTCCCGCAGGGTCTCAGCGCCTTTGACGGCGAGGATGTCGCCGATGTTCGTCCACTTGAAGTAGGCCAGGAACTGGGCGATCGCGAAGAACAGGACGAGGATCGGCGCCATCGAGCGGGTGCCGTCGGCCATCGCGCCGATGGTGTCGCGGGCGGCGGTGAAGGTGCCGGTCATGCGGCCGTAGACGGTGCCGAGCACGGCGAAGAACACGCCGAGGACGAGTGCCATGCCGCCGATCAGCGGGGAGTTGACGATGCCGCCGCCCTCGCCGCGCAGGGGTGAGGAGGACGGGATCATCGCCGCCGCCAGGAACACGAGGAAGCCGACGGCGACCAGGCCGGTGGTGCGCAGGGCGCGCCGCTGCCGGTCGGTGACCTCGATCTCCGCAAGTTCCTCGGCGTCGGGCGTGGCGACCGGCTCGTCGGGTTCGAGGTCGGAGCGGCGGGCGAGGACCTTGTCGACGACGAGGGTGATCACCAGCGCGACCAGGACGGACGAGCCCAGCCCGAAGAAGTAGTTGGCGACCGGGGTGACGACGTAGTGCGTGTCGATGGTGTGGGCGGCGGCCGTGGTGATCCCGGAGAGCAGGACGTCGGTGGTGGTGAGCGACGGGGAGGCATCGTACCCGGCGGCGATCGAGACGTAGGCGACGACGCAGCCGAGGACGGGGCTGCGGCCGGCCGCGCGGAAGCCCAGGGCGCCCAGCGGGATGAGGGTGACATAGGCGGCGTCGCCTGCGACATGGCTGACCATGGCCGTCATCGACAGAACGAAGGTGAGGTACCGGCCCGGCACCCGCGCGACCATGCGGCGCAGCAGGGCGGAGAAGAGTCCGCTCTTCTCGGCCACGGCGATGCCGAACATCACGGTGAGGATGGTGGCCAGCGGCGGGAAGGCCGCGTAGTTGTCGACGGCTCCCTCGACGGCCATGGTGAGGCCGTCCTTGCTGAGCAGGTTCTGCACCTTGATGGTCTCGTGCGTGCCGGGATGCAGGGCGGTGAGGCCGGTCGCGGACAGGACGGCGCTGAGGACGGCGACGACTCCCGCGAGGATCCAGAACAGCCAGAAGGGGTTGGGGAGTCGGTTGCCGACCTTCTCGATCGCCGTCAGGCCGCGGAACGCGACGCGCAGTGCTCTCGACTGCGGCTCGGTGGACGGGGTCCGAGGTGGGGCGGAGGTGACACTCATCGGTACCTCTTGGCGCGGTGGGGGGATGTTCCTGCGAACAATGGCATCCAGATGAGAGATTCTCTATAACTTGGAAGTAACAGTGGGATTAAACAGCACCTTAGAGTGAGGCCCTATGACCCGTCCTCTCCTCGACGAGCTCGACCGGCGCCTCATCGGCGCGCTGCATGTGGCGCCCCGGGCCACCTGGGACGACATCGGCGAGATCCTGGCCGCCGACGCCAGCACACTCAAACGCCGTTACGACCGCCTGCACGAGGCACGCATGGTGCGCGTGATCGGGCAGGCCGACTGGGGCATCCACTCCACGGCGATGCCGGTCCACGTCTTCCTGGACATCACCGGCGAGTCCCCGCTCGCCGTCCTCCACCGGCTCCGCGACCTGCCGCATCTCCAGCTGCTGGCGCAGATCTCGGGCGACTACCCGCTCTACGCCGTCGTGCACGCCCCGTCCGAGGCGGCCACCAGCGAGGCGATCGACCGGATGTTCTCGGTGCCCGGAGTCCGCCGCGTGAACGCCATGCCCGCGCTCAGCACCCTGCGCCGGGGCATCACCTGGGACCCCCGCTTCCTCACCGACACCGAGCGCGCCGACCTGCTCAAGCTCACCGGCTCCCGCCCCGAGGGGAC
The DNA here is from genome assembly GCF_036187565.1 of Streptomyces sp. NBC_00252. Taxonomy (NCBI): domain Bacteria; kingdom Bacillati; phylum Actinomycetota; class Actinomycetes; order Kitasatosporales; family Streptomycetaceae; genus Streptomyces; species Streptomyces sp. NBC_00252. The sequence goes on along the minus strand of NZ_CP108087.1, from coordinate 9,633,006 downwards.
CGCGACCGCGACGCCCCCGGCGAAGCCGCTCAGCGAGGCGGAGCGTGGCGTCGTGGGCCAACTGCTCCAGGACAGCCGGGCGTCCGCCGCGAGCATCGCCCGGGCCGCCGACCTGGCCACGTCCACCGCGCACCGCGTGGTCCGCCGGGTGCTGGACGAGGGCTGGGTCAAGCCGCGGCTGGAGACCGTGTCGGAGTGGCTGGGCTTCCAGACCCCGTTCATCCTCCGGCTGCGGGTGGCGCCGGGCGCGACCCCCGAAGTGATGCGCCGTATCGACCAGTTGCCCCAGACCCGGCTCGCCGCCCACGTCGCCAGCGACATGTCCGTCCTCGCCACCGGCCTGGTCGCCGACCGCTCCGCCCTCGCCCTGTTCGTCGACAACGAACTGGCCGGCATCCCCGGCCTCCTCGGTGTCAGCGTCGCGGTGATGCTCGCCGAACCCCGCCGCTACTGGCTCGACCGCGACTTGACCACCGGCCTCGGCACCTTCCACGCACCGACCCTGCTCTGAACAGCGAGAGGCGGGCGTCCCGACACCGAGGTGCCGGGACGCCCGCCGCCCTCAACTCACCATCTCCGTACGGTCATCCGGTGCCGAACGCACCCGTGCTGTACGCGCATTCCGTGTAGATGTAGCCCGACCTGAGCGTGGCCGTGTCCGAGGCCGGCGTCGCGGTGGAGCTGTCGGGACGGTGCACGAAGTACGTCGTCCCGGTCGGCAGACTGATCGTCTTCTGCGGGTAGCTCTTGCCGGAACTGCACGGCTTGAACCCCTTCAGCAGCGTGGTGGTGAGGGAGTACGACGTGCAGCTCCCGCAGCCCTTCAGGGTGAAGCTGCCGGTGACCGGGCCGGTGTACAGGACGGTGATGTCGTCCGGGCTGTCGTTCTTGACCGTGACGGAGATGCTGCCGCCGGACGCGGTCGTCGGCAGCTTCTTGCCCGCGGCCGGGACCGTCTTCGCCACCTCGGCGGCGATGGCGATCTTCTTGGCGCGGGCCCGGTTCTTGTCGTGGGTGTTCTTCTTCACGAAGTCGTTCATCGTGCTGAGCGCCGAGTCGAAGTCGCCGCCCTTGTACTGGAAGACACCGCACTGGTAGGCACCGGAGTCCGCGTGACTGCTCGCCTGTCGCGCGTCCGCGCCGAGCGCGTCGGCGGACCCCGCCTGCTGGCCCTGGAGGGTGTCGATCTGCCCGGCGAGAGACGTCAACTGCTGGACGGCTGTGCAGGGTTGGCTGCCGCGCACCCCCGCGACCGCCTTGTCCACGGCCGACTTGACGGCGGGTTCGACCTGCTTCGCCTGGGGCGAGTCCGGGAACAGGGTCAGCAGATCACCGAAGTTCCCCGGCCAGTCGGCGCCCTGGGCGGCCAGCCCGGTGGACGCGCACTCGTACAGCGAGGTGGCCAGCCGGTCGTCCGGCCAGGTGGTCAGCGTGCCCAGTTCCTTCTTGTCGATGGTGCCGGGGACGGTCCGCAGGTACTTCAACTGGGGTATCGCGTCGCAGTAGTTCTTCTGCGCGTAGGCGCCGGCGACGGTCGTGTAGAACGTCTTCATCCGGTCGGGCACGCGATCGGCCGCCCGTGAACCGGAGTGGTCGGTGCTGAGGTCGTCGTAGACCACCAGCGCCTGGCGGTAGTGCGGTTCGGCCGCCGAGAACGACAACCGCCCCGAATCGGCGACGAGTTGGTCCGCCTTGTCGAGTCGGTCGAGCAGCATCTGCTGAGTCGCCTCGTCGCGGGCGTCGTCGTAGAGGACGACTCCCCCGGCCGGTACGGCGAGCAGGACCAGGCCCAGCAGGACCGCGACGGCCATGGGCGCGGGCCAGGCCAGGCGCGTGCGCAGGCCGGTCAACGCGCCGTGGACGGCGGCCAGTACGAGGAAGACGACGTACAGGGCGACCAGGACGCCCGAGACGCCGTCCGGGTCGGCGGGCAGGGCCACCAGGAGGAGCACGATGGTCGCCACCCAGCACACGGCCATGAGCAGCCAGCGGCGCATCAGGGCGTAACCGAGCCCGAGACCACTGAGGTTGAGGAGGCCGACCGCCACCGATCTGAGTCGGTCGGGCGGCGCGGGTGGTGGGGACGACGGCATCGGCGGCACGACGAACCCCTGGACAGACCCGTACTGATCCCCGGACATGCTTCTCCCCCCGATCAACAATGCCCCCGTTACCGTGACTTGTCAGTGTACGGTCGGGTTCAGTGCCCGGACAGTGGGGGCCTGGTGGTTCCGCCGCCGCGCAGGACGCGGGACAGTCCGAGCGCCGCCGTCCGTACGGCCGGGGCGAGTTGGGCGGGGCGGAAGCGGCTGCGCGGTACGGCGACCGAGAGCGCGGCGACGGCGGTGTCGCCGGCGAACACCGGGGCCGCGATGCAACTCACCTCCAGGGCCGCCTCCTGCTCCTCGTAGGCGAGCCCGGAGACCTGGATCTTCTCCAGGGTCATGCGCAGCCGGGCCGGGTCGGTGATCGAGTGCGGGGTGAGGCTCGGCAGCGGGTGGGACAGTACCTCATCCGTCAACTCGGCGCCGGAGAAGGCGAGTAGAGCCTTCCCGACGGCCGTGCAGGTGAGGGGGAGACTACCGCCGATGCGCGACGGAAGCCGCAACGCCTCGTGGCCGTGGATGCGTTCGAGGTAGACCACCTCCATGCCCTCGCGGACGCCGAGGTGGATGGTCTCGCGGGTGGCCTCGAAGAGGTCCTGGAGGAAGGGCAGGGCTGTCTCGCGCAGATCGCGCCGATGCGGCACCAGCGACCCCAGCTCGAACAGCTTCGCGCCGAGCAGGTAGCGGGGGCCCGAGCGTTCCAGCCAGCCCAGCCGGACGAGGTCGGCGGCCAGCCGGTGGACGGTGGGCTTGGGCAGTCCGGCGAGCTCGGAAAGTTCCGACAGGCGGTACGGTCCGCCGCTCGGACTGAAACAGTCCAGGATGAGCGCGGCCTTCTCCAGCATGCTGCCGCTCGCGTTGTTCCGTGTCACGGAACAAACATTGTCCCTTCGCGGGGATGTTGTCTATACCGGGACGTGCACCCGCACCACTCCCCCCGAACCCGCACCGTTCCCCCAGTCCCGCATCGCCCCCGGAGGTAACCCGTGCCCACCGTGCCCGACGGCGCCCGTCCGGACACCGTGTCCCCGGCCGTGGTCAAGGCCGCCGACCTGCTGGCGGAGGCCACCCGTACCGGGGTCGCCTGCCCGCCGGTGCGCGACCTGCTCGACGTCCCCGATCTGGCGACCGCCTACGCCGTGCAGCAACTGAACGTGCGGCGCGGTGTGGCCGCCGGCCGCCGTGTCGTCGGCCGCAAGATCGGCCTGACCTCCCCGGCCGTACAGCATCAACTGGGCGTGGACCAGCCGGACTTCGGCGCCCTGTTCGCGGACATGGCGGTGCCGGACGGGGGTGAGGTGCCCGTGGGCCGGCTGCTCCAGCCGAAGGTGGAGGCCGAGGTCGCGCTGGTCCTCGGCCGGGATCTGCCGGAGCGGGAGTGCACGGTCGTCGACGTGCTGCGCGCGGTGGACTTCGCGCTGCCCGCGCTGGAGATCGTCGACAGCCGGGTGCGGAACTGGGAGATCTCCCTCGTCGACACCGTCGCCGACAACGCGTCCTGCGGTCTGTACGTCCTGGGCGCCACGCCCGTCCCGCTGACCGCCGTGGACCTGCGCACGGTCACGATGACCATGACCCGGGGCGGCGAGACCGTCTCCGAGGGCACCGGCGCCGACTGTCTCGGCAGCCCCCTCACCGCCGCCGTCTGGCTGGCCTCGGCCCTCGCCGAGCGCGGTGACCCGCTGCGCGCGGGCGACCTCGTGCTGACCGGCGCCCTGGGCCCGATGTCCCCGGCCGCACCGGGCGACGCCTTCGAGGCCCGCATCTCGGACCTGGGCTCCGTACGGGTCCGCTTCGCGAAGGACACCGCGGAAGCAGCCGCGCCCACCACGGAAGGGACCGGCAAGTGACCACGAAGGTCGCCATCATCGGCTCCGGCAACATAGGCACCGACCTCCTCATCAAGGTCCTGCGCCTCTCGGAGGCCCTGGAGATCGCCGCCCTGGCCGGCATCGACCCGGACTCCGACGGCCTCGCCCGCGCCCGCCGCCTCAAGGTCGCCACGACCCACGAGGGCGTCGAAGGACTCGTCAAACTTGACGAGTTCGCCGAGGTCGACATCGTCTTCGACGCGACCTCCGCGGGCGCCCACCGCCACCACGAGGAGGTCCTACGGCCCCTGGGCCGCACGCTCGTCGACCTCACCCCGGCCGCGCTGGGCCCGTACGTCGTCCCGCCGGTCAACGGCGACGACCACCTCGACGCCCCGAACGTCAACATGGTCACCTGCGGCGGCCAGGCCACGATCCCGGTCGTCGCCGCCGTGGGCGCGGTCTCACCGGTCCACTACGGCGAGATCGTCGCGTCCATCGCCTCCCGCTCGGCCGGACCGGGCACCCGCGCGAACATCGACGAGTTCACCGAGACCACGTCCTCCGCCGTCGAGCAGGTCGGCGGCGCCGCTCGCGGCAAGGCGATCATCGTCCTCAACCCGGCCGAACCCCCGCTGATCATGCGGGACACCGTGCACTGCCTGGTCTCCGACTGCGCGACCGAGGCCGTCACCGCGTCCGTCGAGGAGATGGTCGGCCGCGTCCAGGCGTACGTGCCCGGCTACCGGCTCAAGCAGAAGGTGCAGTACGACACGGTGGCCGCCGACGACCCGCTGCGCACCCTCGCGCCGGGCGCGGGCGAGCTGCTGAAGGTGTCGGTGTTCCTGGAGGTCGAGGGCGCCGCCCACTACCTCCCCGCCTACGCGGGGAACCTCGACATCATGACCTCGGCCGCGCTGCGCACCGCGGAACGCATGGCCGGCCGCAGCCGCGAGGAGGCAGCGAAGTGACCCCGTCCCTCTACGTCCAGGACGTCACCCTGCGGGACGGCATGCACGCCGTACGGCACCGCTACACCGTCGGCCAGGCCCGCGCGATCGCCGCCGCCCTCGACAGCGCCGGAGTCGCGGCCATCGAGATCGCGCACGGCGACGGACTGTCCGGGTCCAGCATCACCTACGGCGTCGGCGCCCACACCGACTGGGAGTGGATCGAGGCCGTCACCGACGCCGTACAACGGGCCGTCCCCACCACCCTGTTGCTGCCCGGCATCGGCACCGTCCACGACCTCGAGCAGGCCCACGCACTCGGCATCCGCTCGGTGCGGGTCGCCACGCACTGCACCGAGGCCGACATCTCCGCCCAGCACATCGCCGCCGCGCGGGAGTTGGGCATGGACGTCGCCGGGTTCCTGATGATGTCCCACATGGCCGATCCCGCCGAACTCGCCCGCCAGGCCAAGCTGATGGAGTCGTACGGCGCGCACTGCGTCTATGTCACCGACTCCGGGGGCCGGTTGACGATGGACGGGGTCCGGGACCGCTTCCGCGCCTACCGCGAAGTCCTCGCCCCGGAGACCGAGTTGGGCATCCACGCCCACCACAACCTCGCACTCGGCGTGGCCAACACGGTCGTCGCGGTGGAGGGCGGGGCCGTACGCGTCGACGCCTCCCTCGCGGGCCAGGGCGCGGGTGCGGGCAACTGTCCGCTGGAGGCGTTCGTCGCGGTCGCCGACCTGATGGGCCGGCAGCACGGCTGCGACCTGTTCCCCCTCATGGACGCGGCCGACGATCTCGTACGACCGCTGCAGGACCGCGAGGTGCGGGTGGACCGCGAGACGCTCAGCCTCGGCTACGCGGGCGTGTACTCCAGTTTCCTGCGCCACGCCGAGGCGGCGGCCGAGCGCTACGGACTCGACACGCGCAGCATCCTGGTCGAGGCGGGGCGGCGGGCCATGGTCGGCGGTCAGGAGGACATGATCACCGACATCGCGCTGGACCTCGTCGCCCGTGCCGAGGGCTGACCCGCGTCAGGGGCTGATGTCCATTGTCTGGGTGCCGATGACGGACAGCAGCCGCAGGGCGCTCTCGGAGGGTGAGCCGGGGACGGTCGTGTAGATCACGACCCGCTGGTCGCGGTCGGCGATGTCGAGGACGTCGCAGTTGACGGTGACCGGGCCGACCATCGGATGCTGGAAGGTCTTGCGGAAGGTGGGTGCGGCGGCCACGTCGTGGGAGTTCCACAGTGCGGTGAACTCCTCGCTGCCGGCGAGGAGTTCGGCCACCAGCCCGGTCACCTCCGGGTCGTCGGGGTAGCGGGCGGCGGTGGCGCGCAGGTCGTGGGCGGCGAGCCGGGCGAAGCCGTCGGCGTCGGACACGCCGTACAGCCGCCGTCCCGGCTGGTGCGGTCCGAGGAAGACGCGGCGCACCAGGTTGCGGTCGCGCCTCGGCAGGGCCGAGAAGTCCTCCATGAGGGCGGCGGCGAGATCGTTCCAGGCGATCACCTCGTACGTCGCGGACACCACGAAGGCGGCGGCCTGCGGCAGCCGGTGCACCAGGTCGAGGAGGCTCTGCCGGACCTCGCGCGAGGGACCGGGCGGCGGGCCCGGCGGTACGCCCGCGAGGTGGTGGAGGTGGTCGCGCTCGGTGTCCGTCAGCCGCAGGGCGCGGGCCAGCCCGGCCAGTACCTCGCGCGACGGGTGCGGGCCGCGTGCCTGCTCGAGCCGGGTGTAGTACTCGGTCGAGATGAACGCCAGCTGCGCGGCCTCCTCGCGGCGCAGCCCCGGGGTACGGCGGCGCGGTCCCGCGGGCAGCCCCACCTCGGCGGGGGTGATCCGCTCACGTCTGCTGCGCAGGAAGTCGCCAAGTTCTCGTCGGTCCACTCCCCCAGTGTGGACGGACGGCGACGCGCGGATCCAGGTACTGCCGGTGCCTGGATCGGCATCACCGGTCGGCGGAGGCTCGGTGCCATGACCAACACACCCACTTCCCCCTCCCTCGGCCTGCTGTCCGGCAAGGTCGCCTTCGTCACCGGCGCCGGGCGCGGCATCGGCGCGGCGGCGGCGCGGCTGTTCGCCCGGGAAGGCGCTCAGGTACTGCTCGCGGCCCGCACGGAGGCCCAGCTGAAGGCGGTCACCGAGGAGATCCGCGAGGCGGGCGGCACCGCCGACTACGTCGTCTGCGACCTGGCCGACGCGACGAGTGTCCGCGTCGCCGTCGACCGCGCCGTGGACCTGTACGGCCGCCTCGACGTGGCCTTCAACAACGGCGCCACGATCCAACGCCCGGGCCCGATGGACGAGTTGGCGGAGGACGAGTTCGACCACGTCTACGACGTGAACCTCAAGGGCGTCTGGCTCGCCATGGTCGCCCAAGTCGCCGCCATCCGCGCCACCGCCAGGACCGGCGCCATCGTCAACAACTCCTCGGTCGGCAGTCTGATGGGCAACCCCGAGCTGCCCGCCTACGGCGCGATGAAGCGCGCGGTCAACAGCCTCACCGAGTCGGCCGCCGTCACCTACGGCCCCGAGGGCATCCGCGTCAACGCCATCGCCCCCGGCAACACCCTCACCGAGATGATCCAGGCCTGGGAGGCGGAGTCCCCCGGCCTCCAGGAGCGGCTCACGGCGCACACCCCGCTGCGCCGGGCGGCGGACCCCGACGAGATCGCGCAGGCGGCGGCCTGGCTGCTCAGCGACCGCGCGTCCTTCGTGACCGGCACGGTCCTGCGGGTCGACGGCGGCGCGCGGGCCTGAGGAGCGGCCCGCTAGAGCGCGGGTTCCCGGCGGTTGTGGCGACGGATGACCAGCCACGTTATCCAGCCGACGCCGATGATGAACCCGAAGCTGATGATCCGGTACAGCACGACCGTGGCGATCGCGGTGCTGGTGGCGACACCGCCCGTGACCAGCCCGAGGATCAGCGCGCTGTCGATGAGGCCGAGGCCGCCGGGGATGATCGTGAGAGTCCCGGCGGCCATGCCCGCGCAGAAGGCGAGCAGCAGTTGGGCGCTGCTGATCCGGGTGTCGCTGACGGCGTGGAAGCACAGCCACAGGCAGCCCGCGTCGAGGAGCCAGTTGAGTACGGCGAACACGGCGGCGGCGACGGCGTGCCGGGGTTCGAGCCGGGCGGTGCGGAGCTGCTCGACAAAGCCGCGGATACGGTCGAGGCCCTGGGTCTCGGGCACGTGCCGCAGCCGGTTGACCCGGGCCAGCGCGGCGCGGGTGGCCGGTTCGACCTTCTCGGGGTGGCGGGTGATGCGCCGGATGCCGACCGTCAGCAGGATCACGGCCAGGCCGAGGGTGACGAGGCTGTGCCACTGCAGGCTGCCGTCGGAGACGAGCGCGGAGATCGCGGTGACGACGGCCAGGGCGGCCGCCGAGAGGATGCCGGAGAGCGCGATGCACCAGGAGGCGATGGCAGGCGTGGCCCCGAAGCGGCGCATCTGCTGGTAGTTGAAGTGCGTGGAGAAGGCGGGCCCGCCGGGCAGGGTGACGCTGAGCGAGTGGGCGGCGTAGGCGAGGGCGACGTGCTTCTGGATCGGCACGATCACCCCCGCCGAGCGCAGCAGCCGGCGCTGCATGCGCGCGTAGCAGCCCATGGCGGCCACCTCGGCGACGAGCGCGACGGCGAACCAGTTCAGCCGGGGCGCGCGCAGCTGGGACAGGGCGGAGGCCAACGAGGGCCAGCCCAGGACCAGTTCGGTGCCGAACAGCGCGAGCAGGACCGTGATCACCACGGGCCGCAGCCAGCGCCGGCTGCGGCGGGAGGTCGGTTCGGCGAGGGGGGCGGTGGCGTCCGGGGTGTTCACAGGCAGGACCGTCGGTCTCCGTCAGGTGGGCGGGAACGGCATCCGACCGGGCACCCCTGGACGGCTGCCCGCGAGCGGGCAGAGACATTCAGTCGCCGGGGATTCCGGCGCCGCTCGTCGCGGGGACGGTGTTCTCCGAGCGGGCGAGGGAGCGGGCGCCGAGGCGGAACTGTTCCAGTTTATCCACGATGATCCGACCGGCCGGCGTGCGCCCCCGGCGCACGCCGCTCACCCGGCCGCCTGCGCCGGCACCGCGCGGGAGTTCTACACGGAGCCGGCGTGCTCCTGGTCGCGGCTGGTGTCCGTCGCCTGCGGGCCGGGCTCGGGGGTGGCGCGGCGGCCGGGCAGGACCGCGAGGACGATCAGGGTGCCGACCGCCATGATGATCCCTCCGACGAGGCTGGTCCGCGCGACCCCGTGGGCGAAGGCCTCGTGCACGGCGTCGACCAGGGCCTGCGCCTGCTGCGGTCCGGCGGAGGGCGTCTTCGCGATCTGCTGGGCGACCGCCAGGCCGCCGCCGACCGAGTCCTTCGCGGTGTCCAGGGCCGCGGCGGGGAGGTGGCCGCCGGCCAGGTCGGTCAGCTTGTCCTTGTAGGTGGTGCCCAGCAGCGAGCCGAGGATGGCGATGCCGAGGGAGCCGCCGAGTTCCAGCGCGGTGTCGTTGGCGCCGCCGCCGACGCCGAGTTCGCTCTCCGGGAACGAGCCCATGATCGTGTCCGTGGCCGGGGAGACGCTGAGCCCGATCGCGAAGCCGAGGAGCAGCAGCATCGGCAGGAAGTCGGTGTAGGTGGAGGACTTGTCGACGAGGGTGAGCAGGAAGACGCCCACGGTGCCGATCGCCATGCCGGTCACCACCATCGGCTTCACACCCAGCTTGGGCGTCAGCCGCCCGGTGACGACGGCGCCGAGGGACACGGCACCGGCCAGCGGCAGCAGTCGTACGCCGGTCTCCAGCGCGCTGTAGCCGAGGACGAACTGCAGGAACTGGGTGGCGTAGTAGATCGCGCCGTAGGTGCCGAAGAAGAAGAACAGGACCGCCAGCATCGAGCCGCTGAAGGCGCGCTGGGCGAACTTGCGAACGTCGAGCATGGGGTGCGGGTGGCGCAACTCCCAGGCCACGAAGGCCGGCAGACCGACAGCGGCGACGACGGCCGCGACGACCGGACCGGCGTCCCAGCCGAAGTGCGGGCCCTCGATGAGCGCGTAGACGAGGCTGCCGACCGAGACGATCGAGAGCAGACCGCCCGTGTAGTCGATGCGGCCCATCCCCTCCGCCCTGGACGGCGGCACGAGGACCAGGGCGCCGACCACGGCGAGGAGTGCGATGGGGACGTTGATCAGGAACGTGGAGCCCCAGGCGTGGTCCTCCAGCAGCCAGCCCGCGACCAGCGGGCCGATGGCGATGGCGAGACCCGAGGTCGCGGTCCAGGCCGTGATGGCCCGCGCCCGCTCACGCTTCGGGAAGATCGCGACCAGCAGGGACAGCGTGGCCGGCATGACCACCGCAGCGCCCACACCCATGACCGCGCGGGCCGCGATGACCAGCCCGGTCTCGTGGACCAGGCTCCCCATCACCGATCCCCCGGCGAAGATCACCAGCCCGGTGAGGAGCGCGCCGCGCCGGCTGTACTTGTCACCGATCGCGCCCAGCACGAGCATCAGCGCGGCGTACGGGACGGTGTAGCCGTCGATGACCCACTGCAGATCGCTGCTGCTCAGGCCCAGGTCGGTGGTCATGTCGGGGGCGGCGACGATCAGCGAGGTGTTCGCCATGACCACGATCAACAGGCTCAGGCAGAGCACGATCAGGGCGGACCAGCGCCGTGCGTACGGCCCGGTCATCTTGTCGACGGGTGTGGTGGCGACGAGCGGCATCGGAGACTCCTAGACAGCATTAATTGCTCACTGATGTGCAGACTATTTTATTGCCCACCGATGTGCAACTATGCCGATGCGATCACCCGGCCGGCACGGTCCGCCACCTGCGACCACCCCGAAGAAAGAGACCCATGTACGAGCCTCACGAGATGTACGAGTCCTACGAGCCCCTGGACGCGCACGACCCGCCCCGGAGGAGCCGCCGACCGGTCGTCATCGCCGTCGGCTCCCTGCTCGCGCTGCTGCTCGTGCCCGTCGCCGCCGACCGCCTCGCGACGGCGCGGGTCGAGTCCCGTACGGCCACGGCGTTCCAGGCGGGCATGCACACGCCCTCGGCGCCGGAGGTCCATGTGCGGGGCTTCCCCGTGCTGACACAGCTGGCCTCGGGCACCCTGCGGCACGTGGACATCACCGCGCACGACATACCGGCGAGCGACACCACCGGCCTGCTGCCGTTGAGTGAACTGTCCTTGCGGCTAACGGACTTGAGGAAGTCCGACGACGACTCGGAGGCACGGGCCCACTCGGCGGAGGCGACCGCCCTGCTGTCCTACCCGGACCTCTCCGCCACCCTGGGCCCGACGATCACCCGGGGCAGCCGCCCCGACCAGGTCCGCGCGACGGTCCCGCTGCCCACCGGCGACATCACGGTGACGACGACGGTCTCGGTGCTCCCCGGCAACCGCATCGCCTTCAAGGACTTCCAGGTCACGGGCGGTCCGCTGCCCGAACTGGGGCGCGCGGCACTCAGCGGGGCCTTCGCTCGGCCGATCCAGCTCCGGAACATCCCTCAGGGCCTCGGCCTGCGCTCGATCACCGCGACGGACAGCGGACTCAGTGCCCGGCTGTCGGGCGAGTCGGTCACCTTCCGCGCCGACGACACGGCACGGACCGGCTCGTCGTACAGCGACGCCTGATGCTCAGTCGTCCGCAGCCGCCCGGGCCGACGGCGCGACCTCGTCCACCACGATCCGCGCCTGCTTCTCCGGCACACCGGCCGCGATCAGCGAGGCGACCGCCGCATGGGTGCCGTCGTCCTCCAGCGCCCCGGAGTTGACCTCTTCGAGCAGGGCGATCGACATGGCTTCGAGTCCGGCGCTGAGCACGGCGGCCGACAGCTGGGTGTGGAAGACGCCCTCGCGCTGGCCCCGGTCCAGGATGGTCGCCGCCGCGCCGCGCGCCGGTGACAGGATCTCGGTGACGCGCTCCACGCCCAGATCGCGCCGGGCCAGCGCCAGGAGCAGCCGGTAGCGGTCGCCCACGGTCCACATCGACAGCACGAACCGCGCGTACGACCGCTCGGCCGACTCCGCCCCGGCACCGGGCGGCTCCGGCTCGGCGGGCAGCGCGGCCCGCAACGCCTCCGACGCCTCCTCGGCCAGCGCCTCCAGCAACGCCTCCCGGCCGGGGAAGTGCCCGAACAGGGTGCGTCGTACGACCCCGGAGGCGCGCGCGAGTTCTTCCAGCGTGATGTCGGGGTTCCGGCCGAGTTCCCGGCGGGCCGTGGCCAGGATGCGTTCCCGGTTGGAGCGCGCGTTGCTGCGCTGGGGGACTCGGGCCGGGGACTTGGTCACGGACAACCTCGGTGAAGTGCGGGTACGGGGGTGAACGGTACGTCCAGTCTGGCACGGGCCCGGGGTGCCACGGCGGCGCGGCACCGCGGGCACGGCCCATCCCGGCAGCCGTGGCAGCTGTCCATCACGGGCACCGTCAGTGGGACGCGTGCAGATGCCGGTCGAGCCGCTCCTGCGCGCTGTCCACGCTCACTCCGAGCGCCTTGCCCAGGGCCTCGCCGGACACGTCGTCGGCCTGCACTCCGTACGCGGCCTCCTTGCCGACGCGCCCCGCCATGCGCTCCAGCAATGCCACCGCCTTCAGCGCGGCGACCGGCGCGGTCTCGGCGAGCGCGTCGAGGCTCTCCTCCAACTGCTCCAGCAGAGCGGAGAGTTCCTCGGGCAGCGGGATCGTGCGCCGCTCGACGGCATGGATGTGTTCCCACCAGTCGTCGTACGCGTCGGAGGTGTCCAGGTCGTCGAGGTCGTGGTCGTCGACCTGCTCCCAGTCGATGGGATGGTTCACCCCGCGCCAGCCGCACGCGCAGGACGCGCGCCGTCCGGTCGCTTTCGGCCGGCCGAGCCAGCCGTTGTACGCCCACCACTCACGTGTCTCGAAGCCGCAACTCCCGCTGCCCACCTCGAGATAGACCGGCTTCGGCTCACTGCCGTCGGCGAGGACCGCTCCCACGATGCCCTCGTGGGACTCCCCGAACTCCTCACTCCGCCACGCCACAACTCCCCCTTCCGGAAACCCCGCTACGGCCGGGCCCGCACCGGAAGGTGCTGACCCGGCCACAGTACGAGAGTGCCGCAGAACGGATATCCGGGGAGGGTGAAATCCTCCAACAGCCCGGATTGTTGGGACATTCGGCCCGATCGGTCCGTCAGGCGACCGCGGGGTCGAGCAGCCCCGCGCGGAGGCGGCGGAGCATCCGGCTGATGAGCCGGGAGACGTGCATCTGGGAGATGCCGAGTTCCTCGCCGATCTCGGCCTGGGTGCGCTCCTCGACGTAACGCATGTGGATGATCTGCCGCTCGCGCTCGTCGAGTTGGGCGATCAGCGGGGCCAGGGAGCTGAGGTCGTCGACCAGTTCCATCCCCGGGTCGTCCTCGCCGATGACGTCGGCCAGCACGGTCTCGCCCTCGGCGCCCGCGTCGGAGCTGAGCGCCGCGTCGAGCGAGGAGGAGGTGTAGCCGTTGGACGCCTTGCGGGCCTCGATGACCTCTTCCTCGGAGAGGCACATCAGCTCGGACAGCTCACGCGTGGTGGGCGTACGGCCGAGGCGGGAGCGCAGTTCCTCGGTCGCCTTGGCCAGCTCGACGCGGGCCTCCTGGAGCCGGCGCGGCACGTGGACGGCCCAGCTGGTGTCGCGGAAGAAGCGCTTGATCTCGCCGACGATGTAAGGGACGGCGAACGAGGTGAACTCCACCTGACGGGTGAGCTCGAACCGGTCGATCGCCTTGATGAGTCCGATCGTGCCGACCTGGACGATGTCCTCCATCTCGTTGTTGCTGCGGCTGCGGAAGCGCGCGGCCGCGTAGCGCACGAGGGAGAGGTTCATCTCGATCAGGGTGTTGCGCACGTACTGGTGCTCGTGAGTGCCTTCCTCCAGCGAGGTCAGCCGGTCGAAGAACTGGCGCGACAGCTCACGCGCGTCCTTCGGGCTCACCTTCGACGGCTGCGCGATCCTGGGAAGCGCTTCCCCTGCCGTCGTCCGCTGCCCTGCCGTGGCCGGTGCCTCCGCTGCCGTCACGGCTGCCATAACGCCCACCCCATTCGTCCGGAAGTACTGCCGACAAGACCCCCCTGCCCCCGTTCTCGCGACTCACTCCCCCTCATCCGGACAATTTCGGGGCGCGCGCCTCGTTTTCCCGCGGACAGGCCGAAGTTCCCTGCTCACAGGGCTGAGTTCCCTGCCGAGAGGTCAAAGTTCCTCGCGAACACGGCGGCCGGCGGGCCGAGTTCAGTCGCTCTTGCGGCCGACCCCCGCGTAGACCCAGTACTCCGAGGGCTTCTCCGGGATCTCGTCCTCCGAGTCCGGGCGCCACAAGGGGACGTAGGTCAGGCCGGGTTCGACCAGGTCGAAGCCGTCGAACAGGCCGTGGATCTCCTCGTAGGAACGGGCGGTGACCGGCGAAGTGGCCTTGGAGCTGTACAGCTTGCCCACGGCCGCGGCGGTGTCCGGGCGGTCCTCGTTGGTGGCATGGCTCATGGCCAGCCAGCTCCCGTGCGGGAGTTGGTCGCGGAAGGCGGCGACGATGCCGGCCGGGTCCTCGCCGGGTGAGACGAAGTGCAGGATCGTGATCATCAGGACGGCGACCGGCTGGTCGAAGTCGATCAACTTCCGTACCTGCGGGGCGGACAGGACGTCGGAGGGCCGCCGGATGTCGCCGTCGACGATGTCCGCGTCCGGGTTGTCCGCGAGGAGGGAGGTGCTGTGGGCGACGGCCACCGGGTCGTTGTCCACGTAGACCACGCGCGCTCCGGGGCTTGCGGCCTGCGCGACCTCGTGCACGTTGCCCTGGGTGGGGATGCCCGAGCCGAGGTCGATGAACTGCCGTACCCCGGAGGCGATCAGGAAGCGCACGGCCCGGCCGAGGAAGTCGCGGTTGGCACGGGCCAGGGTGCGTACCTGGGGGTCGATCGCCGTGAAGGCGGCGAGTGCCTCACGGTCTATGGCGAAATTGTGTTCACCGCCCAGCATCGCGTCGTACATTCGGGCGACACTCGCCTTCCCCGGATCGATCCCCTGCGGCAGACCTCCACTGTCCGGCACCACAACTCCCTTTCGACCCAAGATCCTTGACGCGCCATCATATAGTTGCCGACGAAACCACGGCAGACCGCTTGCCTCCCCCACGCCACGCGACCGGTCCCCCACGCTGAAAGGCACGACCCTGCGGAACGAACCGCGCAGTCACCACGGTGACGCACTCCCTGCCGGTCCCCCACGCCGCAGGCAGGCCACCTTCGCGCCCGCCGCGGACGTGATCGGCTCCGAGCTCGATCTGCGGCTGACCGGCAGCCATGTCGTGCACGCGCTGACGCCCGGGTTCTGCGACGCCGCGTCGGTGTATCTGCTGGAGCGGTGGGTGCTGGAGGAGAACGCGTATCCCGCCGCCGATCCGCCCCAGATCGAGGCGCGGAGGCTGGCGCTGCGGGTGGGCTCGGAGGCGCCGGAGGCCTGGGACGGTGTGCTGCCGGTCGGCGAGGTGGTCGTGTTCCCTCGCGAGACCCCGTACGCGCGCGCTCTGGCCAGCGGGCACACGCAGCTGCTCGACGCGG
This sequence comes from Streptomyces sp. NBC_00252, assembly GCF_036187565.1. Taxonomy (NCBI): domain Bacteria; kingdom Bacillati; phylum Actinomycetota; class Actinomycetes; order Kitasatosporales; family Streptomycetaceae; genus Streptomyces; species Streptomyces sp. NBC_00252. The sequence goes on along the minus strand of NZ_CP108087.1, from coordinate 9,617,600 downwards.
TGGACAAGCACACCTCGGATCGGCTGCTGGCCTCCGCGGGCGGTGACGCGAAGCGCATAGACGATCTGCTCGGGACGGCGTCGTTCCTCGTCGTACCGCTCCAACTGCGGGGTGCCACCGTCGGGTTCGTCGCGTGCACGCGCGGCCCGGACCGGGAGCCGTTCCTGCCCGGCGAGGCGGTCGCCGTGGAGTCGTTGGCGGCGAGGGCGAGTGTGGCCCTGGACAACGCGCGCCGCTACGAGCGCGAGCGCCGCACCGCGCTCGCCATCCGCAACAGCCTGCTCCCGGACCCGGCCCGCGCCTTCGACGGCTGCCGTATCGCGCACGGCTATCTCCCGGCCGGGCAGGCCAACATCATCGGCGGCGACTGGTTCGACGTCCTGCCCCGCCCCGGCGGCCGGGTCGGCCTGGTCGTCGGCGACGCGATGGGCCACGGCCCCGAGTCCGCAGTGGCCATGATCCAGTTGCGCACGGCGGTGCGCACGCTGGCGCGGCTCGACATGGAACCGGCCGAACTGCTGCGCAGACTCGACGAGTTGGCCTACGACACACCGGGCGCGTCCTTCGCGACCTGCATCTACGCCGAGTGGGACGCCCGGGCCCACTCGTGCACGCTGGTCGGTGCCGGACATCCGCCGCCGCTGCTGCTCGGCCCGGACGGACCGGCCGCACCGGTCACGCTCGCCAGCGCCGGACTGCCGCTGGGGCTCGGCACGGGCAACTACGAGGCCACCGTGCTCACCATCGACGAGCCGGCCCTGCTCCTTCTCTACAGCGACGGCCTGGTCGAGTCGCGGCACGCCGACATAGACCACGAGATCGCCCGGCTGGCCCGCACCCTCGACACGGCCGCCGCCGAACCCGTGCCGCCCGGCGCGCCGGATCCGTTCCCCACGCTGTGCGAGCGGCTGCTGCGGCCGCCGTATTCGGCGCCCGGGGCGGACGATCGCACCCTGCTGCTGGCCGAGTTGACGCCCGCGACCACCTGAACAGGCCGCGGGCGTCCTCGCCCCCTCCACGTGTCCGGCATCAGTAGCCGGTGGACAGAGTGGCCCACACGGCCTTTCCGCCGGTGAGTCCCGATCGGTCGACCCCCCAGGTCTCCGCGATCGCCTGCACGATGAACAGTCCGCGCCCGCTCTCGTCGTCGAGACACGGCTCGCATCTGGAGAGGTTGCTGCCCGTGTAGTCGTGGTCGTGCACCTCGATGCGGAGACTACGGTCGGTGACGAGCCCGACACCGCACAGGAGCCGCGCGCTGGGCGTGTGACACACGCCGTTGGTGGCCAGCTCGGAGATGAGCAGGACCGCGTCGTCACGGACCGGTTCGGGCAGCCGCCACTTGGCGAGCTGCGCGCCCATGGCGTGCCGGGCGGTCCGGACACCGGAGCGGTGCGCCGGCAATTCCAGCCAGTGCGCCAGGTCCGGGCTGGCGACATCTAAGAGCTGCGGGGAGGGAGTCGTGTGGGGGGACACGGTGGTTCGCCTTCCATCGGGGGCGGGCGCAGGCGGGAGACGCACGGCGTGACCAACAGGCCTGCCGGACTTGGGGAGTTCGGTGGACGGCCTAGATCGCTCACACAAGTAACTATGCCCATAGCTCAGTTCAAGCTGCAACCGACTCCCTGATAATTTCAGAACGACCGTTTCTGTCTGGCGGCATCAGCAAGTCGCTGTCAGACTAATGCCGGTGACAGTCCCTCAGGAGGTTGGGCGTGAGCGAAGCTCGGTCGAGCACCGGCGCGGGTGCACCCACGGTTCTCCGCATGATCCTCGGCCGACGGCTGCAGGAGAGGCGGCAGGACGCGGGGGTGTCCCTGGAGAACGCCGCGAAGGCTCTGCGGGTCACGTCCCTGACCATCCGCCGGCTGGAAAAGGCCGAGGTCGGCCTCAAACCGCTCTATGTCGAGAAGCTGCTGGAGACCTACGGCGCCGACCGCCAGGAGATCGACGAGTTCGTCGCCCTCGCCGACCGGGCCAACGAGCCCGGCTGGTGGCACGCCTACCGCGATGTGCTCCCGGGCTGGTTCACCGCCTATGTGAGCCTGGAGACCGGCGCCAAGACCCTGCGTACCTATGAGCCGCACTACGTCACGGGACTCCTGCAGACGTACGACTACGCGCGAGGCGTGCTGAGCGGCGGCTTCCCGAACGACAACGACGAAGACCTTGAACGGCGGGTGCAGTTGCGTCTGCGCCGCCAGAGTCTGCTGGAGAGGCCGGACTCGCCCACGCTGTGGGCGGTGCTGGAAGAAGCCGTGCTCCACCGGGTGGTGGGAGGTCCCGCGGTCATGCGGGACCAGATAGACCGGCTCCTCGAGGTCTCGGAACTGGACCACGTCAGTGTCGACATCGTCCCGTTCTCGGCGGGTGCCCACGTCGGGGCGTGCGCACCCTTCACCTATTTCCGGTTCCAGGAACCGGAGCTGCCCGACGTCGTCTACAGCGAGATCCTCTCCGCCTCCATGTATCTGGACCAGCGGTCCGATGTCGTGGCCCATCTGGAGGCGCACAACAGGATGTCGCTGCTGACCTCGTCCGCGGACAGCAAGGCGCTCTTGAACCGCATGCGCAAGGAGTACTCATGACCACCACCGACGACATGGTCTACAACGGGATGCCCGCGTCGAACCTCGGCGAGCAGGGCTGGGAATGCCCCTGGAGCGGTCCCAACGGGGGTCAGTGCGTGGAGACGAAGCAACTCGCCGACGGGCGGATCGCGTTGCGCCAGTCGACCGATCCCGCGGGACCCGCGCTCATCTACACGCCCCAGGAGATGGCCGCGTTCGTCGACGGGGTCAAGCGGGGACTGGCCGACCATCTGATGGCAGGCTGAACCACACCACGGGCGTGGGGAATTGGAGCCGGCCCGGCTGCGACCTGCCCGAGACGCCGACGTACACCACCTGAGAGGGAGAGCATGACCAACGCCCACGCCGCACGGGACATCGACACCAGCAGGCCGCACTCCGCCCGCATGTACGACTACTACCTGGGCGGCAAGGACCACTTCGAGGTCGACAAGCAGGCGGCCGAGGCGGTCTCGGGCGTCTTCACCGGCGTCTTCGTCGCCGCCCGGGAGAACCGCGGGTTCATGCACCGCGCCACCCGCGCGCTCGCCCGGGAGCACGGCATCCGCCAGTGGCTCGACATCGGCACGGGCATCCCCACCGAGCCGAACCTGCACCAGGTGGCCCAGTCCGTGGTGCCCGAGGCCCGGGTGGTCTACGCCGACAACGACCCGCTGGTCCTGAAGTACGCCGAGCGCCTGATGCGCAGCACCCAGCAGGGACGCACCGCGTACGTCCAGGCGGACGTGAACGACCCCGACACGCTCCTCAACTCCCCCGAAGTGGCCGAGATACTCGACTTCGACGAGCCGATCGCGCTCTCGCTGAACGCCCTGCTGCACTTCGTCACCGACGACCAGGACCCGTACGGTCTCGTGGAGCGTCTGGTGTCGGTGCTCCCCTCGGGCAGCGCGCTGGCCATCAGCCACGTCACCGCGGACTTCGACCCCGAGCCCTGGGCGAAGGTCACGGCGATCTACGAGGAGGCCGGGACGCCGGTGAAGGTCCGCAGCCGGGACGAGGTCGCGCGGTTCTTCACCGGGCTCGACCTGCTCGAGCCGGGCATCGCCGTGGGGCACCGCTGGCGTCCGGCCCCCGTCACCGAGGAGTTGTCCGAGGCGGAGGCACCCACGGACGCCAAGGTCAGCCTGTGGACCGGGGTGGGCATCAAGCCGTAGCCCCGCCGCGGGACGCCCATGACGTCGTGTGCGGGAAACCTTGACGACGGCGGTGCCGGATGCCACGATTCCGGCGCCGCCATGTTTGCGTAAACATCTCAACCCACCTCCTCGGCCTCGGGATCGGCCGAGGATTCCGGCGCAGGATGTTTACGTAAACGCCGCGTCGCGGCCGGTGGAGGAAGGGAGACAGGAGGCTCCCGGCGAGCAGGGCCCACCGTGCCCCACTCCCCCAACACCACCGCGCCCACCGGGACGTGGGACGACGAGCCGACGTCATCCGCCCCGCCCGGTATCTGTTCCGACGGCCGCTCAGCCGCGCGCAGGTCCCGCCCTGCGCGGAGTCGCCATTCCTGAAAGGGCAAGTCGATGCGCACCCACCCCGCCCGAACCCCTCTGCGGGCCACCTTCGTGGCCGTCGCGATCGCCGCGGTCACCGGCGCCACGCTGGCCGGCAGCCCCGCCTCCGCCGCGCCGAGCACCAACACGTCCCAGTTCAAGGGCGTCAACTGGGCCGACCCGCGCGACAATTACGCCGACGACCCGGTCGTCCTGTCCGGCCTGTCGCTCTCCGACAGCTACGCCCAGACGTACGTGAAGGCGACCCGGGTGATCGCGGCGTTCCGCGCCAACCTCGGCGCCAACACGGTGCGGCTGCCCATCAACCCGTACACGGTGAACGGCAGTTACTGGAAGTCGTACCGCGGAGTGATCGACGCGGCGACGGCACAGGGGTTCAAGGTCATCGTCTCCTACTGGGAGGGGACGGGCGCCAACAAGGACGGCTTCATCGACGACCCCGCCACCTACTGGCCCATGTGGAGCACCGTCGTCAAGGCCTACCAGCACAACCAGCGCGTCTACTTCGAGCCGATGAACGAGCCCCACGGCTACACCGACGCCGAGTGGGCCGACCTCGCCGCGAAGTGGCTGGACACCTACCGCTCGGTGCCGCGCAACCGCGTCTTCGTCAGCGGCGCCGGCTACAACGACCATGTCACCACGGTCTGCGCGGACCCGCGCCTGAAGGGCACGTACCTCTCCCTGCACCACTACGGCTTCTGGAAGGACTACGCGACCTACGACCAGTGGGTCAGCGACCTCAAGGAACGCCTCGGCACCTGCGCGAACCGCACGGTGGCCGACGAGTTCGGCGCCCCGATGACCACTGGCCTGAACTACGACGTCCCGACGCCCGCCGACAACTCGGTCAACTTCATCCAGGCCGACACCGACACGTTCCGCCAGCTCGGCATGGGGTCCGTGTACTGGCCCGGCCTGCGCACCGACGACACGTACTCGATCCAGAAGCTCATCGGCGACGCGGCCCGCCCGTGGCTGGTCACCACCAACCAGTCCGGCGCCGACCGCCTGGCGTGGGCGTGGGGGCGCGGCAAGCCCGTGAAGTCCTGAACAGGTGCCCTGGTCCGCGCCCGCCGTCCAACGGGGCGCGGACCAGGGCACGTTGGGCAGGGGCTGCGAGTCAGGCGCCTCCGCTCCGACGCCCGCGACCTGACGCCCAGCGGCGACGATGCGCGCGCCGTCCGCCGCGCAGTCGGTTCACGGCCTGGAACCGCTTTTTCGCACCGAGGCTCATTGCCGGTTGACATCTTGGTCACTGACCAACTTCACTGAAGGTGTTGGTCAGCGCACAAGAGCACCCCTGGAGGAGCGATCATGGCGAAGACGTGGTTCATCACCGGAGCCTCGAAGGGATTCGGCCGGGAGTGGGCGGAAGCCGCGCTCGAACGGGGCGACCGGGTCGCCGTGACCAGCCGTTCCGGGTCCGCCTTCGACGACCTGGTCGAGAAGTACGGCGACGCGGTGCTGCCGCAGCGGGCGGACGTCGCGGACCGTACGGCGGCGTTCGCGGCCGTGCAGCGTGCGATCGACACGTTCGGCGCGCTGGACGTCGTCATCAACAACGCGGGCTACGGCCTGTTCGGCATGACCGAGGAGGTCACCGAGCGGCAGGCACGCGATCAGATCGAGATCAACGTGTTCGGCGCCCTGTGGGTCACCCAGGCGGCGCTCCCCCACCTCCGCGCCCGTGGATCGGGCCACATCATCCAGGTCTCCTCCATCGGCGGGGTCACCTCGCTGCCCGGGCTCGGCCTCTACCACGCGTCCAAGTTCGCTCTCGAAGGGTTCACCGCGAGCCTCGCCGCGGAGGTGAAGGGCTTCGGCATCAGGGTCACCCTGGTCGAGCCGGCCGGATACGCCACCGAATGGGCGGGCCCCTCCGCGGTACGGACCGACCGCCTCCCGGCCTACGACGACTTCCGCGCGGCCATGACGGGGATCTCCTCCAAGCGCGGCGATCCGAGTGCGACGCGGGCGGCGATTCTCACCGTGGTGGACGCGGAGCGGCCGCCGCTGCGGATCTTCTTCGGCGAGGGCCCGCTGGAGATGATCACCAAGGAGTACCAGGCGCGGCTCGACGAATGGCGAGCGTGGGACGAGGTGTCCAAGAGCGCGTTCGGGTCGTAAGGGATGACTTCTTGATGCGGATCGCGTGCCGGCACCCGAGGATGTCGAGAACGTGCCGCCGGCTCCGTCCCAGGGACATCAGCGGCCACCACCGGCCACGCGGCAAGGCCCAAGGGATGAAGGAGCAACCACCATGGCGATTCAGCGGATGGACAACGTAGGCATCGTCGTCGACGACATGGAAGCAGCCATCGCGTTCTTCCTGGAACTCGGCATGGAGCTGGAGGGCAGGGCCGAGGTCCAGGGCCCCTTCGCCGACCAGTGCACCGGGCTCGACGGCGTCCACTGCGACATCGCGATGGTCCGGACCCCGGACGGTCACAGCAGGCTGGAGCTGGCGAAGTACCGCAGCCCCGAGGTGATCGACGAGGGGCCGCGCGACCGGCCGCACAACATCCTGGGCACGCACCGCGTCATGTTCGCCGTCGACGACATCAAGGACACCGTCGCCCGCCTGCGCCCGCACGGTGCCGAACTCATCGGTGAGATCGCCCGGTTCGAGGACAGCTATCTGGTCTGCTACGTCCGCGGTCCGGAGGGCATCATCGTCGGCCTTGGCGAGCAGCTGAGTTGAGAGCCCCTAGCCCCTGACGCACTGTCATTTCGCAGCTTGTGAGCGGGGTTTGGTCGTCGGTGCCGATTGCAGGATCTGCTCGATCCCGAACTCGAAGCGCTCGCCGTAGTCGATCGACGCATAGTCCTCCAGCACCGAGTGCAGGCCCGGGAAATGCTGCTCGTCCAGCGTTTCCCGCAGCCGGTCGTGGAACTCGGCCGGTGTCGCCTGCTCCTCCTGGACGAGCCCGAGCGTGAAGTAGAAGAGGCTCCAGGACGTCCACGCGGCCGACTTGCGGGTCGGGCAGCCCTCGAAGAGGAGGGTCACCAGCCGTTCGGAAAAGGCCAGCGTGTTCGGCTCGACGGGGAAGGTCCCGGCGACGAGCAGCGCGCCGTCTCGGTGTCCGAGCATCGCCTGCCGCAGCCGCCGCAGGAGTTCGGTCGCCTGCTCGCGCCAGTCTCCGGGCAGGTCCTCGAGGTCGACCTCGCCCAGGATGGCTTCCGCCATCAGCCCGAGCAGCCGGTCCTTGGTCCGGATGTGCCACATGACCGTGTTCATCCGGACGTCGAGTTCGGCAGCGATCGTCCGGGCGGACAGTTTGGCGATGCCGTCACGTTGCAGGACGGCGAACGCGGTCGCGACGACACGGTCGAGGGTGATGCCGACCTTGGTCCGAGCAGCGCCTGGTGTCTTGGTCACCGATCAATGCTAGCCGGGCCGGCATCGCCGAGCGATCCCGCCACAGCACGCCCTCACGTGAACTGGCCACCACCGCGCCTACACGTCCGGCGCGTAGTGCTTCCCGTCCCCCCGCCGCTCCTCGGGCGGCAGATTCCGCCGCGGCGTCTGGACCGGTCCTACGACGAGACCGCGCGCCCGCTGCCAACCGGCCCTGGCCCGTGGGTGGTAGCGCCGCTCGAACGGCACGAGGTGCCAGCAGAGGGCGACGGTACGGCCCAGCAGCCACAGCGCGACCGCGCTCCGCCGCGACCAGCGGTAGCCCAACTTGGCGCGCACAGAGGGCGGATACATCCCGACGGTGAGCCACACGAAGGGCCGGGTCAGCGGACCCCGGATCACCCGCCACACCATGTCCGGCAGCCGGTTCAGGAAAGGTGGTTTGCCTATGCGGCGGATGTCGAGCACGGCGCGTGCCGCCCGGTTGTCCTCCAGAGTGTCGGCGCACATCCGCTCGAAGTACACCGTGAAATCTGCCCAGTTGGCGGGAGCGGGCCGGTCGCTGACCCCGTAAAGGCGGTACCACTGAAGGCTCTCGGCGTAGAACCGCTCCTTCTGTTCCCGTGTCAGCGGTCGGCCGAAGTACCGGCAGATCAGCACCGGCACCATGACGAAGGTCGCGTGCGCCCAGAAGAAGGTGTCCGGGTCGAGGGCGTGATAGCGCCGCCCCTTGCTGTCGACGCCCTTGATGCCGACGTGGTAGTCGCGCACCTCGCGGGCGGTGCGGGCCGCGTCCGGGCCGTCGTAGATCACTCCGGCGATCGGGTAGAGCGAGCGGAGCAGCCGTTCCCACCGCTCCTCGAAGAAGTGGGAGTGTTCTTCGACTCCGGCGCCGAGGCCGGGATGCATGTTCTGCATCGAACCGGCCCAGAGGCCGATCAGCATGCCCCGCCAGTCGCTGAAGTACCGCCAGGCCAGTGACGACGGCCCGAGCGGTTCGGGGGTCGTCGGGTCGCCGGGGGTGGTCAAGGGCCGCTCCTGACTGCCGAGTTGGGGTTCTTACAGGGCCCACCAGCAGTACAGCCGCCGGTTCTCCGCTGTGGCCCGCCTGGCCAGGCCGGACAACCGATGGAGCACTTCCGGCATCTTGGTGGGCGTGAATCTCAGTTCTTCGACCGCCGCGAACGGCCCTGCGGCCCGGTCCAGTCGTTCACCGGACGCCGTGGCCAGGGCGTCCCGGAGTGTGTCGGAGACGCTGATGATGAACGCCGCCTCGGCCTCGGGGTCCGAGAGGAGTTGCCCGGAGCGGGGGCGGGCGCGCGCCTCGTCGTAGGTGCAGTCGGTGAGGATGCCTTCGAGCCGCGCCATCACGACCACCGGGTCGATGTCCTTGAGGGACAGCACGTCGAACACCGACGGATCGGGCCCGCCCGGTGCGTCGAGGACACCGACGGCGGCCTCGTCACTCGCGGCCGAGAAGTACTCGCACATCACCATGCCGTAGAGCGTGCCCTATACCGCCGTCCGACGGCGACTGTCGTACGGTGACCGCTCACGGTGGGGAACGAAAGGGTGGGAATGGGAACTTACGGGGGCGAGCCGGTGCGTACACTGCCGGACATCCTGCGGGAACACGCGGCTCGGATCGGTGGCCGGACCGCATACCGCGACGACCGACGTGCCGTCACCTACGGGGAGTTGGAGCAGCGCACCGGCCGAGTGGCGGGGCACCTGGCGCGGCTCGGGGTACGACGTGGGGACCGGGTCGCGATCCATCTGGGCAACAGGGTCGAGCTGGTGGAGAGCTGGCTCGGAGTGCTGCGCGCCGGGGCGATCGGCGTCCTGCTCAACCCGGCTGCGTCGGAAGAGGAGTTGGCGTACTTCCTCGACGACAGCGGCGCCGTCGCGGCATTCACCGAGCGGTCGCTTGCCCACTTGGGAGCCGTGCAACGGGTGATCGTCGTCGGGCAGGAGGAACCGACCGACGGGGCGATCTCCTTCGAGGCCGTCGCCGGGACGGATTCGGGTACCGCTCCGCGTGACGACCTGGGACTCGACGAGCCCGCCTGGATCCACTACACCTCGGGCACGACCGGGCAGAGCAAGGGCGTGGTGTCGACGCAGCGTTCGGGACTGTGGTCGGTGACGGCGGCCTACGTACCGGCGTTCGGGTTGGCCCAACAGGACGACCTCCTCTGGCCGTTGCCGATGTTCCACGCCCTCGGCCACTCCATCTGTCTGCTGGGTGTCCTCTCCGTCGGTGCGAGCGCCCGTGTCCTGGCGCCGGGGGCGAGCGTCGTCGAGGCGCTCACCGCCGAGCCGTTCACCGTCCTGGGCGGGGTCCCCACCACCTACCGCCTGCTACTGGAGTCGCTACGGGAGACCGCGCGTCCGGTGCCCGCGTCGCTGCGGGTGTGCGTCAGCGGAGGGGCTCCCTGTTCGCCCGAATTGCGCGCCGAGACCGAACTGGCGCTGTCCGCGCCCCTGTTGGACGGATACGGCTCGACGGAGGCCTGCGGGAAGATCGCGATCCAACGGCTCGACGCTCCCCACGACGACCCCTCGCGCGGCTTTCCCATCCTGGTGCTGGACATCCGCATCACCGATCCGTCCACCGGTACCGAGGCACGCGCAGAGGACGAGGGTGAGATCTGGGTGCGTGGCCCCGGGGTGATGACCGGCTATCACAACCGGCCGGACGCCACGGCGGAGGCGTTCACCGACGGCTGGTACCGGACCGGCGACCTCGGTCGGCGTGACACGAGCGGTCGTCTCCATGTCACCGGCAGGGTCAAGGAGTTGATCATCCGGGGTGGGGTGAACATCAACCCCTCTGAGGTGGAGGGGGTGTTGCTGGCGCTCCCCGATGTCGTCGACGCCGCTGTGGTCGGCCGCCGGCACGACGTACTGGGCGAGGTGCCGGTGGCGTTCGTCGTGCCCGGCCCCGAAGGCGTGGACACGGCAAGGGCGTTCGCCGTCTGCCGGGAGAGGCTGTCCGGGTTCAAGGTGCCGGACGAGATCTATCCGACCGCCGCCCTCCCCCGTACCGCCACCGGCAAGCTCGCCAGGGCCGACCTCGCCGAACAGCTGCCGCAGCGCCTCGCCGCCGAACGGACGACCGCGTCGGCCGCTCTGCGCGAAGGGCTCGCGGCGGCCTCCGACGCCGTACTCGACCTGGTCCTCGACGTGACGGCACGGACCCTCGACGTCCCCGTGCCGGAACTCGACCCCGACGTGCCCTTCACCGCGCAGGGCCTCACCTCGCTCGGCGGGGTGCTGCTGCGCGACCGACTCGGCACGGCGACCGGTCTGCCGCTGCCCGCGACGCTCGTGTTCGACCACCCCACACCCACCGCTGTGGCGGCCCTCGTGCGCGACGCGTTGCAGGGAACCAGCCCTGCGCGTCAGTCGGTTGACGACGGCCGCTCCGAACCGGGCGAGCCCATCGCCATCGTGGCCATGGCCTGCCGCTACCCGGGCGGAGTCGAAACCCCGGAGGACCTATGGCAGTTGGTCGCCGACGGCACCGACGCGACCTCCGACTTCCCGGCCGACCGGGGCTGGAACGTGGACGACCTGTATGACCCGGACCCCGACCACCTCGGCACGTCAACCACCCGTCGCGGCGGGTTCGTCGACCGCGCCGCCGACTTCGACGCCGCGTTCTTCAGCATGTCGCCCCGCGAGGCACTAGCCACCGACCCTCAGCAGCGCCTGCTGCTGGAGACCGGCTGGGAGTTGCTGGAGCGGGCGGGCGTTGACCCGGCCGGGCTGCGCGACAGCGACACCGGTGTCTTCGTCGGCGTCATGCACGCCACCTACGCGAGTCGTCTACTGCACCGCGGCGGCCACGAGTTGGAGGCGCATCTCGCCCTCGGCTCGGCGGGCAGCGTGGTCTCCGGCCGCATCGCCTACACACTGGGACTGCGCGGGCCCGCCGTCACGGTGGACACCGCGTGCTCGTCGTCGCTGGTCGCGATGCACTCGGCAGTACGGTCCCTGCGCGACGGCGAGTGCTCGCTCGCCGTCGCCGGCGGGGTCACGGTCATGGCGTCACCGGGCCCGTTCGTCGCGTTCAGCCGGTTGCGCGGGCTGGCCCCCGACGGCCGCTGCAAGCCGTTCTCGGCGGCGGCCGACGGCACCGCCTGGGGTGAAGGGGTCGGCCTGGTCCTGCTGGAGCGGCTCTCGGACGCCCGGCGCCACGGCCATCCCGTACTCGCTGTACTGCGCGGCTCGGCCGTCAACTCCGACGGCGCCTCCAACGGCCTCACCGCCCCCAACGGCCCTGCCCAGCAACGGGTGATCCGCTCGGCGCTGGCCGACGCGGGACTGTCCCCGGCGGACATCGACACCGTCGAGGCCCACGGCACGGGCACCGCACTCGGCGACCCGATCGAGGCACAGGCCCTCCTCGCCACCTACGGCGAGCACCGCACCGCCCAACGCCCGCTGTGGCTCGGCTCGTTGAAGTCCAACCTCGGGCACACCCAGGCCGCGGCCGGTGTCGGCGGCGTCATCAAGACCGTCCTGGCCATGCACCACGACCGCCTCCCCCGCACCCTGCACGCCGACGAACCCTCACCTCACGTCGACTGGTCTTCGGGCACGGTACGACTGCTGTCCCGGGACGAGGAGTGGCCACCCGAGCCCGGCCGCCCACGCCGCGCGGCGGTGTCGGCGTTCGGCATCGGCGGGACCAACGCGCACGTGATCCTGGAGGAGCCCGAGGCGGTCACGTCTCACGAACAACCCCTGCGCCGCACCGTGACACCCCCACTGCTGCTCTCGGCGGCGAGCCCGGCCGCCCTGCGCGAACAGGCCGCACGCACTGCCGACTTCCTTCGCACCCACCCCGAACTCCCCCTCCCGGACGTGGCGTTCACCCATGCGACCACCCGAGCCGCACTCCCCCACCGAGCCGCCGTCACCACCGACGACCGCACGGCGACACTGACCGCCCTCGACGCCCTCACGCAGACCGCTCCCCCGCACCCCGCCAACTCCTCCGCCCGCCTGGCCCTTCTCTTCACCGGCCAGGGCGCGCAACGGACGGGAATGGGACGGGCGTTGTACGACACCTTCCCGGTGTTCGCGACCGCCTTCGACGCCTTGTGCGCACGCTTCGACGCCCACTTGGAACGTGCCCTGCGCTCGGTCCTCTGGGACACCGACGCCAGCAAGCTCCTGAACCGCACGGACTTCGCCCAGGCCGCCCTCTTCACCTTCGAGGTGTCCACCTTCCGACTGCTCGAATCGTGGGGCGTACGACCGGAGTTCCTCGCCGGGCACTCGGTCGGCGAGCTGGCGGCAGCGCACTGCGCGGGTGTGCTCTCCGAGGCGGACGCCGTCGAACTGGTCGCGGCGCGCGGACGGTTGATGCGGGCACTGCCGGAGGGCGGGGCCATGGTGGCTCTCGACGCCGCCGAGGCGGAGGTACTGCCCGAGCTGACCGAGGGCGTCGCGGTCGCGGCCGTGAACGGCCCTCGCGCGGTCGTCGTCTCCGGCGCGGAGGACCCGGTCCTCGCGCTCGCCGAACGCTTCGCCGCACGAGGTCGCCGTACCGTCCGGCTACGGGTGAGCCACGCCTTCCACTCCCCTCTCATGGAACCGATGCTCGCCGAATTCGGCCGTGTCGCGGGCGAGTTGACGTACCGCGCGCCCTCTGTCCCGGTGGTGTCGGGCCTGACCGGGCTTCCCGCCACCGGGGAGGAGCTGCGGTCGGCCGCGTACTGGGTACGGCATGCCCGTGAGGCCGTGCGGTTCGGGGACGCCGTGCAGTGGCTGGCGCACGACGGCCGGGTGACCGCGTTCGCGGAGATCGGCCCGGACGCCCAGCTCACGGCCCAGGCCGCGACGGGCCTGGCCGGGACCGGCAAGGAACTCCTCTTCACGGCAACGGCCCGCCGGGACGGCGCGGAGCCACGGACGATGCTCGACGCGCTCGGTCAACTCCACGTCCATGGGGTGCGGTTGGACTGGCATCAGGTGTACGCGGGCAGCGGTGCCCGACGCGTCGACAACCTGCCGACCTACCCCTTCCAACGGCAGCGCTACTGGCTGCCCGACACCGCTACCGGCGCGACCACCGGCACCGCACACCCGCTCCTGACGCACACGGTCACCGTGCCGGGCACCGAACGGCTCTTGTGCACGGACAACTTGTCCGGCGCGGCCCAACCCTGGCTGCGTGACCATGTCGTGGGCGGCCACACCCTCGTGCCCGGCGCCGCGTTCGCCGACCTCGTGCTGCACGCGGGCGACCTGTGCGGCCTCGCCGTACTGGAGGAACTCGCTCTGCTCAACCCGCTGTTCCTCCCCGAGGACGACGAAGCGGGCATCCAGCTCCAGGTGGTCCTGGGCGAACCGGACGACTCCGGGCGCCGTAGCGCGGACGTGTACGCGCGGCCGGAGGAGTCCGGCGCGCTGGGCACGTGGACGCAGCATGCGACGGGTCGGCTCGGCCCAGGAGTCCTGACCGATCCGGTCCCGCTCACGGCATGGCCGCCGGCCGGTGCCACCCGACTGGATCTCGCCGGTGCCTACGAGCGGGTGGCCGAGGCCGGGCTGGCGTACGGTCCGGCGTTCCAGGGTGTGACGGCGCTATGGCAGCGGGGCGAGGAACTCTTCGCCGAGGTCGGCCCGTTGCCGGTCGCGGACGCCCGGCACCACATGCTCCACCCCGCCCTGCTGGATGCCGCCCTGCACACGGGACTCCTCGCCGAACCGCCGACCGGCACGCCCCGACTGCCGTTCGCCTGGCGGGGCTTGAGCCTGCACGCCACGGGCGCGACGGCCCTGCGCGTCCGCATGACGACAGCCGAGCCGGACTCGATCACCCTCGATCTCGCCACTCCCACGGGCGAACCCGTTGCCCGGCTGGAGTCCATGACCACGCGCCCGGCGCCGGACGTGGCCCCCGCCCCGGCCGGAGACCTGTACCGGCTGCGCTGGACGGGCGTCCCGGACGGCGGTGAGGCGCCCACCGTGACGATGTCGACGACGGACGACCTGGACCTGGCTCCGTTCCTCGCCTCCGCCGACGACGAGTCGTCCTGGTCCGACGCAGCGCCGGAGTTGGTCGTGGCGTCCTTGTCCGATCGCAGCGACGCGCACACGGACCCGGCCGCCGCTGCACACGAACTGACCGCACGCGCACTGACGTTGCTGCAAACACATCTCGCCGGTACCGGGCGCCTCGCCGTGGTCACGCGCGGTGCCTCCGGCGCCTCACCGGACCTGCCCGCCGCGACCGTCTGGGGCCTGCTGCGGACCGCGCAGTCCGAGTACCCCGGGCGCCTCACGCTCCTGGACGTCGACGACCACCCCGAGTCGATGCGACGGCTGTCCGCCGCCCTCGCCACCGGCGAACCCCAAATCGCCGTACAAGAAGGCATGTTGAGGGTCCCCCTGGTGGCTGCCGTACCCGGTTCGGCGGAGGACAGCACTCTCGGCGGGGGCACTGTCCTCATCACCGGTGGCACGGGGTCCCTGGGAGCCATGCTGGCCCGGCACCTGGTCGACCGGCATGGGGTGCGGCGGCTCGTCCTGCTCAGTCGGCGCGGTGAACAGGCGCCGGGCGCACGGGAGGTGCGGGACGAGCTCCAGGAAGCGGGCGCACAGGTGGACCTGGTGGCCTGTGACATCGCTGAGCGGGACCAACTCGCCTCCGTGGTCGCGAGGTTCGGCCCCGACCTGACCGCCGTAGTGCACGCGGCTGGTGTCCTGGATGACGGGGTGCTGGCCTCGATGACACCCGAACGGCTGACGCAGGTGCTGCGGCCGAAGGCCCACGCGGCTTGGCAGTTGCACGAGTTGACGAAGGAGCTGCCTCTCACGCAGTTCGTGTTGTTCTCGTCGGCGGCCGGGTTGCTCGGCAACGCCGGTCAGGGCACCTACGCGGCGGCGAACTCCTTCCTGGACGCGCTCGCCCGTCATCGTGCTCAACTGGGCCTGCCCGCGCTGTCGTTGGCGTGGGGTGCGTGGGCGGACGAGGAAGGGATGGCGGCGCGCAGCGGGCGGGTTCACGGCGGCCCGGTGCGTGCGGTCTCCCCGGAGCAGGCGTTCGCGCTCTTCGACGCCGCCCTCGGCAGCGGCGAACCGGTCCTCGCGCCACTGCCGTTGGACCGTTCCCCGAAGGCACTCCCGGCCGGGGCGGTCGTACCGCCGCCGCTGCGTGGCCTGTTGCGCGCGGAACGGCGGTCGGCCTCTGCCGTGGCCAGTGATGGAGCGCCCGGCAGTGGGGCCGGTGCGTGGCGGGGGCGGCTCGCGGCTCTGCCCGAACCCGAGCGGCTGCCCGCGTTGCGAGGGCTGATCCGGACCGAGGTCGCCGGAGTGCTCGGGCACACGGACACCGACGCCGTCGACCGGGACTTCTCGGAGCTGGGCCTCGACTCCTTGATGCGGGTGATGCTCTGCAACCGGCTGAGCCTCCTGACCGGCACGCCTCTCGCGGTCACGGTGGCCTACGACTGGCCGGACACGGAACAGCTCGCCGAGCACCTGTACGGCGAGCTGCGCGGCAGCCTCTCCGACGAGATCTCCGTCACGGCCGTGCCGTCACCTGTGGAGCCCGGAGGGCGCGGGCGCGGGGCGGGGCAGTCGCTGCCCGGCCTGTACCGGAAGGTGTGCGAGAGCGGGGAGGTCGTAGCGGCCATGCATCTGGTGGTGACGGCGTCCATCGGTGCCCCCTCCTTCGGCCCGGAAGAGGCCGCCCGGCACGCGCTGCCGCCGTTGCGGCTGGCGGCAGGCGCCCGGGGGCCGGCCCTTGTGTGTGTTCCGGGGTTCGCGACCAATCTGGGGCGGCCCTGGTACGCGGGGCTCGCTCCTTGTTTCGAGGGTGAGCGGGACGTGTTCGAGGTGCGGCACCCCGGGGTCGATCACGGGGACGCGGTGGCCAGGGACCTGGAGTCGCTGACCGAGGCGCACGCCACCGCCGTACGGCATCAACTCGGCGACAGGCGCTGTGTGTTGGTCGGCCATTCCATGGGCGGGACGGCCGCGCACGCGCTCGCCGCCCGGCTGGCGTCGCTCGGGGCTCCCCCGGCCGGGCTCGTGCTGATCGACTCGTACCACGTCACCCCGGACCGGGAGGCCGAGCCGTGGCTGCTGTCGCTGCCGGCGCGGATTCCGCTGGCGGTCGGAGAGAGGTTCGACACGTTGGTGGACGATCTGACGCTGCTGTCGCTGGGGGCGTACACGCGGATGTTCCGGGGGTGGCGGCCCGAGTCCATCGAGGTGCCCACCCTGTCGGTGCGGGCCTCGGAACCGCTGCCGGACATGCCGCGGGAGTGGAGGTCCTCGTGGCCGGGTGTGCGGGACACGGTGGACACCGCCGGTACGCATCTGAGCGTGCTGGAGGAGGACGCGGCGACGACGGCGAAGGCCTTGCGGGACTGGATCGACGCGCTCGTGTAGCCCCGTACGAAACCCAATATCTACGTCGGCGACATGAGAAATGAAATTAACGTCCGCACATGCCCGATCGCGCCGTGCTACTATTGATCTCAGTTGCAGTTGTGGTTGCCAAACCCTTCAGATGCCCGCACCGCCCTCCGGGACGGTGGAGCATTTTTTTGTGTGTCCGGTTTTTTTCCGGCGGGGTGATCATCACGGCGACACGGAGTCCGCACAGTGCGGGCACCGGTGACCGCCCCGAAGGAGAACAAAATGGCCAGTGGCACCGTGAAGTGGTTCAACGCGGAAAAGGGTTTCGGCTTCATCGAGCAGGACGGTGGCGGCGCTGACGTCTTCGCCCACTACTCGAACATCGCCGCCCAGGGCTTCCGCGAGCTGCAGGAGGGTCAGAAGGTGACCTTCGACATCGCGCAGGGCCAGAAGGGCCCGACGGCCGAGAACATCGTCCCTGCGTAACAACGACGTTTACTTCGCAGCTGGGGCCCGCACCTTGGGGTGCGGGCCCCAGCTCGCTGCATTTCCCATGCTGTCGGCGCTATTCCGCCGAAGCCACCGGCTCGTTCTTGCGATTCTCTGCGCCGTTCATTCACCGCGGGAATTCCTTGATACGTGCCATATCAAGGAAGGTTCCACATTTTGAACCGCGCACGTACGAATGACCGTTTCTCGCGAAAGCGTAATGGGAATCCGGAATCCGGAAAGAGCGGCGGCTACCGCTCTGCAGCTCCGTCCGGCAACCGTTCCGGCGCGCCGCGCCGCTCCAAGAGCGGTGGTGGCCGACCGGCCGCCCTGCAGGGCGAGTTCGCGCTGCCGAAGACGGTCACCCCCGGCCTGCCGGCCGTGGAGTCGTTCGCCGAACTCGACATGCCCGCCAAGCTGTTGGCCGCGCTCGGTCACGAGGGCGTCTCCGTCCCGTTCCCGATCCAGGCCACGACGCTCCCCAACTCCCTTGCCGGCCGCGACGTGCTCGGCCGCGGCCGCACCGGCTCCGGCAAGACCCTCGCGTTCGGCCTGGCGATGCTGGCCCGCACGGCGGGCCGCCGCGCCGAGCCGCGTCAGCCGCTCGCGCTCGTCCTCGTCCCGACCCGCGAGCTGGCCCAGCAGGTCACCGACGCGCTGACCCCGTACGCCCGCGCCGTGAGCGTGCGGATGACCACGGTCGTCGGCGGTATGTCCATCGGCCGTCAGGCCGGGGCGCTGCGCGGTGGCGCGGAGGTCGTGGTCGCGACGCCCGGACGCCTCAAGGACCTGATCGAGCGCGGCGACTGCCGCCTGGACAGTGTCTCCATCACCGTCCTCGACGAGGCCGACCAGATGGCCGACATGGGCTTCATGCCGCAGGTCACCGCGCTGCTCGACCAGGTGCAGACGGGCGGCCAGCGGATGCTGTTCTCCGCCACCCTCGACCGCAACGTGGACCTCCTGGTCCGCCGTTACCTGACCGACCCCGTCGTCCACTCCGTCGACCCCTCCGCGGGCGCGGTCACGACGATGGAGCACCACGTCCTGCATGTGCACGGCACGGACAAGCAGCGGGCGACCACCGAGATCGCGGCGCGCGAGGGCCGGGTCATCATGTTCCTGGACACCAAGCACGCGGTGGACCGGCTGGTGAAGCACCTGCTGAACAACGGTGTCCGCGCGGCCGGTCTGCACGGCGGCAAGTCCCAGCCGCAGCGCACCCGCACGCTCGCCCAGTTCAAGGACGGGCATGTGACGGCGCTGGTCGCGACCAACGTCGCGGCGCGCGGCATCCACGTCGACAACCTCGACCTGGTCGTCAACGTCGACCCGCCCACCGACCCCAAGGACTACCTGCACCGCGGCGGCCGCACGGCCCGTGCGGGCGAGTCCGGCAGTGTCGTCACGCTGGTCACCCCCGACCAGCGCCGTGACATGACCCGTCTGATGGTCGCGGCCGGTATCACCCCGGAGGTCACCTCCGTGCGGTCGGGCGAGGAGGAGCTGACCCGGATCACGGGCGCTCAGGCCCCGTCCGGTGTCCCGGTCGTCATCACCGCGCCGGTCGTGGAGCGCGAGCGCACCCGTCGCCCGTCCTCCTCCTCGTCCCGGGGCCGTCGTGGCCGTCCGGCCGGCGAGGGCCGGTCCACCGGTGGTGCGGCCCGTCGCAGCAGCGGCGGCAGCGGAAGCAGCAGCCGGGGGCAGCGACGGTCGTCCTTCGGCCCCGCGGCCTGAGGACCAACTCGGCGCCTCCGGGCGCCCGTTCGGCCCCCGATCCTCCTTCTCTCTGTGAGGCAACATGCGCTGTGTCATCGCCCGGTATCCCTTCGACCTCACCAAGATGGGTGTCCTGGAGACGATGAAGGGCATCAAGCCCGAACTGATCACGGGTGAGTCCGTGACCATCGGGCGGCGCCGCTACCCCGTCAAGCAGGTGGGGCAGGTCATCACCCGGCAGGACCCGCGTGACTTCAACAGCGGCGAGGTCGTCCGGGCCATGACCCGGCTCGGCTTCACCTGCCACGGTCTGCCCGAGGCGACGCCCGTGCAGGCGCTCACGCCGTTCGAGAACGCCTCGGCCCTGCTGGGCAGCGGCGCGCCCCAGGACGTGTAGCAGCGACACCAGTACCACCATGAGGGCCCTGCCGACGCGCGTCGGCAGGGCCCTCACGGCGTTCCAGGCCTTCTACGGGCCGGGCGGTACCCCTGCTGAACGGGCAGATGAACAGCGGGTTAGCATATGAGCGCCGCCTAGCTCGAAAGAGAAACCTGTGCCTGTCAACGAGGACTCGTTCACCAACTGGAAGACCCGCGAGGAGATCGCGGAGTCGATGATCCCGATGATCGGGAAGCTGCACCGCGAGCGGGACGTCACCGTCCTGCTGCACAGCCGCTCCCTGGTCAACAAGTCGGTGGTCAGCATCCTCAAGACCCACCGGTTCGCCCGCCAGATCGACGGCGAGGAACTCTCCGTCACCGAGACCCTCCCCTACCTGCGGACGCTCACCACGCTCGACCTGGGCCCCTCGCAGATCGACATCGGCATGCTTGCCGCGACCCACCGCGCCGACGAACGCGGCCTGTCCGCCGAGGAGTTCACCGCCGAGGCCGTCGCCGGTGCCACGGGCGCCAACAAGATCGAGCGCCGCGAGGGCCGCGATGTCGTCCTCTACGGCTTCGGCCGCATCGGCCGCCTGGTCGCCCGCCTCCTCATCGAGAAGTCCGGCTCGGGCAACGGCCTGCGGCTGCGCGCCATCGTCGTACGGCGGGGCGGGGAACAGGACATCGTGAAGCGCGCCTCGCTGCTGCGCCGCGACTCGATCCACGGCCAGTTCCAGGGCACGATCACCGTCGACGAGGCGAACAGCACGATCGTCGCCAACGGCAACGAGATCAAGGTGATCTACGCGAGCGACCCGTCCGAGGTCGACTACACGGCCTACGGCATCAAGGACGCCATCCTCATCGACAACACGGGCAAGTGGCGTGACCGGCAAGGACTTTCGCAGCATCTGCGGCCCGGCGTCGACAAGGTCGTCCTGACCGCGCCCGGCAAGGACGACGTCCCGAACATCGTGCACGGCGTCAACCACGACACCATCAAGCCCGACGAGCGGATCCTGTCCTGCGCGTCCTGCACCACCAACGCGATCGTGCCGCCGCTGAAGGCGATGGCCGACGAGTACGGTGTGCTGCGCGGCCACGTGGAGACCGTCCACTCGTTCACCAACGACCAGAACCTGCTGGACAATTACCACAAGGCCGACCGCCGCGGCCGTTCGGCGCCGCTGAACATGGTGATCACCGAGACCGGTGCCGCATCCGCCGTCGCCAAGGCGCTGCCCGACTTGAAGGCGCCGATCACCGGCAGCTCGATCCGCGTCCCGGTGCCGGACGTCTCGATCGCCATCCTCAGCCTGCGCCTGGGCCGTGAGACCACCCGCGCCGAGGTCCTCGACTACCTGCGCGACGTCTCGCTGACGTCCCCGCTGAAGCGGCAGATCGACTTCACCACCGCCCCCGACGCGGTGTCGAGCGACTTCATGGGCTCGCGCCACGCCTCGATCATCGACGCGGGCGCCACCAAGGTCGACGGCGACAACGCGATCCTCTACCTCTGGTACGACAACGAGTTCGGCTACTCCTGCCAGGTCGTCCGGGTGGTCCAGCACGTCACCGGGGTCGAGTACCCGACGTACCCCGCGCCGGCCGTCTGATCCCGACGCGCTGAACGCACTGCGGCCCGGCCACCCAAGTGAGGGTGACCGGGCCGCAGTTGATCACAGCCGTGCGTGGTGTCAGCGGGAGCTGCGCTTGCTCCGGTAGAGCACCACGAACCCGGCGACGAGCAGCAGCGCACCGGCCACGGCGGGCCACAGGTTCGCGCCGGTCTCCGCGAGACCGCCCTGTGCCTGCGGCTCGTTCGGGCTCACGGCGGCGTAGCTCTCGCCGCCGGAACTCGCGGCGGGCGGCGTCGTCTCGGCGGTGCCGACCTCGCCACCGGAGGCGGCCTTGTCGTCCGAACCACCCTGGGTCGGCGTCGACTTGGAGCCCTCGGTCTTCGTGTCAGCCTTGGGCACCGAGACGGCGGTGGTCAGCGATCCCGGGTCCGTGGTCTGCACGTCGGTGGGCTGGTCGTCGGGCGCGCTGGTCGCGGGGTCCGCGGTGGCCTGGCCGCCGTTGTCACCCTTTCCGCCGTTCCCGCCGTTGTCACCGCTTCCGGCGTTGCCGCCGTTGTCACCACCGCCGGCGTTCCCGCCGTTGCCCTGGTTGCCGCCGTTCCCGGCGGGC
Organism: Streptomyces sp. NBC_00252; assembly: GCF_036187565.1. Classification (NCBI taxonomy): domain Bacteria; kingdom Bacillati; phylum Actinomycetota; class Actinomycetes; order Kitasatosporales; family Streptomycetaceae; genus Streptomyces; species Streptomyces sp. NBC_00252. Next base: position 9,595,965 of record NZ_CP108087.1, on the reverse strand, counting down.
TCGTCGGACGCGGTCGCGCCGGCCGTCGGCTGGGCGCTGTCGGTGGCCGTCGGGGACTCCTGCGGTTCACCGGAACCGGAGCCGCCGCCGTTGCCGGAGCCGCCGGCGTTGCCCGAACCGCCGCCCGAGCCGGAGCCGTCGCCCGAGCCGCCGGGGTCGTTGTCCGTCCCCGCGCCGCACTTCTCGCCGTTGTTGATGCAGTTGACCATGTCCTTCATCAGGCCCTCGTCGAAGACGTTGATGAAGTCGCCGTGGTCGGTGACGGGCTTGTGCTGCTGCTCGGGGAAGGAGTCCACCGCGAACAGCGGAGTCGTCTTCCCGCCGTCCTGGAGGCTCGGCGCCTTCACGTCGTAGACGATCCGCTGGACCAGCTGCGGGATGGCCTCGAAGCCGGCGGGGCAGGTGCCGTCGGCGGCCTCGAAGGCCACGTGGGTGCGGTGGTTGGCGCTGTCGATGTTGCGGCCGTCCCAGCAGCTCTGGAACTTGAAGGTGCGCACGACGTCACTGCCGGACGGGCACAGCGGGTACTTGTCCTTGAGCTGCCGGTCCTCGAAACCGGTGCAGCTCCAGGAGGCGTTGGCGTTGGCCGGGCCGTTCACGAAGGCCTTCGCGTCACCCGTGATGATGCGCAGGAGGCGCGGCATCGCGACGACCTTGCTCTTCGGGTTGCCCACGAACGTCAGCGTGGCCGCCCTGGCCGTGACGATCTGGCCGGAGTTGCCTTCGGTGCCGCCGCCGGGCTTGTCGGCGTCCCGCTCCTGCTTGCCGTTCTGCAGACGCAGCACGGGCCAGTAGTACGTGGACTTGTCGCCCTGGTTCTCGCAGCTCGTGTTCGCCTTCGCCAGGTCGTCGTCACTGGCGAACGCGTTGTTGGACTGGTTGCCGACGTAGTCGTGGAAGTGGTGGGCGCCGTTGGTCACCCCGGGGGCGACGATCACGTTGTCGGAGTTGAACAGGCCGTTCTCGTTCACCCCACAGGCGGTGACGAACGTGCCGCGGGAGGCGTCGGCCTGGTCCTGTGCCGCGTTCACGTTGGGCTGTACGGAGGTGATGTCCGCGTAGTCCGAGGCGACCGGTCCGTTGGTGGAGGGCTGGTTGCCCTGCTGGTCCTGGCCGCCGGCGCTGGCGCTGGCGTCACCGCCGGCAGTGGCGGCCCCGCTGGCGTCGCCGTTGCCCTTGTCGTCGCCGCTCTGGTCGTCGGACCCGTTCGTGGGCGCGATCAGCGTGCAGCCGGCGAGCGCGTCGAGTCCCTCCGGGCGGTCGCCGACACGCGCGATGGCGTCGTCGATCCGGCCGATCGTCGCGGCCCGCTTCTCCTTCAACGGATTCATGATCGCGTTGTCGGCGAAGGAGGCGTCCTGGCGTATGGACTCGGTGGAGTCCTTGAGCTTCTGGTAGGCCTCGGTTATCTGCTGGTCCAGAAGCGCGAGTTGGTTGTCGACCTCGGTCTTCGCCGCGTCGGGCACCGTCGTCAACTGGGTCCCGATGTCCGGGCAGTCGATCGTCGCGCCGTCCGATGCCGCATCGGGAGACCCTTGCTGGGTGGTGTCACCGCCCCAGCCCTCGGACGCCGACGCGTAGACGTTCGCCGCCACCAGTCCTCCGCCGCCCAGCATCAGGGCGACTGCTGCCATCGTCGCGCGTCGTGCGCCCGTGGGGCGTCTGCGCGTGTTGCGTGCCAAGGAAGTTGCTCCTACACGTATCGGTCGGCCCGGCTCGTCCCGGCATGGAAATCCCCCGCACCAATACGGGGCGGGGTGCCGGTGTGTTCAACCGTCCCAAAAATTCATAGCGACCTCTTATGGAGCTCCTGGCACGGTGGCCCCCAAGAGCCCTCGCCACACCCAGGACGAGGTAAAGGTCACAAATACGTATCGGACATATCGCGCTTCAACCTTCACATGAGGCACACACGTTGGCTAGGTTGACGCCCAGGCCGTACGACCTACACCGGCGATCAGCGCCGGGCCGCGCGGCTCGCGTCGAATCCGGTGCGTCGCTCGCGACAGCCGGAACCGGGGACCCAACCGACTTGGGGTGAATCGGCCCAACCGCCCATCTGGGCAAGGACCGTAGGGCACACCTTCCGTGATCGACCGCCCGAACCCGACAGCTAACCCGGTAGGCGCGTTACGGAAGGAGCACGTCTGCCATGCCGGCAGAACGAAGTACGCGCACCGGAGGCAGTGGCCCCACCGTGGACGACCGACCCAGCCGTGACGAAGTCCAGCGGCGGATCAACTCCCTTTACGACCGGGCCGAGACGGCCACCGGGAACTACAACGCCACCCGTGCGATGTCCGGGGGCCCGCGCAAGCGTGTCGAACCCCGGTCCGGCGCTCCGCGTCCTTCCGACCCCGCCCTCGACGCCGTCACCCGGCAGTTGTTCGACCGGGCGCGGGCCCAACTCGGCCCGACCGTACCGGCGATCCTGCCGCCCAGCAGGACGGGCCGTCCGGCGGCGGCACGTTCCGAGCGCTCCGAGCGACGCCCCGAGGGTGACGGCGGCGGGCGGGCGCTCGAAGCGCAGCCCGGCCGCGCTGTCGCCGAGCTGACCGCGGGGACGTCCGTACCGGACATCACCAGCCAGCACCTCGCCTCCCCCGTCGCGGAGTTGACCGCGCGGCCGGTCGCCGAGTTGCTGCCCGCCGCGCCGCAGACACCGCAGGCGCAGGCACCGCAGGCACCGCAGGCACCGCAGCTGCCCCAGCCGACCATGCTCGACCTGCCGCCCGTGCCCGCCGTCGAGATGACACCGGCGCCCTTCGCACAGCCGCAGCAGTTCGCACCGACCTTCGCCCCGGCTCCGGCCTTCGACCCGCTCACCGCGGACCTCAACCTGCTCCCGTCCATCGCCGCACCGCGCTCCGAACCGGCCCCGGCGCTGGCCACCTGGCCGCCCGCCGAGTCCAACTGGCCTACACCGGAGGCGACTTGGTCGACCGGGCAGACCCCGGTGATCCCCGAGCAGCAGCCATGGTCGACCGGCCAGATGCCGATCGTGGCCGCACCGGAGACCCCTTGGTCCAGCGGTCAGATGCCAATGGTGGCCGCACCGGAGACTCCCTGGTCCAGCCGTCAGATGCCGATGGTGACCGAGCAGCAGGCATGGTCCACGGGCCAGCTGCCCGCCATACCCCAGCAACAGACCTGGTCCACCGGAGAGATGCCGGTCGTGACCCAGCAACAGGCCGCGTCCACTGGGCAGATACCGCTCGCGGCCCAGCAACAGGCCACCTCCACGGGCCAGATACCGGTCGTGCCCGAGCAACAGCCTTGGGCCACCGGCCAGATGCCCGTCGTGGCCGCGCCGGAGCCGACGTGGTCGACCGGGCAGACACCCGTGATCCCCGAGCAGCAGACGTGGTCGACCGGGCAGACGCCGATCGTGGCCGCGCCGGAGACGCCCTGGTCCAGCGGCCAGATGCCGATGGTGACCGAGCAGCAGACGTGGTCCACCGGCCAGACGCCGATCGTGGCCGCCCCGGAGACCCCCTGGTCCAGCGGCCAGATGCCGATGGTGACCGAGCAGCAGGCATGGTCCACCGGCCAGCTGCCCGCCATGCCGCAGCAACAACCCTGGTCCACCGGCCAGATGCCCGCCCTGCCCGAGCAACAGCCTTGGTCCACGGGCCAGTTGCCCCTGATGCCCGAGCAGCCGACCGCGTACCCCGCGCCGCCGCAGGACTGGCGCCCGCCGCAGCAGGAGTGGCAGCCGGTCCCGCCCGCCGCCGAGGTCGCCTTCGCCGCGGCGCCCCTCCTCGGGCCCGAGGTCTCCTTCGCCGCGGCTCCGCTGCTCGCCCCCGAGGTCACCGCGGCCGCCGCGCCGGCCATGGCCCCGGAGATCATTCTCCCGGCGGCCCCGGCCATGAGCCCGACGGTCGCCGCGCCCGTCCCCGTCGCCCCGGACGCGGGCACCCAGAGCAAGACCGCCATCGCGCTCGCCTTCGCCCGCGCCCAGATCGGCAGGCCCTGCCTGTGGGGCGCGGCGGGACCGGACGCGTACGACTGCTCCAGCCTCACCCAGGCCTCCTGGAAGGCCGCGGGCGTCCACCTCCCGCGCACCGCGCAGGAACAGTCGAGCGCCGGCACGCTCGTCCCGCTCACCGACATCCGCCCCGGTGACCTGCTGTTCTTCCACGACAGCGTCGACCACGTCGGTCTCTACACCGGCAACGGCCTGATGATCCACGCGCCGAGCCCGGGGACGCCGATCCGCGAGGAGTCGATCTTCTACGCCGGTTCGGCCGCCATCCGGGGCGCCGTACGGCCCGCCTGAGCCGCCCGGGGCCGGGTGTTCCCGGCCCCGACCGCGCCCGTCCCGCCACTCTCTCCCGGGCGTGTCGTTGGTCCGTACGAGTGGTGGAACCTCCGACACGGTCGTAGCGTCAACAGGGAGACGAGATCGTGTGCCTCGACAGGCGGGTCCCCCGCCGGTGCGAGTACGGGGCGACGAGGACGAACAGGCGGCCGGGAGCGGACATGTACAAACACACCATGGTCGGAGTCGTCACGCTGTGTGCCGCCGCCCTGCTGGCGCCGGCTGTCGGCAGCTCGGCCGCGGCATCGGTGCGCACGGAGCCGGTGGCCGCTCACCGGCAGTTCCAGAGCCCCGTCCTCGTCGACTGCCTGTGGCACCCCGAGGTGCGCCCCTCCGACTTCACGCTCGCGTGCGGGGACGGCAACAGCCGCCTCACGTCGCTGCACTGGACGTCCTGGAACGACACCTCCGCGACGGCCACGGGCGTCAACATGGTGAACGACTGCGTCCCCTACTGCGCGGCGGGCAAGTTCCACTCGTACCCGGTCGTCGTCCGCCTCGACACCCCGCAGACCTGGAAGCGGCACCCCCAGGTGCAGCAGTACGGCCAGATCAGCCTGACGTACACCGCGGGCCGGCCCGACAAGTTCGCGCACGTCGTGACGTACCCCCTGTGGAACTGACTCACAGGGACAGCTCCACCACCAGCGGCCGGTGATCCGAGATCGCCGTCCTGGGCACCCGCACCGCCCCTACGGCGTCCTCGCCGAGCCCGTTCAGCAGGATGTGGTCGAGCTGGACGAGCGGGCGGTGCGAGGGAAAGGTCGCCTGCCGCGCCGAGCCCCGCCAGCCGCGCCGCGCGGACGCGTTGAGCGCGACCCGGGGCAGTGCGCCGATCAGGTTGAAGTCGCCCATCAGCAGCTGGGGTCGGGGCAGTTCGGCGATCCAGCGGCGCACGGAGCGCAGTTGCCCGATGTTCCACCCCGGCACGAACGAGAGATGCACGGCCACGACGGTGAACGGGCCGTGCGGTCCTTCCAGTACGGCCGCCAGCGCGGCCCGCGCCTGGTCCCGGGCCAGCACCGGAACGGCCCGCCCGGCCACCCGCAGCGGCATGCCGAAGGGCGCTGCCGGGAGCCGTAGCGCATGCCACTCGCGGACCGGGAGCCGGGACAGCAACGCGACGCCGTGCGAGGGGACTTGGGGCCGGCGGGCTTCGTGGCCGTAGACCCGCATCCCGGGCTCGGCCGGGTCGAGGACCCAGCCCCGGCCCGGTACGGAACGGCAGTGCAGCGCCGTCGCGTAGCGCCAGTCCCGAGCGGCCATCGCCTCGGCGGCGACCGCCGCCTGGTCGACGCCGCCCGACCGCTCCTGGAGCCGGTCGATCTCCTGGAGCGCCACGATGTCGGCGTCCAGGGATGCGACGGCCTCGGCGAGGGGCGCGGAGAGATCGCCGGTGAGCGTGGCCGTCGGACGGCCGTCCGGGTCGATCGGCCGACCGTGCAGCACGTTGAACGTCGCACACCGAACCAGTGAGTCACCCATAGTCAGGCCGCATTGTACGTAGGCCGCCCGCGGGGACTGCCTGGTGGTGCGGTTCAGGGACTCACCGCCGGAACGAATGACGAATCCGTGGCCCGTACGTCGAGTCATTTCGCGATCACACACGTACCTGCGGTCATGGGCGCCCAGCGCCGACCCGCCACGTCACCGACTCGGAGAACAGGCACCCCATGAACGCATCCGCACCGCACGACCCCGCCGCCGACGGAACCGCCCAGATCGGCGTCACCGGCCTCGGCGTGATGGGCCGCAACCTCGCGCGGAACTTCGCCCGCAACGGCTACACGGTCGCCGTCCACAACCGGTCGCCGCACCGGACCCATGAGTTGATGAAGGAGTACGGCGACGAGGGAGCCTTCGTCCCGGCCGAGACCGCGCGGGAGTTCGTGGCCGCGCTGGAGAAGCCCCGCCGTCTGATGATCATGGTCCAGGCCGGGCCTGCCACCGACGCCGTGATCGACGAGTTCGCCGAGCTGATGGAGCCCGGCGACATGATCATCGACGGCGGCAACGCCCACTTCGCCGACACCCGCCGCCGCGAGGCCGCCCTGCGCGACAAGGGCCTGCACTTCGTCGGCGCCGGTGTCTCCGGCGGTGAGGAGGGCGCGCTGAACGGGCCGTCGATCATGCCCGGCGGTTCGGCGGAGTCGTACGCCGTGCTGGGCCCGATGTTCGAGTCCGTGAGCGCGAAGGTCGACGGCGAGCCCTGTTCCACGCACATCGGGACCGACGGCGCCGGGCACTTCGTCAAGATGGTGCACAACGGCATCGAGTACGCCGACATGCAGCTCATCGCCGAGGCCTACGACCTGCTGCGCCAGGTCGGCGGCTACACCCCGGCCGAGATCGCGGAGATCTTCCAGCGCTGGAACGAAGGACGCCTCGGCTCCTATCTGATCGAGATCACCGCCGAGGTCCTCGCGCACACCGACGCGGAGACCGGCAAGGCGTTCGTCGACATCGTCACCGACGCGGCCGGGCAGAAGGGCACCGGCCGCTGGACCGTGCAGACCGCGCTGGAGCTGGGCTCGCCGGTCACCGCGATCGCGCAGGCCACCTTCGCCCGCGCCTCCTCCAGCCAGGGCGCCCTGCGCGCCGCCTACCGGGGACTGCCGGGCGGCACCACTCCCCCGCTGAGCCGCACCGAGGCCGACCGGTTCACCGCCCAGGTCGAGCAGGCGCTGTACGCGTCGAAGGTCATCGCCTACGACCAGGGCTGGAAGATGATCCAGGACGCGGCGGCCGAGTTCGACTGGTCGATCGACCTCGCGGCGGTCGCCGGGATCTGGCGCGGCGGCTGCATCATCCGCGCCTCGTTCCTGGACCGCATCCGTGCCGCGTACACGGCGGACCCGGGGCTGGTCAGCCTGCTGAGCGAGGAGAGTTTCGCGGGGGAGATCGGCGACGCGCAGGTCCCCTGGCGCGAGGTCGTCGCCTCGGCGGCGCGCCGCGGCATTCCGGTCCCGGCGTTCTCCGCCGCGCTGTCCCACTACGACACGCTGCGCGCCGACCGGCTGCCGGCGGCCCTGCTCCAGGGCCAGCGCGACTTCTTCGGCGCGCACACCTACGGCCGTACGGACCGCACGGGCACGTTCCACACGCACTGGTCCCGTCCCGGCCGCCCCGAGACCACGGCCTGAGCAACCCCAACGAAAGGGCCCTCCCGCGCGCGGGAGGGCCCTTTCGTTCAGGCGACGGGCGGTGCCGTGCTGTCGCGTATGACGAGCTTCGTGGGCACGAGCGTGGTGCCGTGCTCCTCGCTCCGCTGCCGCATCCGCCGCAGGACGCCCTCCACGCACAGGCGGCCGACCTCGGCGAAGTCCTGGTGGACGGTGGTGAGGGGCGGCAGGAAGGAACCGGCCTCGGGGATGTCGTCGAAGCCGATGACGCTGACGTCCTCGGGGATGCGCCGGCCGCGCTCGTGCAGGGCTCGCAACAGGCCAAGGGCCATCTGGTCGTTGGCCGCGAACACGGCCGTGCAGTCGGCCTGTTGGGCGAGTTCCAGTCCCACGCGGTAGCCGGATTCAGCGGACCAGTCGCCCCGTACGACGGGAGGCACCGGCCGTCCCGCGTCGGTGAGTTCGGCGCTCCAGGCGTCGGCGCGGCGCTGCGCGGCGAACGACTCCTCGGGTCCCGCCAAATGCCAGACCGTGCGATGCCCGAGGTCGAGGAGATGGCGTACGGCGGCCCGCGCGCCGCCGTTCTGGTCGGTGTCGACCACGCTGTAGCGGTCGCCCGCGTCGGAGTCGGCGACGACGACCTGGACGTGCGGCGGCAGGGAGATGGTCGCCGCGTCCAGGAGGTGGACCTCCATGATCGCGATGACCGCGTCGACGGCGAGTTCGCCCAGCCGGGAGAACGCGCCGCGCACCTCGTCCTGCGTGGGGACGGCGACCGGCAACAGCGTGACGGCGTAGCCCTCGTGCGCGGCGGAGGTGGCGATCGCCTCAAGGGTGCGCATGTTGCCCGTGGTGGAGAGGTTGAAGGTGATCACTCCGATGGTGCGGAACTCGCCGCGTTTCAGGGCGCGGGCCGCGCTGTTGGGCCGGTAGCCCAGTTCCTTCATGGCGGCGAGAACCTGCTGCCTGGTCTCCTCGTTGACGCCCGCGTAGCCGTTCGACACGCGGGAGACGGTCTGTGAGGACACGCCCGCCACGCGTGCGACATCCGCCATCGAGGCGCTCTGGGCGCGCCGCGCGGAACGCTTCCCGCCACGCGCGCGTGCCCCGTCTTTTCTCGCCGAGGCACCGTCCGCTGTGTCCACCCGTCTCCCTCACATATCGATCCGATTGCCACGGTCGTGTTTCGTCGGACGACCCTTGACCACCGACATTGGGGCAGTGTAGACATGCCGCCATCAGATGTTTACGTAAACATAACAGGCCGGGGCCGTTGTGGACCGTGCTGTTTACGCAACATCGCGACGGCGTGTGACGCCGGTTCCGAGATGGACGAGCGAGGAACTACATGACGACGCTTCAGCCCCCTGCGGCCGCGACTCGGCCTCCTGACAGGCCCTCGGCGAAACGGGACCGCCGTTCCTGGACAGGGTGGGGTTTCATCGGACCCTTCGCGGTGGTCTTCGCCTTCGTCTTCCTGGCTCCGATCGCCTACTCGATCTATCTCAGCCTCTTCCGCGACCAGCTCATCGGCGGCAACCACTTCGTCGGCCTGGACAACTACAAGCAGGCCTTCCAGGACGACCAGTTCTGGTCCTCCCTGGAGCGGGTCTCGCTGTTCCTGGTGATCCAGGTGCCGATCATGCTCGGCATCGCCCTGTTCGTGGCGCTCGCCCTGGACAGCGGCCGGCTCTTCGGCCGGGACTTCTTCCGGATCTCGATCTTCCTGCCGTACGCCGTGCCCGCCGTGGTCGCCACCCTGATGTGGGGCTTCATGTACGGCACCCAGTTCGGTCTGGTGGGTGACATCAACAGCGCGTTCGACGTCACACTGCCCGACCCGCTCTCCGCGCACCTGGTGCTGGCGTCGATCGGCAACATCGTGACCTGGGAGTTCGTCGGCTACAACATGCTGATCTTCTACTCCGCGCTGCGGGTCATCCCGAACTCGCTGTACGAGGCGGCGGAGATCGACGGCGCCGGGCAGTTCCGGGTGATCACGGCCATCAAGCTCCCCGCGATCCGGGGCGCCCTGGTCATCGCGACGATCTTCTCGATCATCGGCAGCTTCCAGCTCTTCAACGAGCCGAGCATCCTGCGGCCGCTGGCGCGCAACGCGATCACGACGGACTACACGCCGAACTTCTACACGTACTCACTGTCCTTCAACGGACAGCAGCACAACTACTCCGCGGCGGTCGCCATCATCATGGGGCTGATCACCATGGTCATCGCCTACGTCGTGCAGCTCCGCGGCATGCGCAAGGGAGCCTGAGCCATGAGCACCCCCGTCACCACCGCCTCTCCCTCGGCGTCGGCCGCGTCCGGCGGCGGTTCGAAGAGCGCACCCCGGCTGCGCACCCCGCGCAAGAAGCACTCCCCCGGGCGTCCCAAGCGCAGTGTGCTGCTGACCGTGCTGACCGGACTGATCCTGGTCTACACCGTGGTGCCGCTGCTGTGGCTGGTCATCAACGCGACCAAGACGCAGGCAGGCCTCGCCGACTCCAACGGCCTGTGGTTCGCCCACCACTTCGCGCTCTGGCAGAACATCCACGACACGTTCACCTACCACGACGGCATCTTCGTCCGCTGGCTGCTGAACACCCTGCTGTACGTCGTGCTCGGCGCCGGCGGTGCCACCTTCCTGTCGATCCTCGGCGGCTACGCGCTGGCCAAGTTCAAGTTCCCGGGCAAGCGCGCCGTCTTCGCCGTGGTCATCGGCGCGGTCGCCGTCCCGGGTACGGCCCTCGCGGTGCCGACATTCCTGATGTTCAGCAAGATGGGGCTCACGGACACCCCGTGGGCGGTGATCATCCCCTCCCTGGTCTCGCCGTTCGGCCTGTACCTGATGTGGGTGTTCGCCACCGAGGCCATCCCGGTCGAGCTCCTCGAGGCCGCCCGGATCGACGGCGCGGGCGAGATCCGCACCTTCTTCCAGGTGTCCCTGCCGCTGCTCGCCCCCGGTGTCGTGACGGTCCTGCTGTTCACCACGGTCGCGACGTGGAACAACTACTTCCTTCCGCTGATCATGATCAAGAACCCGGACTGGTACCCCCTGACCCTGGGCCTGGACGCCTGGAACTCCCAGGCCCAGACGATCGGTGGTGACGTGATCTTCAACCTGGTGATCACCGGTTCGCTGCTCACCATCGTGCCGCTGATCGCCGCGTTCCTGCTGCTGCAGAAGTACTGGCAGTCCGGTCTCGCCGCCGGAAGCGTCAAGGAATAACCCCACCCTCAAGAAGTCCCACCCACGAAGAAGTGGAAGCACCTCCATGCGCAGAACTACCGGCCGCCTGCTGCGCGGCATGGCCATCCTCTCCGTCCTCGCCCTGGGGGCGACCGCCTGCGGCGGCTCCGGTGACGACAGCTCCAGCACGAAGGCCGTCTCCGCCTCGGACATCCAGGCGGCCCTCAAGAAGGGCGGCTCGGTCACGGTCTGGGCCTGGGAGCCCACGCTGAAGACGGTCGCCGCCGACTTCCAGAAGAAGTACCCCAAGGTCAAGATCAACCTGGTCAGCGACCGGTCCGGCGACAAGCACTACACGGCGCTGTCGAACGCGATCGCGGCCGGCAAGGGCGTCCCCGACGTCGCCCAGGTCGAGTACTTCGCGCTCAGCCAGTACTCCCTCACCAAGGGCCTGACGAACCTGACGCCCTACGGCGCGGACAAGCTGGCCTCCAAGTACACGGCCGGTCCGTGGAACGCGGTGAGCGACGGCGACAAGGTCTACGGCCTGCCGATGGACTCGGGCCCGATGGCGATGTTCTACAACAAGAAGGTCTTCGACAAGTACAAGATCGCCGTCCCGACCACGTGGGACGAGTACGTCGTCGCGGCCCGCAAGCTGCACAAGGCCGACCCGAAGGCGTACATCGCCAACGACGCCGGTGACGCGGGCTTCACCACCAGCATGCTGTGGCAGGCCGGTTCGCGCCCCTACAAGGTCGACGGCACCAAGGTGACGGTCAACTTCGAGGACGCGGGCGCCAAGAAGTACACCGAGACCTGGCAGAAGCTGATCGACGAGAAGCTCCTCGCGCCGATCAACGGCTGGACCGACGACTGGTACAAGGGCCTCGGTGACGGCACCATCGCCACCCTGACCACGGGTGCCTGGATGCCCGCCAACTTCGTCAGCGGTGTCGCCGGTGCCTCCGGTGACTGGCGCGCGGCGCCGATGCCGCAGTGGACCGCGGGCGGCAAGGCCAGCGCGGAGAACGGTGGTTCGTCCCTCACCCTGCCCGCCCTGGGCAAGAACAAGGAACTCGCCTACGCGTTCGTCCAGTACGCCAACGCCGGCGCCGGCATCCAGACCCGCGTGAACGAGGGCGCCTTCCCGGCCACCAAGGCCGAGCAGCAGTCCGCGGCGTTCCAGAACAAGGCGTTCCCGTACTTCGGCGGGCAGAAGGCCAACCAGATCTTCGCCCAGTCCGCGTCCGAGGTCGCGTCCGACTGGTCGTACCTGCCCTTCCAGCAGTACGCCAACTCGATCTTCAACGACACCGTCGGCAAGGCGTACATCTCCGGTACGACGCTGGCCCAGGGTCTGAAGAGCTGGCAGGACGCCTCCGTCAAGTACGGCAACGAGCAGGGCTTCACGGTCAACAAGTGACCCGCCCGCAAGGCACCGAGCAGTAACCGGCACCTCCTCGGGAGCCGCCGCCGAGCAGCACTCCGCCCGGCGGCGGCCGCCCGTGACCCACCACGCAGCACGCATCTCGTACCGCCAGTGCAGTAACCGGAAGGACCACCATGATCTCCACCCTCCTGTCCCAGTTGCGGCACGGGCCGGACGGTGAACCCACCACCCCCCGCCTCGCCTACGGCGCCGACTACAACCCGGAGCAGTGGCCGCGCGAGGTGTGGGACGAGGACGTCCGGCTGATGCGCGAGGCCGGCGTCAGCATCGTCTCCGTGGGAATCTTCTCCTGGGCTCGTATCCAACCGGCCCGGGACGCATGGGACTTCGGCTGGCTGGACGAGATCATGGACCTGCTGCACGCGGGCGGTATCGGCGTCGACCTCGCCACCGCGACCGCGTCCCCGCCGCCATGGCTGAGCACGGAGCACCCGGAGATCCTCCCGGTGACCGCCGCCGGCGAGACCCTGTGGCCCGGTGGCCGTCAGCACTGGCGTCCCACCTCGCCCGTCTTCCGCGACCACGCGCTGCGCCTGGTACGGAAGTTGGCCGAGCGCTACGCGAACCACCCCGCGCTGGTGGCATGGCACGTCTCCAACGAGCTGGGCTGCCACAACGTCTACGACTACTCCGACGACGCGGCCCGCGCCTTCCGCGACTGGCTGCGCGCCCGCTACACCACCGTCGACACGCTCAACCAGGCCTGGGGCACGGCCTTCTGGTCCCAGCGGTACAGCGACTGGGAGCAGATCCTGCCGCCCCGGCTGGCCGCCTCGTTCCCGAACCCGACCCAGCAACTGGACTTCAAGCGCTTCTCCTCGGACGCGCTCAAGGACCATCTCCGCGCCGAGCGCGACCTGTTGCGCGAGATCACCCCGGACGTGCCGGTCACCACCAACTTCATGGTGATGGGCAACACCAAGGGCATGAACTACGCCGACTGGGCGTCCGAGATCGACTTCGTCTCCAACGACCACTACGTGACGCCCGGTTCGCAGGACCGCGACGAGCTGTCGTTCTCCGCGAACCTCGTCAGCGGCATCTCCGCCGGCCGCCCGTGGTTCCTGATGGAGCACTCCACCAGCGCGGTCAACTGGCAGCCCGTCAACGTCGCGAAGCGCCCCGGCGACCTCGCCCGCGACGCGCTGCTGCACGTCGCGCACGGAGCCGACGCCGTCTGCTACTTCCAGTGGCGCCAGTCCGCGGCCGGCGCCGAGAAGTACCACTCCGCGATGGTCCCGCACGCCGGAGCCGACAGCGAGGTCTTCCGCGCGGTGGCCGAACTCGGCCGCACCCTGCGCACGTTGGCCCCCATCGCCGGGTCCGACCGCGAGACCGCCCGGGTCGGCATCGTCTTCGACTGGGAGTCCTGGTGGGCGAGCGAGCAGGACTCGCACCCCACCGACCGCCTCGACTACCGCCAGGAAGCGCTCGACTGGTACTCCGCCCTCCTCGACCTCGGCGTCCGCGCCGACCTCGTCACGGCGCAGACCGCCCTCGACCGCTACGACGTGGTCATCACGCCGGTCCTCCACATGATCCCGGCGGCCCTCTCCAAGGAACTCACGCGCTACGTCGAGCAGGGCGGCCACCTCGTCTCCACCTACTTCTCCGGTGTCGTCGACGAGAACGACCACATCTGGCTCGGCGGCTACCCGGGCGCCCTGCGCGACCTGTTGGGCATCCGCATCGAGGAGTTCGGCCCGCTGCTCGACGGCGACACGGTCGAGCTGGACCTCGACGGCACCGCCACCGGTTCCCTGTGGACCGACCGGATCACGGTGACCGACCCCGAGGTGGAGGTGCTGGCCCACTACCGCAGCGGCGCCTACACCGGCCGTCCCGCCGTCACCCGCCGTACGGTGGGCGGAGGTTCGGCCGCGTACGTCTCCACCCGGCTGGGCCGCGAAGGCCTCACGGGCCTGCTCCCCGAGCTGCTCGCGCCCGCCGGTGTCGTCAGCGAACTCCCCCACTCCGCAAAGGGAGTTGTGGAACTGACCGTGCGCCGGAACGCCGACAGCCGCTACCTGTTCCTGGTCAACCGCACCGACGACACAGTCCCGTTGACCGGCCTGACCGGCGAACTCCTCGTCGGCAGCACGGGCGACGACGGCTTCCCGGTCCTCTCCCCCCGGGACGTCGCCGTGGTACGCCGGCCCGTCAGCTGAGTCCGAGCAGCCCCCGGCGGAAGCCCGGTGTCATGGGCCATCCGTGATTCCTCTTCCGCCCGGGGGGGGTCGGCTCTCGACAGCTCGACGAGATCCAGTGGCGGTTCCGAGGCGGCTCCCTCCCTGCGAGTGATACCCCCTAGGGGTACAGTCCTGCCTGTCGCACACGGGAGAGGGGCGGGTTCATGGAAGCGATCGGGCACGCGTTGTCCATTGCCGGGTCGATGACCTGGGAGGTGACCTGGGCGCTGATCCTCGGCTTCACGCTCTCCGCCGTCGTGCAGGCGGTGGTGCGTCGGTCCACGGTCGTACGGCTGCTGGGTGACGACCGGCCGCGCACGCTCGCGCTGTCCGCGGGGCTCGGCGCGGCCTCGTCGTCGTGTTCGTACGCGGCCGTCGCGCTCGCGCGGTCGCTGTTCCGCAAGGGCGCGAACTTCACCGCCGCGATGGCCTTCGAGATCGCCTCGACCAACCTCGTCGTCGAACTGGGCGTGATCCTGGCCCTGTTGATGGGCTGGCAGTTCACCGCGGCCGAGTTCGTCGGCGGGCCGATCATGATCGTCGTGCTCGCGGTGCTGTTCCGGTTCTTCCTGCGGCAGCGGCTGCTGGACCGGGCGCAGGAGCAGGCGGAGCGCGGGCTGGCCGGCTCCATGGAGGGGCACGCGGCGATGGACATGTCGATCGGGGGCGAGGGGAGCTTCGTCCGCCGGCTGTTCTCGCGGGACGGGTTCACGTCCGTCGCACACATCTTCGTGATGGAGTGGGCGGCGATCCTGCGCGACCTGGTGGCCGGACTGCTGATCGCGGGGGCGATCGCCGCCTGGGTGCCGGACAGCTTCTGGCACACGTTCTTCCTCGCGGACCACCCCCTCGCCGCGAAGCTGGTCGGCCCGCTCGTCGGCCCGTTGGTGGCCATCGCGACCTTCGTGTGCTCGATCGGCAACGTGCCCCTGGCGGTGGTGCTGTGGAAGGGCGGCATCAGCTTCGGCGGGGTGATCGCTTTTCTCTACGCCGATCTGCTGATCCTGCCCATCCTGAACATCTACCGGAAGTACTACGGCGCCCGGATGGCCGGCTTCCTGCTGGTCACCTTCTTCGCCGCGATGGCCGTCGCGGGTTACGTCGTCGAGTTCGCCTTCGGGGGCCTGGGGCTGATCCCGGACCAGGCCGACGCCAAGATCCCCGACGACGGCATCACGTGGAACTACACGACCTGGCTGAACATCGTGTTCCTGCTGCTGGCCGCGAGTCTGGTCGTACGGTTCCTGCGCAGCGGCGGTCCGGCCATGCTGCGGATGATGGGCGGCTCACCGGACCAGGGCGAGCAGGCACACGAGCACCAGCACCACCACTGACCCCGCCCGCACACCCCGGGCGTCCCAGGTCGAATTCCCGTACCGGCACGGCCAGTTCACTGTAAAGAACCTTGACAGACGATTGGTCTAGTCCAAATATGGTCGCTGTTCGTCCCGGTCCGGGGCGACTTCTCTCCTTTCAGCATGGGAGCGTCAATGAGACGACCTGGGCTTCTCCGCGCGTCACTGTCCTGCGCGGCCGTAACCGCCTTGTCCACGGGGCTCGTCGCACTCGGCGGGGGTGCCGCGGACGCCTCGCACCGCGCGCGGCCCATGCCGGACCATGTGGCGGCGCCGTACTTCGAGGCGTGGACCGGTGAGAGCCCGGCGGCGCTCGCCGCCGCGTCCGGCAACAAGTACCTGACGATGGCCTTCCTGCAGACCGAGGCGCCCGGTTCGTGCACGGCGTACTGGAACGGCCAGCCCGCCCAGCCGATCGCGCAGTCCACCTTCGGCAAGGACATCGCCACGATCCAGGCGCGCGGCGGCAACGTCATCCCGTCCTTCGGCGGCTACAGCGCGGACACCACCAACACCGAACTCGCCGACAGCTGCACCGACGTCGACGCCATCGCCAAGGTCTACGAGAGCCTGGTGACGACGTACGGCGTGAGCCGTATCGACCTCGACATCGAGGCCGACTCCATCAACAACACGGCCGGCATCGACCGCCGCAACAAGGCGATCGCGAAGGTGCAGCGCTGGGCCCGACACACCGGCCGCAGCGTGGAGTTCTCCTACACGCTGCCGACGACCACCACCGGTCTCGCGCCCAACGGCGTCGCCCTGCTGCAGAACGCGGTCGACAACGGCGCGCGCGTGGACGTCGTCAACATCATGACGTTCGACTACTACGACGGCGCCGCCCACGACATGGCGCAGGACACCAAGACCGCCGCGACCGGTCTGCACTCCCAACTCGCCGCGCTCCACCCGAAGTCGAACCCGGCGAAGCTGTGGAAGACGATCGGCGTCACCGAGATGCCCGGCATCGACGACTTCGGCCCGGCGGAGACCTTCACCACGCAGAACGCGGTCACGGTGAGGAACTGGGCCGCCGCCCGGGGCATCAACACCCTGTCCTTCTGGGCGCTCCAGCGCGACAACGGCAGCTGCGTGGGCACCGGGGCCGCCAACAACTGCTCCGGGATCGCGCAGGACACCTGGTACTTCAGCCACACGTTCAAGTCGTTCACACGCGGCTCGGGCGACCACCACTAGGGGCTCGGCGGGCTGCGGGTCGCCGCCTCCCCCAGGGCGGCGGCGCGTCAGTCCGCCATCATCTCGCGCACCAGCGGGGCCACCTTCGTGCCGTACAGCTCGATGGTGGTCATGAGGGCGTCGTGGGGCATGCCGGTGATGCCGTACTTCAGGTTGAAGCGGGTCGCGTCGAGGGTCTTGAGGGTGGCCGTGATCTTACGGGCCACGGTCTCGGGCGAACCGACGTGCAGCGCGCCGCCGGGGCCGACGTCCCGCATGAGGCTCTCGCGGGTCGAGGTGCGGAAGCCGCGCTCCCGGGCCACTCCGGCGATCAACTGCTGGAAGGCGGGCAGGAATTCCTCCTGCGCCTGTTCGTCGGTGGCGGCGACATGGCCGGGCGCGTGCACACCGATGGGGCGTGCGGGGTGGCCGAACTCGGCGAGTGCCCGCCGGAACAGCTCGGAGAACGGGGCGAAGCGGGCCACGTCGCCGCCGATGATCGCCAGCATCAGGGAGAACCCGTACTGGGCGGTGCGGACGACGGACTGGGGGCTGCCGCCGACGCCGATCCAGGTGGGGATCGCACCCGTCTCGCTGTGCGGGTACACGGAGACACCGTCGAGGGCGGCGCGGGTGGTGCCGGACCAGGTGACGGGCTTCTCCTTGAGCAGTTCGGCGAAGAGGGCGACCTTCTCCTCGAACAGCTCCTCGTAGTCGTTCAGGTCGTAGCCGAAGAGCGGGAACGACTCGGTGCTCGACCCTCTGCCGAGGATGACCTCGGCACGGCCTCCGGAGACGCCGTCGAGGGTGGCGTAGCGCTGGAAGACGCGTACCGGGTCGTCCGAACTGATCACGGCCACCGCCGAGTTGAGGCGGATGCGCTCGGTGCGCGCGGCGATGGCCGCGAGGACCACGTCGGCGGCCGACAACGGCATCGACTCGGTGTGGTGCTCGCCGATGCCGAAGTGGTCGACTCCGGCCCGGTCGGCGAGGACGCCTTCCTCGACGAGGCGGCGGATGGCCTGGCCGTGGGTGAGCGGCGAGCCCTCGGCGTCGTTCGTGACGTCACCGAAGGTGTCCAGGCCGAGGGTGATGCCGGAGGGGGTGGTCGGGGTGGTCATCTCGTACTCCTTGGGTCTGCTCGGTGGGTCAGGTGGCGATACGGCGCATCACGCCGAGGAGCCGGGTCAGGTCGTCGGCGTCGACGTGGTCGAGGACATGCCGTCGGACGCTGGACAGATGGGCGGGCCAGGCCTCCTGGAGGCGGGCGAGGCCCTGGTCGGTGAGGACGGCGTTCCAGCCGCGCGCGTCCTCGGCGCAGCGCTCCCTGCCGACGAGCCCCTGGGTCTCCAGGCGCGCGACGATGCGGGTCATGCCGCTCAGCGAGAGGTTGCGGACCGACGCCAGCTCGCTCATGCGCATGCGGCGGTCCGCGGCTTCGGAGAGGTGCATGAGGGTCGTGTACTCGGACAGCGGCAGGCGCTGTTCGCGCAGCATGTCGGCGTCGACGGCCCGGGGCAGCACGAGCATCACCCGGGCGAGTTCGCGCACCAGCTCTTCCTCGTGCGGGCTCATGGGGCGCAGTGGCTGCTCGGGCGTGGTCATGCCATCAGGATACTTGATTGACGCAGCAAGTAAGTGGGGCGAACCATGCGGCGGCCCGGTGGCCTGCGGTGCTCACCGGACGGGCGGTTCGTCCCCGGTGGTGGTCGCGTGGCCGTGGTAGCGCAGCAGGAGCATCGCGGCGTCGTCGTGGAGGGGGCCCGCGGTGTGGCGGACCAGGTCCTCGCGGAGGGAGTCGAGGGCGCTCTGCGCGTCGGATTCCTTCAGCAGGTGCGCCCGCTCCCCCAGCGGATAGAACGTGCCGCGGTCGTCGCGGGCCTCGGTGACGCCGTCGGTATAGAGCAGCAGTTGCTCACCGGGGGCGAAGCGCACGGAGAACGGCTTCGGGTTCTCGCTGCCCCGGGCGCCGCCCAGGCCGAGCGGCGGGGCGTAGGAGGGCGGCACGGGGAAGTCGGCGGTGCCATTGCGCCGTACGACCATCGGTGGCGGGTGGCCGTAGTTGAGGAACAGCACCTCGTGGTCCGCGCCGATCTCGGCGAGGACGGCGGTCACGAACTTCTCGTCGGACAGCACCCGGGAGACGCTGCGCTCCAGGCGTTCGCCGAGTCCGACGAGATCGGGTTCGTCGTGCGCGGCCTCGCGGAACGCGCCGAGCACCACGGCGGCCGTCTCGACGGCGGCCAGGCCCTTGCCCTGGACGTCGCCGACGATGACCCGCACGCCGTGCGGGGAGGCGACCACTTCGTAGAGGTCGCCGCCGATCCGGGCCTCCGCGACGGCGGAGGTGTACGACACCGCGGCCTGGAGCGGTCCGGCGGTCAGCGGCACGGGTCGTAGGAGCACGCGCTGGGCGACCTCGGCGATGGACCGCACGCTGGCGAGTTCGGCCTCGCGGCGGCCGCGCATCACGGCGGCGGCGATGCCCGCGCCGGTCACGCCGACCACCGACACCATCGCCAGAAAGCCCCGGCGTTCCTGGAACAGGCCGTCGTAGAGACCGAGTCCGACGCACAGGGCGAGAGCCGCCGCGCCGAACCACGCGGTGCGGCGCCAGCCGCCGACCAGGCCCGCGAAGGCCGGTCCGAGGGAGGCCAGCGGGAGAAAGCCGAGGCCGGGGCCCGTGACGAGGTCGCCGACCGCGACCACCGCCATCACCGCGGCGGGCAGCCAGGTCAGCAAGGGAAGACTGCGCTGCGGCTTCGCTGCGGCCATGGTCCACTCCAAGGGCGTCGCGGCTTTCGGGGGGCGCCTTCCGCAGGGGCCCCTCCCCCACCTTTGGACATCGCAAGGCTGCCAGGCAATCCCCTCGACGTGCCCGGCCCTTTACCCAATTGAGTCCGAGAACGGACATTTCCTGATCGACGACAACCATGTGGCAACGTCCGATTGCCGATCACGGACTCAGGGCAAGTGAACTGTGTAGGACCGGCCGCGCACAGCATGCGGCGGCCCCGGTGCGGTGGCGCCGCGGGGATACCGGGTCGTCCTAGGAGGGGAAGTGATTCGCCATGCGTACGCATCGGCGTACCCATAGGCGTTCTGTACGCGTGGAGTACCTGCTGCCCGACGAGGCCGCGTCGGCGGGTCAGGCACGGAGGCTGACCTCGGAGTTCCTCGCCCGCTCCCGTCATCGGATGGAGCGGGTGGGCCCGTCGCAGATCGACGACGCGACGCTCATCGTGTCCGAACTCGTCGCCAACGCGACCGAACACGGCCGCGGCGAGTGCCGGTTGCGGATCCAGTTGTCCGACGAGCGCGTCACGGTCGAGGTCTACGACGACAACCCGGCCCCGCCGCGCGTGCGGCCGCTGACGGCCGAGGGCGAGAGCGGACGCGGCCTGGCCATGGTCCGCTGCCTGGCCCACCGCTTCGACGTCACCCCCGTCACCGGTGGCGGAAAGCGGGTCCGCGCGATCCTGGCCATCTGACCCGGCCGCACGCTTCAGCGGACGATCAGCGGCGGTACGACGGGGACTTCCGGGGCGGCGTCGATGTCGGCCTGTGTCATCCGGAACTCCACGGGGTACGCCTCGCGCCGCGTGCGGCGGTCGGGTTCGGTGGTGCGCCACATGTAGAGACAGCGGACGCACTGGAGTACGTCCCACACGCCGGGGACCGGCGAGGTGGTCACGGTGTCGAGCGTGTCGTGGGCGCAGCGGGGGCAGATCATGGCGGGTGGCTCCTGAGGTGGATGCGGTGGGCGTTCAGCGGGCGGCGATGAGGGCGCGCAGCCGCTCCGCCCACTCCGGGGTCTCGGGGAGGTCCCGTACGGGCGTGTCGAAGTGACCCCTGTCGTCCGGGGCGACCGGGGTCGTGGCGTCGATGATCATCTTGCTGGTGATTCCGGGGGTGTTGGCGGCCGGCGCGAGTGCCATGACCGACAGGTTGGGGACGATGACCACGTCGTCCTGGGGGTTCACCTTCGCGGACATCGCCCACATCACCTGGGGCAGGTCGAAGGGGTCGACGTCCTCGTCCACGACGATGACCTGCGTGACGTAGCCGAGGCCGTGCGGGGTGGTCATCGCGCGCATGCCGACGGCCTTGGCGAAGCCTCCGTAGCGCTTCTTCGTCGACACGATCACCGCGAGGCCGTGCGTGTACATGGCGTTGACGGCCTGCACCTCGGGGAATTCGGCGCGGAGTTGCTTGAGGAGGGGGACGCAGGTGTTGGGGCCGACGAGGTAGTCGACCTCGGTCCACGGCATGCCCAGGTAGAGGGACTCGAAGACCGGGTTCGTGCGGTACGAGACGCGGTCGACGCGGATCGTCGGCATGCGCCGGCCGCCGGAGTAGTGG
The DNA here is from genome assembly GCF_036187565.1 of Streptomyces sp. NBC_00252. Classification (NCBI taxonomy): domain Bacteria; kingdom Bacillati; phylum Actinomycetota; class Actinomycetes; order Kitasatosporales; family Streptomycetaceae; genus Streptomyces; species Streptomyces sp. NBC_00252. Next base: position 9,574,794 of record NZ_CP108087.1, on the reverse strand, counting down.
CCGGTGAACTCGCCGAAGGGGCCCTCTATTTGGCGGTTGCGGCTCTCCACCACGCCCTCGATGACGACCTCGGAGCCCCAGGGGACGTCGAAGCCGGTGAGCGGGGCGGTGGCGATGGGTGCGGGGGCTCCGCGCAGGGCGCCGGCCATCTCGTACTCGGACTGGTCGTAGCCCATCGGCATGCCGGCGACGACGGTGATGACCGGGTCGTTGCCGAGGGTGATCGCGATGGGCAGGTCTTCTCCCAACTCCTCGGCTGCATGCAGGTGTTGGGCCACGTCGTGCATGGGGACCGGCTGGAAGGCGAGGCGGTCGCGGCCGATGACCTCGATGCGGTACGTGCCGACGTTCTGCTTGCCGAAGTGGTCCGGGTCGCGGGGGTCGCGGGAGACCACGGCGGCCTTGTCGAGGTAGAAGCCGCCGTCGCCGTCGTTGAGCCGGAACAGCGGGAGGACCTTGAACAGGTCGATGTCGGCGCCCTGTTGGGCGTTCTCCCGCCAGGGCGCGTCCTCGCGGCGCTCCGGCGCGACCGGGAAGGCGTCCCAGCGGCGGGCGAACTCCTCGACCTGCTCACGTACGGAGGTGTCCGGGGGCAGTCCGAGGGCGAGGGCGTGGTTGCGCCAGGAGCCGTGGACGTTCATCGCGATCCGGGCGTCGGTGAAGCCCTTGACGTTGTCGAAGTAGAGGGCGGGGGCGCCTTCGCCGATGCGTCCGGCCGCGTTGGCGGCGGCGGCCAAGTCCGGTTCGGGGAGCACCTGTTCGGTGATCCGCAGGAGCTGGCCCTCCTTGTCGAGGATGTCCAGGAAGCTGCGCAGGTCGTCGTAGGGCATGGGGGCTCCGTACGTGAAGGGGCGTGTGGCGCAAGGGATTTAGGGCGTTCGGATGTAACTGGTGGTGGGTCAGGCGGCCGGGTGGATGCGGGCGTCGCGGGCGGGTCGCATGCCTTCCCAGCGCTTGGCGGCCGGGGCGGGCAGGTCGAGCTGGTCGAGGACGCGGGAGGTGATGTGGGTGACGATGTCGTCGACCGTCGCGGGGTGGTTGTAGAAAGCGGGCATCGGCGGCACGATGCGGACGCCCTTGCGCGCGAGGTCGAGCATGTTCTCCAGGTGGATCTCGCTCAGGGGGGTCTCGCGCGGTACGAGGACCAGCGGGCGGCGTTCCTTGAGGATCACGTCGGCGGCCCGGCCGATCAGCCCGTCGGCGTAGCCGGTGCGGATGCCGGCCAGGGTCTTCATGGAGCAGGGCACGATGACCATGCCGTCGGTGCGGAACGAGCCGGAGGCGATGGTGGCGCCCTGGTCCTCGGGGCCGTGGACGACGTCCGCCAGCCCTGCGACCTCGCGGGCGGTGCGCCCCGTCTCCAGCTCGACGGTGGTCCGGGCCCACCGGCTGAGGACGAGATGGGTCTCCACCTCCGGCAGCTCGGCGAGCTGCTCCAGCAGCCGGACACCGAGGACGGCACCGGTCGCTCCGGTCATCCCCACGATCAGTCGCACGTCGTCAGCTCCTTGCCCGGTTCGGTCTCTGTGACGTCGACCGTAGGAGCGGTTCGGGGCCCGGCAAGGGTAGGCTCGGGACTCACCATGGGAAAAAACGGTCAGCCTGAGATCACGGACGTGCCGTACCGGCCGTCGCTCGCCGCACCCATCGGGATGGACGTCGTGGACTTCACCGAGCTGCTGGCGCGCGGTGAGCGGCGCGGCATCGACCTGTCGGCGCCGCAGCGCCCGGACTTCCACCACCTGATCCATGTCACCGAGGGGACGCTGCGGCACCGGGTGGACTTCACGGACTGCGTGGTGGAGGAGGGCGGCTGGCTGTGGGTCAGTTCGGGGCAGGTGCACCAGTACGTCCCCGCCGACCTGACGACGGCCCGGGGCACGATCGTCATCTGGCAGCCCGGCTTCGTCCTGGCCGATCCCCCCTTCGACCAGTCACCCCTGCTCCCGACGGGCCCGCACGCGCGAGCGGCACGCCTGACACTCCGTCACCTCACCTACGAGTACGCCGACTTGGCCTCGCTCCCCCTCGACGCCCACCTCCAGACCCTCCGCATGCTCCTCTCCGTCCTCCTGCTGCGCCTCTCGCACGTCCGCCCGGACCCGGTGTCGTCCGCCCCGGCCGACGACACGTTCCGCCGCTACAGCGCCGCGCTGGAACGGGACTTCCGCAGCAGCCACCGCGTCGCCGACTACGCCGCCGCCCTCGGCTACAGCCCGCGCACCCTCACCCGCGCGACCCTCACGGCCACCGGCGCGACCGCCAAGCAGTACCTCGACGCCCGCATCCTCCTGGAGGCCAAACGCCTCCTCGTCCACACCGACGCCACGGCCGCGGACATCTCCCGCACCCTCGGCTTCACCGAGCCGACCGACTTCGCGAAGTTCTTCCGCAAGCGGGACGGCCGTACGCCGCTGGAGTTCCGGGCGGTGGCGCGCGGACAGGGATGACTCACGCCAACAACAGGGGTCGGGGAAGCGGGAGTTCAGGGCGGGCGAGACCGCCTCTCAGCGTGACGTGTTCCAGCGCAAGGTGCGGAGCGCGCAGGCGCTGCGGGTCGTCGAGGACACCCTTGAGGCACTGATCCTGGGCGACTGGCGGCTCGGCCACTGGAAGGACGAGGACCGAGCATGCCCAAGGTCGCCGGTTGACCGTGGTGAGCGAGGCCGAGCACCGGGCGGTGGAGCGGGTTCACGGGGAGTCCGTGACGATGATCGAGGGGGTGACGGACCGTTCGGGTCAGTGGTGGTCGACGTAGGTGACGAGTCCGCCGATGGTCAGGCCCAACGCGAGTCCGCGGCAGAAGGCCTCGTGGCTCATGCCCGCGGTGTGCTGGGCGGCGCTCATCGCATACGGTGCGCGGATCCCCAGCTCCACGCCGCACAGGACCACGACGTAGCCGAGACGCAGGGCGGCGGCTGTCCACTCGGGGTCGTGCGGGACACAGATCCGGGAGTAGATCTCACCGTCGGGCGTCCGCAGTTCCAGCCGGGAGTCGGTGGGTATGTAGCTCCGCGCCAGATGCGGCTGTTGCTCGGGTAGTTCGTGCAGCTCCCATCCGGGGATCGAGTACAGGTCGGAGATCTCGGGCGGCAGGCGCCTCATGCCGAACAGGATGGCGCCTTCGAGCTGCGGTTCCTCGGGTACGTCGTCGGGCGAGGCTCTCTTCGGCAGGATGTACCCGAAGTAGCCCACGCCCACGGCCCGCCTGAACTCGAAGAGGGCGGTGGGCATGGGGCGCATCTGCGCGGGACCGAGGGCGACCGCGCCTTCCCCGGTCTCCAGACCCGTCAGCACACCGAGCTGCAGGGCGGGGTCGTCGCTGAACAGGATCCGCCCGTTGTCGTCGAGCTCTTCGTCCTGATGATGGCTCATCTTCTGCAGCCCTCCGCTTGGTTACCGCTCCGCGTCCGCGAATCAGACGGCTGGATGTTGAACCATCCTATTGAAGGATCGTTGAACAATCCATACCTTGGAACGCGTGCACCACCAGGCCGACGGTCTCGTCGAGAGCAGGGGTGAGGGTGAGCGCGAAGGAACCAGACACAGGTCGGCGAGACGTGGGCCGACGGGTGCTGGTGGGTGTCGTGAGCACCGGCGGAGCGTTGGCGCTGTGGGCGATCGTGCGACTGGTCGTACGCACGGCTTTCGTCACGCACGCCCAGTGGATCGAGGTGCTGTGCGCGCTGGTGCTTCTCCTCGCCTGGGGATGTGCTGGCGCTTGGACATCCGGTGGCTGCTGTGTGCGGCGTGCCTTGTCGGGGTGCTGTTCCTGCAGGACCGGGAGCTGGCTCAGCAGGCACTGCACCAGCACGGGCGTACCGAACACGTCAGGGTCCGACAGATCCAGTGGTCCGCCGGCGACGGCATGGACGCGAGCGTGCACATCTACACGGTCACCGTTGTCGACGGCCCGCCGATGGCCCCGATCGAGGAGAGTGGGCTCATGCGCTGGAAGTGGGTGGTGGGCGGCACTTACACGGTGACCGTCGACCCGCAGGGCACCGCCCCACTCAGGCGGGGAGGCAGGCCCGGGCCGCCGGTGATCCAACAGTTGCTGCAGATCCCCCTCATCCTCGGCCTGACCTCCGCCCTCTGGCAGCCCTCTGGACGGCTTCTGCGCCGACGACGCGTTCCATCAACGCGATCTGCCCAGGCATAGGGGGCTGCGCTTGAGCGGCACCGGGACCACGCCAAGCCCAGCACCTTCGCCTGGCGCCCTAAGCGGTGCCGCCCGAACTACCCACCCACGCCCACACCTTGAGCTGACGCGTAGTGACGCAGCGCCTCTTCCACCGCCGAACCGACCAACTCCGTTTCATTGCGCTGCAGTTCGAGCTGATCGGGGTGGGTGAGCAAGGCGTGGACGGTCGCGGAGGAGTCCCTCGGAGGTGAGGGGGGACTCGACACCGGGTTCACGAGCCGTGGCGACCAAGTCGCTGAGCAGGTCGGCCTCTTGAGCGCCGCGCTTCCGGTGGATCAGGTCGGCCAGGTAGGCGCCCAGGGCTCCCGCCGCCGAGGCTCCGGCCTGGGGCGACGCGGGCATCACGAGTTCGTTCGACCAGGCGCGGAACACCGTACGGTCTGCCTCCGGCACCCCGAACAGCTCGCAGATCACCGTGACCGGCAACGGCAGCGCGTATCCGCTCACCAGGTCGGCCGTCCCCGCTGCCGGGAGTTGGCGAGCAGATCGGCGGCGATCTCCACGATGCGCGGCCGGAGCGCGGCGATCCGCGCGGGCGTGAAGTGGCCTGCGACCAGCCGGCGTAGCCCTGGCATCACCAGTAGGTGAAGCCGCCCGGTGATCGAGCAGGTCCTCCGTGATGCCGCCGATGCCCTGTGGGGAAGGCCGAGCTGCGAATCGCCGCCCCATGCCGGGCACACCAGCCGGATCTCGCCCCTGCACCGCCGGTAGTGCGGGCAAGTGCCGCATTCCCATGCGCACTTGTACCGCAAAGACCGCGGATTCCACCGTCGGTGAGCACGGGTCCTCATGGGCGATCATGAGCACAGTTCCGATCCCGGAGGCGTACGAGTGCCACTTCCCGTGCGGGGCCGCGCTTCGGAGTCCGTGGAACCACGGCAGAGTATGGGCATGGACGTACTCGATCTTGCCCGAGCTCTTGTTCTGGAGCGCCACCCCGACGCCCGTGCCGCGTTCCTCGGCGGCAGTGTCCTGACGAGCCGGCGCACCGCCCGGTCCGACCTGGACGTCGTCGTCCTGCTCGACGGCCCGCCCGCCCCGTACCGTCAGAGCCTGCGGTACGGGAACTGGCCGGTGGAGTTGTTCGTGCACACCGAAGACTCCTGGCACAGCTTCGTGACCCCGGAGATCGTGCAGCGGAACTCGCCCCTGTTGTGGATGTGCGCCGATGGTGTGCTGCTGCTCGACGCCGACGGGACAGGAGCCCGGATCGCGGACACGGCGAAACGCCTCGCGGCCGCAGGCCCTCCCCCGGTCACCGACTCGGCACTCGAAGACGCCCGGTACGCGCTGACGGACCTGCTCGACGACTTCGCCGCCTGTACGGATGCGGGGGAACGGCTGTTCGTCGTGGCCGAACTCGTACGGCGGACCGGCGAGTTGGCGCTGCTGACCCACGGCGCGTGGCTCGGCGGCGGCAAGTGGCTGGCCCGGCGCCTCGAACCTGTCGCGCCAGACCTGGCCGCGCGCCTGGACGAGACGGCGCAAGCCGCCCTGCGCGGAGTGTCAGAGGGCCTCACCTCGCTCGTCACAGAGGTCCTCGACACGGCGGGAGGCCCGGTCTGGGAGGGATACCGCCGCAGCGGACCGCGTAAGACGGCCTGATCGCGTCGCGCCCAAGAACGGTCCGTTGGGCGGTTCGGGGAACTTCGGGGCGACAGCGTCTTCGGTGGATGCGGCCACGAGGACATGCAGGCCGCGTACGACGGTTCGGCTGACGATGCCCCGACCGGAGTGCCCGGGCAGGCCCGAGAGTCTCCCGTCACCGGCGGGAGTCCGCGCAACCGCACATCCGAGCGCTGTCCGGTCGGCCGGGCTCAGTACCATCCACGGGTGTCATGGATACGACGTCATAAGCGCAAAGAGGAGCCGTCGGCGAAGCGGCTGCCCGATCTGGAGTTCCTCGCGCTGGTCAAAACCGGGCTCGAAGAGATCGCGCCAGGAGTGACACAGGGCGCCCAGCTCAAGGGCAACTCGTTGATCAGCCCGCAGGGTTGGGCCGCGGCCGTCGCCCCGCCCCACCACGGGGGTGGCCACCACTACGACCTCGTCGCGCTGCCCGACGTCAGCCTCCAGCCGGACGTACCGTGCTTCATGGACTGCGTCGTGTCGATGTCCGCCGATCCGCAGGACGCGGCGAATACATGGGTGCAGACGGCGGGCGTCTGCCTGCTGGAACTCCTGGACCGCCGCGCACACTTCGCAGACCACACCGACCCCGACGACGAACGCGGCGTACCCGGCTGGCACACGATCACGTCAGGCGTGGTCGGTCTCGGAAGCAACGTCGACGAGAACAGGCGGCTGCAGCGCGCGCTGCTCGAAGCGAACGTGCTCCACCAGGTCGCGGACTCGTTCGCCGCCGACCTGGAATCGCCCTTCTTCAACGGCGTCAAAGTCTTCTACGGCGGTCGCCCAGGCGCGATGCAGGCCGAAATCCGCGTCAACGGTGAGCGCCACGAGGCAGCTTCGGCGGCCTTGACGGCGCTCGGGCTGCCCGAGCCGACGACATTCACAGCGGTGCGGTTCTACGCGCTGCTGCTTCCGGTACCAGCGGGCAGCAGCGAACCGAGCTACCCGACGACCCCACTCGATCTCGCGTCTGCCTCGGTGCAGGTCAAGGCCCACACCCACGGCGCCGCCTGCGCATGCGGCGGCCACCTCGACCCGGAGCACCCCGGCTTCGACCTGGCCCTGCCCCACCTGGTCGCCGAGCTCTCAGAGGCGGAGCGCAGGCGCCGCGTGAAGTCCGACACGGGCGCGATCATCATCGCGGAAGGCGTCGGCAACTTCCTCAAGGTCCGCCTCCCGATCCGTCTCGACGACGGCCGCACGGTGGTCTACCTCGCCTGGATCTACCTCCAGGCAGCCGTGATCGACGACTTCGTGCAGCGGGTCCGCGACGACAACCTGGACGGCCATCGCTTCGAGGGCCTGCTGTGCAACGCCATCGGCCCCTGGGGCAAGGACGTCCTGCGCGCCCCCGTCGTCCTCGGCGGCCAACGGATCAACGAGGACGGCTCGGTCCACCACAGCGAGGTCCTGGAGTCCAGCGACCCCTTGCTCAGCAAGGTGCTGACGGAGACTTGGCCCGCTGCCTTCGTCCTCGGCGACCGCTTTCCCCACCCCGCGTCGAACTGAGGCGCCAGACCGGCCCGAACCCGCCTGCACGGCTCCCCTTCTCGGTTCGCAACGCAAGGTAGACGATCAAGTGGCGCAAGGTTCCTCCCCGGTACTCGTGGGTCGGCGCCGCGGCGAGGCTGATCGCAGGCGGCGGACGCCGCGTAAAGACCTCGTCTGGTGGTCCGCGGGTCCGCAACTGGACACGCCCCACCTGCAGACCTGCGAGACATGTGACTTGCGTCACACCCAGGCGGGTTCGGGGGTACTGGCTCGTACGTGAAAACGGCGTCGACGCGAGGCATGCACCGCGTTATTCGATGAGGGCGAGGGGTGCTCACTCGCCGTTTGCCTTCGAATCGAGCACTGGGCGTGCCCTGGTGGGGCTGGAGTGAAGGAAGGCTTGCTGACGGTTCGGTAGTGCGCGACGACCTGCCTCCGTAGTGCCCGCCGAGGTGGCGCCAGGGGCGGAGAGCGGTCTCAATCTTCGGTTCACATCGCGACGGCGTTCATGACTCGCTGCAGATAGGCGAATTGAATTGTGGTGCGGAGTGGATTCCCTTGGACTGGGGCTCGTGAGGCGCGTGGGGGTGCGTCAAAGGCCATTGTCTTGCGGCGCGTTGACGGGAACACTGTTCTTCACGCGGAGTCGCTGCCGCATTCCCGAATTTCCGGGGACCGGCGTCGACGCGTGGAGAAGGTGAGGTGAAGTCAAATGAGTATGAAGATGACGATGACCACTCGCTGTTCGGTCTCTGTGCACTGGCGGCACGTGCGAGTGGTCATCATCGTCATGGTCCTCGTGTTCCTGAGTGTGATGACTCACGGAGACGGTGACATGACGCTGGTCGACGCGCTGTTGTCGCGCGTCTGAGGGGCGAGCAGGTCCCTCCCAAGGGGGCGGTTGCCGGGAGACCGGTGACCGCCCCTTCGCTTTGTCAGGCTAGCGCACAAAGTCTGCCCGATGAAGGGGAATCTGCTCGAATTCTCCTCGGCGCTCTTGGAACTATCCAGTAGGAGACCCAGCAGGCGTCAGGCGTGTGCGAATTGAACACGGCGGCAAGAAGAGGCTGTGGAGGGGCCTAGTTCCCGCAGCCGGTTCGTCCAACTAATCAGCTCACGGAGAGGACACGGCGGAATTCGGTGTTGCCGTACTCGTCAGGTGAGGCGATGGCGACTCCCTGCGCCTCCACCCACGCGTGGAAACGGTAGGGGTCGTCCGCCGTGCCGATGCACCACACCCCCCGCCTGCGGGTCAGGGCCAGGACCCCGAGCGTGGCCAGGGACAACTCCAGGCAGGCGGCGCGTCCGGGGTACCACCAGGCTGCCCGCCGCACCGCCGCGAGGGAGGCGGAGGCCTGCTCCGGCGTGGCCTCCCGCCGGCACCACGTGCGCGCGGTCCAGGTCACCGTACGGGAGACGTTTCTCAACGGCAGCCGGATCAGCAGCAGGGCGCCGAGGAGTGCGAACAGGCCGAGCACCGCAGTCACGGCGCCGCGAAGGGAGCGGTCGCCTTCGTCCCACACAGGTTCAGCTGCCATGGTCATCTGGGCTGCGTCCAGGGGCACTTCGGTGGCGGGCGGAACGTCGCGCTGCGGTGGGGCGTGCGAGGCGGATCGGCGGCTGTCCGGACGCCGGCCCGCGGTCAACGTTGCACGCTCTGCCGTTGGAAGCGGAGCGTCGGCCGCCGGGTACGGGTATGTGCGTTGTCCTGCCGCGGGAGGCGTCCGGCTCGGGGCGTGCACGGTGAGGAGGCCAAGGCTGATCAGGTTGTCGGCGAGGCGGCAGGCGTCCTCTCGGATCCGGTCGTGCTGCAGGTCCGGGTAACGGCCGGCCAACACCAGCACCGCGGAGTCGAAGTTCCCGCTGCGGTGCCATTCCTGCCAGAGGGTGTGAGCCATGGAGTTCATCGCGAAGCAGTGACCTGACCGCACGTCCAGCAGCACGCTGCCACCGTGCGGTGAGGCACTCTCGCGGACGTACTCGGACACGCTCAGCCGTGTCATGGCCGCTCCTGTCCGCAGCCGTCGGCCCTCAGCCACAAGTCCGCGCCGAGCAGGCGGTTGAGCGCTGGGAAAGGTGCGGGCAGACCCGCGACCGCCTGTTCGACCGAGGCGACCACCCGCGAGGGTTCGATGATTCCGAGTTCGGCCAGCGGGGATCGGTGGATCCGTGCTCGGATCTGTGTCGCTGAGCGGCGGGCGCCGCGGTAGTTCTCGGCCGCGTAGTCGCCCTTGGTCCTGCGCCGCAGTACGGGGTCGGGGACCAGGCCGGTCAGGGCGGCCGCGAGCAGTGGCTTGGCGGTGAACGGGTCGATCCGGTGCGGAAGCGGGAGGCGTGTGCAGGCCCGTACGACCTCGCTGTCCAGGAAGGGAGCGTGCGGCCAGATGCCGAACGCCCGGGCCGTGGAGGCGAACTGAGCCTGCGTGGCGGCGGAGGCGCGCAGCTCGCACAGGACTGCCCGGGTGCCCGGTGTCGCGGGGGCTGAAGGGGATGTGGAGCCGGCCGATCGGGCACGCTCCTCGGCCAGTTCGGCCAGCTGCCGCCGTGCCCTGATGGTCAGCCAGGCCGTCTCCGGTCCCGGGGCCGGCCACCAGGCAACCGCGTCCACCCACTGTGGCGGGTGGTCCAGGGGTTCGTCGAGACGGGAGGCGAGTTCGCTCATCGCCTGGTGCAGGGGGGTGTGTGCAAGCCGTCTGGCCCTCAGGATGACGTCTGCCGGGGAGAGTTGACGTATGCGGGCCAGTGCGCGCCCGTCGCTCAGGAGCCGGCGCAGTCCGACTGTGGCCGCGATGTCACCGAGATAGGAGGGGGGCGCGGCCAGTAGTGCGTCGCCGCCCTCACCGGTCAGGTGAATACCGGGGCCGCCGCGCGCGATGTGGTCCAGTCGCAGCCGCTGTCGGGCGCCGATGACTGCCGCCGGGTCGGGCTGATCCGCGAAGCCGTGCTCGGGCACGCCGCCGTAGGGCAGGGAGTCCTCACCGCCACGGGTTACGGCGAGCCGGATCGATTGGGCCCGCTCGGCGTGGGCCAGGGCGTGGTCGAGATCCCCGGCAGGTGCGTCGGGGTGGTGGTAGACGAAGGCATCCAGGGGCGGTCGACCGGTTGCGCGGGCGGCCAGGAAGGCCAGAGAGGTGGAGTCCAGACCGCCGCTGAAGTCCGAAGTGATCCGTGGGGCGCCGTCGGTGCGCAGGGTGACAGCGTGCGTAAGTGCTGACCGTAACTCGGCTGCGCTGTCGTCGAACCGCGTTCCGGGGTCGGGGGCGAGGTCCTCGTACGTCCAGTGGGTGCAGCTGCCGGAGGGAGCGACTCTCAGTGCCTGGCCCCCGCCCAGCCGGCTGATTCCGTCGTACGCGGTGCGCCCTTCCGTGAGTTCGGGAACCGCGGGGCAGACGATGTGCGCGGCGAGCGCGGCCCGGTCGGGCCGGCCGGCTGCTCCGGACAGGGCCGCCGCGGTCCTCGCTCGGGTGGACAGGACCGTGTTTTGGCCGTGGCGCCCGTAGTAGAGGGAAAACTGCCCCGCCGGGTCGGCATACGCGGTGAGGTGGCCGTCGTCTTGGAGCAGGATGAGCAGGTAGGCGCCGGGCCATCGGGTCAGACGTTCCCAGCGGCCGTCCTGCACAGCCCGCCGCAGGTCATGACGCATCGTCACTTCGTCGGCGAGGCACTGGCCGACGGCGGCCACCCGGGCGCGTGCGCACGCTACGGTGCGGACCTCACCGGGGTGCCAGGAACCCCAGGACCAGAGCAGGGTTTCGCCTGGCCACAGCCGGGTGGCTCCACTCGGCGCCGGGGCAGGTGCCGGCGACAGCACACCCGCGACGGTGGGCCCGTCGGGAGGGGGAAGGACAGGAGACGGGCAACGCAGGTCAGTGGCTGCGGCGGGGGCCGCAGGTCGAGGCATGACAGCTGTCCGGAATATCAGTAGTAGTACTGGGCATTGGCATCGGCACTCCCGTTGGGGGAACTGCCCAATGTCACCTCACGGACATGGCCCAGGTCGACCACCATCGGTGGTTCGTAGGCGGCCGGTTCCTCGGGAGACGGTACAGCCCCGGCCTTCACCGCTTGTCGCGGATATCCGAAATCCTCGTGCGGGGATACGGCAATGGGCTCGTAGGTCATGAGACCGCCTCGGGTCAGGGGCATCAGCTGCCCCGGAAAAGGATCGGAACGGAAAAGACGCGCGCCGGTAGTCCCGGCGTCGTCGGGGCAAAAGTGTAGCGATGCTCGCGCCCCTCCAGGTGCCGAACCGGCCCACGATCGCAGGTGCTCCGGCCTGGTCGTTCCCGCCGCTGTCATCTAGTGGCAGAAGAGTTTCCGGTCTCGCCAACGGGTCCACTGACGGAAGGTTGGCTCATTCGATAGACCGCGCTCACTCATTTGAACGAGTGCGGCAGTGACATCGGGTCCTCGGCGTCATATCGAAGAAGAGAGGTGCTCGCGCGGCATGTTCGCCATCGAGCGTCTCGGTAAGCGCCCTCGGCGGGTGAGATACGAGGTCGACAGTCGGGTGTCTAGGTGTTGTTGGCCGCGTGCTCCATGCCGCGAAGGCCGAGGATCAAAGCGCCCTGGGCTTCGGCCCGGGTGTCCAGTTCGCTGAGGTCGATGACGAACTTGGAGTCCTCGGCGACCGCGCCGGGCAGCGCGAAACGGCGCAGGGACTCTTTGCAGCCCTCCAGCAGCAGCGGACTCTGGGCGAGCTGCCCACCGATGACGACGAGGTCGGGGTTGAGCAGGTTGCACAGTTGGGCCAGGGACTGCCCCAGGCGTCGGCCGGCGTCGTGGATCACCCGCATGCAGACCGCGTCCTGTGTCTGGGCGGCTCTGATGACCTGTTCCAGCGTCTCCGGTGCGGGCACACTGTTGCGGGCCCGCGCGGCACGCACCTGCGCGATCAGGGCCTCGGCGCCGATCACCGTCTCCAGGCAGCCGCGTCCACCGCACTGACAGACCGCACCGTCCGGGTCCACGGTGAGGTGACCCAGTTCCCCTGCCATGCCGCCGTGGCCCCGCAGCACGCTGTTGTGCACGATGATGCCGGCGCCGACACCCGTCGACGCCTTCACGTAGACCACCGTTTCCGCGTTTTCCCGTGTGCCGTAGGTCTGTTCGGCCAACGCGCCGAGGTTGGCGTCGTTGTCGATGAAAGCACGCACGCCCAGCCACTCGCCCAGGTCTTTCGCCGGATCGTCGCCCGCCCGCCAGGGCGGCAGGATCGGCGGCGTGAAGCCGCCGGTGCGCGGGTTGATCATCCGGGGTACGGCGATGCCGAGGGAGAACACGTCGGAGCGGTTCCGCCCCGTTCCTTCGATCGCCTCATCGATCATCTGCCTGACCTCGGGCAGAGCTCGGGACCAGCTCCTGCTGACGCCCTCCGAGCTGACCCGCGAGGTCACCTGGTCGAATTCCTTGTCGAGTCTGCGGGCGACCACGGTCATGTGGTTGAACCCGAGGTGCACGCCCACGCCTACATCGTTCACGCCTGAGAGGCAGACCTTGCCGCGCTCTTTGGCGGTGGGCACGAGGCCGGCCTCCGCGAGTTCACGGACCGCGGCCGACACGGTGGCCTGCGAGAGCAGGGTGCGGTGCGCGATGTCGGCCTGGGTGCCGGATTTGATCGCCACGGCGAGAAGGACCTTCCTGCGGTTGGCCGCCCGGGTGGGGCCGGCCACGGGCAGTCGACCTAAGAGATCGTCCTCGTTCGCCATTGGTCCCCCATCCCCCGATACCCGCATCTCGATTTTTTAGATCGAAGAGGAAATAATACCAGCCGAGCCTTCAATTCGAACCGGCTTCAGCTTCGAATAGTTGAGTGGTAGTGGGGACCTGAGGGGATTCGGAGCGCCACCATTTTGCGAAGGCGATCTCTACAGAGGTCCATAATTGGCTGAAATTGTCTATACAAGGTCGTTGCTGTTGGCATTTTCGATCAGTGCGCTCATCTAATCGTGACCCCGGCCTTGACGCCTGGCCCCCAGCTCCCCTCCCCGCTCTCACCGCAACCCAGCTCAACGACGCACTCCAGCGCCTCGGCCCGCAGCACTGACCCGACCACGGCCGACTCACCGCAAAAGCCGCGCCCCGCATAGGGAGTTGACATCAGGACAGCACACTGCCCGACCCCGCGAACCGGTCCAACGGTCCCTCGGTGCCGGGCAGTTCGACCCCGCGTGTTCGCTACGGTCGGGTCAGGACTCGACCCCGGCGTCTTCGAGCGCCACGACCGGCTGCGCCTTCTCCTCGTCCGCCGCGGTCTGCCGTACGGCGGGGATCGCCGCCGCGACCAGCGCCGCGAGCAGTGCGACGCCGCCGCCGATGATCAGGCCCGTACGGAAGCCGCCTTCGGAGGTGAAGGTGTAGCCGTTCGCCGTGGTGGTCATCTGGGCGAGGACCACGCCGATCACCGCGGCGCCGATCGAGGTGCCGAGGGAGCGCATGAGGGTGTTGAAGCCGTTCGCCGCGGCGGTCTCGGAGAGCGGGACCGAGCTCATGATGAGGGCGGGCATCGCGCCGTAGGCGAGGCCGACGCCGCTGTTGATGACGATGCAGACGACCATGAGGCCCCACGCGGAGCTCATCAGGCCCATCGACAGGGCGTAGCCGGCGGTGATGACCAGGACGCCGCTGATCAGGGTGAACTTCGGGCCGCGGGCGTTGGTGAGCTTCCCGCCGAGCGGGGAGACGATCATCATCATGATGCCGCCGGGCGCCATCCAGAGGCCGGACGCGAGCATCGACTGACCCAGGCCGTAGCCGGTGGCCTCGGGGAACTGGAGCAGCTGCGGGACCACCAGCATGCTGGAGTACATGCCGACGCCGACGAAGACCGAGGCGATGTTGGTGATGAGGACGCGGGGGCGGGCCGTGGTCCGCAGGTCGATCAACGGGTCACTGGTGCGCAGCTCCCAGACGCCCCAGGCCAGGAAGGCCACGATCGCGACGGCGAACAGGCCGAGCACGGTGGCCGAACCCCAGCCCCAGTCGGCGCCCTTGGAGATGCCGAGCAGCAGGCAGACGAGGCCGACGGCGAGGCCGAGGGCGCCGGGCGCGTCGAAGCGCTGACCCTTGGCGGCGGCCGGTACGTCCGGGATCAGGAACCAGATCAGCGCGGCGACCACGATGGCGAGTGCGGCCGAACCCCAGAACAGGGCACGCCAGTTGGCGTACTGCGCGATGGCCGCGGCGATCGGCAGGCCGAGGCCGCCGCCGATGCCCATGGACGCGCTGACCAGGGCGATGGAGGGGCTGAGCCGCTCCTGCGGTACGACGTCCCGCAGCAGGGCGATGCCGAGCGGGACCATGCCCATGCCCATGCCCTGCAGTCCGCGGCCCACGATCATCGGGACGACGGATGAGGAGAGCGCGCAGACCACCGAGCCCACGATGAGCGGGACGGAGCAGGCGAGCAGCATGCGGCGCTTGCCCACCAGGTCGCCGAGGCGACCGACGACCGGCACGCAGACCGCGGCCACCAGCAGTGTGGCGGTGATCACCCACGCGGCGTTCGAGGACGAAGTGTGCAGCATCTCCGGCAGGTCGGCGATGAGCGGGGTGACCAGCGTCTGCATGATCGCCGCGGTGGTGCCGGCGAAGGCCAGCGTGGCGACCACGCCGCCTGCGCGGGCTGAAGGCTGGGGGGCGTCCATGACGGGACTCCTCGGCATGTCTGTTCGGTCGGGACGTGAACGAATATGCATCGTACACATCGTATGTATCGGCCATGCCATCTGGCTGATGCATACGGTCGTGGGAGGATGGGCCGTGCCGCCCCGAGCGCAGGACACGGTGGCGGCGTCGGCAGGAAGCAGGAGGCAGCGGACCGATGGACAGGCGCACGCGCGAGATCGAGTACGAGCAGATGCTCCTGAGCCGGCACGGGCTTCTGTCGCACAAGGGCGGGCGCCGCAAGGACGGTGTGCTGGAGCGCAGCGCCTACATCCTGCTGAGCCGGATCCGCATCCAAGGCCCCATGTCCATCGGCGAGTTGAGCGACGCCTTCGGTCTCGACACGTCCACCCTCAACCGGCAGACGGCGGCCGCCATGCGCTCCGGACTGGTCGACCGCATCCCGGACCCGCAGGGCGGCATGGCCCGCAAGTTCCGCATCACGGACCTGGGCGCGCGGATGCTCGACGAGGAACGCGAGGGTCTCGTCCAGTCCCTGGACCAGATCATGGACGCCTGGTCGGACGAGGACATCGACGCCTTCGCTGCCTTTCTACGACGCTTCAACACCGACATCGAACGGCTCGGCGGGCGTCCTTGGCCGCGGCCGTGAGTGATGGCCGGAGGCGGGTGAACCCGGCCCGCCGACAGCACACGTGAGCCCCGCCCCGTGTCAACTCACGGGGCGGGGCGGTCAGTTCACGCAGGAGGTGCCTGGGTCAGGACGAGCGGCGGGTCCGACTGGCCATGTACACCACACCGCCACCGAGGGCGATCACCAGGGCCGCACCGCCGGCGATGAGGCCGACCGGCGCGTTCGAACCGGTCTCCGCCAGCGGCTGGTTGCCACCGTTCGGCGTCGCCTTCGGAGTGGGCGAGGGCGACGACTTCAGCGGCGGCACGTGCGCGGAGGTGGGAGGCGTCGTCGACGGCTTGGGGCTGGCCGGCGGGGTCGACTCCTCGGCGGGAGGCGTGCTGTCGGCCGGGGTCGACGGCGTCGCGGGCGGCGCCGAGGCGGGCTGCGTCGGCGTCGGGGTGGGCGACTCCGGGGTGCCGGTGGTGCACTCCTTGTCGCCACCGTTCCAGGCGGCTATCAGGTGGTACGGCGTCATGATGTTGTCGGGCTCGTACGGCAGCGGGCCGTGGCCCTCGCCCGTGCCGCCGTCGTATGTGACGTCGTCGCCGTACAGGTCGATCTGGCCGTAGCAGTCAGGGGACTTGACCTTCAGCTGCTGCCAGGTGTGCTGGGCGTCGTCCGCGCCGGCGACGTCCTTCGCGGTGAGGTAGACCGTGGCCTTGTCGACCATGGTCTGATGGCCGGAGGTGTACCAGTTGGGGCCCTCGGCGGTGTACTCGGCGAGCGAGACGGGGTACTTGCAGCTGTCCCCGACGCTCTGGTCGGGAGCGAGCCGGACCTCGACGGTGCCCGGGACGGTGTCCCACTGGAGGAACCCGCCCTGCGAGGTCCAGTCCGCGCCCACGACGTTTCCGTCAGCGCCGACGATGCGGTACTGCACGGTGGCGGACTGGCAGCCGCCGCTCTCGGCGGCGTTCGCCGGACCGGCTGCGAGCACGGGCGCGGCGGCCGCGACGAACGCGGTGGCGGCGAGGGCGGACAGGGATCTGAGATGGTGCGAACGTGACAAAGTGAGCCTCGAAGAATGGTGAAAGGTGTGGGAGGTGGCAGAGCGCGAGCGGCGGGCACACTGAAGGAAACGATCGATGGCGTGCGCTACCGGACCGCTCGCGACGCTTCGCTCAGCGTAGACACGGCGAAGCAAGCCGAATTCTTGTCACCTTTCACAACTCCCGTCAATCCTTCACCAGTTGGCCACAGGTCAAGATCAGGGCAGCACGGTCACAAGATGCCAGCGCAGCGCCTCCAGCGCGACGAACAAGCCCGGGTCGACGAGTTCGTCACCGTCGCGCTCGTAGGTCATGTCGCCCAGCAGTTCGGCGAGTTGGCGCGTGCCGCCGCGCAGATCGGGCCACGGGAGGCGGACCCGGCCCTGTGCGGGCTGTTCGGAGAGGTTCACGACGACGAGGTGGCGGCCGGACGCGGTGGTCCAGGACCAGGCGACCAGGTTCTCGTGGGTGGGGTTGTCCGGCCAGCCCGTGCAGTCGAGGAGCTGCCACTCCCCCTCCGTACGCAGGCCTGAGGAGGCGACGACGGCGAGCAACTGGTGCTGGAACGCCTGGAGTTCCTTGTCGACGGGCTCCTCCGGGCGCCGGGCGAGGAAGACCGGCGGGCGCACCCGTCGCCCCTCGAACTGGCCCTCGTGCCAGAGCGTCGCGCCGGGCAGGGTGGCGATGGTGACGGCCGCCGCGCGTTCCCGCTCGGGTGACAGCGTGGCGGCGGCCCTGGGTTCGTCGTGGTTCTCCAGGAAGCGGACCAGACCGCGCTGGTAGCCGACGTCGGCCTGGAGGTGGCCGCGCACCGACTCCGCGTCCTCGTGCAGCAGCCGGTCGTAGAGCCGCTTGTCGTAGCAGTGGTCGAACCCCTGTTGTTGCAAGGCCCATTCGAGGTCCCAGTACGCCTCGGCGACGAAGAGGAAGTCGGGGTGGCGTTCGCGGACCTTGGGGATCGTGTACGGCCAGAAGTCCTCGGCCGGTGCCGTGCCGGCCCGTTCGCCCCAGGTCTTCGTGAAGACGTCGGTCATCAGCAGCATGGCCATGTCGCAGCGGACGCCGTCGGCCTGGTCGGCGATCGAGGCGAGGGTGTCGACGGCGGCCGTGCGCAACTCCTCGCTGAACGCGTTGAGTTGGACGACGTCGGGCCAGGGCGCGAAGTACGGGTCGCGGCCCCGGGCGAACACCTTGCCGCCGGCTTCGAGGAAGGCGGCGGGGTCGCGGGCCAGGTCGTCCTGAGTGCCCTGGATGAGACAGCCGGGGCGTTCGGTCAGCCAGGGGTGGTCGGGGGCCACATGATTGGGGACGTAGTCGAGGATCAACCGGACGCCACGGGAGGCGAGTCGGGCGCGGGCCGCCGCCAGTCCCGCCGGGCCGCCGAGGGACGCGTCCACGACGTAGTCGCGGACGCAGTACGGCGATCCGACGACGTCCTCCGGGCGGAGGTCGGGCAGCGCGGCCCGGAATGACGCCTGGAGGGCTTCGTCGCGCAGGGCGATCTCCAGTCCGGCCGGGCTGCGTTCCCACACACCCATCAGCCAGACGGCGTCGACGCCCGGGAGGGCGACCTCGTCCCAGGCGGGATCCGGGACCTCGCCGAGGGTGAGGGTGCGGCCGTAACGCGTGCTCAACTCCCCCAGCCAGATCAGGGTGTTGATCTCGTAGATCACCGGGTGCTCGGGCCAGGCCGTCATGACAGGGGCTCCTCTCGGTCGCCGGTCGGGCGGAGGCTCTCGCGGCCCCGCGTCGACCACTCCTGGTCGCCCAGGGTGTGGAAGAGGGTGGCGGTGACCGCGGACAGGCCGGTCCAGCCGGTCTGGTGGGAGGCGCCGAGGCCGGCGCCGTTGTCGCCGTGGAAGTACTCGTAGAAGAGGATCAGGTCCTTCCAGTGCGGGTCCTTGGCGAACTTGGCCTGGGCGCCGTGCACCGGCCGGTGCCCGTCGGCGTCGCTGAGGAAGGTGGCGGTGAGCCGGTCGGAGATCTCGCGGGCGACCTCGTAGAGAGTGAGCTGTCGGCCCGAGCCGGTCGGGCACTCGACGGTGAACTCCGGGCCGTGGAAGGCGTGCAGGTTCAACAGGGCGCGGATCAGCAGCAGGTTGACCGGGAACCACACGGGGCCGCGCCAGTTGGAGTTGCCTCCGAACATCCCGGAGTCGGACTCGGCGGGCAGATAGCCGACGCCGTACGACTCCCCGTGCACCTCGAAGGTGTACGGGTGCTCGGCGTGGTGGCGGGAGAGGGAGCGGATGCCGTGCGGGCCGAGGAACTCGCCCTCGTCGAGCATGCGGGACAGGATGCGGCGCAGCCGGTCCTCGCCGAACAGGGCGAACAGATAGCGGCCGTCGGCGTTCGGGCCCAGCGCCTCGTGCGAGGAGATGGTCGCCTCCACGGCCGGGTGGCGTTCCATGAACTCCCGTGCCCCCGAGACCAGTTCAGGGAAGCGCCGGTCCGCCCAGCCGCCGACCAGGCTGGTGGCCGCGAGGGGGATCAGGCCGACGAGGGAGCGCACTTTGAGCCGGGTCGCCGTGCCGTCGGGCAGCCGCAGCACGTCGTAGAAGAAGCCGTCCTCCTCGTCCCACAGGCTCGCGTTGTCGGCGCCGATGCGGTTCATGGCGACGGCGATCCACGCGAAGTGCTCGAACAGGGACTGGGCCTGCTCGACGTAGACGGAGTTGTCGACCGCCAGCTCTATGGCGATCTCCAGGAGGTTCTGGCAGTACAGCGCCATCCACGCGGTGCCGTCGGCCTGGTCGAGGTGGCCGCCGGTGGGGAGCGGGGCGCTGCGGTCGAAGACGCCGATGTTGTCGAGGCCGAGGAAGCCGCCCTGGAAGACGTTGTTGCCGTCGGTGTCCTTGCGGTTGAGCCACCAGCTGAAGTTCTTCATCAGCTTCTGGAAGGCGTTCTCCAGGAAGGCGCGGTCGGCCTTGCCGGTGCGGTGTTTCTCCAGCTCGTAGAGGAACAGGGTGGCCCAGGCGTGGACGGGCGGGTTGACGTCGCCGAAGTTCCATTCGTACGCCGGGATCTGGCCGTTCGGGTGGAGGTAGAGGCGGCGCAGCAGCAGGTCCAACTGGCCCTTGGCGAAGGTGAGATCGACCATCGACAGGGCGACGGTGTGGAAGGCGAGGTCCCAGGCCGCGAACCACGGGTACTCCCAGGTGTCCGGCATCGACATGATCTCGTCGTTGACCATGTGGTACCAGTTGCTGTTCCGCACCCGGGGGTCGGAGGCGAGCGGGTCGAGGCCGTGCTCGGAGAGCCAGCGCTCGACGTCGAGGTAGTAGTACTGCTTGCTCCACAGCATCCCGGCCAACGCCTGCCGCACCAGGCGTCGTTCGTCGGCGGGCGTGTCGGGGGTGGTGACGCCGTCGTAGAACTCGTCCGCCTCCGCGCGCCGTTGGGTCATGACCGCGTCGAAGTCGCCCGTCCAGTCGGGCAGTTCGGCGGCGGTGAGGCGGAGGCGGACGGTGGCGCTCTGGCCGGCCGGGACGGTGAGCACGTGGTGGACGGCGGCCTTGGTGCCGGTCCGGTCGGGGTTGACGGCTCCGGTCTCTCCGCCGACGACATGCCGGTCGATGGCGTCCTTGACGTACGGGGAGGCGTTCGGACTGCCGAAGATCTTCTCGTTGTTGGTGTCGTTCTCGGTGAACAAGGTCTCCGCGTCCGCGTCGCAGTACAGCCAGCGCGGGCCCAACTCCTCGTGGTCGGCGCGGAGATGGCCGTCGGGTTGCTGCTGGATGGAGGGTACGGCGGTACCGCCCGCCCAGGACCAGGTGTGCCGGAACCACAGGGTCGGCAGCAGGTGCAGGGGTGCCTCGTCGGGGCCGCGGTTGTGCGCGGTGATCTCGATCAGCAGATCGTCGGGGCCGGCCTTGGCGTACTCGACGAACACGTCGAAGTAGCGGTCCTCGTCGAAGATGCCGGTGTCGAGGAGTTCGTACTCGAAGTCACCGCGCCCACGCGCCCTGTTGGTGGCCTTGAGGTCCTCGTACGGGAACTCCGACTGCGGGTATTTGTAGAGGTACTTCATGTACGAGTGGGTGGGTGTGCTGTCGAGGTAGAAGTAGTACTCCTTGACGTCCTCGCCGTGGTTTCCCTCGGAGTTGGTGAGGCCGAACATCCGCTCCTTGAGGATCGGGTCGCGGCCGTTCCACAGGGCGAGCGCGAAGCACAGCCGCTGTTTGTCGTCGCTGACGCCCGCGATGCCGTCCTCGCCCCAGCGGTAGGCGCGGGAGCGGGCCTGGTCGTGGGTGAAGTACGACCAGGCGTCGCCGTTCTCGCTGTAGTCCTCCCGTACGGTCCCCCACTGGCGCTCGCTCAGATAGGGACCCCAACGGCGCCAGGGCACCCCGGAATCGTCCGCCTCGGCCAGCCGTCGCCGCTCGGCATCCGGTGTGTCGCCGCTCGTCCCCATCGCGTGTCCTCCTCGTGGCCCGGCACCTCCGACAAGACTCCGGTGTCTTGCGCGCGACGGCAACGGATACCGGGCCGGTCCCGCGGATGGTCCCCTCGCGTTCATCTCCGGGTCCGGGCGGAGTGCGCGAGGACCGCGGCGACGGCCAGCAGCAACGCCGCTGCCGCCGCGACCGGCGCCACCAGGAACGCGCCCGCGCTGCCGTGCCTGTCGGCGAGGTATCCGGCGAGTGCCTGCCCGGTCGCGGTGCCGAGCGGGCCGCCCGCGCACAGGATCGTCAGGGCGACGGTCGCCCGGTCGGCGGGCGCGAGGCGTTCGGTGAGGGCGTAGAGGCTGATCAGGTACGGCGCCACGGTCACTCCGGCGACGGCCATGGCGGCGGGGAGTACCTGCCGCCGCTCTCCTGCGACCAGAGTCAGCGTGCCCAGCAGCAGTGTCGCCGCGAAGGTCACGTACCGGCGGCGGAGGCCGAAGCGCGCGGGGAGCCAGGCGCAAGCGGCGCCAGCCATCGCGCTGCCGATGCCGAAGACGGCGTAGAGGAGTCCGGCGCTGCCCGGGTGACCGCTCTCGTTGGAGTAGGCGGTGACGCCGGTCTGTACGGCGCCGAATACCGCGCCCATCGCGGCCATGGCGAGGCACATCGCGGCAAGTGGCAGGCGGGGCAGGGGAGTTCGCGGCGTGCGCGTGCCCGTGCGGTCCTCGGTGCTCCCCTGGGTCAGGGACAGGGCGAAGGGCACGGTGGCCAGGAGGAGAAGGGCGATGGCGGCCACGGTCGGTGCTGTCGGGCCGAGGGTGGTGAGGAGTCCGACGAGAGCGGGTCCGGCGACGAAGCTGATCTCGTCGGCGGTCGCCTCGTAGGAGAAGGCGGTCGGTATGAGGTCGGGCCGGGCGCGGGCGTGCAGCAGGCGTGACCAGTGGACCCGTACGAGGGGGCCGATCGGGGGTTGGGTGAGGCCGGACAGGGCGGCGGCGGTCAGCATGCTCGCGCGGCCGGTGTGGCTCGCCGCGACGAGGGCGGTGAGGGCGGCGGCGTTGACGAGTGCGGTGAGTGTCCCGACGAGGCGGTGGCCGTGGCGGTCGGCCAGGGTTCCGGCGACGGGGGCGCCGAGCGCGTTGGCGATGCCCTGGGCCGCCGCGGCGAGTCCGGCGAAGGCGTAGCTGCCGGAGGCGGCGTGGACGAGGACGAGGGTCGCGAGCGACGAGGTCGCGTAGGGAAGGCGGGCCAGGAAGCCCAGCGGGAAGAAGGCCGCGCCGGGCACACGCAGCAGGGATCGGTACGCCATCGGCGTCTCCAATGAGCACGTCGGAGAGACGCGCTACCCCTGCCTCGCACGCGTGAAGGATCCCTGTTCTGCCGCACAGCGTAGCGAGCCAACGGGCCTGTCACCAGAGCGTTTCAGTCCCTCCCGTGGTCCCCGAAGGCAGTGACTGACGGGAAGCGGACGGGGAGTTCGACCAGTTCCTGGGGGCCGTGCGCGCCCTCGCCGTCGAGTTGACGGGCGTCGCCGGGGCGCATCGTGCAGGCCGCCGTCTCCGCGACCAAGAGCCCGGCCGCGACCCGTTAGCGGCGCACCTGGCGGGCGAGCGTGGTCTCCAAGTCCACGGATTCGTCGGCCTGTTCGCGGGTGATCTCCCGGTCGGGCGGCGCGGGTTCCTGGTCGTGGTGGTCGGTGCCCATGGCGGTCATTCCGGCTGGTGGGCCACGGGCCGCCGGGCCGTGCGGAGCGCGAAGCGCGGGTGGGGCTCGGCGCGGCCGAGGGCGAGGTCGGCGGCCATCGCGCCGATGAGCGGGGTGAACTTGGCGCCATGGCCCGAGCACGGGGAGACGACGACGAAGGGACCGGTCCGGTCGAGCACGAAGTCCTCGTCGGGGGTGCTCGTGTAGAGACAACTCGCCTCCGCGACGGGTGTCGGGTCGAGGCCCGGGAGCGTGCGCTCCACCCACGCGCTGACCTTGTCGCGCGAGGCCGGATCGACAACTCCGGTGCGGGTGTCGGCAGTTGTGGGGGTGCCCTCGTCGTGCTGGGCGACCTTGACCGCCGGGAGCGGTCCGCCGTCGCTGCCGGACGGGAGGCCGTAGAGGTTCAGCCGGTCCGAGTGGACGAAGACGGGCCAGCTGGTCGTCTCGGGGTCGCGGCGGCGGTAGTGGAAGACCTGCTGCTGGGTCACCTGGAGGGGCGGCAGAGGCGCCGACAGGCCGAGCGGCGCGGCGAGTTGGGGCAGCCAGGCACCGGACGCGACCACGACCGTGTCGGCGACGACGGTGGGGCCGTCCGTGCGTAGCGCTACGCGGCCGTCGTTGAGGATCTCCGCTCCGGTGACGCGGGTGCCGGTGAGGACACGGGCGCCCAGTTCGGCCGCTCGGCGGACGGCGGCGGCCACCGTCGCGTCGGCATCCACCGTGCCCGCGTCCGGGTGATGCAGCACGGGCCCGTCGAAACGGAACTGCGGCCAGCGGTCCGCCGCTTGGGCCGCGGTGAGCAGTTCGTGCGGTACGGCCGCTGCCGCGAGGATGTCCGCGATGCCCTCCGGGTCGCGGCCCGCGCCGAAGTCCAATCCGCCGGTGAGGCGCAGCAGTTGGGCGCCGGTGTCGTGCTCCAGTTCCTGCCAGAGTTCGCGGGCCTCGCCGGTGAGGCGGACGTACAGGGGGTCGGCGTAGGCGCGGCGGTAGATCCGTGAACTGCCGTGGGAGCTGCCGGACTTGTGGCCGATGTCGTACGCCTCGATGAGCGTGACCTCGTGGCCCTGGCGGGCGAGCTGCCAGGCCGTGGCCGCGCCCATCAGACCTGCTCCTACGACGGCGATCACAGGGCGGCTCCGGGGGTGCCGGGCATCCAGGCGGCGACGGGGGCCGGAACGGTCGTCAACACCGGGCCGGTGGTCTTGGGCGGTGCGGCTGCGGTATCCATCGCCATGGGGCTCCCAACGTCCGGGTTTCCTGAGGGGAATCATCATCTCCCATCAGGAAACTTGGTCGCCGAGCGGCTCAACTGCCGCCCTCCGTTGTGGATATGGCGTTCTCAAATGGCGAGAGGTAGCCTCTCATCCGATCGCCAGAGCTCGTTCCGTCTCGCCGGGGAGGCCGTCATGGCAGGCACGATGCAGGGCAAGGTCGCCGTGATCAGCGGAGGTTCGACCGGCGTGGGACGGGCCGTCGGGGCGCAACTCGCCGAGAACGGGGCGGATGTGGTGCTGCTCGCCCGCCGCGCCGACCGACTGGAGGCGGCGGCCCGGGAGATGACGGGGTCGGTGGTGACGATCCCGACCGACGTGAGCAGCGGCGACAGCGTCCGCGCGGCGTTCGCTCAGATCGAGGAGCGGTTCGGGCGGGTGGACATCCTGGTGAACAGCGCCGGGGCGGCCCGCATCCGCGCCATCGAGGAGACCGCCGACGAGGACATCCACGCCTGCATCGGCACCAATCTCCTGGGCCCGATCCACACGGTCCGCTCGGCGGTGCCGCTGCTGCGGGCGGCCGG
The DNA here is from genome assembly GCF_036187565.1 of Streptomyces sp. NBC_00252. Classification (NCBI taxonomy): domain Bacteria; kingdom Bacillati; phylum Actinomycetota; class Actinomycetes; order Kitasatosporales; family Streptomycetaceae; genus Streptomyces; species Streptomyces sp. NBC_00252. The sequence goes on along the minus strand of NZ_CP108087.1, from coordinate 9,550,283 downwards.
TGGGGGTGACATTCTCAACATCTCCTCCGAGATCACGCTGGACCACATGCCGCTGATGGCGATGTACGCGGCCGGCAAGCACGGCCTGAACGGCTTCACCGCCGCGATGCACAAGGAGCTCCGCGGCGACGGGATCCGGGTCGCGCTGGTGCTCCTGGGCTCGATCTCGGACAGCGCGTTCTTCGAGAACTTCTCCGGCGAGGACCGGCAGCGCGCCGCGCCCGTGTGGGAGGCGGACGGCTACCTGACCAGGGTCGGAGCCATGAAACCGCTCCCCTCCGCGACGGTCGCGCGGGTGATGTTCCAGTTGCTCAGCACACCGCCGGAGGTCGTCCAGGACGTGGTGCACATCCGCCCGGCGGGCTGAGGCCGGCGGCCCGCCGCACGTGTGCGGGACTCGCCCGATCCATGCATCGGACTTCGACACCCCATAAGTCAGCCTTATGAGGTCATAGACCGGACCCGCATACCGAGTAAGGCATGCCTTAGTTTAGGCTTCCCGTCGAGTCGCTTGTTTTCGCTCGAAGGGAACCTGATCATGCCGCGCCCCCTGCGGGTAGCCATCGTCGGAGCCGGCCCCGCCGGGATCTACGCCGCCGACGCCCTGCTCAAGTCCGAGGTGGCCGCCGAACCCGGCGTGTCCATCGATCTCTTCGAGCGGATGCCCGCGCCCTTCGGCCTGATCCGGTACGGCGTCGCCCCCGACCACCCGCGCATCAAGGGCATCATCACCGCCCTGCACCAGGTCCTGGACAAGCCGCAGATCCGCCTCTTCGGCAATGTCGACTACCCGACCGACATCAGCCTGGACGACCTGCGCAGCTTCTACGACGCGGTGGTCTTCTCCACCGGCGCCACCGCCGACCGCGAGATGTCGATACCGGGCATCGACCTCGACGGCTCCTACGGCGCCGCCGACTTCGTCTCCTGGTACGACGGCCACCCGGACGTCCCGCGCACCTGGCCGCTGGAGGCCGAGAAGGTCGCCGTCCTGGGCGTCGGCAACGTGGCTCTCGACGTGGCCCGCATCCTCGCCAAGACCGGCGACGAGCTGCTGCCGACCGAGATCCCGCCGAACGTGCACGAGGGCCTCAAGGCCAACAAGGCGCTCGAGGTCCACGTCTTCGGCCGTCGCGGCCCGGCGCAGGCGAAGTTCTCCCCGATGGAGCTGCGCGAGCTGGACCACTCCCCCAACATCGAGGTCATCGTCGACCCCGAGGACATCGACTACGACGAGGGCTCGATCGCCACCCGGCGCGGCAACAAGCAGGCCGACATGGTCGCGAAGACCCTGGAGAACTGGGCGATCCGCGATGTCGGCGACCGCCCGCACAAGCTGTTCCTGCACTTCTTCGAGTCCCCCTCCGAGATCCTCGGCGAGGACGGCAAGGTCATCGGCCTGCGCACCGAGCGCACCGCGCTGGACGGCACCGGCAACGTGAAGGGCACCGGCGAGTTCAAGGACTGGGACGTCACCGCGATCTACCGCGCGGTCGGCTACCTCTCCGACAAGCTCCCCAAGCTGCCCTGGGACATCGAGTCGGGCACGGTCCCGGACGAGGGCGGCCGGGTGATCGAGGAGACCGGCGAGCACCTCCAGTCGACGTACGTCACCGGCTGGATCCGGCGCGGCCCGGTCGGCCTGATCGGGCACACCAAGGGCGACGCCAACGAGACGGTCGCGAACCTGCTCGACGACCACGCCAACGGCCGTCTGCACACCCCCGTCTCACCCGACCCGGAGTCCGTGGACGCGTTCTTCGCCGAGCGGAACGTCCGCTTCACCACGTGGGACGGCTGGTACAAGCTGGACGCCGCCGAGAAGGCCCTGGGCGAGCCGCAGGGCCGCGAGCGCGTGAAGATCGTCGAGCGTGAGGACATGCTCGGGGCGAGCGGCGCCTGATCCTCGCCTCCGCACAGTGGAAGCACTCCCGTACAGCTGCATCCGAGGGGCCCGGCGGCCGTGACCGCCGGGCCCCTCGCGCAGGTCAGCGCGTTGCCCTGCCGTACCGCGCGAACACGGTGTGGGCCGCCTTCTCCAGGGCCAGGCACTCCAGGTGGACGGGCGGCCCGCCCGCCGGGAAAAGGCGTTCGCCGGTGCCGAGGACCGTGGGGAAGGTGATCAGCCGGTACTCGTCGACGAGGTCCTCCGCCATCAGCGTGCGGACGACGGGCAGGCTGCCGATGATGATGACATCCCGCTCCTCGCGCTTCACGGCGTCGACGAGGTCGCCGTCGAGGACGCCCGAGTTCGCCCATGCCGACACATCGGTGAGGGTGCGGGACGCGACCAGCTTCGCCGCGGCATTCATGCGCGCGGAGAACTCGTCGTCGCGGGCCGGCCACAGCCGCGAGAACGCCTCCCAGGTCCTGCGGCCGAGCAGCATGACTCCGCCGTCGAGCATGCTGCCCAGCCGGAACTTGTCGCCGGCGATCTCGTCGCGGCCGTAGCGGAGGATCCAGCCGCCGTCCGGGGTGCCCTCGGACCCGTCGGGGTCGGAGACGATCCCGTCCAGGGTGGTGAACTGGATGACGATGACGCTCATGATGGGTGTCCTTTCGGTCGGTGCTCACCCGTACGTACCGGTGGCGTCGGCCGAACTCATCGCCGCGAGTGGGGTCAGTTCGAGGAAATCCGTCGGGGCAGGTCGAAGGTGTCCAGCACCTGCGGATCGGTGAAGACGACGTTGCGGGTGATGCGGCCGCCGGCGACCGTGAACACCTGGAGGCTGTGCAGCCACCGGTCTCCGTCGGGGGCCGCCGCGTACGCGGCGAGCGCCGGTTGCCCGTTGGCGGCCAGGGGCCTCAACGCCCAGTCGGTGCCCCGGAGTTCGAAGACCCTGCGCATGAACGCGCCGTAGTGCCCAGTGCCGTTGAACCAGAGCGGGACCGGCGGCATCTCCAGGACCACGGCGTCGGCCAACAGCCTTACCAGGCCGGGGACATCGGCCGCTTCGAACGCCCGCAGATAGCGGTCGACGACCTCGCGTGCCCCGGGGTCGTCCGGTTCGGCGATGGCGTCGTCGTCGCCGACGTCCGTGAGGGAGGCGCGGGCGCGCTGGAGTGTGCTGTTGACGGCCGGGACGGTGGTGTCGAGCTGGTCGGCGACCTCGACGGCGCTGAACTGCAGCACCTCGCGCAGCACGAGCACGGCCCGCTGCCGCGCGGGCAGCCGTTGCAGGGCGACGACGAGGGCGAGCCGCATGTCTGCGCGGGCCTCCATGTCGTAGCGCGCGTCCGGGAAGGGCTGCAGCCAGGGGACGTCGGTCGCGGGGGTGAGCGGTGTGCCGGGGTCCTCGCCCGGCGCGCCGAGGCCGGACGGCAGGGGGCGGCGCGCGCGTCCTTCGAGCGCGGTGAGGCAGACGTTGGTGGCGATGCGGTACAGCCAGGTCCGCACGGACGCGCGCGAGGGGTCGTAGCGGTCGCGGGCCTTCCACGCGCGCAGCATCGTGTCCTGGACCAGGTCCTCGGCCTCGTGGAACGAGCCCAGCATGCGATAGCAGTACGCCACCAGTTCGCCCCGGTACGGCTCGAAGTCCACCCGGCCATCATGGCGTACGGGCCTGCTAACGTCCCCCGGTGTTCTCCCTCCTCGAACCCCCGTTCCTCAGCCGGCTGCGCGCTGCGCGCCGGATCCTCGTCGCCGGTGCGGGCGGCGGATTCGACGTCTACGCCAGGCTGCCGCTGGCCCTCGCGCTGCGCTCGGCCGGCAAGGAGGTGCACCTCGCGAACCTGTCGTTCGCCGATCTGTACGGCCTCGACCAGGACGTGTGGGTGGACCGGGAGGTCGCCGCCGTACGCCCCGACACCCAGGCCCGGGGCGACTACTTCCCCGAGCGGTCGCTCGCGCGGTGGCTCGACCTGCACGACCTTCCGTCGACCGTGTACGCGTTCCCGCTGACCGGTGTGCAGCCGCTCCGGGACGCCTACCGCACGCTGATCGGGCACCTCGGCGGTGTCGACGCGGTCGTGCTGGTGGACGGCGGCACCGACATCCTGATGCGGGGCGACGAGCACGGGCTGGGCACTCCGGAGGAGGACATGGTCAGCCTCGCGGCGGTGAACGGGCTCGACGATGTGCCGGTGCGGCTGGTGGCGTGTCTGGGGTTCGGTGTGGACGCCTATCACGGGGTCAACCACTCGCTGGTGCTGGAGAATCTGGCCGCGCTCGATCGCGAGGGCGCCTACCTCGGCGCGTTCTCCCTGCCGCGTGAGAGCCGTGAGGGGCAGCTGTATCTCGACGCGGTGGCGCACGCGCAGGAGAGCACGCCGGAGCATCCGAGCATCGTCAACGGTTCGGTGGCGGCGGCCGTCCGCGGGGACTTCGGTGACGTCCGTTTCACCGAACGCACGCGTGGCGGTGAGCTGTTCGTCAATCCGCTGATGGCGCTGTACTTCTGCGTGGACGCGCCGGGGCTCGCGCGCCGCAACCTCTACCTCGACCGGTTGGAGAAGACCGCGCTCGTCCGCCAAGTCAGCACGCTCATCGAGGAGTTCCGCGACGGACTGCCCCGGCAGCGGCCCCCGCGCGCCTATCCCCACTGACCGAACCGAGCAGCAGGCGCCCGCTCGCCCCCGCGACGAGCAGGCCGGTCAGCATGCAGACGAGGCCGAGGGCAGGACCGGAGGACCAGTTCACGGCGGACGCGCGGAAGGCCAGCACCACGGCCGCGGCGATCGCCGTGCCCGGAAGTGCCAGGAGCGCGGGGCGAGTTCGGTCGAGGTCGTCCTCGGCCAGGGCACCGAGGACACCGACACCCAGCGCGAGAGCCCAGACGCCGAGGGCCTGCGCGTCGACCCGGTTCACGGCCCAGGGGACGAAGTCGGCCCAGAAGGAGGGCCGGGTCAGCAGGCCCGCGCCGATGCCCAGCCAGGCCGAACCCAGCACGGCGAGCGGGGGTTTCGACCAGGCCGGGAGCGGGGCCGTGCGGGGCGGGGGCGGTCCGGCCGGGGTGAGGTGCTGCCAGGTCAGGGTGATCAGCGCGGCCACGCTCAGCAGACCCAGCGTGAACAGCCAGCCCAGGCTGAACAGGACGGGGATGATCGAGCCGCCGCGCGCGATGTACAGCCGCCCCGCGTCGAGCAGCGTCACGGCGAACAGACCGACGAGCACGATCCCCAACGGGTTCACCAGCGTGCGCACTTCCTCCCACCGGCGCGCCTTGGCGACGGTGAACAGGCCCGGCGCGGTGCCGAGCATCGCCGCGCCGATCAGCCCCGGGCTCACGGACTCGGGCGAGGGCCAGGCGCCGAAGACGTGGCCGGTGAGACTCACCGCGCCCAGGAGTCCGCCGACGAGGAGGCTCACGACCGCGACGGTGGTGGCCAGGATGGCGACTCCGGCCGTGAGGGGACGTCCGCCCTCCGGTGCGCTCGTCATGAGCGGACCTCCGCAACCGGCGTGGACAGACGGGCAGTTGAGGCCGATGCGGCGGGCGCGGTCCGCTTCAGCAGCTCACGGGCGTACATGACGCGCAGGCTCACGACCATGGTCGCCATGAACGCGAGCATGCCGCAGCCGATGGCGACACCGGCCGACAGGGCCGTCAACCGGTCGAGTCCCAGGGCGCGTTGGAACACGGAAGCCGCGCCGACCGACAGCACCGGCGCCAGACACAGCGCCGTCAGATGCAGCCGCCACTCCTCCCGGGCCCAGTGCCTGCCCTGACGTCCGGCGCGACGGGCGTTGACGGCCATCACCGCGTAACTGACCGCGAAGGGAAGGAGATAGGCCCACATAAGCCGCCGTCCGGTCGCGCCGAAGTCGAGATACGAGCGCGCGATCCACAACAGGGCCGCAAGCCCGGCGAGTTGGGCGACGGCGAGCACGGGCAGCGGCGCCCAGGAACCCGACACGCCCTCGACCGTCGTACGGCGGTCCCGGGCGCGGGAGGCGATCAGCGCGCCGAACACGACCACCGAGCCCAGGTGCGCGATCGCCACCTGGTTGATCTGTTCCATGGTCAGGCCGGGCAACAGCCTTGGCAGGAAGCCCCATTCGAGGCGGAGCAGCGGTGCGGTGAGGAGGTAGGCGTAGCAGAGGAGCATCCAGCGCTGATGCAGGTCGGGGAGGCCGCCGATCGCGGCGAGGATGCCGAAGGTCACACTCAGGACGGTGCCGACCAGGATGGTGGCGAGCACGATCCAGAACGCGGGCCCGCTGAACGCGTCCTTCGGGTCGGTGCGTGCCAGGTAGATCGCGGCGCCTGCCATCGAGACGTACACCGTGACCGCGAAGACCACGCCCAGCGTGCGGTGCAGCCGGGTGCGTCGGCGGGCGGCGGTGAGGAGTTGGGCGGGACCGAGCAGCATGAGGGCGCCGCCGAGGACCGAGTGCACGATCATCGGGACGAGGCTGTGGCGGTAGGGCGCGATGCGGCCCGCGAGGGCGTCGGTGACGTAGCGCGGATTGACGACGCGGCCCATGACCCACTCGCCGAGGGCGGGGGCGCCGGGGCGGGCGTAGGGCCAGAGTTCGGTCATCGCGATCGGCGCGTACGCCACGCACACGGCCGTCACCGCGATCATCGTGGCGCGGCGCCATGTGCTGCTCGTCGGACGACGCACGGCGGCCCCCCTGCTGGCTCAGGGCCTCGGCCCGGCCCTCGATGGTCTCTTCTGGACTATCGAGACGGTAGAGGCGGCCGCCGTCGGGGTCAACGGTCCTGCGTGCGTTCGTCGCGGTGGCGCACCCACTGCCAGAAGTCGACCATCATCCGCTCGTACCGGATGCCGAACTCCAGCGCCTCGCGCTGCCCCGGGGTCAGCAACTCGCCCACGTCGTCGGCGAGTTCCTCGTAGTCGTGCAGGGTCTTCTCGTGCTCGCCGAGCTGGACGGGGGCGAGGACGTCGGGCGGGCCGCCGAACCAGAGCTTGAGGATGCCGCGTTCCCTGGCCTCGACCGGCACGAACTCCGGGTCGTCGAGCCAGCCCCGCAGGGCGGCCCTGCCCTCGCCGGTGAGGGTCAGCACCCGGCGGTTGCGGCCGCTCTCCTGGCGTACCTGCGACAGCAGCCCCGCCGCCAGCAGCCGGTCGCACTGCGCGTACACCTGCGCGTGCGGCACCGACCAGAACGGCGCGACCGTCCGCGCGGCCTCGACCTTCACGTCGTACGGGCTCGCCTCGCCCAGCTTGTCGATGATGCCGAGGACGAGGAAGGAGGAGGTGGTGAGCCGCGCGTCAGACATGCGCCGACCGTATCGCGGTGTCGAACGAATACTTGAGGGCCGTAAATGCTGTGAACTGCCCCACGACGGGTAGTTCTTAACTCAGCGCCTTCTCCGCGTGAACACCTCCACTACAAAGGAACTGTGGTCTTGGCTCTCGCGTACCCTGACGCCCCATCAGCCCGCAGGCCCGGGCGTACCTGGACTATTCGCATCACAGGTCACCGCGACCGTACGGCGTCGGTCAGCTGCTCCTCCGGGTGCGGCATGCCGGCCCGGTCGCGGGACATCGCGGCCCTGCGCCGCTTCGCCGAAGCCCATGCGGCGGCCCACGTCAGAGCGGCGACCGTACGCCCGGACGCGGCCTGCGGCTGCCGTCGTCAGCGGTGCGCGGCGCACGAGGGGACCCGGGTCGACTGCTCGGGCTCGGTGCTGCTCGTGCTGCGCCACGATCCCGCGGTCGGCCAGGTGTGGACCCTGGCCGAGGTCTGCGCTGCCTGCGCCTCGCTGATGTCGCACACCCGCGTCGTCGGCCGCCCGGCAGCGCGCACCCGCCCGCCCCGCGAGGAGACCGTCGTCCCCCTGGAGGTGCCGGCCGCGCCGAGCGCCCGGCCGGTTCCGGCCGGATTCAGCGCGCCCGCGCCGCCACCGGGAGCCGCGCCCCGGCCGGGCGGCGCGGACAGGCATCGACGGCGGTGAGACCCGGTGGCACACGGAAGGGACCCGCCCCGAGCGGATGGTGGGCGGGTCCCGTCCGCCCCCTCATTGTGCGGACCGGGCCAGGTCACAGACACGCGTGAAACCCGGCCGCCCGGAGTGAACCGATCACACCCCGCGCGTATGCTCGCGCGGTATCGCCGAAAAACCGGGCATACGAGACTTCACCACCCCTTGCCCGGCCCCCGCTTGACCCGCCAAGATCTCCGACGGTGATACTGGTGGGTCAGCACCGCCCCCGCACGCAGATTGGCCTATGTCGAACTCCTCCACAGCTCCGCCCCTGATCCCTCACACGGTCTGGCTCGCTCGCGGCCGCCATGTCGGGGACGACGACGCCGCGGATGTCGTGCGGCGGCAGCTGCAGCGACTCAAGGACCGCGAGGTCATCGACGACCACCTGGAACCGAACGAGGACCAGGACCGGGACGCCGGCCCGCCCCAGGACCACGAGCCGGTCCGCGATCCGCGCGACCGGGTCTTCGAGGCACGGTGGCGGGTCGAGGGGACGGTGACCGTACGGGCGCGGCTGACGCTTCCGCACGTCCCGGAACCCGGCACCGGCTCCACCTCCGCCGCTGCGGATTCGGACGAGGGACAGGAGTGGATCCTCGTCGCCGAGGCCGAGCGGGGCTGGGACGTCCGGTGGCCCTCCCCCGCGACCATGTTCTGGCCCGAGGACGCGGACGCCGGCTGGGACCATGTCACGGTTCCGGGCCTGCGCTTCCGGCAGGTCAACCCGCTGCCCTCCGACGAGAAGGAGCTGCGGCGGCTGTTCCGCAGCTGTGCGCAGGACGGCTGGAGCGTGCACGTCGTCGTGCACGAGGCGATGACCCCGGACGCGCTCGGCCGACTGCCCCTGGCGCGGATGCTGCCCGCGGGTCTCCAGGACCGGGTGGTCGAACACCGGGCCACACCGGATCAACTACGCTCCGTGAACTGGGCGTTGCTGCGCGAGTTCGACTTCCAGGTGCCGCGCGGCGGTGCCGTGGTGCTGCCGACCAGCCCGGTGGCGGACTCGTACGACGTGCGCGAGTTCTCCGTACGCAGTGTCTTCCTCGACGGCTCCGAACCCACCGAACTCATCGACGTGCTCTGCCGTTACGCCGCCTCCGAGCGTCCCCTGCCGGAGGGCGCCGAAGCCGCCGTCACCGCGCTCCGCGAGCAGTGGAGCCTGATGACGATGGACGAGGAGCTGGCCCGGGAGCGCAGGCTCGTGGCCATGTACGCCGAGGCCCTTGAGGCCATGACGAAGTCCCGCGACCTGTACCGGGAGTCCGCGGACCGGGCCAACGAGGCACTGGCCGCACTCCGCGAGTCCGCCGGTGCCGCCGCCGCGCCCGGGGCTCCGCCGCTGTCGGGCGGGTCGCCGTTCCAGCGGACGTTCGGCCGGCTGAGGGACGCGACGAAGGGGCTGCGCCCGAGCGCGCCGGCCGAGGAGGACCGGAACGACCCGCAGCCTGAGGGTGGCCGGTCAGCTGAAGAGCGGTAGGCGGTCCGCGTCGGGACCGAGGGACCGTCGTTCGGCCTCGGTGAGGGGTGCCCGGCCGGTGGCGGCGCGCGCGTAGTGCTCGTCGGTCCAGTCCAGGGGGACCGGGCGGCCCAGCAGCCCGTCGAGGGTGGTGCGCACCGCGGCCAGTCCGGTCGCGGACGGGCCGGGGGCGTCGGGCAGATGGGGGACAAGGTCGAGGTGGTGGATGCTCGCCTCGACCGCGAGGGTGGTCATCAGATCGGCGGCGGTCAGTACATGGCCCTGGGTGGCGACCCGGAGTTCCGGGTCGGTCGCGGCGGCCGCGGTCTCCAGGTACAGGGCGCGCAATTGCCGGAAACAGAGGAACATGCTCGCCCCGACCCTGCTCCAGCGACGGCCGTTCGCCGCGCCGGCCGGGTCGGGCGCCCAGTCCCGCCAGTAGGTGACGGCGTCGCGGTCCGCCGGTCCGGACGCGGGCGTGTGCAGGGCGACCAGCGCACGCTGGGCGTCCCCGAGACAGTGGAAGACCAGATCGCGCGCCGCCCAGCCCGTACAGGCGGTCGGCACCCAGGACTCCTCGTCCCCCAGCGGCTCGACGACGGCCATCAGCGCCTCATAGGACTCCCGCAGCACCCGCACCGGGCTCGGACCGCTTCCAGGAACATCTGTCATGCCGCCACCCTATGCAGCGCGGTCACCGTGGTGAAAACGGACCACCAGTGGTGATCACCGCCCACGCGCACCAGCCGCCTCCCGTCCTAGCGTGGCGGCATGCCGATGCAACCCTGGTTCCGCGATGCCAAGTTGGGCATCTTCGTCCATTACGGGATCTACGCCGTCGACGGTGTGCCGGAGTCCTGGTCGTTCTACACGGGCCAGGTGCCGCACGATCGCTACATGCGGCAGCTCGACGGGTTCACCGCCGCACGCTACGAACCCCGCGCCTGGGCCCGGCTGTTCGCGCGGGCGGGTGCTACGTACGCGGTGCTGACCGCCCGCCACCACGACGGTGTCGCCCTGTGGGACTCGGCCCACGGTGACCTGGACGTGGTCCGCCGCACCCCGGCCGGGCGCGATCTGGTCGGCCCGTACACGGAGGCGCTGCGCGAGGAGGGCCTCAAAGTCGGCCTCTACTACTCGCACTCCGACTGGAACCACCCCGACTACGCCAGCACGGCGCATCCGCAGCCGCCCGACGAGGAGATCCGCACCAACCCGTACGCCTCGGCACGGCCCGGGCACGAGGACCCGGCCGCCTGGGCGCGCTACCTCGCCTACCGGAACGGCCAGGTCGGCGAGTTGGTCGACCGGTTCCGGCCGGACCTGTTGTGGTTCGACGGCGAGTGGGAGCGCAGCGAAGAGCAGTGGGGCATGCGGGAGTTGGCGGAGCTGATCCTCGCCGGGAATCCGGACACCGTCCTCAACGCCCGCATGCTCAGCCACGGCGACTACGCGACACCCGAGCAGGGAGTGCCGTTGCAAGCCCCGGACGGGCCCTGGGAGTTGTGCCTCACGGTCAACGACTCGTGGGGTTTCCAGCACGGGGACGAGCACCACAAGTCGGTGCGGCAGCTGGTGCGTTACTTCACGGAGACGATCGGGATGGGCGGCCGTCTGCTGCTCGACGTGGGTCCGCGGGAGGACGGGACGATAACTCCCGCGCAGACGGAGCGCCTTGAGGGACTCGGCGCGTGGATCGCCCGGCACCGGGAGGCGGTGTACGGCACGGTCGCGGGGCTGCCCGCCGGGCACCACTACGGCCCGAGCACCCTCTCCGCCGATCGCCGCACGCTGTACCTGGTGTGCTTCGACCCGCCGCGCGAGTCGGTGTCGGTGCGCGGGCTCCGTACGCCCGTGAAGCGGGTCACCGTGCTCGGAACCGGTGCGGAACTGGGCCATGACGTCATCGGCGGGCTCGGGGAGGTGCCGGGTGTGACGTGGATCGACGCGCCGGGTGCTGCCGACGTGGACGAGGTCGCGACCGTCCTCGCGGTCGAGCTGGACGGGGAGTTGGACGTGTACCGGGGCGCGGGGCGGGACTGAGGGCATGCGGTGCCGACAGCAGCTCGCGACGGCTCCCGGCCTGCGGCCCTTGAAGTCCGCCAAGCCCCTCACCGGCGCCCACTGGGACCGCCTGGTGCGGGCACCTGGCGACACCGGCTCGCACGCCCTCCCGTCAGGCCCTTCACGCCCCCAGGAACGCTCACACCACCCTCAGATGCCGCCCACCCGCGCCCGAACTGCCCTGGGCGAAGCCCCCAGTTCGCGCCGGCACGCCTTGTTGAAGGCCTGCAGGTCGCCGATGCCGACGGACGAGGCGATCGCCGGGACGGACAGCGTCGACTCGCGCAGCAGGTGCCGGGCGCGTTCCATGCGGCGGTGCCGGATGTAGGCGACGACCGTGGTGCCGGTCTCGGCGCGGAAGAGGCGGATGAGGTGGTTGTGCGAGACGCCGGCCGCGTGCGCCACCTCGGGGACGGTCAGTTGGGCCGCCAGGTGCGACTCGATGTGGGCGACGGCGAGGGCGACCGCGGGGTGGGGTCCGGCGGCCCCGCCGTCCGCCGGGGTCGCGAGGTCCGCCACCCGCCACAGCACGGCCCACAACTCGGCTGCCGCACGGGCCGAGTTGCGGGGCGCCGCCGCGACTGCGCGCTGCATGAGGTCGGTCAGCACCGGCGTCTGCGTGCCGGCGTCCTGCATCAGGGGAACCGTCAACAGCTCACCGGCGGACGGGAGTTCCAGGTGGGCGAAGAGATGTTCGGAGCGACCCCGGTAGTGGAACCGCACGAGCGCGCCGGGCGGCACCAGGCTGACCTGGCCGGGCCTGATCGCGTGCGGCACGCCGTCGACCGTCAACTCGGCCTCGTAGCGGTACAGATGGAGCTGCCACAGGTCTGGCAGCCGGAACACGTCACGCGCGCTCACCGTCCCGTGCACGCCGACGCCCAGGCTCGCCACGCGCGGTGGGGCGTCGAGGCCGATCCGTACATGGGTTCCGGTGGGGTTGATCGTGCTCACGGTGAAAAAGTACCAGCGCCTGACACGGGGTCAACGACTGTCAAGACTCTTCGAGGCGTTCGGGTGTGATGTTCCCCTCGTCGGCAATACCGAGGCCGTAACAGGGCATCCGGATAAGGCACATGCCGTGCGGCCGGACCGGAAAAAGGGGCGCCAGTGGACTCGACCACGACCGTGATCGTCATCGTCGCGGTGCTCGCGGTGCTGCTGCTCGCCGTGGCCTTCGGAGTGTTCGTGCGGCTCGTCCGCACCCGGCGCTCGATGCGGCGCGCAGGCCTTCCCACCGGCCCCAAGTGGGTTTTCTGGGGTGCCGTCCTGTACTTCGTGCTGCCGACCGACCTCATGCCCGACCCCGTCTATCTGGACGACATCGCCGTGCTCCTCCTCGCTCTTCGCACGATGCGCAACTCCCTCGGCGAGCAGGAGAAGGAACTGCCGGGCGAGCTCGACTGACCCCCGTAAGCGTGGCGCGCTCCTTACTTTGACTACGGAGAGTAAGGAAACCATTCACTCGTTCGATTCGTATAAGTCTCTGGAAGCAGACGGAAGTCAGCGGGCCAAGCGACCTCGCAGGGTGGCCACCGCTTGCACGAGGCAGTACCGACGAGGGAGAGACGATGCAACCGTTCGCGCTCAACTACGCTCGCCCGGCAGCACAGTTGGAGTTCACCGCTCCGTACAGCTACGACTCCGGACTGCAGTTGAACGTGCTCGCCGACGGACGGGTCGCCGCCCATGATCTCGCTCTGCTGAGAGAACTGGGGACCACGACGTCCACCGCGGGATCGAAGACTCACTTCGACGACTGAACACGGAACGACGAAAATGACCGTCCTGGTCCTTACCTGCGAAGAGGACGTCACGGCGGACATGGTGGTGGTCCACCTGCACGCGTCCGGCGTCCCCGTCGTCCGGATCGATCCCGCCGACCTCACCGGCGGGGTCGCGTTGTCCGGGGAGTACGTGCACGGAGCCTTCCGCGGTCATCTGTCCGCCGGAGGGCGGCTGGTGAGCGTGAGCGGACTGCGGTCCATCTGGGTGCGCAGACCCGGCACCCCGGCGACCCGCGCACCCCAGCCCTCCGCATGGCTGACCGAGGAGGCCTCGCAGGCGCTCTACGGCATGCTCCGCGGCTCCGGCGCCCGCTGGATGAACCACCCCGACGCGTCCCGCCGTGCCCGTCACAAGCCCTGGCAGCTGCGGCTCGCCCAGCACAGCGGACTGCCCGTGCCGGCCACGCTCATCACCACGTTCCCGCAGGCCGCCCGCGAGTTCTCGCGGCGCTTCCCGGACCTGGTGGTCAAGCCCGTCTCCGGTGCCCATCCGCAGGATCCGCCCCGCGCGGTGCCGACGAGCCGGGTCGCGCCGGACACCGACTTCTCCGCCGTCGCCTACGGGCCGACGCTCCTGCAGCGCCGGGTCGCCAAGCGCGCGGACATCCGGCTCACCGTGGTGGGCGACCGCATGCTCGCCGCCCGCACGGCGACCGCGCCGGACGCCGACCCCGGCGAGGTCGACGTCCGTTTCACCACCTCCGCGCAGCCGTGGCACCCCGTCGAGGTCCCGCCGCGCATCGCCGAGTCCGTCCTGACGTACATGCGGGATGCCGAACTGGCCTACGGCGCCTTCGACTTCGCCGAGGACGCCGACGGGACCTGGTGGTTCCTGGAGTGCAACCAGTCGGGCCAGTTCGGCTTCGTCGAGGCCGAGACGGGCCAGCCGATCGCGCGGACCATCGCGGAGTGGCTCGCGCTGCCCGCCGACTCGGAGCGGGAGGGGCTTGTCAACGGGTCGGACAGCGCGGCCACTTGAGCAGTAACGGTTCACCTGGGGCGGTGTGAGCGCCCCGGGTCAGGAGTGGCGCTCCGCCCCGTATGTCCCGAGGAGGCTGCACACGGCGTCCTCCTCGACCGCGCGGACTTTGGCCAGCAGTTCCGGGTTCCCCGCCTGGTTCACCTGAGTTGTCAATGAGAAAGTGAGGGCCCGCCGGCCGTCGGGGGTCGCCGCGATCAACTGTGTGTAACCGAGAGTGTTCCCCGTATGTCCGAGTACGACCCCGCATTTCGTGTCGTAGCGGAAGAGGGCGAGTCCGGCGCTGTTGCGGCCGGGGCCAGCCGGCTCGGAGGCGCCGGGGATCCAGTGCCGCTGCTCGCGTACGGCGGCCTTCGAGGTGAGGGCTCCGGCGGCGTATCCACCGATGAACGCGGCCAGGTCGCGGGGCGAGGAGGTGATCCCGCCCGAGGCCCACACGCCCGACATGCCGATCGCCTCACTGACGTCCTGCGGCCCGGCCGGATCGCCGACCACGTAGCCATGCATGTACGGCTCGGGCATCTCGTACCCCTGCGGCAGGCTCGTGTCGCGCAGCCCCAGCGGCTTGTACACGTTCCGGCGCAGCAGGTCCTCGTAGCGCACGCCGGTCGCCGCCTCGGCCATCAGCGCTACGGCGATGTTGTCGGAGTTGGAGTAGCGGTACTGCGAGCCCGGCGTGAAGCGCAGCGGCTGGCCCGCCACGAAGTCGAGCAGGCGCCGGGAGTCGAAGTGATGGTGCGGGTCGGCCTGGATGATGTCGCGGAAGCGGGTGCTCTCGCTGAAGTCCGGGAGGCCGCTGGTGTGTTGGAGCAGCTGGCGCAGGGTCACCTTCCGCCAGGCCCGGGGCTGGCGGGGCAGCCGGGCGCCGATCGTGTCGTCGAGGGAGAGCCGGTGCTCCCGTACGAGGCTCAGGGCCACCGCTCCGCTGAACGCCTTGCTGGTGCTCGCGGTCCGGGTGTGGTCGTCCGGTGCGAGGGGGCGGCCGGTGGTGATGTCGGCGGTGCCGGCGCTCAGGACGCGCTGGTGGTCGCCGTCGCGGAGGACGACGATCACGCCGGGCGGACCGCCGGGGGCGGCGACCAGTGCGTCGAGGCCGCGCTGGAGGGAGTGGTCGTCGGCCGCGGCGGGCGAGGCGGGGACGAGGGCGCCCACGCAGGTGGCGACCAGGAGGGAGACGAGGCGGAGCGGGAGGGGCATGGAGTGTCCTGGGGCAGTGGGGTCAGGGCACGACCAGAATCCGGGGGCCCGCCGCTGTCCGCGCGGTCGTGTGCTCCATCCGGCCCCCTCCCCCTGTTCGCCGCCCATGGTGTTGCCCCGCCGCCCGGGCTGTGCCGTAATCGGATGACCCGTGGTGCGGATCTTGGCGGTGCCGTGCCGCGCCGGAAGGAGCGGCTGGGATGGACGCGTACGGTGCCGGGGACGGTGTCTCGGCAGCTCCGGGCGGGCTGCTGGACCTGTTGCGGGTCGCTGCCGTGGTCCTGGACGCCGGCGGGTACATCACCCTGTGGAGCCCCGAGGCGGAGCAGTTGCTCGGCTACTCCCCCGAGGAGGCGCTGACCCAGCGCGCGGACCGGCTGCTGGTCTCGCCCGACGACCGGGTCAGGGCGCGTGAGCTGTTCGCCCAGGTCGGTACGGGCGCCCGCTGGGCCGGGGTCTTCCCGCTGCTGCACCGGGACGGTACGGAACGGCCGGTGGAGTTCCGCACGATGCGGCTGCGCGACAGCCACGGACAGCCGCATCTGCTGGGGCTTGCGGCGGACGCCTCGACCGTACGGGGTGTGGAGCGGGACCTGGCCCTGTCCCACAGCCTGGTGCGGCAGACGCCGGTCGGCATCGCGGTATTCGACACCGACCTGCGGTGGGTCGCGGTCAACCCGGCCCTGGAGCGCATCAACGGCGTGCCGGAGGAGCAGGTCATCGGCCGCCGGGTCGGTGAGGTGCTGCCCGGCCTGGACGTGGCGGCCATCGAGTCGCGCATGCGGCATGTGCTGATCACCGGCAAGCCGCTGCTCGACCAGCAGACCGTGGGCCGGACGGCGGCCGACGTGGTGGACCGGGCGTACTCGGAGTCGTACCACCGCATCGAGGACGCGCAGGGCCGGGTCCTCGGGCTGGCGATGGCCGTCCTGGACGTGACCGAGCGGGAGCAGGCGGCGGCCGAGGTCGCGCAGGCGCGCCAGCATCTGTCCGTCGTCGCGGAGGCCGGGGTGCGGATCGGGACGACGCTCGACCTCCAGCAGACCGCGCGGGAACTGGCCGACGTCGCCGTGCCGCATGTGGCCGACCTCGCCGCCGTCGACGTACTGGAATCGGTCGTCACGGACGGCACGATCACCCCGGTGACCGAGGACGCGCAGGTCGAGTTCCGCGCGCTGGCCGTCGCGGCCGGCTATCTGACCGACGCGATCCACGCGGCGGACCCGGTGGGCGAGTTGGCCACCTACGGCCCCAACCGCATCATCACCCGCTGCGTCCGCGAGGCCGGACCGATCCTGGTCGAGCGGGTCGATCCGCCGACGATGCGCCGCATCGCCCGGGACGGCCGCGCCGCCCAGACCCTGCGCACGGCGGGCGTCCACTCCTACCTCGCCGTCCCGCTGATGGCCCGCGGCGAGGTGCTGGGCACGCTGAGCCTCTACCGCACGGTCAACGAGCGCCCATTCGACGAACAGGACCGCGTCCTCGCCTCCGAACTCGCCGCACGGGCCGCGATCTGCATCGACAACGCCCGTCTCTACGGCCGCGAACGCACCACCGCGCTGACCCTGCAACGCAGCCTGCTGCCACCCGCCCCGGCGCAACAGCCGGGGCTCGACATCGCGGCCCGCTACCTCCCGGCGCTGAGCGAGGTCGGGGGCGACTGGTACGACGTGCTGCCACTGGGGCCGGGCCGTACCGGGCTCGTCGTGGGCGACGTGATGGGCAAAGGAGTCCAAGCCGCCGCCATCATGGGGCAGTTGAGCACCGCGACCCGCGCACTGGCCCGACTCGACCTGCCCCCGGCCGAGTTGCTGCACCACCTCGACGACCTCGCCGGGTCCCTGGGCGACGCGATCGCCACCTGCGCGTACGGCGTCGTCGACCTAGGGCGCGGCACCTGCGAACTCTCCAGCGCCGGGCATCTGCCGCCCGTCCTGATCCGCCCCGACGGCACGGCGGAACTCCTCGACATCCCCGGCGGGGTCCCGCTGGGCGTCGGCGGGGTGGCGTTCGGCACCGCCCAAGTCGACTTCACCACGGGCGCGCTGCTCGCCCTGTACTCCGACGGTCTGGTGGAGAACCGGGGCGAGTCCATCGACGTCGGACTGCACGCGCTGACACGGCTGTTGCAGAGTTCCCGCCGCCCCCTGGAGCAGACCGGCGACATGCTGCTCAACGCGTTGCGCCCGGAGCCGGACGACGACGTGGCGCTTCTCCTGGTCCGCGTCACCGGCTGACCGGTCACGCGCCCGTGGTCGAGCCCGGGCGAATGATCATGAGGACCGTGACGGTGGCCCACAGGAGGTTGAAGATGCCGGTGAACATGGCGAGTTGAACGGTTCCGGAACGCTCCACGGGTGTCTGGGCGCCGAGTTGCTCCAGGAGTTCGTCCTGGCGCGGCAGCACGAAGGCGATCAGGATGCCGGCCGCGACCGCGGTGAGCGTGATGGAGGCGATGAGCCAGCCACTGCCCAGGACGCCCATGGCGGAGGCGGTCGCGAAGCCGAAGAGGGGCACCGCCAGCCCGACCGCGCCGTAGACCCGGCAGATGCGGTGCAGCAGTCGTACGGTCGTCACGCCCGCGTCGGGTCCGTCAGGGCCCGTGAGGGCTCGGCGGGCCGCCGGGGGGAACATGCTGGCCGCGACGGTGACGGGGCCGACCGCGACGATGGCGGCCAGGACGTGCAGAGTGAGAAGGATCTTGGTCACCGGCCCAGGCTAGGGAGGTCCGGCACGGGAACACAGAGGCTGAAACGACAGCTTCCGACGGATTCTCGCCACCGGGCTTGACCAGGCGGCAGTGGAAAAAGGCAGTGTCACACCCTTGGCGGGAATCCGCCTATGGTGGTGTTCATGCACACCGTCGCGATCCTCGCCCTCGACCACGTGGTGCCGTTCGACATGGCCACACCGATGGAGGTGTTCGGCCGTACCCGGCTGCCGGACGGGCGGAGCGCCTACCGGGTGCGGGTGTGCGGCGAGACGCCGGACGTACGGACGGACGGGTTCGCCCTGCGGGTCGACCACGGGCTCGAAGCGCTGGCGGACGCCGACACCGTCATCGTGCCGGGCCGCTCCGAGCGGGCCGCGCCGCCCTCCCCCCGGGTGCTGGAGGCACTACGGGAGGCGGCAGCGGCCGGGACCCGGATCGTGTCCATCTGCGTGGGCGCCTTCGTCCTGGCCGAGGCCGGACTGCTGGACGGGCTGCGCGCCACCACGCACTGGGTGGCCGCCGAACTGCTCGCCCGCACCTACCCGTTGGTCGAGGTGCGGCCGGACGTGCTGTACGTCGACAACGGACAGATCCTCACCTCCGCCGGGGCCGCCGCGGGCCTCGACCTGTGTCTGCACCTGATCCGGCGGGACTACGGCTCGGCGGTCGCCGCCGACGCGGCCCGGCTGTCGGTCATGCCGCTCGAACGCGAGGGCGGGCAGGCCCAGTTCATCGTCCACCGGCACCCGCCCGTCCCGCAGGGCTCGACCCTCGAACCGCTTCTCCAGTGGATCGAGGACAACCTCTCCCACGAGATCACCCTCGGCGCACTCGCAGCCCAGTCGGGCATGAGCGAGCGGACGTTCAGCCGGCGCTTCCGCGACCAGACGGGCAGCACACCGCTCCAGTGGCTGTTGCGGGCCCGCGTGCGGCGGGCCCAGTATCTGCTGGAGAACAGCGACCACACGGTCGAACGCATCGCCCAGCAGGCCGGGTTCGGCTCCCCCACCGCGTTCCGCGAACGCTTCCGCCGGGTCGTCGGCACCAGTCCGCAGGCCTACCGCTCGGCGTTCCACGGCAGGCCGCTCGCCGCGGCGACCTCGTCCTGACCTGACTAAGCGGCGGCGGCCCGGCCTTCCGCGATCACGGTCTTCGGGGTGCTGCGCGCCGCCGCCAGCAGGGCGTCCGCCTTGACGATGGCCTCCCGGATGCCGGTGGTGCCCATCATCACGCAGAGGGTGTAAACGACGTCGTTCAACTCGGCGGCCGCCTGCGGATGTTGCCTCTCCGCCTCGGAGATACGCAACACCGCGTACCGGGTGAGCAGCTTCCTGACGACCTTCGGGTCCGGCACCAGCACGGGGCGCCCCTTTCTCGATTTTCCCTCCGAGTGCCCGGCCGGCGCCGGACCAAGCACACGAATACGACACACCGACGCGCCCTTGACACAACGCTATCGGTATGAGCTCAGGCGGCCTGCCCGGTGTGCAGTGCCGTGTACGCCCCGCCCCGGCGCAGGAGTTCCTCGTGCGTGCCGACCTCCAGGATCTCCCCGTCGCCCATCACCACGATCCGGTCGGCGCTCCGGACGGTGGACAGCCGGTGCGCGACCACGAAGGTCGTACGGCCGCGCAGCAGCCGCCCGAGGGCCTGCTGCACGAGGGCCTCCGAGCGGGTGTCCAGCGCGGAGGTCGCCTCGTCCAGGATCAGCACCTTGGGGTCGCGGATCAGCGCCCGTGCGATGGCGAGGCGTTGACGCTGGCCGCCGGAGAGCCGGGCCCCGCGCTCGCCGACCAGGGTCTCCATCCCTCGCGGCAACTTCTCGACGAACTCTAGGGCGTTGGCGTCGCGCAGTGCCGTGCGGACCGCCTCCTCGTCGGCGTCGTCCATGCCGTAGGCCACGTTGTCGTGGATCGTGCCGTCGAAGAGGATCGACTCCTGGGGGACGACCGAGACGAAGCGGCGGTACGTGCGCAGGTCGAGGGTGTTCATGTCGGTGCCGTCGAGCAGCAGTTGGCCGGTGGTGGGTCGGATGAAGCCGATGACGAGGTTGAGCACGGTGGACTTGCCCGCGCCGGACGCGCCGACGAGGGCGATCGTCTCGCCGGGTTCGACGGTGAGCGTGAAGTCGTGCACGGCGGGCCGGAGTTCCTCGTCGTAGGAGAGGCCGACGTGCTGGAAGGTGACGGCTCCGCGCACCTCGGTGACCTCGGTCCTGCCCTCGTTGTCCTCCAACTCGGGGGCCTGGAGCACCTCGCCGACCGAACGGACCGATTCCAGGCCCTTGGTGATGACCGGGGCCAGGCTCGTGAGGGTGGTGGTGGAGTTGGTGAGCGTGGTGAGGAAGGCGCTCAGCATGACGACGTCGCCCGCGGTGACGCCCCAGACGCCGTAGTACGACACGAGCGCCGCGCCGGCGAGGACGAGGACGCCTACGACGTTCAGGACGACCCAGGCCAGGGAGCCGAAGCGGCCGTTGAGGAGGTCGAGGCGCATCCCGGAGGTGAGGAGCCGGCTCAGGGTGCCGTCCATGCGGCGCAGCGCCTTGCCCTCCAGGCCGTGGGCGCGGGTGACCGGGATGAGGCGGGTCATCTCCGTCACCCGTGAGGACAGGGTCTCCACCTCGTGGCGGAAGTGCTCGTTGTGGGTGCGCAGGCGGGCCCGCAGCCGGGAGACGAGGAGCGCGGCGACCGGCACGACCACGATGAAGACCGGCACGAACTCCGGGGTGCGGAAGCCGATGATGACCAGGCCGCCGGTGAGCACGGTGATCGCGCCGAGCCCGGTCTCGGCGGTCTGCTGGACCATCTGCTCGACGGTCTCCACGTCCCGGACCACCTTGGCCTGGAGGACGGCGGCGCTGACCCGGGAGTGGTAGCCGATGGAGAGCTGCTGCATGCGCGTGCACAGGGCCGAGCGCAGGTCGGTGCCCATGCGGCGGACGCTGCCGTAGAGGAGGCGGACGTAGAGCACGTGCAGGGGGTAGTTGATCAGCAGGATGAACAGGATGATGCCGGTGCTCGTCCAGAGGCGGCTGACCGGCTGGTGCTGGACGACCGTGTCGATGATCGACGCGGTGATCAGCGGGAGCAGCCAGATGGGGCTGTGCTTGACCGTGAACACGGCGACGGCCAGGGCCAGCCGTCTTCGGTCGGCGCGGAACAGGTAGGCAAGGGTGCGGATCGGGTGTTCGTCGCGGTAGCGGTGGTCGAGCGGTTTCTCCGTGGATGACGCCATGAGCCGTGATCCTTCCCTTGCCACCGGGTGGCGGGCAAGCGCTTTCTACGCCGACCCGCCATCACGGCACCTCAGACGTCACGGCTCACTCAGACGGCGTCCAGCTCCGCGATCTCCTCGGCGGAGAGGGTGAGCTCGGGCGCGGCGGCCGAGTCACGGATCGTCTCGGGGCGGCTGGCGCCCGGGATCGGTACGACGACCGGCGACTTGGCGAGCATCCAGGCCAGGCACACGCGATGCGGGCTGGCACCGTGCCGCTCGGCGATGCGCGCGAACGGCGCGTAGGAGGAGCCGAGTTCACCGGCGCGGGTGATGCCGCCGAAGGGGCTCCAGGGCAGGAACGCGATGCCGAGTTCGTCGCACAGGTCCAGCTCCGGCTCGCTGGAGCGGAAGGCCGGGGAGAACTGGTTCTGCACGGAGACCAGACGGCCGTCGAGGATCTCGTTCGCCAGCCGGATCTGCTCCGGGTTCGCGTTCGAGATGCCGGCCAGGCGGATCTTGCCCTCGTCGAGCAACTCCCTTACCGCGCCCACCGAGTCCGCGTACGGGACCCTCGGGTCGGGGCGGTGGAACTGGTAGAGCCCGATGGCCTCCACGCCGAGCCGGCGCAGGGACGCCTCGCAGGCCTCCTTCAGGTACGCGGGGCTGCCGTTCAGGGTCCAACTGCCGTCGCCGGGGCGGAGATGGCCGCCCTTGGTGGCGACCAGGACGTCCGCGCCCCGGTCGTGCGAGGCGAGGGCCTTGGCGATCAGGGTCTCGTTGTGTCCGACCTCGTCGGCGTGCAGGTGGTAGGCGTCCGCGGTGTCGATCAGGGTCACGCCCTCGTCGAGCGCGGCGTGGATGGTCGCGAGGGAGCGGGCCTCGTCCGGCCGCCCCTCGATCGACATGGGCATACCGCCCAGGCCGATCGCACTGACCTCGACGTCACCGATGCGGCGGGTGTCCATGCGGGTGCTCCTCCTCCAGCTGTCACGCGGGACCGTGCCGTCCGGCACCGCCGGGGCCGGGTCTCGGGCACGGCGGGCGGGACGCAGCCTCCAGCGTGTCCGGCCAGGGTCCGCAGGTCCAATAGAAGAAATCGAATGGATCCAGCAGCGGGACTGCTCAATCGGAACCGGCGGACGGGAGTTGGTCGGTGGGCAGGCTGCGCGGTGAGGCCTCCTCGCCGAAAACCCTTCAGTGCGGGCTCTTCAGCGCGCGGCGACCTTGGCGATGAACGTCGTGACGTTGGTGACGGTCCGCTGGATCTTCTCCTCCAGGGTCAGCGACTCGGGCAGCCTCGCGCCGACGCCCGCGTCCTTCTTGCCGCGGACGTACAGCGAGCAGGCGAGGTCGGTGCATATGTAGGCGCCCACGGAGTTGCCCTGCTGTCCGGCCTTGCCCGCCTTGGGGGCGGTCATGAGCGAGACGCCTCCGGTGTGGGTGGTCATGCACATCGAGCACATGCTGCGCCGTGTCTGCCAGGAACTGGAGCCCGGGCTGCGCAGGGCGAGCGCCGTCGGGCGGCCGGCCAGCTCGATGACGAGGTAGGCCCGGTCCGGGGCCTGGGGGTCGCGCCAGCCGAGGAAGTCCAGGTCGTCCCAGGGCCGTTCGTCCAGGTCACGGGGGACGGTCAGGCGTTTGGCCTCGCCCTTGGTGCAGTTCACGAAGGCTGCGCGGATCTCGCGCTCGGTCAGGGGTCTCATGAATCGGAGGCTAGTTTGCCTAAAACCTTTAGGCAAATGCATAATAGGTTTCGTCGATTGGGAGGAAGGTCATGGCCAGAGCAGGACTGACACCGGAGCGGCTGACCGTCGCCGGGGCGGAGCTGGCCGACGAGGTCGGCTTCGAGCACGTGACCGTCTCGGCGCTCGCCCGGCGCTTCGACGTCAAGGTCGCGAGCCTGTACTCGCATCTGAAGAACTCCCACGACCTCAAGACCCGGATCGCCCTGTACGCGCTGGAGGAACTCGCCGACCGGGTCTCCGACGCCGTCGCCGGACGCGCCGGCAAGGACGCCCTGGCCGCCTTCGCGGACGCCTACCGCGACTACGCCCGCGAACACCCCGGCCGGTACGACGCGGCCCGGCTCCGGCTCGACCCCGAGACGGCCGCCGCCAGCGCGGGGGTACGGCACTCCCAGATGACCCGGGCGATCCTGCGCGGCTACGACCTGACGGAACCGGACCAGACCCACGCGGTCCGCATGCTGGGCGGCGTCTTCCACGGCTACGTCAGCCTGGAGCTGGCCGGAGGCTTCGACCACAGCGCGCCCGACGCGCGGGAGTCCTGGACCTGGATCGTGGACTCGCTCGACGCGCTGCTGCGGAACCGGGCCGCGCCCCCGAACTGACGTATTCCCGAACCGACATACCCCGTCCCGGATCCGAGCGCGATCCGGTGCCGGACCCGGCCGTACTCCGCACCTCCCGATCAACAGGTTGAGGCGATGACCACAGAGCACGACATGATCACCACGCCCGTCACCACCGACATGCTGCGCGGCTTCCTGGAGCTGGAGACGACCGCACGCGGCCTGCTGCCGCACCGGCTGCCCGCCCGGGCGCGCCGCCAGTTCCCGGACGACCAGCTGGTCGTGGCCGAGGCACAGCCCTCCGGAGTACGAGTGGTCTTCCGCACCCGGGCCACCAGCGTCGAGCTGGACACGCTGCCCACCAAGCGTGTCTACCGGGGGTTCCCGGCCATGCCGGACGGGGTGTACGACCTGCTGGTCGACGGCCGTCTCACCGCCCAGACCACGGTGATCGGCGGCAATGTGCGCACGGTCACCGACATGATCACCCAGGCCTCCGAGCTGACGGAGGGGCCGCCCGGCACCGCCCGGTTCGCCGAACTGCCGGCCGGTGACAAGAACATCGAGATCTGGCTCCCGCACACGGAGGTCACCGAGCTGATCGCCCTGCGCACGAACGCCCCGGTCGAAAAGGCGCCGGGCAACGGGCGCAAGGTGTGGCTGCACCACGGCAGTTCCATCAGCCACGGCTCCAACGCCACGCATCCGAGCGGGACTTGGCCCGCACTCGCAGCCGCGCGGGGGGAGGTCGACCTGGTCAACCTGGGGTTCAGCGGCAACGCGCTGCTCGACCCGTTCACCGCCCGCGCGATGCGGGACGCCCCGGCGGACCTGATCAGCGTCAAGGTCGGCATCAACATCGTGAACGCCGACGTGATGCGCCTGCGCGCCTTCACCCCGGCGGTCCACGGCTTCCTGGACACCATCCGCGAGGGGCATCCGACGACCCCGCTGCTGGTCGTCTCCCCCATCCTGTGCCCGGTGCAGGAGGACACCCCCGGACCGCTGATGCCCGAACTCGACGGCGGCGCCGTGCGGTTCAGGGCGACGGGCGATCCCGCCGAGCGTGCGGCCGGCCGCCTGACGCTCACCATGATCCGCGAAGCGCTCGCCGACGTCGTCCAACAGCGAGCGGCCGACGACCCGCACCTGCACTACCTCGACGGCCGCGACCTCTACGGCGAGACGGACTTCGCGGAACTCCCGCTGCCCGACGAAGTCCATCCCGATCCGGCAGGGCATCGGCGCATCGGGGAGAACTTCGGGCGGTTGGTGTTCGGGGAGGGGGGCCCCTTCGCGACGGGAACTGGCTGAGACCGGCCGGGACTTGATGAGGCCGATCGGGGCTGGCTGAGATCGGCCGGGGCTTGATGAGCCTGATCGGGGCTTGCTGAGACCGGCCGGACTTGCCGAGACCGGCCGGGGCTTGCCGAGACCGGCTGGCACTGACCGTGCCCGGCTGCGGCGCGCTCGCACCGGCCGCCATCGACTCAGACCGGATGCGCTGGGGGTTCGCTCGCCCCCACCGGCCGGTGCGCCACGCGCCGAGCACCGAGCACCGAGCACCGAGCACCGAGCACCGAGCGGCCAACGACAAGCGGCGCTGCACCGCCAAGCGGCACGCGGCACGCGGCACGCGGCACGCGGCACGCGGCAAGGAGGGCTTGCGTACCTGCCCCGTTCGTATGACACGCTCACCAGCGGCCGGACGGATCACCTCCGGTCGCGTCACCGGCTCGACCGTGGAAAGGCAGCGACATGCGCATCGGACTGCTCGGCACCGGCCCTTGGGCGCAGATGGCTCACGCCCCCGCCCTGAGCGGGCACGACACCTGGGACTTCGCGGGGGTCTGGGGCCGCCGCGCCGACGCCGCCAAGGAACTGGCCGACCGGCACGGCGTGCCTGCCTACGACGATGTCGACGCCCTGATCGCGGACGTGGACGCCGTCGCCATCGCGCTCCCCCCGTCCGTGCAGGCCGAGTTGGCGGTGCGGGCCGCGCGGGCGGGGCGGCATCTGCTGCTGGACAAGCCGCTCGCCCCGACCGTGGAGCAGGGCCGGGCCGTGGTCGACGCGGTACGGGAGGCCGGGGTCGCCTCGGTCGTGTTCTTCACCACCCGCTTCGAGCCGGCCTGCGAGGCGTGGGTGACCGAACAGGCCGCCGCCGGGGGCTGGTTCACGGCTCGGGCGGAATGGCTCGGCTCGGTGTTCACCAGTGACAGCCCGTTCATGAACTCGCCCTGGCGACGGGAGAAGGGCGCGCTGTGGGACGTGGGCCCGCATGCCCTGTCCGTGCTGCTGCCGATCCTCGGTGACGTCCGCCGGGTGGCCGCCGCCGTACGGGGCCCGGGTGACACGACCCTGGTGGTCCTCGACCACGAGGGCGGCGCGTCCAGCACCCTGACGCTGAGCCTCACCGCACCGACCGCCGCTGCGGGAGCCACGGTCGAACTGCGCGGCGAAGCCGGGGTGACCAGCATCCCGGACGACTCGGACGGCGCGGTCTCCGCCCTCGCCCGTGCCGCCACCGCGCTGAGCGAGTCCGCCCGCACGGGTCGGCCGCACCCGTGCGACGTGACCTTCGCGCAGCGGGTCACCGAGATCCTGGCCGAGGCCGAGGCGATGGTGGACGCCGGCACCGTCTGATCCCGGGTCACTCGCCGCCGGGTGCCCCCTCGTCCTCGTCGAACGGCTCGTCGCTCCACCGGAACCACGCCTGCTCCCCCTCGATGTGCAGCAGGAACTCCGGCACGGGCCCGTCCGGCGAGGTCAGCGTCACCTGGCGGCTGATCTCGTCGTAGACCTCTTCCCACTGCTGCCAGTCCGCGTCCCCCTGCGCCAGGGCGAGTTCCCGCGCGAACAGCTCCCTGACGGACTCGAAAGCCTCACCGGCGGTGAACTTGCCCGACAGCCAGGGGAAGTCGGCGTCGTCGATCAGGATCTCCCCGACCGACTCCTCACCCTTGCGCACCTGCCAGACCTCGCCCACGAACCCCATCACGCCTCCGTCCCACCGCGGACCGACCGGCCGTAGATCGACCTGCCGCCAGCATGGCACCCGGCACTGACAGTCGGCCCGGCCCACGATCCGGGCCGGGCCGACTGGTGTATGCGTCTACCGACCGACGCGCCTACTCGACGGCGTGGAAGTTCACGCGTTCCCGTACGACCGGATAGCCGGCCTTGGCGAAGTGCGCGGCCATCGGGAAGTTGCCCTGGTCGGTGGCGGCGGCGATGAACTCGGCGCCGCGCTCGGCGAGATAGTGCGTGCATTCGGCCAGCAGGTCGCGGGCGTAGCCGTGGCCGCGCTGTTCCGGTACGACTCCGATGAAGCCGATGCAGGGGCCCGACGGGTTGTGGGCCGGGATGTGGATGCCCGCGAGGTCTCCCTCGGGGGTGCGGGCGACCTGCCACCACTCACGCGGGGACGGGCACCAGCGGAAGAAGTCGATCTCCTCCGCTGCCGCTTGCTCGACTCCCCCTTGTTCGATGGCCCGTTGGGCGTGGGCGTCGAGGGTGACGGAGTGGATGCGGCGCAGTGCGTCGACAAACACCTCGTCGTCCGGTTCGGGGGCGAAGAGGAGGCGCCCGGGGCGTTCGGGCAGGCCGCACTCCGGGGTCCACCGGTAGCTGAAACGCTCGACCAGGAGGTCGTAACCGGCCGCGCGCAGGGCGGTGAAGCGGGCCTCGGCGGCTGTGCGGAGTTCGGGGTCGTCGCGCCAGCCCGCGGGGAGGCTGAGTTCCGCGTCGACGCGCCAGGGGGTGCTGCGCAGGAGCTCGGCGGCCGCCTCCTCCTCGCCCTCGATCAGGTCGAAGCAGTCGATGGCGAGGGGTTCGGTGTCGTTCGGGCCGCCCCACCAGGCGGCGCGTGCGACGACCGTGCCGTCGCGCAGTGCCAGCCGCTGCCAGTCGGGTCGCCAGGTCCGCTGCGGATGTGCGGCGCGGACGCCGAAGGTGTCGGGAAGGGTGTCGAAAAGGTGGGCGTCGCTCTCGTCGAGCGCGCGGATGACCAGATCGGTCACGGTATTCCTCCGGGAGGGGTACTGCGTGGAGCGCTCCCGGTCAGGTCACGTCGGGCACACCGGGTCGACGGGGAGGGAGCGCTGGGGTGTTGTGAACTTCATGGCACTCGCCTCCTTCCGTTGGTCTCAGGGCGTGCAGGCACACCATAGGTGATCGTTCTCCCGGCCGTCCATCGCTTTTCCGGGTCCGGCCCGGCGGAGTACGGCTCCGCCGGGCCGGTGCGCATCACTTCGGGAGCTGTCCCGGGTCGGTGCCCCAGCCGGTGTTGGGCTCGGTGGCGAGCCGGAAGTCCAGCCGGCCGCCCTTGAGGGTCAGTCCCGCGCCGGTCCACGCGCGCGTGAGGGTGTGGCCGTCGAGGCGTACGGCGTCGACGTACTGGTGGGTGTCGTCGGCGTCGGGCGCGGAGATGACGATGTCGGTGCGGCCGGGCCGGTCGACGACCGCCTTCGGGAAGAGCGGTGCGCCGAGCAGGAGGTCGGCGCTGCCCGGGGTGCGCGGGTAGATGCCGAGGGCGGAGAGGACGTACCAGGCGGACATGGTGCCGAGGTCGTCGTTGCCGGGCAGGCCCTTGGGGCCGGTGCCGTAGGCCGTGTCGAGGATCTGGCGGACGGTCGCCTGGGTCTTCCAGGGCTGGCCGAGGGAGTCGTACAGCCAGGGCGCGTGGATGTCGGGTTCGTTGGTGGGGTCGTAGCGCAGGGCGTCGCCGCCACGGACCGACCAGGCGCCGTCGGCCGTGTGGAAGAAGCCGTCGAGCCGGGTCGCGGCCGCCTCACGGCCGCCCATCGCCTCGGCCAGTCCCTGGACGTCCTGGGGGACCATCCAGACGTACGCGGCGGCCGAGCCCTGCGCGAAGCCGAGGTCGCTGGCCGGGTTGAACGGGCCCACCCAGGAGCCGTCCAGGTTGCGGGCCTGGATGTAGCCGGTGGCGGGGTTGAAGACGTTGCTCCAGTAGGCGCCGCGTTCGGTGAAGGCCTTCGCCTCGGCGGTACGGCCGAGCAGCTTCGCCCACTGGCCGAGCGCGGAGTCGGCGACCGCGTCCTCCAGTGTCTCGGCGGCGCCGCCCCAGCAGTGGCAGGCGTCCTGGGCGGCGTAGTGGGAGGTCATGTACTGGGCGAGGTTGGGGCGTTGGCCCACGCACTGGCCGGGGCAGCCGGCGTCGGAGAGCTCGTCCGGGTTGGGCACGGTGGCCTGGTGGACGAGGGAGTCGAAAGCGCCCTTGTAGTCGAAGTTGCGGACGCCCATGGCGTAGAAGGTGGCCAGGGTCGCGGCGGACGGGTCGCCGGTCATGACGTGGGTGGCGCCGCTGATGTGCACCCAGCGGTCCCAGATCCCGCCGTTCTGTTGCGAGAAGTTGTAGAGCGATTGAGCGAAGTCGCCCGCGACGGTGGGCTTCAGGAGGGCGAGGAGTTGGATCTGGGCGCGGTACTGGTCCCAGCCGGAGAAGTTGCTGTACTGCGCCCGCTGTCCGCGCGCCAGCCGGTGCACGGCCTGGTCCATGCCCCAGTAGCGGCCGTCCTCGTCGCTGATCAGGTTGGGCTGCATGAGGGCGTGGTAGAGCGCGGTGTAGAAGGTCTGGCGGCGGGCGGGGGTGCCGCCGTCGACGCGTACGGTGCTCAGTTCGCGGTCCCACGCGCGGGCGCCCGCCTCGGCGACGTCGGCCACGCGTGCGTGCGGGGCGATCTCCTGGCGCAGGTTGGACTCGGCTCCCCCGAGGCTGACGTAGGAGATGCCGATCCGCATGCGGACATCGTTGTCAGAAGCCGTGTCGAAGCCGACCCAGCCGCCGGAGCCGCGGCCCGCGCGGTCGGCGCCGGTGGCGTATCCCTCGCCTCCGGAGGCGGTCGTCGAGCCGGGTGACACGGTGCTGTCGTGCCAGGTGCCGACGGAGGAGAAGGCGCGGTCGAAGGAGGCGCTGAAGTAGAGCTTGTAGTAGCTCTTGCGGTTGTTGACGCCACCGTTGGCGCGGCGCCCGCAGAAGGCTCCCGTGTACACCCAGCCGGTCACCTTGTGGTGGGCGGTGTCGATGTCGACGTGCGCGTCCTGGCTGCCGTTGAGGGAGTTGGAGACGCGGAAGAGCAGGTTCGCCGGGCGGTCGGCGGGGAACGTGAAGTCGGCCACCCCGGCGCGCTTGCTGACGGCGAGGTCGGCGGTGGCGCCGGAGGCGAGGCCGAGGGTGTAGCGGCCGGGGGTGGCCTTCTCGTCGGCGTGCGAGAAGTTGGACGCGTACACGGCGTCCTTGGTGTCGGCGGACGGGGACGAGGTGACGTCACCGACGAACGGCATGATCGGTACGTCGCCCGCCGCGCCCGGGTTGCAGCCGGCGCCGTTGACGTGGGTGAGGCTCAGGCCGCGGATGCGGGTGGCGCCGTACTCGTACCCGTTGGCGGCGCCCGTGCTGGTCTGGTCGCCGGTGGTGCTGGTCGGGGACCAGGCGATCATGCCGTACGGGAGGGTGGCGCCGGGGTAGGTGTTGCCGCCGTTGCTGGAGCCGATCAGCGGGTCGACGAGCGAGGACGGCCGGGCGGACGGGGAGTCCGCCGCGAGGGCGGGGAGCGGTGCGGACGCGGCGAGCGCGGTCGTGACCGCCACGGCCGCGGCTCTGAGGCCGAACCGTCGTGCCGTGCCGAGGAGTTGGTGACGCATGCGTCAAGTCGCCTTTCGGGGAAGGGACATGGGGGCGGAGAAAGACAGCGGGCGTCGCGAGGCTAGGAGGCCGCGCGATGGGACGGAAGAGGCGCCCGGGTACGGGTGATGAAGCACGGGTGAACGGTTCGTCGCTGCTTAAGTGATCCTTAAGTGGGGGTTAAGCACTCCATCCCGTCATGTCTGTGCAGGTCAGCGCGGCGACGAGTTCCGGCAGAACCGTTGGCCACACGAGTGCTCGTGCGTAACATCGGGCCCCGGCGGCGGTGCCGACGCACGCTGTGAGAGCGCTCTCATCGTCGGCACCGTCCGCTCCGAACAGCCCGACTCGCCCGGAGGTCCCCCCACATGACTCCCCGTCACCAGCGCCCGCTCGGCCGCCGCAAGCTCCTCTTCGCCCTCGGCGGCGCGGCGGTGGCCGCCCCCGCCGTCGCCGCGCTCGCCCCCTACGCCCTCGCGGACACCAAGTCCATGGAGACCAACGCCGCCCAGGCGGGCGCCCTCCCGCTGACGCTGGTCAACAACAGCGGCTCGTTCGACAACGCGAACGTGCACGTGTACATCGTGGGCAACGTCGACGGCAAGCAGGTGCGGGTCACCCCCGACGGGACGATCGCCCCGATCGCGCTCTCGGACAACGGCGCGGACGGCTTCACCGACTACGCGATCAGCCTCGACTCCGGCGCGGAGACGACGATTTCGCTCCCGTACCTGTCGGGCCGCATCTATGTCTCGCTGGGCGCGAAGCTCAAGTTCAAGGCCGTGGCGGACGGCAACGGCAACGCGGCGCTCCAGTACCCGGCCGGCTGGGTCACGTCCGACCCCAACTACGGGGTGCTGCACGACTGCGCCGAGTTCACGCACAACGCGTCCGGCATGTTCTGCAACACCACGATGGTCGACATGTTCAGCGTGCCGCTGAGCATCCGGCTTACCGGCGCACAGGACCAGACGACGGGCACCCTGCGCTCCGGCGGCCGGGCGTCCGTGTTCGACGCCGTACGGAAGGTCGAGGCGTTCGCCCCGCTGGTCGTGGACGACACGCGGGTCATCGCGCCGGGGCACGGACTGGACGCGGGCCTGTTCGCCGCTGACTACTTCGCGCCGTACATCGACCAGGTGTGGAGCACGTACACCGGCAAGGACCTCACCGTCACCACGAACGCGGGTGCCTTCACCGGGCGGGTCCGCGCCGACCGGTTCACGTTCACCGGACCGGCGTCGGTCTCCTTCGGCAAGCCGACGACCCGGGACGTGCTGTTCTGCGACGGCAATCTGGCCGCCCCGAACGACGGCACCACGGGCCCGGTCGCGGCCGTCCTCGGCGCCGGTTTCAACCGCTCGACGCTCCTGTCGAACCCCGCTCAGCCGACCACGAACGCGTCGGGCTTCTACGCCACGGACCTCACGAACCACTACGCGAAGGCGGTCCACGCGGCCACCGCCGACGGCAAGGCGTACGGCTTCGCCTTCGACGACGTGGCGGACTTCGCGTCGTACGTCCAGGACACGGCGCCCACGGGGATACGGCTGACGCTCACGCCGTTCTAGCCGCTCGGCGTGCGGGGCAGCGCCCGCCGTAGGAGCGTGGTGGTGTGGCAAAGGTGCGCGTTCCGTCGTTCCGCCGGGACCGGGAGCCGGCCCGGCGGGGGTGGCTTCGGGGCGCGCCGCCGCCCGTGTGGGTGCGGGTGCTGCCCTGGGCGCTGGTGGTCGGGGTGTGCGTGGCGACCCTGGTCAGCCCGCACGCGCTCGACATCGGCTTCCTGCTGGGGGCGATCCCGCCGTTGGCCGGGCTGTCGTACGGGCCGCTCGCGACCACGCTGCTGGGCGGTGCCACGATCGGGCTCCTGACGGTGCCGGCGTTCCATCTGAACGATCCCGGTGAGACCGATCTCCTGACCGTGCTGTTCGTCGCGGTGCTGAGCGTGTTCGTGTCCTTCGTCCGCAGCCGGCGCGACGCCCAGCTGGACCTGGAGCGCACGGTCGCCGAGGCCGCCCAGCGGGCCGTCGTGCCGCCCTTGCCGGAACGGGTGGGGCCGGTGGGATGCGCGGGGCTGTACCGGGCGGCGCAGCGCGGGACGCTGGTCGGCGGGGACTTCTTCGACGTGCGGGCCGGGCCGTACGGCGTGCGGGCGGTCATGGGCGATGTGCAGGGGCACGGTCTTTCGGCCGTCGCCACGGTGGCGTCGCTGCTCGGCGCGTTCCGGGAGGCGGTGCTCGACCTGCCGGACCTGGAGGCGGTCGCGGCGCGCCTGGACCGCAGACTGGTGGTGGACTCGGCGCGCTCGGCGCACGCGGAGCTGTTCGCCACGGCGGTGCTGCTGGAGTTCTCGGCGGACGCGGACGCGGTGCGGATCGTGGCCTGCGGGCACCCCTCGCCCGTGCTGCTGCGCGACGGCCTGGTCACGGAGATCGACGTCGAGGCGTGGACACCGCTCGGCCTCGGCCTGGCCGACGTCGGCCCGCTGAGCGGAGCGACCCTGCAACTGCGGCCAGGGGACCGGCTGTTCCTGGCCTCCGACGGGGTGTGGGAGGCGCGGGACGCGGACGGCTCCTTCTATCCGTTCGCCGAACGCCTGCCCCAACTCGCCGACGACGACCCGGCGTTGATGGCGGAGCGGGTGTGGACCGACCTGCTGGGGCACACTCCGGAGATCCGGGACGATGTCACGATGCTGGTGCTCACACCCCGGGCGCAGCAAGGGAGTTGAGGCTCACGCCTGCTGCTCGTGGTCCCCCTCGGCGTCGATGTGCGGCAGGATCCGGTCCAGGAACCGTGGCGTCCACCAGGCGTGCCGCCCGAGCAGGGTCATCACCGCCGGGACCATGAGCAGCCGTACGACGGTCGCGTCGATGAGGACGCTGACGGCGAGGCCGAGGCCGAGCATCTTGACCACGATGTTGTCGCTGACGACGAAGGCCGCGAAGACGCTCACCATGATCAGCGCGGCGCAGGTGATGACGCGCGCGGTGATCTCCAGGGCGTGGGCGACCGAGGCCTCGGCGTCGCCGGTGCGCAGCCAGGCCTCGTGGACGCGGGAGAGCAGAAAGATCTCGTAGTCCATGCTCAGGCCGAAGATGATCGCGAACATCATCATCGGGACGTAGCTCTCGATCGGGACCTTGCCGGAGACGCCCAGCGCGGGCCCGCCCCAGCCCCACTGGAAGACGGCGACGACCACGCCGTAGGAGGCCGCGATGGAGAGCACGTTGAGGACGGCGGCCTTGAGGGCGACGAGGAGGCCGCGGAAGACGGCGAGGATGATCAGGAAGGCCAGCGCGACGACCACGCCGATGATCAGGGGCAGCCGGCTCGACACGATGTCGCGGAAGTCGACTTGCGCGGCCGTGGTGCCGGTGACGTAGCCCTTGGCGGAGGTGCCGGAGACCGCGTCGGGCAGGGTGTCGTGGACCAGGCGGTTGGTGAGGTCGGTGGTGTCGGCGCTCTGCGGGGACTGCTTCGAGTAGACGGTGCCGACGAGGACGTCGCCGTCCTTGGTGGTCGTCAGCGGGGTGACCTTGGCGGCGCCCTGCACGCCGTCGAGGGTCTTCTGGGCCTGGCTCGAGAGGTCCGAGCGCTGGGAGGTCGGGACGCCCGTCTGGTCGATGACGATGGTCAGCGGGCCGTTGGAGCCGGGTCCGAAGGCGTCGGTCATCAGGTCGAAGGCGCGGCGGTCCGTGAACGAGGTGGGGTCGGCGCCGTCGCCGATGTGGCCGAGCTGGAGGGAGAACACCGGGATCGCGAGGACCACGACCGCCGCGACACCCGCGGCGAGGAAGGTCCACGGCCGGTGTTCCACGCGCTGCGCGTACCGGTGCCAGGTGCCCGTTGGTTCGGCGCCCGGTTCCGCGTCGGTCTCGGCGACCGGGCGGCGCACGCGGTAGCGGTCGATCCGCTTGCCGAGGAGCCCGAGCAGCGCGGGTACGAGGGTGAGCGCGCCGATGACCGCAGACACGACCGTCACGGCCGCCGCGAGCCCGAGTTTGCCGATGAAGGGCACCCCGGACACGAAGAGTCCGGCGAGCGCGATGATCACCGTGCAGCCGGAGACGAGCACCGCCCGTCCGCTGGTCGCCGTGGCCTGTCCCGCGGCGCGCACGGGATCGGAGCCGTTCATGAGGTTCTGCCGGTGACGGGTGATCAGGAAGAGGGCGTAGTCGATGCCGACGCCGATGCCGATCATCGTCGCGAGGGTCGGTGACACGGTCGCGAAGGTGAACGCCGCCGCCAGCAGTCCGAGGCAGGCGAGTCCCCCGATGACGCTGATCAGCGCGGTCACCAGGGGCATCGCGGCGGCGATCACGCTGCCGAAGCCGATGAGCAGGACGACGATCGCCACGGCGAACCCGATGAGTTCGCTGACCCGGTCGTCGGCGGCGGGCCGGGCGAGTTCGCCGAGCGGTCCGCCGTACTCGACCTGGGCGCCGGCCGCGCGCAGCGGCTTCACGGAGGTGTCGACGCCATGGAGGTAGCCGTCGCCGAGGGTGGACGGCTGGACGTCGAAACGGATGGTGATGTACGCGGTCTTCGCGTCGGAGGAGAGGGGTCCGACGTTAGGCCCGGAGGACGCCGGTGCCTGCGTCCCGGGCTGTGGCAGCGGGTTCTGCACCGACAGGACGTGCGGGAGTTTCTGGAGGTCGCCGACCGTCTCGGACATCTGCGAGTTCAGCGAGGTGAGCTGCTTGTCCTTGTCGTGCAGGACGATCTGGCTGCTGTAGCCGCCGGCCGCCGGGTCGTGCTCCTTGAGGACCTGCAACCCGTGCTGGGACTGCACGCCGGACAGCGAGAAGTCGTCCGAATAGTCGCCCCCGAAGGACCTGTTGAGGACCTGGAGCGCGGCCAGCGCGACGAGCCAGACGACGATGACGATCACGAAGTGCCGGGCGCACCACTCCCCCAGCCGCCGCAGCACGCCCTTCGCGGCGGTTCCGCCGCCCCCTGCACTGGATTCCGTGGGCGCCATGACCTCGGCCTTTTCCGCCGGGGGACACTTCCGACACCCCCATTAGACGCCCGCGCGATCACCCCGGCATCTCGGGCATGGCACGGCTGCGGCCGAGGTCAGCCCACGTCCCACAGGAACCGGTGGGTGTGGATGCCGAAGTACGGGAACGACCGCACTCTCCGCACCCCCTCGATCGGCCGCACCACGTCGTTGACGAAGTCGAGCAGGTCCCGCGGCCCCGGGGTGACCACCTCGGCGAACAGGTCGAAGCCGCCGGAGGTGAGCACGGAGTACACCACCTCGTCGCGCAGGGCGAGTTGGTCCGCGACGGCACGCGGGTCGCCGTCCACTTCGATGCCGAGCATGGCCATGGCCTGCCCGCCCATGGCCATCGGGTCGGTCACCCCGACGACCTGAACCGCCTTGGAATCCAGGAGGCGTTGGAGCCGCTGCCGGGCGGCCGACGCGGACAGGCCGACCTTGGGTCCGAGGTCGGCGTAGGCGATACGGCCGTCGGTCTGCAGCTCGCGCAGGATGGCGCGGTCGATGTCGTCCACGTGTGTCTCCAACTCCCTCTGTCAGACGGCGAGTTCGGCGAGCGCGTCGGCGAAGACCCGGGTGTGGGTGTCGACGTCCTGCTCGGTCGTGTCGGGGCACATCAGCGCCATGCTGTGGAACGGGGTGAGCAGGATGCCCCGGTTGGCGAGGTAGAGGTGGAGGAAGTCCTCCAGCTCCGGGTCACCCGCGGCCTCGGACTCGGTGCCGGTGCGCGGGGCCGGGGAGGCGAAGCGGTACTCGCTGCGGGCACCGAGGCGGCTCACCGTCCAGGGCAGCGCGTGGGCGTCGATGCCCTCCTGGACCCCGGCCGCGAACCGCTCGGACAGCTTCGCCATGTGCGCGAACGCCCCCTCGGTCAGCACGTGTTCGAGCGTGGCGCGCATCGCGGCGACGGACAGCGCGTTGCCCGCGAGGGTGCCGCCGACACCGCCCATGTCGACCAGGTCCAGGTCGGCGCGGCCGAGCAGCCGGTCGGCGAGTTCGGCGGAGAGACCGTAGGCACCGGCCGGGATGCCGCCGCCGATCGCCTTGCCGATGGTGAGCAGATCGGGTTCAAGGTCCCAGGCCGCGGTGCAGCCGCCCGGTCCCGCGGAGAAGGTGTGGGTCTCGTCGTTGATGAGCAACGTGCCGTATGTGCGGGTCAGTTCGCGTACGGCGGCCAGATAGCCGGGCTCGGGCAGCACGATGCCGATGTTGGTGAGCGCGGGTTCCATGAGGACGGCGGCGACGTCGCCGTGCGCCAACTCCCGTTCCAGCTGGGCGGGATCGTTGAACTCGGCGACACGGCTGGTGAGCGTGACGTCGCAGGGCGCGCCGACGTTGCCGGGGCGTGCGGTGCCGTGGCCGTCCGGTCCGACGACGATGAGCGACTCGTCGACGCTGCCGTGGTAGCTGTAGCTGTTCACCAGGATCTTGGGGCGGCCGGTGACGGCACGGGCGAGCCGGATCGCCCAGCGGTTGGCGTCCGTCGCGGTCAGCGCGAAGCTCCAGCGGGCGAGCCCGAACCGGCGGGTGAGTTCGGCGCCGACCCACTCGGCGTCCTCCGTGGGCAGCATCGCCGTAGCACCGCCCTGTTCGGCGAACCGGCGTTGCACGGCCTCCGCGACGACGGCGGGCGAGTGGCCTGCCATCGCTCCGGTGTCGCCGAGGCTGAAGTCGATGTACTCGTGGCCGTCGATGTCGGTGACGCGGGCGCCCCGGGCGGTGTCGAGGTAGCGCGGGAAGGCACCGGCGGTCTTGTTCATCCAGGTCATCGGCACCCGTCCGAAGAGGTGCTCGGCACGGGCGTAGGCGGCCCGCGAGCGCGGGTTGAGCCGCTCGGCCTCGGCGCTCTCCCGGGCGAGCAGGTCCTTCAGGCGCGTGCGGTCCATGGGATACCTCGATGGCGTCGGCGACGGAATGTCCGGACTCTACGGCTGAAAGCAGCGAGTGAACAAGTGATGCCCGACGAATCGATTGCGGTGACGATCGATTCATGTGTATGTCCCCTCGGGACACAAGTCCCACCGGGTCTTATGTCCCATTGGGACATGATGGGTGTACGGTCGAAGCATGAAGGCAATGGAGCCCCCCGCCGAGACCGTCGGACGCCCGGCAGAACCCGTCGGCGCCTCCGCGGATCCCGTCGGCACCGCCTCGGTGGACCGGCGGCAGCGCAAGGCGCGGCAGACGCGGCACGCGCTGGCGGCCGCCGCCGTGGACCTGATCCTGGAGCACGGTCTGGCCGCGACCACGGTCGAGGCCATCGCGGAGCGCGCGGACGTCACGCGGCGCACCTTCAGCCGGCACTTCACCGGCAAGGAGGACGCGGCGCTCGACTTCGTCCGGGGCGACGGCGACCGCATCAACGCCCTGCTGCGGGCCCGCCCGGCCGCCGAGCCGCCCCTGCTGGCCTACCGCAGGGCGGTGCGCGACTGGCTCGCCGACCGGGAGAACCCGGCCTGGCACCTGCGCCCGCGGATGCGGCGGCTGCTGGCCCTGGTGGACAGGGAGCCCGCCCTGTTCGCCGCGTACGAACGCATCCGGGTCGACGCCCAGGAGGAGTCGATCCGCATCCTCGCCGACCGGCTCGGCACCGACGACGTGCGGGATGTCCGCCCGGCCGTCGTGGTCGACGCCGCCGCCGGAGTCCTCACGGCCGCCCTGCGCATCTGGGCGCGCCGCACGGACGAGCACGACTCGGGAGCCGCAGACCTCGCCGCCCTGGTGGAGCGGGCCTACGACGCCCTGATCGGGGAGGCCGCGGACGCGGCATCCCGGAGCACTACCGAAGAGTGAGCACATCATGAGCACCATCCCCGCCACCGCCCACGTCACCGACTACGCCACCGAGTTCGCCGGCAGGACCGCCCTCGTCACCGGCGCCGCCTCCGGCATCGGTCTGGCCACCGCCCGCCGGCTGGGCGCGGGCGGCGCGAACGTCGTCATCGCCGACTTCAACATCGAGGGCGCCGAGACGGCCGCCGCCGAGCTGAACGCGGAGGGCGTCAAGGCCGCCGCCGTCGCGTTGGACGTGACGAACCCGGAGTCCGTCGAGGCGGCCGTACGCTTCACCGTCGACACCTTCGGCGGCCTCGACCTGGCCGTGAACAACGCCGGGATCGGCGGCCCGAGCGCCCCGACCGGCGCCTACGACATCGAGGCCTACGACCGGGTGATCCGCACCAACCTCGACGGCGTCTTCTACTCGCTGCGCCACGAACTCCCGGTCATCGAGGCCGCGGGCCGGGGCGGCGCGATCGTCAACGTCGCCTCCATCCTCGGCTCGACGGGCTTCGCGGGCTCCCCCGCGTACGTCGCCGCCAAGCACGGTGTGGTCGGTCTGACGAAGACCGCCGCCGCCGAGTACGCGTCGAAGAACATCCGCATCAACGCGGTCGGCCCCGGCTTCATCGACACCCCGCTCCTCCGTGGCATGGACAGCGCCGCCTACGACGGTCTCGTCGCCCTGCACCCGGCGGGCCGCCTCGGCCGCTCCGAGGAGGTCGCCGAGCTGATCGTCTTCCTGCTCTCCGACCGCGCCTCCTTCGTGCACGGCAGCTACCACCTGGTCGACGGCGCCTACACCGCCGTCTGAGCCCGGGAAGGAATCCGACCATGAAGGCACTTCAGTACCGCACGATCGGCGCCGCCCCCGAGGTGGTCACGGTCCCCGACCCCGAACCCGGCCCCGGCCAGGTCCTGTTGAAGGTCACCGCAGCCGGCGTCTGCCACTCCGACATCGCCGTGATGAGCTGGCCCGCGGAGAACTTCCCCTACGACCTCCCGCTCACCCTCGGCCACGAGGGCGTGGGCACGGTGGCCGCGCTCGGCGCCGGGGTCACCGGTGTCCAGGAGGGCGACTCCGTCGCGGTGTACGGCCCCTGGGGCTGCGGCACCTGCGTCAAGTGCGCCGAGGGCAAGGAGAACTACTGCCTGCGGGCAGCCGAGTTGGGCATCCACCCGCCGGGCCTCGGCGCACCGGGTGCGATGGCCGAGTACCTCCTCGTGGACGACCCCCGGCATCTGGTCCCGCTCGACGGGCTTGACCCGGTCGCCGCGGTCCCGTTGACGGACGCGGGGCTGACGCCCTACCACGCCATCAAGCGGGCGCTGCCCAGGCTGGTGCCGGGTGCGACGGCCGTCGTCATCGGTACGGGCGGGCTCGGCCATGTGGCGATCCAGTTGCTGCGCGCGCTGACCTCCGCGCGAGTGATCGCGCTGGACGTGAGCGAGGACAAGCTGCGACTGGCGCGCCAAGTCGGCGCCCACGACACGGTGTTGTCCGACGCGCGGGCCGCGCAGGCGGTCCGTGACCTGACCGGCGGGATCGGCGCGGAGGCCGTCTTCGACTTCGTCGGCGCTGACCCCACCGTCCGGACGGCGGGCGCGGTGGCGGCCGTCGAGGGCGAGGTGGCGATCATCGGCATCGGCGGCGGCTCCCTGCCCGTGGGCTTCGGGCACCTGCCCTTCGAGGTGTCGGTCAACTCCCCCTACTGGGGCAGCCGGAGCGAACTCTCCGAGGTGCTGGCACTGGCCCGCTCGGGCGCGGTGTCGGTCCACACCGAGACGTTCACGCTCGACGAGGCCCCGCTCGCGTACGAGCGGCTGCACGCCGGGACGATCAACGGGCGCGCGGTGATCCTGCCGAACGGCTGACATCCGCCGGCCGGCCTCCCAACTCCCCTTCCCCACGCGCCATTTCCGACACTTGGCACAGAAGCGAACAGAGGCCGGCCGGTTTCGGAGCGAACTCTTGTTACACCGTGCGAGACCGGTCGATGACGGTGTGTACTGTGCTCCGGGCGCCCCGCCCGAGGGGCCCGGACTCAGCCCTGCCCGTCGTCGCTTGGACTCGATTCGATGATCGAATTACCGGACCTGGTGGCCGGCGCTCTCGCCGCCGGCACACTGTCCGCGCTGGCACTGCTCGGTGCCGGGCTGCTGAGCTCACGGCGTCAACGCGCCCTGCAGCGTGAGGAGATCAGCGCACTGCGGGACCGACTGGACGCTGTTCAGACGGAGTTGGCGGCCGAGGTCGAGCATCTCGCGGGCCGACGCATACCGGCCGCCGCGCGGCAGCTCACCCATCCCCGGGTCGCCGTACCGGGGCCCGCACAGCCGCAGTTCATCGGTTCACCCATCGGGATCGCCCTCGAAAGCGTGCTGACCTCGGTCCGCTCGGAACTCGGCGCGCAGCGCACCCGCGTCGACGCCGCCGCGCAGGCCGGGATGCGCGGGGCCACCCGGGAGATCCAGGCCGCGCTGTACCGCTTGCAGGATGCCCTGCGCTCTCTCCAACAGCGGTACGACGAACCCGAGTTGGCGCAGACCCTGTTCATGCTCGACCACGAGAACGAGCAGTCGCTGCGCCGCGCGCAGGTCGCCGCCGTCGTCTGCGGGGCCTGGGTCGGGCTCGCCCGTGAGGAGTCGCACCTCGTCGAGGCGGTGACCGGCGGCCAGGCCCGCCTCGCCGGCTACCACCGGGTCCGGGTGAACAACCACCTCGAAGCCGGTACCGCGCTCGTCTCGCACGCCGTCGAACCGGTCGCCGTCATCGTCGCCGAACTCCTCGACAACGCCCTGCGGCACTCCGCCCCGGACACCAACGTCGTCGTCAACCTGGAGCACGTCCACCACGGCGCCTGCGTCACCGTCGACGACGCCGGGCTCGGCATGACCCAGGACGAACGCGACCACGCCCGCCGGATGGTGGCCGGCTCCGACCCGATCCTCCTCACCGACCTGGGCGACCCGCCCCGCATGGGGTTCGCCGCGATCGGCCGGCTGACCCGGCAGTTCGACCTGGGCGTCGACGTGTCCTCGCCCTCCCCGTACGGCGGCGTCCGCGCGGTCCTCCGTATCGACAGCCACCTCCTCAGCCGTATCGACCCCGAGCAGCGGCCCCCCGCGGCCGGCGCCCCGCGCTCGACCCGCCGGGCCCCGGAACCCGCTCGCACATCCGCGCCGACGCACTCCTACGGCTCCGAGTCCGAGGAGCGGGCCGTAGCCGACGCGTCCGGGCATCAGACCGTGCCCGATGCCGGGGGCCTGCCGCGCCGGCGTCGCCGTACCCCTGTCGGCGCGCCCACAGCGCAGGCCGCGCCCGAGACGCCCCAACCGGAGCGCCGCCCGGAGCAGGCAGCCGCCGCGCTCGGCGCGCTGCAGTCCGGTACCGCCGCCGCGCGTGCCGCGAGCGAGGGCGCGCGAGCCCCCGTAGCCGAGGAAACCGCAGCACACGACCGACATGAGACCGACTACGAAGGGGGAGCGGCCAGATGACCAGCCGCGATGGTGGCGACACGGCATGGGTGCTGGAGCCGATCCTGGAGGTGCCGCATGTGGTGGCGGCGGTGCTGCTGACCCGGGACGGGCTGGTGCGGGGGTACACCGACGCGCTGTC
Organism: Streptomyces sp. NBC_00252; assembly: GCF_036187565.1. Classification (NCBI taxonomy): domain Bacteria; kingdom Bacillati; phylum Actinomycetota; class Actinomycetes; order Kitasatosporales; family Streptomycetaceae; genus Streptomyces; species Streptomyces sp. NBC_00252. Next base: position 9,508,605 of record NZ_CP108087.1, on the reverse strand, counting down.
GCAGGCCTCGGGCGAGCGGGTGGCCGCGATCACCAGCACGGTGCAGGGGGCGTGCCGTACCGCCGCGGCGGCCTTCGCCGACCGGGAGCGGGCCGAGATCCGGCAGGTGGTGATCGAGTCGGACCTCGGGTACGTGCTCATCGTCCCCACGGACCACGGGACCTGTGTGGCGGTCTACGGCGACACCGAGGTGCGGCTGGATCTGCTGGCGCACCGGGTGCACTCGCAGGTGGCGCGGCTGGGTGAGAAGGCGATGGCCGCCGCTCCGCGGGGAGTTGACGGCGGCGCGTCGGCATGACGGGCCGCCGCGGCGGCCGTCCTCTCGTTCCGGCGTATCTGTCGACCGGCGGTGTGGCCCGGCCCAGCCGCCCGCATCTGGAACGGCTGACGGTGCTCAGCGGCAGCGGCGAACCCGCCCCGGCCGAGCTGCCCGCCGCCCAACTCGCCCTGCTGGATGCTCTGTTCGGCGGTTCGCTGACGGTGCTGGAGGCGGCGGTCCTGCTGGAACTGCCGGTCTCCGCGGTCCGCGTGCTGGCCGCCGGTCTCCTCGACCGGGGGCTGGCGCTCGCCCGTGCCCCGATCCCGCCCGCCGAACGCTTCGACCCCGACCTGCTGAAGAGAGTGGCCGATGGCCTACGCGCCCTCAAGCACACCTAGCGGCATCCATCTGCCGGACACCGCACGCGAGTTGGTGAAAATCCTCGTCGCGGGACCCTTCGGGGTGGGCAAGACGACCCTGATCGACTCCGTGTCGGAGATCCGCCCGCTGCACACCGAGGAGCGGCTCAGCGAGGCCTCGGCGCAGGTGGACGATCTCGACGGGGTGCGGGAGAAGGCGACGACGACCGTCGCCATCGACTTCGGGCGGATCAGCCTGCCCGGCGGGGTCGTGCTGTACCTGTTCGGCACCCCCGGCCAGGAACGGTTCCGGGCGCTCTGGGAGGACATCGCGTACGGCGCGCTCGGGGCGCTCGTCCTGGTCGACAGCCGCCGGATCGACGCCTCCTTCGACGTGCTCGGCATGGTGGAGGAGAGCGGACTGCCGTACGCGGTCGCCTTCAACACGTTCCCGGACGCGCCCCGGCACTTCACCGAGGAGCAACTGCGCGCCGCCCTGGACCTGGAGCCCACGACCCCGCTGGTGACGTGCGACGCCCGGGACGCGGACTCGTCCGTCGACGCACTGCTCGCGCTGGTCCAGCATCTGATCGACCGCGACCCTCCGGAGCACCGGTGACGACCACCTCTTCACCCGTCCAGCCCGTCCGCCTGGGGGAGGACGCCTTCGCGCGCGACCCCTACGGCCACTACGCCGCCCTGCGCGCGCAGGGTCCGGTCGGCTGGGCCGAACTCGCCCCGGGCGTACCGGCGTACGTCGTCACCGAGCGGCTGGCGGCGCTGGAGCTGCTGCGGGACACCGACACGTTCTCGCACGATCCCCGGCCGTGGGAGACGACGGTCGCGGAGGATTCGCCGGTCCTCGGGATGATGCGCTGGCGGCCCAACTCCCTGTTCGCGGACGGCGCTGCGCACGTCCGCTACCGTGCCGCGCTGATCGACGCCTTCGAGCGGATCGAGCCGCACGACCTGCGCGCCCGGGTGCACCGGGCGGTGCATGTGCTGGTGAGCCGGATCGGGCCGCGCGGACAGGCCGATCTGGTGGGCGAGTTCGCCCGGCCACTGATGGCGCTGGTCTTCAACAGCCTGTTCGGGCTGCCCGACAGCCAGAGCGAGCGGCTGGACCGGGCGCTGGGCATGATGATGGAGGGCGGTCCCCAAGCGGCCGAGGGCGAGGCGGAGTTCGGCGGCTACGTCCTCGAACTCATCGCCTCGAAGGCCGAGTCGCGCGGCGACGACCTGCCGAGCTGGCTCCTGGACCATCCGGCCGGGCTGAGCCCCGAGGAGGTCACCTGGCAGGTGTTCCTCACCCTGGGCGCGGGACACGAACCGACCGCGAACCTGGTGTCCAACGCGCTGTCCCGCATCCTCGGCACCTCGGTCTACTACTCCACCCTGACCAGCGGCGCCCGGCCGGTCATGGACGCCGTGGTGGAGGTGCTGCACCACGAGACCCCGCTCGCCAACTACGGCATCCACTACGCCCGTTCACCCGTCACGTTCCACGGCACGTGGATCAGGCCGGCCGTCCCGGTGGTCGTCTCGTACGGCGCGCTCGCGCACTTCGCCGAGCAGGAGGTCGTCGACGGCCGGCATCCCAAGGACGCCTCGCACCTGTCGTGGTCGGCGGGACCGCACGCCTGCCCGGTCAAACAGCACACGCTGCTCATCGCGACGGAGGCGATCGAGCGGCTCACCCTGTGGCTGCCGGACCTCGAACCCGTGGTGGCGCGGGAGGAGTTGACGTGGCGGCCGGGTCCCTTCCACCGCTCGCTCACGTCGCTGCCCGTGCGGTTCAGCCCCCGCTCCCCCGACCAGCCAGGAGACCTGTCGTGACCGTGTCCGACCGCATCGCCCTCGACCCGTTCGGCGCCGACATGGCCGCCGAGAGCGCCAAGCTGCGTGCCCTCGGCCCGATCGTGCCCGTCGAACTCCCCGGCGGCATCCCGGCCTGGGCCCCCACGGGCTACGACACCCTGAAGGAACTGATCCTCGACCCGCAGGTCAGCAAGGATCCCCGGCTGCACTGGAACCTGTGGCCCGAGATCGGCGAACACCCCTCCTGGGGCTGGGTGTTGGGCTGGGTCGGCGTCATCAACATGCTCTCCACCTACGGCACCGACCACGCCCGCCTGCGCAAGCTCGTGGCACCGAGCTTCACCCATCGGCGCACCGAGGCTATGCGCGCCCGGGTGGAGGCCATCACCGCCGAGCTGCTCGACGCGGTAGCGGCCGACGACGCCGAGGTGGTCGACGTCAGGGCGGCGCTCGCGCATCCCCTGCCGATGCGGATCATCTGCGAACTCTTCGGTGTGCCGCACGAGTTGGTGGACGACACGGGCCGGCTGATCGCGGCCATCATGGACACCTCCGACCCGTCCCCCGAGCACGCGGCGTCCGTGCAGCGGCAGATCGGCGCCGTCCTGCCCGCGCTGATCGCGTACCGCAGCGAGCACCCGGGCGACGACCTCACCACCGAGCTGATCCGGGTGCGCGACGAGGACGGCGACCGGCTCAGCGACGAAGAACTGCTGTACACGCTGCTGCTGGTGATCGGCGCGGGCTTCGAGACGACGGTCAACCTCATAGGCAACGCGATCGTCGCCCTGCTCAGACGCCCCGAGCAGCTGGAGGCCGTACGGGCCGGGAAGATCGGCTGGGACGCGGTCGTCGACGAGACCCTGCGCGTCCACCCGTCGATCGCCTCGCTGCCGCTGCGCTTCGCGGTCACCGACCTGACCGTCGGCGGCGTCACCGTCCCGGCCGGGGACGCCATCATCACCACGTTCGCCGCTGCGGGGCTGGACCCCGCGCGCTACGGCCCGGACGCGGACGTCTTCGACGCGGCCCGCGGCGCCGACGACCATCTGTCCTTCGGGATCGGTGTGCACCGCTGCATCGGGGCACCGCTGGCCCGGGTGGAGGCCCTGACCGCGCTCCCCGCGTTCTTCGGCCGCTTCCCGGACGCCCGGCTCGCCGTCGACGCGGCCGCGCTGCGGCAGGTGCCGTCGTTCATCGCCTTCGGCTGGCAGGAGATCCCCGTACGGCCGCACGGCTGAGCCGGGGCGACGGGCCCGCTCCAGGGGGTGGGACTGCTCCGCCGCGGCCTCGGGGGGGATGGGCCGCGGGCGGAACCGTCCTGCCCGGGTTTCGGGGGGAGAGACCCGGGCGCACTCGTCGACTTCCCCCGTTTTCCCGGGCTACACATCGACCGGCGGAGGGCCCGCGCGGCGACCCGCGCGGGCACGGCATAAGCTCGGCGGGTGGCCAAGTACTTCGACGTGCACCCGGACAATCCGCAGCCCCGCACCATCTCCCAGGTCGCGGACAGTGTCCGCTCGGGTGCGCTGATCGCGTATCCGACCGACTCCTGCTACGCGCTGGGCTGTCAGCTGGGCAACCGAGACGGCATGGAGCGGATCAAGACGATCCGGCACCTGAACGACCGGCACCACTTCACGCTGGTGTGCCAGAACTTCGCCCAGCTGGGCCAGTTCGTGCACATCGACAACGACGTGTTCCGCGCCATCAAGGCCTCCACGCCCGGCAGTTACACCTTCATCCTGCCGGCGACGAAGGAGGTGCCGCGCCAGCTGCTGAACGCCAGGAAGAAGACCGTGGGCGTACGCATCCCCGACCACGTCGTCACCCAGGCCCTGCTGGCCGAGCTGGGCGAGCCGCTGCTGTCCAGCACCCTCCTGCTGCCCGACGAGGAGGAGCCGATGACCCAGGGCTGGGAGATCAAGGACCGGCTCGACCACGTGGTGGACGCGGTGGTCGACTCCGGGGACTGCGGCACGGAACCGACGACCGTCATCGACTTCTCGAACGGCGAGGCCGAGATCGTCCGCAAGGGCGCGGGCGACGTCTCCCGCTTCGAGTGACCCCGGTTCCGCTTCGAGCGACCCCGGCGGAGGGGCCGTAGGCAGGCGTGCCACGATGATCGCGACACGCCGCGCCGGGCCGGCAGGTGGCCCGGCGACCATCCGCAGGGAGGCACCCCCGCCATGACCGCCGTACAGGGCACAGCCGTGGACATCCCCACCGAGGACGGCATCGCCGACGCCTATCTGGTTCACCCCGGCGACGAACGTCCCCGTCCGGCCGTGCTGCTCTACCAGGACGCCTTCGGGCTCCGCCCCCACCTGAAGTCGATGGCCGACCGGCTGGCCGAGGCCGGTTACACGGTCCTCGTGCCGAACGTGTTCTACCGGAACGGCCGTGCTCCGGTGGTCGAGCTGCCCGAGTTCATCGACCCGCACGAGCGCCCGGAGATCTTCGAGAAGGTCGGCCCGCTGCTCATGGGCCTGACGTCCGACCTCGTCGAGCGGGACGCCGGCGCCTATCTGCGCTGGCTGGCCGAGTCGCCGCTGGTCGCGGACGGGCCGGTCGCGATCACCGGCTACTGCCTGGGCGCCCGGCTGGCGCTGTACACGGCGGGCGCCTACCCGGACCGGGTCGCGGCCGCCGCCGGTTTCCACGGCGGACGCCTGGCCACCGACGACCCGACCAGCCCGCACCTCGCCGCCGAACACATCACCGCCGAGCTGTACTTCGGCCACGCCGACCAGGACCCCTCGCTGCCCGAGGACCAGATCAAGCGGTTCGAGGACGCGCTGACCGCGGCCGGTGTCCGGCACCGCTGCGAGGTCTACCCGGGCGCGCAGCACGGCTACACGCAGGCCGACACCTCGTCGTACAACGCGGAGGCCGACGAGAAGCACTGGGTCGCACTGCTGGACCTGCTGGACCGCACCTTCTGAGCGACGGACCGCTTTCACTGATTCAACCCAGGTGCCCACGACGCGAGTTGTCGTGGGCACCTTTCGTTCAACTCATTGACATGCCCGCGCCTCGGCGCGACTCTGAGAGCGCTCTCACAGAGGTACGGACCAATTTCGTACACCCCCCACACGGAGGTGAGTAGTGCTCGCCAGACTCATGCGTCGACTGGGTGCCGCGACCGCGGTGGCCACGATGATCGCGCTGGCCACGCCCTTGACGGCGGACGCCGCGGTGCCCGCCACGATCCCGCTGAAGATCACCAACAACTCGGGCCGCGGCGACGCGGTCTACATCTACGACCTGGGCACCAACCTGGCCACCGGCCAACAGGGGTGGGCCGACGCGAACGGCACCTTCCACGCCTGGCCGGCGGGTGGCAACCCGCCCACCCCGGCGCCGGACGCGTCGATCCCCGGCCCGGCGGCCGGTCAGACCAGCACCATCCGGATCCCCAAGTTCTCGGGCCGCATCTACTTCTCGTACGGCCAGAAGCTGGTGTTCAAGCTGACGACCGGCGGTCTGGTGCAGCCGGCCGTGCAGAACCCGACCGACCCGAACCGCAACATCCTCTTCAACTGGTCCGAGTACACGCTGAACGACTCCGGCCTGTGGATCAACAGCACCCAGGTGGACATGTTCTCGGCGCCGTACGCGGTCGGGGTGCAGCGGTCCGACGGGTCCACGGCCAGCACCGGGCACCTCAAGGCGGGCGGCTACACCGGCTTCTTCAACGCGCTGCGCGGACAGCCGGGCGGCTGGGCCAACCTGATCCAGACCCGGTCCGACGGAACGGTTCTGCGAGCGCTCTCACCGAGCTACGGAATCGAGACCGGCGCCCTGCCGAGCACGGTGATGGACGACTACATCAACCGCGTCTGGACGAAGTACTCGTCGTCGACCCTGACCGTGACGCCGTTCGCCAACCAGCCGAACACCAAGTACTTCGGCCGGGTGTCGGGCAACGTCATGAACTTCACCAACAGCTCCGGCGCGGTGGTCACCACCTTCCAGAAGCCGGACGCGGCCAGCATCTTCGGCTGCTACAAGTACCTCGACGCCCCCAACGACCTTGTGCGCGGCCCGATTTCGCGCACGCTGTGCGCGGGCTTCAACCGGTCCACGCTGCTGGTCAACCCCAACCAGCCGGACACCTCGACGGCGAACTTCTACCAGGACGTGGTGACCAACCACTACGCCCGCAAGATCCACGCGCAGATGGCCGACGGCAAGGCGTACGCGTTCGCGTTCGACGACGTCGGCAACCAGGAGTCCCTGGTGAACGACGGCAACCCGCAGCAGGCCTATCTGACCCTGGACCCGCTGAGCTGAGAGACCGGAACACCCCGCACGCCTGGGGGCGCGTGCGGGGTGCCGGACTCACGGACGGGTCAGCTGGTCGTCAGTGCCGTGTCGTCGACGACGAAGCTGGTCTGCAGCGAGGAGTCCTCGACACCGCTGAACTTCAGCGCCACGGTGGTACCGGCGAAGGAGGACAGGTCGAAGGTCTTCTGCGTGTAGCCGGTCGCCTTGTTGAGGTTGGAGTAGGTGGCCAGGGTGGTCGATCCGGCGGTGACCGTCAGCTTGTCGTAGGCCGTGCTGGTGGTCGTCTCCGCCGTGTCGATGTGGAGATAGAAGGTGAGCGTCGCCTTGCAGCCGCTCGGCACCGCCACCGACTGGGACAGGGTGTCGGTGTGGGTCGAGCCGTAGCCGTCCAGCCAGGCGAAGTACGAGCCCGCGTGGGACGTCTGACCGGTCTCGTTGGTGATGACACCGCTGCTCGCGGTCCAGGTCGTGTTGCCCGACTCGAAGCCCGCGTTGCCCAGCAGCTGGGTCGAGGTGCAGGTGCCTCCCCCGCCGCCGGTGCTCACGGTCCAGGTGAAGGCCGCGGTGCCGATCGCTCCGGTGCTGTCGGTGACGGTCACGGTGGAGCTGTAGGTGCCCGCGGTCGTCGGGGTGCCGGTGATGGCGCCCGTGGAGCTGCTGATGGACAGGCCGGTCGGCAGGCCGGTCGCGGCGTACGTCAGCGAGCCGCTGTTGGTGGAGCTGGCCGAGACCTGGAGGCTCACCGCCGTACCGACGGTCGAGGACTGGCTGCCCGGGTTGGTGACCGTGACCCCGCTGGTGGGCACGGTGATGTGGCTGCCGACGTTGATGCCCGCGAAGGCGTTGCCGACTCCCGCGTACTGGGCGGAACTCGTGCCGTACAGCGCGGCTGCCGCGTTGAGGGCGGCGGTGCGGGCGGAGGCGTAGTTGGTGCTGGACGTCATGTACGTCGTCAGCGCCTTGTACCAGATCTGCAGGGCCGCGGCCCGGCCGATGCCCGCGACGGCGACACCGTCGGAGGTGGTGCTGGTGTAGGTGGTGCCGTTGATGACCTTGGTGCCGCTGCCCTCGGAGAGCAGGTAGAACATGTGGTTCGCCGGGCCCGAGGAGTAGTGGACGTCGAGGTTGCCGACGCCGGAGTACCAACTGTCCGCGGAGCCGCCGTCCTTGCTCGGCTTGTCCATGTAACGCAGGGGCGTGCCGTCGCCGTTGATGTTGATCTTCTCGCCGATGAGGTAGTCACCGACGTCGCTGCTGTTGTTGGCGTAGAACTCGACGCCGGTGCCGAAGATGTCGGAGGTCGCCTCGTTCAACCCGCCTGATTCACCGGTGTAGTTGAGCCCCGCGGTGTTGGAGGTGACGCCGTGGCTCATCTCGTGCCCGGCGACGTCCAGCGAGGTCAGCGCGTGGGTGCTGCCGCTGCCGTCGCCGTACGTCATGCAGAAGCAGCTGTCGTCCCAGAAGGCGTTGACGTACGCCGTGCTGTAGTGGACGCGCGAGTACGCGGCGACGCCGTTGTTCTTGATGCCGCTGCGGCCGAACGTGTTCTTGTAGAAGTCCCAGGTCTCCTGGGCGCCGTAGGCCGCGTCGGCGCCCGCGGTCTGCGTGTTGGAGCCCGCGCCCGTGCCCCACACGTCGTCGGCGTCGGTCATCAGGGTGCCGGTGCCCGACGTGGCGTTGTTGAGGCTGTACGTCTTGTGGCCGCCGCGCGTGGTGTCGTACAGCTGGTACGTCGAACCGGACAGCGTGGTGCTCAGCGACACCGTGCCGCTGTACTGGGTGTTGCCGGTGCCGGTCTGGATCCCCTGGAAGCGGGAGAGTTCCTTGCCGGTGGTGGCGTCGGTGATGACGTGCAGCTGACTCGGCGTCCCGTCGTCCTGGAACCCGCCGACGACGGTCTCCCAGGCGAGCTTCGGAGTCCCGTCGCCGGCCCAGATCACCTTCCGGGCGCTGTCGGTGCTCGGCGCCTTGGCGTCGAGGGACTTCGCGGTGGTCAGGGCCTTGGTCTCGGCCGCCGACCTGGTGAAGGCCGGGGTGGTCGAGGGGACCGTGAGGGTGTGCTTGTTGTTGAAGGTGGCGCTCACGGTGCCGGTCGCCTCGGCGGCCGGCGGGGTGTGCACGACGAGGTCGCCGCCCAGGACGGGGAGACCGTCGTAGGTGCGCTCGTAGCGGGTGTGGACGGTGCCGTCGTTGTCCTTGACGACGTCCTTGACGACCAGCTTCTCCTTGGCGCCGAGGCCGAGGGTGCGCGCGGTCGCCGTGCTGTTCTGCGTGGCGCTCTTCACCAGGGCGGAGCGCTGGGCCGGGGTGAGCTTCGCCTCCAGGCTGCCGGTGAGCAGCGGACTCGGGTGGGGGGACGCGGGCTGCGCGGTCGCGGGCACCGACTGGATGCCTACGGCGAGGAAAGCGGCGGTGGAGACCAGGGCTCCGAGCGCCATCCGCTTGCGGGGAATGCGTCTCACTCGTACTCCTCCTGCGACGGCCGCGGACGCGGCCGGTGACAGACCGGACAGCCGGGTCTGCTGTCCGGGAAGAGCTGAGCTGTGCGGGACCGACCGAACCTTGACCGATCCGTGAAGGATCCGTGGGGGTGGTGCGTGGAGAATGGCAGCCTTGACCCGTCCATGTCACGCAGTCACGGGCACTCAAGGGTTTTCCCTCTGTCCGGCTGTCCGGGGATGTCCCGCGCGGGCCGGAATTCCTCGGCGGGGGCGGGCGATCGGTTCGACCGTGCGAACTGCGGGTGGAGCGCGGCCTGTTGAGGCGTGCCGAACTCCCCGACGTCAGCGGGGAGTTCGGCCGCTACTCCGGCAGACCGCGATACGGCCCACTTCTCCGATGGGGCCGCGCGCAGCGATGCTCCAGGCGCGGCAGGCCGGTTCGACGCTTCGGCCGGGTTCTCGGGGCGTTCCTACTGGATTACGACGGCGTCCGCCTCAGCCGCTCACGGCGAGTTCGGGCATCGACCAGGAGCCGTCGAGGACGGAGGCGTCGGGGCCGTAGACGCGGATGGCGATGGTGAAGGGGCCGTCGGGGGCGGGCAGCCAGTTCGCGGCCCGGGCCGGGTCGGTGGGGCGGTCCTTCTGGACGTACAGGGTGAGGCCGCCGTCCGGGTCGTAGGCGAGGCCCGGGGTGCGGTCGCCGATCGAGTAGCGGTCGGCGGGGTTGTCGACGAGGAGTCGCTCCGGCAGCCGGTACATGGTGGCGGACCAGAAGAAGCGGGCGGGCGGCAGCTGACCTGCGGCGAAGTGGACGGTGTAGTTGCGGCGGCCGGCGTCGGGCGGGCGGTTGCCCTGGTCGTCGGCGGCCCAGCCCGTGTACCAGGCCTCGGCGGCGGGCAGGCCGTAGAGCCCCTTGGCCACGCCGACCGCGCGGGTCAGGTACTCGTCGCCGTGCTCGGCGCGCGTGCCGAACCAGTGCCGGGAGTCGGCCGCGTCCTTCTTCGCGTCCTCCAGCGTGGCCCGGGCGTCGGCGATGCCCTGCTCAACCGCCTTACGGACAGGGGGAGTCAGGGCCGCCGGTTCGAACTCCCCGTGGCCGGTGACGCCGAGGGCGGCCAGCCGGTCGCGCAGTCCGCGCTCGCTGTCGAGCACCGGGAAGAACTGGAGCAGGAAGTCCAGCAGGGTGAAGAACTCGACGCTGTCCAGGTCCTCCTCGCGCCAGACCGGCCACACCGGTTCCTCGACCGGGTGCGGGGCGGGGGCGTCGAGGTACCGCGAAAGGGGCCGCAGCAGGTACCGCTCCTGGATCGCGCGCAGGGCGTCGACGTCGTCAGGGCCCGCCAGATAGGTGCGGCCCAGGACGCCCACGAGGAAGGTGTCGGCCCGCAGCACACCGGCGATGCCGTCCGGAACGGTCCCGCGCCAGCCCGGCCCGACGAGGAGGTGGTCGCCCGCGTCCTGGCCGGTGGTCCGGGCGCCGACGTAGCCGACGTACGAGGTGTCGAGGTCGTGGAAGGGCAGCACGTAGTACCGGTCGACCGCCGGCACCGACACCACCCACGGCTCGGCCCGCAGATCGAGCCACGCCCAGGAGTAAGGGGTGTCGTTGTTCGGCGTCACCACGTCCGTGTTGGCCGGGGTGAAGGGACGTGAATAGTGCCGGAACCGGCCGAACCCGCCCACGTACCGCGGATCGTCGGCGTCCACGGCCTGCGGATACAACGTGCGGTAGTTCTCCAGGAGCGCGAACCCCCAGATCCATCCCTCAGCCGCGGTGCGCCGCGCCTCGTCCGCTGTCGGCTCCATGGGATGCCACCTCTCTACGGCCCACTCCGGCCCTCTGCGGCGCCCTGCGGCTCTCTCCCGCCGAGCCGTCCCGGACGCCGTGAGCGGCCAAGCATCGGAAACGGGCAGACCGAACAAAATTCGCACGGGCCGCTCCGCTTCGCATCCGGGCCACCAGCAGAGCGGCACCGCTCCCCCTGCGCTCCGCGTCCGCCGAGGGGTCCGCCCCGGCATCCCCGTCTTCCGTCCGCCCGGCCCCGGAAAATCACCCGAAATGCGGCATGCGCGAAGCCGGGAGATGCTGGGAGGGCCAACGCACGTCCGAAGGAGGACAGCCATGTCGTTCATGGACAAGGTCAAGGGAATGCTGGGACAGCACCCCGACCAGGCCAAGCAGGGTGTCGACCGGGCGGGAGACATGATCGACGATCGCACGGGCGGCAAGCACGCCAAGCAGGTCGACATGGCGCAGGACAAGGCCAAGGGCTTCATCGACCGCGACAAGCCGCAACAGCCGTGACCGCTTCTGTCCCCGTATCACCCCCACTGCGCACCAAGTGCCGCCCCGAAAGCAGAGTGTTAATCGACTGCTGATGTGAAAGGGTTGCGCGCACGGGCCACGATCCATACATACTCCCCCCACAAGAAGCCAGAACTCTGGGGGGAGTTGGCTCATGCTCGGCACGATCGACGGGTTCCGCTACGGTGCGGTGACCCCGGTGGCGGCCTATCTCATGGCCTGCCTGGGTGGGGCTCTGGGGCTGCGCTGTGTGGTGCGGTCCCTGCACAACAGACAGTCCTGGAAGGCGGGTTGGCTCGCGCTCGGCGCGACGTCGATCGGCAGCGGCATCTGGACGATGCACTTCATCGCGATGATCGGCTTCCAGGTCGAGGAGACCAGGATCGGCTACGACGTCGGCCTCACGGTGCTGAGTCTGGCCGTGGCGATCGTCGTGGTCGGCATCGGCGTGTTCGCCGTGGGCTACCGCGGCGCCACCGTCGGCACCCTCTCCATGGCGGGGATCGTCACCGGCCTCGGGGTCGCCGCGATGCACTATCTCGGCATGGCCGCCCTGAAGCTGAACGGCGACATCGAGTACCGGACGTCCACGGTCGCCATCTCCGTCCTCATCGCGATCGTCGCAGCGACGGCGGCCCTGTGGGCGGCCGTCTCCATCCGGGGCTTCCTGCCGAGCCTGGGCGCCAGCCTGGTGATGGGCGTGGCGGTGTCCGGGATGCACTACACGGGCATGGCCGCCGTGAGCGTCCATCTGCACGCCGCCGGCGGTTCATGGTCCGGCGACTCGGCCAACTCGATCCTGCTTCCGATGCTGTTGGGGCCGGTCGTCTTCCTGCTGCTGGCCGGGGTCGTCGTGATGTTCGACCCGCTACTGGTGATGGGCGAGGGCGACTGGGACCGCTCCTTCGCCCGCCACCCCGTCACCCCGGACGCCGACGGCAGACAGTCCGCCGCACACCCGGACTCCCTCTTCGACACCCCGGACCACTCGGGCCGCCACGAGACCCCGCCCGCCTCACCGGGCGGCCATCGCGCCCGGAAGCGGAACACCCGCACGAGCCCCGCCGCCTCGTCACCGTACGGCACCCCGCAACGCCCGAGCGAGTGGTGACCAACACCGGCCGCCGTCAGGCGACTTGAGCAGCCCAGCACCCCTGGGCGCCACGTCGCGCTACGGCGCCCTCAGTTGGGCGCGCCGGGCGGCACCCTCGGCAGCGGGTCGACGCGCACCGACCCTGGGTCGGCGAGGAACGCGCGGATCAACTCCCCCGCCTCCCCTGCCTGTTCGTCGCCCTGGCAGCGGAGTTCCGTGCCGAGCCGGCGCACGGCGCCGCGCAGCGACATGCGGACCGGCGCGTGGAGTGCGGTGTCGTCGAGCAGGGTCAGCAGGTGGCTCAGGAGGGTCCAGTCAGCCGCGTGCTGCACGGCCGCCCCGCCGGGCAGTTCGGCGGGTACCGGGTCGGTACGGCGCCAGGTGGCGGTGAGGAGCGCGTCGACGAGGTCGGTGACGCCGGGGGTCTCGGGGTCGGCGGCGTGCTGCCAGGCCACGCGGTTGAGCCGGGCCAGGTCCAGCAGGTGTTCCGTGACCAGTGCGGTCGCGACCCGTACGGCCTCGAAGGGGTCGAAGATCCGCCCGGCGCCCGTGTCGAGGTACTGCTCCGTCCGGCCGTAGCGGATCGCGGGCGGGGTGAGGGCGTCCAACACCGTTCGGGGCAGGGCGAGTTGCTCGGCCCGCAGTAGTTGGGCGAGACGGTTCAGTGCCGTGTGCTGGATGGCCGCGTCGACCGGCCGCGCGCCCTGGCCGTCCTCGCCCGCAAGGCCGTACGCGTAGCGCACGCCGCCCACCAGCCGGGCCACGGCGGTCACCTCGTGGCGGTGCAGGAGGTGCAACAGGACGGCGCGTTCCTCGAGTTCGCCGGTCTGCCGGTCGGGCGGCAGCACCCCTCGGGAGAAGCCGTCCAGGGCGATACGACGGACCCGCAGCATCGTCTCCAGCGCCTGGAGGGCGTCCGCCCCGGTCACCCAGGTCACGGCGTCGGCGTGCGCCGCGTCGGGGCCCTGGGCGTCCTCGTCGGAGAGGTAGATCAGGCCCGACTCGGCTGCCTGGCGGCGCAGTTCGGCGAGCGCGCGCTCCTCGTCGCCCGCGTCGAAGCGGCCGTAGGCGTGCGCGACCAGGAAGTGGTCCCACGGCCCGAGTCCCGTGCCGTACGCGGCGGTCAGGTCGAGGCCGCCCTCCTCGGTGACGCGGATCCGGGCGTGCGGGTAGTCCATGACGGACGGCTCGGGGTGTCCCGTACTGGCGAAGTTGTGCATGAAGCCGAGCGCGTGCCCGATCTCGTGCGCGGCGAGCTGGCGCAGCCGGGCGAGCACCAACTCCTCGACTGCGGCGAGGCGTTCGGCCTCGTCCGGGCGGCCGTAGGGGGCGAGGAGGGATTCGCCGAGGGCGCGGACCTGTTCGGCGCGCTGGGAGCCGAGGCGTACCCGGGCGTGCAGGATCTCGCCGGTGCGCGGGTCGGTCAGGCCCTGGCCGAGGGACCAGCCGCGGCCCGCCCGGTGCACCCAGACCACGCCGTTGACGTCGGGGTCGTAGGGGTCGAAGCCGTCGCTGCCGGGCTCGACGCGGTAGGCGTCGGGGAGTCCGATGCCGGCGAAGGCGCGCTGCCACCAGTTGCCGCCCTCGACGACGGCCGAGCGGAAGGGTTCGGGGACGGCCGGGTCGATGTGGAAGACGATCGGGGCGCCGCCGGGTTCCGCGCGGAAGCGGGGCTGGAGCTTGACCTGGGTGCTCGCCCGCCCGACGAGGGCGTGGTCGGCGTAGCCGATGCCGTAGCCGCCCGAGGCGGGATGGTAGCGGCGGACGGGCAGCGGGGAGGCCGGGAGTCGCAGCAGGTTCAGCTGCTGGACGACGGTGACGGCGCGCGGGTCGCCCGCGACGGCCCGGACCGCAGGACCCCGGCCGGGGCCGCGGAAGGTGAGCAGCGCGGGCAGCCGGACGGAGTCGGGTCCGGTGCGGCTGTCGGCGACGAGCGGGAGACTCGCGGACGCGTCGATCGTGTAGTCGCCCTGATCACGGCTGTACAGATGCTCGGCGATCCCGTCGTGGTCGGCGAGGACGAGCCCGGTGACGTCGACGACGGCCGCGCCGTTCTCCTCGCGCAGCACGGGCCCGCTCCACACCACGGACAGCGCGAAGGACTCGTCCCCGGCGCGGACGGCGGCCGGGTCGCCGGAGGTCAGGAAGTGCTTGTTGCGGACGGCGAACAGCACACGGTCGCCGACCCGGCGGAACTGCGCGAGCGAGGTCCTGCCCGCCTTGCCCCGGTCCAGCCAGAGGTCGCTCGAACCCAGGCCCTGGGAGAGGGAGACGGTGAGAAGGAAGGGTTCGTCGAAGTGGCGGATGCCCAACAGCAGCCGGTCCGAACGGAGTTCGGGGTCGGGGACGAGATCGATGAAGTCGGCTTCGCCGGGCATGCGGGGGCCTTTCGGTTGAGCAACGTCGAGTTGATGTTGCCAGGCCCCTGCCGCTCGTACCGTGTCGGCTCGTTGTTACGGTGCACCGGTGTCTGAATCTTCACGCGATACCGCCGAAGGCGCGGGCTGGGGCACCGCGGAGCGCGGCGCGTACCAGCAGCTCATGCCGTCCCACGTCGCGAAGGTGTCGTGGCTGAATCCGAGGACCTTGTGGGCCGCGCGCAACGGTGTGCTGGCGTCCTGGTTCGGTGACCCGACCGGCGACACCCGCGGCCGCTGGGTGGCACAGCGGGAGGCGGCCGGAGCGCCCGCCGACAAGGTGATCCGGCGCGACGATCCGGACACCTTCTCCTTCATGGTCATCGGTGACACGGGCGAGGGCGACGACCCCCAATACGCCGTCGTGCCGGGCTTTCTGAGGATCAGTCAGGGGACGGACTTCGCGGTCGTCGCCAGTGACGTGATCTATCCGGTGGGCACCGCGGACGACTACGAGGCGAAGTTCTTCCGCCCGTACCAGGCCTATCCGGCGCCGATCTACGCGATACCCGGCAACCACGACTGGTACGAGGGCCTCGGCGGTTTCATGCGCGTCTTCTGCGGCGACGCGCCCGCGCTTCCCCGGCCGAAGGCACCGCGCCCGCTGACCCGTGCCTGGTGGCGTGCGCTGCTGTGGCACCACCCGCGCCCGTCCGACGGCGAACACCTGGACAAGGCACGGCAGTTGCGCTCCTCGCCGGACCAACAGGCCGTGCAGCCGGGCCCGTACTGGGCGATCGACGCGGGTCCGGTGCGCATCATCGGCATCGACACCGGACTGCTGGGCACGATCGACGCCGAACAGGGCGCCTGGCTGCGCGAGGTGGCGCAGGGGCCGACGCCGAAGATCCTCATCACCGGTTCGCCGCTGTACGTAGACGGCGAGCACCACCCGTGCGCGATCGAGGGCGGCGGCACGGTCGACGACATCGTCAGCGACCCGGCCCACCACTTCGTCGCCGCGATAGGCGGCGACATCCACAACTACCAGCGCTATCCGGTGCGGTTGGCGGACGGCCGCACCCTCCAGTACGTGGTCTCGGGCGGCGGCGGCGCGTTCATGCACGCGACGCACACCGTGCCGCGCGTCGACATCGCGAACGTCACCGAGCAGGACTTCCGCTGCTACCCGCTGCGCGGCGACTCCCTCGCCTTCTACAGCAGGCTCTACGGCCGCCGCCTGCACCTGCGCCGCTTCTTCACCCTCACCGAGGCCGAGGCGTCGGCCGTGATCTGCGAACGCCTCGGCATCCCGCCGACCCGCACCCCGGGCCCGCCCGTCCGCGTCACCCGACGCATCCGCCTGGTCGCGAGCCTGCTGGGCGCCGGAAGCCGTCCCGACCGGCGCGCGCGGTTCCGCCTCCCGGTGCGCAAGATCTACACGCAGCTCTTCTCGCCCAGCTCGGTGACGTACAGCCCGCCGTTCTTCAAGTGCTTCCTGCGCCTGGACGTCACCCCTGAGGCGATCCGGCTGCGCTGTTTCGCGGCCACCGGCAACCGCGCCCAGGAGATCGACCCGCCGGTCGAGGACGAGATCACCATCCCGCTGAACTGATCACACGCCCGCAATGTTCACCTGCCACAATCGGGACAGAACTGACGTACGACCGCCGGAGGAGCCCGTGCCGCCCACCTCACGCCCGCTGCGGAAGCTGGGCTTCCTCACGATCGGCCTGTTCGACGAGGCCGATCCGCGCCGGGGCCACGAGTCGACGCTGGAGATCATCGAACTGGGCGAGCGGCTCGGCTTCGACAGCGCCTGGCTGCGCCACCGCCATCTCCAGTACGGCATCTCCTCCCCCGTCGCGGTCATGGCGGCGGCCTCCCAGCGCACCAGCCGCATCGAGCTGGGCACGGCGGTGATCCCGCTCGGCTGGGAGAACCCGCTGCGGCTCGCGGAGGACCTGGCGACCGTCGACATCCTGTCCGGGGGCCGCATCAACCCGGGTGTCAGCGTGGGCCCGCCGATGCACTTCGACCAGCTCAAGGAAGCGCTGTACCCCGACACGGCCGACGTCGAGGACTTCAGCTACGAGCGGGTGCGCCGCCTCCTCGACTTCGTGCGCGGCAAACCGGCCACGGACTTCAGCGGGGTCGAGGGCTTCGAGGTGTTCTCCGACCGGGTGCAGCCGCACTCCCCCGGCCTGGGCCGTCGCCTCTGGTACGGCGGCGGCAGCGCGGGCTCGGCGAAGTGGGCAGGCGAGCACGGCATGAACTTCCTGACGAGCAGCGTCGTCAAGGCCGAAGGGCCGGACGAGACACGGGACTTCGCCGAGATCCAGCTCTCGCACATCCGCACGTTCCGCGCCCACCACCCGGACGGCGAGGCCGCGCGCGTCTCGCAGGGTCTGGTGGTCATCCCGACCGACTCCGCGTCGCCCGAACAGCGCGCGAAGTACGAGGAGTTCGCCCGCAAGCGCACTCCCCGTACGACGTCACCGCAGGGCCCGGCCCGGCTGATGTTCGCGCCGGACATCGTCGGCACCTCGGCCGAGATCGCCGAACTCCTGCACGCGCACGCCGCGTTCAGGGAGATCGACGAGGTGGCGTTCGCGCTGCCGTTCACCTTCGAGCACGAGGACTATGTGCAGATCCTGACGGACATGGCGACGAAGCTGGGTCCGGCGCTCGGGTGGCGGGCGGCTGCCTGACCCCGGCTCACCAGCGGCCCGGCTCCGTACCGACGATCGGCTCCGACGGCTTGCCGTCGACGCCGACCGGTATGTCGCCGGTGAGCATCACCCGGTGCATGGTGCGCGGGAAGCCGAGGTGGGCGTTGTCGCTGGGGGCGAGGTGGATGGTGGCCCGGTTGTCCCAGAAGGCCACGCTGCCCGGCTCCCAGCGGAACCGCACCGTGTACTCGGGCCGGGTCGCCTGCGCGAGGAGCATCTCCAGGATCGCTGCGCTCTCCGCGCGGGAGACGCCGGTGATCTGCTCCAGGTAGTAACCGTTGACGAACAGCACCCGCTCCCCCGTCTCGGGGTGCACCCGGACCAGCGGATGCACCGAGGCGACCTGGTGATCCAGGAGGTGGCGGACGTAGGCGTCGTCGCCGGGGCGTGGCTGATAGCCGACGCCGAGCCGGTGCTCGGCGCGCAGTCCGTCGACGAACTCCCGTACCGGCTGCGAGAGTCCGGCGTACGCGGCGGCCAGGTTCGACCAGGTGGTGTCGCCGCCGTAGGGCGGGACGGTCTCGGCGCGGAGGATCGTCGCGGCGGGCGGGTCGACGCGGGCGCCGTGGTCGCAGTGCCAGCCGCGCAGCAGGGTGTGCCGGCGCCGCTCCAGCCACTCCTCGTGCTCCATGCCGAACCGGCCGCCCAACTCCAGCCGGTCGGCGGTCGTCTCGACCTCGGGGAAGCCGGCCGGTGACGCGCTGCCGCGCCGCCCGAGGACGACCGGTTCGCCGAAGCGGCGCGCGAACGCCACATGCCCGGTGTGGTCGAGGCGTTGCTCACGGAAGAACACGACCTTCCAGCGCAGCACCGCCGCCCGGATCGCGGCCACCACGGCGTCGTCGAGCTCGCCGGCCAGGTCGACACCGGTGATCTCGGCCCCGATGTGCCCGGCGGCGGGCTTCACCTCCATGCCGTCCACCCGCACCGCCTCGTCCGTCGTACCGCTGTCCGTCGTCATGCTCACTCCGTCGTCGTACGTGCCCGGCCGGTCGTCCGCACCGGGTCCTCCCCCGCGGGTCGTACCCAGGTCGTACGGGTTCCAAGGAAGATCGTGTCAGTGATCCCCGCGCGGGGGCGACAGGGGTTCCGGTCGCCCATACTGGGTGTACCGCACAGTCAAGGGAAGGTCCGACCGTGATCAGCACCCCGACGCACACGCTCAACGACGGTACGAAGATCCCCGCCATCGGCCTGGGCACCTGGCCGATGGACGACGCGACGGCCGAGGAGGCCGTCGACGGCGCGCTGCGCATGGGCTACCGCCTGGTGGACACGGCGACGAACTACCGCAACGAGACCGGCGTCGGCCGGGGCATCGCCCGCAGTGGGGTGCCGCGCGAGGAGGTCGTCGTGACGACGAAGCTCCCGGGCCGCCACCACGGCTACGAGGAGACCCTCGCGTCCTTCGAGGAGTCCCGGGCGCGGCTCGGCGTCGAGTACGTGGACCTGTATCTGATCCACTGGCCGCTCCCCCGCGTGGGCAAGTTCGTCGACTCCTGGAAGGCGATGATCAAGCTCCGCGAGGAGGGTCTCGCCCGGTCGATCGGCGTCTCGAACTTCACGCCCGGTCACATCGAGCAGCTGGAGAAGGAGACCGGTGTCCTGCCGTCGGTCAACCAGATCGAGCTGCACCCGCTGTTCCCGCAGGAGGAACTGCGCGCCTTCGACACCGAGAAGGGCGTTCTCACCGAGAGCTGGAGCCCGCTCGGGCGCGGTTCCGAGCTGCTGAATGACCCCGCCGTCCTGACGATCGCGGAGGCGTTCGGGGTGACGCCCGGCCAGGTGGTGCTGCGCTGGCACACCCAGCTCGGGGCCCTCCCGATCCCCAAGTCGGCGGACCCCGACCGGCAGCGCGCGAACCTCGACATCTTCGGCTTCGAGCTCGGCCCGGCCCAACTGGCCGCGATCTCCGACCACGCGCCGCAGCGGCTGGGCGGCGACCCGGAGACGCACGAGGAGTTCTGAGCGTCCCGAGCGTCCCGGCCGTTCGGAGCATCCGAGAACTCCGGGGGCGGAAGTCGGCGTTTCCGCCCCCAACTCGCCTTCCCTGCCTCTATGTTCACGGCGGATGTTCAGGTTCTCATCGGAAGGCTCTCGTTGATGCGCACCGCGTTCCGCACCGCCGTGACCGGGTCGGTGGCCGTCGCCGCCCTGCTGCTCGGAGGCACCGCCCAGGCGACCCCGGCGGGCCCCGGCGTCACCGCGACACTGATCGGTCAGACCACGATCGGCGACACCGACTACACCCTGCGCGAGATCACCATTCCGCCCGGCCAGTCCACCGGCTGGCACTACCACGACGGCCCCCTGTACGGCGTCGTCAAGCAGGGCACGCTCAGTCACTTCGACTCCAGCTGCGCCTCGGACGGCGTGTACCGCAAGGGCAGCCCCATCCAGGAACCGGCCGGTTCGGGCAACGTGCACATCGGGCGCAACCTGGGGAACACGCCGCTCGTCCTGGACGTGCTGTACGTCCTGCCGCACGGTGCGCCGTTCTCGGAGGACGCGCCGAACCCCGGCTGCCCCTTCGAGTAGGCGCCCCGGCGGGCGAGTCGACCGGTCAGTCCGGTGGCGGCAGGGGCTGTTCCGCCCAGATGGTCTTGCCGCCGCCGGTCTGCCGGCTGCCCCAGCGCTGGGTGAGCTGGGCGACGAGGAGGAGTCCGCGTCCGCCTTCGTCGTAGGCGTGGGCGCGGCGCAGGTGCGGCGAGGTGGAACTGGCGTCGGAGACCTCGCAGATGAGGGCGCGGTCGCGGATCAGGCGGAGCTGTATGGGCGGTTCGCCGTAGCGGATGGCGTTGGTGACGAGCTCGCTGACGACGAGTTCGGTGACGAAGGCCTCCTCGTCCAGTCCCCAGGCGGTGAGTTGTTCGGTGGCGGCCTGCCGGGCCCGGGCCACGTGCGCGGGGTCCGGTTCGATGTCCCAGGTCGCGACGCGGTCGGCGCCGAGGGCCCGGGTGCGCACCAGCAGGAGGGCCACGTCGTCGCTGGGCTCGGCCGGCATGACGGCCTTCAGCACCGCGTCGCAGAGCGCGTCCAGCGACTCCAGGGGCGTGAGCAGCGCGCGGCACAGCGCGTCGGTGGCGTGGTCGACGTCGCGCTCGCGGTCCTCGATGAGACCGTCCGTGTACAGGGCGACGGTGGCGCCCTCGGGCAGCTCCATCTCGACTGATTCGAAAGGGAGTCCGCCGACGCCGAGCGGTGGTCCGGCGGTGATGGGGACGAGGCTCGCGGTTCCGTCGGGCAGGACGACGGCGGGCGGCGGGTGTCCGGCGGCGGCCAAGGCGAGATGGCGCGAGACCGGGTCGTACACGGCGTAGAGGCAGGTGGCGCCGAGTTCGGCGACCTCGTCGGCGGTGTCGTCCGTCGCGAGGTGGGTGACCAAATCGTCGAGGTGGGTGAGGAGTTCGTCGGGCGGCAGGTCCACGTCGGCGAGGGTGCGGACGGCCGTACGGAGACGGCCCATGGTCGCCGAGGAGGCGATGCCGTGTCCGACGACGTCGCCGACGACCAGGCCGACCCGGCTGCCGGAGAGCGGGATCACGTCGAACCAGTCGCCGCCGATGCCCGCGAGGGACCCGGAGGGCAGATAGCGGTGGGCCACCTCGACGGCCGCCTGGCCGGGCAAGTCCCTTGGCAGCAGGCTGTGTTGGAGGGCGAGCGCGGTGGAGCGCTCGCGGGCGAAGCGGCGCGCGTTGTCGATGCAGACGGCGGCACGGCTGGCGAGTTCCTCGGCGAACAGGGCGTCGTCGTCGGCGTAGTCGTCCGGGTGGGCCATGCGGACGCCGACCGCGACGCCGAGGGTGGTGCCCCGCGCGCGCAGCGGCACCGCGAGCATCGAGTGGACGCCCTTGCGGTGCGAACGGCCTTCCGGGGAGCGGGCGTTGCGGTCGGCGACCCAGCGGACGAAGTCGGGTTCGCCCGCCTGGCTGCGCACCGCACGCCCCTCGCGCAGGGCACGCGCGGGCGGCGAGAACGGCGGGTAGAGATCCGCCCCGCCGAGCCGTACGGCAGCCTCCGGCGTGCCCTCGGTGCCGGAGCCGTGCGCGACGCGCCGCAGCACGACATCGCCGTCCAGGTCCTGCGGCGGTTCGTCCGCGCCGAGCACCCAGGGCAGCAGGTCCACGCTGGCGAAGTCGGCGTAGCGCGGCACCAGGAGTTCGACGAGTTCCTCGGCGGTGCGGACCACGTCGAGGGTCGTGCCGATGCCGGCGGCGGCCTCGTTCAGCAGGGCCAGCCGCTGCTGGGCGAGGTACTGCTCGGTGCTGTCAAACGCCGCGAGGCCGATCCCGGTCAGCTCGCCGGAGTCGCCCTTGAGGGGCCACATCTCGATGCTCCAGGAGTGCTCCCGGTTCAGCGCCGGGGCGCCCGCCCAGCTGTCGTAGCGGACCGGTCTGCCGGTCTCGGTGACCATGCGCAGGTTGTCCAGGAAGCTCCGGCTGTGCTCGGCGTCCTCGACGCTCTCGGGGAAGTACCGGCCGACGAGGGCGTCCTCGGGGACTCCCATCACACGGCAGGCGACGTCGTTGAGCCGGACGTAGCGCTGCTCGGTGTCGAAGACGGACAGGGACATCGACGCCTGCTGGAAGGCCTGCTCGGCGAGCGTGGGTGCGGCGGGGGGTTCGACGGTGAGGACGTAGCCGTCCGGTGTGCCGTCCGGGCCGAGGATCTCGCAGGCCCGGACGGTGAGCCGGAGCAGGGTGCCGTCCCGGTGCCGCAGGACCACGGACCCGGTCAGCGCGGCGACGGCCGTGGTGGCGGGAGGTTCGGCGAGGAGTGCCCCGACCGACCGGCCCACGGCCTCCTCGGCCGGGTATCCCGTCAGTGCCCGGGCGCCCTCGCTCCACCCCGTCACGATGCCTCGGGCACTGATGACCGCCGCGGCGGAGACCTGCTCCATATCGTCCAGGATGGTCCCTATACCGCACCACAACAACCGCGCTACGGCATTTGCGGCTCCTGTGTCACTTCCGGTGGGTGCGGAGTGCGGCGAGGGCGCGGTCGGCGTGGGTGTTCATCCGCAGTTCGCTGGAGACGACCTCGAGGATCGTGCGGTCCTCGGCGATGACGAACGTGACCCGCTTGGTGGGCGCGAGGGAGAACCCGCGCTTGACCCCGAATCGCTCCCGGATCGTGCCGTCGGCGTCCGAGAGCAGCGGCATGCCGAGGGTGTGCTTCCCGGCGAACTCCTGCTGCTTGTCGACGGTGTCGCCGCTGATGCCGACGGGCCGGGCGCCGACGGCCGCGAACTCGGCGGCCAGATCACGGAAGTGGCAGGCCTCGGCGGTGCAGCCGGCGGTCATCGCGGCCGGATAGAAGAAGAGCACCACCGGTCCTTCGGCGAGCAGTCCGCTGAGGCTGCGTTCCGTGCCGGTCTCGTCCGGCAGCGTGAAGTCCTCGACCTTGTCACCGACGTCCAGGCGTCCTGTCATGACCGTCCCTCCCCATTCTTCGCGACACTACGGGCCCACAGTACGAGGGGAATCTGCAGCGGCAGCCGCCCGTAGGCCGCCGCCTTCTGCGGGGCCGGGCGGTCCCGCCAGTCCAGCGCCATCTGCACGTTGGCGGGGAACACGCCGACGAAGAATCCCGCGGCGGCCAGCGCTGCCGTACGCCGGGTGCGCGGCGCGGCGATCCCCGCGGCCAGCGCCAGCTCCACGACCCCGCTCGCGTACGTCCACGTCCGGGGCGACCCCGGCAGGGAGCGCGGGATCGTCGCGTCGAACTGCTTCGGCGAGGCGAAATGGGCGACCCCCGCGGTCGCCAGCAGACCGGCGAGCAGCAGCGACGAGCGTTCGGACCGGGACACGGTTCCTCCTCTGATGGCCTGCCGCGCGATGTTACTCCACGGTAAGCGGGCGCGGTGACGACCCCTCTACTTCTTCGGTCTGACCTTTGATATGTTTCGCAATCGGAACCGGAGAAGGGTCCCGTCCATGGACTTTGAACTGACCGAGGACCAGGAAACGATCCGCAAGTCCGTCGCCGGACTGCTGCGCGACTACGGCGACCAGTACTGGATGGCGAAGGACCAGGCCCACGAGTTCCCGACGGAGTTCTACGACACCGTCGCGGGCGGCGGCTGGCTCGGCATCACCATCCCCGAGGAGTACGGCGGCCACGGCCTCGGCATCACCGAGGCCAGCCTGCTCCTCGAAGAGGTGGCGCGGTCCGGCGGCGGCATGAACGCGGCCAGCGCGATCCACCTGTCGATCTTCGGCATGCACCCGGTGGTGGTCCACGGCTCCGAGGAGCTGAAGCGGCGCACCCTCCCCCGCATCGCCTCCGGCGACCTGCACGTCTGCTTCGGCGTCACCGAACCGGGCGCGGGACTCGACACCGCGAGCATCACGACGTACGCCCGACAGGACGGCGACCACTACGTCGTCAACGGCCGCAAGGTGTGGATCTCCAAGGCGATGGAGTCGGAGAAGATCCTGCTGCTGACCCGCACCAGCAGGGCGGACGAGGTCACCAGGAAGACCGACGGGATGACCCTGTTCCTCACGGACATCGACCGCGACCGCATCGACGTCCGCCCGATACCGAAGATGGGCCGCAACGCCGTCACCTCGAACGAACTCTTCATCGACGATCTGCGCATCCCGGTGGAGGACCGCGTCGGCGAGGAGGGCCAGGGCTTCCGCTACCTCCTCGACGGCCTCAACCCGGAACGCATGCTGATCGCGGCCGAAGCCCTCGGCATCGGCCGGGCCTCCCTCGACAAGGCCGTCCAGTACGGCAAGGAGCGCATCGTCTTCGGCCGCCCGATCGGCATGAACCAGGCCATCCAGTTCCCCCTCGCGGACTCCCTGGCCCGCCTCGACGCAGCGGAACTCGTCCTCCGCAAAGCGACATGGCTGTACGACAACGGGCGGCCCTGCGGTCGGGAGGCGAACACCGCCAAGTACCTGTGCGCCGACGCCGGGTTCACCGCCGCCGACCGGGCGCTGCAGACCCACGGCGGCATGGGTTACGCGGAGGAGTACGGCGTGGCCCGCTACTTCCGCGAGGCCCGTCTCATGCGCATCGCACCGATCAGTCAGGAAATGATCCTGAACTACCTGGGATCGCACACGCTGGGACTCCCGAGGAGCTACTGAATGACCGACAGCACAGGGCTGTTCGACCTCACGGGCCGGTCCGCGCTGGTCACCGGCGCCGGCGGCGGCATCGGCTCCGCAGTCGCCGAGGCACTGGCCCGAGCGGGTGCCGCGGTTCTGGTGACCGACGTCGACGAGTCGGCCGCCGCGGCCGTCGCAGGGAAGATGAACGCGGCGGGACTCACGGCGGACAGCGCGCCCCTCGACGTACGGGACCGGTCCGCCGCCGACACCGCGGTGGCCCGCGCGGCGGCGCTCGCCGACGGGACGCTGCACATCCTGGTCAACAACGCCGGGGTCATCGCCCCCGCGATGTTCGACAAGCTGGAGGAGGAGGCGTTCCGGCGCGTCCTCGACATCCATGTGATGGGCACCTTCCACTGCGCGCAGGCCGCGCTGCCGTTCCTCCCGGACGACGGCAGAGGGCGGATCATCAACGTCACCTCGTCGGCGGGCCTCGTCGGCACGCTCGGGCAGGTCAACTACTCGGCCGCCAAGGCGGGCATCATCGGCCTGACGAAGTCCCTGGCCCGCGAACTGGCGCGGCGGCGCGTCCTGGTGAACGCCCTCGCCCCGCTGGCGGCGACTCCCATGACGGAGACCATCCGGACCAACGAGAAGTTCGCGGCCCAGATGCTCGCCCGCATTCCGTTGGGCCGCTGGGCGCAGCCGGCGGAGATCGCGGGCAGCTTCGTGTTCCTCGCCTCGGACGCGGCCTCCTTCATCACGGGGCAGGTGCTGCCGGTGGACGGGGGGATGGTGATGTGAGGGGCGGAGTGCGGGGTGTACGGCGTGGTGGTGTGCCGGGGCTCGCGCAGGCTGCGCGGCAAGCTGACCCGCCGGGCTCGGGCGGACTGTGCGGCAAGCTGACGTGCCGGGAGCTGTACGAGCCGCGCGGCACGGTGATGTGACAGGCGCCGCGCGTGCTGTGTTGAATGGTTCAGCCAAAGAGGCCGATGAGCGCGGCCTTCGACGAGAGGGCTGAACCTGTGCAGAGCGCCGAGCACCCTTCCCGCACCGCCCGGGGACGCGGGGCGGCCGGTGAACCCCGGCCGCGCTTCGACACGCTCACCGTCCCCAAGGCCTCGGACGTCCTCGCGGGCGAGGTGCGCGAGCGGATCCTCTCCGGGGAGTTCACGGAGGGCACCGCGCTGCCGCCGGAACGCCAACTGGTCGAGCAGACGGGGTTGAGCCGGGCGACGGTGCGCGAGGCGCTGCGCATCCTGGAGGTCGAACGGCTCCTGGAGATCCGGCCGGGGCGTGGCGGCGGCGCCTTCGTGCACCGGCCGGGCCGCGAATCCCTCGCGAACACCGTGCGGTTGGTGATCCGGGGCCAGCGCATCCGGCTGGAGGACCTGCACGAGACCCGGGAGGCGATCGAGCCCGCGTGCGCGGCACTCGCGGCGAGGCGCCGCACGGACGCCGACCTCGCCGAACTGGACGACGCCCACACGGATCTCGTCGCGGCGGACGAGGACATCCAGCGCTTCCTGCGCGCCAACATCCGCTGGCACAACGCGGTGGCGCGAGCCGGCGAGAACGAGCTTCTCATCGGGTTCATGAGCGCTCTCTCGCAGTCGATCCACGCGGCCACCAACATCGAGCAGTTCATGGACGCGGACATCCGCAAGCTCACCGCCCGGGCCCACGCCCGCATCACCGAGGCGATCCGGAACCGCGACAGCGAGGCGGCGATGCGCCGGATGACCCGCCATGTGTGCGGCTTCGCGCGGGCCGCGGCGGAGGTCGACCAGCGGGACGGCGTGGACCTCACGGATCCGGAGAACTGATCCCCTCACGGGTGAGAATCTGATTCTCTTTCTCGTGCAACACCATTGACACTATCGGTCTGACCTTTAATACCATCGCGGTATGAGCAAGGTGAGTCCCGTGCTGACCGTGGCCGCCGACGGAGACGTCCGCATCGTCACCCTGAACCGCCCCGACCGGCTGAACGGCGTCTCCGAGGAACTGCACCGACGCCTGTCGGAGGTGTGGCGCGAACTCGCGGACGACACAAAGGCCCGGGCCGTCGTCCTCACCGGCGCGGGCCGCGCGTTCAGCGCGGGCGGCGACTTCGACCATCTCCTGCGGCACCACACCGACCCGGAGCTGCGGGAGCGGTCCATCCGCCTCGACCGCACCATCCAGACGGAGATGATCCGCTTCCCGCTGCCGGTGATCGCCGCCGTCAACGGCCCCGCGGTGGGCCTGGGGTGCAGCCTCGCCCTCGCCTGCGATCTCGTACTGATCGCCGAGGACGCCTACTTCGCGGACCCGCATGTGTCGGTGGGCCTGGTGGCCGGCGACGGCGGAGTCACCCTCTGGCCTCTGCTGACAAGCCTGTTGAGGGTCAAGGAGTACCTCTTCACCGGCGACCGCATCCCCGCCCCCAAGGCGGTCGAACTCGGCCTCGCCAACCGCACGGTCCCGCCCGACGACCTGATGCGCGAGGCCCTCGCCCTGGCCCACCGGCTCGCGGCGCAGCCCGCCGAGGCCCTCCGCGCCACGAAGCTGGCTCTCGCCACGCTGGTCGAGCAGGTGTCGCGCGGCGCGATGGAAGCGGCACTGATGGCGGAACGGGCCACGATGACCAGCCCGGACCACATCAGGATCATCACCGAACTCGCGTCCCGTGCCGAACGGCGCGCCAAGCCCCCTGAGGAGAACTGAGCGTGGACCGCGAGGAGTTCGTCCTGGTCCGCGACATGGTCCGCTCCCTGGCGACCCGCTTCGGCGTGACCTCCGCCGACGAGGTGAAGCCGTCGACCCGGGCGACCGCCCAACAGGCTCTGGACGAACTGGGCTTGACCGATCTACGGCGCACCTCACCCCCGGCGGCGACCGCACAGGAGTGCGCGCTCCTCGCCGAGGAACACGGCCGCCACCCGCTCACCACGTCCCTGCTTGGCACGGTCCTCCTGGCCCCCGAACTCCTCCGCCTCCTCGGCACCGACGCATCAGGAACAACCCCGACCATCGCGCTCACCCGCGAACTCCGCTTCCCCGGAGGAACATTGACCGACCTCGTCGCCTGGGACTGCGAGGGAGCCGACAGCGCGCTCTGCGTCACCGACGACGGGACAGTCACCCGGGTCGAGTTGGGGCCGTCGGCGCCGAGTACAGACCTCGTACGCTCGGTGCGCGCGGTCCCCCCGGACGGCCCCACGCAGGTCGTAGGACACCTCACCGCACCCGACCAACTCCGCTGGCAGGCCTACGCGCTCGTCGTCGTGACGGCAGAACTCATCGGCGCGGCACGCTCGTTGGTCGAGCAGAGTGTCGAATACGCCCGCGTCCGGCACCAGTACGGACAACCGATCGGCTCCTTCCAGGCCGTCCAGCATCTTCTCGCGGACGCGACGGTCCTGGCCGAGGCCTGCACCAGCGTCACGCGCTACGCCGCCTGGTGTCTCGACAACGAGCCCCCGGAGCGGGCCCTGACGGCGGCGCGGGTGGCGAAGACGGAGGTCAACTCCTCGGCGCTGGAGGCGGTGTATGCCGCCATGCAGGTCTTCGGCGGAATCGCCCAGACCTGGGAGCACGTCGCGCACCTGTATCTGCGAAAGGTGCGCCTGGGGTCGACGCTGCTCGCCACGACGGCCGAACTGCTGCCCGCGCTGGCCGTACCGGAGGCGACGCGATGACCGACACCCCGCTCGACTTCGGCGACCCGGCCGACCTGGACCGGCTGCGGCGGGACTTCCGCGCCTGGCTGGCCGAACACCCGCTTCCCGAACGGCAGTCGGGCGAACCGGTACCGGTCTTCCTGCACCGCTGGCACCGGTTGCTGCACTCGGGCGGCTGGGTCGGCCTCGACGTCCCGGAGCGCTACGGCGGCCGGGGCCTGACCGCGCTGCACCAGGTCGCGATCAGTGACGAACTGGGCGCCTGCCGCGCCCCGGGTGTCCCCCGAATCGGCTATCTCGCCCACGCGCTGCTGGAGTTCGGCTCGGAGGAACAGCGACTCCGGTTCCTGCCAAGGATGTTGGCGGGCGACGAGGTGTGGTGCCAGGGCTTCAGCGAGCCGGGCGCCGGTTCGGACCTGGCGGGCATGACCACCTTCGCCGCGCGGCACGACGGCTTCTACACGGTGCGTGGCCAGAAGCTCTGGACGAGCTACGCCCAGTACTCCGGCCTGTGCCTGCTGCTGGCCCGCACCGACCGCTCGGCACCGGCCCACCAGTCGATCTCGGCGTTCGTCCTGCCCCTGGACCGCCCCGGGGTGACGGTACGGCCGCTGCGCGCGGCCAACGGCGACGACGAGTTCTGCGAGCTGTTCCTGGACGACGTCCGCATCGAGGAGGCCGAGCGTATCGGCACCGAGGGCGTCGGCTGGGCGCTGGCGATGACGACGGTGTCGTACGAGCGCAACGCCCTCGACACCGGGCACATCTCGAAGTACGGGCTGCTCGTCGAGCGGCTGCGGCGTCACGCCACCGAGCACCAAGGCCGCCTGCCCGACGGGCTGTTGTCCCGGATCGGCCGGTGTGTCGTCGACTACGAGGTGCTGGTGGCGCACGCCCGCCGCCGTACCGCCGAACGCCTCGGCGGACAGGTCGCGGGAGCGGAGTCGTCCGTGGACAAGCTGCTGATGACGAGGACCGAACAGCGGCTCTACGACACGGCGCTTGAGGTGTTCCCGGCCGAACTGTTCGGGGAGGGCGGTGAGTTGTTCGGCGACTATCTGTACTCCCGTGCGGCTTCCGTCTACGGCGGCACCTCCCAGATCCAGCGGAACATCATCGCCAAGCGGATCCTGCATCTGCCCTCGAACGGTTAGCCCTGGAGCCGACTGATGCGCTACGACGACGAATTCCTGAGCATTCCGAACGTCATCAGGCTGGCCGCCCGGCGCTTCGGGGACGCCACGGCGCTCATCGACGGTGACCGTCGGTGGACGTTCCGGGAGCTGGAGGCGCAGATGATCGACGCGGTCCGCGCCACCATGGCGCTCGGCGTCATGCCGGGCGACCGGGTCGGGCTGTGCGCCCCCAACTCGGCGGAGTGGATCTTCGCAGCGCTGGGCATCCATGGGGCCGGAGCGATCCTCGTGCCACTCAACACACGGTTCAAGGCGGGAGAGCTCTCGTACATCCTGCGGAAGTCGGGCGCGGCGGCCGTGTTCGCCTCGCCCTTCCTCGGCAACGACTACATCGGCGAGCTGCGGAAGGCCGACCCGGGGCTGCCGGCTCTCCGGAAGACGGTGTCCGTTCTCGGTCCGCAGGGTGCGGCGGAACTCGCCTGGAACGACTTTCTCAGCGCGCGAGAAGGCGTTTCCACGGCTGCGGCCCATGAGTCGATCGACCGGTTGACGCCGGACGACGTGTCCGACGTGATGTTCACGTCCGGCACGACCGGCCACCCGAAGGGCGTGATGCTCAGTCACGGCCAGTCCCTGCGCGCCTACGGCTGGATGGCGAAGGAGTACACGTTCGAGACCTCGGACACCTTCCTGGTGATCCCGCCCTTCTTCCACTGCTTCGGCTACAAGGCGGGCTGGCTGGCCTCCTTGATGCACGGGGTGACCGTGATCCCGATGCCCGTCTTCGACGCCGGTCGCGCGCTGGACCTCATCGCCAGGGAACGGGTCAGCATCCTCCTAGGACCGCCGACCATCTTCCACGACCTCGTCAACCACCCCGACCGCCGGGCACACGACCTGTCGTCGCTGCGGGTCTCCATGACAGGCGGCACCACGATCCCGGAATCACTGATCCGCGCCATGAAAACGGAGCTGTCGATCGACATCGTGATGAGCGCCTACGGCCTCACGGAGTCGACGGCGCTGGTGACCACGACCCGCGTCGGCGACTCCGAGGAGACCGTCGCCCACACCACCGGAAGCGCCATTCCCGGTGTTCAGGTACGGATCATCGCCGCCGACGGTCTGGACGTGCCGATCGGCCTCGACGGCGAGATCCTCGTCCGCGGCTACAACGTCACGCGTGGCTACTGGGACGACCCCGACGCCACCGCCGCGACGATCGACGCCGAGGGCTGGCTGCGCACCGGGGACATCGGCCGGCTCGACGACGACGGCAATCTCGCCATCGTCGACCGCAAGAAGGAGCTGTACATCGTCGGCGGCTTCAACGCCTACCCGGCGGAGATAGAGAAGCTGCTTCTCGACTGCGAGAACATCCAGCAGGTCGCCGTGATCGGCGTTCCCGACGAGCGCCTCGGCGAGGTCGGCTGCGCCTTCGTGGTCCCACCGCCCGACCAGACGCCGACCGAGGCCGACGTCATCGCCTGGGCCCGCGAGCGCATGGCCAACTTCAAGGTCCCCCGGCATGTCCGCTTCGTCGACCAACTCCCTCGCAACGCAAGCCAGAAGGTGCTGAAGGACGAACTCCGGACTCAGTTCACGACCGCGACCCGAGACTCGACGATCTGAGATGACGAGTTCCGACATGTCGCGTTCCGCATCGACAGCAACAGGGCCGCTCGCCGGAATCACCGTGGTCGCGCTGGAGCAAGCCATCTCCGCCCCCATGTGCACCCGCACGCTCGGCGACTTCGGCGCCCGCGTGATCAAGGTCGAGAACCCCAAGGGCGGCGACTTCGCCCGCCACTACGACGACGTGGTCAAGGGCCTGGGAGCGCACTTCGTCTGGGTCAACCGGGGCAAGGAGTCGGTGGCCCTGGACCTGAAGACACCCGCCGGTATGGCCGTCCTGCACCGCCTGCTGGAACGCGCCGACGTCCTCGTCTCCAACCTCACCCCCGGCACCACGGCCAAACTCGGCCTCTCCCCCGCCGACCTGACGACCCGTCACCCCGACCTCATCCCCGTGGAGATCGACGGCTACGGCCCCGGCGGCCCCCTCTCGCACAAGCGCGCCTACGACCTCCTCGTCCAGGCCGAGTCGGGCGCCTGCGCGGTGACGGGCCACCCCGGAGCACCGGCCAAGCCGGGTCCGCCGGTGGCCGACGTGTGCAGCGGGCTGTACGCGGCCCTGTCCGTGGTCGCGTTGCTGTGCGGCAGGGGGCGCGGGGTCGAACCCGCCGCCTCCTCGGTCGCGGTGAGCCTGTTCGACACGATGACGGAGTTGATGGGGTACCCGCTCACCTACACCCGCCACTCCGGCATCGAGCAGCAGCCGCTCGGCATGAGCTCCCCCGCCGTCGCACCCTACGGCGCCCACCGCACCGCCGACGGCCACACCGTCGTCCTCGGCACGACGAACGACCGTGAATGGCAGCGCCTGGCGCGGGAGTTGATCGACCGGCCAGACCTCGCGGACGACCCGCGCTTCCGCAGCAACGCCGGGCGGGTGGAACACCGCGCCGTGCTGGAGCCGGAGATCAGCGCCTGGTGCGCACGGCACGACCTCGCCGACATACAGGACCTCGCGGACGCGGCCGGTATCGGCAACTCCCGCTACAACACGCCAAGCGATGTCATCGCCCACCCGCATCTGCGCGCCCGCGAGCGGTGGCGCGAGATCGACACCCCGTCGGGTCCGGTCCCGGCTCTGCTGCCGCCCCCAGTCATCGCCGGGTACGACCCGCCGATGGGCGCGGTTCCCGCACTCGGCCAGCACACGGACGCCGTACTGGCCGAACTCGGCCTCACCGACGCGGAGATCGCAGCTCTACGAGACCAGGGAGCCGTGCGATGACCGGGCAGCCGGTGCTGCTGACGAGCGACACCGACGGCGTCCGGACGCTCACCCTGAACCGGCCCCACCGCAAGAACGCGATCGACGCAGAGCTGTGGGACACCCTGAGAACGGCGCTCTCCGCGGCGGGCAGCGACCGTACGGTACGCGCGCTGGTCCTGACCGGAGCCGGGAACGCCTTCTGCTCCGGGGCCGACATCCGCAACGGCGTCAGCAGTGAGCACCCCCTGTACCGGATGCGGACCCTGAGCGAAGTCACCCTGCTGCTGCACGAGTTGCCGATCCCCACGATCGCCAAGGTGAGCGGCGTGGCGGTCGGCGCGGGCTGGAATCTCGCCCTGGGCTGCGACTTCGTCGTGGCCACCCCGGACACCACGTTCTCGCAGATCTTCGCGCGCCGCGCTCTGTCCCTGGACTGCGGTGGTTCCTGGCTGTTGCCGAAGCTGGTGGGGTTGCAGCAGGCGAAGCGGCTGGTGCTGCTGGCCGAGACGATCGGCGCGGCTGAGGCCCACTCCCTGAAGCTGGTGACGTGGGTCGTGGACGCCGACAAGATCGACGTTTTCGTCGACGACCTCGCGGCCCGGCTGGTGGGCGGAGCACCCGTCGCGCTCGCCCAGAACAAGGCACTCCTCAATGAGAACGCCGATCGCACCCTGCGCGAGGCCCTTGCCGGTGAGGCGCGGGCGCAGGCCATGAACTTCGCCACGGCGGACGTCCCGGAGGCGTACGCCGCGTTCACGGAGAAACGCCCGCCTCACTACACGGGCCGCTGGGCGGTACCGGGAACAGCGGCGCCCGGAACAACCGCGCCGACAGCTACGGAGGACTCGTGATGCGTGAGGCAGTGGTGGTGGAGGCGGTCCGTACCGCCGTCGGCAAGCGGAACGGCGGCCTGGCTGGCGTGCACGCGGCCGATCTCTCGGCCCTCGTCCTTCAAGCCTTGGTCGACCGTACGGGTCTCGACCCCGAGGTCGTCGACGACGTGGTGTGGGGCTGCGTGGGGCAGCTGGGCGACCAGTCGAGCAACATCGGCCGCTACGCGGTGCTGGCCGCGGGATGGCCCGAGACCATCCCGGGTACCACGGTGAACCGGGCCTGCGGATCGAGCCAGCAGGCCCTGGACTTCGCCGCCCAGGCGGTCATGTCGGGTCAGCAGGACGTCGTGGTGGCGGGCGGGGTAGAGGTGATGAGCCGGATACCGCTGGGTGCTTCACGGGCCGGCGGGACACCGTACGGCCCTCAAGTCCTCGCGCGTTACGAAGGGTTCTCCTTCAACCAGGGCGTCTCCGCCGAGAAGATCGCGCAGAAGTGGGGGCTGGGCCGGGGTGTTCTCGACGAGTTCTCGGCGCTGTCGCACGAGCGGGCGGCGGTCGCGCAGGACGGCGGCGCGTTCGCCGCGCAGATCGTGCCGGTGACGGACGGCCCGAACACGGTGACCGCCGACGAGGGGATACGGCGCGGCACGACCGTCGACACGCTCGCGAGGCTGAAACCGTCCTTCCAGGAGGACGGCGTGATCCACGCGGGCAACTCCTCGCAGATCTCCGACGGAGCCGCAGCCCTGCTGGTCACCACCCCTGAAAAAGCACGCGAGTTGGGGCTGACGCCGATCGTGCGATACCGAGCGGGCGTTGTCACCGGTTCCGATCCGGTCCTCATGCTGACCGGACCGATCCCGGCGACGGAGAAGGTACTCCGCAAGGCGGGCGTCGGCCTCTCCGATGTCGGGGTCTTCGAGGTCAACGAGGCCTTCGCGTCCGTCCCGCTCGCCTGGCTGGCCGAGACCGGCGCGGACCCCGCCCTGCTCAACCCGCTCGGCGGCGCCATCGCGCTCGGACATCCGCTCGGCGCGTCGGGTGCCGTCCTGATGACCCGCATGATCCACCACATGCGCAACCACGGGATCCGCCACGGCCTGCAGACCATGTGCGAGGGCGGCGGCACCGCCAACGCCACCGTCGTCGAACTCGCTCTCTGACAGGGGATGTTGTGCGCCGAGACGTCTTCACCGACGACCACGAGGCGTTCCGCGGGCTCGCGCGGGACTTCATCGCCAAGGAGGTGGTACCCCACTACGCCGAGTGGGAGGAGGCCGGCCGCCTACCCCGCGCGCTCTTCGAACAGCTCGGCTCGATCGGCCTGTTGGGCACGGCCGTCCCCGAGGAGTACGGCGGAGCGGGCCTCGCCGACTACCGTTACAACGTCGTCCTCCAGGAGGAAGCGGCCCGCGCCCTGGTCACGTTGGGCACCGTGCGCACCCAACTCGATGTCGTCCTCCCGTACTTCCTCGCCTACGCCGACCGGAATCAGCGCGAGCGCTGGTTCCCCGGCCTGGTCTCCGGGAAGATGCTGACGGCCATCGCGATGACCGAGCCGGGCACGGGCTCCGATCTCGCCGGTATCCGTACGACGGCTGTTCGCGACGGGGATGCGTACGTTCTCAACGGCGCGAAGACCTTCATCACCGGCGGGCTCCTCGCCGGCCTGGTCATCGTCGTCGCCCGTACGTCGACCGACCCGGACAACCGCCGCGCCGGGCTCACCCTGCTCGTCGTCGAGGACGGCATGCCCGGCTTCACGCGCGGCCGGGTGCTGCACAAGATGGGCATCAAGGCGCAGGACACGGTGGAGTTGGCCTTCGACGACGTACGCGTCCCGGTCGCCAACCGGCTCGGCGAGGAGGGCGCCGCGTTCGGCTACCTCGGCCACAACCTCCCCCAGGAACGCATGACCGTCGCCGTCGGATCAGTGGCGCAGGCACGAGCGGCCCTGGACACGACCATCGCCTACGTCAAGGAGCGCAAGGCGTTCGGCAAGACCGTCGCCTCCTTCCAGAACACCATGTTCGAACTCGCCGCCGTAGCAGCAGAGATAGAGGCCGCGCAGGCCATGCTGGACCGTGCGGTGCTCGAACTCGTCGCGGGTGACCTGAGCGGTCCCGACGCCGCCAAGGTCAAACTCTTCTGCACCGAGATGCAGGCCCGCGCGGTCGACCGCTGCCTGCAACTGTTCGGCGGCTACGGCTACATGCTGGAATACCCCATTGCCCGGCTCTACGCGGACGCGCGCATCACCCGCATCTACGCCGGGACGAGCGAGGTCATGAAGGTCATCATCGCCAAGTCCCTCGGATTGTGAGGCGGTTACGGTGCCGGACTTCTCCAGCAGGCCGGGTGTCGCGTTCGTGGCGGGCGGCTCGGGCGGGATCGGGGCGGCGATCGTCCGACTCCTCGCCGAACGCGGCAGCGACATCGTGTTCACCTATCGCGCCAACCAGGAAGCGGCCGGCGCGGTGGCCGCCGAGGTCACGAAGCTGGGCCGTCAAGTCCGCTCGCTGCGGCTGGACTTGACCGACGAGTCCGCCACGGCCGAGGCCGTGTCCGAGGCGGCCGACGGCATCCACACCCTCGTGTACGCGGCGGGCCCGCACGTCCCGATGCGGCACCTGAGCACGGTGACGCCGAGCGAGTACCGCACCCAACTCGAGGGCGACGCCGTCGCGTTCTTCAACCTGGTGCATCCCGCGCTCCCGTTGCTGCGCGAGAGCCGAGGCAGCATCGTCGCCGTCACGACCGTCGCCACCCGTCGCTTCCCGGTGCGCGACGGTCTGTCGTCGGGCGCGAAGGGCGCGGTCGAGGCCGTGGCCAGAGCACTCGCCGCCGAGGAGGGCCGCTACGGCGTCCGCGTGAACTGCGTGGCCCCCGGCATGCTCAACGACGGTATCGCCGGCCGTCTGATCAGCACGGGCGAACTGGACGAGGCCGCCCTCGCCGTCACCCGGCGCAACATTCCGATGCGCCGCTTCGGCGATGCGACCGACATCGCGGAGGCGGTCGCGTTCCTCGCCTCGGACCGCGCCAGGTTCATCACCGGGCAGGCGCTGGGCGTCGACGGCGGATACAGCGTGTAGGTCACGCGGGGCCGATACGTCGCCCCAACACATAGGTGGCACGGACCAGTTCGCCGGTCAGCGTGCGAAGCGCCTCGCTCAGCGGCACGTGGAGCAGGCACAGGTCGGCGTCGGCCCCGACCGTCAACCGGCGAGGCCGCCCGGGGTGTTGGGGCTCGCCGGTGAACAGCCGTAGAGCCGCCAGGGGTTGGAGTCGCTCGCCGTCCTCGCGTTCGGTCGCGGCCCGCATGACCGCCCAGGGGTCGGGGGTGCCATACGGCGCGTCGGTGCCGGCGGCGAGGGGTACGCCCGCTTCGGTCAGGGTCCGGCAGCGGTAGAGGTGCGGGCGGTCGTCGGCGTCCACGTCGGCGGCGTAGGCCTCGGCCCGCTCGGCCGGGAAGTGGGGCTGGGTCACGACCGTCACACCGAGCCGTCGTAGCCACGGGATCGTCTCGGCCGGGATCACCGACCCGTGCTCGATCCGGTCGCCGTCGGCCGGTCCCACCTCGTCCAGTGCGAGCAGCGTCACCAGCAACTGCACCCGGGTCACACAGTGCACGGCGACCGGGCGGGGTCTGATCTCCCCTATGGTGCGGGCGAGTTGGACGGGTGTGGGGAGTGTCGGATCGTCGAGCATCAGTTTCACGGGTTCGTCGATGCCCATGACGAGGAGCCGTTGCGGGAGGACGGACAGCATCTGGGTGAGGCCGCTCGCGGGGTGCGGGTCGGCGTTGGTGAACCCCGTGACGCCGAGCGCCGCCGCCCGTCGCCCCACCCCCTCCAAGTCCAACCGCACGGGTGGCACGAACCCGCGCAGGCGCTCGTCCTCGCGCCAGAACCGCCCGTCGCCGTCCAGTCCGACCGCCCGCAGCGCGGCGCTGTTCCACACCCACAGCGCGCCGGTGCGATGCTGCACCCGCACCGGCCGGTCCGGCGCGAGCGCGTCAAGCGCCCATCGGTCCAGGTCCCCCGCGACGCTCTCGTGGTAGCCGACGGCCCGCACCCACTCCCCCGGCGGACCACCAACCAGGGCCGCAGCAAACGCCGTTCGGCCTCGCACGTCCATCGGCCCGACCCGCACGGAGGCGGCCTCGGCGGCCAGCGCCGCGAGGTGGATGTGGTGGTCGTGCAGACCCGGCAGCAACGCACCACCCCGGCCGTCCACGTCGACCGTCCCGGCCAGTCCGGCCCCGATGTCGGCGATCCGCCCGGCGTCAATCCGTACGTCCACCACCTCCGCGTGGCCCTCGACCTCAACGTTCCTTATCAGCACGGTGGTTGGGCCAGGTTTCGGGCGTCCGCGAGTGTCGCGGCGCAGGCCGACATGGAGACGCAGAGCAGTTCGCCGCCTCCCTCGGCCAGGGAACGGGCCACGGCCTGGGCGGCGAACACACCGGTGACGGGGTCGGCGAGCGCGTCGCCGAGGAAGACGGGGTCGCCCACCGGGTCGTGGCCCGTCAGTCCGCCGGCGGCGGCAGCGTCGTCTCCGAAGGCGATACGGTCGTTCTCGCGGCCGTATCCGGTGATGCCGACCCAGACCCGGCCGGGGCGTGCGGCGAGGAACTCCTCGGCGCGCAGCCCGAGTCGGCGCAGCGCGCGCGGCCGTGACGCCTCGATGACGACATCGGCCTCGGCGACGATGGCGTCCAGCGCACCGGGAGCGAAGTCCACGACCACGCTGCCGTGCCCGTCGTGCAGCCAGCGGTAGAGGGCGGGCGTCCCGTAGCGCGCACCGTCGGGTCGCGTCGCGCTCTCCACCTTCACCACCCGCGCTCCCGCCAGCCCCAGCAACCGTGCGCACAACGGCCCCGCCCAGAGCGCCGAGAAGTCAACGACCCGTATCCCCGCCATCGCGCGGAAACGCCGTTCACCCCAGCGCTCCGCATGAACTGCGGGCCGGCCGCCCTGCGCCGATCCCGGCACGGCAGCGGCGATGCCGAGAATCCGCGCCGCCTCGGCCACTTCGGTCGCCGTGTTCCGCCGTACCGCCGCATGCAGACCCTCAGGCTCGTCCGGCGAGCCGAGGAGTGCGAGGAGAGCGGGTACGGCGGCCAGGTCGTCGGGGCGGGCCAGGTTCACGGCGACCCAGCCGTCGGCGGTTTTGAGGAGGTGACAGGAGCCGTTGGCCGATGTCCTGGACGGGCGTTCCAGGCCTGCCAGTTGGGCCCGTAGGAAGAGAGCCGACGGCAGGTCGACCGGGACGCCGGTCAGCTCGGTGAACGAGTCGGCGGTGTCGACGAGCGGGGCAAGGTACGGCTCGACGGAGGCCATCCAGGAATGGAGAGTGTGATTCTCTATGATTCGAACCCCCTTCTCACCACAGGTGATCTCAAATTACACTCCGGTCCACACCTGGAGGGAGATCACTGTGGAGTCGCCCTTCGTGATCGTCGACCTCGACCGCACCCCGTCCCGTGAACTGGATGCCGGAGACCGGGACCGTGTCGTGATCGGCGTGGCAGCGGAACCAAGGGGTGCGGTCGAGGGGTTCGACGTTCTCCTCACCGGTGTTTCCGATCCGCCCAGGCCGTGGGTGGGGTGCGCGGACCCGCATGCGACGGCCCAGCAGCTGGGCCGCATCGTCGAGAGTCGGCCCGCCGCGTGCGTCACCCTGGTGCAGGTACTGCGGATGGGCAGCGGCCTCTCCATCCCCGACAGGCTGATTCTCGAATCCCTCGCGTACTCGACGCTTCAGGGCGGAGCGGCCTTCCGCTCCTGGCTGGCCACCGCGCCCCGGCGCACTCCACGGCCCGCCGAGACGCCCGTACGGCTGGATCGCGACGGCTCCCGGCTGTCCATCACGCTGGACCGACCCTGGGTGCGCAACGCGTTCGACGCGGCCACGCGGGACGCGCTGTGCGAGGCCCTCGAAGTGGCCGCGGCCGACCCGTCGATCAGCCGGGTCGAGCTGTACGGCAACGGTCCGGCCTTCTGCAGCGGCGGCGACCTCGCCGAGTTCGGTACGTCCCGTGATGCGGCGCAGGCTCATCTGGTGCGGGTTCATCGGAGCCCGGCCGCGCTGCTGCACCGCTGCGCTTCCCGGGTGACCGCGCATCTGCACGGTGCGTGTGTCGGCGCGGGGATCGAGCTCGCGGCTTTCGCGGGGCGGGTGGTCGCCGCACCGGATACGGTGATCCGCTTGCCGGAGATCGGGATGGGGCTGATCCCGGGTGCGGGTGGCACCGCGAGCATTCCGGTGCGGGTCGGTCGGGAGCGGACGGCGTATCTCGCCCTGTCCGGGGCCGAGTTGAGCGTCAGGGAGGCGCTGCGCTGGGGGCTCGTCGACGAGATCGGCGACCTGGACGACGCGACTGCGGCCGCTCGGCAAGCCTTCCGGTTCTAAGTCCTGGTGACCTTCGCTCCGGTGTTCCCGAGACCATCCTGCGGCCTCGCGAACACCGGAGTCCGGGGCTGAGTCACTTCCCCGTCCACACCGGACTGCGGCGCTCGGCGAAGGCCCGTGCCCCCTCCACCGCGTCGGCGCTCTTGAACACCGCCGTGACCTCGTCCGGTTCGGCCCAACGGCGTTCTCGCATCAGCTTCTTGGTCATCGCGACGCCGAGAGGGCCGTTCTCGGCGATGCGCCCGGCGAGGGCCAGCGCGGCCTCTCGCACCTCACTGGCCGGGACGGCGCGGTTGACCAGGCCGAACCGTTTCGCCTCCGAGGCAGTGACGAGGACGCCGGTCAACCCCATCTCCAGGGCGACGGCGAGCGGTACCCGGTCAGCAAGCGTCGTACCACCGCCGGCCGCGAACAGCCCCCGTTTCACCTCGGCGATCCCCAGCCGCGCGTCCTCCGCGGCGACCACCAGGTCGCAGGCCAGGGCGAGTTCGAAGCCGCCGGCGAGTGCCGAGCCGTTGAGGGCGGCGATCACCGGCGTGGCGATGCCCTCGCGAAAGAACCACACCAGGCCGTCGAAGCTGCCGCCGCCCTTCGCGAACGCCTTGAGGTCCATGCCGGCACAGAAAACCGTTCCGGCGCCGGTGAGGACGATCGCGCGGACCGACGGGTCGGTGTCCGCTTCCCGGAGGACGACTGACAGATCGTCAATCAGCTCCGGGTTGAGGGCGTTTCGGGCCTCCGGACGGTTCAGCGTCGCCACGAGGACGGCGCCGATCCGTTCCGTCAGGACCAGGTCGCTCATCGGGCCGCCGCCACGGCCGCCCGGGCCTTGGAACGGAACGCCTCCAACTTCTCGGCGGGCTCGATGAGTTGGTGGCTGCGGGAGCGGGTGCTGACGTCGTGGCCCTCGGCCGCCTTGCGCAGGGCGCCCACGGTGGCCTGTTCCCGCGGGATGTGCGCGAAGGGATCGAAGGAGTACCAGCGCATCGCGTTCTCGTAGGTGATCTTCCGGGCCTCGTCGTCGGGGACGTCGCAGCTCGACAGCACGTCGTGCAGCTGCTCGGGGGCGTCCGGCCACAGCGAGTCGCTGTGCGGGTAGTCGCCCTCCCAGCAGATGTTGTCGATGCCGATGTCGTGGCGCAGCCGTACGCCCAGCTTGTCGGTGATGAAGCAGGTCAGGAAGTGCTCGCGGAAGATCTCGGAGGGCAGCTTGCCGCCGAAGTCCTGGAGGGTCCAGGTGGAGTGCATCTCGAAGGTGCGGTCGAGGCGCTCCAGGAAGTACGGGATCCAGCCCGTCCCGCCTTCCGAGAGGGCGATTTTCAGGTTCGGGAACTGTTTGATCGGGGGCGACCAGAGCAGGTCCGCCGCGGCGGAGACGATGTTCATCGGCTGGAGCGTGATCATCACGTCGGGCGGCGAGTCGGCGGCCGGGACGGCGAGCCTGCCGGAGGAGCCGATGTGCACCGACATGACGGTATCGGTGTCGGACAGCGCGCGCCAGAGCGGGTTCCAGTACGGGTCGTGGAAGCTCGGGTAGCCGAGGACGGCGGGGTTCTCGGTGAAGGTGAGCGAGTGGACGCCCTTCTCGGCGACCCGGCGCACCTCGGCCGCGCACAGTTCCGCGTCCCAGATGGCGGGCAGCGCCATGGGGATGAAGCGTCCCGGGTAGGCGGCGCACCACTCGTCGATGTGCCAGTCGTTGTAGGCCCGTACGAGTGTGAGGGAGAAGTCCACGTCCTTGGTGGCGAACAGGCGGGCCGAGAAGCCGGGGAAGGACGGGAAGTTCATCTGGGCAAGGATGCCGCCCGCGTTCATGTCCTTGATGCGTTCGTGCACGTCGTAGCAGCCGGGGCGGATCTCGTCGAGGCCCTGCGGTTCGACGCCGTACTCCTCCTTGGGCCGGCCGGCCACCGCGTTGAGCGCCGAGTTGGTGATGGTTGCGCCGCCGAACTGCCACACGTCGGTGCCGTCGTCCCGGTGGACCAGTTGGGGCGCCTCTTTTTTGTAGCGCTCGGGGAGGTGGTTCACGAACATGTCGGGGGGTTCGATGATGTGGTCGTCGACG
This sequence comes from Streptomyces sp. NBC_00252, assembly GCF_036187565.1. Taxonomy (NCBI): domain Bacteria; kingdom Bacillati; phylum Actinomycetota; class Actinomycetes; order Kitasatosporales; family Streptomycetaceae; genus Streptomyces; species Streptomyces sp. NBC_00252. The sequence continues at coordinate 9,466,926 of NZ_CP108087.1, read as the reverse complement.
CTGATGAGGATGAGGTCGTCGCGGTCCATGACGGCTCCTTACGGGGGTGGGATCAGTCGGAGGCGGGCAGCGGCTTGGCCGCCTTGAGGGTCATGGGGGCGCCGTCACAGGTGAGTTCGCCCGCACCGGAGGCGGTGCAGAGGAGTTCGAGCGTCCCGGTGGTGTCGACGTACCGCTTGCCGATGAGGGTGGTGGTGCCGGCCGGTCCGGGTTTCACCGGGGGCGCCTCGGCGGCGGGGACCAACGGGCTGCCGCCGCAGGCGAGTTGGGGTGATGCGGCGGCGGGTGCGCGGATGACGACCACGCGGGTGCCGCAGACGGTGCTGGCGAGTTGGTCACCGGGGCGCGGTGTCGGTGCCGGTGGGGTCATGGCGGAGGTCCCTTTCGAGCAGGCGGTCGGCGAGGAGTTCCACGTCGTAGGACTGTCGGGCCATCCAGTACCGCAAGAAGCCGGTGAGCGAGTACCGCAGGAAGAGCGCGGACCCGACGACGCTGCCGGAGACGGCGGCCAGGCCGAGGGTGAGAGCGTCGTTCTGCACCAGTGGGTCGCTGGTGTTGTGCGAGATGAAGTAGGCGGATACGCCGAGGACGACGCCGATCGTCATCAGGGCGGCGCCCGCGCGCAGCCAGAGAGCGGCCTTTCCGGCTGCGGGGTCCGGGATTTTCAGGACGGTGAGTTCGCGGACGAAGCGGTCCGCTCGCGTCTCCGTGGTTGTCATGTGGAACTCCCCAGGTAGAGAGCGGACAGTTCGGCGCGCAACCCGTCGCCGGGGTGGCCCCGCCGTTCGACCCGGCCGCGTACGAGGACGGCGGCGTGGTCGCAGATGTCGAGGACCGCGGCGGCGAACTGCTCGACGACCAGGACGGCGACGCCCTGCCGGGCGATCTCGCCGACCTGTTCGTAGAGGCGGCCGACGACCAACGGAGCGAGTCCCATGGAGAGTTCGTCGAGCAGCAGGACGGCGGGGTCGGTGGTGAGGCCGCGGGCGAGGGCGAGCATCTGCTGTTCGCCGCCGGAGAGGGTGCCTGCCGCCTGTCCCGCCCGCCGGGCCAGGACGGGGAAGCGGGCGAACGCGATCTCCTCGATCTCCTCCCGGCCGCGGCCGGTGAAGGTCATCATGAGGAGGTTGTCGCGGACGGACAGGTTCGGGAAGACGCCCCGTCCTTCGGGGATGAGGCAGACTCCGGCGCGGGCCAGGTCGCGGGGGTCGGCGCCGGTCATGTCCCGTCCGCCGAGCAGGAGTTGGCCCGACTCGGCGGGGTGGACTCCGGCCGCGACCCGCAACGTGGTGGTCTTGCCCGCGCCGTTGGGGCCGAGCAGTGCCACCACCTGTCCTGCGGCGACGTCGAGGTCGACGCCGTGCAGGACGGTGATGCGTTCGTGGGCGGCGCGGATGCCGCACAATTCGAGAAGTGCGCTCACGCGTCCCCCAGGTAGGCGGCGAGAACGGTTTCGTCGCTGCGGATCACCTCGGGCGGGCCGGCAGCGATGATCTTGCCGAGGTCGAGGACGTAGACCTCGTCGCATACGGCCATCACGAGGCTCATGTCGTGCTCGACGAGGACGACGGCGGTTCCGTCGCCGGTGAGGGCGCGCAGGAGTTCCGCGAAGCGTTCGGTCTCCTCGGCGTCCTGTCCTGCGGCGGGTTCGTCGAGGAGAAGCACCTTCGGGCGGATCGCGAGCGCCCGCCCCACCTCGACGAGACGGCCAACTCCCGTGGGCAGGGCGTCGGGTGAGGTGTCGGCGTGGCCGGTGAGACCGAGCCGGTGCAGGATCTCGGTGACGGCCTGTTCCGCGCGGCGGCGCTCGGGGCCGAGTTCGGCGGCGACGAGGAGGTTGTCGCGCACGCTGAGCCGGCCGAACAGTTCCAGGCGCTGGAAGGTGCGGGCGAGTCCGTGCCGGGCGCGTGCGGAGGGCCGGGACCGGGTGATGTCCCGTCCGTCCAGCCGGACTTGGCCCGAGGAGGGCCTGCGCAGTCCGGACGTGACGTCGAACAGGGTGCTTTTTCCTGCCCCGTTGGGTCCGATGAGTCCGGTGACCCGGCCCGCCTCGGCGCTGAGGGCGACTCCGTCGAGAGCGCGGTTCCCGCCGAAGGAGACGGTCACTCCGCTAACCTGCAGCGACGCCACGGGCCAGCACCTCCTGGTCCTCGGGGCGCCACGCACGCCGTAGACCCCACCACTCGACGGGGATCTCCGGTTCGGCCGGAGCGGCCTGCCGGGCGGTCGCCCACGAGCGGAGTGCCATGGCGAGGACGAGTGAACCGCCGTAGTACGCCCAGTCGTTGATGACGTCCGTGAAGCGCAGGGCCCAGGCCGCGGCGAGGAGGCAGAGCAGCGCGGGCAGGGCGATGCGGTCGCGGGCGAGGGGCTCCCACTGCCGGCGGAAGCGGAGGACGATGCCGTCGGGGTTGTGGCCGAGTCCGACGCCGGCGAGGCCGGGGAGCAGGGCGACGAGGTTCGCGGTGCCGGGGGCGATGGCGATCAGGGCGTTGGTCGGGCCGGCGAAGGCGGTGCCGGCGAAGAGTCCGTTGCCGACCGCGCCAAGGCCGCCGACGACGGCGACGAGGAAGATGGGCAGTCCCGCCACCAGGCTGAACTGGTCGGCGGTGACGGTGTGTTGCTGCATTCCGTACAGCGCTCCGCCGAGTCCCGCGATGCCGGAGGCGAGGGCGAACACGGCGACCTTGGCGACCAGCAGGTTGCCGCCGAGGGTGGCGTACGCGGCCTCGCTGTCCCGCAGGGCGATCAGCCGCCGGCCGAAGCGGCTGCGGCGCAGGGCCGCCACACCGATCGAGGCGAGGGCGAGGCAGACAGCGGAGAACACCATCAACTGCCTCCCGCTGTCGAGCCGGAGGCCGAACAGATCGGGTCCTGTGATATCGACCGAGCCCTGGTCGAACAGGGCGATCCGCACGCCGAGAACGTGGAAGGCGGGGAGCGTGAAGATCCACCGGTCGAGGATCACGGCGAACGCGGCGGTGCCCAGGGCGAGATACACACCGGAGAGCCGCAGCGCGGGCAGTGCGACCAGTGCTCCGGCGACCGCCGAGACGAGGACCGTGGCGCCGAGCGCCCAGAGTTCGCCGTGCGCGCCGAGGTGTCCCCAGACGACCGCTCCGATGCCGGCCATGCTCAGCTGACAGAGGGAGACCTGGCCTGCGTATCCGGTGAGCGGGACGTACGAGAGCGCCACCACTCCCAGCGAGAAGATCGCTCCGTAGGTGATCAGGTCGGCTTCTCCGAGCAGAGAAGCAAGTACCGCACCGAAGGTGATGACGACCGCGGCGAACACGAGGGTGCCGCGCGCGCTCGGCACCGGGACCCGGGCCAGCCGGCGTTCGCGGCCGCGCAGGCGTCGGTGCGGGAAGACCAGCAGCGCGAGGAGGAGCAGCAGGGCGGGGGCGGCGAGCCGTAGGCCGGGAAGGTAGTCGTTCTGCGGGAGGTAGCCGGTCAGGTAGCTCTCCATGCAGCCGACGACGACGGCGCCGAGGAAGGTGAGCGGGAGGCTGCGCAGTCTGCCGAAGACGGCCGCGGTGTAGGCGCTGACGATCAGCAGGGAGAGCTGGGCGGCGTCCAGGGTGACCGTCGGGGCGATCAGGATGCCGCCGATCGCGGCGAGTTGGGTGCCGAGGATCCAGGAGACCCGGCCGGCCCGCACGGGGTCGGCGCCGGTGAGGCCGACGAGGGCCCGGTCGTCGACGGCCGCGCGCATCTCGGCTCCGGCGCGGGTGCGGTAGAGCAGGACGCGCAGGCCGACGGCGACGGCGACGGCCACCGCCATGGTGATGGCCTGGTGCCAGGTGATGACGGCAGGGCCGAGGTGGATGGGCTTGCGGCCGGCGAAGAACATCGGCAGGGGGCGCGCCACGTTCGGGTCCCAGATCCAGCGCGCGGCGGCGATGAGGCCGCTGAGCAGCGCCACCGTCATCACCAGCCGTTCGGCCTCGCCGAGGGCCTGGACGGGCCGCAGCACGTAGCGCTCGACGAGTAGTCCGAAGCCGGGGGCGAGCACGAGCAGCACCACGGCCAGGGCGACCGGGACGGGCCAGCCCCAGCCGACGGTGAGCTGCCAGTACATGAACGCGGACAGCATGCCGGCCGCGCCGTGCGCGAAGTTGAACACGCCGGTGGTGGTGTAGGTGAGCACGAGCCCACTGCCGATGACGGCATAGATCGCGGCCGTGCTCAGGCCGACGATCCCGAAGGTGAGGAACTGGTCCATCGCGTCGGATCTCCCCTCTCCATCGCTGGAAACTAGCTTCTCATCTACGGAGAATCAACCATTCAGACAGAGACTGTTGACGTCGCCTCACACCCCGTGGAAATCTGCCACTCATCTGAGAGAATGGCATTCTCATCGATGGTGAAGGGCGGAAAGTCCTTGTCCTCCTTGCCTGTTCCGGCCCCTCCCCCGGGTCCGACCGACGACCTGATGGAGATCCAGCAACTCCTCGCCCGCTACGCGGTGTGCATCACGCGCGGCGACCTGGACGGGGTGCTGGGGGTCTTCACGCCCGACGGCACGTACAGCGCCTTCGGGGACTCCTACGGCCTCGACGAGTTCCCGGCGCTCGTGGCCGCCGCGCCCAAGGGGCTGTTCCTCACGGGGACTCCGGCCGTCGACCTGTCGGGCGACACGGCGACCGGCACACAGCCGCTCTGCTTCGTCGACCACGCGACGCACGACCTGCGGATCGGCTACTACGACGACACCTATGTCCGCACGGACGAGGGGTGGCGGCTGCGCACGCGGGCGATGACGTTCATCCGCCGCAGCGGAGCGCACGACTCGGGCCGCCCGCACGCCTATCAGCGCCCGGGGACATGAACATCGCCTCACCGCACGGGGACATGAACATCCCTTCGCCGCCCGGGGACATCAACGTCGACGACTTCCGCGCGGGACTGCGCGCCTGGCTGGACGAGCACGACCTGTCCCCCGGCCCCGACCGCTCCCTGGACGCCCAGGTCGCTCAACTGGCCCGAGTTCGAGGGGCGTTGTACGACGCGGACTGGATGCGGTACGGCTGGCCCGCCGAGGTCACGGGGCTCGGCGGGCCCGCGGTGCTCAGAGCGGTGCTCGGCGAGGAGGTCGCCACAAGGGAGCTGGCCGAGCCGGGAATCTACTCGATGATCGAGGTCCTCGCCCCGACGATGATCTCGTACGCCTCTCCCGCGCTGGCCGCCGAGATGGTCCCGCGGCTGCTGAGCGGGCGCGAGCAGTGGTGCCAGGGCTTCTCCGAGCCCGGCTCCGGCAGCGATCTCGCCTCCCTCACCACCCGGGCCGTTCCGCGCGGCGACCACTGGGAGGTCAGCGGCCAGAAGGTGTGGACGAGCCTCGCCCAATTCGCCGCCCGCTGCGTCCTGTTGACGCGCACCGCGCCCGGGCACGACGGGATCACCGCGTTCTTCGTCGACATGGACACCCCCGGCATCACCGTCCGGCCGCTGCGCACGATGCACGGCGTGGACGAGTTCGCCGAGGTGTTCTTCGACGACGTGAAGGTGCCCGCCGACCGGATGCTCGGCCGCCCCGGCGACGGCTGGCGCCTCGCGATGGACCTGCTCCCGCACGAGCGGTCCACCTGCTTCTGGCATCGGATCGCCCATCTCTACAGGCGGCTTGACCGCCTGCTGGCCGAGACGGACATCCCCGACGACACCCAACTCGGTTCCGCCTACCTGGCGTTGCACACGGCCCGTTGCCGCTCCCACGCCACCCAGCGGCGCCTGGCGGCGGGCGAACGGCTGGGCGCGGAGACGTCGGTCGACAAGGTGCTGCTGGCCACCTCCGAGCAGCAGCTCTTCGAGACCGTCCGCGATCTGCTGCCCGGCGTACTGGAGTTGACGGACACGCCCTGGCGCTCGGAGTACCTGTACGCGCGGGCCGCGACGATCTACGGCGGTACGGCCGAGATCCAGCGGAACATCATCGCTCGGCGACTGCTCGACCTGGGAAGGGAGTAGCCGTGGACGCCGTCGAACGGGCCCTGCTCGCCGAGACGCTCCGCAAGACGATGACAGCGGCGTCCGGCCAGGCACTGGACACGGCCCTGGCCGACCTCGGCTGGGCCGAACTCGTCACGGAACAGGCGGACTTGGCCGTGCCGATCGCCTTCCGCCTGCTGGGCGAGACCGGCACGCACGCACCGCTCCTCAACGACGTCCTACTGCACGCGGCGGGCCACCCCCTCGGCGGCACGCTACCGATGCCGTTCGCGGGCGGCGCGTGGGTGATCTGGGAGCGCGACGACACCGTCGCCGGGACGACCCTGGACCCGGAACTGCCGCTGCGTACCGTGCCCGCCGAGGACTCCGGACCACCGCTCGCCGCCGGTCGTGTCGCGCTGGGCTGGTGGCTGGTCGGAACCGGCCGCGCGATGCTCGCACTCGGGCGTCAACACGCCGTGGACCGCGTGCAGTTCGGCCGCCCGCTGGCCTCCTTCCAGGCCGTACGGCACCGGCTCGCCGAGACGCTCGTGGCGCTGGAGGGCGCCGAAGCCACCCTGGTGGCGGCCACGGACGAGTGGGGCGCGCTGCTGGCCAAGGCGGCGGCCGGACAGGCGGCGCTGACGGCGGCCCGGCACTGCCAGCAGGTGCTCGGCGGGATCGGTTTCACCGCCGAGCACGATCTGTACCGGCACGTCCGCCGGGCCATGGTGCTGGACGGACTGCTCGGCAGCGCACGGGAGTTGACGCGCGAGGCGGGGGCCATGCTGCGGGCCGGCGGTTCCGCGCCACGGCTCGTCCACCTGTGATCGACCGAGGAGTGACATCAGTGACCGATCTGTGGCGTGACCTGCTCTCCTGCCTGGATCTCCACGCCCTGCCCGGCTCCGTCTACGAGGGCCGCAACCAACAACTGGGCTACCACCGCATCTTCGGCGGCCAGTTGCTCGCCCAGAGCGTCCGCGCCGCCCAACTGGCCTGTCCCCACAAGGCGGTCAAGAGCCTTCATGTGCAGTTCGCGCGGGCGGGGCGCCCTCAGGAGCCGGTGCGGTACGAGGTGACGCGGCATCATGAGGGCCGGTCGTTCGCCACGTTGACGGTCGTGGCGCGGCAGACACAGGGGGTCGCGGCGGTGGCGGGCGTGACCCTGCACTCCCACGAGGAGGGGCCCGACCAGCAGGCCGCGTTCCCGATGCCGTCGGTGCCGGGGGCGGAGCACGACGTCGGCCTGTCGCTGCTGCCCTGGGACACCCGGGCGACCGTCGACGTGGACTCGCCGAAATCGAAGCCTCCCGAGTACGACCTGTGGATGCGCACGCCGGCCGTAGTCCCGGAACTGGCCCCGGCGTTGACGGCGTACGCGAGCGACCTGAGCCTGATCGGTACAGCGCTCCGACCGCTGGAGGGGATCACCCAGCACGATGCGGGAACGGCGTTCACATCCGCGGTCACCGCGCACACGGTGTGGTTCCACCGCCCTTTCACCACGGACGACTGGCTTCTCCTCCGTCATCGGAGCCCGCTTCTCGCCCACGGCCGCTGCTACGGCCGGGGCGATGTGCTCACCGCGCGGGGGTCCCTGGTGGCGTCGTTCGCGCAGGAGGCGCTGCTGCGGTTCCGTGCGGTGGCCTGACAGATCGGCTCCGCGGGGCCGGGGTACGCGAGGCGTGTGACGGCCGGTCCTCACGGAGCGGTCATCGCGTCGCGTTCCGGTGCCGCCCTCTGCGGCCGGTCACGGGGCTGAGGGCAGGGGGGGCAACCCCCAGCCCCCGGCCCCCAGCCCCGCACCCATCACGGAGCCGGCACCTCGATGACCGTGGCCGAACCCATCCCACCTCCCGCACACATCGCTGCGACGCCGATCCCGCCGCCCCGACGGCGCAGTTCGTGCACCAGCGTCACCAGCATCCGCGCGCCGGTCGCCGCGACCGGGTGGCCGAGGGAGCAGCCGCTGCCGTTGACGTTCACGCGGTCGGGGTCGAGGCCGAGCAGTTTCACCGCGGCGACGGGCACGGCGGCGAAGGCCTCGTTGATCTCGAAGAGGTCGACGTCGAAGGTCGAAAGTCCCGCGCGGGCAAGGGCTTTGGGGATCACCTTCACCGGGGTCAGGCCCGTCTCGGCGGGGTCGGCGCCGACCGACGCCCATGAGCGGACGACGGCGAGGGCGGGCAGCCCCAGCCGGTCGCTGGCGACCACCAGGGCGGCGGCACCGTCGTTGGCGCCGCCCGCGTTCCCGGCGGTGATGGAGAAGCCGTCTATCTCCGGGTGGAGCGGCTTGAGCGAGGCCAGCTTCTCCAGGCTCGTGGTGCGGCGGGGATGTTCGTCGACGGAGAACAGTCCGTGCGGTGTGTCGATGGGCACCAGCTCCGCGTCGAAACGGCCTTCGTCGATCGCGCGAATGGCGTTCCGGTGGGAGCGCAGCGCCCACTCGTCCATGTCGGCGCGGCTGAGCCCGGCCCGTACGGCGGTGTTCCAGCCGACCGTGATCGACATGTCCAGGTTGGGGGCGTCGGGCCGGTCGGGGTGCGTGGGCGGGCTCCAGGGGTCGACCCACTCCCCCTCGACGCGGAAACGCTGTTTCGGTGAGGTGGAGGCCGAGTTGACACCGCCCGCGATGACGAGTTCGTCCATGCCTGCGCGGATGCTTCCCGCCGCGCTCTGCACTGCCGCGAGTCCGGCGGCGCAGTGACGGTTCTGGGCGAGGCCCGGTACGGCGGTGAGGCCGACGGTCAGTGCCGCGTGCCGGGCGACGACGCCTCCGCCGTAGAGGCCCTCGCCGAGGATCACGTCGTCGACCGCGGCCGGGTCGAGGCCCTCCGTGGCGGCAGCGGCGGCAACGATGTGGTGGGCGAGGTCGAACGCGCTGGTGTCGCGCAGGGTGCCCTTGACCGCGGTGCCGACGGGGGTGCGCAGGGCGGACACGAGGACTGCTTCAGGCATGGGTGGTCTCCAACTCGGCCAGCAGGGTGCGGCGCAGCAGCTTTCCGGTCTCGGTCTTGGGGAGTTCGGCGCGGAACACGACGACGTCGGGCGTCTTGGAGGAGCGCAGCCGGTCCTTGACCCACTGGCGGACCTCCGCCGGGTCGCCCTCGCCGACCACGACGGCCACGATCCGCTGCCCCCACTCGGGGTCGGGCACGCCGATGACCGCCGCCTCGGCGATCCCGGGGTGGGTGACGAGAACGTCCTCTATCTCGGCGGGAGCGATGTTCTCGCCACCGCGAATGATGGTGTCGTCGGCGCGGCCCTCGATGAACAGATAGCCGTCGCCGTCCAGCCGTCCCCGGTCCCGGGTGGGGAACCAGCCGTCGGCGTCCAGCGCGCTGCGTCCGCCGTACTCGCCGGAGATCTGGTCCCCGCGCACGAACACCAGCCCGGTCTCCCCGGCGGGGGCCGGCTTGCCGTCGTCGTCGCGGATCTCGATCTCGACGCCGCGCAACGGCCGCCCCACGGAACCGAGTCGGTCACGCACGGCGGGATCGGACGCGGCCAGTGCCTCGCGGTGGTCGTCGGGTCCGAGGACCGCGACGGAGGAGGCCGTCTCGGTCAGGCCGTACGCGTTGACGAAGCCCGTCCCCGGGAAGATCCGCAACGCCCGTTCCACCACGGGTCGCGGGGTCCTCGCACCGCCGTAGGCGAGACTCCGGAGTGTGGGCGTGCCGGCGTCGTCGGTGGGGACCTCCGCGACGATACGGGCGAGCATGGTGGGCACGACGAGTGCGTGGGTGACCCGTTCGCTGCGCGCGGTCCGCAGCCACTCCGCCGCGTCGAAGGCGGAGAGATAGACGAGGCGGCGGCCGGAGTAGAGGTTCGTCAGCAGGTTCATCAACCCGGCCACGTGGTACGGCGGTACGGCCACGAGTGCCGCGTCGCCCTCCTCGGCGGAGGCGAACTCCTGGGTGTTCAGGACGTAGGCCAGCAGATGCCGGTGGCGCAGCAGTGCCGCCTTGGGTTCGGCGGTCGTGCCGCTCGTGTAGAGGACCACCGCGACCGAGTCCTGGTCCTGATCCTGCGCCAACTCGGGTGCGTCGGCGGCCTCTTGGGCGCTCAGCAGGTCGTCGAGGTCGTCGGGGCGCAGCACGAGGGCGCCGGGGTGGCGGGCCAGGAGGCGGGTCAACTGGTGTTCGCCCAGGCGGTAGTTGAGGGGGATGAACGGGATGCCCGCCAGGGCGGCACCGAACAGGGCCACCGGGTAGGCGAGGTGACTGGGACTCAGGTACAGCACGGCCGGGTAGCCCCGGAAGCGGTGGGCTGCGGCGCGGGCGCGGGCGAGCAGGTCCGAGGCGGTCAGGGAGCGGCCGTTCGCCGTGACCACCGGTCGGTCGCCGCCCGAGGCCACCATCTCGAGAATCATGGTTATATTCATGAGAATGCTATTCTCGTCTCACTAGAGCGCTGTTCGCAAGAGAGGAAATCCTTGATGCAGATCAGTGGGAGCTCCGCGGTGGTCGTCGGCGGGGCGGGCGGCCTGGGCGAGGCCACCGTCCGTCGACTGCACGCGGCGGGTGCGAAGGTCGTCGTAGCCGATCTGGCCGACGAGAAGGGCAAGGCCCTGGAGCGGGAACTGGGTGTGCGCTACGTGCGCACGGACGCCACCTCCGAGGACGACGTCCAAGCGGCCCTGGCCGAGGCGGAGTCGGCGGGACCGCTCCGCATCTCGGTGGACGCGCACGGCGGCCCGGCGAGCGGCGGCCGCCTCGTCGGCAAGGACGGCTCACCCCTCGACCTCGCTGGCTTCCGCATGACGATCGACGTGTACCTCACCGGTGTGTTCAACGTGATGCGCCTGGCCGCGGCCGCCATCGCCCGCCAGGAGCCCGTCGAGGGCGACCGGGGCGTCATCGTCAGCACGGCGTCGATCGCCGCCTACGAGGGCCAGATCGGCCAACTCCCTTACGCCGCCGCCAAAGGCGGGGTCGTCAGCATGACCCTGGTCGCCGCCCGCGACCTCTCCCCGCTCGGCATCCGGGTCGTCACGATCGCGCCGGGCACCTTCAACACACCGGCGTACGGCAAGGCGGGCGACCAGTTGGAGGCGTACTGGGGGCCGCAGATCCCGTACCCGAAACGTATGGGGCTGCCGGTCGAGTACGCGGGCCTCGTGCAGCACATCGTCGAGAACGACTATCTCAACGGCGAGGTCGTCCGTCTCGACGGCGCCCTCCGCTTCCCGCCGAAGTGAGCACGACATGAGTGAACTCACCGACGTGGAAGGCCCGTTGCAGGGCAAGGTCGCGTTCGTGGCGGGCGCCAGCCGCGGTATCGGCCGTACGGTCGCGCTGGCGCTCGCGGAGGCGGGCGCCTCGGTCGCCGTGGCCGCGCGTTCCGAGCGGGAGGGCCGGTTGCCCGGGACGATCCACTCGGTCGCGGACCGGATCACCGCGGCGGGCGGGCGCGCCCTGCCGGTGCCCTGTGACGTGAGCGACGAGGCGTCGGTCGACGCGGCCGTCGCCGCGGCCGTCGCGGAGTTCGGCGGGATCGACATTCTCATCGCCAACGCCGGGGTGCTGTGGCTCGGCCCGGTCGAGTCGACACCGCTCAAGCGCTGGCAGTTGTCGCTCGACGTCAATCTGACCGGGGTGTTCCTGGTGACCCGCGCGGTGATTCCGCACGTACGGGCGCGTGGCGGTGGCTCGTTGGTGGCCGTGACGACCGGCGGGGTGGGCATGACGGACCGGGGTGCGAACGCGTACTGGGTGTCCAAGGCCGCCGTCGAGCGCCTCTACCTGGGGCTCGCCGCCGACCTGCGCGAGGACAACATCGCGGTCAACTGCCTCGCCCCGTCACGGGTGGTGCTCACGGAGGGCTGGCAGGCGGCCGGCGGGGGCCGGGAGATCCCGCCGGAGATGGTGGAGCCGCCGGAGGCGATGGCGCGGGCCGCCGTGCTGCTCGCGGGGCAGGACGCCACCGGACTCACAGGAACCGTCCAGCGCTCGGAATCCCTTGCCTGAAAGGCAGTTGGCCCTCGGGCGGCACGAGATCGAGGTGACTGAGAGACAGCATCCGGGGCAACCGGGAGACAACGGCGCAGCCACCGGGATCACGCGTGGCTCGCCGTCTATCCATAGGGGTTAATAATGCTTGCAATCGTGGCGGCCGTGCTCTTCTTCATCGCCTTCATCATCCGTGTCACGGAGACATCGACGCAGATCGTCTTCAGCGAGACGAGTCTCATGCTGCTCGGACTCGCGTTCCTCGCCGCGCATTCGGCGGGACTGGGAACCGGCTGGTCCGCCCGCCGCAGCGGACGCCGCCGCTGAGGAAGCGGCGCGCCGCCCCCAGGGCGCGCCTCCTCCGCCGGTTGCCGACCGTTCAGCGACCGGCGCGTTCGCGTACCGCCGCACAGACCCCACCGTCGACGAGAACGTCGATTCCGGAAACGAAAGCGGCCTCGTCCGACAACAGAAACGCCACAGCAGCCGCGACGTCCTCGGCCCGGCCCACCCGCCCGAGCGGCGTCTGCTCCACGAGAGCCGTCATGGCGGGCTGGGCCGAGGCCTCCTGCCGCCCCTGAGGGGTGTCGATGACACCCGGCGACACGGAACACACCCGCGCCCCGTACGGCCCGAGCCGCACCGCCTCCCGCCGCACGAACCGATGCACCCCGTGCTTGGCCCACGCGTACGCGAGACCGGTGTTCTCCACCGCAGGCCCGAGAGCCTCCCGCAGCCGGTCGAGAAAGTCGTCCCGCAACGGCTCGTCGAGGATCGCCGCTACGGCGGGATCGGCCTCGATGTTGCCGAGGAGCGGGGCCATCGAGGCGAAGCAGACCATCGCGGTCCCCTCGCCGGCGAGCGGGCGGAGGGTCTCGGCCAGGCGTGCGGTGCCGCCGAGGTCGACCTCGAAGATGTGCCGCCAGTCGGCCATGGTGGGCGAGATCCCGGCGGCGTGCGACACGGCCCTCAGCGATCCCAACTCTTCGACACGGGCGGCGAGTCGGGAGAGTCCGGCCGGGTCGGTGATGTCGAGGACGAAGGGTTCGACCTCGATCTCCCCGTCGGCGGCGGCCAGTTCCTCCGCCGCCGCGGTCACGGCCGGCTCGTCCCGGTCCACCAGCAGCAGGATGTCCACCAGGTCGGTGAGCCGTCGTGCGCAGGCGAGTCCCATGCCGCGCCCGGCCCCGGTCGCGATGCCTACGGCCGTCATGCGTCCCCTCCTCCGTGAGCCCACAGCTTCTCCAACCCGGGCCGCGCCACCCGGTCCACCAGTTCCACGAGCAGGCCACTCGGGCCGCGCAGGAACGCGAAGGGCGCGCCGCCGGTGCCGCCCCGGGCCGCCTCGGTCACGAAGCCCTGCCGGGTGAGGTCGGCGGCGTCCGCGGCGACGTCGTCGGACCAGTAGCCGACGTGGTGCACACCGCCGCCGGCCACCGGTTCCCACAGCGTTCCGGGGATACGCCGGACGATCTCCAGCCGGGGCACCGTCCTGGAGTACGCACAGCTGATGTCGAGAACGGCGTTTCCGGTCGGCAGCGTCAGCGGAACCGCCCCGCCGATCTCGGCGCACCACTCATACCCGAACGCGGCCGAGAACTCGGCCAGCGCCCCCTCGAAGTCCTCGACCACGAGCCCGAGATGGAACTGGTCCTCGGCCCTCATGACTCCCCCACCACCCCGGAAACGTCATGCTCACCCAGGCGGGGCGGCGGCCCGTACTCCGGCTCGTACCCCGCGACCCGCACCGAACCGCGCACCAGCCGGAAGTCCCCGGCCGTCACCACGGCCTCCGGTGTCGCCGCGAGCGCCTGCGGCAGCGTGCGTACGGCGGCTGCCGGAACCCCGAGCGGCCGCAGCCGCGCCTCCCAGGCCGCGGCGGTGTCCGCAGCCAGTGCGTCCGCCACGACTGCCAGCACCTCGTCGCGGCGCTCCGAACGCTCGGCCATGGTGGGGAATCCCCCGATGCCCGCCTCGGCGGCGAAGGACTTCCAGAAACCGTCGTGAGTGATGAAGAGCGCCAAGTGACCCTCGGCGGTGGGGAAGAGCTGGGCCGGTACATAGTAGGAGTGCGCGCCTGACGGCAGCCGACGCGGTTCGACGCCTTCGTTGAGGTAGGCGGAGGCGCGGTAGTTGAGCTGAGACAGCATCACATCGCGCAAGGACACCTCGACTTGGCCGCCGTGCCCGGAGACGATCTGGGCGAGGAGCCCCAACGCGGCTGTCAGGCCTGAGGAGTTGTCGGCCGACGAGTAGCCGGGCAGGGTCGGCGGCGCGTCCGGGTCACCGGTGAGGGCGGCGACCCCCGTGGCTGCCTGGACCACGTAGTCGAAGGCGGGTTCGTCGCCCGCGTCCAGGCCGTAGCCGGTGAGCGCGACGCACACGATCCGGTCGTTCCACCTGCGGAGTACGTCGTAGGTCAGGCCGAGGCGGTGGATCGCCGACGGTTTGAGGTTGACGAGCAACGCGTGTGCGTCGACGACGAGTTGACCGAGCCGGGTCTGCCCTTCGTCGGTCGTGAGGTCGAGGCGGATGCTGCGTTTGCCGCGGTTGAGACTGGCGAAGTAGGCGTCGCCGACCTGGCGTGAGATGTCCCCACCCGGTGGTTCGATCTTGGTGACCTCGGCTCCGAGGTCGGCGAGCATCATCGTGGCGTAGGGGCCGGCGAGCATGTGGCCGACCTCCAGGATGCGGATGCCGTCGAGCGGCCCGGTGGTCATCGCAGGTCCGCGGCGAGGGCGGCGAGCATGTCGCGGGTGCGGTACTTGGAGGCGACCAGTTCGTCGCGGGTGTCGCCGATGGGCAGCAGCCGTACGGAGAGGTCGGTGACCCCGGCGTCGGCGAAGCGGCGGAACCGGGCGGCAATGGCGTTCTCGTCGCCCGCCGCACACAGATCACCGATGTCGCGGGCGTCGCCGTACTCGAGAACACGCTGGTAGTTGGGCGAGATCTCGGCCTCGCCGAGGATGCGGTTGGCTCGTTCGCGGGCCTCGTCGACGCGGTCGGGGCCGCACACGCAGACGGGTATGCCCGCGACGATGCGCGGTGCGGGACGTCCTGCGCTCTCGGCGGCCTTGGTGATGCGCGGGACGACGTGTTCGTGGATGGCGCGTTCGTCGGCCATCCACAGCACGGTGCCGTCGGACCGTTCGCCGGCGATGCGCAGCATGACCGGGCCGAGGGCCGCGAGCAGGACCGGCATGGGGGCGACGGGGGCGAGGGTCAGCGGGTTGTGGACGCTGAAAGTGCCGTTCTCGATGTCGACGTCGCCGGTTCCGCCGAACGCGGCGTCCAGGACGTCCAGGTAGTCGCGGGTGAGGGCGGCCGGTTTCTCGTAGGGCAGTCCCAGCATGTCCCGGATGATCCAATGGTGGGAGGGTCCGAGGCCGAGGGAGAGCCGTCCGCCTGTCGCGGCCTGGGCCGAAATGGCCTGCCGGGCAAGGGCGATGGGGTGCTGGGCCTGCAACGGGACGACGGCGGTGCCGAGTTCGATGCGCTCGGTGCGCGCGCCCATCAGCGCGATCGCGGTCAGCGCGTCGAAGTCGGAGGGGATCTGCGGCACCCACACGGTGTCGAAGCCCGCCTTCTCGGCCCATGTCACGTCGTCGATCATCCGGGTGACCTTACGGACCGAGTCTCCACGCTCGGGCCCGATCATCACTCCGATGCGCACGCTGCCTCCAGGGTGTCGGATTGCCGCCGGGTCATGGCGAGTTGACGGTTGTCAGGGCACGCATCGTGGTCACCAGGGCGTCGAGCGGTGTGCCCGTGGGGAAGACCGCGGCGGCTCCGGCGGTGAGCAGTTTCGGTACGTCGGCGGGCGGGATGGTGCCGCCCACGACGACGGCGATGTCCTCGGCGCCGTTGGCGCGCAGGGCCTGGATGACGCGGGTGGTCAGGGCGAGGTGCGCACCGGAGAGGATGCTGAGGCCGACGACGGCCACGTCCTCCTGGACGGCGACGGCGACGATGTCGTCGACGCGCTGCCGGATGCCGGTGAAGACGACCTCGAAGCCCGCGTCGCGCAGGGTCCGCGCGACGATCTTGGCGCCGCGGTCGTGTCCGTCGAGCCCCGGTTTGGCGACCAGCACACGGGCGTTCATCAGAACACCACCGGCTGCTGGAACTCGCCCCAGACCGCCTTGAGCGCGGCGACCATCTCGCCGACCGTGCAGTAGGCGTTGGCGCAGTCGATCAGCACGGGCATGAGGTTCTCGGTGCCTTCCGCCGCGCGGGTCAGTTCGGCGAGGCGCTGCCGTACGGTGGCGGCGTCGCGGGTGGCCTTGACGTCGGCGAGCCGTTTCAGCTGCCGGTCGCGGCCCTCCGCGTCGAGTTCGTACGTGGCGAGATCGGGCGGGGGTTCGTCCGCGACGAAGCGGTTGACGCCGACGACCGGCCGGGTGCCCGCCTCGACCTCGCGGTGCAACTGGTAGGCCTCGTCGGCGATGAGGGTCTGCAGATAGCCGTCCTCGATGGCACGGACCATGCCGCCGTAGCGCTCCAGGTCGTCCATGATCTCGACGATGCGGGCCTCGGTGGCGTCGGTGAGCGCCTCGACGAAGTACGAGCCGCCGAGCGGGTCCGCGACCCGGGTGACCCCGGTCTCGTGGGCGAGGATCTGCTGGGTGCGCAGGGCGAGTGTCGCCGATTCCTCGCTGGGCAGGGCGAACGGCTCGTCCCAGGCCGCCGTGAACATCGACTGGACGCCGCCGAGGACCGAGGCGAGTGCCTCGTAGGCGACGCGGACGGTGTTGTTCTGCGCCTGCGGTGCGTAGAGGGAGGCGCCTCCGGCGACGCAGCCGAAGCGAAACATGGCCGCCTTGTCGCTGCCCGCTCCGTACCGCTCGCGCACGATGGTCGCCCAACGCCTGCGCCCGGCACGGTACTTGGCGATCTCCTCGAAGAAGTCACCGTGCGTGTAGAAGAAGAAGGAGACCTGCGGGGCGAACTGATTGATCGTCATACGGCCGCGGGCCAGGACCGTGTCGCAGTAGGTGACCCCGTCCGCGAGCGTGAAGGCCATCTCCTGCACGGCGTTGGCGCCGGCGTCCCGGAAGTGGGAGCCGGCGACGGAGATGGCGTTGAACCTCGGCACTTCGGCGGCGCAGAACTCGATGGTGTCGGCGATGAGCCGCAGCGAGGGTTCGGCGGGCCAGATCCAAGTGCCCCTGGACGCGTACTCCTTGAGGATGTCGTTCTGGATGGTGCCGGTGAGTTTCGCCCGTGGCACGCCCGTGCGTTCGGCCGCGGCGACGTAGAAGGCGAGCAGGATCGCGGCCGTGCCGTTGATGGTGAAGCTGGTGCTGATCCTGTCGAGGGGGATGCCCTCGAAGAGGATCTCGGCGTCGGCGAGGGTGTCGACGGCGACGCCCACCCGGCCGACCTCCTCGGCCACTTCGGGGTCGTCGGAGTCGTAGCCGCACTGCGTGGGCAGGTCGAGGGCCACGGAGAGGCCGGTGCCGCCCTGTTGGAGGAGGTAGTGGTAGCGGCGGTTGGAGGACTCGGCGGTGCCGAAGCCGGAGTACTGGCGCAGCGTCCACAGCCGTCCCCGGTAGCCGGTGACGTAATTGCCGCGTGTGAAGGGGAAGTTGCCCGGCGCGGGCGGCTCGGATCCGATGTCGTCGGGGCCGTAGACCGGTTTGAGGGGCAGGCCGGACGCGGTCCGGACGAGGTCGTCGCCCTGGGGCGGTGTGGGAGGCGTCATCGCAGGAGGTCCTTCATCACCTTTCCGGTGGCGTTCAGCGGCAGTTCCGTGCGGAACTCCACCGTCCGGGGCACCTTGAACCCGGCCATCCGCGGCCGACTCCACTCGATCAACTCGTCGGCGGTCAGCGGCCCTTGGCGGACGACGAAGGCCTTGCCGACCTGTCCCATCCGCACGTCGGGGACGCCGATCACGGCGGCCTGGGCGACCGCCGGGTGCTCCATGAGGAAGCCCTCGATCTCGGCCGGGTAGGCGTTGAAGCCGCCGACGATGAACATGTCCTTCTTGCGGCCGACGATCCTCAGATAGCCGCGTCCGTCGAGGGTGCCGAGGTCGCCGGTGTGCAGCCAGCCGTCCTGGTCGATGGCCTCGGTGGTGGCGTCGGGGTCGTTGAAGTAGCCGTGCATCACGCTGTAGCCGCGGACCAACACCTCGCCGTCGTCGGCGACTTGGACCTCGACGCCGTCGCAGGGAGTGCCGACGGTGGTGGCGATGTCCTCGAAGGAGTCGCCGGGCCGGGTGGCGGTGGCCGTGCCCGCCTCGGTCAGGCCGTAGCCCGTCATGATCGAGGTGAAGGGAAGTTCGGTCATCACCCGGCGGATCAGTTCGACGGGGATGTCGGCGGAGCCGGTGACCGCAACGCGCAGTGAGGACAGGTCTCTTGAGCCCCGGTCGGTGAGCAGCGAGTGGTAGAGCGTGGGCGGTCCGGGCAGGACCGTGACCCTCTCGCGCTCGACCAGCTCCAGGACGCGTTCCACGTCGAAGACGGGGACGGGAAGGATGGTCATGCCGCGGATGAGGGAGGCGACCAGGCCCGCCTTGAGGCCGAAGATGTGGAAGAACGGGTTGACGATCAGATAGCGGTCGCCCTCCCTGACCCCGGCCAGGTCGCACCACTCCGCGTACAGCCGGAGCGTCTGGGCGTGGGTCATCGGGACGCCCTTGGGCCGGCCGGTGGTGCCCGATGTGAACACGATGTCGCTGATTTGGTCGCCGGTGACCTTCCGCTCGAAGGGTGAACCGCTCGCCAGGAAGCCTGACTTGAGGTCGATGACCGGTACGCCGGGCGGCGCGGTGAAGTCCAGGCCGAGGAAGCCCTCCTGGACGAGAACGGCCTTCGCGCCGCTGCGCACGATGATGTCGTGCGCCTCCTCCGCCTTGAACCGGGTGTTCACCGGCACCACCACGCCGCCCGCGGTCATGAGACCGAAGGCGGCGACGATCCACTCGGCGGAGTTGGGCGCCCAGATCGCGACGCGGTCGCCCTGCTCCACCCCGGCCGACGCGAACGCTCCCGCAGCCACACGCACCCGCTCGACCAGCTCGGTGAACGTGAGGCGGAGCGGGCCGTCCACCACGGCTTCGGCGTCACCGAAGCGGTCGGCCGCGCTCAGCACCATCTGCGGGATGCTCTCCCAGGTCATACGCCGATCAAGCGGGCGAGGTTGCCGCCCATGATCTTGGCCTGGTCGGCCTCCTTCATGCCCTGGAGCGCGTCGATGTAGGACACCGGGTCGGCCAGCCCCTCGGGATGCGGGTAGTCGGAGCCGAACAGGACACGCTCGACGCCGACGACCTCGGAGAGGGCGGCCATGTCCTCCTCCCAGAACGGGCTGATGTGGATGCGCTTCCTGACCTCTTCGACCGGGTCGCCGAGGAAGCCCTTCGGCTGTTTCTTGTAGACGCTGCCCAGTTGGTCGAGCAGCGGCAGCAGCCAGGAAGAGCCGTTCTCGATGACCGAGACCTTCAGTTCCGGGAAGCGGAAGAGGGCTCCGTGGCAGACCCAGGACGCGACCGCGTCGGTGACCGGGCGCCACTCGGACATCATCCGGAAGACCTGCGCCTGGAACGGCGTCATCTCCTGGCTCCTGCCCTCCCAGTCGCTGGAGTAGCGGGAGTAGCCGCTGTCGGAGGAGTGCATGGCGACGAGCACGCCCGCCTCCTCGACCCGCTTCCAGAACGGGTCGAACTCCGGCAGCGCGAAGGACCGCGACCCGCCGTGACCGGGGACCGGCGCGGGCCGGACGAGAATCGCCCTCGCACCGCGTTCAAGGCACCACTCCAGCTCGGCGATCGCCTTGTCCAGGATCGGCAGGCTGATCACCGGGGTGGTGAAAATGCGGTTCTTGTAGTTGAACTGCCAGGTCTCGTGCAGCCATTGGTTCAGGGCGTGGACGACGACGTGGATCAGCTCCGGGTCGTCCCGCATCCGCTCCTCGACCAGGCTGGCGAGGGTCGGGAACATCAGGGTCTGCTGGATGCCCAAGTCGTCCATGAGCGCCAGGCGCGGCCCGGGTTCGCGGAACGCGGGGATCGACCGCATCGGCTCCCCGAACAGCTCCCGGTGCGACTTGCCCTCGGGATTCCCCTCGCGGAAGTAGTCCTCCCACGCACCGGGCCGGGCAACGACCTCGAAGGTGGGGTTGGGGATGTAGTCGCTGATCTGACCGCGGATGGCGATCTTCGTACGGCCCTTCACCTGCACGTACTGGATGGCGCTCGCGTACTGCTTGGGCAGGTACCGGGTGAGCGCATCCTCCGTCTCGTACAGGTGGTTGTCCGCGTCGAACAGTGGATACGGCGGCACGCGCGATGGCATGAGATCCTCCTTCGCAGAATGCGAGAATCCTATTCTCACTCTTGATGCGCGGCAATATCCTTGCGGAGAACGAACTTCTGGACTTTGCCGCTGGCCGTCCGCGGGAAGTCGCCGACGACGTGCAGCTCCTCCGGCCACTTCTGCCGGGCCAGACCCACCGCGGCGAAGTGGGCGCGCAGGTCGTCGAGGGTGGGTTCGGGGTGGCCCGTCCGCAGGCGTACGACGGCTGCCGCACGCTCCCCGAGGCGGGCGTCCGGTACGGCCACGACCGCGGCCTCGGCGACGGCCGGCAGGGCGAGGAGGACCTCCTCCACCTCCAGCGCACCGATGTTCTCGCCGCCGCGGATGATGATGTCCGCCTTGCGGTCGGTGATGGTCAGGTAGCCGTCCTCGTCGAACTCACCGATGTCGCCGGTGCGGTACCAGCCGTCGGCGTCGAAGGCCCGCTCGGTGAGGGCCGGGTCGGTGTAGCCGAGGCAGAGGTCCGGGCCCCGGCTGAGGATCTCCCCGTCCTCGGCGAGCCGGATCTCCACTCCGGCCAGCGCGTCCCCGTCGGTGTAGAGCCGCTTGCCCTCGGGCGCGGTGTGGGCCGACGCAGTGATCGAGGGGTGCTCGGTGCTGCCGTAGGCGCGGAAGACCGTGATGCCGAGGTCGGCGAGGCGTCGGGTCACCGCGTTCGGTACGGCCGCGCCGCCGAGGCCCGCGTACTTCATGCGGGTCAGGTGGGCCGGGGTGAAGTCGGGGTGGTCCAGCAGGCTCGTCATGTAGTAGGCGGCGCCGCCTCCGACGGTGAGGCCGTCGCGGGCCATCAACTCCAGGGCAAGGCCCGGGTCCCAGGTGTCCGCGAGGTTCACCGGGCTGCCGTCGAGGACGGGGATCAGGAAGGCGTTGACCATGCCGATGAAGTGACCGACGGGCGCGGAGGTGAGCTGGTGGCCGCGGTCGGGCGGGTAGCGGCCTGCCAGTTGGCGGGTCTCGAAGGCCAGGGTGCGGTGGCTGTGCACAACTCCCTTGGGATCGCGGGTCGTTCCGGAGGTGAAGGCGATCAGCGCCGGCCCTGACGGGTCCGTGGCGATGACGCCGGCCAGCGGTTCGGCGGCGAGCAGGTCGTCGAAGTCCCGTCCTACGACGCCGACCACGGGGATCTCCGCACTCACCTCGGGGTCGTGGCGCAGATGCCCGAACCGCTCGGCGGTGACGAAGGCCTTCGGCTCGACCGTGCCGAGGATGTAGCCGACCTCCTTGCGGCCGTAGAAGTGGACGATCGGCACCACGACCGCGCCGAGGAACGCCGAGGCCCAGAAGACGGCCGCCGCCTCCATCCAGTTGGGCAGCTGGAGTGCGACGACGTCGCCGGGGCCGACGCCCCGCTCGCGCAGTCCCCCGGCCAGTCGGCGGGCCGTCCGTTCGACCTCGCCGAAGGTCCCGTCCCAGGGCCGTACCGCCGAGTGGACCCGGAAGGCGGTCTCCGGGGCGGCCGCCAGTCCCCGCGCCAGCAGGTCACCGATCGTCTCCCTGGTCCACCAGCCCTCCGCCTCATAGCGGTTGACCAGTTCAGCGGGGATCTTTCGCACGACTGGAACCCCTCTCGTCATTGAGAATTGCACTCTCTCAGAGTGAGAAGGTAAATTCCACACATGGGACGAGACCACGGGTTCCACCCGGTGCGGATCACACGGATCATCCAGGAGACGCCCGACACACGGACCTACGTACTCGACGCGCCCTTCCCGTACCGGGCGGGCCAGTTCGTGACGATCAAGGCCTGTGGCACGCTGCGCAGTTACTCGATGTCCAGTTCTCCGGAGACGGACACCGAGTTCATGACGACGGTGAAGCGGGTCCCGGGGGGCCTGGTGTCCAACTGGATGCACGACCACCTCGCGCCCGGCGACGTCGTCGAAACCACCCTGCCCGCAGGGGTGTTCTGCCTGCGCGAGGGCGACGAGGCGGGCGGGGCAAAGGGGTTCGCCACTCCGGTGGTGGCGTTCTGCGGGGGCAGCGGGATCACGCCGATCCTGTCGCTCGCCAAGTCGGCACTGGCCGGCACCGGCCGCTCCGTGCGGGTGCTGGCCGCCGACCGGGACGCCGGGTCCGTCATCTTCGCAGACGCGCTGGGCGAGTTGGCCGAGCGGTATCCGGACCGGTTCGCGGTGCGCCACCATCTCGACGACCGGCAGGGGTTCGTCACCACGGACCAGGTGCGGGAGTTCGCGGGCGGCGACACGGACGCGGACTTCTACCTCTGCGGACCCGCGCCCTTCATGGAATTGGTGGAGAACGCGCTTCTCACACACGGGATCGCCCCCGAGCGGATCTTCGTCGAGCGGTTCGCGCAAGCCGCCGACCCTCCACCGGAGGATGCCCCCGAGCAGGAGGGCACCCTCACGCTCGTGCTCTCCGGAAAGCCGCACACCCTCGCGCAGCGCTCCGGCGAGACGTTTCTCGAGAGCGCGCGTCGAGCAGGTCTGGCCCCGCCGTTCTCCTGCGAGGCGGGCACCTGCGCCACCTGCATCGCCCAGGTCACCGCGGGTGAGGCCAAGATGCGCGTCAACAACGCGCTCGACGAGGACGAGGTCGCCGAGGGCTGGGTGCTGACCTGCCAGGGCGAGCCGACCACGCCGCACGTCACTGTCGTCTACGAGGACTGAGGCCATGGACGTAGATCTCGAACTCGACGAGGGCCTCGCGGTGGTCACGATCGACCGGCCGCACGCCCGCAACGCGATCGCCCCGTCCACGATGGACGAACTCGACAAGGTCCTCGACGCGGTGGCGGGCGCCAAGGCGCTGGTCATCACCGGTGCGGGTGACCGGGCGTTCGTCTCCGGCGGGGACCTGAAGCAGCTGAGTGCGATCAGGACCGAGGAGGACGCGATGGCCATGTCCCTGCGGATGAGGGGGATCTGCGACCGCATCGCGGCCTTTCCCGGACCGGTGATCGCCGCGCTGAACGGCCACGCGTTCGGCGGCGGCGCCGAGGTCGCGGTGGCCGCCGATATCCGGGTCGCCGCCGACGACATCAGGATCGGCTTCAACCAGGTGGCCCTGGCAATCATGCCCGCGTGGGGCGGCGCCGAGCGGCTCGCCCAACTCATCGGCAAGGGAAGGGCGTTGATGCTCGCCGGTGCCGGGACGGTGCTCGACGCCGCCGAGGCGCAGCGGGTCGGGCTGCTCGAACTGGTGCTGCCGCGCGCGGAGTTCGCGGCGGGTTGGCGCACCCTGGCCAGATCCCTGGCGACCGATCCGGCGCGGGAGATCAAACGCGTGATGAGCGGAGCCGTCCCGGAGGAGGAGGCGGCCCGCGCCTTCGCCCGCCTCTGGGTGTCCGACGAGCACTGGCAGGCAGCGGAGAGGGTGATGTCCCGTGGGTGACACACGAGTTGGGGCGACCGGGGCCGACACGGGCCTGGGCGACGCCGGCCTGGCCGACGTACGCGCGCGCTCGGACCGTGCGCCCGACGACGGGCGGGTGCGGGTCGAGTCGAGCCCGGTGGGGCCGATCGTTCGGCCGCCGGACGCGAGCGATCTCGTCATCCTGTATCTGCACGGGGACCGGCAGTTGGCGGCCTCGCCGGAGTCGGCGGTGGATCTGGCGGAGCGACTCGCCTTGCGGACGGGGGCAGTTGTGGTGTGCCCGCGCTACCGGTCGTCGTTCCCGGGGGCGCTCGACGACGTGCACGCCGTGTACAGCTCGTGCCAGGCGCGTGGTCCGGTCGCGCTGGCCGGTGAGCGGCTGGGGGCCGGGCTCGCGGCCTCGCTGCTGGTGCGGCTGCGGGACATGGGGGCGCGGGAGCCGGAGTGCGCGGTGCTGAGTTCGGCGCTGCTCGATCTGACCCTGGACGCGCCGAGCCTGCTGTTCAACGCGGCCGCCGATCCGGGCTTCGACATCGACGAACTCCGTTTGCACGCGGCCCGGTTCGCCGGTGGCGCCGACCGCACCAACCCGCTGCTGAGCCCGCTGCACGCCAACCTGCACGGGCTGCCGCCGATTCAGCTCCTGGTCGCCGGCACCGATCCGCTGCTGGACGACTCCCTGTCGTTCGCGGCCCGCGCGGCCCACTCCGGTGTCACGGTGGATCTGCGGGTGCGGCCGGACGCGGTGAGTCTGCATCCCGAGAGCGTGACGGCGATGGCCGATTTCATACAGGCGTGGGCCCGAGCAGCACGCCCATGACATCGCGGATGATCTCGGGGTAGTCGGTCTGCTCCTCGTCGAGCATCCACTGCTGCTGGACCCCTTCGAGCATCGCGACCACGGCGGTCGCGGCGGCTCGGGGGGTCAGGCCGCTGGGTACGCGGTCGCCGTAGAGCGCGGTGAGGTGCTCGACGGTGTGCTCCTGGATGGACCGGTAGTAGTCGTGGCAGAACCGCTGTGCGTCGTCGCTGCCGGTGACGCCCTCGGCCACGAGAACGCTGTGGATCTGGGCGAGACCGGGGTTCTTGTGGTCGTAGGTGATGACCTCGGCGAGCAGTCCGGGCAGGTCCTCGCCGGCGTCCGCGTGCAGGGCGGCGAGGTGTTCGCGGGCGAGGTCCTCGCGGAGCTGGACGAGGGCGAGGAGAAGCCGCTTCTTGCTGGGGAAGTAGTGCAGGACGCCCTGTCTGGTCAGGCCGGCGCGCTCGGCCACGGCGTCGATGGAGGCCTTCTTGTAGCCCCGCTCGGCGAACACCGCCAGCGCGGCGACAAGGATCTCCTCGTGTCGGGCCGTCGTCATTGGGCTCCCCTTCCACCACGGCAACACCGGTGTGACCCTACGGTTGCCGTCGCGCGCAGGCGACCCTTCCGGCCACGGCGTTCCCGTTCCGCGGCCGGGGCTTCGTCCGGTCTCACGCGCCCCGGGTCGGCGGCTCGAAGCCGGCGACGATCACCGCGTTGGTGTCGGCCGCGGCCTGCCGCAGGGCCTTGGCGCGGCCGTACGCCTCCGACGCGTACCAGGCGCGTGCCGCTTCGACGGACTCGAATTCGAGCACGACGGTCCGGTCGCCGTGCCATTCGCCTTCGAGGACGTCCGGCTGTCCGTCGACGGCGAGGACGGACGCGCCGCCCTCGGCCATCGACGGTCCGGCCGCACGGCCGTAGGCGTCCATCCCGGCCGTGTCCTTGATCGACTCGGTCAGGATGACGTACCCCTTGGGCATCCGCGCACCTCAATTCACCTTGTTCACAGGCTAGTTGACCGTGATCGCGCGCTCGGGGCAGCTGCCGAGCGCCGTGCGGACCTGCTCCTCGTACTCGGCGGGGACCTCGGGGGTCAGCACCTCGGCGTAGCCGTCGTCGGTCAGGTCGAACACCTCGGGGCAGATCGACCAGCAGATCCCGTGGCCACGACACCGGTCCGTGTCGACGATCGCCTTCATCGGGCGGACTCCTCTGCGAGCGTGAACTCCAGGTTCAGATGGGTGAGTCCGCGCAGGATGTACGTCGGCAGGTAACGGAAGTTCCGCGCACCGGCGGGACCGTGCACACTCTCCGAGAGCCTGATGTCCGTCGTACGGTCGAGAATCCGCTCGATGCCCACGCGGCCCTCGGCGCGGGCCAGCGGCGCGCCGGGGCAGGTGTGCGGGCCGCGGCCGAACGCGAGGTGGTGGCGGGCGTTGGCGCGGGCCGGGTCGAAGGTCTGCGGGTCCTCGAAGTGGCGCGGGTCGCGGTTCGCGGCGCCGTTGAGGACCATGAGGGTGGTGCCGGCGGGGATGTCGACGCCCCCGATCGTGGACGGGACGCGGGAGAGCCGGAAGTCGCCCTTGATCGGGCTCTCGGTGCGCAGCACTTCCTCGATGAAGTTCGGGATGCGGTCGCGCTCGGCGCGCAACAGCCTTTGCAGGTCGGGGTCTTCGGCGATCAGCTTGAGGGCGTTGCTCAGCAGCCGGACGGTGGTCTCCTGCCCGGCGGCGAAGAGGTTGGTGGCGACGCGGGCCACGTCGGCGACGTCGGGGGTCGAGCCGTCGGCGAACTTCGCGGTGGCGAGACCCGTGATCACGTCCTCGCGCGGTGCGCGGCGGCGCTCTTCGACATAGGCGGAGAACTGTCCGTACAGATACTCCAGCGGCGAGTACGACACCTCGCCCGCGGTGCTGCCGATGCCGGCCTGCGGCCGGTGTTCGAGGCCTTCCACGAAGGTGTCGCGGTCCTCGTCGGGCACGCCGAGCAGGTCGGCGATGACCCGGAGGGTGAAGGGTCCGGCGAACCCGCTGATGAACTCGCCCTCACCGGCGGCGAGATACGTGTCCAGCTGGGCGTCGGCGAGGTGCCACATCGACGCCTCGTTCTCCTTGAGGCGCCGCGGGGTGATGAGCCGCATCAGCAGGCCGCGGTGGTCGGTGTGCACCGGCGCGTCGAGCGTGGGCAGCTGGTCGCTCATCGGGAGCCGGTCGCGGTACTGCTCGATCAGCGCGCTGACGTCGTCGCCCTCCAGCGGGACCGGGAACCCGGGGAAGGGGCCGGTCACCGAGAGGCAGGACGAGAACGTGTCGGGGTCGTTCAGGACCTCGATCGCCTCGTCGTAGCCCGTCACCATCGTCACGTCATGGTGGCTCTCGCGGAGCACAGGGCACTTCCCGCGCAAGGCCTCCAAGTAGGGATAGGGGTCCGCGACGACCTCGTCGTCCTGGAAGAAGTCGATCGCCTCGAAGTCCTTCACGGTGTGTACGGTTCCCTTCCGTCACCAGTCTGACGACGAGCGACGTTATCAATATTCTCTGTTAGCGAGAAGGCCGTTTTCACTTTCCTGGAGCGGGACTTGCGGGTTCGGTCAGGCGCCCTTGGCCCATGTGGTCGAGGGCCGCGTCGGCCGCCGCGAGGACGGTTCCGGTCGGGGCGCCCGCCGTGTCGGCGAGATCGGCCAGCAGTCTCACGTCCTTACGGAGCAGCGGTCCCGCGCGTTCGGCGAGCCGGTCGAGTGTGCCGCCCGCGGCCTTCACCCGCTCCAGCGCGAAACTCGTTCCGCTGCCGTGGAGGACGACCTCGGCGAGGGCGCCCCGGTCGATCCCGAACTCCGGTGCCAGAGCCAGTGTGTCGGCCGCGGTCGCCAAGTTGGCGGTGAACAGCAGGTTGTTGAGGAGTTTGGCGATCTGTCCCGAGCCGAGCGGGCCCATGTGGACGACCGGGTCGCCGAACGTCTCGAACACCTTGCGGCAGTAGGCGACGGTGCCGGACTCGCCGCCCGCCATCACCAGCAACTCCCCCTCGGCCGCCGCCTTTCCGCCGCCGCTGACGGGCGCGTCGACCACGGAGACGCCGTGGGCCCGCGCGCGTTCGGCGAGGCGACGGCAGGTGTCGGGGTGGACCGTGCTGTGTACGGCGATCACGCCGCCACGGCGCAGCCCCCGCAGCACACCCTGTTCGCCGGTGACGACCTGCTCCACGTCTGCGTCATCGACGACGCAGACACACACCAGGTCGCTGGCGGCGGCCAGTTCGACCGGGGACGTGGCCCGCCGCGCCGCCGTGTCCGCGAACGCGGTGAGCGTGGCGGGGCGCCGCGCCCAAAGCGTCGTGACGAAGCCCGCGTCGACGATCCGGCGTGCCATGGGGGCACCCTGGCTGCCCAGCCCGATGAATCCGACGCGCATCAGCGGGCCTCCTGGTCGAGCGGGGCGGGGGTGGGCCGGGGTGCTGGATCCGCGACGGTGCTCTGAGGCTCGGCACCCGGTTCGGACTCGGCGTCGGCTTCGGACTGGGCGTCGGCTTCGGCTTCGGCTTCGCCTTCGGCGTCGGACTGAGCGTTGGCCTCGGGCTCTGCGACAGCCTTCGGCTCCGGTCGCCAGAACGTGCCCAGCAGTCCCCCGGTCGCCACCACGGCCACGCCCAGTGCGATCGCGCCGCCGGTCCAGCCGGTCAGGTCGATGCCGGCCGCGTGGTCGACGGACCAGCGGCCGGGACCCAGCACCGCAAGGGCCAGGGCGACGACGGCGAGCGTGAGGACGTACTCGTAGCCGTCCTTGAAGACGAAGAACCCGTTGGGCCGGTGGGCGAGCAGCCCCGCGACCAGCATCACGGAGATCACGGCGGCGCAGGCCAGCGGGGTGAGCAGGCCGAGGACGAGGAGGGCGCCCGCGCCGGCCTCGGTGACGACACTCGCCCAGGCCTGCAACACACCCTGTCTCAGGCCGAGTCCGGTGAACCAGCGGGCGGTGCCCTCGATGCGGCCGCCGCCGCGCCAGTGGTTCAGCCCGTGCAGGAGCATGACCAGTCCCACGACCACGCGTACGAGCAGCAGTACCGCGACGTCGGCGTCACTCATCCGACCCTCCTCGGGAGACGGTCGATCCCGTCGTTGTCGTAGCCGCCGTTCTCGGATGCGAGAACGCACTCCTCGACGAAGGACAGGATCCTCAGGTGGTATCCGGTCGCGGTGTGTCCGATGCTCAAGTTGTGGCCGCTGTCGGCCTGTTCGGCGGTGACGACCCACGGGGAGCCGGAGAACAGGCCCGCGATGTCGGCCATGGCCTCGGGCCCGGAACTCCACACGCGTTCGTGGTCGCCGAGCGTGTAGTGGACGGGAATCCGTACGCGCGCGGCGACTTCGGCGAACTCCAGTGGCCAGCGGCGGGCGACCGTCGCCTCGTAGGGCGGTCCGGCGGACTGGATACGCGGGGCGCCGATGACCTCGTCCGGGTACAGGCGGGCCGGTTCCCACAGGAGGGTGCGCAGGCCTGCTCCGGATCGTCTCGGCACGTCCGGGTCGCGCTGCCGGAAGTCGAGGATCTCGACGGCGCCGGCGGCATGGTGGCGTCCGGTACCGGCGATCTCCAGGCCGAGAAGGTCGTTCCGGCGTTCCTCACCGGCCATGTACACACCCAGCGCGCAACCGATCGAGTGCGCCCACAGGAACAGGCCCGCACCGCGCGACCGCGAGGCGAGCAGGCGGTCCACGGCCCCGTAGGCGAGGTCGACGCGCCGTGCGGGCGAGGCCATGGTCTCGCCGTGCGGAGCCGAACTGCCGTATCCCGGACGGTCGATGGCGACGACGGTGAAGCCCAGTGTCGCCGCGGTGCGCAGGAGCGACAGCCTGGGCCGGCCCGGGTAGTCGTAGTAGGCCGACGTCACCGCTCCCCCGTGCAGCGCGACGATCACCGCGCGCGGGTCGGGGACCTCGCACACGAGGGCCGACATGGGGATGCCGTCGACGTCGAAGACGCGCGAAACGACCTCTGGGGTACGGGAGTTCATCCGTCCGCCCGGAAGAGGATCACGCCGCTCGGGGTGAGTCCGCCGCTGCTCGCCACGGCCACCCGTGCGCCGGGTATCTGCCGGGCCCCGGCCACGCCGCGCAGTTGAGTGATCGCCTCGTGGACCAGTCCCATGCCGTGGGTGCGGCCGTGGGAGAGCTGTCCGCCGTGGGTGTTGAGGGGAAGGACGCCGTCCCGTGCGATGTTCTTGCCTCCGTCCAGGAAGTCCTTGGCCTCGCCGATGCCGCAGAACCCCAACCCCTCCAGCCAGGAGAGGCAGTTGAAGGTGAAGCCGTCGTACAGCTCGGCCACGTCCACGTCTTCGGGACGCAGCGCGGTGCGCGACCACAAGTGGGCGGACTGGCCCAGGACTTGGGGCTCGTGGGTGAGGGTGCTCTGGTCCCATTCGAGGCGTTCCAGGATCTGGGTGCCGACTGCCTCGACGAATACGGGTGGTTGGGCGAGGTCCCGGGCCGCGTCCACCGCGGACACGATCACGGCGACCGCTCCGTCGCAGGGGACGTCGCAGTCGTAGAGGCCGAACGGAGTGCTGATGGGACGGGCGCCCAGGTAGTCGTCCATCGTCATCGGGTCGCGGTAGACCGCGGTGGGGTTGAGTGCCGCGTTGGCCCGCTGGTTGAGGGCGATCCAGCCGAGGGTCTCGCGGGTGGTGCCGTAGCGGTGGAAGTGGCGCTGGGCGTTCTGGGCGAGGGTGTGGGCGGCCGAGATGGCACCGAACGGCTTCATCCAGCCGTCCAGCCGGCGCGGCGGGTCCTGCGCGATGCGGCCGCGGCGCACGAGGTCGCCGTAGGACGCCTCCCAGACCGTGCGGAAGCACAGCACGTGGCGGGCCAGGCCGCCCGCGACGGCGAGCATCGCGGCGATGAGGGAGCCGCCGGGGCCGAAGGTCTCTCCGCCGCCGTTGTACCAGGTGGGTTCCAGGCCGAGGGCGGATTCCAGGGCGGTCACTCCGCCTTCGCCGAAGCCGCCGTAGGGGCCTGCGCCGGGGTAGGTGGCGAGGCCGTCGATGTCGTCGATGGTGAGGCCGGCGTCGGCGATGGCGCGTTCGCAGGCCTGGACGGTCAGGGACAGCGGGGGGACCAGGAGGCGGCGGCCGATCTCGGACATGCCGATGCCGGTGACCGCGACCTTGTCCTCGAACTTCTCCGTGGTCGCCATCGGCCGTACACGGCGGGCGAGTTGGTGGGTCTCGACCTCGGCGAGCAGCAGGGGGTCGACCGCGGGGTGGTCGCGGGCGGGGCGGAACAGGGGCAGCCAGGCGTCCTCGACGGGTTCGAAGACGACCTCCATCCGCATGCCCAACTCCAGCTCGTCCGGGGCGCATTGGACGGCGTTGGTGGTGAGCCGGACCCGGGGGTCCTCCTCGATGGCGACCTGGGCGACGACGTAGGGGGCGGGCAGGCCGGGCAGGGCGAAGCGGTGGTTGACGGTGAAGCCGATCAGCGTGGCGCGGCCGGAGACGGTCCGGACGCCGATGTCGTGCCCGTGGCAGTACCGGCAGACCGGCTGCGGCGGGTGGATGAGGGCCGCGCAGGACCCGCACTCCGCCAGTCGCAGCCGGCCGTCCGCGCCGGCGGTCCAGAAGAACTCGTTCTCCTCCGTGATCACCGGCCCGGGTCGCTGATGCTCCGTCATGTGTCGATCCGCGCGGTGGACTTGCGGACGGTGACGGGTTCGGCGAGGCGCTGTTCGTCGCAGATCTTCTGCAGTTCGGCGAGGGTCTCGTCGAGCCCGGCGCCGAGCCGCTCGCCGGGGGTGAAGGTGGCGGGGAGGTGGCGCATACCCTGGATGACGCCGATGGTCTCGTAGTGCACCGCGCCTTCGGGGTCGCAGCGGTAGTCGGGCATCCGGTCGAGGACGGCCGTCACCATGCGCTTGAACACCGTGCGGGCCACGTTGGAGCCGATGCAGCGGTGGATGCCGAGGCCGAAGCTGCTGTGCCGGTTGCCCTTGCGTTCCATGTCGATCGTGTCGGGGTCGGGGAAGACCGACGGGTCGCGGTTGGCCATCGCCCAGGAGAGCCAGAGGCGTTCGCCTTCCCTGAACTCGGTGCCGGCGATCCGGCAGTCGGCGGAGAAGGTGCGTCCGTCGCCGGGGGCCGGGGTGTAGAAGCGCAGGAACTCCTCGGTCGCGGAGTCCAGCAGGGTCTTCCGGTCGCGGCTGAGCCGGTCGCGTTCCCCGGGGTGCTGGGAGAGCCATTCGAGGGCGTGGGCGGTGAGCGCGGTGGTGGTGTCGAAGCCGCCGCCGATCAACAGGGCGAGTACGCCGAGGAGTTCGCCGTCGTCCGGAGTGCGGCCGTTGAGGTCGGCGCGGACCAGGGCGTCCACCAGGCCGGGGCGGGGTGTCGTGCGGATCTCCATGAGCTGGCCCATGAGGTCCATGCCCATTTTGCGGCTGAGGTCCAACACCCTTTCCCGGTCCGGGGAGTTGGGGGGTGTGTAGACGGAGGCGTGGGCCGGTTCGTTGTAGATGGTCCAGCGCTCGATCGGGATGCCCATCATCGCCAGGGTGAGGACGGCGGGGACGATGTTGGCGAGGTCGTCGACGAAGTCGATGTGCCCGGACTCGATCTTTTCGTCGATGCTCGCACGTACGACCTCGTCGACGAACGGGATCCAGCGCTGGATGGCCGCGGGGGACAGATACGGGTTGAGGGTCTGCCGGTAGTAGCGCTGGTCCGGCGGGTCCATCTCCAGGAAGCCGCCCTGGGCCTCGCTGGCGCGCGGTGGCGGGGGGATGGAGATGCCCTTGTAGCCGCGTCGTTCGCCTTTCACGTCATGGTCGTTGGAGAGGAACTCGGCGGACCTCGCGAGTTCGAAGACCTCACGGTTGCCGCTGGCGACCCAGTGGCCGCCGTGGGTCTCGGTCCAGGCGATGGGGCACTGCCCGTGCAGTTCGTGGGTGATGTCCTCGAACCGGTCGCGGTAGTCGGGGGTGTGCCGGTCGAAGTGCACCTGCGGGTGCTTGCGGCCGGCGTCGTCGTCGACGGCCGCGTCGTCCGTGGTCATGCGGAGTCCTCTCCTGCTCGGTGGTTGCGGTGGGGGTCAGGAGATGAGGGAGATCGCCCGTTCCGGACAGGACAGGACCGCCTCGCGGACGGCCGCCTCCTGGTCGGCGGGGACCTCTTCCTCGACGACCGAGGAGTGCCCGTCGATCTCGCTGAGTTCGAAGGTGTCGGGAGCGCGCATCGCGCAGAGCGTGTGGCCCTGGCAGCGCTCGGGGTCGACTCGTACCTTCACGGTCCTTCCTTCCTGCCGTGCTGAACGCTGAAGTGAACGGGGGGCGTGACGTGGCTACTTGACGTCGGCGAGCGACTTGCCGACGTCGGCCAGCGTCGGCGGTTTGCCGTAGTTGCCCTTGTACTTGTAGGCGGGCGCGTCGCAGCGATAGGCGCCGTCGGTCGGTTTGAAGTCGGCGGGGACCCAGCCGCTGGTGGTGGCCTTCTCGACGTTGAAGCACTTCACGGGCTCGTCGGGCTTGGTCAGGTTCACCGGGGCCTGGAGGCCTCCCCCGGTCCACTCGGTCTGCTTCTTCGCGTTGTCCAGGACACAACTGCGGGTCAGTTCGGTGCAGCTGCGGGCCGAGGTGGCGAACAGCAGCCAGGCGGAGAAGGCGTGCACGGCGGGCAGGGTGATCTGCGCGTCGGGCGCGTACTTCTTGAACAGGGCGACCATTTCCTTGGTCGCCGGGTTGTCGTCCGCCTTCTCCAGCGGGTAAGTCCCGTCGATGCTCGCGAAGTTGGTCTGTGAGCTGAGCGCGGTGTCGGCCAGCTTGAGGAACGCGGGGCCGTAGGCGTTGTTGTTGGCGTCGATCCAGTCGACCTTGTAGTCGATGTTGGTGAGCGCCTGCTCCAGCTTCGCCAGCTGGGTGAAGTCCCCCAGGAAGACGAGGCCCTTGACCTTCTTCGTCTTGATGGACTGGGCGTACGGCGTCCAGTCGGAGACGCCCTGCGCGGGGTAGAGGTCGGAGTAGGTGACCTTGCCGCCCAGCGAGGTGAGGACTTCCTTGTCCTGCGCCGCGATGACCTTGGTGACGGGCACGTCGCCGGTGATCAGGCCGACGCTGCTCGCCGACGACGGGTAGGCCTCCTTCAACAGCCAGGAGTAGTAACCCGTGTAGGGCGCGTACCCGGACGAGGCGCCCTGGGTGATGACCTGGAGGTCGGCGCCGACCTCGGAGGTGACCTGTGCCGGGAACTCGGGGAGCAGGCACTTCAGGCGGGTCTTGACGCCGAGGCCGTCGAGGGCGGCGCCGCCGCCGACCTCGAAGAAGTCGGTGCGGCAGGCCGAGATCATCTGCTGGTTGACCTGCATGAGCTGGGCGTCGTGCGAAACGGGGGTGATCTTGCGTCCGTTGATGCCGCCTGCGGCGTTGCACCAGGAGGTGAAGACCTTCGCCGCGTTCTCGAACTCCGGGTTCTTGGTGAACCCGACGTCGGTGAAGACGCCGACCTTGATGTCGGAGGCGGTGACGCCCTGACTGGTGACGGTCTTGGCCGTCCCCTTCCCGCACACGGACTTGAGCGTGCCGAAGTCCGCGGTGGCGGTGTCGGCGGCTCCGGTGGTGGAAGGGCTGCTGGTGTCCGCGGACTTGGTGCGGCCGGAACATCCGGCCGCGGCCGCGAGGGCCAGGACGAGCGCGGGGATGAGCAAGCGTCTCATCGGTTCTCCTCGTTGAGAATGAGTCCCGCTGTCGGGTGGATCAGGTGACCGCGCCCGCCGCCTTGAGCGCGATGATGCGGTCCCAGTCCAGGCCCAGTTCGAGGAGGATTTCCTCGGTCTGGGCGGCGAACTCGGGCGCGGGCCCGAGGTGTGGGGCGTGCACGTCGAACTGCACGGGGCTGGCGACCAGTTCGAGCTCTCCCGCGCGCAGGAGGTACTCGTTGGCTCTGATCTGCGGGTCGTCGCCCACTTGCAGGGAGTCCTGCACCGGGGCCCACGGCCCGGCCAGGGTGGTGAAGCGCCTGCTCCACTCCGCGAGGGTGCGGGTGGCGATGACCTCGCGCAGGATCTTGACGGCCTCGGACGTGTGGGAAACGAGGTTCTCGGCCGTGTCGAAGCGGGGGTCGTCGGCGAGTTCGGGGCGCTCGATGTGCCGGCACACATCGGCCCAGAACTTGCCGGGCTGCATCATGACGAACGCCAGGTGGTGGCCGTCGGCGGTCTCGTACAGCCCGGACAACGGGTTCGTGACGGAGCCGTGGGTGCCGACGGGCGGCGGGATCCAGGGCTTGCCGAGGTGCAGGGAGAGCGCGGTGGCGTGGCCCATCGCCCACAGTCCGCTGCCGAGCAACGAGACGTCCACGACCGAGGGTTCGCCGGTGCGCTCGCGTTTCAGGAGCGCGGCCGCGATGCCGCCGGCGAGGTTGGTGCCGGAGATGGTGTCGCCGTAGGCCGGTGCGGGCGGGTTGATGATGCCGTCGGTGCCTTCGGGGGTGATGCTCGCGGCGGTGCCGGCACGGGCCCAGAACGCCGTCATGTCGTAGCCGCCCTTCCCCGCCTCCGCTCCGCGCGGGCCGAAGGCGCTGCCCCGGGCGTAGACGATCCGGGGATTGACGGCGCGGATGTCGTCGACGTCGATGCCGAACCGCTCCCGGTGACCGGGCAGGAAGCTGGTCAGGAACACGTCCGCGCGGCGGGCGAGGTCGTAGAGGACGTCTCTTCCCTCGGGGCGGGAGATGTCGAGGCCGAGGCTGCGTTTGCCTCGGTTGGCGTGCTCGACGTTGGGGTTGGGGTCGCCCTCGACGCGCATCGTGCCGGTCTGCCGGAGACCGCGCTGCGGGTCGCCGGTGACGGCGTGCTCGACCTTGATGACGTCCGCTCCCCAGTCGGAGAGGACGGCTCCCGCCGAGGGCACGAAGCCGTACATGGCGACCTCGAGGACCCGGATGCCTTCGAGCGGCATCATGACCGGACCACGACCGCGAACGCCTTGTACTCCAGGAACTCCTCAAGACCGGCGACACCGCTCTCGCGCCCGATGCCCGACTGCTTGTACCCGCCGAACGGCACGTCCGCGGCGAAGTAGTTGCCGCCGTTGATGCTGAAGGTGCCGGTGCGGACGCGGCGGGCGAGCGCGATGGCCCGTTCGTCGTCGGCGCTCTGGATGCCGCCGGAGAGGCCGAAGACGGAGTTGTTGGCGATGCGGACGGCGTCGTCATCGTCGTCGTAGGGAATGACCACGAGGACCGGGCCGAAGACCTCGTCCTGGGCGATCTCGCTGTCCGGGTCGACGTTGCTGAGGAGGGTCGGCCGGTAGAAGAAGCCGGGATCGACCTTCTCGCCGCCGGTAACGAGGTTCGCGCCTGCCGCTACCGCCCTCTCGACCATGCCGTCGACCTTGTCGCGCTGGCGCTCGCTGATGAGCGGGCCCGCGAAGGTCTTGGGGTCGGAGGGGTCGCCGAGCGGGATACGGCCGAGGCCCGCCGCGACCATGGCGACGATCTCGTCGTGGTGATCCCTGGGCACGAGCAGCCGGGAGGTGAGCGCGCACCCCTGCCCGGAGTGGGAGCAGATGGTGCCGGCCGCGAACATGGCGGCGGTGGCGAAGTCGGCGTCGTCGAGGACGATCATGGCGGACTTGCCGCCGAGTTCCAGGAAGACCTTCTTCACCGTGCGGCTCGCGGCCTCCATGATGCGGCGGCCGGTCGCGGTGGACCCGGTGAAGGTGATCATGTCGACGTCGGGATGCGTGGTGAGCGTCTCGCCGACTTCCGCGCTGGAGGACGTGAGGACGTTGACCACGCCGGGCGGTATGTCCGTGTGCTCGGCGATGAGTCGACCGAGGAACAGCGTGGTCAGCGGGGTGTCCGGGGCGCCCTTGAGGACGACCGTGCAGCCTGCCGCGAGCGCGGGGGCGAGCTTGGCCAGGGCGAGTTGGTTCGGGTAGTTGTAGGCGATGATCGCCGCTACGACCCCGGCGGCCTCCTTCTCCACCCAGCGCCGGTGCCGCTGCCCGCGGCTCTCGGACTCGCCGAGCTCCTCGGTCAGCGGGTACTTGCGCAGCAGGTCCGCGTAGTAGCGCACCAGCTTGACGGGGTCGTCGAGTTGGGGGCCGTAGGTGAGCATGCGGGGCGCGCCGACCTCGGCGATGGTCAGCTCGCGCAGCTCCTCGACATGGTCGGTGAGTGCCTGGTGCAGCTGGTCGAGACAGCGGATGCGCAGCTGTACGTCCGTCGACCAGGCGGTGGTGTCGAAGGCGGTGCGCGCGGCGGCTACGGCGGCCTCGGCCTGGGCGGTGGTGGCGTCGGGCGCGTGGCCGTAGACCTCGCCGGTCGCGGGGTTGAGGGAGGGGAACGTCCGCTCCCCGTCGACGAGTTGGCCGTCGATGAGCAGGCGGGTCACAGCCGCACCACCTGTCCGCCGTCCACGCTGATGGTCTGGCCGGTGAGCCAGCCGGCGTCGTCGGAGAGCAGGAACAGCACGGTGGGGGTCAAGTCGCCTGGTGTGCCCATCCGTTTGATGGCCAGGGCCTGGGTCATCCGCTGCTGGAACTCGACCGGTACGACGGTGGCGGTGGCCTCGGTGTCGGTGGGGCCGGGGGCGATGCCGTTGACGCGGATGCCCCGGCCGCCGAGTTCGGCGGCGAGCGAGGCGGTGAGGTGGTTGATGCCGATCTTGGCCAGGCCGTAGTAGCCGCTGGCCATGTAGGCCGCCGCGGAGGACTGGTTGACGATGGCTGCGCCCTCGGTCAGGTGCGGGACGACGGCTCGTGTGACGTAGAGGGCGCCCATGAGGTTCACCTGGATGAAGCGGTTGAGGTAGTCGAGGTCGACCGTGGTCAGGCCCTCGCGCCGCATGCTGTGGTAGATCGCGGCGTTGTTGATCAGGTAGTCGATGCGGCCGAACTCCGCGACGGTGGCTGCGGCCAGCGCGTCGGCCGAGGCGGGGTCTCCGACGTCGACCTTGACGAAGAGCGCGGAGTCGAGGTCCTTCGCGACCCGCTGTCCCTGCTCCTCGTTGATGTCCGCGACCACGACCCGTGCTCCCTCGGCGGCCAGCGCCCGGGCGTAGTCCTCGCCGATTCCCTGTCCCGCTCCGGTGACGATCGCCACCTTGTCCTGGAACCGCATCCTGTCTCCTCGCATGGATGGGCGGCTTGCTCCAATGAAGCGGAAACTACATTCTCCTTATACGCGAATCAACCATCCGGCAGCGAGAATGTCATCCTGACGTTTCGCTGACGGACCCACACGGTGCGGCGAACAGCCCCCGCCTGCGCGGGACTTCCGAAGCACCGGACACGAGAATACGCTTCTCAGATCCGGAAGGGAGATTTTCATGATCGAGACGAAGGGGGTTCCGGCATGAGGACAGCCCTCGTCACAGGCGGCGGCTCCGGTATCGGACTGGCCATCGCGCATCGCCTGGAGGCCGACGGTCTCCAGGTCGCCACCCTCGACCTCAACCCGTCAGACAGAGGCTTCTCCCGGAAGGCCGACGTCTCCGACCGGGCCCAGGTGGACGAGGCACTGACCGAGATCCGTGAGCAGCTCGGCCCGGTCACGGTGCTGATCAACGCGGCGGGAATGGAGGGCTACAAGCGCTTCGCCAACCTCACCTTCGAGGCCTGGCAGCGGGTCATCGACGTCAATCTGCACGGCGTCTTCCACTGCGTGCAAGCGGTCCTGCCGGACATGGCGGAGGCCGGCTGGGGCCGGATCGTCAACATCTCCTCGTCCAGCGCTCAGTCCGGCCAGCCGTTCATGACGCACTACGTGGCCTCGAAGTCCGCGGTCAACGGACTGACCAAGGCGCTGGCCCTGGAGCTGGGTCCGCAGGGCATCACCGTGAACGCGGTGCCGCCCGGCTTCATCGACACCCCCATGCTGCGCCGCTCGGAGGAGCGTCAACTCCTGGGCGGGACGGTCGATGAGCACATCCAGCGCACTCCGGTACGGCGAGTCGGGCGCCCGGAGGACATCGCCGCGGCCTGCGCCTTCCTCGCCTCCGAGGAGGCCGGCTACATCACGGGCCAGGTCCTGGGCGTGAACGGCGGGCGGAACACGTGAGCGGGGGCGGCACGCGCGGCGACGAGGCGGGCACCGAACAGCACGACACTCCGGGCGAGACGGGCACCGAGCACCGCGAGCGCACAAGTACCGCCGCCGAGAACGGCGTTCGCATCCCCCCGGTGCCGTACGACGACTGGGACCACGACCTGTTCTCGGTCATCAATCCGAACCGGAAGCTGCCCGAGGCCAACGTTCTCGGGATCTTTCAGCGGCATCCGACCCTGGCCCGGGCGTTCCTGACGTTCAACATGCACCTCAACACCACGACGCTGCCGGTGCGGGTGCGCGAACTGGCCGTGCTGCGCGTGGCGTGGCGGCGGGGCAGCCGGTACGAGTGGGCGAGCCATGTCCTGATCGGCCGCAAGGTCGGGGTGACCGAGGCCGAGATCGACGAGGTCCGCACGGGCGCCGACACCTTGCTCAACCGGGCGGTGGACGAACTCGACACCGACTCGGGCCTGTCCGACGCGACCTACGCGGCGCTCGCCGCCGACCTGGACCAACACCAGTTGATGGACCTGGTGTTCACCGTCGGCGCCTACACGATGCTCACGATGGCCCTCAACACCTTCGGCGTGGAACTCGACCCCGTGATCTCGGATGAGAACTTCAGTTTCCCAAAACGAGAATGGTATTCTCACAAACGAGAGGGGTGATCCCATGCCACACTTCGCCAAGCCCGAGGCCGGGAGCTGGACCGAGAACTACCCCGAACTGGGCACCAGCCCGGTCAACTACGAGGACTCCATCGACCCCGCGTACTACGA
The DNA here is from genome assembly GCF_036187565.1 of Streptomyces sp. NBC_00252. Taxonomy (NCBI): domain Bacteria; kingdom Bacillati; phylum Actinomycetota; class Actinomycetes; order Kitasatosporales; family Streptomycetaceae; genus Streptomyces; species Streptomyces sp. NBC_00252. The sequence goes on along the minus strand of NZ_CP108087.1, from coordinate 9,427,769 downwards.
GGCCGAGAAGGAGGCGATCTTCAAGAGGACCTGGCTGAACGTCGGCCGGGTCGAGCAAGTCCCCAAGGTCGGCAGCTACTTCACGAAGGAGCTGGCGGTCGCCGACACCTCACTGGTGATCGTGCGGGGCAGGGACAAGGAGATCCGCGCCTTCCACAACGTCTGCCGCCACCGCGGCAACAAGCTGGTGTGGAACGACTATCCGGGCGAGGAAGTGAAGGGCACCTGCCGCCAGTTCACCTGCAAGTACCACGCCTGGCGCTACAGCCTCGACGGCGATCTGACCTTCGTCCAGCAGGAGCAGGAGTTCTTCGACCTGGACAAGGCGGACTACGGCCTCAAGCTGGTCCGCTGCGAGGTGTGGGAAGGGTTCGTCTTCGTCAACCTCGACCCGGACGCCCAGCCGTTGAAGGAGTACTTGGGCGAGTTCGCCAAGGGTCTTGAGGGCTACCCCTTCCACGAGATGACCGAGGTCTTCACGTACAAGGCGGAGATCGGGAGCAACTGGAAGCTGTTCATCGACGCGTTCGCGGAGTTCTACCACGCGCCCGTCCTGCACATGAAGCAGGCCGTCAAGGACGAGGCCGACAAGCTCTTCAACGTCGGGTACGAGGCGCTGCACTACGAGATCCACCCCCCGCACTCGATGATCTCCTCCTGGGGAGGCATGTCCCCGCCCAAGGACCTGACCATCGTCAAGCCGATCGAACGCGCCCTGCGCAGCGGCCTGTTCGGGCCGTGGGAGGCACCAGACATCGAGGGCCTGGACAGTCTCCCGACGGGCCTCAATCCGGGCCGGCACCGCGCGTGGGGCAACGACTCCTTCGAGTTCTTCCCGAACATGACCCTGCTGATCTGGAAGCCCGGCTGGTATCTGACGTACCACTACTGGCCGACGGCGGTGGACAAGCACCTCTTCGAGGCGAACCTGTACTTCGTGCCCGCCAAGACGGCCCGCGAGCGGCTGAAGCAGGAGCTGGCGGCGGTGACGTTCAAGGAGTACGCGCTCCAGGACGGCAACACCCTCGAAGCCACCCAGACGATGCTCAAGAGCCGAGTGGTGACCGACTTCCCGCTCTGCGACCAGGAGTTGCTGCTCCGCCATCTGCACAAGACGGTCGCCGACTACGTCAAGGAGCACACCGATGCTGCCCAGTGAGTTCGCGGCTCTCGAACCGTTCGGCGCGTGGGTCCTGGAGTCCGAGCGAGAGCGGTACGCCAAGCGCCTGGCCAGCTCCATGGAGGAGATGCAGGCCTTCTACGACGCCGCGTTCCCGCTCCTGGAACGGGCCTCCGAGTACCTCGACGCATTCCCCCTCGCCGAACTCCCGGACCAGGAGCGGAACTTGCTGCTCCTGATGTTCTCCCTGGTGAACGTGTCGTTCCCGGTCGAGGTGTGGAAGCAGGCCCGGGTGCCCGACAGCGGGGCCGCCTACATGGACCTCGTCGTCGAGCCGAAGGTCTGATCCGTCGTGCTCACGCTCAGAGCGGCGCGTGTACTGCACGTGGAGACGGGCGAGTTCGAGACGCCGGGGCTGGTCACGGTCGACGGCGACCGCATCACGCACATCGGCGGAGCGGGCGCGAACACCGGTGAGAGCGAGGTTCTCGACCTCGGCGATGTGACGCTCCTGCCCGGTCTCATGGACATGGAGGTCAACCTCCTGATGGGCGGCCGGGGAGAGACGCTCGCGCTCTCCCCCGTCCAGGACGATCCGCCGCTGCGGATGCTCCGCGCGGTGGGCAACGCCCGGCGGACCCTGCGCGCGGGGTTCACCACGGTCCGCAATCTCGGCCTGTTCGTGAAGACGGGCGGGTATCTGCTGGACGTCGCGCTGGCCAAGGCCATCGACGCCGGTTGGATCGACGGCCCGCGCGTCGTGCCCGCCGGCCACGCCATCACACCGACCGGCGGCCATCTCGACCCCACGATGTTCGCCGCGTACGCCCCCGGGATCATGCCCCTCTCCCTCGAAGAGGGCATTGCCAACGGAGTCGACGAGGTCCGCAAGGCCGTCCGCTACCAGATCAAGCACGGGGCACGCCTCATCAAGGTCTGCGCGTCCGGGGGCGTGATGTCCCACACCGGCACCCCCGGCGCGCAGCACTACTCCGACGAGGAACTGCGCGCCATCGTCGGCGAGGCCCACCGGCGCGGACTGAAGGTGGCGGCCCACACCCATGGGGCCGACGCCGTCCGGCACGCGGTGGAGGCGGGCATCGACTGCATCGAGCACGGCTTCCTGCTCGACGACGACACCATCGCGCTGATGGCGGAGAGGGGCACTTTCCTGGTGCCGACGACCGCTCTCATCGACGGGATGGACCTGTCCTACGCAGCGCCCGTGCTGAAGGAGAAGGCCGCCGAGATCTTCCCCCGGGCGAAGACCGTCGTGGCCAGGGCCGGCAAGGCGGGTGTCCGGATGGCGCTGGGCACGGACGCGCCGGCGATCCCGCACGGCCGCGGCGCGCAGGAGCTGATCGCCCTGGTCGACCGCGGGATGACTCCCCTGGAGGCGCTCCAGGCGGCGACCGTGAACGCGGCGGAACTGATCGACGCGGAGGACAGGGGCCGGGTCGCGGAAGGGCTGCTCGCCGATCTGATCGCGGTGCCGGGCGATCCGCTGGAGGACGTCTCCGTGATGGGTGACGTGCGGTTCGTGATGAAAGGCGGGAAGGTGTTCCGCGACGAACGCCGTTGAGGCGAACTCCTGTGCTGGTCAGCCCAGTTGACCGGAGTGGATCAGACGGGTCCGTCGAGCGGTCGTAGCATTCGCAGAATCATGTCGACCGTGCGCTCGACGGGGCGGTTGCGGGCCGTGACCGTGGACAGGAGGGTGCGGGTCAGGACAGCACCGAGGAGCATGTCGAAGACGTCGTCCGGGTCCACGGCGGGGTCGACGGTCCCGGTCGGCGCGGCACGCAGGATGTCCTGGAACTGCGGTCGCGCCGACATTCGCAGCAGCATCTCCGGCGGCCGGGGTGTGTTGGACGTCTGGGAGTGCGCGCTCAACGCCAACCTCGACGGCACCGACGGCCCCCGTTCGATGCTGGCGCCCGTCGCCAACCCCCTTGCGTTGGAGGAGAGTTGAGAGTCGGACTCATAGGGTTGGGTCGCATGGGGCGACCGATCGTCGATCGGCTCATGACCGCCGGCCACGACGTCACCGTGCACACCCGCCGCCCCGCGACACGCGCCATCGCCCGCGCGGCCGGGGTGAGGTGGGCCGACACGGTCGCGGAGACCGTGCGCGGCGCCGACGCCGTCCTGGTCGTCGTACTGACGGACCAGCAGGTGCGCTCGGTGTGCCTCGGCCCGGACGGTGCCCTCGCCGCCATGGCACCGGGCTCGACACTCGTCCAGCACACCACCTCCGATCCCGACACCGTCCGGCTGCTCGCCGAGGCCGGCGCGGAGCGCGGTGTCGGGGTGCTGGACGCCGCGCTCTCGGGCGGCCCGCACGACATCGCGGCGGGCCGACTCACGCTGTGGGTCGGCGGCGACGAGGCCCAACTGGACAAGATGCGGCCGCTGTTGGACGCGTACGCCTCACCCATCCTGTTCGTGGGTGCGGCCGGGAACGGCCAGCGGGTCAAGCTCGTCAACAACGCCCTGTTCGTGGCGCAGGTCGGTCTCGCGGTCGACGCGGTGCGGGTGGCGGGGGCGGTGGGCATCGACGAGAAGACGATTCTCGCCGCGCTCCAGCACGGCAGTGGTACCAGTCGCGCGCTCACTGTCGTCGCCGGTGGGCATTCGGTCGATGCGGTCGCCGAGCGCCTCGCGGACCTGATGAGCAAAGACGTCGGTGTGGTGCGCGAGGTGGCGCGCAGCGCCGGTGTCGACCTGGGGATCATCGGGACGGTGCTGTCGTCCGACGCGGTCGAGAAGACGGTTCTCCGGCGGTCGTCGTCGCCGTGACGCGGATGTCTGAACCACCATCCCATGCAACCGAGTTGACCCGACCATCCTGGACAAGGAGCACCAAGTGGCTGAATCTCTCGCGAGCACGTACGGGCCGTGGGGTGTCGTCGCGGGCGGGTCGGACGGGGTGGGTGCCGCGTTCGCCCACCGGCTGGCCGCTCAGGGGGTGAACGTCGTGCTGGTGGCCCGGCGCCTGCCCGTGCTGGAGGCCTCCGCCGACGAGATCCGCGCGCGGCACGGCGTCGAGGTCCGTACCGTCCCGCTCGACCTCAGCTCCCCCGGCGCGCCGGCGGAGCTGGAGGAGGCGACGGCCGGTCTTGAGGTCGGTCTGTTCGTCTACAACGCCGGCAGCGACGACCGCAGCGTCCCGTTCCTCGACAAGGACCTCGGCACCCACCTGGGGCTGGTGCGGCGCAACTGCACGGCCGTACTCGAAGCCGCGTACCGCTTCGGTGGCCCGATGGTGGCCCGCAAGCGCGGCGCCGTAGTCCTGGTGACCTCGGGCGCCGCTTGGGCCGGGGGCGCCACGCTCGCCGCCTACGGCGCGTCCAAGGCGTTCGACCTCATCCTCGCGGAGAGCCTCTGGGCGGAGTGGCGGGGCAGCGGGGTGGACGTCCTGGGGCTGGTGCTCGGCAGGACCGACACCCCGTCCCTGCGCCGGACCGAGGGCGCCCAAGGGGGCTCCTACGGCGGCACCTTGGCCGATCCCGACGAGGTGGCCGCCGAGGCGCTCGCCCATCTCTCGGACGGGCCGACCTGGATCTGCGGCAGCCCGACCCCGACCGGCGGTTCTCCGTTCGGAGCGCTGAGCCGCCGTGACGCGGTCCTGGCGATGAGCCGGGGCGCGACCTCGCACAGCGGGCGATGACGGCCCCGGCTGCTGGCTACTGGCCCTTGAGGCGTTCCTTCATGGCGTCGAGCCGCGTGAGAATGGGATATCCGGTCACGCTCAACGCGTTTCCGTGTCCCGTCTCGTGGATGTCGAACACGGACTGGATGGCGGCGTAGAAGCCCTGGACGTCGAGGCTCTGGTTGACGGCGCGCTTGGCCTGGCGGAGCCCGAAGGACGGCATGCGGGCGATCTGCCGGGCCAGGTCCAGGGCTTCGGCGCCCAGTTGGTCCAGGGGGACGACCTTGTTGACCATGCCGACCTTCTCGGCCTCCTCGGCGGTGACGGCGCGGCCGGTGAAGAGGATCTCCTTGGCCTTGCGCGGTCCCAACTCCCAGGTGTGCCCGTGGTATTCGACTCCCCCGATGCCCATGTGGACGACGGGGTCGGAGAATTCGGCGTTCTCGGCGGCCACGATCAGGTCGCAGGGCCAGCAGAGCATGAGTCCGCCCGCGATGCACTTGCCCTGCACGGCGGCGATCGTCGGCTTGGGCACGTTGCGCCAGCGCAGGGTGTATTCGAGGTAGCGGCGGGTCTCGGCGCTGTAGATCCACTCCAGGGTGATCTCCTTCGGGGCCGGCCAGCGGTCCTTCAGGTCGTGTCCCGACGAGAAGTGCTTGCCGTTGGCCTTCAGGAGAACGACCTTCACGTCCTCGTCGGCCGCGGCCCGGCTCCAGGCCGCGTCCAGGGCGTCGAGGAGCTCACCGTTCTGGGCATTGGCGACCTCGGGCCGGTTGAGGGTGATGATCCCCACCCGGTCGTCCACCTCGTACAGGATCTCGTCCATGCGTCTAGTCCTCTGTCGGCTCTCACGAAGCTCTGGCTTCGGAACATGGCTGTGGCGTACGGCAGTTGTGGCCTACGACGGCTTCAGCGCGGCAGGCCGAGGATGCGCTCGGCGATGATGTTGCGCTGGATCTCGGAGGTGCCGCCGGCGATGGTCCCGCCGAAGCTGCGCGCGTACCGCTCGAACCAACTGGCGTTGAACGTCTCCAGGTTCATATGGGTGTACGGCCCCGTCTGCACGGGATGCAGCAGCGACTCGGCCCCGTGCTGTTCGAGGGCGTTCAGCTCGGCGTTCTGCGCGGCCTCGGAGCCGAGCAGTTTGAGCACGGAGATCTCCACCGGGTTTCGGTCGGGCCCGAGCAGCCGGTAGCCGAGCAACCGCAGTGCCTGGACGTCCATTTGGAGAGTCGCGAACCACCCCTCGTCGCAGGCGGCGTCGTGGATCAGGGCGTCCATGCGCTCGGCGTAGTGCACCCACAGCAGGGTCCGTTCGTGGCCGAGCGAGCCGTTGGCCACGCGCCAGCCCTCGTTGAGGGGGCCGACGAGGTTCTCCTTCGGGACGTGGACGTCGGTGAAGAACACCTCGTTGAAGTCGAGGTCGTCGGGCGCGGCGATGGACCCGAAGGGCCGGCGGACCAGGCCCTCGGAGTCGGTGGGGATGAGCAGGACGCTGATGCCCTTGTGCTTGGGGGCGTCGGGGTCGGTGCGGACGAAGGTGAGCAGGACGTCGGCGTCGTGCGCGCCCGAGGTCCACACCTTCTGCCCGTTGACGACGAAGTGGTCGCCCTCGAGGGACGCGCGGGTGCGCAGCCCGGCCAGGTCCGAACCTGCTCCCGGCTCGCTCATGCCGAGCGAGGCGGTGATCTCGGCACGCAGCAGGGGCAGGGCCCAGTCGCGTTTCTGTTCCTCGGTGCCGAAGGTGAGCAGGGAGGCGGCGATGATGTTGAGGCCCTGCGGGTTGAAGCTGTGATAGATCCGCCGCCGGGACAACTCCTCGAGATGGGCGACGACTTGGGGCAGGGTGGCGTTGCGGCCGCCGTACTCGGGTGGCTGGGCGGGCAGGAGCCAGCCCGCGTCGAAGAGCTTGCGCTGCCAGCGGCGGGCCCAATCGGGTATGTCCGCACTGGACTTGGAGCGGACGGTGGCCTCTTCGAGGGAGGGCAGGTGGGCGTCGAGGAAGGCGCTGAAATCGGCGCGGAACGTCTCGACCTCGGGGTCGGGGGCCAGCCTCATACCAGCAGCGCCTTCCTGTGCTCGGACGCCGTACCGAGGAGCAGGTCCCCGGCCTTGGCCCGCTTGAGATGGATCTGCAGTTCGTTCTCCCACGTGTAGCCCATGGCGCCGAACAGCTGGAACCCGTTGCGGAAACAGACCCGTTGGCAGTCTCCGGCGGCGGCCTTGGCCATGGCGGCGGCCCGGCCGCTGCGCGGGTCGTCCTCGGCGAGGGTGAGCGCGGAGAAGTAGGCGAGCACCTTGGCGCGTTCGATGGCGACGTACATGTCGGCGGCCTTGTGCTTGACAGCCTGGAAGGAGCCGATGGGGACGCCGAATTGGTGCCGTTGCTTCACATGGGCGACGACCAGGTCGAGGATGCGCCGGCAACTGCCCACCGTGCTGACCGCGAGGCCCATGAGGGCCAGGTCCGGTACGCCGGCTACGAGGTCGGGTGCCTCGACCCGGGCGATGTGCAGGGTCGGGTCGAACACGGAAAGTCGCTCGGCGGCGAGTTCCTTTCCGTCCCGTACGACCACGCCCTCGGAGGTGAGAAGGGCGATCTCGTCGGCGCGGTCGGCGTCGAGGACGAACTTCCCCGCGCCGTCGAAGACACCGGTGCCCGAGCCGTGCGGCAGGCGTCCGGCCAGTGGTGCGAACCAGGTGGCCGTGGCGAGGAAGGGTGTCGGGTCGGCGGCGTACCCCAGCTCCTCCAGGACGATGGCGAGTTCCACCGGCGGGGCTTCGAGCCAGCCCAAGTCCAGGTAGGTGTCCCAGAGTTGTTTCTCGGGCAGGGACCGTGACTTGGTGACCGTTTCGCGGACCACTCGCTGGAGCAGCCGCTGTTCGTCGTCGAACTCAAACTCCATGCGCGACCTCCAGAAGGACCTTGCCGATGGCGCGGCGCCCCAGGGCGAGGGCCTCGGCGACGTCGGCGAGCGGATACACGGCGTGGACGCGGGGCCTGATCTTCCCGGCGGCGAACAGTCCGTGGAGTTCGGTGCGGGCGGTGACCAGGTCGTCCCGCCGGTGCCGGGCCCAGCCGCCGAGGTCGAAGCCGTGCAGGCTGACGCCTTTGAGCAGGGGGAGGTTGAGGGGGATGCGCGGGATCTCGCCGCTCGCGAATCCCACGCTCACGAACCGCCCTCCCCAGCGCATGGCCCGCAGCGCCTCTTCCGCGTACGGCCCGCCGACGGGGTCGATGACGACGTCGGCGCCGCCCGCGTCCCGCAGGCTCCGCTTCAACTCGTCGTACGGCAGGGTCACTTGCGCCCCCTGCGCGGCGCACGCCGTGCGCTTCTCTTCCGTCGAGGCGACGGCGACGACCTCCGCGCCGAGCAGCGCGGCGAGTTCGACGGCGGCGAGGCCGACCCCGCCGGCCGCGCCGAGGACGGCGACGCGTTCGCCGGGCCGTACGTCGGCGACCAGGCGGAGGGCGTCGTAGGCGGTGGCGTGGCTGACGCCGAAGGCCGCCGCGCGCTGTGTGGGGATGTCGTCGGGGATGCGGCTCAGGGCGGCGGGGCGGGCGGTGACGCGTTCGGCGAAGGCGCCGACGAACATCGAGCCGAAGACCCGCTCACCCTTCTCGAATCCGTGCGCGGCGGCGGCGACCGCGCCGGCGAACTCGCTGCCGGGGATGAAGGGCGGCTCCGCCTTCACCTGGTAGGTGCCGTCGATGACGAGGACGTCGGCGAAGTTGATGGCGGCGTAGTGCACGTCGACCGGAATGCCGTTCTCCTCGGCGAACTCCGGTCCGGGGAGAGGAGGTTCGGGGATGTCCTCGACGACCACCGGACCGCCGACGGTGTGGCAGCGGGCTGCTCTCATAGCCGGGTCGTCGCGGCAAGTTGGGCCGCCTGGGCGGCCATCTGCAGGACGACGTCGCCGTAGTGGGCCATCTTCGGGTTTCCGCCCTCGCCCCGGACGTGACGGGCGTAGCCGCCTTCCAGGACCACGGCCATCTTGAAGCGGGCGAGGATCACGTAGTAGTCGATCTCGCTGACGTCCCGGCCGCTGACCTTGGCGTAGTGCTCCAGCAGGTCGGCGCGGTCGGGCATGCCGGTGTAGTCGACGTAGCCCTTCTGGGTGCGGTCCTCGTCGGCGTCCGGCCAGCCCATGATCACCCAGCCGAGGTCGAGCAACGGGTCGCCGACGGTGGCCATTTCGAAGTCGACGAGGGCGGCGAGCCGCGCGGGTGCGCCGTGCTGGAACATGACGTTGGCGAACTGGTAGTCGCCGTGGATGATGCCGGGTTCCCAGTGGGCGGGACGGTGATCCCGCAGCCAGGCAGCGGCGTTCTCCAGGCCCGGTATCTCGCGGAACCGGAACGCGGCGAGGTGGGCGAGCCAGCGGTCGACCTGCCGGTCGTGGAAGCCGTCGGGGCGGCCGAAGCCTTCCAGGCCCTGGGTGCGCCAGTCCACGCTGCCCAACTTGGCGATGCCTTCCACGAGTTGGTAGGCGAGGCCGGGGCGCAGGGACAGGTCACCGAGGAACGGCTCGGGCCAGCCGCCGGAGTTCATCGGGGACCAGCCGTCGACATGGGCCATGAGGTAGAAGCAGGAGCCGAGCACACTCGTGTCGTCGCACACGGCGATCGCCTCGGGGTGCGGGACGTCCGTGCCGTTGAGCGCCTTGAGGACGCGGTATTCGCGGAGCATGGTCTCGTTGCGCCCCGGCGGAACCTTCTCCGGCGGTTTGCGCAGCACCATGCTCACGTCGCCGCGCCGGATTCCGTAGATGTCGTTGGAGGTGCCTCCGGAGATGTACGACGTCTCGACGGGTTCGCCGGGGGCGATGCCCTGGTCGTCCAGCCAGCGGGCGAGGGATTCCGTGTTCGCGAGCGTCACAGCAGGTCCTCCAACTGCTTCCGGGCCCATGCGCGGCGGGTGGGCAGGTGCTGGGTGGGCCAGAGGCCGGGGGCGGCTTGGTAGCCGCGCAGGAGGTCACGGGCGACGGTGATCTTGTGGACCTCGGTGGGACCGTCGACGACGGCCATGACGGCAGCGCCGTTCCACATGTCGGAGAACGGCATCTCGTTCGAGACCCCGAGCGCTCCGTGCAGGTGCATCGAGCGGTACACGATGTCGTGCAGCACCTTCGGGGTGAGGAACTTGATGGCGGCGATGTCCTTACGGACCCGCTTGTAGTCCTGGTACCTGTCGATCTGCCAGGCGGTGTGGAGCACGAACAGCCGGAACTGGGCGAGTTGGGCGTAGGAGTCGGCGAGGTCGGCGCGCACCAGCTGCTTGTCCGCGAGGCGCTCGCCCTGGGTCTCACGGGACAGGGCGCGCTCGGCCATCATGTCGAGCGCCTTCTGGCTCTGGCCCACGACGCGCATGGCGTGGTGGACGCGGCCGCCGCCGAGCCGGGTCTGGGCGATCGCGAAGGCCTGGCCCTCGCCGCCGAGCAGCGCGTCGGCGGGGACCCGGACGCCGTCGTAGGCGATGAGGGCGTGCATGCCCTCGTCGGTGGCCTCGCCCATGATGCCGAGGTGGCGCTCGATGCGGACGCCGGGGGTGTCGCTGGGCACGAGGAACATCGACATGCCCTTGTACGGGCTGACGTCGGGGTTCGTCACGGCCATCACGATGACGAACTTCGAGGTGCGGGCGTTGGAGGAGAAAAACTTGCGCCCGGTGATGACCCAGTCGTCGCCGTCGCGCTCGGCGCGGGTGGTGAACATCGTGGGGTCGGCGCCGGCCTGGGGCTCGGTCATGGAGAAGCAGGAGAAGCACTCACCCTCGAGCAGGGGCTGGAGGTAGCGCTCCTTCTGCTCGTCGGTGCCGTAGCGGGCGATGATCTCGGCGTTCCCGGTGTCGGGGGCGGCCGTGCCGAAGACGACCGGGGCCCAACTCGACTGGCCCAGGATCTCGTTGATGAGCGCCAGCTTCACCTGGCCGAAGCCGCGCCCGCCCAGCTCGGGGCCGAGATGCGGTGCCCACAGGCCCTCGTCGCGGACCTGTTGCTTCAACGTCCGCACCACGGGGCCGAGTTCGTCGTCCAGGGGGTGGTACGCGCGGTCCGGATAGAGCAGGTCGAGCGGATCCACGCGCTCGGAGCGGAACTGCCTGATCCACTCCAGCTTCTTCTCGAACTCCGGCTCGGTGGAAAAGTCCCATGCCATGTCAGACGAACCTCCTGCCAACCCGGACGGATGGCGGTGAGAATATCATTCTCATCTCACGCAAGTAAGGGTCTCGAAACCTGCAGTGCGCCCTTCGGTAGGGGAAGCCCAGGTGTTACCGCTGAAGTGGAGTATCGTTCTTCGCGTGACAGCTGTCCCCGAAGAGCAACCAGCCTGGCGCCAGCGCGCCGTCGAGCGTTCCACCCGTGCCGCGAAGCTCCGCGCCGAACAACGCGTGCAGCGCTTCCTGGACGCGGCGCAGGAACTCATCGCGGAGAAGCGGACGACGGACTTCACGGTCCAGGAGGTCGTGGACCGCTCCAAACAGTCACTGCGCAGCTTCTACCAGCACTTCGACGGCAAACACGAGCTGCTGCTCGCCCTGTTCGAGGACGCGCTGTCCACGTCGGCGGCGGAGATCCGCGAGACGGCCGGCTCCCAGTCGGATCCGCTCCAGGCGCTGCGGCTCGGGGTGGAGATGCTCTTCCAGCAGTCACTGTCCAACCCCGGTGTGGAGCGCCCGCTGTTCAGCGACTTCGCGCTCCAGCTTCTGGTGAAGCATCCCGCGCAGGTGGCGACCGCTCATCTCCCCCTGCTCCAGGTGTTCACGGAGCTGGTCGAGCAGGCCGAGGACGCCGGTGTCATCCCCGCCGGGAAGCCCCGCCGTCAGGCCTCGATCCTGATGCAGACGGTCATGTTCGTCGCACAGGGCAACGGAGTTCCGTCCGACAGCCACGCCGCCGCGGTCACGGCCGAGGAGGTCTGGCAGTTCTGCCTCGGCGGCCTCTCGGGCGTCCCGGTGCGCAACTGACGGGCACTCAGCAACTGACGGGTCATCCACGACCACGTAATTGACGCTCTCCATAGTGGAGAGTACGGTTCTCGCCCACCGCAACGGGAGGTGGGCGATGACCGAGCCGCTACGGCATGGGGTACAGCGCTACCGGGTCGTGCAGTGGGCCACCGGGAACATCGGCGCCCGCACGATGCGTGCCGTACTGGAGCATCCGCGACTGACCCTGGCCGGCGTGTACGTCCATACGCCGGCCAAGTCGGGCCTGGACGCAGGTGAGTTGAGCGGGGGCGGGCACGGTGTCACCGGGATCGTTGCCACACACGACCTCGACGAGATCCTGGCGCTCGGCGCCGACTGCGTCCTCTACACCCCGCGCGCCTGTGACATCGACGAGGTGTGCGCGCTGCTCTCGTCCGGGGTGAACGTCGTGTCCACGCGCGGCGAGTTCCATCACGCGCCCAGCATGGATCCGGTCGCGCGGAAGCGGGTCGAGGAGGCGCGCGCGCGGGGCGGGACTTCAGTCCACAGCACGGGCAGCAGTCCCGGATTCATCACGGAGGCCCTGCCGTTGGCGCTCACCTCGATCCAGCGGCGGCTCGACGCGCTGACGATCGACGAGTTCGCGGATCTCTCCCAACGGGACTCCCCCGGGCTGCTGTTCGAGGTGATGGGCTTCGGCCGCCCCCCTGCCGAGTTCGGTGAACAGCGCCTGGCCGGGCTGCGCGACAGCTTCGGCCCGTCGCTGCGGCTGCTCGCGGAGGCGCTCTCGGCACCGCTCGACTCGGTGGAGGTGGTCGGCGAGGTCGCAACCGCCCGGCGTACCACCCGAATTGCCGCGGGCACGCTGCCCGAAGGCACGGTCGCCGCGCAGCGGATCACCGTGTCCGGGCTGCGGAAGGGCCGACCGCTGCTGCGGTTCCGCGCGAACTGGTACTGCGCCACCGACCTCGACCCCGCCTGGGATCTCCGCGCGACCGGCTGGCACGTCTCGGTCGAGGGGGACGCGCCGCTCGAGGTCGATCTGCGGTTCCCCGTGCCGCTCGACCGGATGGCCGCGATGTCCCCGTCCTACACCGCGAACCGGGCGGTCAACGCCGTGCCGTTCGTCTGCGCGGCGCCGCCCGGCATCCGCTCGACGGCGGACCTCCCGCAGATCGTCGCCGACCTCGGCTGAGGCGCACCCGACCCGCAACAGGCCCCCGCTCGACGGGACTTGAGCAATCCGTATCCGGACCTCAGACCGTGCTCGCAGGCGCCGCGGCCCCCGGCTCGCCGTCCTCGTCGATCGCGTACTTCAGGAAGTCGTCGACCATGCGGTGGAACAGCGCGGCCAGTTGCTGCAGTTCGTCCGTCGACCACTCGGAGAGGGCCATCTGCATACCGCGCGCACCGGCGTCCCGGACGCTGATCACGGCCTTCCGGCCGGCCTCGGTCAGCTCGATCCGCTGGGCCCTGCGGTCGTCGGGGTCGGGCGCGCGGGTGACGTAGCCGGCCTTCTGCAGCTGCTGCACCGTCCGCGTCACATGCGAGGCCTCCACCCCGAGGCGCTGGGCCAGCTCCCCCGGGCGCAGCGGGTCGGAGTCGGCGACCTGCCGCAGCAACGCCACGGCCGCCCGGTCCAGCGGCACCCCGGCGAGGGCCATCAGCCGGTCGTGCTGGCGGGCACGCGTGCTCAGGTAGGTGATCCGAGTGAGGGCTCGCTCGATCTCGGTCACCTCCGGGGAGGCAGGGTCGGCGGGGGTCGGTGGTGTGGACATGGAACCCACTTTACCATATTGTTGCGTAACTCAAGTAAGTTACGGCGGGCGGTTACCGCGGCTGCTGCCGAGAGAGTACTTCCCGGCGGTCCCACCGCTCGGGCGCCCTCTGGTCCAGGTACTCGCGAACGTGAATTCCGCCGACCGGGACAGGCAACAACTTTCTCGGCTTCAGAGCGGATCCACAGCGTGCTCGCGCAGCGGCCCCACCGACAGGCCTCGCGCCGCGCAGGTGTCGAGGATGCGGGGCACGGCGCCGAGGGTGGCGCGCCACGAGGCGGGGGCCGAGGTGCAGTCGGAGTCGTGCAGCAGGACGGTCCCGCCGCCGTGCAGGTCCGCGGTGACCGTCCGATGTACCGACTCGGGGGTGGCGCGCGCCCGCCAGTCCTCGCCCCAGGCCGTCCACAGCACCGGCGTGAGGTCCAGGCGGCGGGCCGCGAGGTGGGCGGCGGTCGACATCACGCCGTAGGGCGGGCGGAAGAGGTGGGGCGCGCGTCCGGTGAGGTCGCCGACCGTGTCGCGGGCGCGGGCCAGGTCGTCGTGGGTGGCGCGGGGGCCGCGGAGCAGCAGCGGGCGATGCAGCCAGCCGTGGACGGCGATCTCGTGTCCTGCGGCGGCGATCTCACGCACCAGGCCGGGGGCGCGTACCGCCTGGCTGCCGAGGAGGAAGAAGGTCGCGTGCACCCGCCGCTCGTCGAGCAGGCGCAGGAAGAGGGGTGTCGACAGTGGGTCCGGGCCGTCGTCGAAGGTGAGCGCCACGTGGTCCTCGCGGCCGCGACCGGCGAGGCGGGGCATGACGCGGTTGCGGAGCGGGCCGTAGGTGGAGAGGACGGGGGCGGCGTACGCGGCGGCGAGGAGCGGGAGGGCGGGGAGCGCGATGCGGGCGGTCGTGCGGAGGAGGCGGGTGGCGGTCATGCGGGGCGGTCCTTCGTGCGGGGTCCGGTGGCGCGAACGGTCGGCGGGGGAAGGGGAGTTGGGGTCATGCGGGGTGCCCCTTCATGCGGGCCGCGACGGACCCGGCGGCGCGGGCAGTTGTAGGAAGACCGTCGGCGGTCACGCGTGACGCCCATTGCCGCACCACACGAAGACCCTCGCCCGTCACGCGTGCCGTCCCTTCCCGTGCACGCCGTGCGGCACGTGGCCCGTGTGGTGTTCGTGGGACAAGTCGTCCAGGTCGAGGTGCTGGCCTATCGCGTGCATCAGGTCCGGGGCGCCGTCGGTCGTGGCGACCGCGGTGCCGACCGCGCCCGCCCAGACCGCGCAGGCCAGGGCGGTGGTGGTGGCGAGGCGGAAGGCGGCCGGGCGGACGGTCCTTCGGGGAGCGGGTGCGGCCATGGGGGCGGTGCCGGTGCGGCAGACGCGGGCCGTCTCGGCGGCCGGGCCGTGCGGGTCGGCCGTGAACAGGGCGTGGGCCGCCTCGCGTTGGAGCAGGCCGCGTGGGCCGTCGATCAACTCGGCCAGTACGTGCTTGAGTTGGGCCGGGTCGCGGATCCACGCGGCGACGCCCGCCTCGTCCAGGGCGGCGGCGTTGGTGAGACCGTGGCCGGGTATGCAGCCGTAGCTGGCGACGGGCAGGCCCGTGGCGAAGGCCTCCAGGGAGGTCAGGCCGCCCGCGTTCTGGACCAGGACGTCGGCGGCGTGCATCAGGCCGGGCATGTCGTCGACCCAGCCGTAGACGTGCTCGATGCCGTCCGCGCGGAGCTGCTCGGCGAGTGTGTCGTTGCGGCCGCAGACCACGAGCGGTACGGCCGCGCCGCAGTCGCGCAGGTCCCGGGCGACCTCACGGACCGGACCCACACCCCAGGAACCGGCAACCAGCAAGGCCAGTGGGGCAGTTGGCGGCAGGCCGAAGCGGGCGCGGGCCGCGGCGCGGGCCGGTGCGGGCACGGGGTGGAAGCGCGGGTCGGCGACCGGCCCGCACACGCGGACGTCGCGCGCTCCGGCGGCCCGGGCCTGCGCGGCGGGCACGGCGTGCAGCGCGAGGTGGACGTCGACGCCGTCGGCCACCCACAGCGGGTGCACCGAGAAGTCGGTGAGGTAGGTGAGGACGGGCACGGTCAGCCGGCCGTCCAGCCGGAGCGAGCCCAGGACCCGGCTCGCGCCCGGGTAGGTCGACACGACGGCGGCGGTGTCGGCGGGCAATGCGCGCAGCAGCCGTGTCTCGGCGGAGCGCAGCAGGGCCCGCGCGACGGGGCCGCCGCCTCCGGCGCGTTCGGTGCTGCTGTAGATCCGCTGGTAGGCCCAGGGCGCCCGGACGAGCAGGCGGTGGTAGCCGTCCCGGACGAGTCGGCCGAGCCGGGCGGGCAGCACGTCCAGCAGGTCGAACCGGTCGACGGCCAGTCCGGCCGCGAGCAGTCGCCGCTCCAGTTCGGCGGCGGCGCCGTCGTGACCGGCCCCGACACTCGCCGAGACGATGACGACCCGCTCGGCCGATGACGGGCGGCGCACCGGGTTTCCGGGGTGGGGCATGGGCTTTTTCCTCCGCAGGTGGAGTGGAGCGGCGAAACTCTACAACATGTAGTAGGTAAGCTCGTACGACATGTAGTAGTTCAGGAACGCACAGCCCCGGCCGGCCTCTCGATCAGCCCCTTGACCGGCCTTTCGCCCGGCTGGTCCGGACCCTGGCGCACTTCCTACAGGCCGTAGTAGGTCGACGGGTAGGCTGGACTGCCGAGCGAGGGAAGGCGGTGGGGTGAACAGTGCACGACCCGAAGAACGACGAGCCCGGAGCGACATCCGGCAGGCGGGCGCGCGGTGAGCTGGAGAGCGGGGTCCTCGCCGCCCTCTACGGCGCCGACGGGCCGCAGACCGCGCGCCAGGTCAAGGACCGGCTGCCGGGAGACCTCGCGTACACCACCGTGCTCACGATCCTGTCCCGGCTGTACGACAAGGGGATGCTCGTCCGGCACCGCGCGGGCCGCGGCTACGCGTACGCGCCGGCGCGGGACGAGGCGACGCACACCGCGGAGCGGATGCGTTCGCTGCTGGAGCGCGGCAGCGACCGCGAGGCGGTGCTCGCCCGTTTCGTCTCCGAACTCTCCGAGCAGGACGAGCAGTTGCTGCAACGGCTGCTGTCCGGGCCCGACGGCCCGCAGCACACCGACCGCCCCGACGAGGGACCGTGATCCCGTGCTGATCAGCGTGTACGTGCCCCTCCTGATCACCATGGTGCTCGCGGTGTTCGCGCCCCGCGCCGCCCACCGACTGGCCCCGCGCCCGGCCGCCTGGTCGCTGGCCGCGGCCGCGCTGGTGGCGTCGCTGGGCTGGCTGGGTTCGCTGGCGCTGCTGGCGTTCGCCGGGCTGGCGCAGCTCCCGGAGGTCGCCGAGGAGGGCCGCTGGTCGGTCGCTGCCGTGCGCGCCTCCGACCCGGTCTACCTCACGGTTGCCGGGACCGCCGCTCTCGCCCTCCTCGCCTCCCTCACCGGCCTCACGGTCGCCGCGGTACGTCAGCTACGGCATCTTCGCTGGGCCCGCCGCGAGTGCCGACTCCTGCCCGGCGACACGGAGTTGGCCGTCCTGGACATGGCGGTGCCGGAGGCGTTCGCGCTGCCGGGGGCGCCGGGCCGGATCGTGGTGTCGCGCGGGATGCTGCGCTGCCTCGGCGACCGCGAACGCGAGGCGCTGCTCGCCCATGAGCGGGCCCACCTGCGCGGCCGCCACCATCTCTTCCAGACCCTCTGGCGCCTCTCCGCCGCCGCGAATCCCCTGCTACGACCGCTGTCCGGCGCGGGTAGGTTCGTCCTGGAGCGCTGGGCCGACGAGGAGGCCGCGGTGCGCGTCGGCGATCGCACGGTCGTCGCGCATGCCGTGGGCCGGGCGGCGCTGGCCGGCTCGGCGGACCGGTCCCGCCCGGCGCTGGCCGCGACCGGCGGTGCGGTACCGCAGCGGGTCCGGGCGCTGCTCGCTCCTCCTCCCCCGCGCCGGGCCCTGCCGTTCGTCGCGGGCGCCGCGCTCCTCGTCGTGTGCTGCGCGAGCCTGGCCGACGCGGCGACCGACAGCGAGCAGATGATCGAGACGGCGCAGGCGGCGGTCGCGCCGGCGGCCCACGGGCCGTGCCATGAACACGGGCACCTGGACGAGCCCGTCCGGTTCCGGTGACCGACGGGCCCGGCGTCGCGGGCCGCACTGACGGAGCGGAACACCGGATCACCGGTAATCGGACGGGAATCCTCCCCCTCGAAGCCCCCTGCCTCTCGCACCCCACCCATGGAGCGGTATGTCTGTTCTGGCCCGGCCGGCGGTGGCCGCACTTGCCGCCAGGTCCCTGCAGCGTCTGTCCGTGATGGCCGACCGGCGTCCCAGCGGGCGTGGTTCCGCCGCCGCCTCGCATCAGCGGCTTCCTGAATTTCCGCGCCGGACACGGGAGTTGACGATCCCGAGCAGCGTCGCCCCGGCGCGGGCGACGGTGTATCTGCCGGCCGGTGAGGGTCCGCCGCCCCCGGTGCACGTGAACTTCCACGGCGGCGGCTACGTCGTACCGCTGACCGAACTGGACGACCCCCTGTGCCGTTTCCTCGCGGCGGAGGCGGGGGTCGTGGTGGTCAACGTGGACTACGTCGTCGCGCCGCAGCACCCGTTCCCCGCGCCGCCCCGGCAGGCCTTCGAGGTGGTCCGGTGGATCGCGGAGCACGGCGCGGAGCAGGGCTGGGACGGTGACCGGCTCACCGTGGGCGGGCAGAGTGCCGGGGGCGGACTCGCGGCGGCGGTGGCACGGCAGGCGTGGGAGGAGGGCGGTCCCTCGATCGCGCTCCAGGTGCTGCACTATCCGCCGCTCGACCTGGCGACCAGCGCGAAGGACAAGCACGCGGCCATCGCCAAGCCGGTGCTGCGGCCCTGGATGGCGGAGGTCTTCGACTCGTCGTACGTCCCGGATCCGAAGGTGCGTGCCGACCGGCTGGTGTCGCCCGCCCATCCCTCGGACACCGCGGACCTGAAGGACATCGCCCCGGCGTTGGTCGTCACGGCCGAGTACGACCTGCTCAAGGCGGAGGGTGTGCGCTACGCCGACCGGTTGCGGACGGCGGGGTCACTCGTCGACCACGTCGACGTGGCGGGAGCCGACCACGGGTACGACGGCACGGACGACGAACGCGCCCTCCAGACCTACGCCCTGATCGCCCGTCAGCTGCGCGAGGCCGTGGGCAGCGCCTGAACTCCCCGCACGGACAACGCACTTCGCCGGCCATCCCCCTCGGACGGTCGGCGAAGTGCAGCTGGGTCACGCCGACGGCACCGGCTCCGGCAGCGTGAGGCCGAACTTCCCTGCCGCCTCGGTCAGTTCGCGCCAGACCTTCGGCGCGACGGGGATGCCCTTCGCGCCTCGGCTCTCGGCGACCGCCGCGCTGCGCTCGCCGGGGTAGAAGACGCCCTCCGCGCCGTCGGCCGGGGGCAGTTGCTTGAGGGTGCCCAGTGTCGCGTCGACCGCCTCGGTGAACGCGGCCGGGTCGCCGAAGGCCGCCGGGTCGAGGGCGATCAGGAGGGCGTTCTGGCGGTGCTTGCGGCCCTGCGGGTCGTCCGAGTGGAACGCGGCGAAGATCGGCGCGCCGACCAGCACGCTGGTGAGGAGTTCGAACGCGAAGGACATCCCTGAGCCCTTGGCGCCGCCCAACGGCAGCGGCATGACGGCGAGTTCGGGGTCGGTGGTCGGGGTGCCGTCTGCGGTGGCGGCGGCGCCTTCGGGGAGCGGGGTGCCGCTCGCCTTCGCCTGGCGGATCTTGCCGAGGGCGATGGTGGCGGTGGCCATGTCGAGCAGCAGCGGGGCGTGGGCCTGCGCCGGTACGGCGATGGCGAGGGGGCTGGTCGCCACGGCGGCGCCCTTGACGCCGCTGTAGGCCATGTTGGGCATCCCGGCGACGTAGCCGATGCCGACGAGTCCCTGCTCGGCGATCTTCGACACGTAGTAGCCGATGGCGCCGGTGTGCACGGTACGGCGGACCCCGACGGCGGCAACCCCGCTGATCCTGGCTCGCGTCACCGCCTCGTCGGCGGCGGCGCTGAGCGCGACCGGGCCGGGGGCGCGGTCGGCGTCCAGGACGGCGGCGGCCGGGGCGGTGGACTCGACGGTGATGTCGGCGTCGGCGTTGGCCACGCCCTTGGCCAGCAGTTCCAGGTAGGCGGGGACGCGGGCGATGCCGTGCGAGTCGACGCCGCGCAGCGCGGCCCACACGAACACGTCGGCGGTGGTGCGCGCCTGCTCGGCGTTCAGACCGCCCTTCTCCAGGAGTGCGGCGGAGAGGGTGCGCAGGTCGTCGGCGGCGACAAGGACCTTGCCCGGCTTGGGCGTTGCGGTGTCGGACATGGTGGCGGGTGCCTTCCTGGTTCAGCGGGTGACGAGGACGTCGACGACGGCGGTGGTGCCCTCCGCCACGGCCTTGAGCGCACGCTCCAGCGCGGGGGCCAGGGCCTCGGGGGCGTCGACGGTCTCGGTGTGCATCCCGAACGGCTCGGCGAACGCGGCGAGTCGGGGCAGCCGGTGCAGATCGGTGCCGAGCCACTCACCGGTGTCGGCGGCGGCGCCCTCGGGGTAGAACCTGCGGTGGTTGAGGTTCATCGACTTGTAGACGCGGTTGTTGAACACCACGATCAGCAACGGGAGTTCGTAGGCCTTGGACGCGTCGTACGACTGGATGACCGGGTTGTAGGTGAAGGCGCCGTCGCCGATGGTGAGGACCACCGGGCGTTCCCGCGCGGCGAGTTTGACGCCGAGGGCGACCGCGATGCCCTGGCCGAGGCCGCCCTGGACGTAGAAGTACGAGTCGGGGTCGGCGGTCTGGACGTGGCGCTTGACGACACGGCTGTGGGTGATGGTCTCGTCGACGACGATCCCGTTCGCCCCGTCGAGCAGCTTGCGCAGGGTCGCGGCGACGAGGACCGGGTCGATGCCCTCGGCGCCCTCGGCCTTGGTCTCGGCCTGGGTGATCGCCGTCTGCTCAGCCGCGAAACGGGCCTCCTGTGCGGCCCTGCGTTCCGCCACGGCCGTCTCGTCGAGGTCCTTCGCCCGCTTGGCGAGCTGGCGCAGGGTGTTGGCGACGTTGCCCTCCAAGTACCGGTCGGCGAAGAGGACTTGGTAGACGATGTGCGGGCGCTGCGGCACCTCGTCGATGACGACGACGGTGGCCTGGGAGGGGCGGCGCGACGGCGGGTAGAAGGGGGCCCGGCAGTTGACGAGGAGGATGAGGTCCGCCTCGTCCATCCAGGGGCCGATGTCGCTGCCGGCGTGCAGCGGGTGAGTGCGGGGGAAGTTGCCGCAGACCGCCGAGTCGGGCTCGACGACCGGGATGTGCCAGGCCTCGGCGAAGGCGAGGAGTGCCTCGAAGCCGCCCGCCTCGCGCCCGGCCGTCTCGGTGACGATGACCGGGTTCTTCGCCTCGCGGATCAACTGGGCGACGGGGTCGACCTCTTCGGGCGAGCTGTGCGTCGAGCCGGGCTTCACGATCGGCTTGGCCTCACGCCCGTCCCAGTCCTCGAGGAGGATCTCCAGCGGGACGTTGAGGTACGCCGGTCCCGCCGGGGCGCGCCAGGCCAGTTCCGCCGCCCGCGTCACCATCGTAGGAAGGGTGTGGACGCTGGCGGCCTCGTTGGACCACTTGGTGAAGGGCTGGGCGATCTGGTGCGGGCCGCCGACGACGGACAGGTTGCGGTACCACTGGCCGCCCGGGTCCTGTCCTGGGCCGTCGCCGTACGTGGTGGACTCCGAGGAGCTGACCACCATCGGGACGCCCGCGAGCAGCGCGCCGTGCACGGCCATCGAGCCCTGGAGGAGACCGGGGGCGGCGTGCAGCAGGACGCCCTGCGGCCGGCGTTCGATCAGTCCGTAGCCGGTGGCCATGCCGACGGCGACGGTCTCGTGGGTCAGGTCCAGGTACTGCGGGCAGGGCAGTCCGTCGCGGTGGCGGCGGGCCAGGGACTCCCAGACGGGGGCCCACTCGGAGCCTGACGAACAGAAGATGTAGTCGGCGCCGACGGCGTTGAAGGCGGTCACGAGAGCGTCGCCGCCGTCGGCGCCAGGGGTGTGGGTGGTGTCGGTCATCTCTCGTCCGTCCTCAGCCCTCGATCGGCCAGTTCAGGACCTCGGAGATACCGCGGCCCATGATCCATTCAAGCTCCTCGGGCGTGAAGTCCCAGTGCTTGGTGAACTGCTCGATCGTGTCGGTGTAGGTGATGCCGTGCCCGAGCAGGCGGGTGATGTCGGTGCCGTAGAAGCAGCGCTGCGGGCCCATCTTGTCGACCATCTCGCGCACGTACTTCTGGATGTTGTTGTTCGGGAAGGGCTGCGTGGAGTAGCCGGGGAGCGCCGAGACCTTCACGTAGATGTTCGGGTGGGCGGCGAGGTCGGCGGTCTCCGAGACCCAGTAGCCGATCGCGTCGTCGACGCAGCGGGCCATGATGCCCATGTGGTCGATGATGATCCTCAGCTCGGGGTGCTTGGCGGCGATCTCACCCAACTCCCGCTTCCAGATGGGCGCGTGGACCATCGTCGGAATGCGCAGCTCCTCGGCGATCGGCCAGTACCAGTCGTTGGTGCCGTCGATCATCCAGTTGCGGTCCTGCGGCCGGTGGAAGGTGAGGCGGGTGCCCTTCACATGCGGGTTCTGCGCGAAGTCCGCCAGCATCGCCTTGCCCTCTTCGGGCTTGTTCTGCGGGATGCGCGCCATGATCCCGAAGCGGTCGGGGTGCGCCTCGCAGGCCTCCAGGGCGTAGTCGATACGGTCGCCCTCCCAGGACGGCGGCAGGATCAGCGCCCGGTTGACGCCGGCTTCGTCCATCAGCTCCAGCGCCTCCTCGTACGAGAAGGCCTCCTCGCGGTGTCCGTTGAGGCGGATGCGCTCACGCGCTCCCGGGACCCAGGGGCGGTCCGGGGTCTCTTCCTTCCAGATGTGGATCTGCGTGTCGACAACGAACATGGCCGGAACTCTTTCTCTCGAAGGTCTTTACGGAGGGAACGCTAGGCGGGTGACGGGGCCTTGCAGAGTCCCGGGGGCGCAAGCAGTAGTTGCGCGAAACACCGCTCTGCGCAGGGCATTCTCAGTGTGCGGACGGGGTGTCGAAGACGGCGCCGACGATGTGCTCGGCGATCGCCATGGAGGCGGTGGCGGCGGGCGAGGGCGCGTTGCGGACGGCGGTGATCCGGCCGACCTGGTGGATGCGGAAGTCGTCCACGAGGGTGCCGTCGGGGTCCAGTGCCTGGGCGCGGACGCCCGCCCCGCCGCGCACGACGTCGGAGACGCCGACTCCGGGGACGTAGAGCTTTGCGTCCTTCATGAAGGCGGACGCGGACAGGGAGCCGCGGTACTCCTTGATGCCGGTGCGCCAGTGCTGGGCGGCCATCTTCCAGGAACCGGGGTAGGCGGCGAGTCCCGCGAGGTCCTTCACGGAGAGGCGGCCGAGCTTGTAGCCCTCGCGCGCGAGGGCGAGGACGGCGTTCGGGCCGACCTCGACGGTGCCGTCGACGCGTGGGGTGAAGTGCACGCCGAGGAAGGGGTAACGGGGGTCGGGCACCGGGTAGATGAGCCCGCGCACCAGGTGGGTGCGGTCCGGCTTCAGGAGCATGTACTCGCCCCGGAAGGGGATGATCTTCGGTTCCCGCTTGTCCTGCGCCATCTTGGCGACGGCGTCCGAGTGGAGGCCCGCGCAGAGGATCAACCGGTCGACGCGGACGCGCTGTTGACCGGAGGCGACCTCGATGCCGCCCGGCACATTGGTGATGGAGGTGACCGGGAAGCCGAGCCGCACCTCGCCGCCGGAGGCCTCGATGTCCTTCGCGAACTCCCGCGCGATCGCCGGGTAGTCGGTGATCGCGGTGCGCGGCGAGTGCAGGGCCGCGATGCCGCCCGCATGGGGTTCCAGCTCCTTGATCTCCTCCTTGGAGATCCTGCGGAGTTCGGGCACGTGGTTGTTCCGGGCCCGCTCGTAGAGGTTCTCCATCCGGCCCAGCTCGTCCTCGCGTACGGCCACGACGAGCTTGCCGATCTCGTCGTACGGCAGCCCGCGGTCCTGGCAGTACTCGCGCAGGATCGATACGCCTCGGACGCACAGGTCGGCCTTGAGGCTGCCGGGGGCGTAGTAGATGCCGGCGTGCACGACCCCGGAGTTGTGGCCGGTCTGGTGGACGGCGACCTCGTGTTCCTTCTCCAGGACCACGACCCGGGTGCCGGGGCGGCGCAGGGCGATCTCGCGGGCGGTGGCGAGCCCCACGATGCCGGCGCCGACGATGCCGATCGTCTCGTCAGCCATCAGCGACCTCTTCTCTGTCGTACCGAAATCTCTGTCGTACCGACGTTCTCAGGTGCCGAAGTGCACGGCGACGGTCTTCACGCGGGTGGAGAAGCGCAGGACCTCGTCGCCCTGCTCCTTGTAGCCCGTCCCGGAGTCGTGGAAGCCGCCGAAGGGCAGGTGGACGTCCCAGCCGGGGGTGGTGGCGTTGACCGCGATCTGGCCGCACTCGACGTCGTCCGCGAAGCGGTGGGCGGAGGCCAGGTCGCGGGTGAACACGGCGGCAGCCAGGCCGAACGGGGAGTCGTTGACCGCGTCGACGGCCTGGTCGAAGTCGTCCACGGCGCGGACGGCGAGGACCGGGCCGAAGACCTCCTCCCGCCAGATCGCCGTCTCGGCGGTGACGTCGGCGAGGACGGTCGGCTGGACGAAGCAGCCGTATGCGCGATCGCCCTCGGTGTCCGCGTGGCCGCCGGTGAGGACGGTCGCGCCCTGCTCCACGGCCCCCGCGAGATGGGCGAGGACGCCGTCGCGCTGCTTGGGGCTGGAGAGCGGGCACAGGGTGGTCGCCGGGTCGCTGCCCGGGCCGACCTTCAGCGCCTCGACCTCGGCGACCAGGAGTCGGGTGAACTCGTCGTACACCGGCCGCTCGACGATCACCCGACTGGTGGCGGTGCAGCGCTGTCCGGCCTGGCCGAACGAAGCCGCTACGACGGTCCTCGCGGCGAACGGCAGGTCGGCGTCCCTGAGGACCACGGAGGCGTTCTTGCCGCCGAGTTCGCCCTGGAAGCGGACGTTGCGGTCGGCGAGACGGCGGCGGATGCGGTTGCCGACCTCGTTCGAGCCGGTGAAGGTGATGGCGGCGATGCGCGGGTCGTCGAGGAGCGGCTCCTCGATCTCGGCGGTGCGGCCAGTCACCACGTTCAGGACCCCGGCGGGCAGACCCGCGTCGTGCAGGGCGCGGGCGAAGTGCAGGCCCGACAACGGTGTCTCGGTGGCGGGCTTGAACACGGCCGCGTTGCCGGTCGCGAGCAGCGGGGCGAGCTTGCGGGCCGGGGTGATCAGCGGGTCGTTCCAGGGGCTGATCACGAGGATCACGCCGATCGGCTCGCGCTGGGTGTGCACGCGGGTGTCCGGGCGGGCGTCGTGCAGGAGGGTGCCGTAGCCCTGGCGGGCCAGGCCCGCGTAGTAGTCGAGGAAGTCGGCAGCCTTGAGGGTCTCGCCGCGGGCCTCGGCGACGGTCTTGCCGTTCTCGGCGGTGACGTCGGCGGCGATCTCGTCGACCCGCTCGCGGATCAGCCCGGCCGCCGCGGTGAAGATCCGGGCGCGCTCGAAGGGGCTGGTCCGCTTCCATCCGGCGAAGCCGCGTTCGGCGTGGTCGTAGGCGCGGGTGACGTCCTTGGCGGCGAGGGCGGGGATGCGCGCGAGGGGGGTGCGGACGTCGGCGGGGTCGTGCACCTCGATCCACTCGCCGGTCGTCACCCACTCTCCGCCGGAGAGGGTTTCCAGGCTTCGCATGAAGATCACTTCCTTCGTCCGCCGCGGTGCGGGTCCGCGGTCTGCACAGTCGTCGGCCGCAGTGGGCCGGATGCGACAACACACCATGTGGGGGCGGTGCCACCAGTCCCGCGGCGGCAGGCATTGGTTGCGCCGTGCGCGGGTCGGCGCAGGGTTGTTCCATGCTGGAATCGGCTGGCCGGACGGCAGTCCATGAGCCCAGGAACACCGAGGAGAGACACGACATGGCCTACGCAGTCATCGCCCGCTACCTCTGCGAGCCCGCCGACGAGGCCACGGTGCGTGCCGCCTTGCTGAAAGTGCGCGAGCACACCCGTGCCGAACCGGCGAACCTGGCCTACGAGGTGCACGCCGAGGCGGATGTGCCCGGCAGTTTCGTGCTGTACGAGCAGTACGCCGACCGGGCCGGGTTCGACGCGCACAAGGCGGCCGAACACTTCGACGAGCTGATCGTGAAGACCATTTGGCCCCTGCTGACCGACCGCAAGGTGACGTTCGCCGAGGTGCTCTGAGGGAGACGGGCCGGGAAGCGTGCGGACGCGCTTCCCGGCCCTCGTGTCAGAACTCGTTGCCCCACACGTACCGTGCGACGGTCTCTACCAACTCGATCTTCCGGCGCTGCTGTTCGGTGCTCAGCAGCGGCCGGCTCGCCACGTCGGCGAAACCCCGGGACGGCGCCACGGCCCCGTCCTCCAGGTCCTTGAACTCCCCCACCGCGTCGAGCCTGGCCATCACCGTGTCGATGTCCTCCAGCTCGGGCACGGTCGCGTCGACGACGCCGAGGCAGAAGTCGCGGTCCTCGGGGAGGGCCTTGACGAGGGCGAGTTCGGCCGGGGTGCCCTGGTCGAAGGGGAGGATCCAGCGGTCGGCGGCGATCTCGCCGTAGAGCTGCTCGGCACGCGCCCAGTCGATCGCGGCGGGGGCGACCGGGCCGGGGGCGAGGCCGATGCGTACGCCCTCGGGGCGGTCGTCCAGGCGTACCGCCAGGGCGTCGACGGCGAGCGCGTCCGCGAAGGAGAGCGCGCCGGGGTCGGCCGGGTCGGTGGCCAACTGGCCCAGCAGCAGCGGGTTGGTGAGCTGGATCAGGCGGACGCCCTTGGCGACCAGCAGCTGTATCTCGGCGGCGAGAATCTCGGCGAGGGCCTCCCCCAACTCCCGTGCGGAGGCAGGGCCGTGGCCCGGCTGGAAGGTGGTGGCGGCGAGGTACGCGGGTGACGGCAGCGAGGCCTTCGGGGCGATCACCGTCAGTTCGGTGAGCCGGGCCGTCCAGTCCGCGAGGAGCGGGCCGTTGGCCTTGGGGAGGGACTCCGCGACCCAGCGGGTGAGGCCGTCGGCGTCGGTCTCGCCGGTGCGCCGGAAACCTGACACCCCGTCAAGGACCGCGCTGCGGAAGTCCTCCCGGGGGAAGTCGCCGTCGGTGACGACGGTGGAGCGGAGCTTGCGCTGGAAGACGACCGCGTCCTTGACCGCCTGGAGCTCCGCCTCCTTCAGGGCCTCGGGGTCGCCTGCCGCGCGGGCCGCGGTCAGTTCGGCGGGGCGGACCAGGCTGCCGTGGTGGTCGATGCGGTAGTTGAACGTGTCCGCCATGGGTCAGGCGTCCTTTCCGGACGGGGACGACGAGGGCGACGAGGACGGGGCCGGCTTGCCCGCGACACCCCAGGCGGCGAACTCCAGTTCGTAGCCGAGCGAGGCGAGGACCTCCTCGGCGATCTGCTGGTCCTCGTCGGCGGTGCCGCCCGC
This sequence comes from Streptomyces sp. NBC_00252, assembly GCF_036187565.1. Classification (NCBI taxonomy): domain Bacteria; kingdom Bacillati; phylum Actinomycetota; class Actinomycetes; order Kitasatosporales; family Streptomycetaceae; genus Streptomyces; species Streptomyces sp. NBC_00252. The sequence goes on along the minus strand of NZ_CP108087.1, from coordinate 9,400,814 downwards.
GATGCCGAGGCCGCCGATGATCTCGCCGTCCCTCTTGATGGTGAGGCTGCCCTCGGTGGCCATGATCGGCATGGCGGCGCCCGGGAGTTGGGACAGCTGGCCGAAGAAGACGGGCTGGCTCTCCTGCCACTTCTTCAGCATCTTGCCGGGGCGCTGCATGATGGCGGCCGTGTACGCCTTGGCGCGCGCGATGTCCGGGGTGAGCGGGCGGGCGCCGTCCGGGCGGCGGATGGCGATGGGGAAACCCCCCGCGTCCACGACGGCCACGCTCACCGCCTTTCCGAGGGACTGGGCGCGCTTGTGGGCGGCGTCGATGATCTCCTCGGCGGCGTCCAGGGTGAGGCTGCTCATGCTGCTTCCTTCGGTGCGGTGAGGGTGCGGCGCAGGTGGGCGACGGCGGCGTTGTACTCGGCGGGCGTCTCCCAGTACATGGAGTGCGGGGCGCCAGGGACGATCTCCAGGTGGGAGCCGGGCAGCAGTTCGTGGGCGCGGGTGACGGTCTTGACGCTGAGCACCGCGTCCTTCTCGCCGGCGAGGAACGCGACCTTCACGCCCGAGCTCTGGATGTCGTCCAGGGACGGGCCGTCGGTGTCGAGGTTGCGCAGGTCCTGCATCCGGGCGACGTTGAACGTGCCCATCTGCTGGAAGAGGAAGGTGAGGTCGGCCCGCTCCTGCTGGAAGCGCTTGGTCAACAGGCGGTCGATGACCGGCAGTTTGACGGCCTCGGCGCGGTCGGCGGCGGCGAGTTCCTTCAGCTCGGGGTGGCTGATGCCGCCGAGCGAGTGGCCGAGCACGACGGAGCCGACCCGCTCGGGGCGGAGCAGTCCGGCGCGCAGCGCGGCGACGGAGCCGATGGACTGGCCGACCAGCATGACGTCGGCCAGGTCCTCCTGGTCGAGGACGGCGACGACGTCACCGGGGAAGTCCTGGCCGTCGAACTCCGTCATCGACGAGTCGGACTTGCCGAAGCCGCGCAGGTCCACGGTGACGACCGTGAACTCATCGCGCAGCGCGGCCACTTGCTGCCACCAGGCGGCGTGGTGGCCGCCGCTGCCGTGCACGAACAGGATCGCCGGACCGCTGCCGTGGCGCTCGTAGTAGATGGAGGTGCCGTCGGAGTCGGCGAGGGGCATGGGGGTGAACTCCTGTACGCGGGTGGCTAGTTGGGGCGGCGGCCGTGGAAGACGAGCTCGATCATGGTGTGGTCGGGGTCGTGGATGTAGCAGAACTTCGACTGGTTCTCGGGGCGTTCGATCGGCCGGGTGTGCCGGATGCCGAGGTCCTTGAGGTGGGCGAGGAAGTCGTCCCAGTCGTCGACCTCGACGGCGAAGTGATAGGGCGCCATGCGCTCCATCTCCTCGACGGGGGTGAAGTGCAGGTCGAAGTTGCCGCGGGTCATCAGCACCACACGGGTGTTGGACTTGGGCATGATGCGCTTCATCCCGAAGACCTTCGTGTACCACTCGGCGGTCCGGTCGGGGTCGGTGGTGGGGAAGTTGACGTGGTGGATGTAGCGGGGTGCGCTGCTCATGACGGATTCCCTTCGCTGTGTACGGGGTTGGACAGGACGCCGATGCCGCTGATCTCGATGTCCACGGTGTCGCCGGGTTCGAGTTGGCAGGTCGACTCGGCGCCCATCCACAGCACGTCCCCCGGGTGCATGGTGAGGTGCCTGGTGAGTTCGACGATGTGGTCGAAGGGGTCGAAGACCATGTCGCCGGTGGCGAACGAGGCGCGAACCTCTCCGTTCACCCGGAGGGTCGTGGTCTGCGCGAGGGCGTCGACGTCGGTCTCCATCCAGGGGCCCATCGGCTTGAACGTGTCGCTGTTCTTGCTGCGCCAGAACGAGCGGTCCTGGTGCTGCCACGTGCGGGCGCTCACGTCGTTGCCGATGGTCCAGCCGAAGACGGCCTTGCGGGCCTCGTCGTAGGTGGCGTGCCGGAGAGTGCGGCCGATCACGGCGACGAGTTCCGGCTCGGCCTCGAAGCGGCCTTCGACGGCGGCCGGCTTGACGATGGGTGAACGGTGGCCGGTGAGCGCGTTGTTGGCCCGGTAGCCGACCTCGGGGCGGTCCGGGGTCTCGGCGCGGGCGTGCGCGATGTGCCGGGGGTAGTTCATGCCGACCGCGTAGAACACGGGCGGTACGACGACGGGCAGCCACCGGGCTTCGGCCACCGGCACGCTGCCGATCACGGACGGGTCGCCGTCGAGCGGGGACTCGGACAGCAGCTCGATGTGCTCCTCCCCCACGCGGCCCCACACCGCCCGGCCGCCGACCGCGACTCGCGTGTATCTCATGGCGGTTCAGCCCGCCAGCAGGTGCGAGACGCGCTTGGTGATCAGGTAGGCGTCGAGGGCCTCGGGTCCGCCCTCCCTGCCGTAGCCGCTCTCCTTGACACCGCCGGAGGGTGCCTCGGCGACGGAGCCGCCGCAGTGGTTGAGGGAGAGGATGCCGGCCTCCAGCGCGTCCGAGAGCTTCTCGGCGGTCGCGGCGGACTCGGTGAAGCCGTAGGCGGCGAGGCCGTACGGCAGGGAGTTGGCGACGGCGAGGGTCTCGTCGAGGTCGGTGAACGGGACGATCGGAGCGAGCGGGCCGAAGGGTTCCTCGTGCAGCAGCCGCGCGTCGGCCGGTACGTCGGTGAGGACGGTCGGGGCGTAGAAGTAGCCGTCGCGCTCCAGGCGTCGGCCGCCGGTGAGGACCTCGGCGCCGCGTTCGACGGCGTCGGCGACGAGGGTCTCCATCGCGTGCAGGCGGCGCTCGTTGGCCAGCGGGCCCATGGTGGTGTCGGCGTCGAGGCCGTCTCCTACGGTGACTTCCCGGGCGGCCTTCACGAACTCGGCGGTGAACTCCTCGACGATGCTCGCGTGGACGAAGAAGCGGCTCGGGGAGGTGCACACCTGGCCGGCGTTGAAGAACTTCGCCTGCGCTGCCTTGCGGGCGGCCCTCACCGGATCGGCGTCCGCGCACACGATGACGGGGGCGTGGCCGCCGAGTTCCATGAGGGTGGGCTTCATGACCTCGCCCGCCCGGGCGGCGAGGAGCTTGCCGACGGGGACCGAGCCGGTGAAGGCGACCAGGCGGATCGTCGGCGAGGGGATCAAGTGGGCGGAGACCTCGGCCGGTTCGCCGAAGACGAGGTTGAGGACACCGGCCGGGAGTCCCGCGTCGGCGTAGCAGGCGACCAGCGCGGCGGCGGTGCCCGGTGTCTCCTCGGAGGCCTTGATGACGATCGAGCAGCCCGCGGACAGGGCGGAGGAGAGCTTGCGGTTGGGGCCGCCGACGGGGAAGTTCCAGGGCACGAACGCGGCGACGGGGCCGACCGGTTCGCGGCGCACGGTGAGGACGGTGCCGGGGGCGGACGGGATGATCCGGCCGTAGGCGCGGCGGGCGTCCTCGATGTGCCAGCGCAGGGTGTCGGCGGTGCGCAGGGCCTCGGTGGTGCCCTCGCGGAGCGGCTTGCCCTGCTCCTGGGCCATGATCCGGCCGATCTCGGGGGCGCGTTCGGTGATGAGGTCTGCGGCGGCGTGCAGGATCGCGGAGCGCCTGGCCGTCGGGGTGGCGCGCCAGACGCGGAAGCCCTCGTCGGCCGCGTCGAGGGCGCGGTCGAGGTCGGCGGTGGTGGCGAGGGGTACGTCGCCGATCACCTTCTCGGTGGCCGGGTTCACGATCGGGGCGGTCCGTCCGGTGCCGCCCTGGCACCACTCGCCCGCGATGTACATGCGGACGGCGGGGTAGCCGTGGTCGGAGGTCATGAGTGGGTGCCCTCTCAGGCTGGGAGGAGAGTCAGGTGGCGGGGGCGTCCTGGTCGCGGTTGGAGCGCAGCGCCCAGATGTGGTGGGGCGGGGTCGTCTCGTGGACGCGGGTCTCGTAGGTGTCGTCGACGCGGTCCATGTCCGCCGCGTACTCGACGCGGCCTCCGCAGGGGGCGTGCAGGAACCGGAAGACGTTCGAGCCGACGGTGTGGCGGCCGAGCTTGCGGGCCTCCCGCCAGCCGCGCTCGATCATGTGGTTGCCGCCCTCGATGACGTCGTCGAAGCCGGGGACCTCGTAGGCGATGTGGTTGATGCCGGCGCGGTCGGGGCGGTGGCAGAGCAGCATGGTGTGCTGGTCGTCGTCGCCCGGTGCCTGCATGAAGACGCCCATCGGTTCGACGATGTCGGTGGGCCGGAAGCCGAGCCGGTCCGTGTAGAAGGCGACGGCCTTCTCGCGGCCCTCCTTGACGATGTTCAGCGCGACATGGCACATGCGCAGCGGGAAGGCCCGGGTGAGCGGTTCCAGCGCGGAGTTCCAGCGGTCGACGCTGCCGAGCGCGTTGGCGGGGCGGGGGGTGACGTCGGCGTTCTTCGGGCGGGCCAGGGTGAGGCCGACGCCGAAGCCGCTCTCGTCGACGGTGTGGAAGACGCCGTCGGCGCTCTCGTGGACCGTGCGGTCGCGGTTCAACTCGGCGCCGAGCCGGGCGAGTTCCTCGCGGGTGTCGACGCCCCAGACGATCTCGCGGAGGGTGGGCCCGGTCTCCAGCGGCGGGGGCAGCAGGGGGCCGGGCACGGTGTCCAGGTGCAGGGTCTGCCCGGTCAGGGTCTCGAAGACCGCGTGCTCGTCGGTCCGCTCCAGCAGGAACAGCCCGAAGTCGTCGAAGAAACGGACGCATTCGGCTACGTCGTCGATCCCGTAGGTGACGGATTCGATTCTCTGGATTCCCATGGATGCCTCGTTTCGCGGGTCGCCCGGCGAGCCTAGATTTCGGGACGTGAAGGCCTCAATGGTCCGGGCTCGTCTGAATACGCAATCGTTTCTTGCGGCTATGGCCTGATCCGCCGGACGGTCCTCAGGACGGGATGGCCGGAATGGGATTCTGTGAGAACCATTCGGAGAGGAAGTCCAGGAACACGCTGACCTTGCGCGGGGTCGCCTGGCCCGGGCCGTAGATCGCGAACAGGGGGCGGTCGGGGACCGCGAGTTCGGGAAGCAGTACCTTCAGGGCGCCGCTCATCAGGTCGTCGTAGGCCGGGCGTTGGGGCAGCAGGGCGATGCCGCGGCCGTGGACGGCGGCCTTCTGGAGCGCGAGGTACGAGTTCGACGAGAAGGCCACGTTGCGGATCTTGTGCAGGGTGGACGCGTGGCCGTGGCCGATGCGCCAGACCGGGTCGTTGACGTGGACGAGGCAGTCGTGGTGGGCGAGGCCGTTGGGCTCGGTGAGCGGGCCGCCACGTTCCAGGTACTTCTCGGAGGCGCAGAGCACGAAGGGCAGGGAGGCGATCTTCTTGAGGCGGACGCTGGAGTCGCGCAGGTCGCGGGTGTGGAAGGCGACGTCGAAGCCGCTGTCGAGGAAGTCGTACGTACGGTCCGACATGCCGCCGAGTTCGAAGCGGACGTGGATCTTGGGGTGGGCCGCGGAGAAGGCGGCGATGGCGTCCCCGAGGTCCAGGCTGCCTATCCACTTGGGGCAGATGATGCTGAGGGTGCCCTCGGCGCGGTCGTGGAGGTGCGAGATGACGGCGTCCTCGGCCTCGATCTCGTCGAGGATGCGGGCGGCGAACTCGGCGTACTTCAGTCCCGGTTCGGTGAGGCTGACCGAGCGGGCGGTGCGGTTGACCAGGCGCACGCCCACCTGCCGCTCCAGCTCGGCGACGTGGCGCGAGACGAGCGAGCCCGACGAGCCCAGCTTCTTGGCGGCGCCGCTGAAGCTCCCGGCCTGTGCGACGGTGACGAAGCTGTGCATGAGGAGCAGTCGGTCCATGATTCCTCCGGAGGCCCACGGGTGCCAGGGGTGGGCCCCGGCGGCGGTGCCGGTCGTACTGATGGGTCCGACGCCGGCCGGGATGTCCTGGTAGCGGCTCCACTTGGACATTCCGGCTGTGTGACGGACGGGCGGCTCGGTCAACAATGAGGCAGGTGTCGCTCCCGGCACCGGACTCCGTCTACTTGGGGCAGTACTGGGGGGCCTTGCTCAGGTTGTCCTTGGTGACCAACAAAAGAGGAATGTTGGCAATTTTGTCAACCTTTTTCTTGGCCAGCAGACCGACCGCGTTCCGGACGGCGGTCTGCCCGATCGCCATGGCCGAGTTGGCGACGGTGGCGGAGAGACGGCCGTCCTTGACGGCGGCGAGGCCCTCCTCCGTGCCGTTCACGGTGACGATCCTGACGTCCTTCTTGCCGGCCGCGTCGAACGCCTTGCGGGCGGCGAGCGCCATGTCCTCGGAGGCGACGAACGCGTACGCCAGGTCCGGGTGGGCCTGGATCATGTTCTCGGCCACGTCCTGCGCCTTCACCGGGTTGAACATGCCCGGCTGGTTCGCGACCACCTTCGCGGTGCTGGGCAGCGCCTTGGTGAAGCCGCCCACGAGGAGGTCGGAGGCGGCGCCCGGCGCGCCCGCGATCACGCCGACCTCGACGCTCTTGCCGCCCGCGTCGGTCGCGACCCAGCCGGCGTCCAGGGCGCCGACCTTGGGCAGGTCCACGACGGCCGCGCCGAGGATGTCGTTCACGTCGCTGGTGGCGACGGAGGTCAGATAGATCGGTATGTTCGCGGCCTTCGCCTTGGCGATGTCGCCCTTCAGCGCGTCCACGTTGACCGTCTGCACGATCAGGGCGCTCACACTGCGCGAGGTCATGTCCTCGATGTTGGACAGCTCGGTGGTGGAATTCTGGTGCGAGTTGGCGGTGAAGACCTTCGCGTTCTCCGTCTTCGCCGTCTGCTCGACCGCCTTCTGGAGACAGCTGTGGAACTCGGTGTCACCGCCGTTGACGAAACCGAGGGTGACATCGCCGGAACTCCCGCTGTCGTCACTGGAACCGCACCCGCTCAGGACGAGCGTGGTGCCGGCGAACGCGGCGAGCACGGATCTGCGGGAACGGAGCGACATTCTCATGGTGAACCGCCATTCGGGGAAAGAGGGAAAGTGGGTATGGCCGGTCAATGACGTGCGGAACGTGCCTTGTGCATCTCGTTGGCGATGGCCGCGATGAGCAGCACCCCGCCGACGGAGACCGACTGGTAGTTGCTGGAGACCTGGAGCAGGTTGAGCGCGTTGGCGACCACGCCGAGGAGGACCACGCCGAGCGCGGTGCCGACGATCGTGCCGTGGCCGCCGGCGAGGGCGGTGCCGCCGATGACGACCGCGGCGACGGCCTGGAGCTGGAGCGAGAGGCCGCCGGTGCCGGGGCTGCTGCCGCTGAGCCGGGACAGCAGCATGAGGCCTGCGAGTCCGGACAGGGCGCCGGTCAGGGCGTAGAGGGAGAGCTTGCGGGCGGTGACGTTGATGCCGCTGAGCCGGGCGACGTGTTCGTTGCCGCCGATCGCGAAGGCGTCGCGGCCGAACACGGTGAACCGCATGACCAGGGCGGTCGCCAGGAGGACGAGGATCGCCACGACCAGCAGGTACGGCACCCCGAGGACCTTGTCGTTGCCGAGGGCGAACATCTTGGTGCCGATGGAGACGCTGACGCTGTCGAGCACCAGCAGGGCGACGCCGTCGAGCAGGGTCGCCGTGGCGAGGGTGGCGACGAACGGGGCCACGTTCGTGAACGTCACGACCACCCCGTTGACCAGGCCGATCAGCGTGGCCAGCACGAGCGAGACGACGACGGTGAACGCGGTGGAGTGGCCGTGCGCCAGCAGCTGCGCCCCGACCGCGGTGGTCACGGCGACGTTGCTGCCCATCGAGAAGTCCATGCCGCCCGCGGTCATCAGCAGCGTGAGCCCGGCCGCGATCACGGCGACGACGCTGACCTGGCGCAGGATGTTGATGACGTTCGTGTCGGTGGCGAACGAGTCGGTCCGCATCGAGGTGGCGACGATCACCACGATCAGGACGGCGATCAGCCCGGTGTGCGGGGCGCCGCGCAGTGCGGCCAGGGTGAGCCGGGGGCGTGCCTTCCCGGGCGGGTCCGAGACGCCGGGGGCGTCGGGAAGTGTCTTGACGCTCACTGCGGTTGACCTCCGAGGGCGGTGGCGACGAGTTCGTCGTGGGTGATGGCGTCGATGTCGTGCTCGGCGACCGTGCGGCCCGCGCTGACGACGACGACCCGGTCGGCGAGGCGCATGACCTCCTCGGCGGACGAGGAGGCGAGCAGGACGGCGACTCCGCGCGAGGCGAGGTCGTCGACGAGGACGTGGATGTCGGCCATGGCCGCGATGTCGACCCCGTTGGTGGGGTCCTCCAGGAAGCAGGCGACCGGCTCGGTCTGCAGCCACTTGGCGAGCAGCACCTTCTGCTGGTTGCCGCCGGACAGCGCGCCCACCGGCGGGTTCCCGGCGAGGGCGACCACGCCGTAGTCGCGGCGCAACGGGGCCGCGCGGCGGGCGAGTTGGGTACGCCGGTGGATACGGCGGCGGGCGAAGCGGTCCCCGGCCAGCATCAGGTTCTCGTCCAGGGACAGCTCCGGGACCAGGCCCAGGGCCCGCCGGTCCCCGGTGACACAGCGCAGCCCGCCGGCGAGGGAGGCGCGAACTCGCCCGAACGGCACCGGAGTTCCGTCCACGGCGAGCCTCCCGGTGTCGGGACGGCGGCGCCCGGACAGCAGGTCGAAGAGGCGCGACTGCGCGTCCCCGGCCGGCCCGAGCACGGCGACGATCTCGCCCTTGCGCACCTCGACGGTGAAGTCCCGTACCGCCCGGCCGTCGGTGAGGCCGTGCACGGTGAGCCCGAACTCGTCCTTGGGCGCGGGCCGTTGGGAGCGCTGGGACACGACGTCCCGGCCTACCATGCCGCGCACGAGGGAGGCGGCGTCGAACTCGGCGGCGGGGGCGCTGCGTACGACGGCTCCGTCCCGCAGCACCGTGACCCGGTCGGCGACGGCCAGCACCTCGTCGATGTAGTGCGAGATGTAGACGACGGCCACGCCCTCGTCGCGCAGGGTGCGCACCAACTCCCGTATCTGGTGGGCCGCTTCGGCGCTCAGACAGGCGGTCGGCTCGTCCAGGATCAGAATGCGGCCGCCGCGGCGGACCTCGCGGGCCACCTCGACCATGGTCTGCTCGGCGACGGTCAGCGAGGCCGCGGTGCGTGTCACGTCGATGTCGATACCGAGGCCCTCAAGCGCCGCGCGGGCCTGGGAGTCGACCTCTTTCCACCGCACGGCCCCGCCGCGTGTGGGCAGGTCGCCCAGCAGCACGTTCTCGGCGACGGTGAGCCCCATCGCCAGCTCCCGGCGCTGGGGCACCGACGCGACGCCGAGCCGGCGTGCCTTGCGGACCGTGAGTCCGTGCTGCGCCTGCCCGTTGACCTCGACGGTGCCGGCGTCGGCCTGGTGGCTGCCCGAGAGGACCTGCACCAGCGTGGACTTGCCGGCTCCGTTCATGCCCATCAGCGCGTGCACCTCACCCGGGTACAGGTCGAGGTCGACACCCTTGAGCGCAGCCGCGCCGCCGAAGCTCTTGGTGACCCCCCGGACGCGAAGTACCGCGCCTCCCCCCGGAGTTGTCACGGCCGTGACTCGGTGCCGTCGGCGCCGTCCGGGGCGATCCGGCCGTAGCCGCGGATGTCCGGGAACGGCGGTTCCTTGTCGGCCTGGAGGTCCACCTGGAAGGTGTTGAGGCACATGCCGAGCATGGTGAAGTTGCCGAGCGCGCCGATGGTGTCGACCAGGCCCTTGGAGCCGAAGTGCTCAAGGGCGGCGGCGAAGGTCTCGTCGGTGACGAAGTGGTCGTCGAGGATCTCCCGGCAGAACCGGTAGAACGCCTGGTCGGCCTCGTTGTCGAAGACGGCCTCGCGCTTCTCGGCGATCGCTTTGACGGCGGCCTCGGGGATGCCGGCCTCGATCGCCTGGTGCACATGGGCGTTCCAGGAGTACTGCGCGTCCCAGTTGCGGGCGGCCATCAGCAGCGTGAGTTCGCTCAGGTGCTTGGGGAGGCTGGAGTCGAACCGGGCGAAGGCGCCGAGCGATTCGGCGCGCTCGCACATCTCCGGGCTGTGCAGCCAGGCCCGGAAGGGTCCGCGGACGGCGCCGCGCCGGCCGGCGATGCGGGCGGCCAGTTCCCGCTGGCGCGGGTCCATTTCCTCTTCTGTGAGAACGGGGAGCCTCATGGGGCCTATACCTGCCTTTTCTTTCCGGCGCGTTACCTGCACGGTCCGGGAATCCGTGCGATGCGTGCCGACCGTACAGGCGGGTCCGGGAAGCTCACCCCTCCGGAAATGCAAGGTAAAGCTGCATGCCAGAGGGCAGCCATTCCCGCGTGCGCGGCCTAACGTCGTTCGCCGCAGAAGCATGTAAGTGGAAAGGAACTCCGGATGACCACGATCATCAAGGTCGCCTCCGTGCCCGTGCTCGACCGGGGCGGTGCCGTCGCGACGACCCCGCTGATCACGACGCCGTCGGCGGGCGGGGAGAACCTGATCACCAGTGGGATGAGCGTGTATCCGGTGGGTTCCGGGGCGCCGTTGCACTCGCACAACTGCGACGAGCACGTGACCGTTCTGGAGGGCCGCGCGGAGGTGGTGGTCGACGGCGAGGTGACGAAGCTGGAGCAGTACGACACGACGTACGTCCCCTCTCCGATCCCCCACCTTTTCCGGAACATCGGCGACACCCCGCTGCGCATCCTGTGGGTGTACTCCTCGGGGTACGTCACGCGGACGTTCACGGAGACGGGCAGGACGGTGGAACACCTGTCGGCGGAGGACCAAATGGGCAAGGACTGAGGCACGCCCCCCCGTCAACCGGCCCGCGCCTGCGCCCCCTTGGGCGACAGGCGCTCCTTCATACCCGGGCACCGAGCGGACCGGGAGGTGCGGACACACCGACGCCGGCCCCCGCGTCCTCGCGGTGGCCGGCGTCCGGTCCTGCCCCTGTCACCCGGGCCGGGGTGCGGTCAGTGGCTGACGGCCAACTCCCGCTCGACGCCCGTCTGTTCGGCCTGCTTGGAGCCGCGCAGCGCCGCGATGCCGATGAACACCATGGACGACAGACCGGCGATGGCGAAGGACGTGAAGCCCCAGTCGCCGTTGCCGGAGGCGAGCAGCTGCCCGCCGAGCCACGGTCCGAAGACGGCGCCGAAGCGGCCCATGCCGGAGGTCCAACCGACCGCCGTGGCACGGTTGTCCGGGGTGGAGCGGATGGAGACGGTCGCGTAGATCATCGTCTGGGCGCTGTTGAGGAAGACGCCGGTGAGGAAGACGACGAGCATCGTCACGGCCTGGTTCATGTGGACACCGAGCAGGAAGACGCCGACGGCGGTGAGCGCGAACCAGATCGCCGAGATGCGCGGGGCGCCGAAGCGGTCGGCGGCGCGGCCTGCGACGAGCATGCCCACGATGCCGCCGAGGTTGAACACGACGACGAACGTGAGGGCGTTGGCGAGTTCGTAGCCCTCGGCTCGCATCAGGGTGGGCAGCCAGGTGGCGACGCCGTAGACGAGGAGCAGGCCGCCGAAGGAGGCCAGCCAGTACAGCAGGGTCTGCAGCCATTCGCCGCCGCGGAAGAGGGCGAGCAGGGCGTCCCACCGGTCGGCCGCCGTCTTCTTGCCGGTGACGGCGGGCAGTTCGACCTCGAAGCGCTCGGCGAGGGCGTGGGCCTCGTCGGTGCGGCCCTTGGCGACCAGGAAGCTCAGCGACTCGGGCAGGAACTTCAGCAGCACCGGGACGAAGAGCAGCGGGACGACGCACACCCAGAAGGCGGCACGCCAACCGACCGGTTCCACCAGCCACTTGGCCACGTAGGCGGAGAGGATGCCGCCCGCGTGGTGGGCGGTCATCAGCATGCCGATGGTGAGGGCGACCCGGCCGCGCGGGGCGTAGTCGGAGACCATGCTGATCGCGGTGGGCAGCAGTCCGCCGAGGCCGACACCGGCGAGGGTGCGGCCGAGGCCGAACACCTCGACGCTGCCCGAGACGGCGCAGATGCCGGAGGCCAGCGAGAACAGCGTCACGCAGGCGATCATCAGCTGCTTGCGGCCGATCCGGTCCGCGACCGTGCCCGCGGCGAGCGCGCCGACCAGCATGCCGAAGGTGGCGTAGCTGCCGAGATCGCCGGCCTGGTCGGCGGTGAGGCCGAAGGTCTTCGTCTCCAGCAGGTGCGGCAGCACCGAGCCGTAGATGAACATGTCGAGGCCGTCGAAGAGCACGGCGAGCCAGCACAGGCCGATGACCAGCAGGGCCAGTCTGCCGGCGCGCGCGGTCGGGGCGGGGGACGGGGAGGGGGAGGAAGACATCGTTGGTTACCTCTCGTGCTTGGTGCGCTAGACGCTAAGGAGCCACCCCCTGGATAGTCAACGTTTTTGTCAACAATCTCATCGACAATCGTTGAGGGGTGGCTCCCGCGTCGCGTTCAGCGGCTCTCAGGCGACCGGCGGAGTCCCGTGGGTGTGGAAGGACGCGATGGTCTTCAGCCCCCAGGCCTGCCCCTTCTTCCGCTCCTCCTCGGTCCACGTGATCAGCGGCCAGTCGGGCGCGAGGACGAGCCGGGTGAGCGGGTTGCACAACTCGATGCGGTTGCCGCCGGGCTCGTAGACGTAGAGGAAGAACGTCTGCTGGATGGCGTGCTTGTGCGGGCCGGTCTCGATGAACACACCGGTGTCGATGGCGAGATCGGCCGCGCGCAGGATGTCCTCGCGGGTGTCGGTCGCGAAGGCGATGTGGTGCAGCCGCCCGGTCGAACCGGTCCAGTCCTCGGTGTAGACGATGTCGTACGACTTGTTCGTGTACGTCAGCCAGCGCGCCGCGATCCGGCCGCTGTCGAGCCGGATCTGCTCGGTCGGCCGGGCGCCCAGAACCTGTTGCTGGAACTCGGCACTCGACAGCACGTCCGCGGCGAGGAAGTTGATGTGGTCGAGCCGCCGTACGCCGACGCCCCGGTTGGGCTTGGCCTGCGGCTGGTTCTTCAGCGCGGGCTTCAGCTCGTCGGGCGCCCGGTAGTGCTCGCTCTCCCAGTACAGGGCGTGCTCGTGGCCGTCCGGGTCGGTGGTGACGTAGAGCTTGCCGAGGCCGGGTTCGTCCTCGACCCACCGGCCGGTGCCGCCCGCCTCCTCGACCGCCTCGATACGGCGCTGGAGTGCCTCCTCGCTGGAGGTACGCAGGGCGAGGCGGCCGAGCCCCGGCTGGTCGCGGGCGGTGAGGACCAGGCTGTGGTGCTCGTAGTCGTCGTAGGTCCGCAGGTAGACGGTGTCGCCGTCCTGGCCGTTGACGGTGAGGCCCAGGTAGTCGGTGAAGAAGGCGACACTGGCGTCCAGGTCCGGGGTGAAGAGCTGGGCGTGGCCGATATGGGCGATGTCACCGAGCGGCGGAGCCATCGTTGCCTCCAAGGGGTCGTGCGGGTGCGGGAGTCGGGGCGGCGGGCCGGGGGAAGACGGTGCCGTCGAAGATCTTGCGTGCGGTGCGGACGACCGCGGTGCTGCGGACCACGGGAGCGGATCCCTCGGGTCCGGCGTCCACGCTAGTTTCGATGTCTAGGAATCCGCTGGGATGCTCGATGCGAATTCGGTCACTTTGTACGGGTATTTCCGCGATGCCCTCCCCCACCCCGCCGGGCAGCAGCAGCCCCGCCGCCACGCTCGCGGCGCCCAGGACGCCGATGGAGGTGTGGCAGCGTACGGGAATGAAGGTGCGGGTCATGACCGCGCCGCCGTCCGTGGGCGGGGCGAGCAGGCTGAGTTTGGGGATCGTGGTGTGCTCGACGTCACCGAGGCCCATCAGCTTCCCGGCCGCCAGGCGGATCTCCCGCAGGCGGGCGGCGAGGCCGGCGTTCTCCTCCAGGTCGGCGGGCGTCTCGTAGCCCGTGACGTCCAGTGCGGCGGCCGGGACGAGGACGACCGGCATGCCGTTGTGGACGCAGGTCACCTCGATCCCGGCGATCGTGTCCCGGACGTGTCCCGTGGGCAGCAACTGGCCACCGCCCTGGGGGAATTCGATCACCACGGGTGCTGCCGAGCCGGGGACGCCGGATATCTCGGCGGTGCCGGAGTAGTCGACCCGCCCGTCCGGAGTGGGGAAGGTCGCGATCGCCAGTTCCCCGGTGTTGAGCATGCGGATGCGGACGGAGGTCTCACCGTCGGCGGGGGCCACGAGCCCCCGCTCCACGGCGAACGGGCCTGTTCCGGCGAGGATGTTGCCGCAGTTCTGACGGTCCGTCACCTCGGCTTGGTCGACGGCGACTTGCAGGAACAGGTAGTCGACGTCGGCCTCGGGGTCGTCCGAGGCGGAGACCACGGCCACTTTGCTGGTGAGCGGGTGGGCGCCGCCCAGGCCGTCGATCTGGCGCGGATCGGGGCTGCCCATGACCCGCAGCAGCAGGTCGTCGCGGGCGGCCGTGTCGGCGGGGAGGTCCTCGGCCAGGAAATAGGCGCCCTTGGAGGTGCCGCCGCGCATCAGCATGCAGCGGACCTCCGCGGGCCCGCTCACGACTCGTCTCCCGTGTACTCCTCGTACGTCCGGTATTCGACGCCGAGCTGCTTGAGGGTGTCCCTCAACCCGTAGCGGTCCAGGCCTAGTTGGCCTTCCAGGAAGGCGGAGCGGGTGGCGGCCTCCTTGGCCTCGCGGGCCTCGGACTTCCGGGCGGTCTCGCGGGCGTTCTCGCGGGGTACGACCACCACGCCGTCGTCGTCGGCGACGATCACGTCACCGGGGCGGACGACCTGGCCGTCGATGGCGATCGGCACGTTGACCGAACCGCCGGTGGCCTTCACGGTGCCCTGCGAGGAGACGGCACGGGACCAGGCGGCGAAGCCCATGTCGCGCAGTTCCTGAGTGTCGCGGATGCCGGTGTTGAGGACGACTCCGCGCACCCCGCGCTGCTGGAGCGCGGTGGCGAACAGCTCGCCGAACAGGCCGTCCGTGCACGGGGAGGTGGTGGTGACGACGAGGATGTCGCCCGCGCCGCACTGCTCCACGGCCGCGTGGATCATGAGGTTGTCGCCGGGCCAGCCGAGCACGGTGACGGCGGTGCCGGCGACCCGGACTCCCTGCTGTACGGGGCGGATCGACGGTCCGAGGAGACCGGTGCGGCCCATGGCCTCGCTGACGGTGGCAACTCCGAACGCGGCCAGCGCCTCGACGTCCTCGGCGTCCGCCTTCGGAGGGTTGGTGACAATCACGCCGCCCATGGTTATGCCAGCTCCTTCGCGATCTGCGGGTACGGACGCATGTACGCCTCGGCCATCGTCTTGTGAGCCAGGCCCAGGTTCGGGCCGGCGTTGCGCTTGAGCTGGACGCCGCGGCGGACGGCCAGGTCGGTGTAGTACTCCCACAGGTGCTGCTGGGCGCCGAGGCACTCCATGGCCTTGCGCTTGGTGTCCCAGACCTCGGTGATGTCGAGCAGGACCTCGGGCTTGAAGCCGCTCATCTCCGGCTGGTGCGGCTCGAAGTAGAAGACCGGCGGGGCGCCGATGATCTCGCCCTCGCCGGGGTAGCCGATGGCCTGCGCGAGGACGCGGGCCTCCAGCGCCATCCGGTTGGCGGCCGGGTGGTCGCCGTTGTACGGGTCCTCGGTGGGGTGGGTGAGCACGACATCGGGCTGCGTGGCGCGGTAGACCTCGACGAGGGTGTCGGTCAACTCGGCGGTGGCGACGAGAGGGTAGTCGCCGGCGTCGAAGAAGCGGACCTCGGCGCCGAGGGTGGCCGCGGCGCGCTCGGCCTCGTCCCGGCGTATCGCCTTGATCTCGTCCAGCTTCTTGCCCTCGCGCCAGGCCTTGGCCGACTCGCCGCGCTCACCGAAGGTCAGACAGGCGATGGTGACCTTCTCGCCGCGGGCGGCGGCGAGGGCGATGGCCCCGCCCGCCCGCCAGACGAAGTCCCCGGCGTGCGCCGTGACGACGAGTGTCGATCGTGGGGTGGCGGGCGCGTTGCCGTGCGTCATTGCTCGAATCTCCTTGGTGGACAGGTGTGCGCCCGTCCCCGGTGTGCCGGTTCGCGGCGCGTCAGTCGCGCAACGCCTCGATCACACTGGCGAGATGGGCGCGGACGGCCGCCTCGGCCGCCTGTGGGTCCCTGGCCGTGATCGTCTCGATCATCGCCAGATGCTCGTTCAGGGACTGCTGCGGACGCCCCGGCCGCAGCGCCAACTGGAAGCGGTGACGCACCAGTTGGGCATTGAGCCGCTCCAGCAGGGTCACGGCCGTCTGCTGGCCGGAGAACTCCCGCACCTTGTCGTGGAGTTCGTGGTTCAGCTCGGAGTAGGTGACGGGCTCGCCGTCGGCCACGGCCTTGGTCATGGCCCGGCCCAGGTCCGCCAGTTCGGCCAGCTGGTCGTCGCTGGCCGCGACGGCCGCCTTGGCCGCGCACAGTCCCTCCAGGACCATGCGGCACTCCGTGATGGCGACCGCTTCCTCCACGGTCACCACCCGCACCCGGGAACCCCGGTTGCGGATCCGCTCGACCAGTCCTTCGGCCGCCAGATCGATCAGTGCCGCGCGGATGCTGGCCCGCGTCACATCAAGTTGCTCGGCGAGCTCGTTCTCCACCAACCGCTGTGCCGGTGCCATGTCGCCGTGCAGGATCGCCTGCCGCAGCTGCGTGAGCGCATGCTGCTTGGCCTGCTCCCCGGTGCTCGGACGGGCTTCTTTCGGCATCGTTGCCCTCCCTGAGTGAGTGCCTGTCGAACCTAAATCTAGCCAAACAAGATTGTCAACAATTTTGTCCGCCGTATTGCAGGCATGCTGCCGCCCCGGGTGACTCAGGGCTCGCGGTAGAGCGCGGTGAGCAGTTCCAGCACGGCCTGGGCGGCGGGGTGCGGATCGTCCTTCCACCAGGCGAGGCGTACGGCGATCGGCTCGCCGTCGCGCACCGGGCGGTAGACGATTCCGGGGCGCTGGTACTGGTGGGCGGTCGCCTCGGCGGTGACGCCGACGGTGCGGCCGGTGGCGATGACGGTGAGCCAGTCGTCCACGTCGTGGATGTCCTCGGTGGCGGGCCGGGAGTCGGGCGGCCACAGGTCGGCGGTCGTGGTGCCGGTGCGGCGGTCGACGAGGAGGGTGCGCCCGGTGAGATCGGCCAGCCGGACCGAGCGGCGCCGGGCGAGGGGGTCGTCGGAGGCCATGGCGCACAGCCGTCGCTCCAGCCCGACGATGACCGACTCGAACCGCCGGTCGTCGAGCGGTCGGCGGAGCACGGCCAGATCGCAGGCGCCCTCGCCGAGCCCCGCGGTGGCCGAGTTGACGCGGACCAGGTGCAAATCGGTGTCCGGGTGCGCGCGGCTCCAGCGGCGCTGGAAGGAGAGGGTGTGCCGGCCGAGCGCCGACCAGGCGTAGCCGACGCGCAGATGGACATGGCCGGAGGTGGCGTCCCGGACCAGGTCGTCGACCTCGGCGAGCACCCGCCGGGCGTGCGCGACCACCCGTGCGCCGGTGCTCGTCGGGGTGACCGAGCGGGAGGTGCGCCTCAACAGCCGTACGCCCAGGTCGCGTTCGAGCGAGGCGAGGGTGCGGGAGACGGCCGCCTGGGAGACGCCGAGGGTGGCGGCGGCGTCGGTGAAGGTGCCCTCGTCGACGATCGCGACGAGGCAGCGCAGCTGTCGCAGCTCCGGATCCATGAGTCCAGCGTATAGATCTTCTCCCGAATGCATTTTGCGCAAGTGCCGACCGGGCGCACGATCGGAGCATGTCCGGAGCCTCCGCAGCGACAACTCCCGTGCCCACCACGGCACCTGGCGCCCCGCGGCCGTCCCGCGTGGGTCCCGCCGGGATCGCCACCATGGCCGGCAGCGGGCTCTCGAACCAGACCGGGGCCGCGATCGGCTCGCTCGCCTTCCCGGTCATCGGGCCGGTGGGGGTGGTCGCGGTGCGTCAGTACGTCGCCGCGGCCGTCCTGTTCGCGGTGGGCAGGCCCCGGCTGCGGGAGTTCACCTGGCGGCAGTGGTGGCCGGTGCTGCTGCTCGCCGTGGTGTTCGGGACGATGAACCTGTCCCTCTACACGGCGATCGACCGCATCGGGCTCGGACTGGCGGTGACGCTGGAGTTCCTGGGGCCGCTGTCCATCGCTCTCGCCGCCACCCGGCGCCGCGTGGACGCCTGTTGTGCGCTGATCGCGCTGGCGGGGGTGGTGACGCTGATGCGGCCGCGACCCTCGGCCGACTATCTGGGCATGGCCCTCGGGCTGCTGGCCGCCGCGTGCTGGGCGTCGTACATCCTGTTGAACCGGACCGTCGGCAGGCGTCTCCCCGGCGCACAGGGGTCGGCCGCCGCGGCCGGGGTGTCCGCGCTGATGTTCCTGCCGGTCGGGATCGTCGTCGCGGTCCGGCATCCGCCGACGCTCTCGGCGGCCGCGTGTGCGGTGGCGGCCGGGGTGCTGTCGTCGGCGGTGCCGTACCTGGCCGACCTGTTCACCCTGCGCAAGGTGCCGGCTCCGGCGTTCGGGCTGTTCATGAGCGTCAATCCGGTGCTCGCCGCCGTGGTCGGGTGGATCGGCCTGGGGCAGCGGCTGGGCTGGGCGGAGTGGGCGGGCATCGGTGCCGTGGTGGTCGCGAACGCGCTGAGCATTCTCACGGCGCGGGACTGAGACGCCCACCCCTCCGCCGTCGCCGCCCTGGCCGGCCGTGTCGACGAGCATGACGTCGGGCCGGCTGAAGGCCTGATCCTCGACCAGCGCGTCCACTTGGCCAGGTCTTCGACGGCGCCCCAACCGGCCACGTGCGCGCGGAAGTTGTCCCTACGGCACTGTGTCAGCCGGGGCCGAGCATCCGGGCGAACTCGGGATCGGTGCGCCGGTTGCCGCGTACGTCGACGGAGGACGGGGTGCGCTGGAGCCCGTACAACTGCCGTGCGTCGCGCCCGAGATGGGGCACGAACTGGATCGCGGTGGCGCCGGTGCCGATGAGTCCGACGCGCTTGCCGGCGAGGCCGGTCAGACCGCCGTCCGCGTCGCCGCCGGTGCAGCCGTGGTCCCAGCGGCTGGTGCGGAAGGTGTGGCCGGGGATTGCTCCGCCAATCCCCGCAACCCCCTGGCGGGACACTCACCCCTCGTCGGCCGCCCGTCCGAGCCAGTAGCCGAAGCCCCGGCGGGTGTGGATGAGCGCCGGGCCCTCCTGGTCGACCTTGCGCCGGAGGCGGGAGACGAGTTGCTCCATCGCGTTGTCGCCGCGGAAGTCGCCCCAGACGTATCGGCTGATCTGCTCCTTGGACAGCACCTTGTACGCGTTGACGAGGAGATGGCGCAGCAGCCGGTACTCGGCGGGCGTGAGGTCGAGGGTGCGCCGGCCGCGCCGGGCCTGGCAGGTGGTGTCGTCCAGGACCAGGTCCGCGTAGTGCAGTGCGCCGTCCCGGCCACCGCCCGCCCTGCCGCGCAGTAACACCTGGATACGGGCGAGCACTTCGGCGATCCGGAAGGGCTTGGTGACGTAGTCCCGCTCCCCCGCGCCCAGTTCGGGCAGCAGTTTGTCGAGGGCGTCCCAGGCGGTGAGCAGGAGGACGGGCGGGCGGTGCGTGACGAGCCTGCGGCCCTGCGCGAGGGCGTCCATCTCGGGCAACTCGGCGTCGATGACGACCAGTTCGAACCGCTGCTCCGCGAGCCGTGTCAGCACTTCGGTGCCGCTGCCGGCGATCCTGATCCGGTAGCCCGCCAACTCCAGTGTGGTGGACAGGAGTTCGGCGTTGTCCGGCTCGTCCACGGCGACGAGCAGGTGCTGCCCGCCATCGCGCGCGAGCGATCGCGTCTCGCTGATGCCGCCGTAGGTGGACATGCACGCCATCCTACCGTCCTGCTTGCCTGACTCAAGCAAATCCATACCGTTGCCTGACTCAAGTAAGTCGCATATGCTTGCCTAACTCAAGTAAGGTCACCGTAAGGCGGCCGCGGGACAGCAGGTGCGCGACCGAGCCCTCGCCTCCGGAGCCGGGGCGCCTTGAGCGGACGAGCCCCCTCGCCGTCTCCCGCACGCTTTCCTCGCGCTCGAGCAGATGTGGACCCTGGCTGACGTGTTGCCCCGACGATTCCGGCGCCCGCCCGGCGCCGCGAGGGAGCGGTCCCCCCGCCCGGCGGTGGACCGCGCCGCACCCGCGCCCGGCGGTCCGCTCCCCCTCGCCCGGACGGATGCGCCTAACCTGATCTTCATGCGCGCCACCGTGCGGCAGGCCGGCCGGGCGACGGTCCAGCTGGTCGTCTCCGCCGCGATGACCTTCGGGTCGTACATCTTCATCACCGTGCTCCTGCTCACCGCGATCGCCACGGCCACGGTCGTCGGCGCGTTCATGCTCCCCGAGACGGTGCTGCTGATACGGCGCATCGCCGGGGCCAAGCGGCAGCAGGCGGGCGGGTGGACGGGCCGGAGGATCCCCGAGGCGTACCAGCCGCTCACCGGCACCGTCCGCGAGCGGCTGCGCACGGCGGTCCGCGACCCGGGCACGCTGACCGACTTCCGCTGGATGGTCGCCTACTACGCCTACGGCACGCTGCCCGTGCTGATGCTGCCGCTGTGGCCGCTGGGTCTGGTCGTCGACGGGGTGTGGTGCGGGCTGCTGCGCCGCCGGGCCGTCGTCCTGCCGCTCATCGGCCGGCTCGCGGATCTCGACGCGCACTGGTCCACCGTCCTGCTGAAGCCCTCACCGAAGGCCCAACTAGCCGTGCGCGTCGAGGAGTTGACGCAGACCCGGGCGGGCGCGATCGCCGCGCACGGCGCCGAGCTGCGCCGGATCGAACGCGATCTGCACGACGGCACCCAGGCCCGGCTGGTCTCCCTGTCCCTGCGCATCGGGCTCGCCAAGCGGGCCTACGACCAGGACCCGGAGGCGGCGCGCCGGATGCTGGACGACGCGCAGACGCTGGCCGAGGAGGCGCTGACGGATCTGCGGCACGTGGTGCGGGCCATCCATCCGCCGATCCTCACCGACCGCGGCCTGGTCGGCGCGGTCCGCGCGCTCGCCGCCGGCAGCGCGCTCGACGTCACCGTGACCGTGGACGGGCTGATCGACGGCCACGACGGGCCGCGCGCCCCGGCGGCCGTGGAGGCGGCGGCGTACTTCGTGATCGCCGAGTCGCTGACCAACGCGGCGAAGTACAGCGGCGCCGACCGCGCCGACGTCCACCTCGCCCGTGCCCGCACCGGACTGCGTGTCCAGGTGCGCGACGAGGGCCGGGGCGGAGCCGGTGGGCCCTCCCAGGCTGCCGGCTCTGAGGGAGAGGCGGGTGGTTCGGGGCTGCTCGGTATGCGGCGCCGGGTCGCCGCGCTCGACGGAAGCATGACTGTGACCAGCCCCGTGGGGGGACCTACCGTGATCGAAGTGGAGCTGCCGTGCGTCTGGTGAACGTGGTCGAGGCGGAACTGACGTGAGAGTCGTGATCGCCGAGGACAACGCCCTGCTGCGGGAGGGCCTGGTCCTGTTGCTGACCTCCGCGGGGCACGAGGTCGTGGCCGTCGCCGGCAGCGGGCCCGAGGTGCTGCCCGCGCTGCTCGAACACCGGCCGGACGTGGCCGTCCTCGACGTCCGGATGCCGCCCGGCTTCCGCGACGAGGGACTGCGGGCCGCGCTGGAGGCACGGGAGCGCATCCCGGGACTGCCGGTGCTGGTGCTCTCGCAGTACGTCGAGGAGTCGTACGCCGCCGAGCTGCTGGGCGTCGGCGCGAGCGGGGTCGGCTATCTCCTCAAGGACCGGATCGGGCGCGTGGACGAGTTCCTCGACGCGCTGGACCGGGTGGCGGCCGGCGGTACCGCGCTGGACCCCGAGGTGGTGACCGAGCTGCTGACCCGGCGGCGCGATTCACCGCTGGACTCGCTGACCCCGCGCGAGCGCGAGGTGCTGAAGCTGATGGCGGAGGGCCACGACAACACGACGATCGCGGAGACCCTGGTCGTCACGGAACGCGCGGTCAGCAAGCACATCGGCAATGTGTTCCTGAAGCTGAGCCTGCCGCCGAGCGACAGCGGACACCGGCGGGTGCTGGCCGTGCTGGCGTATCTGCAGAACGTGTGAGCCACGGCGTGTGACCCGGGTCGTGGCGGCCGCCTCCGGAAGCCACCGCAACCGTGTTCGACCCCGGCGCCCGACGCTACCGCCGAGGGGGCACCATCGTTCTCAGGGCTCCCGGGATCATCTCGACCCCGGAGGCCCGAGAGGACGGAACGTGGCAGCTGAACGCGGGATCTCACGGCGGGCGCTTCTGATCGCGCTGGCCATCGCCGGGGCGACGGCCGTCCCGGCGGGTGCCCAGGGCCCGGCCCCCGGGAACGGCTACACCATGCCCACCCTCACCTTCGACGACCAGACCGTCCAGCGCCGCCTCGGCACCGTCCACGCGTCCGCGCTCCGTTCCGTGTCCGGCGCGAACACCATCGGCGCCGACCGCGCGGTGTACGACCGCTCCGGCCTGCTGTCCTATCCCCCGGGCACGGTCGTGCGGGCCGGCGGCGGTTATCCCGCGCCGCAGCGCTGGACCCGGGACGCGGCGGTCAACGCGTGGAGCGGGGTCAGCCTTCTCGCGCCGGACGTCGGCCGCAACACGCTGTGGTCCGTGGTCGACCGGGCGCGGGACGGGCTCGTCGTCCAGCAGGACAACCAGTGGTGGGACCAGATCGTGTGGGTGCTGGCCGCCCACCACCACTACCTGGTCACCGGCGACCGTGACTTCCTCGCCCGGGCCTACGACACGTCCGCACGCACCCTCGCGGCCCGCCGCGCCGAGCACTTCGACCCGTCGTTCGGCCTCTTCGCGGGCCCGGGCTTCATGAACGACGGCATCTCCGGCTACCCCAGCCCTCCCGCGTCGAAGTCCGTGCACTCCTCGTTCGTCCTCGACCACCCGCACGCCGCGAAACTCATGTGCCTGTCGACCAACTGCCTCTACTACGGCGCCCATCAGGCCCTCGCCGCCATGTCGGAGGCCCTCGGCCACCCCGTGCAGGCCGCCTCGTTCCGCTCCGACGCGGAGCACCTCCGTACGGCGATCGACCAGCACCTGTGGCGCGCGGACGCCGGGACCTACGGCTACCTCGTGCACGGCGAGGGCCCCCTCGCCGGACGCCTCGACACCTCGCAGGAGGGCGCGGGCCTGGCCCTCGCGATCCTCCTCGGCGTCGCCGACAGCCGGCGCGCCGGTCAGATCCTGGACTCCACGCACTGGCAGCCGTACGGCATCGTCAACGTCTGGCCGCACTTCCCTCGCTTCGACGACCGGCATCCCGGACGGCACAACGTGATGGTCTGGCCGATGGTCCACGGCCTCTACGGCCAGGCCGCCGCCGACGCGGGCCGCAGCGAGCCGTTCGCCCTCGCCGTCGACACCCTCGCCGACCTGGTCACCGCGAGCGGCGGCTTCTACGAGCTGTACGACTCGGTGACCGGCAAGGTCGACGGTGGCTGGCAGGGCGGCGCGAGCGGGCACGCGGACCACTTCGTGTCCCAGCCGGACCAGACCTGGTCGGCGACGGCGTACCTCCGCCTGATCCACGAGGGCCTTTTCGGCCTGACCTTCACGGACGACTCGCTACGGCTGGCCCCGTGCCTGCCGTCGGCCTGGGGGCCGGTGAGTCTGCGCGGGCTGCGGTACCGGGGCATGACGCTGGACGTGCGGCTGAGCGGCGGTGGAGGCCGGGTGGAGTCGTGCACGGTCGACGGGCTTGCCGGTGACCCCGTCGTCGCGGCGGACGGACAGGGGCATCACACGATCGAGGTCGCCCTGAAGTCCTAGAGCGTGCCCCGACGGGCCTGGGAGGTCCCTGGGCCGCCTGTCCGGAGATGGGCCTGAAGCAGTCGCCAGGTGCACCCATCGGTCAACGCGGACATGCCGGACGGTCTATCGTGTCCGCATGTCCGTGCCCGAACTGATCCGTATCGTCTCCCGTGACTCGCCCATGGCGCTGGCCCAAGTGGAGCGGGTCCGCGCCGAGTTGGCCGTCCTTCATCCGCAGGTGCGCACCGAGGTCGTACCGGTGAAGACGACCGGCGACAAGTGGATGGGCGATCTCGCCCTGGTGGAAGGCAAGGGGGCGTTCACCAAGGAGGTGGACGCCGCGCTGCTCGCCGGTGACGCGGACCTCGCGGTGCACTGTGTGAAGGACGTGCCCGCCGACCGTCCGCTCCCCGCCGGTACGACGTTCGCCGCCTTCCTGAAGCGGGACGACATCCGTGACGCCCTGATCCACCCGGGCGGCCTGACCCTGGACGAGCTGCCGCCCGGCACCCGCGTCGGCACCTCCTCGGTCCGCCGGGTCGCCCAACTCGCCGTCACCCACCCCGAGTTGGAGTGCGTGCCGTTCCGCGGCAACGTCAACCGGCGGCTGGAGAAGCTCGCGGCGGGCGAGGCCGACGCGCTGCTCGTCGCGATGTCGGGCCTGGAGCGCATCGGCCGGACGGACGTGATGACGGAGGTGCTGTCCCCCGAGGCGATGATGCCGCCGATCGGCGCGGGCATCCTCGCCCTGCAGTGCCGCGAGGGCGACACCGACGTCATCGACACGGTCAGCGGACTCGGCCACCCGGAGACGCACCGCGAGGCGACCGCCGAGCGCATGTTCCTGCACGTCCTCCAGGGCCACTGCAACAGCCCGATCGCCGGCTACGCCAAGGTCGACCGCAGCGGCGAACTCTCGCTGCGCGCCTGCGTGTTCACCCCGGACGGCAAGACCCGGCTCAACGCCCACGAGTGGGCCGGGCGGCTCGACCCGGCGACGCTGGGCACGTCGGTGGCGGTGGCGCTGCTGCGGCAGGGCGCCCGCGAGATCATCGACGGCATCCCGCACTGACGTCTCAGGGCCGGGAGGTCCAGGGAGTACCGCAGGCTCAGGGGGTACCCGGCTCCGCCTGGTCCCTGAGGAAGTTGCTCACCTGGTGTGCCAGGCCGTCCCGTCCGACCCCGGCGGCGACGGCCGCGTCGCACAGGCCGATGCCGCCCGCCCACAGCCGCCGCTCGGTCCACTCCTCCTCCACCCGCAGCTGGATCTGTACGTCCACCTGCTTCAGGGAGTCCTCCGCACCGGCCGCGTACACGACGGCGGTGGCGCGGCGCAGCGGATAGACGTCGAAGCCCTCGATGAACTGCGAGCTGCGCCAGTCGATGAAGGCGCTCTCGCCGTCCGGACCCACCCTGACGTCGATCTGACCGTCCTCCAGGTGGATGCCGTAGTGCCGCGCGCCGCGGTTCTCGACGGTGACACGGAGCGTGAAGTAGGTCAGCCCTTCGGCCGCGTCGTCGCGTCCGCGTGGCGGCTCGGCGGCGGCCAGGCTGTGGACGCGGACACGCAGACCGGCATGTTCGTCGTACTCCTGCCAGTCCCCGACCACGTTCGGCTCGTACACAGTGCACCCTCTCGACCTCAGAGAGCTGCTTCCTATCTGTGTGCTCAGCGCACTGTCAAATGAGCAGAATGCGCTGTGGCCAGCGTTTTCGTCCGCTTGATCACTGATCAAGCCGTGCGCAGGAGAAATCCGCT
Organism: Streptomyces sp. NBC_00252; assembly: GCF_036187565.1. NCBI lineage: Bacteria > Bacillati > Actinomycetota > Actinomycetes > Kitasatosporales > Streptomycetaceae > Streptomyces > Streptomyces sp. NBC_00252. The sequence goes on along the minus strand of NZ_CP108087.1, from coordinate 9,375,528 downwards.
TTCCGGCCGTCGAATCCTGGTCGGGGGCGTGCCGCACATCACGTCGCCGGCAAGATCACCGGGCGAGCCGTCCGAGCAGGGAGGAGGCGGCCGCGATACCGAGTGCGGCGGCCACCAGCAACACCGCGAAGTCGGTGCCCACATGGGACGGGGTACCGAGCAGCAGCCCGCGCAGCGCGTCCACTTCGTAGCTCAGCGGGTTCACCTTGCTGACCGCCTGCAGCCAGCCCGGCATGATCGCCACCGGGTAGAGGGCGTTGGACCCGAAGAACAGCGGCATGGTGATCGCCTGGCCGAAACCCATCAGCCGGTCCCTGCTGAGCACGATGCCGGCGATGGTCATCGACAGACAGGAGAAGAAGGCCGAGCCGAGGATCACGATCGCCCCGACGCCGATCAGCTTCAGCGGGTTCCAGGTCAGCGCGACGCCGAGGAGCGCGGCGATGACGACCACGACGACGGCCTGGATCAGCGACTTCACCCCGGCCGCGAAGGCCTTGCCGGTGATCAGTGCCGAGCGCGGGGTGGGGGTGACGAGGAGCTTGTTGAGGATGCCCGCGTCGCGTTCCCAGATGATCTGGATGCCGTAGAAGATGGCGATGAACATCGCGGACTGGGCGATGATGCCCGGGGCGAGGTAGTCGATGTACGGAATGCCGCCGGTGGGGATCGCCTTGATGCGGGTGAAGGTCTGGCCGAAGATCAGGAGCCAGAGCGCCGGTTGGACGGCCCGGGTGTACAACTCGGTGCGGTCGTGCCGGAGTTTCTGGAGTTCGACGGCGCACATCGCGATGACGCGGGCGGGCAACAGGCGCCATCCGGCCCGGGGTTGGGGCGGGGTCAGGAGAAGGTTCAGGCCGTTCTCGGTGGCGGGGTCAGCCGACACGGTTCGCGGTGCGGCGGGTGCTTCGGACATCGCGGAAACCTCCTGACTGGTCTTCGAGACCGCTGCCGGCTATGTCCCGGAAGACGTCTTCGAGGGTGGGCAGCGGATCGGTGGCGGGCGCTCCGTCGGCGCGGCGGCGTTCGCCGAGGCCCTCGCGGAGCTGCTCGGGGGTGCCCAGGGCGCGGATGCGGCCGCGGTGCATGAGGCCGACGCGGTCGCAGTACTGGTCGGCCTCGTCCATGTAGTGGGTGGTGACCAGGACGGTCATGCCGGTGGCCTCGCGCACCGCGTTGATGTGCTCCCACACGCTGGTGCGGGCGATCGGGTCGAGGCCGATCGTGGGCTCGTCGAGGATGAGCAGGCGGGGTGCGCTGACCAGGGCCTGCGCGAGTTCGAGGCGGCGGACCATGCCGCCGGAGTAGGTGTTGGCGAGCCGGTCGGCGGCGTCGGTGAGGTCGACGGCCCGCAGCGCCTGGGCGACGCGTGCGGCGCGCTCCTTGCGCGGCACGTCGAAGACGCGGGCGAAGAGGGCGACGTTCTCGCGGCCCGTGAGCCCGCTGTCGGCGGACAGCTGCTGCGGGACGTAGCCGAGCATGCGCCGTACGGACATCTGCTCCTTGGCCGTGTCGTGGCCGAAGACGTGGACCATGCCCGCTGGGACCGGCAGGAGGGTGGTGATACAGCGGATCGCCGTGGTCTTCCCGGCACCGTTGGGGCCGAGCAGGCCGAAGACCTCGCCCTCCCCCACGGACAGGTCGAGCCCGTCCACCGCGGTCGTCTCGCCGAAGGAGTAGGTGAGCCGGGTGCAGCTGACGGCTGCGGACCGCCCGGTGTCGGTGGCAGCGTCGATGGACGGCGTCATGATTCCTCGGCCTCCTCGTGCAGATTCACGGCCAGTTGGTGCAGGGCCGGGATCGCCGCGCGCAGCGCGTCCCGGTCCGCCTGGTCGAGACGGTCCACCTGGCCCCGGACGAGGGCCGCGCGCCGCGCGTGCCAGTCGCCGAGCCGGGTCTTGGCCGCCTCGGTGAGCTGGAGGCGGGCGGCGCGCCGGTCGGCGGGGTCCGTCCCGCGGATCAGGAAGCCGTCCTTGACGAGCTGGTTGACGAGCGTCGACACCGAGTTGCTCGCGAGGAACAGCTCCTTGGCCGCGTCCGAGATGCCGATGCCGGGCCGGACCTCGACCAGGCGCAGCAGTTCCACTTCGGCGCCGCGCAGCCGCGGCAGGGTCATCTCGCTGCGCAGTCGCCTGCGGATCAGCCGCTGGACCCCGACGAGCGCGTCGGCCAGTTCTTCCGGGAAGTTCTCCGTCTCCACACTCCTGAGATTACCTCTTTAGCAGAGGTAACTAACCCAAAAGGATGGTCAAGAGGCCCGCTCGGCAGGCCGTCGGACCGGTTCCGGTTGGACACTGGTGGAGACCGGTGGCCGCCGGTCCACGAGATCGGAACGCGACTGCCATGAACCACGACAGGAAAACGTCCCCCGGTGAGCCGGACGCCGTCTCCACGCGTTCGGTGTTCGGCGCCCCCTGCTGGGTGAGTCTCACGAGCCGCGATGTGGAGGGGACCGAGGCCTTCTACGAGGCCGTGTTCGGCTGGAAGTGGCGCTCGGCCAGCCTCGGCGACCACTTCCGGATCGCCACGGCGAACGACGTCCCGGTGGCCGGTCTGGCCGCCGTGGCCTCCATGTGGCAGGTCGCGGTGGCGTGGACGCCGTACTTCGCGGTGCCCGACGCGGACGTGACCGCGGCCCGGGTCCGGGAGCGCGGCGCGACGGTCGCCGTGGGCCCGCTCTCCTTCCCGCCCGGCCGCGCGGCACTGCTGGCCGACCGGGACGGCGCGGCCTTCGGCATCTGGGAGGGCGAGCTCGTCGGCGGCTGGGAGACCTGGCGCCGCTCGGCCCCGGCCTTCGTCCGGCTGCACACGCGGGACGCCTTCGACGCGGCGATCTTCTACGGCGAGGTCCTCGACTGGGCGTCGGCGGACCCGCAGAGCTGCGATGTGCGCTACGAGGGCGGCGAGGTCGTCCTGCGCAGCGGCGGGAACGTGGTGGCCCGGATCGAGTCGGGCGCCCTGGAGGCGGCCCCCGACCCGACGGTCCGGCCGAACTGGCAGGTCCACTTCTCGGTCTTCGACGTCAGGTCCTGCGCCCGGGTGACCGAGGCGTACGGCGGCAGCGTGCTGCGGGAGTCCGCCACCGAGGCCGTCCTGCGCGACCCCGACGGCGCCCGCTTCACGGTCACCTCCCGCGACGCCCCCTGACCCCGCCGCCTTCCCGGGCGGGCCGCGACAACAGCACCAGACTGCGCGCCTCCACGACCCTTTCGGTGCCGGCCTTGTGTTCCGTCTCGTCCGGGGCGCCCTGCGGTTCGGCGGTGTCGATCAGCGTGGTCCAGCGCTCGCCGTAGGCGATGTCGGGCAGCCGGAACCCGACGGGCTCCCAGAAGCTGTTCAGCAGGAGCAGGAACGAGTCGTCGACCACGGGCCCGCCCTGCGGGTCGCGTTCGGCGATGGCGTCGCCGTTGAGGAAGACGCCCACGCAGTGCGCGTCGGAGCGCTGCCAGTCCAGGTCGGCCATCTCGCGGCCGTCGGGCAGCAGCCACACCAGGTCGGGCAGCGGCTGCCCGGCGTGCACGGCGGTCTCGCCCCGGAAGAACCGGCGCCGCCGCAGCACGGGGTGCGCGGCCCGCAGTCCGATGACATACCGCGTGAAGTCGGCGAGTTCACGCTGCTCGTCGGTCAACTCCCAGTCGATCCAGGAGACTTCGTTGTCCTGGCAGTAGGCGTTGTTGTTGCCGCCCTGACTGCGGCCGAGTTCGTCGCCGTGGCCGAGCATCGGGATGCCCTGCGAAAGGAGCAGCGTGGCAAGGAAGTTGCGCTGTTGCCGGGCCCGCAGCTCAAGCACAGCGGGGTCGTCCGTGTCGCCTTCCGCCCCGCAGTTCCAGGACCGGTTGGTGCTCTCGCCGTCCTGATTCCCTTCCCCGTTGGCCTCGTTGTGCTTGTCGTTGTACGAGACGAGGTCGCGCAGGGTGAACCCGTCGTGCGCGGTGACGAAGTTGACGCTGGCGCGCGGCCTGCGCCGGCTGTGCTGGTACAGGTCGGAGGACCCGGTGAGCCGGGACGCGAACTCGCCGAGCGTGTGCTCGCCGCCGCGCCAGAAGTCCCGCACGGTGTCGCGGTACTTGCCGTTCCACTCCGACCACAGCGGCGGGAAGTTGCCGACCTGGTAGCCGCCCTCGCCCACGTCCCACGGTTCGGCGATGAGCTTGACGCGGCTGATCACCGGGTCCTGCTGGATCAGGTCGAAGAACGCCGACAGCCGGTCCACCTCGTGGAACTGCCGGGCCAGGGTGGCCGCGAGGTCGAAGCGGAAGCCGTCGACGTGCATCTCGGTGACCCAGTAGCGCAGCGAGTCCATGATCAGCTGCAGGACGTACGGGTGCCGCATGAGCAGGCTGTTGCCGGTGCCCGTGGTGTCGTAGTAATGGCCCCAGTCGCCGTCCACCAGGCGGTAGTAGGAGGCGTTGTCGATGCCACGGAAAGAGAGGGTGGGGCCCTGTTCGTTGCCCTCGGCGGTGTGGTTGTAGACGACGTCGAGGATGACTTCGAGTCCGGCCGCGTGCAGCGCCTTCACCATGGCCTTGAACTCGGTGACCTGGCGCCCGCGTTCGCGGTGCGCGGCGTAGGCGTTGTGGGGCGCGAAGAAGCCGATGGTGTTGTAGCCCCAGTAGTTGGACAGACCCCGGTCCTGGAGGACGCCGTCCTGCACGAACTGGTGCACCGGCATCAACTCGACCGCGGTCACGCCGAGTTGGACCAGATGCTCGATGACGGCCGGGTGCGCGAGCCCCGCGTACGTCCCCCGGAGCTCCTCGGGGACCTCCGGGTGCGTGCGGGTCAGACCCTTCACATGGGCCTCGTAGATCACCGTGTCGGAGTACGGGCGCCGGGGCGGCCGGTCGTCGCCCCAGTCGAAGGCGGGGTCGGTGACGACGCCGAGCATGCCGTGTCCCGCGCTGTCACCAGGGGCGGGTCCGGCCGAACGCTCGTACAGCGAGGGGTCGTTGTCGATCTGTCCGTCGACCGCCGTGGCGTACGGGTCGAGGAGCAGCTTCGCCGGGTTGCAGCGGTGTCCGGCGCCCGGATGCCACAGCCCGTGCACCCGGTAGCCGTAGCGCTGGCCGGGGCCGATGTCCGGCAGGTAGCCGTGCCACACGAAGCCGTCGGCCTCGGTCAGCCGGACGCTGCGGTGACTTCCGTCGTCGCCGACGAGGACGAGGTCGACGCGCTCGGCGACCTCGCTGAACAGGGCGAAGTTGGTGCCCGCGCCGTCGTATGACGCCCCCAGGGGAAAGGGGCGCCCGTTCCAGACGGGCACCCCTTTCCGGGACGGGCTCGCGCTCACTTGGCGTCCTCCAGGACGCCGTCCGCCGGGCGGATCGGCAGGGCGGCCGGCACCTCGCGGGGAAGTTCGAGCATCTCCCGCAGGCGCGGTGCGGGCGTCCTGGGGACGCGCGGGACGCGTTCGCCGCTGCGGGCGCGCTGGGAGAACCAGATGACCTTGCTCCCGGTGTCGGTGGCGCAGCATCCCCAGCCGTCGCTCATCGCGGCGATCCGGGCGAGACAGGCGCGCAGGTCCAGGTCCGGGCGCAGATCGCGGTCGTTGTCGCCGATGGCGGTGATGAGGTGCTGGCCGTTCCACCACAGCTCTATGGACGTGTGCTTGTCGGCGGAGTGCTCGTCGATGGCCCGCAGCAGCAGCTCGGCGCCACGGCAGACGGGCTCCACGAGGATCTCCAGGTCCCACAGCCGGAGGTGGGCGGCCAGAATCCGCCTGACCTGCCCGACCCGTTCCTGACTGACGTCCACATCGAGGTGGTAGTAGCACGGCACTGCGGTCTTCATCTTCGTTGGCTCCTCACCGGCGGAACTCACGTCCCGCCTCTGCCCCCTGCGGGGCCCGGCCCCGAACACGAAGCGTGAGCACTGATCGCTTCTGAGTCACCTTCAGAATGAGAGGGCTAGGCCATTCGTGCAACACGAGCGACGGACGAGGTAGTTGAAGAACCAACAAGACGCTTGGTCATCGGATGTGCACCATGAGTGAAAGCCTCGACTGCCGTGACGGAGCCATGCCGCTCCGTGCACGGCCGCCACCCGATGGTCGGGAACCCGCGGTCCGCCGAGGCGAAAGGTGAACAGCGCCATGCTGCTACCCGCCAAGGCCGAGGTCGCCCGCCAACTGCGGCGCTACCGGGCGTGGGAACGCGTGATGCTCGCGTCGCCGGGCGACCGGACGGTACGGGCCACCTTCGAGGACTCGGGCTACACCCTGTGCGTGCTGATGGGCGAACGCTGCGCGCGCGAGGCCGCGGAAGCCGCCGAGCGCTATCTGCGCAGCACCCTGGGCACGTACCTCCAGGAGCGGGACGGACGCCCCCGTACGACGGCTGTCGTCCACCGCGGGCCGCCCGTGGCCGTCGACCAACGTTCCCCCGCCGGAAGGTAGATCCCCCTTCCGGCGCAGCGCGCACCCATCCCACGGCCGGGCGAACAGCCCGGCCTCCGGCACGACGGAGGTGACACCCATGAACGCGACCCCGGCAGCCATCGGCCGCATTCCGGTACGTGACGTACGCCCGTCCGTGGACAGCGGCGCGCGCCCGGCGAAAGCGGTGGTCGGCGAACCGTTCCAGGTCACCGCCACCGTCTTCCGCGAGGGCCACGACACGATCGGCGCCAACACCGTCCTCTACGACCCGGACGGCCGCCCCGGTCCCTGGACCCCGATGCGCGAAATCACCCCCGGCAGCGACCGCTGGGGCGCCGAGATCACCCCGACCGCGACAGGCCATTGGTCCTACGTCGTGGAGGCCTGGGGCGATCCCGTCGCGACCTGGCGCCGGGCCGCCCGCATCAAGATCCCGGCCGGCATCGACATCGGCCTGATGCTGGAGGAGGGCGCCGAGCTGTACGCGCGCGCCGCGGCCGGGGTGCCCGAGGGCCCTGCTCGCGAAACGATCCTGGCCGCCGCGGAGACACTGCGCGACGACACCCTGCCGGTGGGGACACGCTTCGTGGCCGCGCTGACCCCTGCCGTGGACGCGGTGCTGGAGCGCTATCCGCTGCGGGACCTGGTGACGGTCTCCGAGCCGCGGCCTCTGATGGTCGAGCGGGAGCGGGCGCTCTACGGCGCCTGGTACGAGTTCTTCCCGCGTTCCGAGGGCACTCCGGCGCAGCCTCACGGCACTTTCCGTACGGCCGCGAAACGGCTGGACGGGATCGCGGCGATGGGCTTCGACGTCGTGTACCTGCCGCCGATCCACCCGATCGGGACGACCTTCCGCAAGGGCCCGAACAACACGCTGTCCGCGGGGCGTGAGGACGTCGGCGTCCCCTGGGCGATCGGCTCGCCGGAGGGCGGCCACGACGCGATCCACCCGCAGCTGGGCACGCTGGAGGACTTCGACGCGTTCGTCACGCGGGCCGCCGAGCTGGGCATGGAGATCGCCCTCGACTTCGCGCTGCAGTGCTCGCCTGACCACCCGTGGGTGGAGAAGCACCCGGAGTGGTTCCACCACCGCCCGGACGGGACGATCGCGTACGCGGAGAACCCGCCGAAGAAGTACCAGGACATCTACCCGATCGCCTTCGACCGGGACATGGACGGCCTGATCACCGAGACCGTCCGGGTGCTGCGGCACTGGATGGACCACGGGGTACGGATCTTCCGCGTCGACAACCCGCACACCAAGCCGGTCGTGTTCTGGGAGCGGGTGATCGCGGAGATCAACGGCACCGACCCGGACGTGATCTTCCTGGCCGAGGCGTTCACGCGGCCGGCGATGATGCACACGCTCGCGCAGATCGGCTTCCAGCAGTCGTACACCTACTTCACCTGGCGCAACACGAAACAGGAACTCACCGAGTACCTGACCGAGCTGTCGGGCGAGGCGGCCGCCTACATGCGGCCCAACCTCTTCGTGAACACCCCCGACATCCTGCACGAGTTCCTCCAGCGCGGAGGCCGGGCGGCCTTCGAGCTGCGGGCGGTCCTGGCCGCCACCCTGTCCCCGACCTGGGGTGTCTACAGTGGTTACGAACTCTGCGAGAACGCCCCTCTCCGGCCGGGCAGCGAGGAATATCTCGACTCGGAGAAGTACCAACTCCGCCCGCGTGACTGGGAGTCCGCAGAGCGGGAAGGACATAGCATCGCGCCACTGCTGGGCAAGCTCAACGCGATCCGGCGTCGTCACCCGTCGCTGCACCGGCTCAGGAATCTCCGCTTTCACGAGACGGACAACGACGCGCTGATCGCGTACAGCAAGACCACGGGTGTGGACACGGTCCTGGTGGTCGTCAACCTCGACCCGCACCACACCCAGGAGGCCACGGTCTCGTTGGACATGCCGCAACTCGGCCTGGAAGCAAACGAATCCATGTCGGTGTACGACGAACTGACGGGTGAGTCCTATCAGTGGGGCAGGACCAACTATGTGCGCCTGGAACCCGGCAGGGCACCGGCGCACGTGCTCCACATCCGGCGGTCCACACAGAGCGGAGGGTCAAGAGCTTCATGACTGTCAACGAACCGGTCCACGACACCTTCGAGGACACTCCCGCCAAGGACCGGGACCCCGAGTGGTTCAAACGCGCCGTCTTCTACGAGGTCCTGGTCCGCTCCTTCCAGGACAGCAACGGCGACGGCGTCGGTGACCTCAAGGGCATCACCGCCAAACTCGACTACCTCCAGTGGCTGGGCGTCGACTGCCTCTGGCTGCCCCCCTTCTTCAAATCACCGCTGCGCGACGGCGGTTACGACGTCTCCGACTACACCGCCGTACTCCCCGAATTCGGCGACCTCGCCGACTTCGTCGAGTTCGTCGACTCCGCCCACCAGCGGGGCATGCGCGTCATCATCGACTTCGTCATGAACCACACCAGCGACCAGCACCCGTGGTTCCAGGAGTCCCGAAAAGACCCCGACGGACCCTACGGCGACTACTACATGTGGGCCGACGACGACAAGCAGTACCCCGACGCCCGCATCATCTTCGTCGACACCGAAGCCTCCAACTGGACCTTCGACCCCGTCCGCAAGCAGTACTTCTGGCACCGCTTCTTCTCCCACCAACCGGACCTCAACTACGAGAACCCGGCCGTCCAGGAAGAGATCCTGGCCGCCCTCCGCTTCTGGCTCGACCTCGGCATCGACGGCTTCCGCCTCGACGCCGTCCCCTATCTCTACGCGGCCGAGGGCACCAACTGCGAGAACCTGCCCGCGAGTCACGAGTTCCTGAAGCGCGTCCGCCGCGAGATCGACGCGATGTATCCGGACACCGTGCTGCTCGCCGAGGCGAACCAGTGGCCCGAGGACGTCGTCGACTACTTCGGCGACTACCAGAGCGGCGGCGACGAGTGCCACATGGCATTCCACTTCCCCGTCATGCCGCGCATCTTCATGGCCGTACGGCGTGAGTCCCGCTACCCGGTGTCGGAAATTCTCGCCAAGACCCCGGCGATTCCCTCGGGTTGCCAGTGGGGCATCTTCCTGCGCAACCACGACGAGCTGACCCTGGAAATGGTCACCGACGAGGAACGCGACTACATGTGGGCCGAATACGCCAAGGACCCCCGCATGCGCGCCAACATCGGCATCCGAAGGCGCCTCGCGACCCTGCTGGACAACGACCGCAACCAGATCGAACTGTTCACCGCCCTGCTGCTGTCGCTGCCCGGCTCGCCGATCCTCTACTACGGCGACGAGATCGGGATGGGCGACAACATCTGGCTCGGCGACCGCGACGCCGTCCGCACCCCCATGCAGTGGACACCCGACCGGAACGCGGGCTTCTCCTCCTGCGACCCGGGGCGGCTCTTCCTGCCGGCCATCATGGACCCCGTCTACGGCTACCAGGTCACCAACGTCGAGGCGTCGATGTCGTCGCCCTCCTCGCTGCTGCACTGGACCCGCCGCATGATCGAGATCCGTAAGCAGAACCCGGCGTTCGGGCTCGGCTCGTACACCGAACTCCAGTCGACGAACCCGGCGGTCATCGCGTTCCTCCGCGAGTACGAGGACGACCTCGTGCTGTGCGTGCACAACTTCTCGCGGTTCGCGCAGCCCACGATGCTCGATCTGCGGGAGTTCGCGGGACGGCATCCCGTGGAGCTGATCGGCGGGGTGCGGTTCCCGGCCATCGGTGAACTGCCGTATCTGCTGACGCTCGCGGGGCACGGCTTCTACTGGTTCCGGCTCCCCCGAGCCGCTCCCCGCACCGGCCGACGACTTTGAGGATGGGCCCGCGAAAGGACGCGTCACCATGCCGAAGACCGCACCCCTCCGACTGAGCAGCCCCGGCGTCGACCGGCCTCCGGCCACGCTCTCCGGGCTGCTGCGTGAATGGCTGCCCGGGCAGCGCTGGTTCGCCGGCAAGGACCGGCCGGTGGCCGACCTCGACGTGCTCTCCACGACGGAACTCTTCCCCGGCTGCCTGCATGTCCTGGTCCACGCCTCCCACACGCCGGTGCCCTCGCCGGGTGGCACTCCCCCGCCCGGCGACTGCTACCAACTCCTGCTCGGCGTGCGGGAACACGTCTCGCCGCGACTGGCCCGCGCCTTCATCGGCCGGGTCCGGGAAGGGCAGTTGGCCGGTCTCGCGGTCTACGACGCCCTCCAGGACCCGCGGTCGGCGGAACTGCTGCTGGAGCGGCTGCGGCAACCCGGTACGACGGGTCCCCTGCACTTCGAGGCGGACCCGTCGGTCTCCGTGCCCGCGGGACTCGCACCCCGGCTGCTGGGCGCCGAACAGTCCAACTCCTCGCTGGTGTACGGCGATCGGTACATCCTGAAGGTCTTCCGGCGCATCCAGCCCGGCGTCAATCCGGACCTGGAGCTGCCGGGGGCGCTGGCGGCACAGGGCTGCAAGCGGGTCCCGGCGCCGGTGGCGTGGTTCCGTACGGCGGAGCCGCGGGCCGCGACGCTGGGGGTGCTCCAGCCGTTCCTGCCGGACGCCTCCGACGGCTGGGCACTCGCGCTGCGTGCCCTCGCCGACGGCGACGAATTCACCACCGAGGCCTACGAGTTGGGGCAGGCGACCGCCGACGTCCATCTCGCGCTGGCCGCCGCCTTCCCGTCCGACGACCGTCCCCTCGCCGAGAACGACCGTACGGCGGCGGCGATGACCGAGCGCCTGGAGGCGGCCGCGCACTCCGTGCCCGCGCTGCGGCCCTTCGTGCCGGGGCTGCGGACCGCGTTCGGGGCGCTCGTCGGCCGTGATGCCGGGCCTGCCGCCCAGCGTATTCACGGCGATCTGCATCTCGGCCAGGTACTCCGTGCCGGCCACGACTGGTTCGTCATCGACTTCGAGGGCGAGCCGTCCAAGCCGCTGGCCGAGCGGCGCAGCGCGCAGTCCCCGGTGCGGGACATCGCCGGGATGCTGCGGTCCTTCGACTACGCGGCCCGGCAGCGCCGACCCTGGCGCCCGCAGTGGGCGCTCCGCTGCCGGGAGGCCTTCTGCGCGGGCTACGCGGCCCGGGCCGGCTGGGACCCGCGGACCAAGCACGCCCTGCTGCGCGCGTACGAGACCGACCGCGCCGTGTATGAAGTGCTGTACGAGGCCAGACACCGTCCGGACTGGCTTCCCGTACCCATGGCGGCGATAGAGCGTCTCGCCGTCCGAGGAGGCTGAACTCCGTGGCCCTGCGCGACACTTCACCTCAGGAGGCGGGCGGCCCGCCCGCGCCCGCACCCCGGAGCACCTCCGCTCCCGTGGACCCCGCCGACCGCGACCGCCTCCTCTCGGGCGCCCACCACGACCCGCACGCACTGCTCGGCGCGCATGCGGTGCCGGGCGGGTTCGTCTTCCGGGTGCTGCGGCCGTACGCACGGGCCGTGAGCGTCGTGATCGAGGGGACGCGCACCGCGCTCACCTCCGACGGGGGTGGCCTCTTCTCGGGCGTGCTGCCACTCGACGCTCTCCCGGAATACACACTGCTGGTGTCGTACACGGAGGACGACGAGCACGAGGTCCACGATCCGTACCGTTTCCTGCCCGCCCTCGGCGACCTCGATCTGCACCTCATCCGCGAGGGGCGGCACGAGGAGCTGTGGAAGGCGCTCGGCGCGGAGCCGATGACACACGGCGGGGTGGCCGGCACCCGGTTCACGGTGTGGGCGCCCAACGCCCAAGGGGTGCGCGTCTGCGGGGAGTTCAGCTCCTGGGACGGTACGGCGTTCCCGATGCGGTCGCTCGGTTCGTCGGGTGTGTGGGAGCTGTTCCTGCCGGGCATCGGCGAGGGCGCGCGCTACAAGTTCGAGATCACCTCCCGGTACGGCGAGCGCCTTCTGAAGGCCGACCCGATGGCCCGGCGCACGGAGGTGCCGCCCGCCACCGCGTCCATCGTGACCGCCTCGCACTACGAGTGGGACGACGAGGCCTGGCTCGCCCGGCGGACGGAGACCCCGGTCCACGAGGCACCCTTCTCGGTCTACGAGGTCCATCTCGCCTCCTGGCGACCGGGCTTGACCTACCGTCAGCTCGCCGCCGAGCTCCCCGCCTACGTCAACGAACTCGGCTTCACCCACGTCGAGTTCATGCCGGTCACCGAGCACCCCTTCGGCGGCTCCTGGGGCTACCAGGTCACCGGCTTCTACGCCCCGACCGCCCGCCTCGGCACCCCCGACGACTTCAAGTTCCTCGTCGACTCGCTCCACCGGGCCGGCATCGGCGTGATCATGGACTGGGTTCCTGCGCATTTCCCCAAGGACGACTGGGCGTTGGCCCGGTTCGACGGGGAGCCGCTGTACGAACCCGGGGACGCGCGGCGGGCCGAGCACCCGGACTGGGGGACGTACGAATTCGACCTCGGGCGGACCGAGGTGCGCAACTTCCTTGTGGCGAACGCCGTCTACTGGTGCCAGGAGTTCCACATCGACGGCCTGCGGGTCGACGCGGTCGCCTCGATGCTCTACCTCGACTACTCACGCGACTCCGGCCAGTGGACCCCCAACGTCCATGGCGGGCGTGAGGACCTGGACGCGATGGCCTTCCTCCAGGAGATGAACGCGACCGTGTACCGCAGGGTGCCGGGTGTCGTGACGATCGCCGAGGAGTCCACCGCCTGGGACGGGGTGACCCGGCCGACCGACACCGGCGGTCTCGGCTTCGGGTTCAAGTGGAACATGGGCTGGATGCACGACTCGCTGGGCTACATCTCGCACGAGCCCGTGCACCGCAAGTTCCACCACCACGAGATGACCTTCTCGATGGTGTACGCGTACAGCGAGAACTACGTCCTGCCGATCTCGCACGACGAAGTCGTCCACGGCAAGCAGGCGTTGGTGTCGAAGATGCCGGGCGACTGGTGGCAGCAGCGGGCCAACCACCGCGCGTATCTGGGATTCATGTGGGCCCACCCCGGCAAGCAACTCCTCTTCATGGGGCAGGAGTTCGCCCAGGGGGCCGAGTGGTCCGAGTCCCAGGGTCCGGACTGGTGGCTCCTCGACCCCGCCTACGAGGCCGCGCCCGACCACCGGGGCGTCCAGGATCTCGTCCGGGACCTCAACACGGCCTATCGCGCGACCCCCGCGCTCTGGCAGCGCGACACCGATCCCGGCGGCTTCCGCTGGGTGATGGGGGACGCGGCCGAGGACAACGTCTTCGCGTTCCTGAGGTTTGACGCGGAGGGCTCGCCGCTCCTCGCCGTCAGCAACTTCTCCCCCGTGGTCCGCGAGGACTACCGCCTCGGCGTCCCGGACGACATCCCCGCGTGGCAGGAGACCCTCAACACCGACTCCGCGCTCTACGGCGGAAGTGACGTGACCAACCGCGATCCGGTCAAGCCGGAGGACGGTCACATCCGGCTGACGCTTCCGCCCTTGGCGACGGTGTGGCTGACACCGGGGTGACATGCTGCTCCCATGTCGACGCCGATTCCTCCTGATACCGCCCGAGCAACCGGCCTGCGTCTGGAGTTGCGGGGTGTCTCGCAGGAAGTGCGGGGCGCCGGGCGGGTGTTGGACGAGGTGTCCTTCGAGGTCGGGGCCGGGCGGCTCGTGGTCATCGCGGGCAGCAGCGGTGCGGGCAAGACGGTGTTGCTGCAGACCCTCGCGGGACTGCAGCGCCCGACCGCCGGGGACGTGCTGCACGACGGAGCCCAACCCGGGCCGCCCGGACCGGAGTTCGGGTTCGTGCCGCAGGAGGACGTGATCCACCGTGAGCTGCCGTTGCGGCGCACGCTGGAGTACGCGGGGCGGTTGCGGATGCCCGGCGAGACGGTCCCGGCGCGGGTGACGGAGGTGCTCGACGTCCTCGGTCTCGCCCGGCGCGCGGACACGCCGGTGCGGGCGCTGAGCGGCGGGGAGCGCAAACGGGCGTGCATCGCGGCCGAGTTGCTGACCCGGCCCCGGGTGCTCTTCCTCGACGAACCGACCTCCGGGCTCGATCCGGTCACCGGTGCCGCGCTGTTGGCGACCTTGCGCGGGCTGGCCGAGTCCGGGACCACCGTCGTCCTCACGACCCACGTGCTGGCCGATCTGCCGCGCTGCGACGAGGTGGTGTTCCTGTCGCCGGGCGGCGCGGTCGCGTTCGTGGGGGCGCCGGACGCGCTGCTCGGGGCGTTCGGCGCGGAGACGGCGGAGGACGTGTACGCGGCGGTGGCGGAGGGGAAGCGGGCCGAGCGGGCCGCCCCGGTGCCGGGTGCGGAGCGGGTCCCGGTGCCGGTCGCGCACCGTCCGCCGCGCGTCGGCGCCGTACGCCAGTGGGCGCTGCTGACCCGTCGTACGACCGCGCTGTTGGTGCACAACCGGCTGTCGGTCGCGGTGTTCGTGGGGTCGCCGGTGATGATCGTGGCGATGTTCGCGGTGTTGTTCCGGGCGGGTGCGTTCGATCCCGCGGCGCCCGATCCGGGGTCCACGGCGATGATCATGTTCTGGATCGCGTTCGGGGCGTTCTTCTTCGGGCTGACGTACGGACTGCTGCAGATCTGCACGGAGTTGGCGGTGCTGCGGCGCGAGTGGCTGGCCGGGGTGCGGATCGGACCGTACGTCGCCTCGAAGTTGACCACCGTGCTGCCCGTACTGGCCGCGGCGGACGCGCTGTTGCTGGCGGTGCTGCGGGCGCTGGACCGGTTGCCGGCGGCGGGCTGGGGCACGTACGGCTCGCTGTTCCTCACCAGTGTGCTGGCCTCGGCCGCCGCGCTTGCCCTCGGGCTGCTCACGTCGGCGGCGGTGACGGACCCCGGCCAGGCGACCCTGATGCTGCCGCTGCTCTGCTTCCCGCAGGTGCTGTTCTCGGGAGCGTTCGTGCCGGTGCCCCGGATGGCGCCGGCCGGACAGGCGATCAGCTGGGCCATGACCAACCGCTGGGCCTTCGAGGCGCTGGGCTCCGCGATCGGCCTGGAGAACCTGTGGCACGACGGCAACTCCCCTGCGGGACCACCCCTGTTGAGGTCGTACGGCGACTCGTTCGGGCACCCGGCCGCACGCGGCTGGCTGATCCTGGCGGGGTTCGGCGTGCTGTTCCTGGCGGCGACCTGGGCGGTGCTGGTGCGCAAGTGCCGGCAGGGGGCGGGGGCGGCGCGCGCGGGGCGGTGAGGTGTGGTGGGTGCTCCGCCGTCCCGGCGACCCGGCAGGCTGCCGTCCCACCGTGTCCTTCGGCGGCGCCCGACCGTCACACCCCCGCGCCCTAGCAGCCCGCCCGGTCCGCGAGACCCACCACCGTCGGGACGCGGTCGCGGTAGGTGTCCGCGACGAAGTCCAGGAACCTGTCCACGTCCCTGGGTTGTGAGGAGACGCCCACCGATGCGCGGACCGCGCCCGCCGAGGGCAGTCCCAGCACCGTCAGGTAGTCCTCCAGGGAGCCCAGGGGTTTGCGGGCCGCCGAGCGGAGGCTGCGGAGCGGGAGGGCGAAGGCTGCTTCTCCGGCGCCCGGGTTGCAGAAGCAGCCGAAGCGGAGCGAGATGCGGTGTTCGGCGCTGTCCTGGGAGACGACCCGTTCGTCGATGACGCGGCCGTCCGCGCCGAGGAGGTTGAGCGCGACCGTGCCGCCTCGGGAGGGTCCGGTGCCGGTGGGGCCGTAGACCTGTGCCATCGGGGTGCCGTCGGAGTGTAGTAACTCGCTTACACCTGCGAGGAGTTGGGCGGTCAGGCGGGTCACGTGGTCGTGGACGCGGTCCATGCCGATGGCGTCGATCCACGCCAGGCCGGCCGTGATGTCGGGGATGGAGAGGAAGTTGACGGTGCCGTCCTCGAAGGCGGCCTCGCCGTCGGCGAGGACGTGCCACTGGGCCTGGGCGCTGGCGGCGTAGATCGTGCCGCCGGAGAACCAGGGGCGGCGCAGTCGGGCGAGGGCCTCGCGGCGGACGATCAGGCTGCCTATGCCGGTGGGGTAGCCGAACACCTTGTACCAACTGACCACGGTGAAGTCCGGGTGGTGGCGGGACAGGTCGAGGGGGTTGGTCGGGACGGACGCGGCGGCGTCGAGGAGGACGTCGTAGCCGTGTGCCTGGGCCGTGGCGATCCAGTCGAGGGAGTGCCGTACGCCGGTGAAGTTGGACTGTGCCGGATAGGCGAGGAGCCCGCGGCGGCGCCTGCGGGCCGTGAGGGCGGTGTGCAGGCGGTCCTCGTCGATCGCCAACTCCGGTCCCTGAACGGGGACGTACTCGGTCTTGGCACCGGCCGCGCGGGCGTACTCGCGGAGGCCGTTCACGGAGTTGTGGTTGTCGAGGAGCATCACGAGCCGGCCGCCGGGGGCGAACGGATACGACTCGCCGATCAGGCGCAGCGCGGCCGTCGCGTTCGCGGTGAACACCACCGCGAACTCGGCGGGGTCGGCGGAGAATTGCCGCAGCACGGCGGCGCGGGCCCCGGCGAGCAGGTCGCCCGAGGCGCGGGAGGCGGGGCTCTCCGAGTGCGGGTTGCCGAAGACGCCTCCGGTGATCCGCTCGGCACTGGCCCGGACCAGGGACGTCGGGGCGAGTCCCGCGCCGGTGTAGTCGAGATAGGTGTGTCCTTCGGCGTCCAGATAGCCGAAGTCGTGGGCCCTCAACTCGCCGAGATCCACCGCGTCCATGCCCTCGCACCCCCCGTGCCGTCGAGTCATTTCCACTCCACCACCAAACTCCGCGAGAGCACTTCCCTGTTCCCCACACCAACCGCTCACACCTGGGCTACATTCGAGCACCGTCGATAACAGTAATGATCGGCCAAGTCACGCCCCGTACAACCCAGGAGCAGCGCATGCGCGACTTCGCCGTCGCTCCACCCCCCACCTCCACCCTGACCGGCGGCCTCGCCGACAGCATCTTCGAGACCGCCGTCGTCAATCCCACCCTTCCGCTGGTCGCACGGCGGGCCGACCCCTCCTCCTCGGTGTGGGAGGAGGTGACCGCCGTAGAGCTGCGGGACGAAGTCGTCGATCTGGCCAAGGGGTTGATCGCCTCCGGGATCTCGCCGGGCAGCCGGGTCGCGATCATGGCCCGCACCCGTTACGAGTGGACGGTGTTCAGTCACGCCCTGTGGGCGGTGGGCGCCGAGGTCGTGCCGGTGCATCCGACATCCTCGCGGGAGCAGGTCGAGTGGATCCTGCGGGACGCCAACTGTGTGGCCGTGGTGGTGGAGGACGAGCAGGGCATCATGACGGTCGGCACGGTGTGTGCCGCGCTGCCGCTGCTGCGGCACGTCTGGCAGCTGGACTCCGGGGCGCTGGCCCAGATCGCGGAGCGGGGCACGTACATACCGCAGACCACGGTGGACTCGCTGCGCCGGATCGTGATGCCGGACTCCACCGCGGTCATCGCCTACACCTCGGGCACCTCCGGCCGTCCCATGGGCTGCGCGCTGAGCCACCGCAGCCTGGCCAGCCCGGTCGACACACTGCTGGACGGCTGGTCGCACACGGCGGCGCCTCCGGGTGAACAGCCGTCCGTGCTGGCCTTCCTGCCCTTCTCGCACGTGTACGGGCTGATGATCCAGGCCATGTGCATGCGCGGCGGCTGGGTGATGGCCCATGAGCCGGAGATGACGGAGGCGGCGCTGGTGTCGGGGCTGCGCTCGTTCCGGCCGACCTATCTGTACGCGGTGCCGTCGATCTTCGAGAAGATCTACAAGAACTTTCTCCGTACGGCCCAACAGGCGGGCCGCGGCGCCCTGTTCGACCGGGCGGCGGCGACCGCGCGGGAGTTCGCGGCGGCCGAGGAGAGACAGAGACTGGGAAGAGGTTCGGGTCCCGCGTTCGATCTGCGGCTCCAGCACGCCGTGTTCGAGCGGACGGTGTACCGCAAGCTGCGCTCTGCGCTGGGCGGCCGGGTCGTCCGCGCCACGTCGGGCGGCTCCCCGCTGAACCGTGAACTGTCCTTGTTCTACTCGGGTATCGGCATCCACGTGCACGACGGCTACGGCCTCACGGAGACCTCCGGCGGGATCACGATGCAGCCGCTGGGCCGGGAGAAGATCGGCACGGTCGGGCAGGCGCTGCCGGGCACGGAGATCCGGGTCGCCGAGGACGGCGAGATCATGGTGAACGGCCCGTCCGTGTTCCAGGGTTACATCAACGACGAGCGGGCGACCCGGGCCGTCCTGCACGCGGGCTGGCTGGCCACCGGGGACATCGGACGGCTGGACACCGAGGGCTATCTGACGATCACCGGCCGCAAGAAGGACATCATCATCACCAGCAGCGGCAAGAGCGTCGCGCCGGCCGCGCTGGAGAACCGGCTGCGGATGCATCCCCTGATCCATCAGGCGGTGGTCGTCGGCGACGACCGCCCCTGCGTGGGGGCGCTGCTCACCCTGGACCCGGAGTTCGTCGCGCACTGGCGGGCCGGTCTCGCGCTGCAGAGCGACGCGCGGGGCCGGGAGGCACGCGAGGAGAACGCGCTGCGGGAGGAGATCACCCGGGCCGTCGCGACCGCCAACAGCCCGGTGGGGCGCGCCGAGTCGATCCGGGTGTTCCGGGTGCTGCCGCAGCCGTTCGACGTCGCGGGCGGGCTGCTGACGCCGTCGATGAAGCTGCGCAGGGACGCGATCGTGCGGCACTACGCGTTCGAGATCGACGCGATGTACCAGGCACGCGCGCGTACCCCGCAGCAGGCGACGGCGGAGGAGCAGCTGTCGGGCTGGGACGACGCGGACAACGTGTTCCGGTGACCTCACCAGCCCGGGGTCACTCCGGGCCGGGGTCCTTCCGGCCGGGTGTCACTCCGGGCGGTGGGCGACGACCGCGAACATCGTCACGGACATGTGCAGCGCGCCGCGCTCGGCGGCCTCGGCGAGGTCGGCGTAGGCGCGGTCGCGCTGGGCCTCGGTGAGCGCGCCGCGGCGCACCGCGGACTCGCCGAGCATGCGGATCAGCGGCCAGGCCACCGAGCGGTGGTCCTGGAGCAGCGCCTGCGAGCCGCGGTCGTCGACGACGAGTCCGGCGGCGCTGAGCTGGCCGACGAGCCGGCGTCCCGAGTAGGGGTTGACCGCGCCGGTGAGGGCGCCGGAGGTGAACGCGGCCGTGATCTCGGGGTCGCCCGGGTGCAGGATCGTGGTCGCCCAGTCGGTGTCGAGGAGGGCGACGCGGCCGCCGGGGCGCAGCACGCGGGCGATCTCGGAGACGGCCTTGTCGGGTTCGGTGAGGTGCTGGAGCACCCGTTCGCACCAGACGACGTCGACGGAGGCGTCGGGCACCGGCAGGGACAGCGCGTCGCCGTCGGTGAAGCGGGCCGGGTTCCCGGCGGACGCGGCACGTTCCTCGGCGACGGCGCGCAGGCCGGGGTTGGGTTCGACGCCGAGCGCCGAGCCGTTCGAGCCGACGGCGGCGGCCAGTTCACGGGTGGTCGAGCCGGTGCCGGCTCCGACGTCGAGGGCGTGTTCCCCGCTGCCCGCGGCGAGTGCCTCGTGCGCCCATGCGCGCAGTCGTCGTACGCCTGGATTGGCTTCCTGGATGTCGAGCGCGGCCACCAGCCGCGTCACGTTGCCGGCGTCGATGTTCTGGGTGCGGAAGCCTGACCCCGGCTCGGGCTGAGTGTGCGACATGGCGTGCACTCTACGGTCAGGAGCGATCGTCGAGAGGGGGGTCGAAGGTCATTCGGGTACGCCATTTGTTCACACGTCCGCGGCGTACGGACGGCCCCGGCGGGGCATGCTGGTGCCCACGCGTTCGTCTGCCTGCCGCGCTCAGCTGGCGGAACGGCTCCCGGCACGGTGGGATCGACTGTGGTGCGAAGCAGCGATCCAGGGGCAGGCGTACGGCGTCGAGGCAGACCGCCTGGAGCCGCAGAAGGGATGAACACCGTGACACGACCGAGGATCCTGGTGGTTGGCGCAGGCTTCGCAGGAGTGGAGTGCGTTCGCCGCCTGGAGAGGAAACTGACCCCGGAGGAAGCCGACGTCACGCTGGTGACGCCGTTCTCCTACCAGCTCTATCTGCCCCTGCTGCCCCAGGTCGCCTCCGGCGTCCTGACCCCGCAGTCGATCGCCGTCTCGCTGCGCCGCAGCAAGAAGTACCGCACGCGGATCATCCCGGGCGGCGCGATCGGTGTGGACATCAAGGCCAAGGTCTGTGTGATCCGCACGATCAACGACGAGATCGTGAACGAGCCCTACGACTACATCGTGCTGTCCCCCGGCAGCATCACCCGCACCTTCGACATCCCCGGGCTGACGGACCACGCCTTCGGGATGAAGACCCTCGCGGAGGCCGCGTACATCCGCGACCACGTCATCACGCAGCTGGACCTCGCGGACGCGAGCGACGACCCGGCGGAGAAGGCGTCGCGGCTGCAGTTCGTGGTGGTGGGCGGCGGGTACGCCGGTACGGAGACGGCCGCCTGTCTGCAGAAGCTGACGCATGCGGCGGTGAAGCGGTATCCGCGCCTTGACCCGGGTCTGATCAAGTGGCACCTCATCGACATCGCGCCGAAGCTGATGCCCGAGCTGGGCGACAAGCTCGGCAAGAGCGCGCAGGAGATCCTCACCCGGCGCGGGATCGACATCTCCCTGGGCGTCTCGATCGCGAAGGCGGGCCCGGAGGAGGTCACCTTCACCGACGGCCGGGTGGTGCCGACCCGGACGCTGATCTGGACGGCCGGTGTGGTCGCCAGTCCGCTGATCGCCACGCTCGGCGCGGAGACGGTGCGCGGGCGGCTCGCGGTCACCGCCGACATGAACCTCCCCGGCCACGACGGGGTGTTCGCGCTCGGTGACGCCGGTGCGGTGCCGGACGAGGCCAAGGGCGGGGACGGCGCGATCTGCCCGCCGACCGCGCAGCACGCCATGCGGCAGGGCAGGGTCGTCGCGGAGAACGTGATCGCGACCCTGCGCAACCAGCCGCTGAAGCCGTACGTCCACAAGGACCTCGGGCTGGTCGTGGACCTCGGTGGCAAGGACGCGGTGTCCAAGCCGCTCGGCATCGAACTGCGCGGCTTCCCCGCCCAGGTCGTGGCCCGCGGCTACCACTGGTCGGCGCTGCGCACGAACGTCGCCAAGGTCCGCGTGGCGACGAACTGGACGCTGAACGCGCTGGCCGGTGACGACTTCGTGCGCACCGGCTTCCAGGCCCGGAAACCGGCCACGCTGAAGGACTTCGAGTACACCGACTCGTACCTCTCCCCGGAGCAGGTACGGGACCGCATCGAAGGGTCTGGGACCCAGGAGCCGTAGCATCGGGGTTACGGATCTTGGCGTGAACCTGGGGAGAGTACGGCGGCGTGAGGGCAGCGGGACGGGCGGCGTGGGCACGGGTGTGGGATCGCGTCTCGGCGTCCGATCCCGGACTGCTGCGACTGACGGCGGGACTGCGGACGGTCTGCTCGATCGCCCTCACCCTCGCCGTGCTCTCCCTCGCGGGGGCCTCGGTGCCGCATCTGGTGGCCGGGGCGATGTCCGCGATGGTGTCGACGTTCGCGATCCGCGAGAAGCAGCGCGGACAGCAGGCAGTGACGCTCGCGCTGGGGCTGCCGGTGGCGCTGGCCTCGGTGTCGCTGAGCGCGCTACTGAACTCGCGGGTGGTCGCCGGTGACGTCTTCTTCGTCCTGCTGATCTTCGGCGCGGTCTACAGCCGCCGCTTCGGCGACCGCGGCACGGCCCTCGGCCTGATCGGCTTCCAGATCTACTTCCTGTCCCTGTTCGTCGGCGCCACTGTCTCCGCGCTGCCGCGGCTGTACGGCGTGATCGGCGTCGCCTTCGTGTGCAGCGCGCTGGTGCGGTTCGCGCTGGTGCCGGAGACGCCGACGGGGACGCTGGACCGGCTGCGGCGGGCGTTCCGGGCACGGTTCGCGCAACTCGTCACCGCGCAGATCGCGTTGCTCGACGCCGGTCCCGGCGACATGGAGAAGGCCCTCGCCGACGTGCGCGAGGGCACCGCGCGGCTGCACGAGACGGCGCTGCTGATCCAGGGCCGGCTGGAGGACGGAACCTCCGACGAGACGGTGGCACGGCTCGTGCAGCGGCGCATCGCCGACGCCGAGGTCGCCGCCGAACGGCTGGGCCTGCTCCTGCTGACCGCGCGCAGCGCCGAGCGCGGGCACACGCTGACCCTGCATCTGCCGGGCGCGCCGGTTCCGCTGGCCGACCGGCTGCCGGTGCGGGACGAGGCGACCGAGACGCTGCGCCGCGATCTGGAGGCGCTGCGGCTGCTGGTGCTGCGGCCCTCGGGCATGGACTCGGGCACCGCGCTGGCCCATGTGCGCAACCGGCTGCTGGGGTACCGCGAGGAGGAGAACCTGCCCGACGCCCCGGACGCCGTGCAGGACGTGTTCCGGGGCATCGGTGAGGCCGGGCGGGCGGTGCTGGGGCTGCGGATCGCGGTGGACGGGCCGCAGGACGAGTCGGAGGACACGCCCGCGACGACCCGCTCGCGCGAGGAGCTGGACGCGGAGGACATCGCCATCGCGGGCAGCGAGAAGAGCGACTCCGAGGACGCGGACCGCACCGGACTGCGGCGGCCGACGACGCGGGCGGCGGTGCAGGTCGCGGTGGGGTCGTCGCTGGCCATCATCGGCGGCGAGTTCCTGTCCAGCCAGCGCTGGTACTGGGCGGTGCTGACCTGCTGGATCGTGTTCCTCAACACCTCGTCCACGGGCGAGATCCTGGTCAAGGGCTACCGGCGGCTGCTGGGCACGGTCCTGGGTGTCGTCGCCGGTATCGGTCTCGCCGGGCTGGTCGGGCATCACACGTGGACGGCGTTCGCGCTGGTGCTGCTGTTCATCTTCGCGATGTTCTACACGGCACCGCTGTCGTACACCCTGATGTCGTTCTTCGTGACCGCGATGCTGGGCCTGCTCTACACGCTGCTGCACACCTACAGCGCGTCGGTGCTGGTGCTGCGGGTGGAGGAGACGGCGCTCGGCGCGGCCTGCGGGGTGGTCGCGGCGGCGCTGGTGCTGCCGGTGCACACGGACCGCCGTACGAACGAACTCCTCGGCACCGTGCTGGAGCGGCTCACGGCCGTCACCGAGGCCGCCGTCGACCAGCTCAGCGGCGGGGCCGCGGCCGAACTGCTCGACAAGGCACGGGACTTGGACCAGGCGCTGGCCGACATGAGCGCGTCCACGCAGCCGTTGACGCATCCGATCACGCCGTTGCGGGCGCGCCGGGACACCGCGCGGTACGTCGTCGCGCTGCTGGAGACCTGCGCCTATCACGCGCGGTATCTGGCGGCGACGGCCGAGCTGCTGCCCACGCATCCGTCGATAGCGGCGGATCCGCGGCTGCGCGAGGCGGGCCGGCGGATCGTGCACAACATCGGGGTGATCGGCGCGCACGTCTCCGACGCGGACGAAACCGCCGTCGGCGAGATCGAGACCGGGCCGAGCATCGCGTCCCTGCTGCGGCCCGGCACACCTGGGACCCCGCGCTACGGCCGGGTCACCGACCGCGTGCTGCGGCATCTGCAGCGCCTGGACGAGGCCGTGGTCGGCCTGGCCCGCCCGCTCGGCGTGCCGATCGCCGCCCCGGCGAAGTGAACCGCCCGCGCCTGGGTAGGCGACGGTAATGACTGATGTCGTGGACTCGGACGAACTGCTGCGCCGTATCCGGCGGGCCAGGGCCTTCGCCGCCCAGGAGGTGCAGACATGGTCGCAACAGGGCGACGCCGTAAGGGAGGTGGCCTATGAGGCCGTCCTGCGGGTGCTGGACGAGATCGTGGACCCCGGCCGGGCCGCCAGGAAGTGAAACCGGTCACGCGACCGGTTGACCCGGGTACAAATGACGCGTTGATGGTTTACGGTTCATTCATACGTGGTCACGGAGTCGACCGTACCGTCCTCCGCCGCCACCGCTTACGGCCCTGGCTGGTCTCCCCCGTCCAGCCAGGGCTTTTTCATGCCCGTTTCCGTCCCCCGAGGTGCCTGGGGCGTCGGCAGAGGCTGAAATGGGCGTAGGGAGAATTCCGGATCCGCTGCCGGCGAGGAGCCCTGTGCCATGACCAAAGCGATAAAACTGCTGACCGCCCTGCCCCAGGCCCAGCGCGAGCGGCTGATGGAACTCGCGCAGGAGGTCTCGTTCGCCGAGGACTCCAGGATCTTCGAGGCGGGCGGCACGGCCGACCGCTTCTGGGTCGTGCGCTCCGGTGCCGTCTCGCTCGACCAGCAGGTCACCGCGCAGCAGCGGGTAACCGTGGCCACGCTGGGCGCGGGCGACCTGCTCGGCTGGTCGTGGCTGTTCCCGCCGTACGAATGGGACTTCGGCGCGGAGGCGTTCAGCGCCGTGCGGGCCTACGAGTTCGACGCGTCGGCGGTCCTCGCCGTGTGCGTGGAGGACCCGCTGCTCGGACTCTCCCTGGTGCGGATCGTCGCCGAGATCCTCGCGCACCGGCTCCAGATGACCCGGAGCAAGCTGATGGAGCACTACGCGATCCACCGGCCGGTCTGAGCGCCCTCAGATGCGGTAGCGGCGCAGCGCCGGGACCGTGGCGGCCAGGACCAGCATGATGACGATGACGAGGATGCCGCCGCCTGCGACCGCCGTGCGCGGGCCGAGGGCCGAACCTGCCGTGCCGTGCAGGACGTCCGCCAGGCGCGGGCCGCCCGCGACGACGACGGTGAAGACGCCCTGCATCCGACCGCGCATCTCGTCGGTGGCGGCGGACAGCAGGATCGCCCCGCGGAACACCATGGAGACCATGTCGGCGACCCCGGCGGCGGCGAGGAAGACCACGCCGATCCAGAGGTTGCTGCTCAGCCCAAAGCCGGTGATGGCAGCGCCCCAGGCGACGACCGCGCCGATCACCATCCAGCCATGGCGGCGGGCCCGCGAGAAGGTGCCGGAGAAGAGTCCGCCGACCACCGCGCCGATGGGGATCGCCGCGAACAGCATGCCGAGGGCGAGGCCCTCGCCGTAGGGCGCGTAGGTCTGGGCGGCGAGCTGGGGGAACAGGGCACGGGGCATGCCGAAGACCATCGCGATGATGTCGGCGAGGAAGGACAGCAGCAGCACCTTGTGCAGTGAAATGTAGCGGAAGCCGGCGGCGACCTCACGCCAGCCCGCGCGGCGCGGGGTCGCGGACTCCAGGGGCGGCAGCGAGGGCAGCTTCACGACCGCCCAGAGCGTGACACACAGGGCCAGCGCGTCGATGAGATACAGCTCGGGCAGGCCGATGACCGGGATGAGGACGCCCGCGAGGAGCGGTCCGACGACCTGCCCGGTCTGCATCACGGTCGAGCCGAGGGCGTTGGCGGCGGGCAGCTGGTCGGCGGAGACCAGGCGGGCGATGGAGGCGTTGCGGGCGGGCGCGTTGAGGCCCCAGAACGCCTGCTGCATCGCGAGCAGCACCATCAGCGCGGCCACCGAGTCGAGGCCGACGGCGGCCTGCACCCAGAACAGCACCGAGGTGACAGCGATCCCGCTGTTGGTGATCAGCAGGAGCTTGCGGCGGTCCATGGTGTCGGCGATCGCGCCGCCCCACAGCGCGAACACGATGAGCGGCAGCAGTCCCGCCATGCTGGCGGCGCCGACCCAGGCGGAGGAGCCGGTGATGTCGTAGATCTGCTTGGGTACGGCGACGGCGGTGAGCTGGCTGCCGACGGCCGTGACGATGGTCGAGGACCACAGGCGGCGGTAGGCGGGGATCTGCAGGGGGCGGGTGTCCATCGCCCAGCGGCGCCAGCCGCTCCGGGGTCCTGTCGCCGGTTCCCGGTCCTTCTCCGACTCGGGTTCGGTGCCGCTGTCGGTGCTCTCGCTGGTGTCCACTGGCTTCCTGGTTGCTCGTTACATCTAATCGACCAGGGTTCACTATCGCAGCACCTGCTGTGGCTGCCGAATCCGCCATCTCACGCTCCGGCGGCGAGCGTTGCGCCGAGACCGATCATCGTCGCGGCGACCAGGCCGTCCAGGACCCGCCAGGCCGAGGGCTTGGCGAGGTAGCGGCTCAGCAGGCGGGCGCCGAAGCCGAGGGCGGTGAACCAGCACACGCTGGCGCAGACCGCGCCGAGGCCGAAGGTCCAGCGCAGCGGGCCTCGGCTCGCGGCGATCGAGCCGAGCAGGAACACGGTGTCCAGGTAGACGTGCGGGTTGAGCCAGGTCATCGCCAGGCAGGTGAGGACGGCCCGGCGGCGCGAGCCGGTCGCCTCGCCCTCGGCGTGCAGGGCGGCGGGGCGGAACACGCGGCGGGCGGCGAGGACGCCGTAGACGAGCAGGAAGGCGCCGCCGATCAGGCCGACCGCCCGCAGTGCGCCCGGCCAGGCGACCACGACCGCGCCGACACCGCCGACGCCGAGGGCGATGAGGAGCGCGTCGGACAGGGCGCAGATGCCGACCACGGCGAGGACCGCGTCGCGGCGGATGCCCTGGCGGAGGACGAAGGCGTTCTGGGCGCCGATGGCGACGATGAGCGAGAGGCCGGTGCCGAAGCCCGCGGCGGCGGCGGAGAGTGCGTTGGTCACGCCCTCGACGCTAAGGACGACCGGGTCAGGAGTACAGCTAATGATTCTTACATAACATTAGCGTTCGTGATGGTTTCCGAACTGCCCCTGGACCAGGTACGGACGCTGCTCGCGGTGGTGGACGAGGGCACGTTCGACGCGGCGGCGTCCGCGCTGCATGTGACTCCGTCGGCGGTCAGTCAGCGGGTGAAGGCGCTGGAGCAGCGGACGGGCCGGGTGCTGTTGCTGCGCACCAAGCCGGTGCGGACGACCGAGTCCGGCGAGGTGGTCGTACGGTTCGCCCGTCAGCTGGCGCGGCTGGAGCGGGATGCGCGCGCGGAGCTGGGGATGAGCGGGGCGGGTGAGGCGACCCGGGTGTCGATCGCGGTGAACGCGGACTCCCTGGCGACCTGGTTCCTGGGGGCGCTCACCCAGGTTCCGCGTGAGCTGCGGGTCGGCTTCGAGCTCCGCCGGGAGGACGAGGACCATACGGCGGCGCTGTTGCGGGAGGGGCTGGTGATGGCGGCGGTCACCTCGTCGCCGGACGCCGTGCCGGGGTGTTCGGTGCGGGCGTTGGGGCGGATGCGGTATCTGCCGGTCGCGAACCCGGAGTTCAGGGACGCGTATCTCGGGGGTCCGTTGCGGGAGGCGCTGGTCGAGGCGCCGGTGGTCACGTTTGACCGGCTCGACGACTTTCAGGACACGTTTGTGCAGCGGCTGGGGCGGGGGCAGGGAGGTGGTGGGGCGGGTGCGGTTCGGCATCTTGTGCCTACCTCGGAGGGGTTTCTCGAGGCGGTGGCTGCGGGGTTGGGGTGGGGGATGGTGCCGGAGATGCAGGCAGCTCCGCTGATTCGTGCGGGGAGGCTCGTGAATTTTGCGCCTTCTCGGGTGGTGGAGGTGCCGTTGTTCTGGCAGCAGTGGAGGTTGGATTCGCCTGCGTTGGCCGCGGTGGCGGGGGCGGTGTTGGGGGTGGCGGGGGAGGTTTTGCGTGCGGCGCCGTCGCCGTAGGGGTGGGGGGTGTTGTTGTTCGTCTGCGGCTGCGTTGTGGCTGGTCGCGCAGTTCCCCGCGCCCCTTAGGGCGTTCCAGCGTCGTGGGTCGACTCGTGCGGGATGCGCCACGGGCCGATACGGCGCCATTGTGGCTGGTCGCGGCCACGCGGCGGAGCCGGATATCGGCACAGGCCCGCACTCCTGCAGGGTGCTTCCCGGGCTGCTCATGGCCTGACTGTCTTCAGTTGGGCTGCTGCGCTGTCCAGGAGCATTTCCAGGGCCGTTGGGTATGCGCTGTGGGGCATGCGGGCTGCCAGGAGGCGGGCCGCCTCTGCGATGCGGGGGTGGGTGGTGTGGGGGAGGTGGGCGTAGGTCGAGTGCCACATGGACTCGTCGGCGTGCAGGGCGGCGCTCGGTAGGGCCAGGGATGCTGCGTCCAGGGCGGCGAAGGCCAGGGTCTGGTCGATGAAGGCGTGGTAGATGCGGACGGTGTCCGGGAGGGGGAAGCCGGCCCTGCGGAGGATGTCCAACACGGCCTCGTCCGCGGCCAGTTCGTTGGGACGGCCGGTGACGCGGCTCGTGGTGAGTTGGGCGGCCTGGGGGTGGGCCACGTACGCGGCGTGGATGCGCAGGCCGATCGCGCGGAGGTCGGGGCGCCACTCCCCCGTCGGTTCCCAGCCGCGCAGTGCCTGTCCGACCAGGGCGTCGCCGATGGCCAGGGTCAGTTCGTCCATGCCTCGGAAGTAGCGGTAGAGGGTGCTGGGGTCGGCGTCCAGGGCCAGGCCCAGGCGGCGGGCGGTGAGGCCCGCGCTGCCGTGTTCGCGCAGCATCCGCAGGGCCGTGTCGACGATCAGCTGCTCGGACAGGACCGTGCCGCTCTTGGTCGGACGGCGTCGCCGCCGCTTCTCCTCGGGCACCACCGGTTTCGGCATCGCGGCCTCCCTGTCGCCTTATGCCAACGCCATTGACCTTATCCGGGCGGGCGGCGTTGTATCTGCGGCAGGGCCCGCTGACGTTCGCAGCTCGGCAGTGAAGGAGTTCTTGTCATGCGTGTACTGCTCGTGGGAGCCGGTGGGGTGGGGACCGCGGTCACCCGGATCGCGGCCCGGCGTCCGTTCTTCGACGCGATGGTGGTCGCCGACTACGACCTGTCCCGTGCGGAGGCCGCCGTCGCGGCGCTGGGGGCCGACGCCGGCCGGTTCAGTGCCGTACGGCTGGACGCGAGCGACGAGGAGGCTGTCGTGGCGGCGCTGCGTACGCACGCGTGCGATGTGCTGCTCAACGCGACCGACCCGCGCTTCGTCCTCCCCCTGTTCCACGCGGCGCGGGCCGCCGGCGCCAACTACCTCGACATGGCTATGTCGTTGTCCCGTCCGCACCCGGAGCGGCCGTACGAGGAGTGCGGGGTCAAGCTCGGGGACGCGCAGTTCGAGGACGCGGCGGAGTGGGAGAAGGCGGGTGCGCTGGCGCTCGTCGGGATGGGTGTGGAACCCGGGCTCTCGGACGTGTTCGCGCGGTACGCGGCCGATGAACTCTTCGACGAGATCGAGGAGATCGGCATCCGCGACGGGGCGAACCTCACCGTCGACGGCTACGACTTCGCGCCCTCCTTCTCCATCTGGACGACGATCGAGGAGTGCCTGAATCCTCCGGTGGTCTACGAGGCCGACCGCGGCTGGTTCACCACCGCACCGTTCAGCGAGCCCGAGGTGTTCGACTTCCCCGAGGGCATCGGGCCGGTCGAGTGCGTGAACGTGGAGCACGAGGAGGTGCTGCTCGTGCCGCGCTGGATGGACGCGCGCCGGGTCACCTTCAAGTACGGGCTCGGCAACGAGTTCATCGAGACCCTGAAGACCCTGCACCTGCTGGGACTCGACCGCACGGAGCCGGTCACCGTGCCGAGTGCATCCGGGCCAACTGCCGTGTCGCCGCGCGATGTTGTGGCCGCCTGTCTGCCCGATCCCGCGACGCTGGGCGACCGTATGCACGGCAAGACGTGTGCGGGCACGTGGGTGCGGGGCACGAAGGACGGGGCGCCGCGCGAGGTGTACCTGTACCACGTGGTCGACAACCAGTGGTCGATGGCGGAGTACGGCTCCCAGGCCGTGGTCTGGCAGACCGCCATCAACCCGGTGATCGCCCTGGAGCTGGTGGCCACGGGGGCGTGGAGCGGGGCGGGTGTGCTGGGGCCTGAGGCGTTTCCGGCCGGGCCGTTCCTGGACCTGTTGACGGAGTACGGGTCGCCGTGGGGGCTGCGGGAGCAGTGAGCGGCTCCACCTCCCTTGCTACTGCGATGACTTGAGTGGGCGTCAATCGCCCTCCGGCGCACCGGCGTTGGGCAGCCGCAGGGTGAACACCGAACCGGCGCCGGGCTCGCTCGTCGCCTCCACCGTGCCGTCGTGGGCGGCGACCAGGTCGCGGACGATGGACAGGCCCAGGCCGCTGCCTCCGGTGCGGCGGCTGCGGGACTGGTCGGCACGCCAGAAGCGTTCGAAGACGTGGGTGAGGTTCTCGGGGGCGATGCCCGAGCCGGTGTCGGTGACGGTCAGCACGACGGTGTCGGCCTCGCGCCACGCGGTCAGGGTGACGGTGCCGTCGGCCGGTGTGTGGCGCAGCGCGTTGGACACGAGGTTGCCGAGGACCTGGCGCATGCGGACCGGATCGGCCTCCAGCCAGAGGGAGTTGTCGGTCTTGCCGGTCAGGGCGACCCCGGCCGTGTCGGCGGAGACGCGGTAGGCGGCGACGACCTGGTCGACGAGGTCCTCGACGCGGACCGGTTCGCGGTGCAGGCGCAGGGTGCCGGCGTCGGCGGCGGCGAGGTCCTGGAGGTCGTCGA
This sequence comes from Streptomyces sp. NBC_00252, assembly GCF_036187565.1. Classification (NCBI taxonomy): domain Bacteria; kingdom Bacillati; phylum Actinomycetota; class Actinomycetes; order Kitasatosporales; family Streptomycetaceae; genus Streptomyces; species Streptomyces sp. NBC_00252. The sequence continues at coordinate 9,344,972 of NZ_CP108087.1, read as the reverse complement.
TGACGCGCTGGAGGACCATCGCCTCCTCGTGCAGGGAGCCGAGCAGGGCCGGGTCGGGTTCGACGAAGCCGTCCCGGGTGACCTCCAGCCAGCCGCGGATGTTGGTGAGCGGGCTGCGCAGTTCATGGGCGATGTCGCTGACCATGGCCTTGCGCTGGGCCTCCATGCGTTCCCGGCGTTCGCTGAGGTCGTTGAACGCCTCGGCGAGGATGCCGGTCTCGTCGCGGGTCCTCACCGGCACCCGGACGTGCAGTTCGGGCGGCTGCTGGGCCGCCTCGGTCAGCGCGCGCAGGGGCCGGACGAGCCGGGTGGCGACGACCGCCGTCACCAGGACCGTGAGCGCGAGGACGGCCGCCGCCGCGCCGACGACCTTGGCCTTGTTCGCCGGGGAGACGTCGAAGCGGGGTGCGGTGGTGTCGCCGCCGCCGAGGAAGAGTTCGGCCACCGGGGCGACGTACGGCTCGAGTTGGGCGCGGCGGGCGGCGTCGGTGCAGGCCTGCGCCTTGCGGATGTCGCCCGCGTCGCCCAGCTTGTTGTAGGCGCCGATGGTGTAGCGGGAGCCGAGGCTCTTGTCGAAGACGTCGACCCCGAAGTACGGGACCTTGAGGCTCACGCCTCCCCGCGACAGGCAGGGCTGGGCGCTCACCATCAGGCTCTTCAGAGCCTTGCTCTCGGTGGCGGTCGGGGTGTTGAGCCTCCCGTCGGCGCATGCGTCGGGCACGGAATCGTTGGCGTCGTTGCCGTCCGCGTCGGTCAGGACGGGACGGCCGCTCGGCGTCACCGTGATGGTGGTGTCGACTCCGCTCTTCTTGAAGCACGCTTGCCGGTACTTGGCCAGCTTCTCCAGCCGGATCCGCTCCTGCCCGGTCAGCCGGTACGGTCCGACGACCCGGGGGTCCAGTCCGCTGAGCTGGGCGCCCGGCTCCGTATAGGTGTCGGTGTGCAGCGGGTCGACGTTCGCGGCGGCCCGGGGCGGCAGCGAGGTTCCGTGCGGGGCGGAGTCGGCGATGAGGGTGCGGTCGGAGGTCGTCAGGGCGATCCGGCGGCCCATCTTCACCGAGAGGGCGCGGACGGTGGGTGCGACGCCCGTCCACTCGGGGTGGGTCGCGGCGTACCCGCTGAGCTGCGCGAGGATGCGCATGTCGTCGGCGAGGTCCTGGCCCTGTTCCTCCTTGATGGCCCGGGTGGTGGTCTGCACCGCCAGCCAGGCCGTCGCCCCGACCGAGCAGAGCGCGATCAGCACGGTGGCGACGAGCAGCCGGACCAACAACCGCTTGCGCAGCGGTATCCGGGGCCTCACGCGCGGCCGCCGCGCAGCTTGTAGCCGACGCCGAACACGGTCAGCAGCCGGACCGGGCGGCGCGGGTCGGCCTCTATCTTCCGGCGCAGGTTCATGATGTGGACGTCGACGGCCCGCTCCGTGGACGCCCGGTCGAGGCCCCGGGTGTACTGGAGCAACTGCCGCCGGGAGAAGACCCGTTCGGGCTCGGCGGTCATCGCGAGGAGGATCTCGAACTCGGCCGGTGTGCAGTCCACCGGCACCCCGTCGCAGCGCACCTCGTGCCGTACCGCGTCGACGGAGAGCCCCGCCGCGCGGACGACGGTGTCCTCCTGCCGGTCCTCGACGGCCCGGCCGCTGCGCCGCAGGACCGTGCGGATGCGGGCCATCAGCTCACGCGGGCTGTACGGCTTGGTCATGTAGTCGTCGGCGCCGAGTTCGAGGCCGAGCAGGACGTCGTCCTCGGTGGAGCGAGCGGTGAGCATCAGCACGGGGATGTCGTCCTCGCCGCGCAGCACCCGGCAGACCCCGAAGCCGTCGATCACGGGCAGCATGAGGTCGAGCACCACGAGGTCGGGCCGGAGCTCCCGGGCCGCCGTGATGGCGGCGGCCCCGTCGTGGACCACGGTCGCGGTGTGCCCTTCCGTCAGCAGGGAGCGTCGTATCAGCTCGGCCTGCATCTCGTCGTCCTCGGCGACCAGCACATGTGCGCACACCTGGCGGATCCTAAGCGGTCAGTGGCCGAGGGCGGCGGCGTCACCCATGACGATCACGGGGTGCCGGGCCGGGTCCAGGGTGCGCAGGAGTTCCTTCATGTGGGGCTCGGCGATGCTGACGCAGCCGTGGGTGGGACCGCCGTGGTCGACGTGGATCCAGATGCCGCCGCCGCGCGAGGAGCCGAGGGGGCGGGTCCAGTCGAGGGGTGAAGTGCCGGGCTGCCGGTTGTAGTTGATGGCGATCACGTAGTCGAAGGACCCGGCGAGGGGTTCGCCCTCGAAGCCGGTGCCGGGCGAGACGAAGCCCGACCCGTGGTCGTACGACAGCTTGGTGCCGGGGTCCTTGAGCAGGCCGCCCGCGTCCGTGAGCGAATACACACCGATCGGTGAGCGCAGGTCTCCGGCCATGTGGTGGTCGGACCAGCCCCTGAGCGCGTTGTGCGCGGCCCAGCTGACGGTCTCCTCCCAGCCGTCGTCGGTGCGTTCGTACAGGGCGAGGGAGGAGACGGGGGAGTTCGCGCCCCGGCCGGTGACCAGGACGACCTGCTCGGTGCCCGCGGGTATGCGTCCCAGCGTCTTCGGCCCCACGCCCGGGAGTTGCCGGGCTGCCGCCTCGGCGGATATGTCCGACGACGGCGAGGGTGAGGCGGAGGACGAGGAGGCGGGAGTGGGGGCGGACGCGTGGTCCGTCGCCGCCAGCGCACCGCCGCCGCATCCCGTGAGGAGAACGGATGCGGCGACCAGTGCGACCGAGGGAAAACGAGTGATCATGAGTCGACGATGACCGACACATGTGAGGAACTCGTCAGTTCCTACGGCTGGGTCGGCTTGCCTTTCGTGTAGAGCCAGGTGTGGAAGAGGGCATCCAGTCGTGTGCCCGATTTCTGTTCCGCCAGGCTGACGAACTGCGCGGTGGTTCCGTGGCCGTGGCGGTGGGCGCCGGCCCAGGCGCGCAGGATCGAGAAGAAGGTCTTGTCCCCGACGGCCAGGCGCAGTTCGTGCAGGGCCATGGCGCCGCGGGCGTACACCGGGGTGCCGAAGATGTTCGCGCCGCTGCCGGGGTCGCCGGGCGGGTAGGCCCACAGGTCGTCGGTCACCTTGCGGGCGTACAGCGCGTCGAAGGACTGCTGGGCGGTCTTGCCGCCGTGCTGTTCGCTGTAGAGCCACTCCGCGTAGGTCGCGAAGCCCTCGTTGAGCCAGATGTCCTTCCAGGAGGTGAGGGAGACGGAGTCCCCGAACCACTGGTGGGCGTTCTCGTGCACGAGGGTGCTGAGGTCGGGCGCCGAGTCGTAGAGCGGCCGTCCCTGGGTCTCCAGGGCGTAGCCGACGTCCGGGGCGTGGTCGACGATCGACCCGGCCGAGCGGAACGGGTAGGGGCCGAACAGCTTGGTCTCCCACTCCAGGACGGCGGGCAGCTTCTTCAACACGGGCTCTGCGGCGGCGACTTCACGCGGGTCGACGGCGTTGTACACCTTGACGCCGTCGCGGGTGGTGTACTGCTCGACCTTGAACTTCCCTACCGTCGCGGTGGCGAGGTACGCGGCCATGGGTTCCGACGCGTGCCAGCGGAACGTGGTCTTCCCGTGCGCGGTCCGCCGCCCGAGGAGCACGCCGTTGGCGACGGCGGTGCGGTCCTGCGGGACGGTGATCGTGAAGTCGTACGTCGACTTGTCCTTGGGATGGCTGTTCGCCGGGAACCAGGTCATCGCGCCCTGCGGCTCGCCGGCCACGAAGGCGCCGTCGTCGGTGGCGATCCAGCCGTCGGCCGAGCCGTCGGGGTCGGTGACCTGCTGGGGGACGCCGTTGTAGGTGACGGTGACCTGGAAGCGCTGGCCCTTGCGCAGGGCGTGGCGCGGGGTGACGACGAGTTCCTGGCCGTCGCGGCGGAAGCCCGCCTTGACGTGGTCGACGGTGAGGCCGGTGATCGTGAGGCCCTTGAAGTCGAGGTCGAAGCGGGTGAGCTTCTCGGTGGCGCGGGCGGTGAGGACGGCGGTGCCGTCGAGGTGGCGGCTCGTCGGGTCGTAACGGAGCGTCAGTCCGTAGTGGGCGACGTGGTAGCCGCCGTTCCCGGAGAGCGGGAAGTACGGGTCTCCCGCGCCGGACGAGCCGATGGTCGTGGCGCCCGCGGGCGCGGCGGCCGCGAGCAGGGCCGCGACGGCGACGGGGACGGTGGCCACGACGGCGCTGCGGCGGAGCACGGCGGTGCGTCTTGTGGACTGCGGCCGGAGGTGCGTCACATGCGCTCCTACATGAGTGAGGGGGGTGATCATTCGCCTCAGAGACTAGGCCGCGGACTCCCCCGGAATCCCTCATGCCGAGGCAAAGTCCGAAGCGGACACCGACGCGCCGCGGCCCGGGCTGTCGCGCCCGGGCCGCGGCGGCGGTCGAACTGCCGGTCGGTCAGGCCTCACTCGGGGTGAGCGCGGCCAGTTCACGGTCGACGGCCTCCTGGTGGGCGGCCGCGTCCTCACGTGCCTTCTTCGGGCTCCAGCGGCCGGCCATCACGAACACGAAGGGCAGGAACAGGACTTGGCCGCCCACGCAGATCCACCACCAGGTGCGCCACTCCCCCGGGCCGTTCTTCGCGGCCTTCTGCACCTTCGGCCCGTACTCCTTGAGGACCTTGAGCTGCGGCTGTGCCTTCTGTACGACGGCCAGGTCGGCCGGTCCGACCTCCTTCACCGCCTGCGCGGCGAGGGCGGGGGGCGTGGTGGTGGGCGTGTACTTGCCGAGTTCGGCGAAGAGTTGGGGGTGGGCGTCGACGATGGCGAGGGCCGGGGCGGCCTGCTTCGTCGCGGCCGCCACCTCGGCGCCGTGCTCGACGAGCGGGGTGACGGAGGTGACGAGGACCGGGATGAAGGCCGCCGACACGGCGACCACGATCCGTACCGTCCAGCCCCAGACCGCGAGCCCGGCGGCGGTCGCGGCCGGGTTCCGCTTCTCCACGGTCTCGGTGAAGCTCGCCATCCAGGGGGCGTAGGCGACCCCGCTGAACACACCGATCGCGACGAACAGCCAGGCGAAGGTGTAGTAGCCGGTCGTGGCGTGGGTGGCCAGGGCGGCGAAGAAGCCGGTCGCGACGATGGCACCGACCGCGCCGACGATCATGAAGGGCTTGCGGACCAGCAGCCGGTCGGAGAGCAGGCCCGCCACGATCAGGGCGATCGCGTTCGCGGCCCAGTACCAGTTGGCGAGGGCGTTGGTGCGCTGCTCGCTGTAGCCGAAGGTGGTCGAGAAGTAGACGACGAAGTTGCCGACGGCCGCGTAGTAGAGGAGCAGGAAGACCGCGATCGCGAAGGCGGAGCCGAGGATGTCCAGGCGCAGCATCTGCCGCCATTCACCGCGTCGTACGGCTTCGGTGTCGAGACCCTTGGCGCGGGCCTCGACCAGGGCGCGGTCGCGCAGGCTGACCATGATCTGGTCGCGCAGGGCCGGGGCCAGCTCGCGCAGGGCGAACAGGGCGACGACGAACACGATGAGCCCGGCCGCGCCCGAGTAGCGGACCTCGTCCTCCCAGGTCGAGGAGGAGAGCGTGCTGCTGGTGACCGAGGTGACGACGAGGCTGCCGATGACCGGGCCCATGGTCCAGTAGCCCATCGCGGTGGCGCGGCCGAGCTGGGGTGAGAAGTCCCTGATGAGTGCCGGGGTGGCGACGAGGACGATGCCCTCGATGAAGCTCACGGCGGCGAACAGCACCAAGTACGTCGTCTTGTCGCCCGCGTTGGGCAGTCCGAAGAAGACCAGGAGGGCGGCCACCAGCAGGCCGTAGACCACGAGGTTCGCGCGTCCCCAGCGGTCCGCGAGTCCGGCGACCAGGGAGGCGAAGGCCCCGACCGCGTTGCCGACGACCGAGACCCACACGAAGTAGCGGTAGGTCATGTCGAAGTGCGTGATGATCGACGTCGCCACCGCGTACTGGATGTAGAGCATGTAGTAGAGCACGACGGTCGTGATCACGACGATCGCCAGGTACGACATGCGTCGCCCGGTGGCCGGGTACGCCGCGAGGTCGCGGCGGTACAGCCGGGCGAGCGAGCCGCGAGCGCCGGTGCCGGGCGCGTCGGCACCTGGGCTGCTCGTGTCGAATGATGCGGAGGCGGAGGGCATACGGCTCCCTTTGGAACGGCCGGGGACGGTGCGGACGGCGGGAGGCTGGGGGTTCCTTCCGTTCGAGCGGACGCTAGTACCGACTAGTCGGTATGACTAGATGCGTGACACGACTTCGCGGGCGGACATACGGAGGCGGCCCCTCGCGGTGTGCGAGGGGCCGCCGGTGCGGGCCGGTTCGTCCGGGATTAGGTCCGCAGGGTCTTCGCCAGGATGTCGACGACGCCGATGTGTCCGAGTAGGAGCCCGGCAGGCACCCCGGCGCCCCGCCTCCCCAACACCCGTACCGCTAGCGCCCCTTACGCACCCGCGCCGCCGCCCGGGCCTCCGCCGTCTTGCGTGCCTCGGCAGCCTTCCGGGACTCCTTCGCAGGCCGCCCCGGCCTGGTGCCCATCCCTCGGAACGGCGCGTTCCCGGTACTGGCCTTCGTCGTGGTCGGCGGTCGCTTCGCCCCGGTGATGGCCGTCAGCTGCTCCTCGCCGGAGCGCACCTGGGTGACGGTCGGGCGGATCCCGGCCTCGGACATCAGCCGGTTCACGTCGCGCCGTTGGTTCGGGGTGACCAGGGTGACCACGCGCCCGGACTCCCCGGCGCGCGCGGTACGCCCGCTGCGGTGCAGGTAGTCCTTGGCGTCGGCGGGCGGGTCGACGTTGACGACGAGGTCGAGGGCGTCGATGTGGATGCCCCGCGCGGCGACGTTGGTGGCGACCAGCACGGTGATCTCGCCGTCCTTGAACTGCCCGAGCGTGTGGGTGCGTTGGGGCTGCGACTTGCCGCTGTGCAGCGCGGCGGCCCGTACCCCGCTGGCCCGAAGGTGACGGGTGAACTGGTCGACACCGGCCTTGGTGTCCAGGAACATCAGCACCCGGCCGTCCCGGGCGGCGATCTCGGTCGCCGTCGCGTACTTGTCGGCGGCGTGGATGTTCAGCACGTGGTGGTCCATCGTCGCGACGGAGCCCGCCAGCTGGTCGACCGACGCGTGAACGGGGTCGTGCAGATGCTCCTTGACCAGCCGCTCGACGTCTCGGTCGAGCGTGGCGGAGAACAGCAGCCGCTGCCCGTCGGCGGGGACCTGCGCGAGGAGGTCCGAGACCTGCGGCAGGAATCCGAGGTCGCACATCTGGTCCGCCTCGTCCAGCACGGTGATCCGCACCTGGTCGAGGCGGCAGTCCCGGCGTGACACCAGGTCGGTCAGTCGGCCGGGCGTCGCGACGAGCACCTCGACGCCGGTCCGCAGCAGCGCCTGCTGCCGGTTGATCGACAGGCCGCCGACGACCGTCGCCAGCCGCACCCCGAGCGTCCGCGCGTAGGGTTCCAGCGCGTCGCTCACCTGCTGGGCGAGTTCCCGCGTCGGCACCAGGACCAGAGCGAGCGGCCGCTTCGCCTCGGCGCGCTTCCCCGAGATCCGCACCAGCAGCGCGAGCCCGAACGCCAGCGTCTTGCCGGAACCGGTGCGCGCCCGGCCGAGCACGTCGCGGCCCTCCAGCGCGCCGGGCAGCGTCGCCGCCTGGATCGGGAACGGCTCGGTCACCCCGAGGCCGGTCATCGTCTCGACCAGCGCGGGGGGCAGCCCCAGCTGGTCGAAGGAAACGGCCGGCGGCTTGGCGTTCATGGGGAACCTTCCTGGATCTGTTGCCCGCAACGCCGCCGGGGCCCGTACCCCTTGGTACGGGCCCCGGCGACATCGAAGCGTTCCCCCATTTTACCAGCGGAGACCGGAACCATCCGCCCCGCCCGGACCGCACCCCGCGTCGCCCCCACCCCGCGCGCCCGCCCGGACGTAGGCTCGCCGCACCACCGCCACCCGAGGGAGCCCCGCCCGTGACCGTCCGTGTGCGCCGTGTCTACGATCCGCCCGAGCAGGAGGACGGCGTCCGCGTCCTGGTCGACCGGCTGTGGCCGCGCGGCCTGTCGAAGGACGCGGCCCGCGTCGACGAGTGGCCCAAGGAACTCACCCCGTCGACCGAACTGCGCCGCTGGTACCACGCGGGCGAGGGCTCCTTCGACGAGTTCGCCACCCGGTACGAGGCCGAGCTCGCCGAGCCCGAGGCGGCCCAACTCCTGCACACCTTGCGGAACTTGGTGCGCATGGGTCCGGTGACCCTGGTGACGGCGGTCAGGTCGCCGCAGGAGAGCCACGCCTCGGTGCTGGCCCGCCTCCTGTCGTCCTGACGTGAGGAGACGGGCCGTGGCGCCGAGGAGCGAAGGCCGGCCCGGTCAGGCCGTCTGCTTGGCCGCCGCTCGTCCCGCCGCGCGCCCGGAGAAGAGGCAGCCGCCGAGGAAGGTGCCTTCGAGGGCGTTGTAGCCGTGCACTCCCCCGCCGCCGAACCCGGCGACCTCGCCCGCCGCGTACAGTCCGCCGATCGGCTTCCCGTCGGCGGCCAGCGCGCGGGAGTCGAGGTCGGTCTGGATGCCGCCGAGGGTCTTGCGGGTGAGGACGTGCAGCTTGACGCCGATCAGCGGGCCGGCCGCCGGGTCGAGGATGCGGTGCGGGGTGGCGACGCGGCCGAGGCGGTCGCCGATGTAGCGGCGGGCGTTGCGGATGCCCTGGACCTGGGAGTCCTTGCTGTAGGGGTTGGCCAGCTGGAGGTCGCGGGCCTCGATCTGGCGCCGGACGACGGCCGCGTCGAGGAGCGGCTTGTCGGTCAACTGGTTCATCTTCTCGACGAGTTGCTCCAGGTTCCCGGCGGTCACGAAGTCCGCGCCCTTGCGCAGGAAGGCGTCCACCGGGCCCGGGGCGCCCTTGCCGAGCAGCCGGTCGCGCAGCACCGCCTTCTTGTCCTTGGCGGTGATGTCGGGGTTCTGCTCGGAGCCCGAGAGGGCGAACTCCTTCTCGATGATCTTCTGGGTGAGGATGAACCAGGAGTGGTCGTGCTCCGCCAACTCCGGTGTCGTGCGCAGGTACTTGAGGGTGTTGAGGGTGTCGTAGCCCGGCAGGCACGGGTCGGGCAGGCGGCGGCCGAGGGCGTCGAACCACAGGGAGGACGGGCCGGGCAGGATGCGGATGCCGTGGCCGGGCCAGACCGGGTCCCAGTTCTGCAGGCCCTCGGTGTAGTGCCACATGCGGTCGCGGTTGACGAGCCGTACGCCCGCCTCGGCGCTGATGTCGAGCATCCGGCCGTCGACGTAGGCCGGGACGCCGGTGACCATCTCGGCGGGCGGGGTGCCGAGGCGCTCAGGCCAGTACGCGCGGACGATGTCGTGGTTGGCGCCGATGCCGCCGGTGGTGACGATCACGGCCTGGGCGGTGAGTTCGAAGGCGCCGATCGGCTCGCGGCTCGACGTGACGCCCCGGGCCGCGTTGTCCTCGGCGAGGACCGTGCCGCGGACGCCGCGTGCCTCGCCCTCCTCGACCACCAGCTCGTCGACCTGGTGGCGGTAGTAGAAGGTGAGCAGTCCGTCGCGGGCGGCCTGCTTGGCGTACTTCACGAAGGGTTCGACGACTCCGGTGCCGGTGCCCCAGGTGACGTGGAAGCGCGGGACGGAGTTGCCGTGGCCGTGGGCGCGCAGGTCGCCGCGTTCGGCCCAGCCGACGGTGGGGAGCAGTTTGATGCCGTGGCTCTCCAGCCAGGGGCGTTTCTCGCCGGCGGCGAACTCGACGTAGGCGCGTGCCCAGCGCACCGCCCAGGAGTCCTCGTCGTCGACGCGGTCGAAGCCGGCGCTGCCCTGCCAGTCGTTCCAGGCCAGGTCGAAGGAGTCCTTGATGCCGAGGCGGCGCTGTTCCGGCGAGTCGACGAGGAACAGTCCGCCGAAGGACCAGAAGGCCTGTCCGCCGAGGTTGTTGGCGTTCTCCTGGTCGACGAGGGCGACCCGGCGTCCCCGGCTGGTCAGTTCATGGGCCGCGACCAGACCGGCCAGACCGGCTCCGACGACGATGACGTCCGCATCCATGGCGACCGTTGCCCTTCTCGAGTGGGTTGTCATGCAGGGGTGTTGCCGCTGTCGGTGAGCAGCGCGGTGAGCAGCTGCCTGAGCCAGGAGCGCGCCCGTTCGGCGTCCTTGTCGAGCAGCAGTTGGGTGGTGACTCCGTCGTAGGCGGCGATCACCGCGTGGGCGGCGCCGTCGATGTCGCCCAGTACGGCGGGGAGCCGGGTGTGTCCGCGTGCGCGGGTGAGCCGCTCGGCGATCGCGCCGCGCAGCCGGGCCCGGTGGTCGAGCAGGGTCTGGGCGACGGCCGGGTCCCGGGCCGCGTGCACCAGGAAGTCGGTCTTGACCAGCAGCCAGTCCCGGTCGAGGAGCAGCACGTCGGTGACGCGGTCCACGGCCGCGGGGACGTCGAGGCCGGGCCCGTCGAGGGCGAGCGCGCCGGCCACCTGGTCGGCGATCAGCTCGGCCCGGTCCCGGTAGAGGGCGAAGAACAGCTCGTCCAGGCTGCCGAAGTTCGAGTAGAACGCGCCCCGGCTGTAACCGGCGGCCTCGCAGACCTCCTCGATGGAGACCCGCCCGAACCCCTTCGCGGCGAACACGGCGAACGCGGCGTCGAGCAGATTGGCCCGCGTGCGGACCCGCCGCCTGGTCACACGCTTGGCCGCCGTCTCCGCCACCATGCCCGGCCCTCCGCCTCGGTTCGATACGTGAATGTATCCGATACGTCGATGTATCCAAAGGGGTGCGACCGAAGAAGCAGTGCGGGGGACGCACCACAGGAGAAGTGCCGCAGGAGAAGTGCCGCAGGAGAAGTGCCGCGCTTCGAATGGAACAGATTTTCGAATAAGGAGTACGCTGGTCTCATGACCGCGCACCACCTCCAGGGCTCCCTCTTCGACCAGACCGATCAGCTCCGCCTCGGCCCCCTCGACGGGATACGCCGGACGGCTCTGGGACTCGGCGCCTGGATCGACGTGCTGCCCGGGTGGCTCTCCGGCGCCGACGCCCTCTTCGAGGAGCTGGCCACCGAGGTCCCGTGGCGCGCGGAGCGCCGCCAGATGTACGACCAGGTCGTCGCCGTACCCCGGCTGCTCGCCTTCTACGGCGACGACGCCCCCCTCCCCCACCCGGTGCTCGCGGAGGCGCGGGACGCTCTGTCGGCTTACTACGCACGGGAGTTGGGCGAACCGTTCGCCACCTCCGGGCTCTGCTACTACCGCGACGGCCGGGACAGCGTGGCCTGGCACGGGGACCGGATCGGGCGGGGTGCCCGCGAGGACACGATGGTCGCGATCCTCTCCGTGGGCACGCCCCGCGATCTGCTGCTGCGGCCCGTGCGCGGCGGCGAGTCGGTGCGGCGCCCGCTGGGGCACGGCGACCTGATCGTGATGGGCGGCTCCTGCCAGCGGACCTGGGAGCACTGCGTCCCCAAGACCAGCCGGGCCGCGGGACCGCGCATCAGCGTGCAGTTCCGCCCGCACGGCGTGCGCTGAGGCGGAGAGGCGGCCGCTTCGGACGCACGCGGGGGCCGCCTCCGGCGGACGGCGCCGGAGGCGGCTTCCCCGGCGCGAGCCGAGGCCGTCCGCATCTGGTTGGCTGTCCCCGTACGGGGCACCACCTCACGAGGGACGATCATGCGGGCAGAAGTACGCCAAGTCGCCGACGGCACCTACCTGGTGCACGGCAGCAACACCAACTGGGTGATCCTCACGGACGGCGACGCGGCCACGCTGGTCGACACCGGGTACCCCGGGGACCGCGAGCTGCTGCTCGACTCCCTTGAGCAGGTGGGCAGTTCACCGAAGTCGCTCACGGCGGTGCTGATCACCCACGCGCACAACGACCACCTCGGTTCGGCGGAGTACCTGCACAGCGCGTACGGCACGCCGGTCCTGCTGCACGAGGCCGAAGTACCGCACGCCCGGCGGGAGTTCCTGCAACAGGTGACCGTCGGCGACGTGGTGAAGAACCTCTGGCGCCCGGGCGTCCTGCCGTGGATGGTGCACACGATCCGCGTCGGCGGCACCGAGCAGCACCCTGTGGCCGGGGCCGAGGCGTTCCCGGACCCGGACGGTCCGCTCGACCTGCCCGGCCGGCCCGTCCCCGTGCACACCCCCGGCCACACCAGCGGGCACTGCGTCTTCCACCTCCCGGAGCGCGGGATCGTGATCTCCGGGGACGCCCTGGTGAGCGACCACGCGACCTCCCGGATCAAGGGCCCGCAGCTGCTGCCCGACATGTTCCACCACGAGCGCGACCGTGCGGTGGCCTCGCTGGACGTCCTCGAAGCGCTGGAAGCGGACACCCTGCTGCCCGGCCACGGTCCCGTGCACACCGGTCCGGTCCGTGAGGCGGCCCGGCGCGCCCGCGAGCGCGCGATCTAAGGTCACCCCATGGCACTGCAGATCAACGCGACGAACCCGGAGCATCCGGCCCTCCTGCTGGAACTGCCCTGGGACGTTCCGCTGGAGGAGTGGCCCGACGAGTACCTGGTCCCGCTGCCGCGCGGCATCTCCCGCCACGTGGTGCGCTACGCCCGCGCCGGCACCGAGGTCATAGCCGTCAAGGAGCTGGCGGAACGGCCCGCGCTGCGCGAGTACGAGCTGCTGCGCGACCTGGACCGGCTCGGCATCCCCGCGGTCGACCCCCTCGCGGTGGTCACCGGACGCGTCGACGCCACCGGCGAGCCGCTGGAGCCGGTGCTGATCACCCGGCACCTGGGCGGCTCGATGCCGTACCGCTCGATGTTCGAAACGACGCTGCGCCCGGCCACCATGCACCGGCTGATGGACGCCCTCGCGGTGCTGCTGGTGCGGCTGCACCTGGCCGGGTTCGCGTGGGGCGACTGCTCGCTGTCCAACACGCTGTTCCGGCGGGACGCGGGCGCGTACGCCGCGTATCTGGTGGACGCGGAGACCGGCGATCTGCACCCGCAGCTCAGCAACGGGCAGCGGGACTACGACCTCGACCTCGCCCGCGTGAACATCAGCGGGGAGCTGCTGGACCTGGAGGCGTCCGGGGCGCTGCACCCCTCCGTCGACCCGATCGAGTTCGGCATGGAGATCTGCGCCCGCTACCAGAGCCTGTGGGAGGAGCTGACCCGCGTCTCGGTGTACCCGGCGGGCAAGTACCACTTCATCGAGCGCAGGATCCGGCGGCTGAACGAACTCGGCTTCGACGTGGCCGAGATGCAGATCGAGCACTCCTCGAACGGCGACACGGTGACCTTCGTGCCGAAGGTCGTCGACGCCGGCCACCACCAGCGCCAACTGCTGCGCCTGACCGGCCTGGACGCCGAGGAGAACCAGGCACGGCGGCTGCTGAACGACCTGGAGTCCTGGATGGCGACCCAGGACGACTACGCCCCGGGCGATCCCCTCGCCGCCCGGCCCGAGGTGCTCGCGCACCGGTGGGTGCGGGACGTGTTCCGGCCGACCGTGCGGGCCGTACCGCTGGAGCTGCGCGGTTCGATGGACCCGGCGGAGATCTACCACGAGCTGCTGGAACACCGCTGGTACCTGTCCGAGCACGCCCAGCACGACATCGGCCTGGACACGGCGGTCGACGACTACCTCAAGAACATCCTGCCGAAGGTACGCGAGACGCTGGCACCGACCACCCCGGAGTGACCCGGTTCAGCGGGTGGCGGGCGGGGCCGTGGTGCCGCGGACGACGAGGCGCGGCGGAACCACGCTCTCGCCGTCCGGTACGGCCTCCCCGTCCAGGCGGGCGATGGCGCGGCCTACGGCGAGTTCCGCGAGGCGCGGCACGTCCTGGGCCACGGTCGTGAGGTCGATGTGGGCGAGCCGCGACAGGCTCGTGTCGTCGAAGCCGACCACGGAGATCTCGCCGGGGACGGACACGCCGGCGCGCAGGAGGGTGTCGAGGACGCCGGTGGCGCAGCGGTCGTTGAAGGCAAGTACCGCACTGGGTCTGGCAGTTGGGGCGTCCGCGAGCAGGGTGCGGGCGCCGCGCGCGCCGTCCTCCTCGGTGGGGCCGCCGGGCAGCACCTGGACGTGCTCGGCGAGCCCGTGGCGGTGCATCGCGGTGCGGTAGCCGCGGCGGCGGTCGGCGGCGCCGGGTGCGCGCCCGCCGTCGATGTGGGCGATGGTGCGATGGCCGAGCGCGACGAGGTGGTCCACGGCCTGCCGGGCGCCCTCGTCGTCGGCGGTGCGGACGACGTCCACGGCTGGCGGGGCGGGCCGCAGCCGCCGGGCCACCGAGACCACCGGGACCTGGGCCGCGAGCTGCGCGAGGCGGGCGGCCGGGACCTCGGGGCCGAGCAGGACGAGCGCTTCGCACCGGTCGGCGAGCAGCGCCTCCACGGCCTGCCGCTCGCCGCGCGAGGGGGCGACCGCGCTCAGGGCGACCTGATAGCCGGCGGGTTCGGCGGCGGCGTAGATGCCCTCCACCAGGTCGGAGTGGAAGGGGTGGCGCAGGCCGAACTGCACGCCGAGGAGGCGGGAGCGGTTGCTCCGCAGCACCCTGGCCCGGGTGTCGGGCCGGTAGCCGATCTCCTCGGCGGCCTTGAGGACCCGCTCGCGGGTGGTGGCGCTCGCGCCGTAGGCCCCGCGCATCACGATGGAGACCAGCGCGACGGAGACGCCCGCCCGAGCCGCGACATGGGCCAGCGTGGGCCGCTTTCCGTCGGGGACCGCGGGGGTGGTCGGCACGGGGGTCCTTCCGGTCGAGGTTGCGTTCCGTTCGGGATGGTAGCGGCTCCGAAGAGCCTGCTCTCCGGGACGGTGGCCGCCCCAAAGCGCCTGCTCCGACGGTACTGCAACGTTCTAGAAACATGCCCGGCGAAGCCTTGACACGGGGTTCCCGCAGTGGCGTACTACTGCCATCTAGAACGTTCTAGAAGAGGGCGAGCAGTGATGTACACGTTGGCGGTCTGTGCCGAGATGGTCTTCCGGGACCTGCCGATCCACGAGCGGGCCCGGCGGATCCACGAAGCCGGCTTCCAGGTCGAGATATGGGACTGGACCCGGCACGACCTGGACGCGCTGACGCGGACCCCGGCCGAGTTCTCGTCGATGACGGGCTACATCCGCGGCAGCCTCACCGACGAGGCGGGCGCCGCCGAACTCCTGCGCACCGCCGAGGAGTCGGTGAAGGCCGCCGACCAACTCGGCTGCCCCCGGCTGAACTTGCACGGCACGGGTCTGGACTCCGAGGGCCTGCCGGTGGTCCCGGTGACCGGCGAGCCCACGGGCGCGATGTGGATCGCCGCCCACCGCACCCTGACCCGCCTCGCGGAGCTGGGCGAGAGCGCCGGAGTCACCTTCACCCTGGAGAACCTGAACGCGGCCGTCGACCACCCGGGAGTCCCGTTCGCGTCGGCGGCCGACACCCTCGCCCTCGTCCAGGCGGTGAACCGGCCGGGCCTGCGCATGAACCTGGACCTGTACCACGCGCAGATCGGCGAGGGGAACCTCATCGAACTGGTCCGCCGCGCCCACGAGTCGGACCTCATCGGCGAGATACAGATCGCGGACGTGCCGGGCCGCCAGGAGCCGGGCACCGGCGAGATCAACTACCCGGCGATCGCCCGCGCGTTGGCCGACATCGGCTACGACGGCACGGTCGCGATGGAGGCCTGGGCCTCGGAGGGCGACAGCGAACGCGCCCTGGACCGCTTCCGCACCGCGTTCACCGTCTGACCTCAGGGGGCCGCGAGCGCGGGCACCACGGCCACCGGGCACTCGGCGTGGTGCAGCACCCCGTGCGCGACCGAGCCGATCCGCGCGCCCACCGCCGTCCGGTGGGCGCGCCGCCCGACGACCATCAACTGGGCACGCCCCGCGACCGACAGCAGCACCTGCCCCGCGCTGCCGATCTCCACGTGCTCGACCACGGGCACGTCGGGAAAACGCTGTCGCCACGGCTCCAGCGCCTCGGCGAGGCCCTTCTTCTCGTACGGTTCCAGGCCGCCGGCCTCGTCGAGGAGCCGCAGCGAGCCGGGGCTGTAGGCGAACACCGGCGGCAGGGTCCACGCCCGCACGGCCCGGACCGTGGCGCCGCGTGCCGCCGCCGTCTCGAAGGCGAAGCCCAGCGCGGCGGCGCTGTCCTCGGGGTCGCCGTGCTGACCCACGACGATCTCGCGCCCCACGGCCTCCCCGGAGGCGTCTCCCCCGGCGCGCACCAGCACGACGGGCCGTACGGAATCCGCGATCACCTGCTGCCCGACGGACCCCAGCAGGAAGCCGACGACGGGGCCGTGCCCGCGCGAGCCGAGGACCAGCAGTTCGGCGTCGGCAGCGGCGGCGGTCAGCGCCTCGACGGGATCGCCCTCCAGCACGTCGGTCGTCACGTCCAGGCCGGGGTGCCGCTCCGCGAGCGTCCTGGCGGCCTCGTCCGCCGCGTCCCGCACCCAGCCGCCCTGGGTGTCCCGGTCCGCCGCGTCGAGGCCCTGGTGCTCCTCGTACCGCCACACCTGCACCACCCGCAGCGCCAGCCCCCGCCGTACGGCCTCCCGGCCCGCCCAGGCGAGTGCGGCGAGACTCTCCGCCGATCCGTCGACCCCTGCGGTGATCGGGCGTGTCATTCGGTGGCCTCCCTGTGGTGCGGTCACGTGCGTCGGCCTCAGTCTTCACTATGACCTTGGAGTGGGAGCAGGTAGTGGTGGACTCCGCCGACCCCGTCACGCTGGGACGCTGGTGGGCCGAGGCGCTCGGCTGGGTGGTGGTGGGCGAGGCACCGGACGAGTTCGAGATCCGCCCGGAGCCCGAGCGGCTGCCGGGGCTGCTGTTCGTGCCGGTGCCCGAGGGCAGGACGGTCAAGAACCGGCTGCACCTGGACTTCCGGCCCGACGACCAGGAGGCCGAGGTGATCCGGCTGCTGGCCCTGGGCGCGCGGACCGCGGACGTCGGACAGGGCGAGGTGTCGTGGGTGACGCTGATGGATCCGGAGGGGAACGAGTTCTGCGTGTTGCGCTCCCGGCGCCCCTGAGGCCCCCGTATCAGGTGTAGCGGAGCGGACCGGGGCGATCGAACATACGATGAGGGGGAGCCGGCGCGGTGACAACGGCGCCGCCGTGCCGTGAAGCCGACCACTCGGGGTGGGAGACGTATGGCACAGGCCGCCGAATCCGCGCGGACCGTCATCATGACCGTGGACGACGATCCGGGAGTTTCCCGTGCCGTCGCCCGTGACCTGCGGCGGCGCTACGGCGAGTCGTACCGCATCGTGCGCGCCGAGTCCGGCGAGTCCGCGCTCGACGCGCTGCGGGAACTGAAGCTGCGCGGGGATCTCGTGGCCGTGATCCTGGCGGACTACCGCATGCCGCAGATGAACGGCATCGAATTCCTGGAGCAGGCCCTCGACGTCTATCCCGGCGCGCGCCGGGTGCTGCTGACCGCGTACGCGGACACGGACGCGGCGATCGACGCGATCAACGTCGTGGACCTCGACCACTATCTGCTGAAGCCGTGGGACCCGCCGGAGGAGAAGCTCTACCCGGTCCTGGACGACCTCCTGGAGGCCTGGCGCAACAGCGACTACCGTCCCGTCCCCGCCACGAAGGTGGTCGGTCACCGCTGGTCGGCGCGCTCCTCGGACGTCCGGGAGTTCCTCGCCCGCAACCAGGTGCCCTACCGCTGGTACTCGGCCGACACCCCCGAGGGGCTGCGGCTGCTGTCGGCGGCCGGGCAGGACGGGCAGCGGCTGCCGCTCGTCATCACCGCCGACGGGAACGTGCTGGTCGAGCCGGAGCCGACCGAACTGGCCGCCGAGGTCGGTCTCGCGACCACACCGACAGCCGACTTCTACGACCTCGTCGTCATCGGCGGTGGTCCCGCCGGACTCGGCGCGGCCGTGTACGGGGCCTCGGAGGGGCTGCGGACGGTACTCGTCGAGCGGTCCGCCACCGGCGGACAGGCCGGGCAGAGTTCGCGCATCGAGAACTACCTCGGCTTCCCGGACGGCGTGTCCGGTGCCCAACTCACCGACAGGGCACGGCGGCAGGCCGGCAAGTTCGGTGCCGAGATCCTGACCGCCCGCGAGGTCACGGGACTTGAGGTCAACGGCTCCGCGCGCGTCGTACGGTTCGCGGACGGCTCGGCGGTCGCGGCGCACGCCGTGATCCTGGCGACCGGCGTCTCGTACCGGCAGCTGGAGGCGCCCGGCACACCCGACCTGACGGGCTGCGGGGTCTACTACGGCTCGGCGCTGACCGAGGCCGCGTCCTGCCAGGGCCACGACGTGTACATCGTCGGCGGCGCCAACTCGGCGGGCCAGGCCGCGATGTACCTGTCCCGGGGCGCCAAGTCGGTGACGCTGCTGGTGCGCGGCGGGTCGCTGGCCGCGTCGATGTCGTACTACCTGATCCAGCAGATCAACGACGCCGAGAACATCTCCGTGCGCACCGGCACCGTCGTCGAGGCCGCGCACGGCTCCGACCATCTGGAGCAGCTGACCCTGCGCGACACCGAGAGCGGGAAGACCGAACTCGTCGACGCGCAGTGGATGTTCGTGTTCATCGGCGCGGCCCCGCTGACCGACTGGCTGGACGGCTCGGTGCACCGCGACGGGCGCGGGTTCATCCTGTCCGGGCCCGACCTCACCCCGGACGGCACCCCGCCCGCGGGCTGGGAGCTGGACCGGCCGCCGTACCACCTGGAGACCAACATTCCCGGCGTGTTCGTGGCGGGCGACGCGCGCGCCGAGTCCGCGAAACGCGTCGCGTCCGCCGTCGGAGAGGGAGCCATGGCCGTGATGCTCGTCCACCGCTACCTGGAGCAGTCATGAGCGGGCAGGTGCTGCCGTGCAGCCCGCAGGAGATCGGCACGCTGTTCCTGTTCGAGAAGCTGACACCGGAGCAGCTCGGCCGGCTGTGCTGCGACGGCCAGGTGGAGCTGTTCGAGGCGGGGCCCGTCTACACCGAGGGCGACCCCGCGACCTGCTTCTACGTCATGATCGAGGGCACCGTCGTGCTGTCGCGCCGGGTCGGCGGCGACGACGTGGAGGTCAGCAGGACCTCGCAGCGCGGGGTGTACACGGGCGCGATGCAGGCCTATATCGGGGACCGGGTGCAGCAGGTGTACCTCAACTCGATGCGGGTGACGGAGCCGACGCGGTTCTTCGTGCTGCCGGCCGAGACCTTCGCGAACATCATGAGCGAGTGGTTCCCGATGGCGGTGCACCTGCTGGAGGGGCTCTTCTTCGGTTCGAAGAGCACCCAGTTGGCGATCAGCCAGCGTGAACGCCTGCTGGCGCTGGGCTCGTTGTCGGCCGGGCTGACGCACGAGCTGAACAACCCGGCGGCCGCCGCCGTCCGCGCCACCTCCGCGCTGCGCGAGCGGGTGGCGAAGATGCGGCACAAGCTGCGGGTCATCTCGGCGGGCAAGTATCCGCGCGAGGCACTGGCCAACCTGATCGACATCCAGGAGCGCACGGCCGAACGCGTCGCCAAGGCGCCCTCGTTGAGCCCCCTGGAGGCCTCGGACCGCGAGGACGCCCTCACCGACTGGCTCGACGACCACGACATCACCGAGTCGTGGCAGATCGCGCCGACGTTCGTGCAGGCCGGTCTCGACATCGAGTGGCTGGACCAGGTCGCGGCGGCCGTGGACGCGGAGATCCTGCCGAGCGCGATCGGCTGGCTCAACTACACGGTCGAGACAGAGCTGTTGATGACGGAGATCGAGGACTCCACGACCCGCGTCTCGAACCTGGTCGGCGCCGCCAAGCAGTACTCGCAGCTGGACCGCGCGCCGTACCAGGTGGTCGACGTCCACGAACTCCTCGACAGCACCCTGCTGATGCTCGCGGGCAAGTTCGGCGACCGCATCAAGGTCGTCAAGGAGTACGACCGCACGCTCCCCAAGATCCCCGCGTATCCGGCCGAGTTGAACCAGGTGTGGACGAACCTGATCGACAACGCGGTCTCGGCGATGGAGAGTTCGGACGGCACCGGCACGCTGACGGTGCGGACGGCGCTGGAGCGCGACCAGTTGATGGTGGAGTTCCGGGACACGGGGCCCGGTGTGCCGCAGGAGATCCGCGGCCGTATCTTCGATCCGTTCTTCACCACCAAGCCGGTCGGCGAGGGCACGGGACTCGGTCTGGACATCTCCTGGCGGATCGTCGTCAACAAGCACCACGGCACCCTCCAGGTGGAGTCGGTGCCGGGCGACACCCGCTTCCAGGTCCTGCTGCCTCTCACCGCCGTCGACAACGAGACGCCCGAGGAGTCCGCATGAGCGACATCGCAGGAATCGAGCCGAACGTCCCGCCGAGCGGGGCGGGTTGTGCGGAGTGCGACGCGGCCGGCGGCTGGTGGTTCCACCTCCGGCGGTGCGCGCAGTGCGGTCACGTCGGCTGTTGCGACGACTCCCCCGCCAAGCACGCCACGGCCCACTTCCAGTCCACGGGACACCCGTTCATCCAGAGCTACGAGCCGGGCGAGGACTGGTTCTGGAACTTCACCACCTCCGAGCTCTACGACTCGGGTCCCGAGCTGGCCGCCCCGGTGAGCCACCCGAAGGACCAGCCGGTGCCGGGCCCCGAGGGACGCGTGCCGGCGAACTGGGCCGAGACCCTGCGCTGACCCGGACCGCCGGGCGGGAGCCGTCTTCCGCCCGGTGGCCAGGTGCGTTGTCGGTGGCGCGTGCCAGGATGGGGGCGTGTCGTCATCCGTAGCAACAGCCCCGCTCATCGGCCGGGACGAGGAACTCGCCCGCCTCACCGGTGTCCTGGACCGTGCCCGCGCGGGGACGGCGGGGGCGGTGCTGATCGCCGGGGACGCGGGCGTCGGCAAGACCCGCGTCCTGGACGAGGTCGCGGCGCGGGCCGCGCGCTCCGGGATGACGGTGCTCACCGGACACTGCGTCGACCTCGGTGACGTCGGCCTGCCGTATCTCCCGTTCACCGAGATCCTCGGGGTGCTCGCCGACGACGAGCGGTTCGCGGAGGCGCTGGCCGCGCATCCCGCGGTGGACCGGCTGCTGGGCGCCGGTACGGACGCGGACCGCGACGCGGGCGGCCGGCTGCGGCTCTTCGAGGGCATCGCGGGACTCCTCGCCGACCTCTCGGACATCGCACCCCTGCTGCTGGTCCTGGAGGACCTGCACTGGGCCGACCAGTCCTCCCGCGACCTGCTCCGCTTCCTGCTCAGCCGGGGCATCCTCCAGCGCCCGGCGGGCGGCTCCCCCACCCACCGCCTCGCGGTTCTCGCGTCGTACCGCGCGGACGACCTCCACCGCCGCCATCCCCTACGACCCCTGCTGGCCGAGCTGGTCCGGCTGCCCGCCGTGGAGCGGCTGGAGCTGCGGCCCATGGCGGACGCCGAGGTCGCCCGGCTCGTGCGCGCGCTGCGCACGGCTCCGGTACCGGACGGCACGGTCCGCCGGATCGTCGAGCGCGCCGAGGGAAACGCCTTCTACGCCGAGGAGTTGCTCGCCGCGAGCGACCTGGAGGCGGGCGGGGTGCCGAGCGGTCTGGCCGACGTCCTGCTGATCCGTTTCGAGCAGCTCTCCGACACCGCCCAGCAGGTCCTGCGCACCGCCGCCGTCGCCGGGCGCCGCGTCGAGTACGACCTGCTGCGCGACGCGATCCGGCTCCCCGAGGACGAGCTGGAGTCGGCGCTGCGCGAGGCCGTCGAGCGCCAGCTCCTGGTCCCCGGGCACGGCGACACGTACTCGTTCCGGCACGCCCTCGCCCGCGAGGCGGTGTACGCCGACCTCCTCCCCGGCGAGCGCTCCCGGCAGCACGGCGCGTTCGCCCGCCTCCTCGCCTCACGAGGTCACCCGGCCGAGAGCGCGGCGGAGCGCGCCCACCACTACCGCGAGAGCCACGACCTCGCCGAGGCGCTGGCCGCCTCCCTGGAGGCCGCCGACCACGCCCAGCGCGTCGGCGCGCCCGCCGAGGAGCTACGGCATCTGGAGACCGTCCTCGACCTGTGGTCGTCGGTCGACCCGGCCGCCCGGCCCTCGGGCGAGGGCGTCGACAGCGTGGCCCTCACCCTGCGCGCGTCCGCCGCCGCGGCGCACGCCGGGGACGCGCACCGCGCGGTCTCCCTCACCCGGTCCGCGCTCGCCGGGATCGGCCAGGACACGGACTCCGAGCTGGCCGCCCGCGTCCGCTACACACTGGCCGGGAACCTCATGGGCGTCGACAGCCTCACGGCCGCGTTCGCCTACAGCAGCGAGGCACTCGCCATGATCCCCGCCGATCCGCCCTCGCGGACCTGGGTGTGGGCGGCGGCCACACATGTGCTGGCGGCGCGTCAGGTCGGCGAGGACGAGATCGCCCTGCGGATCGCCCGCCAGGCCCTCGCCGTCGCCGAGGAACTCCGACTGACCGACGCCCGGGCCGACTTGCTGATCTCGCTGGCCACTCTGGAGAAGGGCGGCCGACGCACCCGCATGGGCCGGGAGCGGCTCGCGGAGGCACGCGAGGTGGCCCGGCAGTCCGGGCACGCGCCCGTGGAGATGCGCGCCCTGTTCCATCTCGCCATCGGCAGTTTCGAGTCCGGGGAGCTGGAGGAGTCGCTGCCCTGGCTCACCGAGGGTCTGGACCGGGCCCGTCGCGCCGGGCTGCTCTCGTCGCCGTATCCGCTGGAGATGCGCTATCTCCAGCTCCTGGTGCTGTACACGCTGGGCCGCTGGGACGAGTGCCTGAAGGCCGCCGCGAGCGACGCGGCCTCGCTGCCGCACGCGGGTGCCTTCACCATGGGTCCGGCGCTGTATGTGGCCCTGGCGCGTGGGGACTTGGGGGCGGTGGAGCAGGCGCGGGCGCTGCTGGACGGGCCGTTCGACTGGATGGCCGTGATGGTGTCGAGCATCGCGCTGACCGACGCGGGCGCCCTGCAAGGCGATCCGGAGGCGTCGGTCGAGCAGGTGCGTACGGCGGTCGCCGCGCTCACCGACGACTCCGGCCGCCGCCCCGATCTCACGGTCCGGCTGGCCGCCCTCGCCCTGACCGCGGTCGCCGACCGCGCCGTCGCGCTGCGGCTGTCCGGCGACGAGGCGGGGGTGCGCCGCTGGTCGGACACCGCGACGGAACTGGTGGAGCTGGCCCGGTCCGTGGCCGACGCGGGCGGCGAGGCTCGTCCGCAGGGACCGGAGGGTCAGGCGTGGCTGGCCCGCGCCGAGGCAGAGTGGATACGCGCGACCACGGGACCGGACGCGGCAGCCTGGGAGAAGGCGGTGGCCGCGTTCGACTACGGCGACGTCTACGAACTGGCGCGCTGCCAATTCCGTTACGCCGAGGCCCTGTTGGCGGCCGACCGCCGCGAGGAGGCGACCGCCCCGGCCCGTACGGCACGGGAGACGGCCGCCCGGCTCGGCGCCGCGCCCCTGCTCGCGCAGCTGGACACCCTGATCCGCCGTGGCCGCCTGGGCGAGCAGGCGCCGGACGCCGGTGACCGCCCCTCGCCGCTGACGGCCCGCGAGCAGGACGTGCTGCGGCTGCTCGCGCTGGGCCGCAGCAACCGCCAGATCGGCGAGGAGCTGTTCATCACCGGCAAGACGGCGAGCGTCCACGTCTCCAACATCCTCGCGAAGCTGAGCGCCGCGAGCCGTACGGAGGCGGTGGCGATCGCCTACCGCCAGGGTCTGATCACCCCGGAGGCGACGACGTCCGGCTGAGGTTCACTTCCCGCAGTCGAGTGCCTTGAGGTCGACCGCGTCGGCCATGGCCGCCATCCCCTTGTCGTTGGGGTGGATGTGGTCGCCGCCGTCGAGGAAGGGGAGCATCCTCTCCTGGTCGTAGGGGCTGCGGAGGATGTGGTCGAAGTCGGTGACCGCGTCCAGCTCCCCGCTGCTCCTGATGAACTGGTTGACCTCCTGGCGTACCGCCTCACCGGCCGCGTCCCATTCGGGCCAGCCCTTGAAGGGTCCGACGGTGGAGCCGACGACGCACTTCCCGGCCGCGTGCGCCCGCTCGATGATCTCGCGGTAGCCGGCGATCAGGTCCTGGGCGGTGACCCCGGAGTGCGCCTTGATGTCGTTGACGCCCTCGAAGAGGAACACGGTGCGGACGCCGGGCTGGGACAGCACATCGCGCTGCAACCGGTTCAGCGCGCTCTGGCCTGCGCCGTCGGCGAGGACCTTGTTGCCCGAAATCCCTTCGTTGGCCACGCCCTTGACGGTCGTGTGGGCGCTCTGGAGCCGCCGGGCCAGGTAGTCGGGCCAGCGCCGGTTGAGGTCCGACGTGGAGGCCCAGCCGTCGGTGATGGAGTCCCCGAGCGTGACCACGGCACCGATGCCCGCGCTCGGCCGTACGGAGACGGCGTCGAGGTAGTACCAGGAGCCGGTGGTGTCCGTCCAGGCGGTGGCGCCCTCCTCGCCGGTGTGGTCGCCCTGGGTGGCGTACGACGTCTGCATCGCCATGCCGTGGCCGGTCGCCGGGCCCGCCGCGTCCGGGGTGTGGATGCTGACCACGAGGTTGGTCGCGGCGGGCAGTCTGCCGGGAAGCGGGTCGCTGTAGGCCACCTCGCCCGCCGGGATCGTGACCGACTTGGCGCCCCCGAAGGTGAGCCGCCGGTTGGAGCCGGGGACGAGCGCGGCGCCCGCCTTCTGCACACCGGCGTAGGCGCTGTCAAAGGTCAGCGGCCGGTCGCCGAAGGCGTTGGAGAGCCGGATCCGCAGATCGCCGCCGGCCACGCTGGTGTGCACGACCAGCCGGTAGCTGCGGTCGGCGACGCCGTCACCGAGGTGGTCGGCGCTCGCTCCCCAAGTGACCACGTCCTTCGGGTCGTTCACCGCCGTCACCTGCGTCGGTGCCTGCGGTTGTGCGTGTGCGGGTCCGGCCTGGAAGGCGGCGGCGAGCAGGAGGAGTGCGGCCGTACGGCACAGTCGTGCCCGTCTCGCGCTCACCGGGCGAAGTCCCTCAGCGTGACGGATCCGCCCGGCTTGACGGACACGGTGCGGGTCCTGCCCCCGTGGGCGACGGTCGTGGTACGACCGCCGACGCTGCGGAGCTTCACCTCGGTCGGCTTGCCGTTCTTCCAGCGCAGGTCCACGACGAAGCCGCCGCGGGCGCCGACCCCGGTGACCGAGCCGGAGTCGGCCCAGGCGTCCGGGAGGGCGGGCAGGAGTTCCAGATGGCCGGGCCGGGAGTACAGGAGCATCTCGGTCACGGCGGCCGGGGTGCCGAAGTTGGCCTCGATCTGGAAGATGCCGCGGCCCGTCTCCACCTCGTAGATGTCGAAGAGGTTGAAGGCGGTGCCGTTGGTGCCGTTCTCGGACGGGCGGAGGTTGTTGACGATCAACTGGTAGGCGTTGTCGGCGTTCTTGAGACGGGCCCAGCACAGGCTGCGCCAGGCGTTGGCCCAGCCGAAGCTGTTCATGCCGCGCGCGGTGAGCAGGGCGGTGGCGCCGGCGACGATGTCCTTCGGGGTGGAACCGTCGGGGCGGATGCGGTCGCCGGGGAACAGGTTGATCAGCGGGGACAGGTGGCGGTGGGTGGTCTCGCCGAGGTTGTCCGGTGACATCCACTCCTCGAGCCAGCCGGACGTCGGGCTCACCTCGGGCAGGTACAGCCGCCTGCGCAGCCCCGCGATGGTGTTCGCGAACCCGCTGTCCCGCTTCAACTCCGCGGAGGCCGCCGCGTAGTTGCCGAAGAGGGTCCACACCACTTCCTGGGCGTAGGTGTTGCCCCTGCCGTCCTGCGGACCCTGCTCGGGCGACCAGTCGTGGTCCGCGACCAGTACCTCCTTGCCGTTGTCCAGGGTGGTGGTGACCAGCCGCGTCTCCCAGAACTCGCAGGCGCCCTTGAGGAGGGGGTAGATCTTCTCCAGGTGGGTGCGGGAGTGCGTGAACTCGTAGTGCTCCCGCAGGCTGTTGCACAGCCAGGCGTTGCCCGCCGGGTGCCACCACCAGCCCAGTCCGCCATAGGGGTTGGTGGAGAACGCGACGGTCCACCCGGCCACCTTCCCGCTGGTGTTGCGGAAGCGGTTGCGGGAGTCCTGGAACAGCCTGCCGGTCAGCTCGGTCCAGTCCTTCACCTGGGTGACGCAGTAGTCGGTGAACGCGTCGAAGCACGAGGACAGGCCCACCCGGTCGGCCATCCAGTAGTTCATCTGGATGTTGATGTCGGTGTGGTAATCGCCCATCCAGTCCGGGTCGTTGCCGTCCAGCCACACGCCCTGGAGGCCCATCGGCAGGCTGCCGCGCGACGAGCCGACCATGAGGTAGCGGCCGAACTGCACGTAGGCGGCCTCGAGTTCGGGGTCGGGCTCGCCGCTCGTGGCGCGCAGCTGGATGCGCTCCCAGGTGTCGAGGGCGCGCTGCTCGGCGGTCGACTCGCCGAGCGTGAGGCCGAACGTGCCGAACGCCGTGCGGTGGTCGGCGACATGGGTGCGCAGCAGCGTGTCGGCCGAGTGCTCGGCGGCGGCACGGACCTTGCCGCGGGCGAGCTTCTGCGGGTCGGCCTTGGGGTCGCGGTAGCCGTGGGCGGGGTCCGGCGCGTAGTTGGTGCCGCCGCTGACGACGACGGTCAGGTCCTTGCAGCCGGAGAAGGTGATGTTCGAGCCGCTGACCGTGACGCGGCCGCCGCTGCCGTAGGCGGTGACGGCGGCCCCGTACTTCAGGCCGTTGGCGAACGCGGCGCCGAAGGAGGTCGCGGCGGCCTCGCCGTGCGTGCCCTCCAGCGTGATCGTGCCGGTGTAGCGTCCGCCGCCGTTCTGGCTGAAGTGGAGGACGATCGCGTCGTCGGGGCGGCTGGAGAAGATCTCCCGCCGGTACGTCACCCCCGAGCGGACGTAGGAGGCTCCCACCACGCCCCGCTCGAGGTCGAGGGTGCGGCGGTAGCCGGAGACGGCGCCGAGGTCGTGGTCGGGGATGTCGACGGTGAGTCTGGCGAGCAGGGTCAGGGACCCGAAGTCCGCGCGGCCGTAGGGGAATTGGCCGTCGGAGTCGAGCGTGTCGTTGAGGCCGCCGGTCCACATCGTGGCGTCGGTGACGAGGAGGACCTCGTGGCCAGGGTCGTTGCTCGCGAGGGCGCCGAGGCGGCCGTTGCCGACGGGGAGGCCCTGTTCGATCATCGAGGTGTCGCCGGCGGGCGCCTGCCACCACAGGGTGTGGTGTGAAGTGCCGCTGTCGGCCGGGGAGTCGGCGGGTCGCTGCGGTGCGGCCGAGGCGGTGAAGGCGGGCAGGCCGGTGAGGGCGCCGGTGGCCGCGGCGAGGGCGAGCACATTGCGTCTGGGCAGGTCGAACGGTGCACTGGACATGACGGTCTCCGCAAAGGTCGGCTCAGGAGGAAGAGGTGGGCACGTCGATCCGGTCGATGTCCGGCGCGTAGCCCGAACCGCTGTCGAAGGTGATCGTGTTGGCGCCCGCCTTCAGGGACACGGGCACGCTGACCGTCCCGACGGTCCCCCAGTCGCCGGTGGACGGGAACTTGTGGCTGGTGGCCGCGTTGCCGTTCGAGGAGACGCTCGCCGAGCGGGAGTCGCCGCTGACGTAGGCGATCTTCACCTGGTAGGTGCCGGCCTTGGCGACGGTGACGTTGTTGACGGTGAGCTTGCCGCCGACGTAGAGGTTGCCGACCTTCTTGCCGCCGGAGCAGGCCGAGCAGTCGGCGACGGTGGCGTTGCCGGAAAGGGTATTGCCGGTGGCCTCGGCCTCGTAGCCGGTCGTGGTGACGGCGCTGCCGCGCGGGGTGACGGTGAAGAGGCGGGAGCCGTGGGCGGGCAGGGCCTCGGTGACCTTGTTGGTGTAGGTGCCGAGGTCCTCGTGGTTCCAGAGGTCGCGGACGGCGGCCTTGCCGGTGAAGCCGAGGGCCGTCCAGTTCGCGGAGACGGCGGCGGGGGCGTCGGCGAGGTTGAACAGGGCGACCGTGTACGTGCCGTTGGGGTTCTTCGCGGCCCACACCTGCTGGGCGTCGGACGGGGTGACCGGGCGCGCGGGCGGTGCGTCGCTCTGGTCGACGCCGATGACCTCGCGGTTGGTGAGCAGCGAGAGGCCGTAGTCGTCGAGGCGGGTGAGGTCGTCACCGCTGAACAGCGGGGACTTGGCGACGGCCCAGAGGGTCGCGTAGCTCTGGCGCTCCGCCTTGGTCAGCCCGTCCATCGCGGCGTTGCCGACGTCGAGGGAGTCGAGGTCGTTCCAGCCGCCGGGGCCTGCCTGGCCGGTCCACGCGGGGGTGTCGTCCCAGCGGTCGTCGACCGAGTTCTCCCAGCTGACAAGGGTGTTGCAGTAGCACTCGACGTCGGTGTCGATCCGCCAGCCGTTGGAATACTTCTTCCAGTCGGCTGCGTGTCCGTAGTCCAGGGACCAGGACAGCTCCAGGTGGACCGGGCGTCCGGCGGCGGTGATGGCCTTGTTCCAGGCGGCCACATCGGCAACGTTGTCGTACTGGTCACCGCTCTTCCCCGAACCGGGGCCGACCCCGTCGAGCTTGAGGAAGTCGTAGCCCCAGTCGGCGATCAACTGGGCTTGTGAATCGATGTACTTCTGGGTGCAGGGGCGGGAGAAGTCGAGCTTGTACGAGCTGTCCCAGCCGTTGGTGGTGCGCAGGTCGCTGTAGACGATGTCGGCGGTGGTGCAGCCTGCGGCGTTCCAGATCGGCGTCTTGCCGTCGTTGTACGCCTCCTTCTCCAGGCCCGCCGGCAGGTAGATGCCGGCCTTGAGGCCCTTGGAGTGGATGCGGTCGGCGACGGCCTTCATCCCGCTGGGGAAACGTTTCGGGTCGGCCTTCTGGCGGCCGTACTGGTCGTACTCCGGCGTCCAGGCGTTGTCGCGCCACCAACCCGCGTCGATGTTCACGTAGTTGTAGCCGTACTTCTTCAACTTCGAGGCCAGCGCGTCGGTCTGCTTGGTGACGTTGGCCTCGGTCAGGTAGCTGTAGTCGCCGTCCGGGTTGAGACCGGGGTACTTGGACGACTGCATGCTCCAGCTCGACCAGCCCATGAAGGGTTTGGCGGCCACGGGCGCGGACGTGTCCGCCGACGGGGTCGCCGCGTGCGCGGCGGGGAGGTGGGTCGCGAAGCCTGCGGTGAGGGCCAGGACCACCATGGCTCTCAGGGCGCGGACGGGCGTGAGGGAGTACATCGTCGGGCTCCTCGTGCGGGTAGGAGGGGGGCGGGTTTCAGGTGGGGTGTGGGGGCGGGCTAGTCGGCGGCTCGAATGAAGGACTGGATCGCGGTGGCGGCGGCCCCGCGCGCCCACTGGTCGAAGGGCAGGGGGCGGGTGTGCACGTCGCAGCGGGCGGCGGAGCCGAAGGCCGCGGCGGTGAAGGAGTCGCGGATCTGCTCGGCGAACAGGTCGTAGGCGGCCAGGCCCTCGCCGGAGATGATCACGCGTTCGGGGCCGAACAGGTTGACCACGGTCGCGATGCCCCGGCCGATGGCCTCACCGGCCCGCGCGTACACCTCGCGCGCTCCGGCGTCGCCCCGGTGGGCGAGGGCCAACGCCTCGGCGGTGTCGGCTACGTGGACGCCGGTGACCTCGCGGACGCGGGTGAGGATCGCGGCGTCCCCGGCAATCGCCTCGACGCAGCCGCGGTTGCCGCAGTGGCACAGCGGCCCGACGGGGTCGACGACCACGTGCCCGATCTCACCGGCCACCCCGTGGGCGCCCGCGACGACCTGACCGTGCACGACGAGTCCGCAGCCGATGCCCGCGCCGACGGTCACCACGGCGAAGTCGGTGAGGCCCGCGCCGGCGCCGAACCACTGCTCGGCGACGGTCAGCGCGCGCACGTCGTTGTCGACGGTGACCGGCAACCCCGTTGTCATGGCTGCCAGTTCGGCCAGGGGTACGTCCCGCCAGTCCAGGAACGGCGAGTAGCGGACGACCCCTTCGCCGCGGTCCACGTCGCCGGAGACCGCGAGACCGAGGCCGAGCACCCGGATGCCCAACTCGTCGGCCTCGATCCGGAGTTCCTGTGCCAGGTCGGCGATCGAGGCGAGCACCGCCTTGGGGTCGTGGTCGGTCAGCGGCACATGGCGGGCGACGCGGAGACGGCAGCAGAGGTCGGCGAGGACGGCGATGATCTCGTCGCCGGTGACCTTGACCCCGATGAACAACGCCCGTCCGCCGTCGACCCGGACGAGGTTCGCGGGCCGCCCGAGCGCCGGGGGCGCGTCCTGGTCGGCGCCCTCCGCCAGGTACCCGGCCTCCATCAGCGGCCGGACCGCCTTGGTCACGGCGGCCGCCGACAGCCCCGTCCGGCGGGCCACCTCGAGACGGGTGAGGGGGCCGTGGGACAGCACGGTCGTGAAGACCTGTGAGACGGCCGGCGTGTGCGCCGGGAACGACTCGGTACGGGGGATCGAGCGCATGGCGGGAACCTAGATCCCTTCTTTTCCGTCGTCAATAAAAGAAGCAGGATTGGTCGAAGCGAAGTTGTGAGCCGCCTGAGAGGCGTTGGTGCCGGCGGGAGCCGAGCCGGCGCCAGTGGGAGGGGCGTTGTCAGTGCCGGGCGGCACAATCGCCGTATGACGACGATCGATTGGTCCGGGCTGAGCCACGCCTACGGCAGCGCCGAGGACATCCCGGGTCTCTTCGCGCGGCTCGGCGGGTCCGAGGACGACGAGGTGTGGCAGGAGCTGTGGGGCTCGCTGTGCCACCAGGGTTCGGTGTACGACGCGAGCTGGGCGGCGCTGCCCGTGCTCACCGACATCGCGCTCGGCCGGGCGCCGGGCGGGGCGATACAGGCGGTCACGATGGCCGGGCTGATCACCACGGACCCGGACGAGGAGTGCCGGGCGCGGTACGCGCGGGAGATAGGCCAACTACTGGCTGTGGCACGGGAGTTGCGGGCCGATCCGGGGCAGGACGCGCACACCTTCGTCTACCTCCAGATGGCCGTGCTCGCCTTCGAGGACGGCGGGGTGTGGGCGGAGGCGCTGGAGGGGATCAACAGCGAGGAGTACGACCTGGAGTGCCCCGAGTGCGAGGAGGGCCTGTTCGTCGCGTTCGGCTCCTACGGCGTCTTCACCTCGGCCGGCGACTACGTGACCGGCGCGGGCACCGAGGGCGCGGCGCCGCGCACGGAACTCGTACCGGCGGTGCCGGACCGGCTCGACGGCATCGGTGCGCGACTGCACGGCGAGGCGGTCGAGTTCGGGCAGCCGGAGGTCGCGCGGGCACTGACGTACGTGTTCGGGAAGGCGAGCTGCCCGTCCTGCGGGGCCGGGTTCACCGTCTCCGAGGAGATCGAGAAGCAGTGGGTCTGAGGATGAGGAGGTCCGGAGGCCGGTTGGGCCGACTAGGTCGACAAGCTCGCCCGATACCCGATACCCGATACCAGGCGCCCGGGTGCCCCGCTCACGGTTCGCGGCAGGGCACCCGGCCGGTCATCAGTGCCTGGCGGCAGGGGTGTTGGCGACCGTGACGTTCACGGCGGCCCACGCCTGGTCGACGGTCTTGTACGCGGTGCTGTTGGCGCCGTAGAGGTCGGCCGCCGCCTTCAGGGTCGCGAAGCGCGCGTCGTGGAAGTCGGTGGTGGAGACCATGTAGCGGGTGAGCGCGCGGTAGAAGATCGCCGTGGCCTTGGTGCGGCCGATGCCGGTGACCGTGGACCCGTCGTAGGTGGGCGAGTCGTAGGTGAAGCCGCCGATCTTCTTGCTGCCGCTGCCCTCCGCGAGGAGGTAGTAGGCGTGCGAGGAGACCCCGGAGCCGGCGTGCACCTCGGCGTCGTAGGCCTGCGGCGACCAGTAGTCGATCGTGCCCTCCAGCTTGTCGAGGGAGGGGTGGTCGAGGCGGCGCAGGAACTTCTGGGCGAGGCCGAGCTTCTCGCCGATGAGGTAGTTCGGCGGGTTCTTGGCGTTGTTGGCGCTGAACTCGACGTTGGAGCCGAAGATGTCCGCGAGTGACTCGTTCAGGGAGCCCGGTTCGCCGAACTGGTTGCCCTGCGCGTCGACGCGGGTCGGCTCCAGCTTCGCCGTGGCGTCCACGACGCCGTGGGTGAGTTCGTGGCCGGTGACGTCGAGGACGACGAGCGGCTTCTTGAACATGTCCCCGTCGCCGTCGCCGTAGAGCATGCAGCCGCACGTCGAGTCCCAGAAGGCGTTGGCGACCTTCTTGCCGAAGTGGACCATGCCGCGGGCGGCCTTGCCGTTGTTGGCTATGCCCTTGCGGCCGAAGGTCTTCTTGTAGAAGTCCAGGGTCTTGGTGATGCCGTACTGGGCGTCGACGGCGGCGCTGTCGCGGCGCGAGACGGCGCCGTTGCCCCACTTGTCGTTCGTGGTCGTGAACGTCTTGCCCTGCGCGAAGCTCTCCAGCTCCTTGCCCTTGGCGTCGCGGGTCTCGGTGCCCCAGCGGCTCGGGTCCTTGAGGAGGTAACTGGTGCGCGCGGTGCGGGTGGTGGTCAGCGGCACCTTGCCGACGAAGAGGGAGGTGCCGGTGCCCGAGGCGGTGACCGGGTAGTGGACCGCGCGGCTCGCGGCGGCCGACGTGAGGGACTTCGGCTGTACGGCGGTGCCGGTGGCCGGGTCCATGGTCTCGCCGCGCTCGCGCAGGGTGTCGAGGAGCTTGGGCGAGAGGAACTCGTCGCTGTCGGGGGTGTTGCTGCGGATGTTGCCGGTGACGGCGTCGACGACGACCGTGCGGGTGCCGGTCGCGTCGGCGGTGCTGCTGTCGCTGACGGGTATTCGGTAGGCGAGGGCGGCTCCCCCGTCCCGGGCGTCCACGACGAGTTCGGCGGTGCCCGCGTCGCCCCGGGCGACGGTGGCGGCCTTCGCCTCGGCCTGCGTCGCCGTCAGGTGGGGCCGGGTGGTGGCGGGGCTGACGCTGTGGTCGGCCGCCCGGGTGACGCCGGTGTATGTGAGCCGGTGGGAGAGGTGGACGACGAGGTCGCCGCCGAGGACGGGCAGGCCCTGGTGCGTGCGCAGGAACCGGACGTGCCGTGCGCCCTCGGGGTCGATCAGCACGTCCTGGGCCCGGAGTTCATCGCCCCGCGTGACACCGGTCGCCGTGGCGTGCGCGAACGCGGCGGCCCGTGCGGCCGCGACGACGGACGCGGCACTCGTGCCGGTCGACGTCGTCGCGCGGTCCGTCCCCGTGGCCGGTCCCGCGAAGGCCGTCCCGGCCAGCCCCGTGGCGGCCGTCGTCACCGCGACGGCGACCGCCAGGCTGCGTATGTGGGGTCCACGCATGGATGAGGGCTCCTCCGTTCGAAGACGGCCAGGATCACCAACCGCCTTGTGTCGGGGCGCGGTTGAACGCGTCCCAGGGGGCTGGTCG
Source organism: Streptomyces sp. NBC_00252 (assembly GCF_036187565.1). Lineage (NCBI taxonomy): Bacteria > Bacillati > Actinomycetota > Actinomycetes > Kitasatosporales > Streptomycetaceae > Streptomyces > Streptomyces sp. NBC_00252. Next base: position 9,311,871 of record NZ_CP108087.1, on the reverse strand, counting down.
GGCCCCGGGCCGAAACCCTTGCAAATACGTCATGTGCATGTAAAGCCGAAATGAGCGGTTTTCGAACTTTTCATGGCAATACTTTGCGAATCCGATCGCTCAGTGATCAGCAAGTGACCAACTGTGCGTCAGCTGTGGAGATGTGACGGGACGCGAGAAGGTTGCCTCGCGCGACTGTGACCGATCTCGCAGACAGAGAGAAACGGGAGAGAACCGCATGGTCTCAAGAACGGTGCGCAGGGCCACGGCGTCGGCGGCGGCACTGCTGACGCTCGCGGCGGTACCGGCACATGCCGCGACCCACGGGTCGGACACCACAAGGACCGGCGGTACGGCCGCGCTTCCGCGTCCCGCCGCGGCGGGACGCCCGGCGCCCGACCTGGCGGGTCTCCGTGCCGTGCTGCGCACGCTGACGGAGCAGGGCGCGCCCGGGGCGATGGCCCGTATCGACGACAACGGCACCGTCTACACCGCCGCCGCGGGCGTCGACGACCGCACGACCCGCCGGGCCATCGGCAACGCCGACCGCTTCCGCATCGGCAGCATCACCAAGTCGTTCTCGGCCGTCGTCCTGCTCCAACTCGCCGACGCGCACAAGCTGGACCTCGACGCCTCGGTCGACCGCTACCTCCCCGGGCTGCTGCCCGACCAGCGGATCACCGTCCGCCACATCCTGAGCCACCGCAGCGGTCTCTACGACTACACGAACTCCATGTTCGCCAACTCGGTCTCCGGCTTCGAGGCCGTACGCGACAAGGTCTTCACCTACCGGCAGCTGGTCCAGCTCTCCCTGAACCACGCGCGCACCAACGCGCCGGGCGCCGCCTACTCGTACTCGAACACCAACTTCGTGGTCGCCGGGATGCTCATCGAGAAGCTGACGGGCCACGCCGTGGGCACCGAGTACCGCGACCGCATCATCAAGCCGCTCAAGCTGCGCGACACCCTCTACGTCCACCCCGCCACGAAGATCCCGGGCCGCCACGCCCACGGCTACCTCACCCCCGACCGCGCGGGCGCGCAGCTCGTCGACGCCACCGACCAGACCGTCTCCTGGGCGCAGAGCGCCGGCGCGGTCATCTCCACCACCCGCGACCTGAACACCTTCTTCTCCGCCCTGCTCGGCGGCCGGCTCACCTCCGCCGCCCAGCTCGCGCAGATGGAGCGCTGGACCCCGGTCAACAGCACCACGCGCTACGGCCTCGGGCTGCGGCGCCGCGATCTGTCCTGCGGGGTCTCGGTGTACGGCCACACCGGCGCGGTCCAGGGTTTCTACACCTACTCCTTCACCTCGCAGGACGGCCGCCGCAGCCTCACCACGCTGGCCAACACGTCCAACAACGGCACGGTCCTGAACACGATGGCGCGGACGCTGGAGTCGGCGTTCTGCGGCGCACACACCAAGGCGATCAAGCCGATCAAGGGCTCGTCCCTCACCGGCCGGGGCTCCCTCGTCACCGAACGGAACGTCGCCTACGAGGACATCGCGCCGGGGATCGCCCGGGACTGAGCGGGTGCGGTTGGGGGGCGGGGTTGCATCTCCGGGTGCATCTCCCGCCCCCCTCGCGCGGGAACCCTCGCGCCCCGGTGGGACGTTGAACGGACGACGAGGTCCCACCGGGCGACAGAGGTCCCCACCAGGCCCGGGATGTCCCCACCGGGCACGAACAGCGAGGGCGGTGCCATGAACGAGCTGGTGCCGGGCGGAAATCTGCCCCTTCCCGGCGGCGCGCTCACCCTGCGGATACCCGGCCCCTTCGACGTGTCGGCACTGATCACCGACGAAGGCGGCAAGGTCGGCGGCGACGCGGACTTCGTGTTCTACAACCAGCCGACGGCACCCGGAGCGCGCCTCCAGGGCGCCACCCTGACCATCGAACCGGCCCGCCTGCGCACCGGCGCCGCGCGGGTCACGGTGGTCATCAGCCCCGCCGATCCCGGCACCTCCCTGGGCCGTCTGCCCGCACCGACCCTCCAGGTGACCGACACGGCAGGCCGTGCCCTCGCCCGCTTCACCCCACCCCGCCCCCAGCAGGAGACCGTCCTCCTCCTCGCCGAGCTGTACCGACGCGGCACCGGCTGGAAACTGCGCGCGCTGGGCCAGGGCTACGCCGACGGACTCGCGGGCATCGCACGGGACTTCGGCGTGGACGTCGTGGAAGACGCGACGCCTGCGCCCCCGCGACCGGCGTACGCACCCTGGTCGGCGCCCTCGACCGGCCCCCGCCCCAACTCGGCCTCCTCCGCACCCGACCCCACCGGCTTCCTCGCCCTGGCCAACTCGGCCCGCGCCAAAGCGGGTTCACCGCCCGTCTCCCCCGACCCCCGGCTCGCGTCCGCCGCGCAGGCGCACGCGTCCGGCATGGCCGCCGCCGGACGTCTCGGCACCGAGGGCCGTGACGGCACGTCCGTGTACCAGCGGGTCCTGCGCGCCGGTTACTCGTACCTCACCGTCGGCGAGCACCTGGTCTCCGGTCCGCGCACGCCCGCCGAGTTCGTCGACTACTGCCTGCGCACCGAGCAGGCCCGGCAGACGCTGCTGGAGCGGCACTTCACGCACGCGGGTCTCGCGCAGGCCGTCGATCCCCGTTCCGGCGACGTCTACTGGACGGCACTGTGGGCGACGCCGCTGACCACGGCCAACCTCGCCGCCACGGCAGCGGAGGTGGTCGAGCTGACCAACGCGGAGCGCGGGAGGGCCGGTCTGCGGGCGCTCGCCGTGGACCCGTTGCTGGCCGCCGCCGCGCAGGCGCACAGCACCGACATGGTGGCCCGCGCCTTCTACTCGCACACCTCCCCCGACGGCTCCCAGCCCTGGGACCGGGCCGCGGCCGCGGGTTCGCGCAGGCGCACCATCGGCGAGAACATCGCCTGCGGTCAGCGCTCCCCCGCCGAGGTGGTGGAGGGCTGGATGAACAGCCCCGGCCACCGCGCCAACATCCTGAAGCCGGACCTCACCCACATAGGCATCGGCTTCGCGGGCGGCGGGCAGATGGGGACGTACTGGACACAGCTCTTCGGTGCCTGACCGTCCGGGACGATCAACCCGTCCCCGATCTTGGCGGAATGAGATCTTCCGGGTCAGGATGCCCGCATGAAGGGTGATCTGTTTTCCAGTGAGCACATGGTGCAGCCGGCCACCGCGCCGGGCATGACCGTAGAGAACGCCAAATGCATCAGGTATGCGGTGAACGGCGAGATGCTCGCCCGCCAGGGGGCGATGATCGCCTACCGCGGCAACCTCCAGTTCGAGCGCAAGGGCCAGGGCGTGGGCGGCATGCTCAAGCGCGCGGTCACCGGTGAGGGGCTGCCGTTGATGGCGGTGCGCGGCCAGGGCGAGGCGTGGTTCGCGCACGAGGCGCAGAACTGCTTCGTGGTCGAGATAGACCCCGGTGACGAGTTCACCGTCAACGGCCGCAACGTCCTGTGCTTCGACGCCTCGTTGTCGTACACGATCAAGACGGTGAAGGGCTCCGGCATCGCGGGCGGCGGCCTGTTCAACAGCGTGTTCACCGGCCAGGGCAAGCTGGGCCTGGTCTGCGAGGGCAACCCGCTGGTGATACCCGTCTCGCCGCAGTACCCGGTGTTCGTCGACACCGACGCGGTGGTCGGCTGGTCGGCCCACCTCCAGACCTCGCTGCACCGCTCCCAGTCCATCGGCTCGATGCTGCGCGGCGGTTCCGGCGAGGCCGTCCAACTCATGCTCCAGGGCGAGGGTTTCGTCGTCGTACGACCCAGCGAGGAGACCCCGCAGAAGGCGCAGCAGCACTGAGGCGCCGGCGGGTGATCCACGCGATCCCATCACCCGCTTCGACGTCTTGATCCACGACGGCTGACGACGCCCTGGCCGCTCACGGCCAGGGCGGACTGCCGGGCGGGTCCGAAACGTGTTGACCTGCACGTCCCTCGCGGGTCAGGGTCGGAGCGGCACGGCTCACCAGTCCCCGTGCCGAGAGGATGACTGCCTTGATCGGCATCTCGGACATCGAAGCCGCCGCCGAGCGGATCGCCGGACACGTCGTACACACCCCGACCGTGGAGAGCTTCGGGCTCTCGGAGCTGCTCGGGGTGCCGGTCACGACCAAGCTGGAGCTGTTGCAGCGCACGGGTTCCTTCAAGGCGCGCGGGGCGACGGCGAAGCTGCTGTCGCTGAGCGAGGGCGAGCTGGCCGCCGGAGTGGTGGCGGTCAGCGGCGGCAACCACGGGATCGCGCTCGCGGTCATGGCGGCGGCGCTCGATGTGAAGGCGACGGTGGTGATGCCCCGTTCGGCACCGGCGCGGTCCATCGCGCTCGTGGAGGCGACCGGTGCGTCGCTGCGGCTGACCGAGGACATGCCGAGCGCGTTCGCGCTGGTGGAGCGGTTGCGGGACGAGGGGCTGACCCTGGTCCACCCGTTCGACGACCCGGTGGTGATCGCCGGACAGGGCACCGTGGGCCTGGAGTTCGCGGAGGACGCCGGTGACCTCACCGACGCCCTGGTCAGCATCGGCGGCGGTGGCCTGATCGCCGGGATCGCCGCCGCCCTGCACGCCCGGCGGCCCGGCATCCGGGTCTGGGGCGTGGAGACCGAGGGTGCCGTGGCCATGACCGAGGCGCTCGCGGCGGGTGGCCCGGTGCCGGTGACGCCGTCGTCGATCGTGACGACACTCAGCGCGCCGAGCGTGTCGCAGCTGACGTACGACCATGTGTCGGCCCTCGTCACCGAGGTGCTGACCGTCCCGGACCGGGAGGCCGTGCGCGGGTGTCTCGATCTCGCCGAGCACGCCAAGGTGTGGACCGAGCCCGCCGCGGGCTGTCTGCTGCCCGCCGCCCGGCAGGTGCTGGAGCGGGTCGGCGACGGCGCCCGGCTCGGCCTCGTGGTCTGCGGGGGCAACGCGACCGTCGGGGACATCGCCGGCTGGTCGGCCGAGTTCGGACTGCGCTGACAAACCGTCAATCGGGCTCATCGACAGACTCGTTGACGAAACTCGCGACGAAGTTGTCGACAAACACTGGTGCATTGAGGGTCTTCGGGTCGCCGTTTACCGCTGGTTACCACCAGGTCCGGCGTTGATATTCCGCCACGGACACCTCCGTGGCGAATTCCGCCGGGCCGGGACACGAGCGGCGACCTGGGACCTCCTCGCGACTCCCTTTTTCTCGCACACCTGATCGCAGCCGTTGAATAAAAGGCAGAAAACACCGGGGAATTGGGCTTCCTTTGAACGCAGCCCGCCACACCCGCCGTACTTCTGGGAAAGGTGAGAACCAGGGGTTCAGCGAGGGATGGCCATGGTCGAGACGCATGTCTCCGCACACGAGTTGGTGGCCGGCAGATACCGGCCCATGGAGGTCGCGCACCGCGAGACCAACCGGGTCTCCTGGTACGGCGAGGACACGATCGCCGAACGACCCTGCCTCCTCACCCAGGTGACCCTCCCCGCCGCCCCGGACGGAGAGGGCGCCGGCCGCACCGCCGCCGGCGTCCTGCGCACCACCGAGACCATGGTGCTGCTCGCCCCCACCCGCGTCGCCCCGGTCGTCGACGCCGTCGAGGACGGCGGCACGCTGTGGACCGTCACCGACTGGATCGACGGCATCCCGCTCGGCCAACTCCTCGCCCAGCAAGGCACGTTCCACTACGTACGGGCCGCCCGCATCGGACTCGAACTGCTCGACATCCTGGAGACCGCGCACAGCGAGGGCATCACCCACGGCGAACTCAGCCCCGGCCAGGTCTTCGTACGCGACCAGGGCGGGGTCGTCCTCACCGGCTTCGGCCTCGCGGGCGCGACCCTCGCCCCGCGCATCACCGCCCCGTCGTACGCCTCGCCGGAGCAGGCCCGGGACGAACGCATCGGCCCCGCCGCCGACTTGTGGGCGCTCGGCGCGATCCTATACACCCTCGTCGAGGGGCATCCGCCGTTCCGCGACCGGGGCCGCCCCGAGGCGACGCTGAAGGGCGTGGACCGGCTCCCGATGCGCGGCCCGTCGCGGGCCGGCCCGCTGGCGCAGATCGTGCAGGGGCTGCTGCGCAAGAACTCCCGTGAGCGGCTGACCCGCCCCGTGGTCCGCGAGTCCCTCACCCGCATCCTCACCGACGACCCGTACGCGGACCGCGAGCCGGTCCCGCTGCACCGGCTGCGGCGCGCCTACGACGCCGTACACGGCGTGGGCACCACCTGGAGCGGGCGGGGCATGGCCGTCGGCACCGCCCTCGCCGTCGGCACCGTCACGGTCGCCGTCCTCGCCGCGACCCATCAACTCCCCGGCACCTCGACCTCGGCGGCCACCTCACCCTCGCCGCTCCCGTCCGCCTCGGCCCCGGTCGGCACACCGGGCGGCGACGTCGACGGTCACGCCGGCTCCCCGTCCGCGACTCCGTCGCCCACGTCCCCCGCGGCACCGCCCGCCTCCGCCTCCGCACCCGCCTCGCCCTCGGTCACCGCGTCGCCGTCCCCCTCCTCCACCACTTCGGCGCTGCCCGCCGGCTTCCGGGTGTTCAAGGCGGAGCAGGGCTTCTCCGTCGCGCTGCCCAAGGGCTGGAAGGTGGTGGAGACCCAGCAGGTGTCCGGTGCATACCGGATCACCTTCGGCGCCACCGGCGACCCCCGCACGCTGGCCGTGACATACAGCACACAGGCGGGCCCGGACCCGGTGGCCATCTGGCGGGACGACGTCCTTCCCGGGCTCAAGCAGACCGAGGGCTTCCAGCAGATCGGCGACATCAGGGCCACGACGTTCCAGGGCGACAAGGCGGCCGACCTGGAGTGGTTCTCCGGGACGGGCGACGACCGGGTGCGCACCCTGGGGCGTGGCTTCCTGATCGGCGGCGGGCGCAGTTTCTCGCTACGGTGGACGACGCCCGCCGACGCGTGGAACGACGCGGCCAACCGCCAGGCCCTGCAGACCTTCTTCAAGACCTTCCGGCGGTAATCGAACTGACGGCACCGGCGGCGACGCGAAGGCCGGGCGCTCAAACCAGCGGCAATGGGTGGATATAGGCTGCGTGTTCGCACCGTGCTCATCACAAGCCCAGGAGAGTCCGCCTTGACCGTAGTGATCGACCAGGCCGAGACGTCTTTCACCGCCCTCGACGACGCCGGCCTCGTCGCCCGGGACGCGCACGAGTTCGGAGCCTACGCCCGCACCGGCGGCTGGGCGTTCGGCCTCAAGGTGGCGCGCAGCGTCCGGCCCGGCGGGCAGAGCGCGGACGAGACGCCGAAGGTGTCCGCGAAGGAGTTCGCCGAGCTCGCCGACTGCTCCCCCGAGCGCGTCATGCGCTACTACAAGGCCTGGGACCGGGCCGCGGACGACGGTCTCGTCCCGCACTTCGAGGAGCTGGCCCCCGGCCAGGAGGTCGAACTCCCGGACGCCGACGTGTGGTTGAACTACTACGTGTCCCGTTCCAGCGCCACCTCCGAGCGCGGCACCGCCATCACCGAGGCCGCCGAGGCCGAGGGCATCCGCCCCACCAAGGCGCTGGAGGTCGCGGAGAACCCGACCGCGCTGCGCGCCGCGATCCTCGCCGACCCCTCCACCGCGCGGGCCGCCCGCCAGGCCCTGCTGGACCGTGTCCGCGAGGACCCCGAGCTGCAGTCCGAGCTGGCCCGTGACGTCGTACGCACCGACGACCTGAAGAAGGCCGTGGCGACGGAGAGCCGCTCGGCGGACCGCATCGGGTACGTGCGGCAGATCGCCGAGTCGGGCCAGATCAAGACCCCCGCGGGCCAGACGGTCGACGCGCCCGTCGACCTGCGCCAGGAGGCCGAGCGGCACCTGTCCCTCCTCGACGAGCTGGAGGACGGGGAGGACACCGGCGAGTGGGCCACCGAGGCCTACGACACGATGAAGAACCTGGTCGTCGAGGCGGTCGAGGCCGACCCCGAACTGCGCGTCCAGGAGAAGCGCACCAAGTTCTACAGTAGCCTCCAGAAGGCCACGAAGGCGTTCGAGGAGCTGACCTTCGACGACGCCCAGGACTTCTACGAGGACGACATGGTCCAGCGCCTCGAGGAACTCCAGCAGGCCATCGACAGCTGCCTCAGCGCGCTGCGCAAGACCACCACTCCGGCTGAGTAGCCGTACTCATGTAGCGAGTTGGGCCGTCGGACACGATGGGGCTCCCCACGACAAGGGAGCCCCATCGTGTCCGTTCCTGCTTCCCGGCGCCGACTGCCGGCCGTCATGGCCGCTCTGGTGGTCGTCGGCATGGCCGTCTCGGCCTGGCATCCGCACGACCGCACGACCTGGTTCCTGGAGACCGTGTGGGTCTTCGTCGGCCTCCCGGCGATCGTCCTGACCTGGCGCCGCTTCCCCCTCACCGGCCTGCTGTGCTGCCTGCTCGCCGTGCACGCGCTGGTCCTCGCGGTGGGCGGCCACTACACGTACGCGGAGGTACCGGCGGGCGACTGGGTCCGGGACACCTTCGGCCTCAGCCGCAATCCCTACGACCGACTCGGCCACCTGATGCAGGGCTTCGTGCCGGCGGTCCTGGTACGGGAGGTGCTCACCCGGACCTCGCCCCTGCGCGGCAGCCGCTGGCTGGCGCCGCTCACGGTCTGCGCGTGTCTCGCCTTCAGCGCCCTCTTCGAGCTCTTCGAGTGGGCGGCGGCCGTGATCGGCGGGCACGGCGCGGACGCGTTCCTGGCCACTCAGGGAGATGTGTGGGACACCCAGTGGGACATGTTCTGCGCGCTGATCGGGGCCACGGTCTCGGTGCTGGTGCTGAGCCGGGTGCACGACCGGCAGCTGGCGCGGCTCGGGGTCAGCGGGTCGTATGCCGGTGCCGTGTCCACATCGGCAGCACGAACCAGCACAGCAGGTACCAGATGACCACCCCGGAGACCAGCCAGGGCACATAGCCGTCGTGGGTGGCGACCCGGAGGATCAGCAGCAGCGCGGCGGTCATCGTCGCGAGCAGCAGCACGAGTCCGACGAAGGTGAGCCGGGACGCCCAGCGCACCGCCTGCGGTTTCACCCTCCGGCCGGAGACCAGCCGGTGCAGGGAGACCGGGCCGATCAGGGCGCCGGTGGCGGTGGCGCCGAGGACGACGGTCACGATGTAGAGGACCTGGTTCGCGTGCTCCAACTCCGCGTACTTCGGGGTGAAGACGACGGTGAGCAGGAATCCGAAGAGGATCTGTACGCCGGTCTGCGCGACCCTGACCTCCTGGATCAGCTCGCCCCACATCCGGTCGGCACGCTCGTCCTCGGACTCGTCGCGCCCCGACCGCCGCTCTTCATCCTGGATCATGCGGTCCGTGTAACCGGACCGCCGACCCTTCAAACGGAGCCGCGACCTACCAGCGGCCCTCGACCTGCTCCTTGATGCGGCGGTCGTAGAGGTCCCGGATCGCGGTGAGCGTGTCCGGGGACAGCGCGGGCAGCTTGGCGGCCGCCGCGTTGGCGCGGGCCTGTTCGGGTGAGCGGGCGCCGGGGATGACCGAGGTGACACCGGGCTGGTCGATGATCCAGCGCAGGGCCAGCTGGGCCGGGGTGTATCCCTCCGGGGCGAGCGCGGAGAACTCGGCGGCGGCCTCGACACCGGTGGTGTAGTCGACGCCGGAGAAGGTCTCGCCCTGGTCGAAGGCCTCGCCGTGCCGGTTGTAGGTGCGGTGGTCGTTCTCCGGGAACACCGTGTCCTTGGTGTACTTGCCGGACAGCAGGCCGGAGGCGAGGGGCACGCGCGCGATGATGCCGACGCCCGCCTCCTGGGCGGCCGGGAGCACCTGGAGCAGGGGCTTCATGCGGAAGGCGTTGAGGATGATCTGCACGCTCGTCACGTTCGGCCGGGCGATCGCGGTGAGGGCTTCCTGGCAGGTCTCGACGCTGACGCCGTACCGGGCGATGCGCTCCTCTGCGACCAGGGTGTCGAGGGCGTCGAACACCTCGTCCGAGGAGTAGACCGGCGTCGGCGGGCAGTGCAGCTGTACGAGGTCGATGCGGTCGACGCCGAGGTTGCGGCGCGAACGGTCGTTCCACGCGCGGAAGTTGTCCAGGACGTAGTTCTCGGGGATCTGGTCGACGCGGCGGCCCATCTTCGTCGCGACCAGCACGTGCAGGTCGGGGCGGCCGCTCAGGAACGCGGCGATGGTCTGCTCGCTGCGGCCGTCGCCGTACACGTCGGCCGTGTCGAAGAACGTCACCCCCGACTCCGCCGCCGCCTCCAGCACGGCGAGGGCTTCCTTGTCGTCGACGTCTCCCCAGTCGGCGCCCAGCTGCCAGGTGCCGAGCCCTACGACGGACAGCTGCTGATTCGACCTGCCGATTACACGTTCGTCCATGGAGTCAGTCTGTCATCCACCACTGACATGCGCGGTTCGGGCTCCTCCTGGCCGTGACCTGTGGATATTTCACTCGGACGGGTGAACCGGTTCTACAGGGTGCCTACTCGTGTCAACGCCCACCTAGCGTGTGCGCGTGACCGATCATGTGGCGAACAACCTCCAGCCGGGGAACGGCAGTTCCGCTCCCTGGACCCGTCGGGGCTTCCTCCGCTCCGCGGCGGCCCTGGCCGTCGTACCCGTCCTCCTGACGGCCGATCCGGCCGTCGCCGCGGCCGAGTTACCCGATTTCCCCGCCGAGGTCGGCCTCTACCGCTCCGCGTACCGCAACTGGGCCGGCGAGATCACCGCCGACGGCCTGTGGGCCTGCGCCCCGACCGACGCCGACCAGGTGCTGTCCGTCGTCAACTGGGCCTGGCGGCACGGCTGGCGGGTCCGCCCGCGCGGCGCCTCGCACGGCTGGTCACCCCTGACGATCGAGTCCGGTACGACGTCCGACGCGCCGGTGCTGCTGGTCGACACCGCCCCGCACCTCACCGGCATGGCGCTGGACTCCCGTTCGGCGGTACGCGCCGGCACCGGCATCACCCTGGAGGCGCTGCTCACCTTCGTGGAGGGCCACGGCCTCGGTCTCACCGCCACGCCCGCCCCGGGTGACCTGACGCTCGGCGGTGCTCTCGCCGTCGACGCGCACGGCACGGCCGTACCGGCGCACGGCGAGCAGCGGACGGCCGGGCACACGTTCGGGTCGCTCAGCAATCTGGTGCTGGAGCTGACGGCCGTGGTGTGGGACGCGGACACGGGTGCGTACGTGCTGCGGACCTACACGCGCGACGAGGCTGACTGCGCGGCGCTGCTCACGCATCTGGGGCGGGCGCTGGTCACCGAGGTCGTGCTGCGGGTCGGGGCCGACGCGAACCTGCGCTGCCTGAGCCGTACGGACATCCCGGCCGCCGAGTTGTTCGCGGCGCCCGGGTCCGGCGGGCGGACCTTCGCGAGCTTCCTGGACGCGTCGGGGCGGGCGGAGGCGATCTGGTTCGCCTTCACCGAGTTCCCGTGGCTGAAGGTGTGGAGCGTGGCGCCGACCCGCCCGCTGACCTCGCGGCGCGTGTCGTCGCCGTACAACTATCCGTTCTCCGACAACGTGCCGACGGTCGTCGCGGATCTCGTCGGGCGCATCGTGTCCGACGCGGCCTGGTATCTGGCGCCGGTGCTCGGCAACGCCCAACTCGCCGCCGCCGCGCTGGGGTTGACGGCGACGCTGTCGGCGGACATCTGGGGGCCGTCGAAGAACACGCTGCTGTACATCAGGCCGACGACCCTGCGGGAGACCGCGAACGGGTACGCGGTGCTGACCACCCGGGCCCAAGTGCAGCGCGTGGTGCACGAGTTCACCGCCTTCTACAAGAAGCGGCTCACCGCGTACGCCGCGCTCGGGCGATTCCCCGTCAACGGCACCGTCGAGATCCGGGTGACCGGCCTCGACCACCCCGCCGACACCGAACTGACCGGCGCCCGCGCCCCGTTGCTGTCCGCACTGCGCCCGAGCACCGCGCACCCGGAGTGGGACACGGCGGTCTGGCTGGACGTCCTGACGCTGCCCGGGACGCCCCACGCGGAGGAGTTCCTGCGGGAGTTGGAGCAGTTCCTGCTGCGCTCGTACGACGGCACGGACGCGCTGGCCCGGGTCGAGTGGTCGAAGGGCTGGGCCTACACCGAGAAGGCCGGGTGGAGCGACGAGGAGGTGCTCGGCTCGGCGATCCCGGGGTCGTTCGGGGAGTCGGTGTGGGGGCAGGCGGCGGGCACCTTCGACCGGCTGGACCCGCACCGGGTGTTCGGGAACGCCTTCCTCGACCGGCTGTTCGGCTAGCGCTTCGCGGTCGTGTAGGTCAGGTGGGTCACCCGGGACGAGGCGTCCGAGCGGGCCTGGGTCAGGGCGAGCCGGTCCGGGTCCACGTGGTCGAACAGGCGGATGCCGGTGCCGAAGAGCACCGGCGCGAGCGTGATCGAGAACTCGTCGACCAGGCCTGCGTCCAGGTACTGCTGGATGGTCTCGGCGCCGCCGGAGATCCGCACGTCCCGGTCGCCGGCGGCCTCGCGAGCCTGGTCGAGGGCGCTCTCGATGCCGTCGTCGACGAAGTGGAAGGTGGTGCCGCCCGGCCGCTCCCACGGGTCGCGCGGGGTGTGGGTGACGACGAACACCGGGGTGTGGAACGGCGCTTCCTCCGGCCAGGACTGCTCACCGGCGTCGAACATGCGCCGCCCCATGACGCTCACGCCGGTGCGCTCGAAGGTCGCCCGGGCGACGTCGTTGTCGGTGCCCTCCTCGCCGCCCTCGCCGAATTTCAGGTTCTCCCGGAAGAAGCGGGTCGGGAACACCCACGCCTGCAGCTCCGACCACTTCGCCAACCAGCGCCGGACCCGCGGGTCGCTCTGCCCCTGGGGCGAGAAGACGTCCTCGAAGGGCACGTTCTCCGGTGCCATGAAGCCGTCGAGCGACATCGTCACGCTGAAGAACACCTTGCCGGCCATCAGCCCTCAACTCCCTTTGGTGCGGCCCCGTCCGGGGTGATTCCGGGCCGGGCGAGTTCGGCGACGTAGGCCGCCAGGTTGTTCAGCGTCTGCTCGCCGGCCTCGATCGCGTGGTACTTCTCCACGGCCTCGTCGCGGAGTTCCTTGGTGGGGAACAGTGTGCGCATGATGATCCGGGTCCGCTCGCCGGCCGCTTCGAAGGTCAGGGCCGACTCGAAGGAGTTCGGGTCGTCGCGGGACTCGCCGTGCAGCAGCTCGATCCGCTCCGGCGGGACGATCTCCCGCCAGGTGATCCACTCCTGGTAGTCGGTCCCGTCCGGCCCGTGCATCACGAAGTCCCAGGCGCCGCCGACGCGGAACGCGAAGGACCGGGTCGTGGTGGTGAAGCCCTCCGGCCCCCACCACCGCGACAGATGCCTGACCTGGGTGAACGCCTCGAACACCAGCTCTCGCGGGGCGTCGATCTCCCGGGAGATCACGACCTCGCGGTCCGCGGTCGTGCGGGCGGCCCCGCCGCCGTCATCGGTCGTCGCCATCGTGTGGTCCTTCCTGTCTTTCCCGCTTCAGCTCCTGGACGTAGTCGTCCAGTCGGCCGAAGCTCTCGTTCCAGAACCGCTCGAAGCCGCCGACCCACGCGTGGACCGGCCGCAGCCCGCTCGCGTCCAGGCCGTAGAGCCGCTGCCTGCCCGCCTCACGGACCGTGACGAGCCCGACCTCGCGGAGGACCCGCAGGTGTTTGGACGCCTGCGGCTGGGTCATCCCGAGGTCGCGCGCCAGGTCGGTCACCGGTCGCTCGCCGAACCTCAGCAGCACCAGGATCTCCCTGCGCTGCGGTTCGGCGATCGCGTTGAACGCGTCCGAGGTCGTCGCCGCTCGTGCCATGACACCATCGTATGCCCATATGGGCATGTGTCAACGTCGACCGGCCGGTCAGCGGCGCCGCGCCCCGCGCCAACTACGCTTCCGGGGTCACTCGCCGCGCCGGACGGACGAGGACGGAAGCACGAGGAGAGTCGTGACCCGCTGGTCCACCGCCCTGAAGACGGCGGGTGTCACCGACCCGAGACTGCGGCGCGCCTACGACGCCCAGCGCCGGCTCGTCCGCAGGTTCGCGCCGCACGAATACGCCGCCGTACGGCTGCTGTTGCCGCCGGAGCTGCATCCCCCGGCCGTCGCCGCGGTGGCCTACATGCACGCGACCGACGAACTCATCGACACCGGCGCCGTGGACGTCCGTACGACGGTCCTCGCCTCCTGGGACGCGCGGACCACGGCAGCCCTGGACGGGGGTGAACTCCCCTCCGACGAGACCCTGTCGGCGCTCCGGGACACCACGCTCCGGCATCCGTACCTGGTCGCCCGGGTGCGGGCCTTCCTGGACGGCGCCACGGTCGAGGCGCGGTGGACCGGATTCGCGACGGAGGCCGACTTCCAGGCCTACGTGGACAGTTACGCGCTGCCCGCCCTGATGCTCACCGCGTCGCTGCTCGCGCCCGATCCCGACGCGGGACCCGACGATCCCTACGTCCGGGGGTGCCGGGCGCTGATCGAGGGACTCCAGCGCACCGACTTCCTGGCCGATCTCGCGGAGGACGCCGAGGACGGCCGGATCGGCATCCCGGAGGACGAACTGGTCCGGCACGGGCTGAAGTTCGAGGATCTGCGCGGCAGGTCGGAGGCCGCCGTGCCCGCGCTGGAGCGACTGGTCCACGAGCAGGCCGACCTCGCCGAGGCCACGCTCCCCGAGGGCCGCACGCTGCCCGCTCTGGTCGCCGCCGAGCACCGCCCGTTCCTCGACGCGCTGATCGCCGTCCAGGAACTGCGGCTGCGCGCGGTGCGGCGCGAGGGCGGGAGGCTGATCAGGCGCGGGGCGAACCCGTCGGTCCTCGGCGGCCTCGGGATCCTGGCCCGGCAGTACCGGCGCGCACGGGCGGCACGGCGCCGGGCCCGCCAGGGCCTGCCTGACAATTCCCGTCGTCGCCCGTAGGGCGGCCGGGCGCCGTCAGGTGCGTGCTCTCGGCGTGCCGGGCGTGGGCCCTCGTACTGGTTGTACGTGGGTCCGCGCCCGGCACGGCGAGAGTGCGTGCATGGCGTCGCCCGGCAGACGGGAATTGTCAGGCAGGCCCTGGGTCAGCGAGGCGTCAAGTGGGCCTGCACGGTGGGTCCGTAGCGCTCCACGACGGTGTCGATGGCGGTCGCGCGCAGCCGGGTGCCGCGCGCGATGCCGTACATGACGCCGAGGCCGAGGATGGTCGCGACGGCGAGTTCGGCGCGCAGGGCGGGATCGGGGCCGGAGAGGCGCTCGGTGAGGCGATCGATCACCTGGGCGCGGAAGTTGACGCGCAGGACGTCGCCGCGGTCGCCCTGGATCGGTGCGAACGCGATCCGCAGCAGCGGGTCGGCGCCCCGCTCGCGCTGGCTGACCAGGACGTGCCGGACCATGTGCTGGCCGAGTCCGTCGAGCGGGGCGTCCAGGAGGTCCGCCGCGTCGGTCTCGAAGGACATGACGCGGGCGAAGAGGGCGTCCTTGTTGCCGAAGTACTTGAGGATCAACGGCGCGCTGACACCGGCGCGTTCGGCGACGGCCTTGAGGGTGATGTCGGCGTGCGCGTTGCGCGCGAGGAGGTAGCGGGCGGCCCTGAGGATGGCCGCCTTGGTCGCCTCGGCGTCCCGGCGGGCGGGCGGGGACGCGGTGGGGGGAGGGGTGCTCACGGCACTCATGCTCCCTCCAGTGCCCCGTCCCGCGCGCCCTCGGCGCGGTCCGGGGTGCGCAGCGTGTCGTCGGGAGCGGGGTCGCCCGGGATGGTCAGGGCCGCCGCGCTGGCGACCAGGGCGATGACTCCGGCGATGCCGAACGCCATCAGGTAGCCGTGCAGCGTGGGCAGCGGGAGCCTGCCGACGAGGCTGGTGTGGTGGACCAGCACGGCGGCGACCACGGCGCTGGAGGTGGCCTGGCCGATGGTGCGCATCAGGACGTTGACGCCGTTCGCGGACGCGGTCTGACCGGCCGGGACGGCGCGCAGGATGAGGGTGGGCAGCGCCGAGTAGGCGAAGGTGGTGCCGGTGGCGACGACCGTCGCGCCGAGGATGATCGTCCACAGGTCGCGGCTGTCGGCGATGCGCACCACATAGCCGAGCGCGATGATCGCGGCGCCGATGGCGAGCGTGACGCGCGGCCCGCGTGCCGCCGAGATCCGGGCCGAGACGGGCGAGAGCAGCAGCATGGTGACACCGCCGGGCAGCAGGCACAGCCCGGTCTGCACGATGGACAGTCCGAGCCCGTAGCCGGTGGCCTTGGGCGCCTGCACCAGTTGCGCGGTGACCAGCGAGTTGGCGTAGAACGCGAAGCCGGTCAGCAGCGCCGCCACATGCGAGAGGCCCACCCTCGGCCTGGACACCAGCCGCAGGTCCACCAGGGGCTGTTCCACCCGGAGTTGCTGCCACCACCACAGCCCGAACACGACGACCGTGGCGAGGAACAGCGACAGGATCCGCCCACTCCCCCACCCCCACTGCCCGCCCTGCGACACCCCGAGCAGCAGACACACCAGGCCTACGGCCAGTCCGAGCGCGCCGAGCACGTCGAAGCGGCCGGGTTCGCGGACGGGCGACTCGCGCACCGCCCACCAGATCGCCCACACGCCGAGCGCGCCGAGCGCGCTGGTCGCCCAGAACATGACGTGCCAGTTGGCGTACTGCACGATCAGCGCGGCGAGCGGCAGTCCGAGCGCGGCGCCGATGCCGACGGTGGAACTCATCAACGCGACGGCGCTGCCCCGGCGTTCGGGGGGAAGTTCGTCGCGCAGGATGCTGATCGACAGGGGGACGACGGCCGCGGCGGCGCCCTGCAGGGCGCGGGCGAAGATCAGGACGCGGATGTCGGAGGACAGGGCGCACATGACCGAGCCGACGGTCATCAGCGCGAGCGCGCTGGTCAGCACCCGCCGCTTGCCGTACATGTCACCGGCCCGGCCGAGCACGGGGGTGAGGACCGCGCCGGAGAGGAGGGTCGCGGTGACCATCCAGGAGACGGCGCCCGCGGAGGAGTGGGTGAGCCGGGGCAGCGACGGCAGCAGCGGTACGACGACGGTCTGCATGACCGCCATGAGGATGCCGCCGAACGCCAGCACCGGAACGGTGAGCCGGTCCCGGAAGGGGGTCCGCCCGGCGAGGCTGCCGGACGGCTCGGGTATCGGGACGGGCTGACCCATGGGCACTCCAGTGCTGGCGCATAAAGAAGGTGAATGGCTATTCACCTTATCCAGTGAATAGCCATTCACCCAAGCTCGCCTGGAGCGCTCGCGGAGGCCCGCTCGCTCCCGCCGGGCGCCTACTTGCGGGTCGCGAGCGCCCGCGCGTGGACGGTCCGCGCGACCTTGGGCCCGAGCCAGCGCTTGAACCGGCGCAGCGGTTCCAGGCTTCCCGCCGCCTTGTCGATGCCGTAGTACACCTGCGGCGGGACGTACGGCAGCAGCGGCGAGTGACGCTGGCCGAGCAGGGCGAACATGCGGTGCGGGGGCAGGTCGATGTAGCGCTGGAGGTTCTCGTACCACTGGGCGCTGTAGCGGGCCGCGCTCTGGATGGACAGCAGGGCGGCCTTACGGCGCTGTTCGTAGGCGGCGAGGGCCTGCGGCAGTGATGTGCGCTCGCGCAGGGCGTCGGCGAGCGCGATGGCGTCCTCCAGGGCGAGAGTGGTGCCGGCGCCGATGGAGTAGTGGGTGGTGTGGGCGGCGTCGCCGAGCAGGACGAGGTTGTCGCGGTGCCAGGTGCGGTTGGTCAGGGTGCGGAAGTTGAGCCACTGGGCGCTGCCGTCGGCGGAGGCGCGGCCGATCAGGGAGTGGCCGTCGAGAAGGTCGGCGAAGAGCTTCTCCAGCAGCGCGAGCCCGTCGGCCTCGGGCGCGGCGTCGAGGCCGAGGCCGGTCCAGGTCTCGGGGGCGCACTCGATGACGCAGGTGCTGCCCTCGGGACCGAACGCGTAGCCGTAGCACCAGATCCAGCCGTGGTCGGTCTCGACGAACGCGAAGGTGAAGGAGCCGAAGACCTTGCTGGTGCCGAGCCAGATGTACTGGTTGCGGCCGGGTACGAGGTCGGCGCCGAAGTGGTCGGCGTGACGGGAGCGCAGCGCGCTGTTGACGCCGTCGGCGGCGACGATCAGATCGGCGTCGGGCAGGTCGTCCGCCGTGACGTCGTGCTCAAACTCCAGCCGTACGCCCAGGGTTCGGGCCCGTTCGGCGAGGATCTTGAGGAGGCGGTGGCGGCCGATGCCGTGGCCCTCGTCGCCGGGCTGGGTGGTCGTCAGGTCCCGGACGCGGGCGACGCCGTCGCTCCAGCGCACCGAGTGCTCGTCGACGGCCTGCGCCGACTCCGGGTCGTACTCCCGGAGTTGGTCGAGCAGCCCGCTCCAGTACGTCACACCCCAGCCGTAGGTCGAGCCCTCGGGGTTGCGCTCGTAGACGGTGATGTCGTGGGACGGGTCCTGACGCTTCAGCAGGATCGAGAGATACAGACCGGCGGGCCCGCCTCCGACACAGGCGACCTTCACGCGCACACCCCTGGGGATTACTCAAAGTGGTCAATTGGCACCGCAGAGTAGCAGGCCGAGCGCATGCGGCCGCCACCTCGACCCGAGGGGACGAGGCGCGTCGTTGACGGACTCCCCGAGGAGGCAGGAGCACCGGAGGGAAACGCGGGCGGGTCCGCTTCGGCGGACCCGGTCTCACCGCGGGCCGGACCAGGCGCCTACGCCTCGGCGGTGCGGCACTCCGGGTGGCCCCAGCCCTTGTCGTTCTTGCTGATGGGTTCGCCCGCCGCGTACGCGCGACCGCAGAGGCAGCGGCCGGGGAACTTGGCCTTGATGGTGCGGGCGGCCGAACTCGCGCTCTTCCGGGCCGACTTGGCCGCACCCGCGCGGGCGGGCTTCTTCGGGGTGTCGGGCGAGGGGGGCGGTTCCGGGGAGCCGAGGTCGCTGCCCGCGGGCTCCTGGACGATGGCCGCGTGGCTGGCCGCGCGGTCGGCGAAGTCGTTCAGCGGGTCGCCGTCGACCTGGTGGGCGGGGACGTAGCGGAACTCGACCGAGCGGCCGCCGAGGAGTTCGTCGATACGGACGACCAGCTCCTGGTTGGCGACGGGCTTTCCGCCGGAGGTCTTCCAGCCGTTGCGCTTCCAGCCGGGCAGCCAGGTGGTGACCGCCTTCATGGCGTACTGCGAGTCCATGCGGATCTCCAGCGGCACGTCCGGTGCGGTCGCCGTCAACAGGCGCTCCAGCGCGGTGAGTTCGGCGACGTTGTTGGTGGCCTTGCCGAGCGGCCCCGCCTCCCAGCGGGCCGGGCTCTCCTTGTCGTCCGACACGACCCAGGCCCAGGCAGCCGGCCCGGGATTCCCCTTCGAAGCCCCGTCGCACGCGGCCACCACACGTTCACGCATGCGCTCGATCATGCCATGGCCGCACGGCACGCCCCGCACACCCCCGTACGAGCGGGCGGCGTTCACAGGCGACTGCTAATATACAAGTGTCAATTAGTCCACCTTGCTAGTCCACCTTGTTGGGATGCCAGATGTTCAGTGCGGACACAACCGCCACCGAAGTGATCGACGGCGTCGACCTGCACGGCCGCCGGGCCGTGGTGACCGGGGCCAGTTCCGGGATCGGGGTGGAGACGGCCCGGGCGCTCGCCGCGGCGGGCGCCGACGTCACCCTCGCCGTGCGGGACACCGAGGCGGGCGCCCGGGTCGCGGAGCGCCTGGAGAAGGAACTTCCTTCCGGGTCGGGGCAGTTGACGGTCGGGCGGCTCGACCTGGCCGACCGGTCGACCATCGCCGCGTTCGTGGCGGCCTGGCAGGGCCCGCTGCACATCCTGGTGAACAACGCCGGGGTGATGGCCACGCCTCGGCTCACCCGCACCCCCGAGGGCCGGGAGTGGCAGTTCGGCGTCAACCACCTGGGCCACTTCGCCCTCGCCATCGGCCTGCACCCCGCGCTCGCGGCGGCGGATGGCGCGCGGGTCGTCTCGGTCAGCTCCATCGGCCACCTCTTCTCCCCCGTCGTCCTCGACGACCTGGACTACCGCTTCCGCCCTTACGACCCGTGGACCTCGTACGGGCAGTCCAAGACGGCCAACGCCCTGTTCGCCGTGGGTGCCGCCGAGCGCTGGGCCGACGACGGCATCACGGCCAACGCGCTGATGCCGGGCAACGTCGGTGAGACGTCCCTCGCCCGGCACATGGACATGGACCAGGTCGCCGCGTTCATCGCCTCGGGCGACCTCGCGCTGCCGCCGCAGAAGTCGGTCGAGCAGGGCGCCGCGACCTCGGTCCTGCTGGCCGCCTCGCCGACCGTGCAGGGCGTCACCGGCCGCTACTTCGAGGACTGCGCCGAGTCCCGTCCGGTCACCGAGCGGGCCGGTGCCGTCGCCGGCGTCGCCCCGTACGCCCTGGACCGGGAGAACGCGGCCCGCCTGTGGGCCGTATCCGAAGATCTCGTCCGCTAGCCCTCTACGCTGCGCGCATGACCTCGCGACAAGAGCAATGGGCCCTGCTGCGCCGTCACTTGTGGCAGCCCCCGCGCCCCCACGGGGAGCAGCCCCGCGAGCGGGTGGTCGGCCCGCTCGAACTCTTCTACGACCTGGTCGTGGTCGTGCTGGTCGCGCAGGCCGCGCACCATCTGTCCGGGGAGCTGGACTGGCACGGACTCGGGCTGTTCGCGGCGGTGTTCGCGCTGGTGTGGATCGCCTGGCTGAACGGCAGCCTGCATCACGAACTGCACGGGCACGAGGACGCGCGCGGCCGGAGCATGTTCCTGCTGCAGATCCTCGTGCTCGTCCCCCTCGGCGCGTTCATCCCCGGCGCGGGCGGCGAGCACGGGGCCGCGTTCGCGGTGGACGCGGGGGTGCTGTTCGCGGTGCTGGCGCTGCTGTGGCTGCTCGCCTCGCGCAGTGACACCCCCGAGTTCCGGCGCCCCAGCAAGCTGTTCGTGACGGGGACGGCGGTGTGCGCGGTGGTGCTGGCCGCGAGCGCCGCCCTGCCCGCGGACGCCCGGGTGCTGACGTGGGGTGTGCTGGCCGTCGTCTACCTGGCCGGGTTCGTGGGCGTGCTCGGGCGGGCCATTCCGGAGCGGGTGGTCGCGTTCAGCGTGACCGACGCGCTCACGGAGCGGTTCGGGCTGTTCATCATCATCGTGCTCGGCGAGAACGTGACCGGGGTGGTCGACGGACTGGCCCACGAGCCGACCAACGCGCTCACCCTCGCCGTGGGGATGGTGGCCGTGGTGGTCGGGTTCGGCGCGTGGTGGACGTACTTCGACTTCGCTGGGCACCGGCTCCCGAAGCCTGCCCGCGCGAGCGCCCTGCGCTGGATGATGGTGCATCTGCCGCTCACGGCGGCGGTGGCCGCGATGGGCGCCGCGATGGTGGGCCTCGTCGAGCACGCCCACTCCGGCCGCACGCCCGCCGCCACGGCGTGGGTGCTCTGCGTGGGCGCGGCCGTGGTGCTCTGCGCGACGATGACGATCGCGACCTCGCTGCGGGTGTGGAGCGAGGAGCCCGGGCTGTACCGGCCGCTGGCCCGCACCTGTGTCGCCATGGCGGTGCTGTGCGTGGGGTTGGGCGCACTGCGCCCCGCTCCGCTCGTTCTCGGCCTGGTGCTCGTCCTGCTGCTCGGCATCCCCTGGGGCCTCGCCGTGGCGAACCGTGTGTCCCACTACGAGGCGCCGGCCGTGTGACGTCAGGGCGTCGAGGGGCGCGTCTCGGTCCAGTCGACCATCAGACGGCGTTCGGCGAAGTACCAGTCGCCGCCCTGCTTGGTGAACTGGTCGAGGTAGCGGATGGAGGCGATCATCAGCGTGCGCTGCCCGGACTCGTCGACGCCGATGTGGTGGGCCAGGCAGTAGCTCTCGCCCGTCGCCCGCTCGCCGTCCAGGGTGACGGTGCTCTGGCCGTTGAAGTGGGTGGTCGCCCGGTAGGTGTTGAGGTTGTCGAACACCGGGGCCAGGGACTCGCGCCCGCGCAGGGTCTGCGTCGGCTCGGCGGCCGTGGCGTCCATGAACACCAGGAACCGGGTGTCCTCGGTGAACAGGCTCATCTGGCCCTTGGCGTCGCGCCGGTCCGCGCAGTGGGCGTAGGCGTCGATCAGCTCGCGGATGGCCAGCCGGTCGGCGGCCTCCCCGGGTGGGATCTCGGTGTGCGAGGCCATGGCCGTTCCTTTCGCCACACTATTTGACATGTGTATAAAATCACTCGTCATGACAGAGTGCAACGGGAACCCTGGGAGGGCAGAGCACTGAGCGACCGGATCGATCCGCGCATCACCCGCACGACGCGGGCCTTCGAGGAGGCCATCGTGGAGCTGGCCGGCCTGCGGCCCGTCTCGCAGATCACGATCGGCGAGCTGGCCGACCGCGCCGGGGTCACGCGCGCCACGTTCTACAACCGCTACAGCTCCCCGCTGGACCTGCTGATCCAGGTGCTCCACGCCGACCTGGAGCGCGGCCACCGGCTGGAGGCCGAGCGCCGCGCGCAGGGCGACTCGGCCCCGAAACTGCTGCGGCTGGCCACGGCGGAGGTCGCCGACCACGTCGAGCGGTACCTGCCGATATACCGGCACGCGCTCGACGACCCGGCGGACAGCGGGGTGTACGAGGCGCTCGTGCGCCACTTCAGCGACTACACGCTGGACTTCATGGGCTCCGGCCACCACGGGGTGCTGCCCGAGGCCAACCGTCAGGTGATCGCGCAGTTCATGGCGCGCGGCTTCGCGGGAGCGATCAGGGCCTGGCTCGACGACCCCTCCGTCACGAAGGAGGACCTGGTCGACGCGGCCGTGGCCTGCGCTCCCGCCTGGTGGGCGACCGACGGAAAGTGAACGACCGCCCCGGCTAGACGTCCGTGCTCGTGGGCACCTCGCCCTGCGTCCTGGTCACGTCGATCACCGTGAACGAGGCGCCCTGCGGATCGCTGAGCGCCGCGAACCGCCCGAAGGGGCTGTCCGTCGGGCCGAAGCGCACGATGCCGCCGAGCTCGGTGGCCTTGGCGACGGCCTCGTCGCAGTCGGGGACGGTGAAGTAGACGTTGACGTACGACGGCACCTCGGGCGGGAACTCGTCGCCCATCCGCATCCGGCCCAGCACCGGCTGGTCGCCGAGGCTGTACATCCGGTAGTCCATGTCACCGCCGTCCATCTGCTTCTGCGCGTACGGGAAGACGGCCGCGAAGAACGGGTCCGCCTTCTCGGGCTCGCGGGTGAAGACCTCGGCCCAGGCGTAGGCGCCGGGCACGGCCACGGCCTCGAAGCCCTCGTGGGCGTCGCCCTGCCAGACGCCGAAGACGGCGCCGCTGGGCTCACTGGCCAGGCACATCGTGCCGAAGTCACCGACCTTCATGGGCTCCATCAGCACCTGGCCGCCGTTCTCGCGGATCTTCGTGGCGGTGGCCGCCGCGTCCGGTGACGCGAGGTACAGGCACCACTGCGACGGGCTCTCCTGCCCCGGCATCGGCGGTACGACGGCCGCGACGGCCTTGTCGCCCACGAATGCCTGCGTGTAGTTGCCGTACTCCGACGACGCGTCGCCGAAGGTCCAGCCGAGGACCTCGCCGTAGAAGCGCTTTGCTCCGTCCACGTCGCTGAACATCGCGTCGGCCCAACAGGGCGTTCCCTCAGGTTGTACGGCCATGATCGCGGCCCTCTCCGATAGGTCGGGTTGTCCCAATTCTCACGCTAGTCATCCGGGGAGCGGGGCGCGCGCCGAACGCGGCGGTCCGTTCCACACTGGACGTATGGCTGATACGACGACGATGCGCGCGTGGGCCGTGACCGAACCGGGGCCCGTCGAGGCGGGTGTCCTCCGGTTGGTGGAGAAGCCGTTGCCCAGCCCCGGGGATGACGAACTGCTCGTGCACGTGCGCGCGTGCGGGGTGTGCCGCACCGACCTCCATGTCACCGAGGGCGATCTGCCGGTGCACCGCCCCGGGGTGACGCCGGGGCACGAGGTCGTCGGCACGGTGGCCGGGTTCGGGGCCGGGGTGAGCGGCTTCGCGGTCGGTGACCGGGTGGGCGTCGCGTGGCTGCGCCGTACCGACGGGACGTGCGCGTACTGCCTGCGCGGGGCCGAGAACCTGTGCCCGCGCTCCGAGTACACCGGCTGGGACGCGGACGGCGGCTACGCGGAGTACACGACCGTTCCGGCCGCGTTCGCCCACCGGCTCCCCGCGGGCCTGGACGACACGGCCTTGGCGCCACTGCTCTGCGCCGGGATCATCGGCTACCGCGCGCTGCGCCGCTCCGCCCTGCCCCGGGGCGGCCGGCTCGGTCTCTACGGCTTCGGGGGCAGCGCCCATCTCTGCGCGCAGGTGGCGCTCGCCGAGGGGGCCACCGTGCATGTGCTGACCCGGGGCGAGGCCGCGCGGCGGCTCGCGCTGGAGCTGGGGGCGGCCTCGGCGCGCGACGCGTACGAGGCACCGCCGGAGCCGCTGGACAGCGCGATCCTGTTCGCGCCGGCCGGCGAGCTGGTGCCGGTGGCGCTGCGGGCGCTCGACCGGGGCGGGGTCCTCGCGGTCGCGGGCATCCACCTGAGCGACACCCCGCCCCTGGACTACGAGCACGAGCTGTTCTACGAGAAGGAGGTGCGCAGCGTCACCTCCAACACCCGTTGGGACGCACGGGAGTTCCTCGACCTGGCCGCCCGGTACGGCGTGCGCGCGACGACGCACACGTATCCGCTCTCGCGGGCATCGGACGCCCTGAGCGACCTCAAGGCGGGCCGCTTCGACGGGGCGGCGGTGCTGGTGAACGACCTCAACGGGTAGGCGGCGCGCGGAACTTCACGCGGGTCAGGTGTTCGCGCGCCCCGCGCGCCGGGGCGCGGGAACGATCTGTTCCGCTCTCCGCCTCGATCGGGGGTTTACACCCTTCGGGGCGTGAAGCCGCCCCCCGTGCGCGGTTACCGGTCGTTGGCAGGACTGTTTGGCTTGTACACCGACGACGCGCTCACCCCTGTTCACCTCCCGGGAGGGAAAGTGTCCACTCCGGAAAGCGCCACCGGTCCCGCCACCGACGAACCCGACCCCGCGAACCCCGGCAACGGGCAGCTCACCAGCCTCAGCACCGTGGCGGCCCGCCAACTCGCCACGACGACCAAGTCCGAACCGCAGATGCAGGCCATCACCTCGCGATGGCTGCTGAAGATGCTGCCCTGGGTGGACGTGCGGGGCGGTGCCTACCGGGTCAACCGGCGGCTCCAGCTCAGCGTCGGCCGCGGCCGGGTGCAGTTCGAGCAGAACGGCGCCGACGACATCAAGGTCATCCCCCAGACGCTCACCGAACTGCCGGTGCTGCGCGGGTACTCCGACGCGGAGGTCCTGAAGGAGATCGCGGGCCGCTTCCGGGTCCGTGAGGTGCGGGCCGGCCAGGTCCTGTTCGAGGCCGGACAGCCCGTCACCGAGGCCTACCTGGTCGCGCACGGCCGCTTCACCCGCTACACCGCCGGCAAGTACGACGAGGAGGAGGTCCTCGGGGTCGTCACCGACGGCGACCAGATGGGCGACGAGGCGATCGGGCAGTCCGACCCGCTGTGGCTGAGTTCGGTGCGGGCCGAGACCGCGGGCGTCCTGCTGGTGCTGCCCTGGGACGTGGTGGCCGAATTCACCGACCGCGTACCGTCGTTGGCCGCCCATCTGGAGGCGTACGCCGAGCGGCAGCGGCTGCCGATGAACCGCAAGGGCGAGGCCGACGTCCCGGTGCAGGCCGGCCATGTGGGCGAGCCGACGCTGCCCGGCGGCTTCGTGGACTACGAACTCGCCCCGCGCGAGTACGAGTTGTCGCTCACCCAGACCGTGCTGCGGGTGCACACCAGGGTCGCCGACCTCTACAACGACCCGATGGACCAGACCCAGCAGCAACTCCGGCTCACCATCGAGGAGATCCGTGAGCGGCAGGAGTGGGAGCTGGTCAACAACCGGGAGTTCGGGCTGCTCAACAGCATCGACTACACCCAGCGCATCAGCACCTTCACCGGCCCGCCGACCCCGGACGACCTCGACGAACTCCTCGCCATGCGGCGCAAGACGCGGCTCTTCCTGGCCCATCCGAAGGCGATCTCGGCGTTCTTCCGGCAGTGCAACAAGCGCGGTCTGGTACCCGGTACGGCGAACGTCGACGGACACGAGATCCCCGCCTGGCGCGGTGTGCCGTTCTTCCCGTGCAGCAAGATCCCGATCACCCCGCAGCACACCAGCAGCATCATCGCGCTGCGCACCGGGGAGGCCGACCAGGGTGTCATCGGGCTGTTCCAGACCGGTATCCCCGAGGAGTTCCAGCCCGGCCTGAACGTGCGCTTCATGGGCATCGACTCGGCCGCGATCATCCGCTACCTCGTCACCGCGTACTACTCGATGGCCATCCTGGTCCCCGACGCGGCGGGGATCCTCGAGAACGTCCAGATCGGCCGGACGGCCGAATGACGGCGTGGAGCACTTCATGACCACACCCACCACGACCTCCCTCCCGCTCCCCGGGCCGCCGAACCTGGCCCGTACCGTGCGGGCCCGGCGCACCGGGGCGATCCCCGGTCTCAAGTACCAACCCGTGGCACCGGCCGATCCGGAGAAGGCCGCGGAGATCGACCGCAGGCTGGAGGCCTGGGCCCGCGAGCTCGATCTCTTCCCGGCAGAGTGGGACGGGGACTTCACCGGGTTCCAGTTCGGCCGGGCCGTGGTGCTCCAGCACCCGGGCGCCCTCGACCTCGAACGGCTCACCGCGGCAGGCAAGTTGCTGCTCGCCGAGAACATCGTCGACAGCTGCTACTGCGAGGAGGACGAGGGCAAGGGCGGCTCGCACAGCGGCCTCGGCGGACGGCTGATCTTCGGGCAGTCGGCGCTCGACCCCTTCCACTCCACCCCCGAGTACGAGGAGGAGTGGCGGCTCGGCGTGCAGGCCGACGGCCCGCGCCGCTCGTACCACTTCGCCCTCAAGGACTACGCCCTCCTCGCCACCCCCAGCCAGACAGACCGTTTCGTCCACGACATCGCCCGCCTCCACCTCGGCTATCTCGCCGAGGCCGCCTGGGCGGAGACCCGGTACAAGCCGCGGGTCTGGGAGTACCTGACGATGCGGCAGTTCAACAACTTCCGCCCCTGTCTGTCGATCGTGGACGCGGTCGACGGCTACGAACTGCCCGAACAGGTCTACGCCCGGCCCGAGATCCAGCGGGTCACGGCCCTGGCCTGCAACGCCACCACGATCGTCAACGACCTCTACTCCTTCACCAAGGAGCTGTCCGAACCCGACCACCTGAACCTTCCCCAGGTCGTCGCCGCCAACGAGCGGTGCGGGCTGAAGGCGGCCTATCTGAAGTCCGTCGAGATCCACAACCGGATCATGGACGCCTTCGAGGAGGAATCCGCGGAACTGTCCGCACTCTCGCCCCTCGTCGAGCGCTACACCCAGAGCCTGGCCGCCTGGGTGGCCGGCAACCACGAGTGGCACGCCACCAACAGCCACCGCTACCACCTGCCCAACTACTGGTAACAGAACGGCCCCTGACGGACCGTCAGACGTACGATGTACGACGCAAGGAGTCACCGTTGACCACTGCCGACGCCGGCCCCACCACCCCCACTGCCCCGGTGCCGACCCAGTCCACGTACCAGAACCGTGTCGCGGACTACTGGAACGCCGAAGAGAACCCGGTCAACCTCGACCTCGGACAGATCGACGACCTGTACCACCACCACTACGGGATCGGCGGTGCCGACGAGTCCGTGCTCGACGACCCCGACCCCGTCCGGCGCCGTGAGCGGCTCACCGCCGAACTCCACCGCCTGGAACACGCGCAGGCCGAACTCCTCGCCTCCCACCTCGGCCAACTCACCCCCGCGGACCGGGTCTTCGACGCCGGCTGCGGGCGCGGCGGCGGCAGTGTCGTGGCGAACCTGCGCTACGGCTGCCGGGCGGACGGGGTGACGATCTCCACCAAGCAGGCCGAGTTCGCCAACGCGCAGGCCCGCAAGCGGGGCATCGACGACAAGGTGCGCTACCACCACCGCAACATGCTCGACACCGGCTTCCCGACCGGTGAGTTCGCCGCGTCCTGGAACAACGAGTCCACGATGTACGTGGAGTTGGACCTGCTGTTCGCCGAACATTCCAGGCTGCTGCGCCGCGGCGGACGCTATGTGGTGATCACCGGCTGCTACAACGACACCTACGGGCGGGCCTCGCGCGAGGTGTCCCTCATCAACGCCCACTACATCTGCGACATCCACCCCAGGTCGGAGTACTTCCGGGCGATGGCCCGCAACCGCCTGGTGCCCGTCCACGTCCAGGACCTCACCGAGGACACGATCCCCTACTGGGCGCTGCGCAAGCAGGCCGACCATCTGGTGACGGGCATCGAGGACACCTTCCTGGACGCCTACCGCAACGGCAGCTTCCAGTACCTGCTGATCGCGGCCGACCGGGTCTGAGACTCAGCGCCCGGCGATCCTGGAGGCCGCCTCCGGGAGCCCGGGCTCCGGGTCCAGCACGTCCAGCGTGCCGTGCGCCCGCAACAGGCGCACGGTGCGCGGGGCGCACACCACGGCGAACCCCGCCTCGCTCTCCCGCACCCGGCGGCGGAACCGCAGTACCAGGTTGAGCCCGGTGGAGTCGATGAACGTGGTGCGCCGCAGATCGACGACGTAGGCGGGCGCCCGCAGCGCCACGACCGAGTCGAGCCAGTCGCGCAGCGGGGTGGCGTTCGCGAGGTCGACGTCCCCGTGCAGGTCGACGACGAGCAGGCCGTCCCGCGCGCCCAGCAGGGCGTGTGCGCCGGGTGCGGGCCAGGCCGCGGTGGGCACCGGCGCCAGGCTGTTCCCGGGCAACAGGCTGTTCTCGTGCAAGGTGTTCCGTCCCCGTTCCGTGCCCGCCGCGCGCGAGCGCGCGATCCGGCGCGGGTCCGTGCGGCGGCTTCGACATCCCCGCACCGCACGAGCCCGCGCCGGAACTCCCCCCGAGCGGCTCCCCCTTGAACCGTGGGTACCAACTGTTCTACCTTCGCCACATGGTCGGGGCATCAACGCCCGCTCATCAGCGACACAACGAGCGGGCAGCAGGTGGGCCAGGTGATCCGGAATGCGTCCGCACCTCGCCCTGATCGAGGACGAACCCGATTTCGCACTGATGTGCCGTTCCTATCTGGAACATGAGGGATTCACCGTCACCTGGGCCATGGACGCCCGCGCCGGCAAGTCCATCCTCTACGAGAGCCGCGTCGATCTCGCCGTCCTCGACCTGGGTCTCCCGGACGGCAGCGGCCTGGAACTCCTGCGCGCACTGCGCTCCACGAGCCGCCTCCCGGTCATCGTGGTCACCGGCCGGGGCGCGGAGACCGACCGGGTCGCGGGCCTGGAGATCGGCGCCGACGACTACCTCGTCAAGCCGTTCTCGCAACGGGAGTTGGTGGCCCGGATCAGGGCCGTGCTGCGCCGCTCCCAGCCGCCGGAGGCCCCGGCGGTGCTGCGGGTCGGCTCGCTGCGCATCGACACGGCGGCCCGCCAGGCGTCGGCCGACGGCGTCCTTCTGACGCTACGGCCCAAGGAGTACGCCCTGTTGGAGATGCTCGGTGAGGCGCCCGGCCGGGTGTTCTCCACCGAGCAGGTGCTGGAGCGGATCTGGGGCGCCTCCTGGCAGCAGCCGGCGACCGTGATCGAGCACGTGTACCGCCTGCGCGGCAAGCTCGCGGCGCTCCCCACGCCCGCACCCCGGATCACCACGGTCCGCGGCTACGGCTACCGTCTCGACCCCTGAGAGCCGCCATGCCGCCCGCCGCCTCCCCGGACTTCCGGCTCCTCTTCGACTCGGCGCTGTCCCCGCTGCTGGTGCTCACCCCCGACTTCACGATCGTCGAGGTCAACCGCGCGTATCTCGCGGCCACCCGTACGGAACGCGCGATCGTCGGGCAGCGCATCTTCGACGTCTTCCCCGACAACCCGGAGGACCCCTCGGCCGACGGGGTCGCCAACCTGCGCCGCTCACTGGAGTCGGTGGTGGCGACGGGCCGTACGGACACGATGGCCCTGCAGCGCTACGACATCCCCGGCGGCGAGGCGGGCACCTTCGCCGAGCGCTACTGGAGCCCCGTCAACACGCCCGTCCTGGACGTCGAGGGCCGGGTCACGCACATCATCCACCGGGTGGAGGACGTCACCGACTTCGTGCATCTGCGCCGGGTCGGCCGCGAGCAGGAACGGGCCGTCGCCGAGGCGCAGATGCGGGCGGAGGGCATGGAGATCGACCTGTTCGTCCGGGCCCGGGAGATCCGCGAGGTCAACGAGCAGCTGAGCCGCGCCAACGCCGAACTGGACGCGGCCGGACGGCAGTTGAGGGAGGAGCAGCGGGCCAAGGACCGCTTCATCGCCACGCTCTCGCACGAGCTGCGCAACCCGCTCGCCGCCGCGACGGCCGCCGTGGAACTGCTCGCCCTCGACCTGCCGGACGGCGGTCATCCCGCACTGGCCGTCCTGGAACGGCAGTTGGGCACCCTGGTGCGGATGAGCAACGATCTCCTCGACGGGACAAGGGCGTTGACCGGCCGCCTGGAACTGGTCCCCGAGCGGGTGGACCTGCGGTCCGTGGTCGACAGCGCGTGCGCCGACATCCGCAGCCTGTTCGGCCACGAGGAGCGGACCCTTCAACTCACCCTCCCGGACACGCCTGTTGTGGTGGACGGCGACCGGCTGCGACTGGCGCAGGTGCTGGCCAACCTGCTGTCCAACGCGCTCAAGTACACCCCGCCCGGCGGCCGTACGGAGGTCCGCCTCACGACCGAGGAGGGGCGGGCCAGGCTCACCGTGCGGGACGACGGCATAGGTTTCCGACCCGCCCAGGCGGAGGACCTGTTCGGCGTCTTCACCCGCGCGGCCCCGGCGGGCCCCAACACCCCTGAGGGGCTTGGCCTGGGGCTCGCGGTCGCCCGTACGGTGGTCGACCTGCACGGCGGCCGGATCACCGCGCACAGCGAGGGCCCCGGCAAGGGGGCGAAGTTCACGGTCCTGCTCCCCCGGGCCGACGACACGGCCCTCGAGCCGCCACGACCGTCCGCGCGACCTCGCGCACGGCGCCAGCTCGCCATCCTGATCGTCGAGGACAACACCGACCTGGCCGCGACCTACCGCACCCTCCTGGAACGCCAGGGCCACCACGTCACCGCCGTCCACACCGGCGCCGACGCGCTCACCGCGACCGAGTCCGACGTCTTCGACGTGGTCCTGTGCGACCTGGGCCTGCCCGACACCGACGGCTACACGGTGGCCCGTACGGTACGCGCCCGCCCGCACGGCTCCCGGCCGCGCCTGATCGCGGTCTCCGGCTTCAGCCAGGGCACCGACCGCTCACTCTCCCGCGCGGCAGGCTTCGACGCCCACCTCGCCAAGCCGCTCCCGCTGAACGATCTGCTGGACCTTCTGGAGGAGCCCACTTAAGAGCGCGGGGCCCGTTGGGGTGTGGCCTGCCACACCCAGGTCGGGCGGCCTACCGCAGTGACCGGGTGATGCTCGGCGCGACATCGTGATCGGCATGACCGGGGGCCCGCCAAGGCGCTGCCCCTCCCTCCCCGATCGCAGCGAAGGATTCCCCATGCGCATCCCCAAGGCAGCCGTGCCGCGACCGGCGAGGGTGCCCGGCCGGGCACTGGCCGTGCTGGTCGCCCTCGCCGTGGCACTCGGCGCCGCGTTCGTTTTCGCCCCGAGCAGGCTGGCGGCGAACGGATCGGAAAGCGGCTTCTCCGAACAGCAGGGGCTCGTCGACGCCTTGCGCCCCGCGTTCGTCGCGTACTGGCGGTCCGGCGACCGGCGATTCCCCCCGGAGCTTGAGCGGGTCGTCGACTACTGGTTCCGCTTCCACGTGGTCAAGGGCGTCCTGGCCGGGGCCCTGCTGATCGTGCTCGTCGCTCTCGGCGTCCTGCTCTGGAGGGCGTTCCTGAGGTCCGGCGGTCCCCGGGGCACGCCGGCCCTCGCGTCGGCCGCCGCCGTCACCAGTGTGCTGGCGCTGGTGTCACTGGCGGCGGTGATGGCGAACGTTCAGGGAGCGGTCGCCCCCTTCTCCTCGGTGACCTCGATGCTGCCGCTCGGCACGCCCGATGGCCAACTCGCCGGTGCCGTCGGCGAGATCAGGCAAGGGCTGGCCCACTACCCGGACACCAGCGGCCGGAACACGGCCGCCCTCCAGGTGATGGTCGACGACTTCGGCCGGTACCACGCGGTGCTCGCCGTGATGGCCTCCGTCGTGGCCGTCGTCCTGGCCGGTCCGAGCGTGACGGCGTGGCGGAGGTTCGCCGCGGCGGACCGGACCGATCGGCGGACGCGGCGCACGATGGGGTGGTGCGGTGTGCTGTCGGCCCTGGTGGCGCTCGCGCTGGTCGTCGTCGCGGTGGCCAACACGGGCACGGCGGCGGACCCCGCGCCCGCCCTCCTCGGCTTCTACGAGGGCGGCTGGTGAAGCGGCTTCGTGACGGCCGGGCCGCTCACGAGCCGAGGTGGGCGAGGACGGCGAGGACCCTCCGGTGCCGGCTGTCGTCGGGCGGCAGGCCGAGCTTGGCGAAGACGTTCCCGATGTGCTTCTCCACCGCGCTGTTGGAGAGCGCCAGCCGGTGGGCGATGGCGGTGTTGGAATGCCCTTCGGCCATCAGCGCCAGGAGCTGCCGCTCACGCGGGGTCAGCGCCGCCAGCGGGGCCTTGCGGCGCTGTCCGGCCAGCAGTCGGGAGACGACCTGGGGGTCGAGCACCGTCGCGCCGCGTGCGACCCGGGCCAGGGCGTCCAGGAACTCCTCGACGCGGGCGACCCGGTCCTTCAGCAGATAGCCGACCGCGCCGGAGCCGTCCGCGAGCAGCTCGGCGGCGTAAGACTCCTCGACGTACTGGCTGAGCACCAGGACGGGGGTGCCGGGCAGTTGTGCGCGGACGCTGATCGCCGCGCGGAGGCCCTCGTCGGTGTGGGTCGGCGGCATGCGTACGTCGACGACCGCCACGTCCGGGCGGTGGGTGAGCACGGCTTCGACCAGGGCGGGACCGTCGCCGACCGCGGCGACCACCTGGTGGCCGTCGTCGGTGAGCAGGCGGACCAGGCCCTCGCGGAGCAGCACCGCGTCATCGGCCAGGACGATGCGCAGCGGCTCGCGGGGCGCGCGGTCGTGAACCTCTTCGGCCGGGGTCAGTGACATGGCAGTTCTCCGGTGATCGTCGTCGGGCCGCCGTCGGGGCTGGCGGTCAGCAGGCGCCCGCCGACCGCGTGGAGTCTGTCGTCCAGGCCCCGTAGTCCGTGTCCCTTGGCCACGGCCGCGCCGCCCACACCGTCGTCCGTCACCCAGACCCGCAGGACGCCCTCGTCGTGGCGCAGGCCGATGGCGCACCGGTCGGCGTGGCTGTGTTTGGCCACGTTGGTGAGGGCTTCGGCGACCAGGAAGTACGCGGCCGTCTCGATCGCGGGCTCCGGCCGGCGGTCCAGGGGGCCGAGGTCGAGGTCGACGGGTACGACACAGCGGGCGGCCAGCGCGGAGAGCGCCGCCGACAGGCCCCGGTCGGCGAGGATCGGCGGGGCGATGCCGCGTGACAGGGCCCGTAGCTCCTCCAGCGTCTCCTGCGCCTGGACGAGCGCGTCGGCGAGTGCCTCGCGGGCGGTGTCCGGCCTGCTGTCGAAGTGGTGCTGTGCGCGGCCCAGTTCCATCGCGAGGCGGACCAGCCGCTGCTGGGGGCCGTCGTGGATGTCGCGTTCGAGCCGGCGCAGGGCCGCCGCCTCGGCCGTGACCGCGGCGAGGGTCTGCGCGCGTGCGGTGTCCCGCTCCCGCTCCAGCCCGCTGATCCTGCGGTGCAGTGCCGACAGGTCGGAGAGCAGCGCCTTTCCCAGCCCGGTCTGGAGGTCGACGCACGCGCGGGTCACCAGGGGCAGCGTGGCGAGCATCAGGACGCCGAGGACGACGGCGAAGGCGACCCGCGAGTCCGGCGTGGTCAGCCCCAGGCTCAGCGCGATGTGGGACCGGGAACCGCCCACGAACAGGTTCATCGGCCGCAGCGACCCGGGCGACGGATACGGGCTGCGCAGCGGACAGGAGACGGCGGCCACGCCGACGAACCACCACAGCGCCGTCACCACCGACGTGACCACGACGACGGGCAGCACCAGCACCGAGTACCCCAGGTCCAGCCACAGCCCGGGGTCGGACGCGGCCGCCGCCCGCCCCGGCCGCCGTCGCGCGGCACCGGCCAGGGAGCGCACCCGGGCGATCCGCCACCGCTCCAAGTCGCCCGGACACCGCGCCAGTTCGGCGGCACCGGTCCTGATCTGCGACCCGCGCGGCGTCAGCGGGCCGACCGCGCCCAGACACAGGGCGCCGAGCGCCAGCAGCAGTCCGAACGCCGCGGTCACCGGCGCGGTCAGCAGGTACAGGGAGTCCGTCAGTGTGCGGCGCCCCCAGCGCAGCGCGCCCCGACGGCCCGACCGCCACCGGCCCGCGTCCACGCCGGTGACCAGGGGAGACAACGACTCAGCCATGCGCCCAGCCTAGGACAGCCCCAACTCCGTCTCGATCAGCCGGTTGAGGTGCCTGCGGGCGTCCTGGGTGCTCAACGGGGGTGCCTGGCGCAGCCGTTGGAGGGCGAGGCCGTCGGCGAGGGCGGCGAAGCGGACGGTGAAGCCGTCGAGGTCGTCGGAGGCGAACTCGCCGTCGGTGACGCCCCGTTGGGCCAGGGCGCGGATCTGCTGGTGCCAGGTCTCGTAGCGATGGGCCTGGCCGCCGCTGAACGCCTCGTCGGTGCCCTGTTCGCCCGCGTTCCAGTAGTCGAACCACATCCGCCAGTGCCGGTCGGTGTCCTCGGTGAAGAGCGCGTCGACGAGGAGCCGCAGCGCCTCGGCCCCGCTGGTCGCCTGCTCGGCGGCCTCGTTCAACTCGGCGTAGTAGCGCTCGATATGGAGCACCATCGCCTCGGAGAGGATCTCCTGCACACTGCCGAAGTGGTACGTCACGGTGCCGACGGAGACCCCGGCCGCCGCCGCCACGTCGCGCACGCCGACCGAGGCGTAACCGCGTTCCGCTATCAACGGCACGGCCGCCTCGACGATGAGTCGGCGGCGCACCTCGGTGGGCTGCCGGGTCCGGTCGGCGGCGGCGACCGCACGGCGCGGGGACTTCGCGGCCGGCTGCTTGGCGGCCGTCATCCCGACGTCCTCGGGGTGGTGCGGTGCCATGCGCGCTTGGCCACTGTCTCTCCGTTCGCCCGTGCTTCGACACGACTGTCCATGACGAAGTCCCCGGCCGTGGCCCGCAGCTCCGTCCGCGTCATGATCTCAGCGTCCCACTCGTCCCCGCGCCGCAGGCGGATCCGCCACTCGGACACGGCGTGCGCGGACAGCGGGTCGTCGCCGCGGATGCGGTAGGTCTCGCGCGCGCTCTCCTCGAAGCGCAGCCCGTCCGGATAGGTCCGCGACCCCCCGTAGTTGGGGTCGACCTCCAGGGTCCACTCCCCTTTGGCGACATCGTGCGTGACGAGCCGCTCGGGCGCCGCGTCGGCGGGCCGGTCGTAGGTCACGTCGAGCGGTACGGACTGCTCGGGCTCCTCGAAACGGATCCTGGACTCGACTCCGCTTTCCCGCAGGGGCAGGTGTACGGCGCTGTCGGCCGGGACGACGCGCAGCCCGCCGCGTTCGCCGTGCGGCCAGACCCACGGCCAGTAGGTGTCGGAGACGGCGAGGCGGACGCGGTGGCCTGGCGGGATCGCGTAGCCGATGCCGGTCAGCTCGAACTCGACGTCCTCGTAGGTCCCCGGTGTCCACTCCACGGCCCGGTCGCGGCCGTGCCTGCTCAGCAGGTTGAGCACGCCGCGGGTGACGAGCGTGGACGAGCCGTCCGGTGCTACGTCGCAGAGGCGGGCGATGACATGGGCGCGCGGGGTGCCGCTGTCGAGGCGGAGCCGGACGCGCGGCCGGCCGAGGATCTCGACGCGTTCGGTGAGCGGCTCGGAGTCGAAGCAGACCGAACGGCCGTCCTCCTCGCGCTGGTCCGGCGGCAGGTCGCTCGCGTTGCCGAAGGGGAAGAACCGCCCGGCGTCGAGGCCGGTGTGCTGCGGCGAGCGCACAAGGACGGGATCACTGCCCGCACCGAGCGGCCGAGCGTCCCACGTGACCTTCTCACTGGGCCAGTCGGTGTCCCCCACCCAGCGGCCCGGCAGTACGTCGTACGACGTCGCCGGCGGGACCGGGTCGGTGATCCAGGACCGCAGCAGCGGCTCGCCCATGACGCCCGTGTCGACGCCCTTGAGGTGCTGGTCCCACCAGCGCAGGGTTTCCTGGAGGAAGCCGATCGCGGGGCCGGGCGGCAGGCCCCGGTCGGGGTACTGGTGCGACCAGGGGCCGATGATGCCCCGGACCCGGTCGCCGGGCAGGTGCGCGACGAGCCGCAGCACGGCGTCCCGGTACGGGTCGTTCCAGCCGCCGACCGCGAGGACGGCCGCGTCGATGGCGGAGTAGTCCTCGCAGACGCTGCCGTGCTTCCAGTAGTCGTCGCGTTGCTGGTGGTCGAGCCAGGTGTGGAGGAAGGGTTCGAGGGCGTCGAGGCGCTCGCGCCACATCGGCACCCAGCGGTCGGCGCCGACGTTCGCGGGGTCCGGCGGGCGGGACGCGAAGGCGAGCATGGTGCCGGCCCAGGCGAGCATGTCGATGCCGAGGACGGCGCCGCCCATGTAGTGCACGTCGTTGTCGTACCGGTCGTCGGTCGAGCAGACGGTGACGATCGCCTTGAGGGGTTCGGGGGCCAGGGCGGCGATCTGGAGGGAGTTGAAGCCGCCCCAGGAGATGCCGAACATGCCGACCTTGCCGGTGCACCAGGCTTGTGCGGCAAGCCAGTTGACGACGTCGACGCCGTCGGCGAGCTCCTGCGCGTCGTACTCGTCGCCGGGCAGGCCCTCGCTGTCGCCGTGGCCCCGGATGTCGACGCGGACGGAGGCGTAGCCGTGCCCGGCGTACCAGGGGTGGCGCTGGGCGTCGCGCGGTGCGGTCCAGTCGCTCTTGCGGTACGGCAGGTATTCGAGCAGCGCGGGCACCGGGTCCGACTCGGCGTCGTCGGGCCGCCAGATGCGGGCGTGCAGCCGGGTCCTTCCGTCCCGGGTGGGGATCCAGACGTCCTCGCGGACGACCCGGCGCTCGAACTGCTCGCGGTACTTCACGAAACTCCTTCCGCCACAGGGGCGTTGAGGGGGCGCCAGCGTCGGACGCGGTGGCCGTCGGCGCCGTGGTCGGTCCAGATCTCGTCGCCATCGGCCGCGTCGGTCCAGTCGGCGGTGTCGTCGACGTAGGGCCGTGCGTCGGGGTCGGGTTCGAGGGCGGCGGCCATGAGCTGGCGGGTGTAGGGGTGCCGGGGATCGGCGAACACGGCTTCCGTGGGGCCCTCTTCGACGACGACTCCGTGGCGCAGGACGACGACCCGGTCCGCGATGCCTCGTACGACGGCCAGGTCGTGGCTGATGAACAGACACGCCAGATCGCGTTCCCGCCGCAGGTCGTCGAGGAGCCGCAGGACGTCCGCCTGGACCGACACGTCCAGGGCGGTGGTGATCTCGTCGGCGATCAGGACATCCGGTTCGCCCGCCAACGCCCGTGCGATGCCGATGCGTTGGCGCTGGCCGCCGGAGAGCTGTGCGGGCAGGCGGTCGGCGAGGGCCGGGTCGAGGCGTACGTCCGAGATGAGCCGGCGGGCCCGGTCCGTGGCCTCCGTGCGGTCGGTCACCGTGCCGAAGAAGCGCAGGGGGTGGCGGACCGCGTCGCCCACGGAGCGGCGGGGGTTGAGCGAGGTGTCGGCGTTCTGGAAGACGAGCTGCACCCGGCGCCGCAGGGACAGCGGGCGTTGCTGCGCGGGGCGGGCGAGGTCGCCGTCCGCGTGGCGCATCGTGCCGCCGGAGGGGGTGCGCAGTCCGGCGAGGGTCCACGCGAGGGTGGACTTGCCGCTGCCCGACTCCCCGACGAGGGCGAGGACTTCGCCGCGCCGGACGTCGAAGGAGACACCGTGCACGGCCCGGGTGCTGCCGTAGTCGATGGTGATGTCCTGCGCGGTGACGGCGACGGGGGCGTCGGCGGGGACCTCGGCCCTGGGCCTGACCTCCCGCTCCCCCGCTTCGCCGACGACGGCGAGCCCGGCGTCGTCGAGACGCGGCACGCTCGCCAACAGGCGGCGCGTGTAGGGGTCCTGGGGCCGGGAGAAGAGCTGCCTGGTGGGCGCCGACTCCACCACACGCCCCGAGCGCAGGACGGTCACGTCGTCGGCCATGTGGGCGACGACGCCGAGGTCGTGGCTCACCAGCACCGCGGCGAGGCCGAGTTCGTCGCGCAGGGCGGCGATCAGGTCGAGGACGCTGCGCTGGGTGACGACGTCCAGGCCGGTCGTCGGTTCGTCGAGGACCAGCACCTTGGGGCGGGCCGCGATGGCCATGGCGATGGCGACGCGCTGCTGCTGGCCGCCGGAGAGTTCGTGCGGGTAGCGGCGGGCGAGTTCGGCCGGGCGCGGCAGCCGGACCTGATCGAGGAGGTCGACGACGGGCACGTCGCCGCCCGCCTCGGCGATCTGCCGTCCGATGCGCATGGAGGGGGTGAGGGCGTGGCCGGCGTTCTGGCCGACCATGGCGACCGTGCCGCCGCGCAGCCGCCTCAACTCCCGTGCGGGCAGGGCGAAGACGTCGGCCCCTGCGACCTCGACCGAGCCGCCGGTGACCCTGGAGCCGTGGCGCAGATGGCCGAGGAGGGTCGCGGCGACGGTCGACTTGCCGCTGCCGGACTCGCCGACGAGGGCGTGCGTGCGGCCCTCGGCGACATCCAGGGACACCTCGTGCACGACGGGGATGTCCCGGCCACCCGAACGGTAGGCCACGGACAGGGAGTTGACGGACACGATCGAGGCCATCAGGAGCCCTCCCTGATCCGGTCGACGCCCCACGCCTTGGACAGGCCGTCGGCCGCGAGGTTGAGCCCGACCACGAGGGTGGCCAGGGCGATGATGGGGGCGAGGCTGGCCATCGGGACGACGGTGATGGCGGTGCGGTTCTCGGCAACCATCAGGCCCCAGTCGGGAGTTGGCGGGTCGGCGCCGAAGCCGAGGAAGGACAGCGAGGAGATCAGCAGCACGACCCAGGAGGCCCGCATCGCGAACTCCACGCACACCACGTCCGTGATGTTCGGCAGGATCTCCCTGCGCAGGATCGACCAGGTGCTCTCGCCCCGGGCGCGGGCCGCGGTCACGTAGTCGGCGGGGACCACCGCGAGGGCGGCGCCGCGCACGACGCGGACGACCTGCGGGACGTAGACGATCGCGACGGCCAGGACGATGACCGCGGGGCCGGTGCCGAGGGCGGTCACCACGACGAGGAGCGCCAGGACGGACGGGATGGACAGGATCGCGTCCAGGACGCGGCCCAGGACGTCGTCGAACCAGCCGCCGCGCAGGGCCGCCGCGCAGCCGATGACCGTGCCGAGGACGACGGTGAGGAGGGTGGCGGCGACGGAGACGCCGAGGGCGTACCGGCCGCCGTAGAGGACGCGGGCGAGGACGTCGCGGCCGTACTGGTCGGTGCCGGCCCAGTGGCTCCAACTCGGGCCGAGCAGCGCGTGGCCGGCGTCGTTGGCGATCGGGTCGTAGGAGGTGAGGAGCGGGGCGAGCAGGGCGATCAGGACGTGGACGGCGACGATCGCGAGGCCGACGAGGGCCGTGCGGGAGCTGCTCAGGGTGCGCCAGGCGCGGACGGTGCGGGCGCCGCGGACGGTCGTCGGCGGGGCGGTGTCGAGCGTGGTCATCGTGTCCTCCCTCGGGTGCGGAGCCTGGGGTTGAGGGCCATGGTGGCGAGGTCGGCCGCGAGGTTGCAGACGACGTAGACGACCGCGCTGATCAGGGCGATGGCCTGGATGGTGGGCAGGTCGCGGTTCTGCACGGAGGAGAGCATCAGCTTCCCGATGCCCGGGTAGTTGAAGACGTTCTCGACCACCGCGACCCCGCCGACCAGCCAGGCGACGTTGAGCGCGATGACGTGCAGCGTGGGCAACAGGGCGCTGGGCAGGGCGTGTCGGGTGACGACCCGCCAGGTGGAGAGGCCCTTGAGGCGGGCGGTGGTGACGTACTCGGTGGCCATCACGTCGATGACCGAGGTGCGGGCCATGCGGACGATGTAGGCGGCCATCACCACGGCGAGGGCGAGCGCGGGAAGCCATACGGCGGGCAGGAGTTGGGAGACGCTCGCGTCCGGGCCGTAGAGGACGACCGCCGGGAACCACGGGAGGGCGACCGAGAAGCACAGGACGAGGACGGTGGCGACGACGAACTCGGGGACGCTCATGCCGACGAGGCTGACGGTGGAGATGACGTGGTCGGGCCAGCGGTCGCGGTAGAGGCCCGCGAGGATGCCGAGGACGATCGATCCGGTGACCGCGAAGAGGACGGTGACGAGGGCGATCAGCGCCGAGTTGCCGAGATACATGGACACTTCGTCGCCGACGGCCTTGCCGGAGACGAGGGAGGTGCCGAAGTCGCCGTGCAGCGCGCCCCACACCCAGTGGCCGTACCGCTCCCAGGCGGGCTGGTCGAGGTTGAGCTTGCTGCGCAGGGCGGCCACGGCGTCCGGGGTCGCGTCCTTGCCGAGGATCTGGGTGGCGACGTCGCCGGGGAGGGCCTGGACGGCGAGGAACACGAGGATGGACGACAGGAACAGGGTGCCAACTGCGGCCGCGATACGGCGGGTTATGAAGGAGAGCATGGTCAGGCTCCCTTCAGGCCGATGTTGAGGTAGTCGAACTCGAAGCCGTGCTCGGCGTAGCCGCGCACCTTGCGGGAGATGCCGACGAGCCGGTCGGCGAACATCGGGGTCATCGCCCCGCCTCTCTCGATCACCAACGTCTGTGCCTCGCCGTAGAGTTCGCGCCGCTTGGTGTCGTCGGTCTCGGCGCGCGCCCGGTCGAGCACCGCGTCGAAGCCCTTGTCGGACCAGGCGGTCTCGTTGTAGGAGGAGCCGCTGCGGAAGATCTGGGTGAAGAGCTGGTCGACGGGCCGCCCGGTGAACCAATAGGTGGCCATCAGCGGCTTCTTCATCCAGATCTGCGTGTAATACGAGTCCGCCGAGGCCGTCTTGACCCTGATCCTGATGCCCGCGCGCTTCGCCGAGTCCTGGTAGGCGAGCGCCATCGGCGTGAACAGCGGGTCGTAGGACGAGGTGTAGAGGTCCATCGCCAGACCCTCGTGACCCGCCTGCTTGAGCAGGTACTTGGCCTTCTCCGGGTCGTGCTTCGGGTGCGCTGCGATGTGCGCGGGGTCGCTCGGCGGCACGGGGTTGTCCCAGCCGGCGGTGCCGGCGCCCTGGAGGGCGACCTGCACGACGTGGTCGGGGTCGTAGGCGAGCTTCATGGCCTGGCGGACGCGGACGTCGGTGAAGGGCTTCTCGGTGGTGAGCATCGGGAGGACGTACCACTGGGCGTCCTTCACACGGGCGATGGTCGCGCGGTCGGAGGCGGCGACCACGCGGGCGGTCGCGAAGTCGAGGTTGGTCTGCGAGAGGAGGTCGACCTGCCCTGCCAGCAAGGCGTTCGAGCGGGCCGACATGTCGGCGACCGAGTAGAAGGCGATCGCGTCGAGGACCGGGCGGCCGGCCCAGTGGTCCTTGTTCGCGGTGACGCGGCCGGGGCCCGCCGGGGCGAAAGACTCCAGTTTGAAGGGGCCGGTGCCGATGCCGGTGCGGCCGATGGACTTCGCGCTGCCATCGGGTACGACGTAGCAGTTGTAGTGCGTCAGCAGGCTCGGGAACTCGGCGTTGGGCGTCTTCAGCGGCACGACGAGGGTGTGCGCGTCGGGCGTGCCCAGCTTCGCGGGGTCGATGAGCGGGGCGAGGACCGCGGCCTGCGGGGACGCCGTCGCCTTGTCGAGGATGTGGCGCAGCGTGTACGCGGCGTCGGCGGAGGTGAAGGCGCGGCCGTTGTGGAAGGTGACGCCCTTGCGCAGCCGGAAGGTCCAGGTGCGGGCCTTGGCGTCGGTCTCCCAGGACTCGGCGAGGTCGGGGGCGAGTTCGCCGTTGGCGGCGACGCGGACGAGCCGGTTGTAGAGGGCGCCCAGGTACTCGTAGGCGGACAGGGAGCTGGCCGGGTCGAGGGTCTCGGCGTCGGAGGCGGGCGGCCGGGCGATGCGCAGGGTGCCGCCGCGGTCGGGGGCGCCCTTTTGGGCGGCGGCCGGCAGGACGGGGGCGGCCTCCGCCCCGCTGCAGCCGGTCAGCAGCCAGGACCCGCCGAGCGCGGCGGCCGAGGCGACGCCCGCGGCGAGCACCGACCGGCGGCCCGGGTGATGGATGTCGGACATGTACCGACCGTCCTTGTCGCTATTCGTTCAGCCGAACGATTGAGTGAAGTTGGTGAACGATAACGAGGGGATGGTTTCCCGCCAACCCTTTGGGCGCGGAAATTAACGTCCGAAACGCACTGGTTACGAGGGGAGGCCGCGCGGGATGCGGACCTCTGGGTCAACTCCCTTCTCTGCAGGCCCTGTTGACGTCAGACGGCGCAGGCATGTCATGAACGATGCTCAGCATGTCGGACGACGTTCGACATCCCGAACAAAAAGCAGCGCGCCGACGCCGCCGACATGGCGGCACCGGCGCGAAAAACGTCCGCTGCCCGGCCTGGTCCGGCCGTCACTCCCCCGCGAACGCCTTCTCCAGCGCGGCGAGGTCGAACTTGCCCATCGCCATGAAGGACTCCGTCGCACGGGCGACCTTCGCGGGGTCCGGGTCGGTGATCATCTCGATGAGCCGGCTGGGGACGACCTGCCAGGAGACCCCGAACTTGTCCTTGAGCCAGCCGCACGGGCCGGGCTCGCCGCCGTCGGTGAGCTTGGTCCAGTAGTAGTCGATCTCCTCCTGGTTCTCACAGGGGATCTGGAACGAGATCGCCTCGGTGAACTTGAACTCGGGGCCGCCGTTCAGCCCCACGAACTTCTGCCCGAAGGCCGTGAACTCGACGGTGAGCACGGAGCCCGCCGGCTGCGGGGCGCCCTCGCCGTAGCGGCTGACGCGGCCGATGCTGGAGTTCTTGAAGATCGACACGTAGTGGTGGGCGGCTTCCTCGGCCTGACCCTCGAACCAGAGGCAGGTGGTGAATCCGTCGGTGCGGGCGTCGGTGGTCATGCGGTCCTCCATGGGCTGCGGGGCATCGAACACGGTCATCTGTATCGACCCCGGCCCGCCCCGAAACTCATCGGTGGACCGGAGACCCGTCGGACCGGCGGCGGGTTCCGGCCGCCCCCTCTGCTCACGGCGAATCTGCTGAGGGCCTAGAAACCCCCAGGCGGGGGCGTTGTCGGCCGACAGTGGAGACAGATCACGACACACCTTCGACATCCTCGACAAGGAGTGCCCATGTCTCCCCTCACGGCCGGTTTCGCGCCGGCCCTCATGCCCCGCGCCGAGGAGGGCGACACCCCGTCGTCCCGCTTCGACGACCATCTCGCCGCCCAACTGCTGGGCCAGCGCATCGTGTTCCTCGGCACCCAGGTCGACGAGGTCTCCGCGAACCGGGTCTGCGCGCAGCTGCTGCTCCTGTCCGCCGAGGACCCGCGCACGGACATCAGCCTGTACATCAACAGCCCCGGCGGCTCGGTGACGGCGGGCCTCGCAATCTACGACACGATGCAGCTGATCCCGAACGACGTCGCCACGCTGGCCATGGGTTTCGCGGCCAGCATGGGCCAGTTCCTGCTCAGCGTCGGCACCCGGGGCAAGCGCTACGCCCTCCCCCACGCGCGGGTCATGATGCACCAGCCGTCGGCGGGCATCGGCGGCACCACCGCCGACATCGAGATC
Organism: Streptomyces sp. NBC_00252; assembly: GCF_036187565.1. NCBI lineage: Bacteria > Bacillati > Actinomycetota > Actinomycetes > Kitasatosporales > Streptomycetaceae > Streptomyces > Streptomyces sp. NBC_00252. The sequence goes on along the minus strand of NZ_CP108087.1, from coordinate 9,268,246 downwards.
CAGGCGGAGAACCTGGACTTCACCAAGCGGACCATCGAGCGGCTGACCGCGCAGCACACGGGCCAGAGCGAGGAGACGATCTCCCGCGACGGCGACCGCGACCGCTGGTTCACGGCCGAGCAGGCCAAGGAGTACGGCATGGTGGACCGGGTCGTCGCCTCCCTGGACGACGTCCGCCCGGCCGCCTCGAAGCGACGGATGGGGCTCTGACATGGGGACGTACACGATTCCGAACGTCGTCGAGCGCACCCCGAACGGCGAGCGTTCGTACGACGTGTTCAGCCGGCTGCTGTCCGAGCGGATCATCTTCCTCGGCACCGACATCGACGACGGCGTCGCCAACGTCGTCATCGCGCAACTCCTCCATCTGGAGTCGTCGTCGCCGGAGAGCGAGATCGCGATCTACATCAACTCGCCCGGAGGATCGTTCACTTCACTGATGGCGATCTACGACACGATGACGTACGTCCAGGCCCCGATCTCGACGTTCTGCGTCGGCCAGGCCGCGTCGACGGCGGCGGTGCTGCTGGCCGGCGGGGACCCGGGGCGCCGGTTCGTCCTGGAGCACGCGCGCGTGCTGCTCGGTCAGCCCGCGACCGGCGGGCAGCGCGGCATGGTCTCCGATCTCGCCCTCCAGGCCAAGGAGATGGTGCGGATCCGCTCCCAGGTGGAGGAGGTGCTGTCCCGGCACACCCACCACGACATCCCCACGCTGCGCGCCGACATGGACCGGGACAAGGTGTTCACCGCTCAGGAGGCCGTGGCGTACGGCCTCGCCGACGAGGTGGTCAGCCGACGCCTCGGCCAGGCCTGAGCGATCCGGTCCGTCAGGCGGCGACCAGGCTGAGCTGTGCGTTGTAGGGCGAAGTGACCCTGCCCTGACGCCTGTTGCGGTGCTGGCTCAGCTCGTCCCGGGCCAGCGACAGCAGGTCGCCGAGGTCGAGTCCGAGGGCGTGGGCGGCGGCCGCGAGGACCTCCGAGGAGGCCTCCTTGCGGCCCCGCTCCACCTCCGAGAGATACGGCATGGAGATCCGGGCGGCGTCGGCGACGTCCTTCAGGGTGCGCTCCTGGGCGAGCCGCTCCTGTCGCAGGACATCACCCACCAGGTCGCGCCACAGGGGTTCCTTGGGGGCGGGGACCTGCGGCTCGGGCAGGTGGGGGGCCGGCTCGTGCGGGCGCAGGGGGATCACGCGGGCTTGGTTCGGCGCTTGGTTGGTCACCCTCTCAGACTAAAAGCGCTGGACGTCAGGGGAAGGGGTCAGCATTCTGCCCTGGGTGGAATCACCGAGGTGAAGGGTGTCGGAACGGTGCTGCGCGACACGTTCGACGGAGAAGCCGAGCGCTACGACCGGGCCCGGCCCCGGTATCCGCGCCCGCTGGTCGAGGAACTGGCCCGCACGGCGGGCCTCGGCCCGGACAGCCGCGTCCTGGAGATCGCCCCGGGGACCGGCCAACTCACCGTCCCGCTGGCCGGGTTCGGGTGCCGGCTGACCGCCGTGGAGCTGGGCCCCTCACTCGCCGCGGTGGCCCGGCGGAATCTGGACACGTTCCCGCGGGTGGACGTACAGGTCGCGGACTTCGAGCTGTGGGAGATTCCGGACGAGCTGTTCGACCTGGTGGTGATCGCGACGGCATACCACTGGTTCGATCCCGGCCTGTTCCTCGCGAAGGCGGCGTCCGCGCTGCGTCCCGGCGGGCGGCTCGCGGTCGTCACGACGCACCATGTGGCGGGCGGCACGCAGGACTTCTTCGACCGGACGCAGGAGTGCTACGAACGCTGGGACCCGGCCACTCCGCCCGGTTTCCGGAGTCCCACCGAGGACGAAACGGCAACGGACACACGGGAGTTCGAGGGCTCCGTCCACTTCGAGGACGTCACGGTGTGGCGGGGCGCGCAGGAGATCACGTACACGACGGAGGAGTACCTCGACGTCGTGCTCACGTATTCGAACCATCTCGCGCTGGACGAGCCCGCGCGCCTGGGCCTGCTGGGCTGCCTCCGGGAGCTGCTGGAGACGCGGCACGGCGGCCGGGTCACCAAGCGCTATCTGCACGAGCTGATCACGGCCACCCGGACCGGGGCCTGACCGTCTAGCGGTCCTCGCCCGCGAGGTGCACGACGGCGCGCACCCGCTTGCCGACCGGTACCCGTTCGACGGTCACCTGCGTGGCCACGGCGTGGACTATCTCCAGGCCGTGCCGGCCGATGCGCTCGGGGTCCCGGGCGAAGAGCCGGGGCAGGGCGACGCTGCTGTCGCAGACGGACACCGTCACCGAGGTGTCCGTGCCCTCCAGCTCCAGGATGTACGGGCCGTTGCTGTGCCGGTCCGCGTTGGTGACCAACTCGCTGACCAGCAGGAGCAGTTCGCCGTCGGACTGGTCGTCGATCGTGGCGCACCACTCGGTTCTGAGCTGTTCGAGGAACTGGTGCGTGAAGTGGCGGGCCGCTGAGATGCAGCCCGGTTCGCCGGTGTAGTGCGCCGCCCGCCGCAGCGGTTCCACGGGCACGTCGAAACGAGTCGGTATCACTACCCCGTCCCGGTGGTCGATCATGCGTGTCTCTCTCGGAAGGCGGCTCTGCCGGTCGCTGTCGTATCAGTGCTCGTACCCAGCACCACGCCCGGCAGTCCCCCCGATCAGAGTGACGGTGAAATCGACTGGGACGAAACCGGCGCGCTGACCGTCGAGGCGGACGTCGTCGTCTCGTCCGACGCGGCCGAATCGGAGGGGGAGGAAGCGTCGGAAGAGGCTGATGAGGCTGATGAGGACTCCGTCGACGGCGGCTCGGAGGACGGGGTGTCCGAACCCGGCGACGAGGACGACGGCGAGGACGGTGCGCTCGACGACGGCGGGCAGGGGCTCGGGGACGTGCCGGGCGTTCCCGGTGTGCCCGGGGCCTTGGAGGCGCACGGCGACGGGGAGTCGGAGGACGGTGACGTCGGCGGCGACACGGAGGGGCTGGCCGGGTTCACCGGCGGCGGGGTCCTGTGGTCGTGCTTCCCCGTGTCGCCGTGGTGGCGGCCGAACCAGTGGCCGTTGTGGGGGTCGTAGATCACGAAGATGTTGATGATCTGGGGTGCGGGGGTGACCACGACGACGTTCTGCGGGCGGTACGAGGACCAGGTGTCGCCGGTGCGCTTCGGGGTGGTCTGCTGGGCGACGGGCGGCGTCAGCGGGTTGCCGCAGGCGCAGCGGACGCGGGGCAAGCCGTGGTTGTCGACGAGGACGGCGGTGCCGGCCTGGAGGACGGCCTGATAGCTGGTGGCGGTGCCGTCGCGATAGCCGTGGTTGGTGACCCGGGTGTCCATGCGCAGCTGTACGGGGGTGAGCGAGCGCAGGTAGGCGGGGACTCCGGCGGGCTGGACGCCGGCGACGGACGCGAACGCCGCGTTCTTCGCCGGGGCCGCCTGGAGGGCCTTGATCTGCTGCTCGACGTCGCAGGCGGAGACGTTCTGGGTGCCGCCGTAGAGGCCGGGGGCGCCGCCGTCGACGCCGCGTACCGCGTTCGCCGGTTCGGAGGCGGCGGGGGACGCGGTGACGGGCGGGGCGGAGTTCTCGGTCGCGCTGGACTTCGTGAACGGGTCGGGGCCCGTCTTGGCCGCGGCCTGGAGGAACACCTCGCCCTTGCTCGCCGTGTTCGTCGAGCCGCCGTCGGACCGGGTGAAGACGAGGCCCAGCACCACGGCGGCCACCACGACGGCGGTGAGGATCGCGACCCGCGGCACCGACTTCCACCAGGGCCGGTGCGGCTCCGGCGCACCGGTGCCGCCGCCCGAGGGCTGCGAGGGCGGGCCCGAAGGCGGCTGGGAGGGTCCCGACAGCGGGCCTGAGGGCGGTCCGGTGGGGCGGCCTGAAGACGGAGGTTCGACGCTCACGAGCTCTTCTTCCCGACGCGGGCTGCAAGGCCACTCGTACCGATAAGCGACCCTTTGTCCACAACGAACCCATTGTGTGCTCGGGTCATGGTCCGCCCGCAAGCCGACGCGGACGGCCCTCCCGGCGGGCGCGCTCCCCGGCCGCTGCTTAGCGTGACCGTGTGACCCCCCGAACCCCCTCCGACCAGGCAGTGGCCCGCCACGGCTGGCTCCAGGCGCTCGGCACGGTACTGGCCGGCCTGCTCACCATGGGCGTGGTCGCCGCGCTGGGCCTGTGGGCGGCGGGCGCGGCGGACCTCCCGGACGGGGCGTTCCCCCGGGTCGTCACGGCGACGGTGGTGGCCGCGGTCGGCGGCACCCTGAAACTCTCCGGGAACGCCGGCTCCCTGGCCGACACCAAAGCGGGCCTGACCGCCATCCCCCTCTCGGTGACCCTCTCCGGCGCCCTCGCGACCGCGGCAGGTTTCCTACGGCCCCTGCGGCACCGTGCGGTCGCGTCGGCGACGGAGCTCGTCGGCTGGGCCGCCCGCATCGCCGTCCTGTGGCTGCTCGGCCTGATCGGGCTGGCGCTGGGCGCGCGCCAGAAGTTCTCGATCTCCCTCGGCAGCGGCACCCTGGGCGACATCGGCGACCTGCTCGGCGCCTCCCCCGAGGTCGGCTTCGAGACGGACGTACCGCAGACCGTGCTCTACGGCCTCCTGTGGCTGGCCGGAGTCCTGATCCTCGCCCTCCTGGTGTCCCCCGGCGCGCCCCTCCCCGCCCGCCTGCTCCGCTTCCACACGGCGGTACGACCGGCCGCGTACGCGGTGGTGGCCCTCCTGCTGGCCTACGTGGCGCTCGGCGTCGTCCTGGCCCTCGTCACGGCGGCGACCCGGGGCAACGCCACCCAGACCTTCGCCCTGATCCTGCTCGGCATGCCGAACCTGGTCTGGCTGGCCCTCACCCTCGGCCTGGGCGCCACCTGGAACGGCCGCGTCGACGGCCCCTTCGGCCTCCCCGTCCCCCACCTCCTCGACGAGGTCCTGCGCACCCCGGACGTCTCCACCCTGAACCTGCACACCCTCGCCGCCCACGACGGCCGCGTGTGGTGGCTCCTGGTCCTGGACGCGGTCCTGCTCATGGCCACCGCCTTCCTGATGGCCGCGCGCTCCCCGTCCCGCGTCCGCGCCTGGCAGCACGCCGTCCACTTCGCGATCGCCCTCGCCCTGGCTGTCCTCATGATCTGCCTGGTCGGCCGCGTCTCCGCCCACTACGGCCTCTCCCTCCTCGGCATCGGCGACGTCGGCGGCGGCCTGTCCGGAGACCTGTTCCTGAAGCCCGAGGTGTGGTCGGCGGTGGGCCTGGCGGCATTGTGGGGCTTGGTGACGGGCTTCCTGGGCGCCCTGCTGGCAAAGCCGGTGCACCGGAGGGGCGTGGTGGAAATCCCGGCGCAGCCGGGGCACCGGACGTGAGAGTGTGCGCCGAGCCGAGGAAAGGGCAGACATGGCGCTGACACTCGAAGACCGCCTGGCCATCACGGAGTTGATCGCCCTGCACGGCCACCTGATCGACGAGGGCGAACTCGACCGCATGTCCGAGGTGTTCACCCCGGACGTCGAGTACGACCTCACCGACTTCACCCAGGGCACCCTCACCGGCCTCCCCCAACTCACGGCCGCCGCGCTCACGTTGGGCCCCGCGAACCCCGTCGCACACCACGTGACGAACGTGGTGATCGAGGACTCCCCGGACGGCACCGTCCGCGCCCGCTCAAAGGGCCTGGGCATCCGAACGGACGGCTCCTGCGGCTCGGTGACGTACGTGGACACCCTGGTGCGCGTGGAGGCGGGCTGGCGCATCGCAAGCCGAACGGTAAAGGCCCGCCGCACACCCCTGAACGGACCGAGCACCTCTTGACCCAGGCTCGCCCCCACCCCCCAGGGGCGCGGGGAACTGCGCGACCAGCCCCCACGCACCCGCACCCGAAAAACTCACTCACGCACCCTCAACACGGGCTCCGCCCACCGAGGAAACGCAGGAGGCCCCACATCCGGCCCCCCACCCACCCGCAGATCCACCTCGGTCGCCGCATGCCCCGCAACCTCACCCCCGCGCAACGCCGACACAAACGCCAGGCAAGACACGTACCGATCATCAGGACTCTTCGCCAACGCCTTCGCGAAAACCCCGTCGACATGCCCAGGCAACCCCGCCCGCCCCTCACTGACCGCCGGAGGCACGTCGTACTGGTGCGCCCACAGCAACGCCATGTCGTCATCCCGCCGAAACGGCGGCAGCCCCGCCAGGGTCTCGTAGGCGACACAAGCCAGCCCGTACACATCGCACCGCCCGTCGACCGGCCGCCCCGAGATCTGCTCAGGGGCCACGTAGTCGAGCGTCCCGACGAACTGTCCGACCGTCGTGAACCCGGTCAGTGACAGCGACTTCTTCGTCAGCCCGAAGTCCGTGAGATAGACGTGCTCGGGATGGTCGCTGTCGGTACCCCGCGCCACAAGGATGTTGCCGGGCTTCACATCCCGGTGGACGAGCCCGTGATCGTGCGCCGCGTCCAGCGCGGAGGCGACCTGCCCGATGATCCGCGTGGCCGTCGACAGGTCCAACGGCCCCTCCCGGTCGAGGAGATGACGCAGGTCGCTGCCGGAGACGTAGCGCATCGCGATGTACAGGACCCCGTCCGTCTCCCCCGCCTCGAAGACGGGAACGATGTGCGGATGGTCGATCGCGGCGGCGACCCGGGACTCGTGGGTGAAGCGTTTGCGGAAGGTGTCGTTGCGGGCGAGTTCGGGGGCGAGCAGCTTGAGCGCGACGGTGCGGTCGAGGCGCAGGTCGTGGGCGCGGTAGACGACCGCCATGCCGCCGCGGCCGATCTCGTCCTCGATGCGGTACCCGGCGATCTGCTGCCCGATCAGCTCGGAGGGCCGCCCGGAGAAGAGGCTCGCGTCACGGGCCATCGGTGCTCACGACCTGCGTGGGGGCGTGGCCGGGGTCGGCCGGTTCGGCGCGGGGCCCGTCGTCGGAAGCGTAGGTGCTCAGGCGGGTGCCGTCGGTGTGGACCCAGCGTTCGTGGTCGGCGTCGTAGAGCCAGACGGACTCGCCGTCGACGACCACGCCGATCCGCAGGCCCTTGGTGCGGGCCTGGAACGTGGCGCCGTCGAGGCCGCCGCCCGCGAGCTCCTCGACGGCGGCGCGGTAGCGGGCGAGGGCCTGTTCGGCGCGGGCGAGCAGGGGGCGCGGGTCGGCGGTGCGGGTGAGGGGGCCGCGGGCGGCCGGCGGGTCGTGGGCGACGGAGATGAGGTGGCGGCCGTCGACCCAGGCGGACCAGCCGTTGGAGCACAGGGCGTGGGCCCAGTCGCCGCGCCGCTCCAGCAGCTGCACGGGGAGCAGCGCGTCGAGCGGCACGGTGGGGCGGGCGGGGTCCGGGGCCTCCCAGGCGGGCATCCCGTGCTCGGGGACGACGTGGGTGGGCCGGAAGCCGGGGGTCGTCATCGCGGCGGCCCCTATTTCCGCATCACGGCGGGTTCGTGCCGCCGCAGCAGCCGGGAGACGAGGAAGCCGAAGAGCAGCGACAGCACGACGAGCATGCCCATGTTGAGCAGCCACACCCCGGCCGAGTGCCGGAACATCGGATCGCTGGTGAGCTCGCCCGGCACGATCCGGGCCAGCCCGATGGTGCCGGCCATCCCGCCGAGCGCCCACCGCGAGGGAACCAGCCAGGACAGCTGTTCCAGTCCGGGCACGCCGTGCAGCTTCAACAGGGCGCCGCAGAACACCACTTGGACGATGGCGAGCAGCACCAGCAGCGGCATCGTCACCTCCTCCTTGCGCACCAGCGCGGAGACCAGCAGGCCGAGCATCATCGCGGTGAACGACAACAGGGCGACGGCGACCGTGATCTCGATCAGGGGTGGCATCAACACCCCTTTGCCGCCCGGCGCGTTGAGGTCGACGCCGAACAGTCCGACGAGGGTGAGCACCACGGCCTGCGCCACGGTGATCGCGCCCAGGACGACGACCTTGGAGAGCAGGTACGCCGATCTGGAGAGACCGACGGCTCTCTCGCGCCGGTAGATCGCGCGTTCCTTGACGAGTTCGCGCACGGCGTTGGCCGCGCCGGTGAGCACGCCGCCGACGCACAGGATGAGCAGGGCGTTCATCGCCGTGTCCCGGGTCAGCTGGCTGCCGGCCAGCGCGCGGGCCATCGCGCCCATGACGAACGGCAGCGCGATCATGATGACGAGGAAGGTCCGGTCGGCGCCGAGGGCGGCGGTGTAGCGGCGGATGAGGGTGCCGAGCTGGGCACCGCGGCTGCGGGGTCTGGGCGGCGGCGGGGCCGCGGCGGCCGGGGCCGAGCCCACCTGGTGCGGCTGCGCGGTGGAGTTGACGATGTACTGGCGCTGGAACGGCGACTCCCTGAACTCCCCCGCCCAGTCCCGGTCCTGGTCCCGCTCGAACGCCTCGAAGGCCTCCGGCCAGTGCTCGAAGCCGAAGTAGGCGAGGGCGTCGTCGGGCGGCCCGTAGTAGGCGACCTTGCCGCCGGGCGCAAGCACCAGCAGCCGGTCGCACACGTCGAGGCTGAGGACGCTGTGGGTGACGACGATGACGGTACGGCCGTCGTCGGCGAGGCCGCGCAGCATGTGCATCACCGAGCGGTCCATGCCGGGGTCGAGTCCGGAGGTCGGTTCGTCGAGGAAGAGCAGCGACGGCTTGGTCAGCAGTTCCAGGGCCACGCTGACGCGCTTGCGCTGCCCGCCGGAGAGGCTGTGCACGGGCTGCGCGGCGCGCTGTTCGAGGCCGAGTTCACGGACGACCTCGTCGACCCGGGCCCGGCGTTCGGCCTTGGCGGTGTCCTGGGGGAAGCGGAGTTCGGCCGCGTACGACAGGGCGCTGTGCACGGTGAGCTGGGCGTGCAGGATGTCGTCCTGCGGGACGAGGCCGATGCGCTGGCGCAGTTCGGCGTAGTCGCGGTAGAGGTCGCGGCCGTCGTAGAGGACGGTGCCGCGGTCGGCGGGGCGCTGGCCGGTGAGCGCGTTGAGCAGGGTGGACTTTCCGGCGCCGCTGGGTCCGACCACGGCGAGCAGGCATTTCTCGCCGACCGGGAACGACACCTGGTCGAGGAGGACCTTGCGGCCCCGGTCGACGGCGACGGTGAGGTCCTGGACGTCGAGGGAGACCTCGCCGGTGTCGACGTACTCCTGCAGCTGGTCGCCGACGAGACAGAACGCGGAGTGTCCGATGCCGACGATGTCACCCGGCCCGACCGGGGCGCGGGCGACGGGCTGGCCGTTGAGGTAGGTGCCGTTGTGGCTGCCGAGGTCGACGATCTCGTACGTGCCGTCCGGCCCGGCCCGCAGTTCGGCGTGGCGGCGGGAGACGACCAGGTCGTCGACGACGAGGTCGTTGTCGGCGGCCCGGCCGATGCGGACGGTGCGGCTCGGCAGCGGTCGTACGGTCGTCGGTTGCCGGTAGGTGCCGGTGAAGGCGGGCATGGACACCGCCGAGGGGCGTTCCGGGGCCGGGGCGGGGCGGTCGGCGAGGACGACGCGGGGGCCGTCGGCCGGGTTGCCGAAGCGGATCACGCTGCCGGGGCCGACGCCCCACTCCTGGATGCGGCGGCCGTCTGCGTAGGTGCCGTTCGTGCTGTGCTCGTCCTCCAGCGTCCAGTGGTCGGCGTCCGGCCGCAGGACCGCGTGGTGCCAGGAGACGCGGGCGTCGTCGATGACGATGTCGCTGAGCGGGTCGCGGCCTACGTGGTAGTCGCGGCCCGGGGTCATGACCGTGGAGCCCGATTCCGTCTCCAGGAGGAGTTCGGGCGCGGTCGGCACCATCGGCCGCTCTGGCATGCACCGAATTCTACCGATTCGTTCACGTGTGCGCCCGGTCAGCGGTCAGGGGTGCGCGCTGGTCGACACGTGTCAGGCGACAGGGACGACGAGTGCCGGAACGGTCCGCTGCATCCTGAGGGCGTCGACCGACTCGGCGAGCAGTTCGTACTCGGTGGTCTCGTCGCTGATGGCGATCTGCACGAGCCGTCCGGCCGCCAACTCGTAGGCGACCTGCTCCTGTTGACCGACATCGCGGGACCAGGTGCGTAACGCGCGGGGCACGTCGGGGGCCGTGTCGGCGACCGGGACCAGGGCGCCCCTGGGGAAGCGCGGGTTCTCCGGTTGCGGGTCGAGCCGGTCGGCCATCCACACCGCGCGGTCCCGTAACCACCACAGCGCGAGCGCCAGGGTCGGGGCGCGGTAGGTTCCCAGAGGCACCCCGACGCGCTGTCCGCCGCAGGAACCGTACGCGGTGACATGGCACAGGAATTCGTCGTGCACGATCACTCCCCCGTCGCGTGTCTCGATTGCCGGTCGGGCCTCGCTTTCCATGCGGCTCTGATGGCGGCTCGGGTGGCTCAAGTGGTGCGCACGATGGCGGCTTTGCCTCGTGAAGTGATGCCCTAGCAGTCGAGTATGTTCACTCCCGAAACACTGTCACCACCACTTTTTAGCCACTCTCTTGGCATATTCACAGCCTTGTTTGGCTGAAAACCTTCGGGACCCCTTTTGTGGTGGTCTCCCGCCGTCATTACCCGAGGGGTAATCGACGTCCCGCGCGCTCCCCGGCAGGGTGGAGGCACCGGGTCGGCAGGAAGCCCGATCCGGGTCCTGACCAGTACGAACGACCTCGCTGGAGGCTGATTCACCATGTCCGCGAACACCGATCGCCACGAGAACGCCGTCGCCCGCTACTTCGAGGCCTGGAATGCGAGCGAGCCGGAGGCGCTGGCGAAGGCGGTCGCCGCCGCCTGGGCCGTCGAGGGTACCTACACCGACCCGCTGGCGGCAGTCACCGGCCATGCGGAGATCGCGGGGCTGATCGCCGGGGCGCACACGCAGTTCCCGGGATTCGTCTTCCGCCCGCTGGGAGCCGTCGACGGGCACCACGACACCGCGCGCTTCGCCTGGGAGCTGGTGAGCGGGGCCGACGGCTCGGCGCCCGTCGCCGGGTTCGACGTGATCACGCTGGACGAGGACGGCCGTATCCGCTCCGTGCTCGGTTTCCTCGACCGGGTGCCCGCGGGGGCCTGAGACCGGCGCCGGCGATGAGTTCTCGCGCTCGGGGCGGTCTCCTCTTCGGCAGACCACCCCGAGCGGAGGACTTCATGAGTACCGGCACCCCGTTGAACGAGGAATTCACCGCCGAATTGATCAAAAGCCCGAACGACGGCGGCTGGACCTATCTCGTCTGGCCCGGGTCCGTCGCGTTCTTCGGCACCCGCGGACTGGTCAAGGTCCGCGGCACGATCGACGGACACCCTTTCCGCAGTTCGTTCATGGCGCTCGGCGACGGCACGCACAAACTCCCCGTGAAAGCCGATCTTCGAAAGGCCATCGACAAAAGCGAGGGCGATCAGGTCACCGTCCGTCTCGAAGAACGGCTCAGCTCCTAGCCAGGGCCTCTTCGCGATAGCGCCGCGGCGCCACCCCGACCGCCCGCTTGAAGGCGTTGCTGAAGGCGCTCTCGGAGGTGTAGCCGACGGAGCGGGCGAGCGTGCCGACCGGGGCCGTGTCCTGACGGAGGGCCCGGGCGGCGAGGCTCATGCGCCAGTTCAGCAGGTACGTCAGGGGCGGCACACCGGCCGCCTCCTTGAACCGTACGGCGAACGTGGTGCGGGACATGGCCGCCGCCCGGGCCAGCTCCTCCAGCTGCCAGGGGTGGGCCGGGTCGCCGTGCATCAGGCGCAGCGCGGGGGCGAGGCGCTCGTCGGCGAGGGCGCGCAGCCAGCCGGGCGGCAGCCCGTCCGCGTCGGTCAGACAGACCCGCAGCACCTGCACGAACATCAGCTGCGCGAGCTGCGCCGACACGAACTCGACCCCGGCCCTGCGCAGGCGCATCTCGGCCGCCAACTGCCCGATCAGCCACCGCAGTACATCGGCCTCGGGCGAGTCGGCCCGCACGTGCACCAGCTGCGGCAGCGCCCGCCGGAGCAGATCCCCGCGGTCCCGGCTCAGATCGATGTGCCCGGACACGCAGGCCACGTCCACCGCGTCGCCCTGCCCGAGCCGGCCCATCCGGGTCTCCGGGTCCATGACGACGTCCGCGGAGTCGGTCGGCGCGACACCGGGCCGGCTGCACAGGGTGTACGGCTGGCCGCCGTCGGAGATCACGACGTCCCCCTCGGCGAGCCGCAGCGGTTCGCCGCCGTCCCGGACCAGCAGGCAGCTGCCCTGCACCACGGCGTTCACCTTCAGCCGGTCGCGTCCGCGCAGCTGGATCGCCCAGTCGCCGCCGGCCGTGAACCCGCCGGAGAACACGCTGCGGGCATCGGCGACGGCGAGGGCGTCGGAGAGGGGATCCACGGTCATGCTCGAACTATCACGCAAGTTATGCGGATTCTCAAGTATTCATCGTACGGATCGGCCGACCTACGGTGGTCTCAACAGCTCAAGCTGATGAGGGAGAGAACATGACCACCGCACAGCAGCCCCTGAATTCCGGCTTCGGCGCCTCGACCACCGCCGAGGAGGTGATCAAGGGCGTCGACCTGACCGGCAAGGTCGCGATCATCACCGGCGGCTACTCCGGCATCGGCCTGGAGACGGCCCGCGTGCTGCACGGCGCCGGGGCGCGACTCGTCGTACCGGCGAGGGACGTGGAGCGGGCCCGGGCGGCTCTCGAGGACCTCCCGGGAACCGAGGTCGAGCACATGGACCTGCTGGACCCGGCGTCCATCGACGCCTTCGCCGAGAAGTTCCTGGCCTCCGGGCGTCCGCTGCACCTGCTGGTGAACAACGCCGGGATCATGGCGACCCCGCTGGCGCGGGACGCGCGCGGCTACGAGTCGCAGTTCGCCGCCAACCACCTCGGGCACTTCCAGCTGACGACCAGGCTGTGGCCCGCGCTGGTCGCGGCGCACGGGGCACGGGTCGTGGTCCTGTCCTCGCGAGGCATCCGCTTCGCCGGGATCGACTTCGACGACCTGCAGTTCGAGCACAGGAAGTACGAGCCGTTCCTCGCCTACGGCCAGTCCAAGACGGCCAACGCCCTGTTCGCCGTCGAGGTGGACCGGCGCGGACAGGCCGAGGGCATCCGGGCGTTCGCGGTGCACCCGGGCCTGATCGTCGACACCGGCCTGGTCAAGCACCTCGAACCGGCGGCGCTCCAGGCCGCGGGCGCGCTCGACGCCGAGGGCCGGCCGATCCGTGACCCCGAGCGACAGATGAAGACCGTGCAGCAGGGCGCGGCCACCAGCGTCTGGTGCGCGACCAGCCCGCAGCTCGACGGTCTCGGCGGGGTCTACTGCGAGAACGTCGACATCAGCCCACTGCTCGCCCCCGAGGACGAGGCCGCCTGGGCCGGCGGGGACACCACCCCGGGGGTGCTGTCCCGCGCCGTGGACCCGGAGTCGGCGGCCCGTCTCTGGGAGGTCAGCGAGCGGCTCACGGCCTGACGGCCGCGAGGTGCGCTACGGCTTGATGATCGCGTCGATGCGGGCCAGCTCGTCGGCGTCGAAGTCCAGGTTGCGGGTGGCCGCGACGCTGTCCTCGAGCTGCTGCGCGCTGCTCGCGCCGACCAGCGCGGAGGTGACCCGGCCGCCGCGCAGCACCCAGGCGAGGGCGAGCTGGGCGAGGGTCTGACCGCGGCCCTTGGCGATGTCGTTCAGGGCGCGCAGCTGTCCGACCAGGTCCTCGGTGACGGCGTCCGAGTTCAGGAACGGGCTGTCGCTCGCCGCGCGGGAACCCTCCGGGATGCCGTCGAGGTAGCGGGAGCTGAGCAGCCCCTGCTCCAGCGGGGAGAAGACGATGGAGCCGACCTGGAGCTCGTCCAGGGCGTCGAGCAGGCCCTCGTCCTCGGGGCGCCGGTCGAGCATCGAGTAGCGCGGCTGGTGGATGAGGAGCGGGGTGCCGAGCTCACCGAGGATGCGGGCGGCCTCCCGGGTCTGCTCCGCCGAGTAGTTGGAGATGCCGACGTAGAGCGCCTTGCCCTGCTGGACCGCCGAGTGCAGGGCGCCCATCGTCTCCTCGAGGGGAGTCTCCGGGTCGGGGCGGTGCGAGTAGAAGATGTCGACGTAGTCCAGGCCCATGCGGCTCAGGCTCTGGTCCAGCGAGGACAGCACGTACTTGCGCGAACCCCACTCGCCGTACGGGCCGGGCCACATCAGATAGCCGGCCTTGGTGGAGATCACCAGCTCGTCGCGGTAGGACCCGAAGTCCGCCTTCAGCGCCTCGCCGAGGGCGGACTCGGCGGCGCCGGGGGGCGGGCCGTAGTTGTTGGCGAGGTCGAAGTGGGTGACGCCGAGGTCGAAGGCGCGGCGCAGGATGGCGCGCTGGGTGTCGACCGGGCGGTCGGGCCCGAAGTTGTGCCACAGGCCGAGCGAGATCGCGGGCAGCTTCAGACCGCTGCGTCCGGTGCGCCGGTAGGGCAGGTCCGCGTAGCGGTCGGGGTGTGCGGTGTACAACGCGACTCCAGAGGGGTTGGCACACGGGATACCGGTTCCAGGGAACCACCGCCCACTCTGTCGTGACCTGCGGGCAGTGGTCCAACAGAAGAATCCGATGGAATTCAGCGGTTACGCTTCTCAATCATGGAACTGCGTCATCTCCAGCATTTCATCGCCGTCGCCGAGGACCAGCACTTCACCCGTGCGGCCGAGCGGCTGATGGTGTCCCAGTCCGGGCTCTCGGCCTCGATCCGCGCCCTGGAACGGGAGTTGCAGACCCCGCTGTTCGTGCGCACCACCCGCCGGGTCACGCTCACGGAGGCCGGCCGCGCGCTCCTCGGCGAGGCGGAACGCATCCTGGCGCAGGTCCGCTCGGCGCACGAGGCGGTGGCCGCGGTGCAGGGCGTCCTGCGCGGCACGCTGTCCCTGGGCACCGAGCAGTGCATCGCCGGGGTGCACGTGGCGGGACTGCTGGCCGCGTTCCGGCGCCTTCACCCCGATGTGGAGATCCGGCTGCGGCAGGCGGGTTCGGGCGCGCTGGCGGAGGAGGTCGCGGCCGGGCGACTCGACCTGGCGTTCGCCTACCGCACCCAGGCGGACACCGACCAGCTGCGCTCCGTATCGCTGACCAGCGAGCCGATGACCGTGCTGTGCCATCCCAGCCACCGGCTCGCAAAGACGGGCGCGGCGGTGACCCCGGACGACCTCGCCGGCGAGGTCTTCGTCGACTTCCACCCGGACTGGGCCTCCCGCCGCACCACGGACGCCGTGTTCGCCGCGGCGGGCGTACGGCGGACGGTCGCCCTGGAGGTCAACGACGTCCACAGCCTCCTCGACCTGATCGACGAGAACCTCGGCATCGCGGTCGTCCCCCAGCACTTCCGCCACAAGCGCGAGCCCCTCACCGCGCTCCCCCTCAAGGGCACCGGCGAGGAGGTCTACGAAACGGTGGCGCTGCTGCCGCCCCCGCAGGCGACCAGTCCGGCGGCCCGGGCCCTGATGACGATCCTGGAAACGGACACTCCGGCCGCATGACGGACGGCGATGCGCGATGGTGGTCGTATGCATGCCAACGACATCCTCATTGACGCGTACGGCCGCATCCAGGAAGAAGTCCACGCAGCGGTCGACGGCCTCACCCCCGACCAGCTGCACGCCCGCCCCGCCGCCGATGCCAACTCCATCGCCTGGCTGGTCTGGCATCTCACCCGGGTCCAGGACGACCACATCGGCGAAGCCGCAGGACTCGACCAGGTGTGGCTGAGCCAGGGCTGGGAGAAGCGCTTCGGCCTCGACCTGCCGGCCAAGGACACGGGCTACGGCCACACCGCCGCGAAGGTCGGCAAGGTGCGGGTCGAGTCGGCCGGGCAGCTCACCGGGTACTACGACGCCGTGCACGACCAGACTTTGGCGTATCTGCGCGGTCTGACGGCGAAGGACTACGACCGGATCGTCGACGAGCGCTGGGACCCGCCGGTCACCCTGGGCGTCCGGCTGGTCAGCGTCCTGTCCGACGATCTGGAGCACGTCGGACAGGCCGCGTATGTGCGCGGGCTGCTTCAGAGCGCGGAAGCGTAACCCGGCAGGACGACGTCCTCGATGAGGGCCTTGCGCTCGTCGTACGGGATGAACGCGCTCTTGAGGGCGTTCACCGTGACGGTGCGCAGGTCCTCGATCGTCCAGCCGGCCTCTTCGACCAGCAGGGACATCTCACGCGTCATCGTCGTACCGGACACCAGTCGGTTGTCGGTGTTGAGGGTGACGCGGAAGCCGAGGTCCTTGAGGGCGGTGATGGGGTGCTCGGCGATCGAAGTGGCCGCGCCCGTCTGGAGGTTGGAGGTCGGGCACATCTCCAGCGCGATCCGGCGGTCACGGACCCACCCCGCCAGGCGGCCGAGCTTGCCGTCGACGATGTCCTCGGTGATGCGGACGCCGTGGCCGATGCGCTGGGCGCCGCACACCTGGAGTGCCTGGTGGATGCTGGGCAGGCCGTGCGCCTCACCGGCGTGGATCGTGAACGGGACGCTCTCGCGGCGCAGGTGCTCGAACGCGGCGAGGTGGTCGGCGGGCGGGAACCCGTCCTCGGCACCGGCGATGTCGAAGCCGACGACCCCGGCGTCCCGGAACGCCACCGCGAGGTCGGCCGCCTCGCCGACCCGGTCGAACATCCGCATCCCGCACAGCAGCGTCCGCACCTGCACCGGCGTGCCCGCAGCGGCGGCCTTGGCCATACCGGCGGCGAGCCCCTCCTGCACGGTCTCGACGACCTCGGCGAGGGTGAGTTCACCGTTGGTGTTCAGCTCGGGGGCGTAGCGCACCTCGCCGTAGACGACACCGTCGGCGGCCAGGTCGAGGACGTACTCCTCGGCGGTGCGCAGCAGGCCCTCGCGGTTCTGCATCACGGCGAGGGTGTGCTCGAAGGTGGCGATGTAGCGCACCAGGTCACCGGAGTTGGCGGCGTCGAAGTACCAGGCGGCCAGCTCGTCCGGGTCGGTGGTGGGCAGCGTGCGCCCCACCGCCGCCGCGAGCTCCACCACGGTGGCGGGACGCAGGCCGCCGTCGAGGTGGTCGTGCAGCACGGCCTTGGGGAGCCGGCGGATGATGTCGGCGTCTATGCGCGTAGATGACATGTGCGGGGGTTCCTCGGTCGTCGTTCGGTGAGCGGAGTTGGCGAGTACGGAGGCTCAGGCGGCGGGCTGGAGCAGGTCCCAGCGGTTGCCGTACAGATCCTGGAACACGGCGACGGAACCGTACGGCTCGTGCCGCGGCTCCTCCAGGAAGGTCACGCCCGCGGCGAGCATCCGGGCGTGGTCGCGGGCGAAGTCGTCGGTGTGCAGGAAGAAGCCGACCCGGCCACCGGTCTGGTCACCGACCCGGGCGCTCTGCGCGTCTCCCTTGGCCCGGGCGAGCAGCAGCCCGGTACCGCCCTCGTCCGCACCCGGCGGCACCACGACGACCCATCGCGCCCCGTCGCCACGCGCCTCGTCCTCGGCGAGCCGGAAGCCGAGAGCTTCGACGTAGAAGCGGATCGCCTCGTCGTAGTCGTCGACGACGAGGGTGACCAGGGCGATACGGCTCATCGGGGGTCTCCGTGCGGGTTCCGGGCGGGGGGATTGACGGGTGAGGTTATACGTAAAACGCGGTGGGCGCCAGTCGGATTCCCAGGGGGTTGGGGTGAGGGTGCCGGCGGGGCGGATGCTGACCAGGATTCGGTCACCCCGGCCCCGTCTCCCGCCATCCGCGACCCGAGCCGCCCCGCCCGTGCTCGTAGACTCACGGCGTGGCATTCACGAGCATCCCGCACTGCTTCCAGTAACCGGAAGGCGTTGAGGGCGAGGCCGGACGGCGTCGCCCTCCTTGGTGTGCCTGCTGCGTGAACCACCGTTGCGGCGCTGCCCGTTCCTGCGTGAGGCAGTGACGTCGCGGGCGCACGTACAGGCACGGCTTCTCCCCTTCCCTCCTGCCAGGAGTGCCTCGTGCCCGTGTTGCTTCCCCCTGCCCTCGATCTCTCCCTCGACCTGCTGCGCTGCCCGACGTGCCGCACGCATGCCCTGTCCCCCGACGGCGGCGCCCTGCGCTGTCCCTCGGGCCACACCTTCGACATCGCCCGGCACGGCTACGTCAGCCTGTTGACCGGCGCCCGTGCCACCAGCGGCGACGACGCGGCCATGGTCCGGGCGCGGGACCGGTTCCTGTCGACGGACACGTACGCGCCGATCCGTGAAGCCGTTGCCCTGCTGGCGGCCGACTCCGCGCCCGAGCGGACCACGGTCGTGGACGTTGGGTGCGGCACGGGCTACTACCTCGCCGGCGTACTCGACCGGCTGCCCGGCGCCCGCGGTCTGGGGCTGGACACGTCTGTGCGCGCCCTGCGTTCGGCGGCGCGCGCCCATGAACGCGCCGCCGCGGTGGCCTGGGACGTCTTCCGCCCCTTCCCGCTGGCCGACGGCGTGGCCGAGGTCGTGCTGAACGTGTTCGCCCCGCGCAACCCGGCCGAGTTCCGCCGGGTGCTGCGCCCGACGGGCCGGCTGATCGTGGTCCGTCCCACCGCGCGGCACCTGGCCGAGCTGCGCGGCCGGGTACCCGGGACGGTCACGATCGACCCGGCCAAGGAACACCGCCTCCACCGGGCGATCGACCCGTACTTCGAGGCCGCCGTCACCGAACAGGTCGAGTACACCGTGCCGTTGACCGGGCGGGAGATCCTCGACCTGGTCGGGATGACGCCGAGCGCACGGCACCTGAGCGGCGCGGACCTGAACGACACCGGCTCATGGCCCGACCACGTCACCGTCTCGGTACTGGCCACGGCCTACCGACCTCGGTGACCACGACCAGGCGGCACATGCACCCGGCGACCGAAAGGCCGTAGACGGCATGGCGCCCTGCCCACCCCCTCAGACACGGGGACGGCAGGGCGTCAGCCGGGAGGGGCGGTCATGCCTCCCCGGACTCCAGAAGGTCCCGCAGCACCTGTTCGTCATCGGGGCTCAGCTGCGCGACGAACCGGGCCAGTACCGTCTCCCGGTCACCGTCGCGGTCGAGTTCCGTGTGCATACGGCGCGCGGTGAGCCCCTGCGCGTCCTGCACCGGGAAGTAGGCGAACCCGCGCCCCTGGCGCCGCCGGTCCACCACACCCTTGTCGTGCAACCGGGTCAGGATCGTCGTCACGGTCGTACGGGCGAGGCCCGTGTCGAGGCTCAGCTGAACCTCCCCGGGCGTCTGCGGGGCACCGGCTGCCCAGAGGGCGGCCATGACGCTGGCCTCCAGCTCACCCGCCGGTCGGCGTTCATCCTTCGCGTCGGCCATGGGAACGATCCTCACCCCGTCCTCGTCTACAGTTCAGTAGACCGTCTACAGAATTGTAGTCACTCGGGCGCCGTCTCGTCACAGCGCCCTTGTGTCCATTCCCGCCCGCCCATTATGGAAGGCACCGTCGACGATGACCGCAGGGCTTCGCACACTCCTCCCCCCGCGCGTGTCGACGAGTCCGCACGCGATACCGGCGCTCCGTCTCCGCCCAGTTCCTACGACGGAAGAGCGCCACGATGTGTCCCAGGCCCGCCAGGATTCTCCCCGTACCCCGCCTGCTCGCCCTGCTCCGCCGCCACCTGGGCCGGGCCGTCGCCGTGACGTACGTCGCCGCGGCGGTGCTGCCCGCCCCCGGCCTGTGGCTCCGCCACCCGCACGCGACGGGCATCGCCGAACTGTCCCTGCGCACACCCCAGTTGCTCCTGGCCCTGGTCCTGTTCGGCGCCGGCCTCCAGGTCCCGCTGCGTGAACTGCGGTTGCTGGTACGACGCCCCGCGGCCCTGCTCGCGGGTCTCGCCCTGCACATCCTGGTGCCGCTGCTGATCGTCCCCGGGGTCGCCCTCGCGCTGCGGCTGTCGCCGGACCATGACGGGGGCAGTGGCATGATCGCGGCGATGATCCTCGTCGTCGCGATGCCGGTGGCGGCCGGGGCGACGGTGTGGACCGCGAAGGGGGACGGCGACCAGCCCACGGCGGTGGGCCTGGTGCTGGCCTCGACCCTCGTCAGCCCCCTGACGGTCCCGCTCACCCTGGCCGTCCTCTGCCCGCTCCTCCAGGGCGACTACGCGGGCAGACTCGCCGTGGCCGCCCACTCGGCCGGAAACGCCTTCGCCCTGACCTCGGTCGTCCTGCCCTGCGCGGCAGGCATCCTGTGCCGACTGGCACTCCCCGCACGCGCACTGACCGGCCTTCTGGCTGTCGCCGTATCCGCCGCACTGCCCGCCTCACTCCTCCTGACATACGTCAACGCCAGCGGGGTGTTGGGCCCCTTCCTCCGCCACCCCCGCCCGGTCCTCCTGCTGGCCGCGCTCGGCGTCGCGGCCACGGTGTGCGGCCTGTCCTTCACCCTGGGCCGGGTAGCCGCGCGAGCCCTCCGCCTCGACGCCCGCGCCGGCGCCTCCGTCACCCTGGCCTGCGGCATGAACAACAGCAGCGCGAGCGCGGTACTGATCACGACGACCCTCCCCGACCGCCCCCACATCCTTCTCCCGGTACTGGCGTACGGCCTCCTCCAGAAGGTGGCCGCGGGCCGAGTGGTCCGCATGGGCGAGGAAGCGAACCGGCCGCCCATCCGTACCGAACAGCCGACCAGCACCAGATGACGGCCGCGCGCCAGCCAGCCGACCGCACCGGGTGTCGGTCCCACACCCGTCAGCGGACCCACGTCAGTTGACCGCCCCGAGCAGAACCGCCAATCCTCACCAGACAACCGCCCCACGCCGGATCACCGACCGTGCCAGGTCAGCGACGCGCGCCAAACAACGGCTCCTCGCCGGATGACCGACCCACACCAGATCCTCGACGCGCCAAGCCGGCTCCTCACCAGATGACCAACCCGCGTCGAACCGCTGATCCTCGCCGGGCGACCGACCCCCACCGGACAGCCGACACATGCCAGTAGACCGACCCGCGCCAAACCGCCGGTTTTCACGGGACGGCGGCCCCACACCGGCTCACCGACTCACACCAGATCCTCGACGCACGCCGAACAGCGGCTCCTCACCAGATGACCAACCCGCGCCGAACCGCCGACCCTCGCCGGGCGACCGACCCCCACCGGACAGCCGACGCACGCCAGTAGACCAACCCACGTCGAACCCCCGGTTCTCACGGGACGGCCGCCCCACACCGGCTCACCGACCCACACCAGATCCTCGACGCGCCAAGCAGCGGCCCCTCACCAGATGACCAACCCGCGCCGAACCGCCGACCCTCGCCGGGCAACCGACTCCCACCGGACAGCCGACACACGCCAGCTGACCGACCCGCGCCAAAAACGACCGCCCCCGCCAACCAGCCGCCCCCACCCATGACACGCTGGAGATCACATCGGAACCCGTCCCGACAACGCCCCCACCCCCATCGCCGTACAGGAGTTGAGCCCCATGTCCTCCGAGCTGCCGAAGTCGACCGGAGCCCCGGCCCACCAGAACGTCACCTTTCCCAGTGCCGGGGGCACCGCCCACGGCTATCTCGCGCTGCCGCCTTCCGGGAGCGGGCCGGGCGTGATCGTCATCCAGGAGTGGTGGGGCCTGACCGACCACATCGCCGACGTGGCCGACCGGCTCGCCCAGGAGGGCTTCGTCGCGCTCGCCCCGGACCTGTACGGCGGCAACGTGGCGCACGAGAGCGACGAGGCCCTGCGCATGATGCTGGCCCTCCCGGTCGCCCGCGGTGTCGAACTGCTCTCCGGCGCCGTCGACCACCTGCTGTCCCTGCCCGAGGTCACCTCGGACACGGTCGGCGCGGTCGGCTTCTGCATGGGCGGCGGCTTCGTGCTGTACCTCGCCGCGGCCGACCCGCGCGTCAGCGCCGCGGTCCCGTTCTACGGCGTGATCCAGGGCGAACTCCCCGACTTCTCCGGCCTGAAGGCACAAATCCAGGGCCACTACGGCGAGTTGGACGAGAGCATCCCGGTCTCCGGCCTCGACGCCCTCGCCAAGCACATCCAGGAGCAGTCCGGCATCACCCCGGACCTCCGCCTCTACCCGGCCAACCACGCCTTCTTCAACGACGGCCGCCCGGTCTACGACGCCGACTCCGCCACCCGCGCCTGGGCGAGCACGATCCCGTTCCTCCACGAGCAACTGGGCTGACGCCCCCCTGACGCCCCTGACGTCCACGATGTCCACGGCACCTCGGGCCAAGGTCCTACGCCCCTGGCCCGAGGTGCCGCGCCCCCAACCGGCGGACGCCGACGGGGTGCCGTGTCTGGTGCCGTTGTGGTTCCTGTGGGGCGGGCGGTGCGTCTGGCTGGCGACCCGGGCCACGAATCCCACCGGCCGCAATCCCACCGACGGGCGGCGGACCCGGCCGACCTTCGCGGACACCCGGGACGTCGTGCTCATCGACGGTAAGGCGACCGCCTTTACTCGTTCTTCCGGGTAAGGCCGCTAGCCGTACAGGCATGGCACGAGCAGCGCGAGCTACCCCAACGTCACCTCATGCGCGACGGGACCTGGCTGGCCTGAGCCCCGGACAGGAGCTCCGCCACACCCCCCGCCACCCCTCAACCCGCCTTACCGTGCACCGCGTTGAGCCGACCCAGCTCCTCCTCCGTCAGCCGAATCGCCCCGGTCGCCACGTTCTCCACAAGGTGGTCGGGGTTACCCGTGCCAGGGATCGCAAGGACATGCGGACCCTGGGCGAGGGACCACGCCAGGCGGATCTGCGCAGGGCTCGCGTCGTGGGCCGCGGCGACAGCCAGGACCTCGTCGTCGTGCGCGGTGGTCGCGCCCTGCGGCCCCGCCTCGCCCGCGATGGCGAAGAACGGCACGAAGGCGATGCCCTGTTCACCGCAGATCCGCAGCATCTCGTCGGTCTCGGGACTGAACGAGTCGAGCCCGAACCGGTTCTGCACACTCACCACCGGCGCGATCGCCTGCGCCTCGGCCAGGTGCCGCGGCTCGACGTCGGAGATCGCGAGGTGCCGGATCAGGCCCTCCTCGCGGAGTTCGGCGAGCGCCCCGAAGTACTCGGCGATCGAGTCCTGTCCCATCCGGCGGAGATAGACCACGTCGAGGTGATCGCGCCCCAACTGCCGCAGGTTCTCCTCGACATGGCCGCGCAGGTCGTCGGGGCGGGCCGAGGTGCTCCACTCCCCCGAGTAGTTCCGGAAGGGTCCGACCTTGGTGGCGATCACGAGGTCGTCGGCGTAGGGGGCGAGCGCGGAGTTGATGAGTTCGTTGGCCGACCGGAGGGACGAGAAGTAGAAGGCGGCGGTGTCGATGTGGTTCACACCGAGCTCGATCGCCCTGCGCAGCACGGCGATCGACCGGTCACGGTCGCTGGGCGTCCCGAGGTTGAAGGCTGCGCTGCCCGTCAGCCGCATCGCGCCGAAGCCGATCCGGTTGACGGGCAGGTCGCCGAGTGTCCAGGTGCCCGAGGCGGCGGCGGTGATCTTCTCCGATGTCATCAGCGGAGTTTCGCACACCCCGGCCGCACGCCCGCCCGCACTTTACGGATACGTGTAGCTGTTCAGGGAGTTGACCGCGGCGGCCGGGTTGCCGAGGTCGTAGCGGTCCACGGCGAGGAAGTTGGGCTTCTTGCGCGCGGCCGGCTGGCAGAACCGCTGGGCCCGGTCGAGGACCTTGGTGTTGTCGGTCTGCGCGGTCCCGGCGATGGTCGCGTCACGGAAGTGGTTCATGACGAACAGCGGGCGGAACGCCGCATAGGTCTGCGTCAGCGGCACGTTGAGGTCGCTGCCGTACCACCGGCTGTAACAGGACCAGTCGGAGGAGCCGGCACCGGAGCCCATGGACCAGTAGTTCTCCACGGTCCAGTCCCGCTGGTACATCACGCCGAAGCTGTCCCGGGTGAGTCCGGCGGACTCGTCGGAGGCGCGGCTGTGGTCGGTGAAGATCAGCAGCCGGTGGTTGGCGGCGATCAGGTCGGACATCCTCGGCCAGCCGTTCTGCCGTACGCCGGTCTGGTCGGGGCGGTACAGCACGTCGTACAGGCCGTTGACGCGGGCGAGTTCGCCGCGCAGGACGCCCGGGTCGACGTAGTCCTCGAGGAAAACGGTGACGAACTGGTCGGGGTGCGCCTTGAGGAAGTCGACCATGCGCTGGAGGTCGACGTTCAGGGCGACGGGGCTGCTGACCAGGGTGCAGCTGTCGTGGCAGAGGATCGCGCCGTCGGAGGTCTGGTGGATGTCCAGCATGAACCCCCGTACGCCGTCGGAGAGTTGCTGGTTGATGCCACGTGACTGGTTGGGGAAGAAGTTCACGAAGGGCGGGGCGAACCCGCCGTCGACGCCGTTGGCGTAGGCGTTGTGCGCGGTGAGGAACGTGACCTGGTCCAGGGTGCGTTGGTCCTGGGAGGGCATCGGGTTCGTGGGTGAGGTGATCGGCGTGAGGTACCAGGAGGCGAGGTCGCCGGAGGAGCCGATGGCCAGCTGGGCCGGGTAGTTGGCACCGGAGGGCTTGGCGCCGACGGTCAGGTAGCTGTCCGCGCCTGGAACTTTGAGCGTGTACTCGTCGCCGCCGACGGGTGTGATCTGCCAGGCGGCGTCGGTGCTCGCGCAGGAGACGGTCCTCGCCTGGCCGCCCGAGCGGCCCAGGCAGCTGCCGGCCGTGTCGGTGCTCTCCAGGACGTACGAGGATCCGCTCGTCCGGAGGTTCCACTGCTGGTGGTCCTCGTTGCCCTTGGGGTTGTGCTGCTCCACCGCTCCCCCCTTGTCGGCCGCGTTGAGCCCGGTGGTGGCGCTCTGGACGTAATAGGTGCCGGCGGCCGGGACCGCGTCGGCGGCTCCGGCCGGTGGAGCGGCGGCGACCGCGGCCAGCGCGGCGGTGAGGGCGAGCAGGGCGTGGGGGGTTCGCATGGGTGCCCTTCGGTTGAGTGTGGTCAGGCTCATGACACCGAAAAGGTGATCGCGCCACACCCAAGCGCCTGCGGTCCGAACGGGTCAAGAGCCTTGAACGGTCGGCGGAGTGAACGGGGAAGGGCGGGTCCCGCTCAGCCCGTCTTCCTCAACTCCCGCCAGGCCACGTAGTGGTCGAGGAGGGTCTCCTCCAACGGCCGGTAGATGATGCCCAGTTCCTCGATGCCGCGCCGGTTGTCGACGGGGAACCTGATCCCGAGGTGCTTGCGGATGTAGTCCTGGGTGAGCCCGAACGCCGGGCCCAGTACGCGCACCGGCCAGTGCGGCAGGCCGTGCCGGGGCAGCCGGTACTCACGCGGGAAGTGCTTCCGCAGGGCGCGTGACATGTCGAGGAAGGACGCCATCCGGGCGTCCGCGACGATGTACCGGCCGTGCGCCTCGGGGTTCTCCGCAGCGGCGATGTGCGCTCGTGCGACGTCCCGTACGTCGGCCACGGTGAAGCTGAAGTCGGGTGCCCCGTAGAAGAAGTAGCCCTTGAACAGCTCGTCGAGGAGGAACAGGCTGCCGGATTCGGAGGCCGGGGTGAGCGAGGGGCCCAGGATCAGGCCGGGGTTGACGGAGACCATGCGCCAGCGGGACTGGGCCTGTTGGGCGTCCCATGCGGAGCTCTCGGCGACCGTCTTGGCGTAGTGGTACGGGTTGTTCTCGACCGTGCTGGTGGTGTTGACGTAGTCCTCGGAGAGGATGCCGTCCTTCATGTTCCGTACGTCGATGTAGTCGCCGAAGACGGCGCCGACCGTCGAGGTGAACACCAACTTCTCGACCGTGGGCGTGCGTTCGATGCCGGCGAGGACGTTCCGGGTGCCGGTGAGGGCGGGGTCGACGACGTCCTTCTGCCCGTCCTTGATCTTCTCCGGCATCAGGAAGGGCGAGGCCACGTGGAAGACGACCCGGCAGCCTTCCATCGCCGCGTCGAAGGAGCCGTCCGTCAGCAGGTCGGCCTCGAACAGCCGCAGTGTGCCCGGGAGTCGGTCCCGCAGGGCGAGCAGGGGCGCGACCTTCGCCTCGTTGCCGAGGGAGCGCACGGTGGTGTGCACGCGGTAGCCGCGCTCCAGCAGTTGCCGCACCAGATGGCTGCCGACGAATCCGCTGCCGCCGGTCACCAACACCGTCTCGCCGCCGTCACTCATCCGTGGCTCCGATCACCGTGGCGTCCAGCGCGCACGCTACAACGGTGATCGGCCCCGGGTCAGCGCTTCGGCCGCTCCGAGTGTCAACTCCCGTCGCCCGTATAGGCGGCCGTGGTCCGGTCGGCCGCCTCGCGGGCCACCGGCTCCTCCTCGCCGCTCGCCACGTTCGCCGCGAACCAGGCCTCGCTGCTCAGGGTGACGAACTGGCGGCCCTCCTCGGACACCAGCCAGGCCATGGCGTCCTCGGGCTTCACGGAATCGGCGCCCGACACGTTGCTGTGCAGCCCCAGCAGGATCGAGTCCCAGCCGACGCCCACCGCGCCGGGCCCGAACTCGGCCCACTTCGTGTCGTCGACATGGGCGATGTGCTCCAACTCGAAGCGCGTGCCGTCGCCCTCGGGCGTCAACCGCAGCTCGATCCAGCTGACTTCACCGCCGAACTCCCAGGTGGCGAAGAAGGAGTTGGGCGGGTCGCAGCGCTCGACGGTGCCGCCCGCGTTTCCCTGCAACTGGTATTTTCCGCCCACCCTCAGTTCGCCGGTGACCGGCAGGAACCAGCGCGGGATGCGCTCGGGGTTGGTGCAGGCGTCCCAGACGTCCTCGACCGGTGCGTCGTAGGACTGGGCGATGGTGATCACGCGGGCCTCGCCGGCCTGGAAAGCGCGCCTGCCGACCGTGCGGCTCACGGAGTTGATCTGGTGGGTCACGTCGATCATGGGGTGCTCCTCGACTCGTCGGGGCTGTCGTCGTCGGACGCGCGGAGCCGGCGCTCACGCTTGCCGCGGGCCAACTCGGTGGCCAGGGCGTCCAGATGAGGGGTCCAGTAGCGGCGGAATGGGCCGAGCCAGGCGTCGATGTCCCGCAGCGGCCCGGCGTCGACCGCGTAGAGGCGCCGGGTGCCGTCCGGCCGTACCGTCGCGAATCCGTTCTCCCGCAGCACCTTCAGATGCTGGGAGACCGCGGGCTGCGTTATCCCGAACTCGCGCCGGACCACGTCGCTGACCGTGCCCGCGGGCTGCTCACCTTCGGCGAGCAGCTCCAGGATGCGGCGGCGCACGGGGTCTCCGAGCACATCAAAGGCGTGCATGCGGCAAAAGTATCACCGGTCGCTTATATAAGCGACCGGTGATAGAAGAGGCGGCCGGTCAGACGAGCGGCTTCTCCAGCAGGGCCTTGCGGTGGCTGAACGTCTCGATGGAGTAGCGGCCGTGGTAGTTGCCCATGCCGCTCTCGCCGACGCCGCCGAAGGGCAGGTCGGAGACGGTGAGGTGGGCGAGCGGGAGGCCGTAGCCGATGGCGCCGGAGGAGGTCTCGGCGGCGATCCGGGCGCGGGTGTCGTCGGAGTCGGTGAAGACGTAGAGGGCGAGGGGCTTGTCGCGGTCGGTGATGAAGGCGATCGCCGCGTCGAGGTCGGGCACGGTGACGATCGGCAGGATCGGGCCGAAGATCTCCTCCGCCATGACCGGTGCCTTCGGGTCGACGTCGGCGAGGACGGTCGGCGCGATGTACTTGTCGCCGCGGTCGCTGCGTCCGCCGACCACGACCCGGCCGGAGTCGAGCAGTCCGGCGAGCCGGTCGAAGTGGCGCTCGTTGACGATCCGGCCGTACTCGCCGGAGGTCTGCGGGTCGGCGCCGTAGACCTTCTCGACCGCGCTCGCGAGGAGGGGTTCGAGGGCGGCGGCGGTCTCCGGGTCGGTCAGGACGTAGTCGGGGGCGACGCAGGTCTGGCCTGCATTGAGGAACTTGCCGCGGGCCAACCGGTCGGCGACGACGGCGAGATCGGCGTCGCGGTCGACGAACGCCGGTGATTTGCCGCCGAGTTCGAGGGCGACCGGGGTCAAGTGCTCGGCGGCGGCGCGCAGGACGATGCGGCCGACGGCGCCGTTGCCGGTGTAGAAGATGTGGTCGAAGTGCTCGGCGAGCAGGGCCGTGGTCTCCGGGATGCCGCCCTCGACGACGGCGACCGCGTCGGTGTCGAGGTAGTCGGGCACGAGACGGGCGATGGCGGCGGAGGTGGCCGGGGCCAGCTCGCTGGGCTTGAGGACCACCGCGTCACCGGAGGCGAGCGCGCCGACGACCGGGGTCAGCAGCAGCTGCAGCGGATAGTTCCAGGGCGCGATCACGAGGACCACGCCGAGCGGGTCGTACTGCGTCCAGGCGGTGGCGTCCGTCCCCAGGTGGGCCGGGACCGGCGCGGACTCGGGGCGGAGCCATTCCTCGAGGTGGTCGAGGGTGTGGTCGATCTCGCGGATCGTGAAGCCGATCTCGGTGCGCTGGGACTCGGCGGCGCTCTTGCCGAGGTCGGCGTGGAGGGCCGCGGCGAGGTCGTCGCCGTGCTCCGTGAGCAGGTCGCGCAGGCGGCGAAGCTGGGCGGTGCGCCACTCGACGGGCTTGGTGCGGCCGGTGCGGAAGGTGGCGCGCAGCCGGGTCACGATGTCGGCGGGCTGCTCGGGGCTGGACTGGTTCACGGTGCCTCGCTGCTGGTGCGTGGGGGTTCTCGACGGTCAGATGTATATAGCAACCATTCGTGCACCGGGAAAAATTCCGGTACGGCCATGGTCACCCTCCGCCGCACGGCTGTCACATGCGGACGAGTTCCCGCCGACGGCGTTCCAGATAGCCGCGCTCGGCCGCGCTCCCGGTCCCCGCGATGGCCGCGTCGTACGCCGCGACCGCCTCGGTGTGGCGGCCGAGCCGGCGCAGCAGGTCGGCGCGGACGGCGTGCAGGACGTGGTAGTCGTCGAGGTCCAGCGCGTCCACGAGGTCGAGGGCCTTGCGCGGGCCGTCGACCTCGGCGACGGCGACGGCCCGGTTGAGGGCGACGACCGGACTCGGGGCCACGGCCGTCAGCTGGTCGTAGAGCTGGAGGATCTGTCCCCAGTCGGTCGCGTCGGCGGTCGGGGCGTCGCTGTGCACGGCGTTGATCGCGGCCTGGATCTGGTACGGCCCGGGGTTGTTCAGCCGCAGGCACCGCCGTACGAGTGACTGGCCGTCGGCGATCAGCTCGCCGTCCCAGCGGTCGCGGTCCTGTTCTGGCAGCGGCACCAGCTCACCGTCGGGGCCCTCCCGCGCGGTCCGGCGCGACTCGATCAGCAGCATCAGCGCGAGCAGGCCGGTGACCTCGGGCTCGTCCGGCATCAGCTCGGACAGCAGACAGCCGAGGCGCAGGGCCTCGGCGCAGAGTTCGGGCGAGTCGGTGTAGCCCTCGTTGAAGATCAGGTAGACGACGGCCAGGACGCCCTTCAGCCGGTCGGGGAGGTCGGCGTCGCGGGGCACGCGGTACGGAATCCTCGCGTCGCGGATCTTGGCCTTGGCGCGGACCAGGCGTTGGGCCATCGTCGGTTCCGGGACCAGGAAGGCGCCCGCGATCCGGGCGGTGGTGAGGCCGCCGAGGAGGCGCAGGGTGAGCGCGACCTGCGCCTGGGTGGCGAGCGCGGGGTGGCAGCAGGTGAAGATCAGGCGGAGCCGGTCGTCGCGCACGGGTCCCTCCTCGGCGGGCGCGTCGGACGCGTACAGCAGCGCGGCCTCGGTGTGGCGGGCCTCCCGGGAGGACTCGCGGCGCAGCCGGTCGATCGCGCGGTTGCGCGCGGTGGTGATGATCCACCCGGCCGGGCTCGGCGGCACACCGGTCTCCGGCCACTTCTGCACGGCCGTGGTGAAGGCGTCCTGGACCGCTTCCTCGGCGAGGTCGATGTCACCGAGGAAGCGGACCAGGACCGAGACCGCCCGCCCGTACTCGGCACGGAAGACGGCCTCGATGTCGGTGTCGAACGGCATCAGTCCTCGGCCGTGTTCATGAAGGGCCGCACCTCGACGGCCAGGGTGGTGGCCCAGGTGGCGCGCTTCCCCCACTCCAGGGCCGCGTCCAGATCGGCCGCCTTGATCAGGCAGAGCCCGCCCAGGTACTCCTTGCCCTCGGCGTACGGCCCGTCGGTGATCAGCACGTCACCGTCCTTGGGGCGCAGCACGGTCGCCGTCTCCGGCCCGTGCAGTCCGCCGGCGAAGACCCAGGCTCCGGCGGCCTGCAGTTCGTCGTGGAAGATCCCCAGCTTGCGGACGATCTCCGCCATCTCGTCCGGCGAGGGCATCTGCCCGTCGGTCGGCGTGATCACGCTGAGCAGGTAGTGCTGCATGACGTCCTCCATGGCGTAAGCGATTCTCCGACCCCCCGGGGGGTCTCTCACCTCCTACACGAACGCCATCGTCCCGGATCGACACCGCGCCCCGGAAATCGGGCGGGATTTTCTCCGCGACCTCATCGGCGACGGCACGGGCGACATTGCCGCTGTCCTTCGGGGCGGTCTACTGTGCGGTTCTCATCACGAGCCTCTGCGAGGGCGCCGGGGCCTGGGCCGATTTCCGCGCCCGCACGCCCTCACGGAGGTGGTCCGGTGCATCCCCTGCCGCCCGTGCGGATCGACGGCCCGCGCAGAACCCTGGTCGTGGCCCTGGTCGTCCCGCTGCGCGGTCCGGCGGGCGTCTTCGGCCCGTCCTGCGAACTGGCCGCGCGGCTCGCCGTGGAGGAACTCAACGCCGTCGGCGGCGTGTTGGGCCGCGAGGTCCGGCTCGTGGTGGTCGACGGCGGTGCGCTCCCGGAGCAAGTGGCCGCCGAGGTCGAGGCGTTGGTGTCGATGGGCGCGGTCGACGCGGTCGTCGGCTGGCACACCTCGGCGGTCCGCAAGGCGCTGCTGCCGCGTGTCGCGGGCCGGGTGCCGTACGTCTACACCGCGCAGTACGAGGGCGGCGAGCGCACGCCCGGGGTGTTCCTGACCGGCGAGACCGACGCGGCCCAACTGCTGCCCGCCATGAGGTTGTTGGCGGAGGCGACCGGTGTGCGCCGCTGGTGCACGGTGGGCAACGACTATGTGTGGCCGAGGGTGACCGCCCGCGCCGCGCGCCGCTACGCCCGTGACTGCGGCGGCCGGGTGCGCGACGAGGTGTTCGTGCCGCTGGGGACGTACGAGTTCGGGCCGGTGCTGCGCCGGATCGAGCACTGCGAGGCGGACGCCGTACTGATGCTGCTCGTCGGGGACGACGCGGCGCGCTTCAACCGGGCGTTCGCCGCGTACGGTCTGCACCAGCGGTGTCTGCGGCTGAGCACCCACATGGACGAGAACATCCTGCTGTCCACGGGCGCGGACGCCACCGAGGGACTGTGGGCGGCGGCCGGCTACTTCGAGACCCTGGCCACCGCCGAAAGCCTTGATTTCAGCGGGCGTTACGCGGCCCGCTTCGGCGTGGAGGCCCCCGTCGTGGGCAGTCTCGGCGAGTCGTGCTTCGAGGGCGTACGACTCCTCGCGGCCCTGGCCGAGCAGGCGCGGTCGCTGGAGGTGGGCGCCATGTGCGCGCTGGGCGGCACCGTCTCCTACGAGGGCCCGCGCGGCGCCCTCCGTCTGCACGGCAACCACCTCCGCCAACGTCTCTACCTGGCGCGGGCGGACGCCTTCGACTTCGACATCGTCGCCCAGCTCTGAGCGCCTTCGCACGTGATCAGCCCGCTGACCGGGAGAATCTCCCCATGACCTCGCACCCCCTCGTCGCCCGCGCCCGACACCTCGCGGACGACCTCCTCGCCCCGCACGCCGAACAGGTCGACCAGGAGGGCGTCCCGGCGAGCCACATCGAGGCGGTCAAACAGTCCGGCCTGCTGGGCGTGAGCGCACCCGTGGCCTACGGCGGTTCTGCGGCACCGGGCGCGGTGGCGCGGGAGACGGCGGAGATCCTGGCCGGCGCATGCTGCTCGACGTGGTTCGTACAGACCCAGCACCACACCCCGGTCCTGACCCTGGCCACGAGCGAACTCCCGGTGCGGGAGCGCCTGTTGGGCCCGCTGGCGCGAGGCGAGCTGCTGTCCGGAGTGGCGTACGCCCATCTGCGGGCGTACCCCCGGATCCCGGTGCGGGTCACCCGCGACCGGGGCGGCTGGCGCTTCGACGGCACCGTCCCCTGGTACACGGGCTGGGGCCTGAACGACGTCATGCTGCTCGCGGGTGTGACGGACGCGGACGAGGCGCTGTTCGCGTTCACGGAGGCGAGGGAGCAGCAGGGGCTACGGCCGTCCGAGCCGATGCGCCTGGCCGCCCTCACCGCGTCCCGCACGGTGTCCCTGGAGCTGGACGGCCTGTGGCTGCCGGAGGACGCGGTGGCGCTGCGGACGCCGTACGAGGAGTGGGCGAAGGCCGACCGCCCGAAACCGACGAACGCGTCACCGGCGGTCTTCGGAGTGGCGGAGGCGGCTCTCGCACTGCTGGACGACAACACGTCCGCGCCGCTCCGCACCCGGCTGGCCGAGGTGCGCGAGGAGGCCTACGCGCTGGCCGAACACCCCGTCCCGCACGCGCACTTGGCGGAACGGCTGGCGCTCAGGACGCGGGCGTACGAGGTGCTGATGACGGCGACGACGGCCGCGGTGGTGGCGGGCGGCGGCCGGTCGCTGTCCTTGACGAACAGGGCCCAGCGCCTCGCGAGGGAGGCCCTGTTCCTGCTGGTGCAGGGCCAGACGGCGGAGTCGAGAGGGGTTCACTTGAAGGCGCTGGCAGGCTCAGTCGGCTAGTACGGACGGCAGTTGGCCGCCCGGCCTTCCGAGGTCGTCGGGCGACCTGCCGTAAATCACTTGACCTGGTCACCGGGCGGCGCTGCACTGTGGCGGGACACCACGGGAGTGGTGACGTGTCAGGAAAGGCAGCGGCAGCGATGGAGATCCGTCCCACGACCGACGAGGACCATGACGTCTTCGTCGACACCGTCCATGCCGCGTTCGGGAGCTTCCCGGAGACCCCGACCGACGGCGGCGGGCTCTGGTGGTCGGCGATCGAGATGGACCGCTGCCTGCTCGCCGTGACGGACGACGGGCGGCCCGTCGGCACCGCGGCCAGCTACCCCTTCGAACTCACCCTGCCCGGCGAGACGCTCATCCCGGCCCCCGGGGTCACCGCCGTCGGCGTCCTGCCCTCGCACCGGCGTCAGGGCGTGCTCAGCGCGATGATGCGGCACCAGCTCACCGCCCTGCGGGACAGCGGGGAGGCCCTCTCCGTACTGCTGGCCTCCGAGGCCCTGATCTACCGCAGGTTCGGCTACGGCCCCGCGACCTACACCGCGCGGCTGACCGTGCCCCGCCACCGGGCCGCTTTCGCCGCTCCCCGGGCGGACGGCGCGGAGGCGACCGGCTCGGTCGAGGTGCTGCGCCGTGCCGAGTGCGGCAACATCCTGGAGGAGGTCTACGACCGCTACCGCCGCGCCCAGCCCGGCGCGCTGTCCCGGCCGCACCGCTGGTGGGCGCTGCGCGCGGGGCAGCCCCCGATCTCACCGGCCCCGCGCTACGTCGCCGTCCACCGTGACGCCGACGGCGTCCCGGACGGGTACGCCAGCTACTCGCTCGGCGAGGCCACCACCCTGACGGTCGACGAGACCATCGCCGTCGACGACGCCGTCTTCACGGCCCTGGCCCGGTTCGCGCTCGGCCACGACCTGGTCTCCCAGGTCGTGTTCAGGCATGTCCCGCCGCAGCACCCGCTGCGCTGGCAGCTCGCGGACTTCCGCGCCGGCGAGGTGAGCGGCGACACGGACTGGCTCTGGGTGCGGCTGCTGGACGTGCCGCGCGCGCTGACCGCGCGCGGCTGGTTCACGGACGGCGAGCTGGTGCTCGCCGTCGACGACCCGTTCCTGAACGGACACGGCCGCTATCTGCTGACCGTCCGGGACGGCAAGGCCGACTGCGTGCCGACGGGCCGGGAACCCGACCTGTCCCTGGACATCGACGACCTGGGCTCGCTCTACCTCGGCGGCACCGCCCCGAGCACGCTCGTCCGGGCCGGGCGCATCCGGGCCCACCACCCGGACGCGGCCGCCCGCGCCGACGCCCTCTTCCGCACCGACCGCTCCCCGCACTGTCTGCACTGGTTCTGACCGCACGCCCGGCAACGACGCCCGCCGCACGCGGAGTTGGGCGTCGGCGGGACCCGTCAGCTGGCGAACGGCACCTGTGCGGCGGAGGCCTTCTGCTCGCCGAAGGGGTGCTGCCACACCCCGTCCGCCGCCAGCCTCGGCAGCACGCCCTCCCCGAACCAGTACGCCTCCTCCAGATGCGGATACCCGGACAGCACGAACTCCTCGATGCCCAGCGCCG
Organism: Streptomyces sp. NBC_00252; assembly: GCF_036187565.1. Lineage (NCBI taxonomy): Bacteria > Bacillati > Actinomycetota > Actinomycetes > Kitasatosporales > Streptomycetaceae > Streptomyces > Streptomyces sp. NBC_00252. Next base: position 9,234,273 of record NZ_CP108087.1, on the reverse strand, counting down.
CGTACTCCTTGATCCGCTCGGCGACCTCCTCGTGGCTGCCGACGAGCGCGGTCCCCGCCCCGCCCCGGACCAGGCCGATCCCCGCCCACAGATTCGGGTGGATCTCCAGCCCGTCCCGGCTCCCGCCGTGCAGGGCGAGCATCCGCTGCTGCCCCTCGGATTCGCTCCGGGCGAGCCCCGCCTGCACGGACTTCACGGTCTCGGAGTCGAACCCTTCCAGCAGCCGGTTCGCCTCGGCCCAGGCCTCCTCGGACGTGTCGCGCGTGATGACATGCAGCCGGATCCCGAACCGCAGCGTGCGCCCCTCCTTCGCCGCGAGCCCCCTGATCCACGCGATCTTCTCGGCGACCTGCGCCGGCGGCTCGCCCCAAGTGAGGTACACGTCCACGTACTTGGCGGCGATCTCCCCCGCGATCGGCGACGATCCCCCGAAGTACACCTCGGGCACCGGGTCGGGCAGCCGTGCCAGCTTCGCTTCCTCGACGCGCAGATGCTCACCCGCCACGTCGACGGTCTTGCCGTCCCACAACTGCCTTACGATCTCCAGGAATTCGCCGGTACGGCGGTACCGGTCGTCCTTGTCGAGGAAGTCGCCGTAGGCCCGCTGTTCGTGGCTCTCGCCGCCGGTGACGACGTTGAGGAGCAGGCGTCCGCCGGTCTGCCGCTGGAACGTGGACGCCATCTGCGCGGCGAGCGTCGGCGAGACGAAGCCGGGGCGGAAGGCGACCAGGAACTTCAGGCGTTCGGTGTTCTGGCTGACCATCGCGGTGGTGAGCCACGCGTCCTCGCACCAGGCGCCGGTGGGCGTCAGGGCGCCCACGAAACCGAGGTCCTCCGCCGCGCGGGCGATCTGGCTCAGGTAGGCGACCGTCGGCGGCCGGTCCCGCCCGGATGCGGTGGCGGGGGTGCCGTGACCACCGCCCACGACATGACGGCTGTCCCCGTTGGTGGGGAGGAACCAGTGGAAGGTGAGGGACACGTGGGATCTCCGATCTGGGCTGTGCGGTAAGGGAGTCAGAGGAGGCCGTGGCGGGGCGGCCTGGTGCCGTTCAGCACATAGCGGCCGATGTGCTGGATCTTCCAGCGGGCCGGGTCGTGCAGGGTGTGGGTGCGGGCGTCCCGCCAATGCCGGTGCAGGTTCAGCGAGTTGAGCGCCGAGCGGGTGCCGGACACCTCGAACAGCGCGCCCGCGACCTCCACGGCGGTCTGCGCCGCGTGCACCTTGGCCGCCGCGACCGCGATGGACGCCTCCGCCGCCGAGTCGTCGTTCAGACCGGCGCGCACCGCGTCCACGGCCCGGGCCGCCTGGACGAGCAGGGCCTCGGACGCCCTTACCTGGATGGCGAGTTCACCGAACCGCTGGATCAGCAGCGGGTCCTCGGCGGCGGTCTCGACCCCGCTCTCGAACCAGGGGCGGCTCTTCGTCCGCACGAACGCGGCGGCCTCGGCCAGCGCTCCCCCGGCGATCCCGACGTCGATGGCCGCGTGCAGCAACTGGGCGACCGCGCCGTGGAGTTGGGGGCCCTCGAAGGTGAGGTGGTGCGGCAGGACCCGGTCGGCGGGAACGGCAACCGCCTCAAGCCTGACCGTGCCGCTGGCCGTCGTGCGCTGGCCCATGCCGTCCCAGTCATCGACGACCGTGACGCCCTCGGCATCGCTCGGGACGTACGCGACATGGAGGTTGTCGTCCTCGGTGCGGGCGAGGACGGGGATCCAGTCGGCGAAGAGGGCGCCGGTGGAGTAGTGCTTGACGCCGGTCAGCCGGTAGGAGCCGTCGGGCTGGAGGGTCAGCCGGGTGCGGATGTCCTGGACGTGTTTGGTGCCGGCCTCGGACTGGGCGTTGCCGAAGCGGCGGCCCGCGAGCAGCTCGGCGAAGAAGAACTTCTGCTGGTCCGGCGTGCCCTGACGGCGGATCACATTGACGTACGCGAAGTGACTCTGCGGGATCTGGGCGAGGCTGCCGTCGGCCGAGCCGAGGAGGCGGAAGATCTCGGCGAGGGTCTCCGCGCTCACATCGGCGCCGCCGTGCTCGGCGGGCACGGTGACCGCGAGCAGTCCTGCGCCGGAGAGGCGGTCCAACTCGGCGCGCGGGAGCCTGCGTTCGGTGTCGCGCGCGGAGGCCCCGGCCCGGAACTCGTCGGCGAGCGCGGCGGCCAGGGCGAGGGCCTCGGCGTCGTCCGCGATCACATGGGCGGTCGCTCGGTCGGTCATGGCGGTCAGCTCGCCGCGGCCAGGAGCGGGGTGCGGCCGAGGGCCGCCGAGAACTGGTCGACCACCTGCGTGAGCGCCTCGGTGGCGGCCGGGGCGACGGTGAGCGAGCCGTCCTCGTGGGCGGTGATGTCCTTGTCGAGGGTGAACCAGCCCTGGACTATGTGGGCGGCACCCATGGAGTTCAGCACCGGGCGGAGCGCGTAGTCGATGGCGAGCACATGTGCGGTGGACCCACCCGTGGCGAGCGGCAGCACGGTCTTGCCGGTGAGGGCGTACTGCGGGAGCAGATCGAGCAGCGCCTTGAGGACCCCGGAGTAGGAGGCCTTGTAGACGGGCGTGCCTACGACGACTCCGTCGGCGCGGGCGAAGAGGTCGGTGGCCTCGACGATGGCCGGGTGGCGGAAGTCCGCGCCGAGCAGGGCCTCGGCGGGGACGGTGCGCACGTCGAGCGGGATCACCTCGTGGCCCTGGGCGATCAGCCGCTGGTCCAGGTGCCGTAGCAGGCGGTTGGTGCGGGAGGAGACGGAGGGGCTGCCGGAGACGGACAGGACGGTGGCCATGGGTCCTCTTTCGGGGAGGCGGGGCGCCCGCTCAACTGACGGGCGCCCCGGGGCAGTTCGGTCAGGAGTACCAGGTGGGTTCGGGCAGTTCGCCTTCCAGGACCCAGCGGCCGACCTCGCGCCGCTTGTAGGCGACGGGGTCGTGCAGGGTGTGGGTGCGGACGTTGCGCCAGAACCGGTCGAGGCCCTCCGTGGTGGCGGTGGAGCGGGCGCCGGTGACCTCGAAGACGCGGTTGCCGATCTCCAGGGCGACATCGGTGGCGCGTGCCTTCACGGCGGCCACCCTGACCTCGAAGTCGCCGCGTGTCTTCGCGGTGACGGCGTCGGGGTCGTCGTGCAGTTTCTGCCCCTCGGCGGCGACGGTGTCGGCGAGGGCCTCGACCGCCCAGAGCTTCGCGGTGAGGTCGCCGTAGGTGTCGATGACGTAGGGCTCGTCGACGGCGCGCTCGTAGCCGCCGTGCAGCCAGGAGCGGGCCTTCGTGCGGGTGTAGGTGGCGGCCGTCTCCAGGGCGCCGGCGGCGATGCCCAAGTAGAAGTTGACGAAGACCAGTTGGATGGTGGGGACGTTGAGCGTGTTGTACGTGCGCGGCGTGAATTCCTTGTCGACGTAACCGGCCGCCGAGGACCACGGGGTGCGGACGCCGTCGAGGATGACGCCGCCGCTCTCGGTGAGGCGCTGGCCGATGTTGTCCCAGTCGTCGAGGAAGGTCAGGCCCTCGCTGCCGGAGGGCACGATCGCGAAGACGTGCTGGTCGGTGCCCTCAAGGACGCCTTCGAGGACGGTGACGTCGGAGACCTTGCTGCCGGTGGAGAAGGACTTGCGGCCGGTGAAGACGAGGTCGTCGCCGTCCTCGGTGACGGTGACGTCCTTGTCGCGCGGGTTGACGGCGCCGCCGAAGAACCACTGGTTGCGGGCGGCCTCGGCCTCGACGTGCTCCCACTGCTCGCGCGTGCCGACCAGGCGGGCGGCCCAGTTCCACAGGTAGTGGTAGCCGAGGAGCTGGCCGATGGAGCCGTCGGCCTTGGCGACCTCGCGGACCACCCGGTAGGCGGTGGGCCAGTCCTGGCCTCCGCCGCCGTGCTCCGTGGGACCGAGCAGGGTGACCAGGCCGGAGTCCTTGAGGAGGCGGACCTCGGCGTGCGGGGTGGCGCCGGCCCGGTCGCGGGCGGCGGCGTCGGTGTCGAGGAGGGCGGCCACTTCGGCGGCGCGGGCGATCCAGTCCTGGGCGGAGTGCGGGGCGGGGCCGGTCTGCCAGTCGGCGGGCGTGACGGTGCTCATGCTGGGGTCCTCTCTCGCAGTGGGGTGCGATCAGGCGTGCACGGAGACGGACTCGGCCTCGGCGTCCGGGAGTTGGGCCTCCAGCTCGCGCACGAGGGGCAGCACGCGCTTGCCGAAGTACTCGACCTCCTCGTGGTAGTGGAGGAAGCCCAGCAGGAGCAGGTCGACGCCCAGCTTCTTGTAGGCGACGATCCGTTCGGCGATCTGCTCCGGGGTGCCGATGAGTCCCGTGCGGAACCCGTCGTTGTACTGCACCAGGTCCTCGAACGTGGAGTCCTGCCACATGCCCTTGCCGTCGGCCGAGGACTGCCCGGCCTGCTTCACCGCGGCCCCGAAGCCCTCGACGGCCTCATGGTCGGCCTTGGCGACGATCTCCCGCAGCGTGTCCCGCGCCTCGGCCTCGGTGTCGCGGGCGATGAGGAAGCCGTTGAGACCGAACTTCGGTGCCCTACGGCCGACTTGGGCGGCGGAGTGGCGTACGTCGGCGAGCTGCTCGGTGACGCCGTCGAAGTCCTTGCCGTTGGAGAAGTACCAGTCGGAGACGCGGCCGGCCATCGCGCGGGCGGCGGTGGAGTTGCCGCCCTGGAAGATCTCCGGGTGCGGGCGCTCGGGGGTGTTGAGGGGCTTGGGCTTGAGGGAGAAGTCGCGCAACCGGTAGAAGTCACCGGCGAGTTCGGTGTGGTCCTCGGTCCAGATCTGGCGCAGGGCCTGGATGAACTCCTCGGAGCGGCGGTAGCGCTCGTCGTGCTCCAGCCAGGGTTCGCCGAGCGCGGTGAACTCGCCCTTGAACCAGCCGGAGACGACGTTGACGGCGAAGCGGCCGTTCGACAAGTGGTCGGCGGTGGCGCCGAGTTTGGCGAGGACGCCCGGGTGCCACAGGCCGGGGTGGACGGCGGCGATGACCTTCAGGCGCTGGGTGGCGAGGAGCAGGGCGAGGCTGAAGCTGGTCGACTCGTGCTGGAACTCGGCGCCGTAGCTGGCCATGTAGCGGACCTGGCTGAGTGCGTACTCGAAGCCGTTGTTCTCGGCGAGGACGGCGAGTTCGCGGTTGTACTCGTAGCCCCAGTCGGTGCGTTGCTCGATCTTGCTGGTGACGAGTCCTCCGCTGACGTTGGGGACCCAGTAGGCGAATTTCACGGGCTCTGCGGGCATGCGGAACTCCTGTTGCGGAATGCCTTTTCGGGCACGCCGAATCCGGCCGGAGCGATATCCGGCGAATTATCGGGCGAGGGGGAAAAGTGGGCGGCGGATCACAGGACGGTGGTGACGGGGATCAGGCCGCGGTGCAACAGGAGGCGCTGGAGACGCGCGCGAGGTCGACATGGCGTCGCCGCGTGAGGTCCAGTCGCATCATCATGCCGTCGATCGTGGCAGCCGTCGGCGAGAGCCGTCAAGGAAAACCCGACCGGTCTCGTATCCCGGACCATTGAATTTCACGAAGGTGTGACAGGGAAACCCTTGAACAGGGCGGGAAATCGGCCGCATTCTGCGGGCATGCGGACCGAACAGCTGGAATACATTGCGGCCGTGACCCGGCTCGGCTCGCTGCGCCGGGCCGCCGAGGAACTGCGCCTGTCGCAGCCCGCGTTGAGCGAGACCGTACGGAACCTCGAGCGCGAACTCGGCGTCGATCTCCTGGAGCGCAAACGGTCCGGGGCGACGATGAGCGCGGAGGGACGGGAGCTGCTGCCGAAGATCGTCGATGTGCTGGACGCGGTGGACCGGCTGCGGGCGGCGGCCGGCGAGCAGCACCGGATCAGCCGCATGGTGCGGGTGGGCACGGTCAACGCGGCGACCGTGCCGCTGCTGCTGCCGGTCGTCCGCGACTTCCGCGCCTCGCATCCGCTGACCCAGGTCGAGGTGGTCGGCGCGCAGCAGACCGACATCCATCGGGCGCTCTCGGAGGGCGGCTTCGATCTCGGCCTGGTCAATCACCTCGACGGCGACGACATGCCGGCCGACTTCGAGTCCACGGAGCTGCTGTCCGGGCTGCCGGTGGTGTGCGTACGCCCCGACAGCCCGCTGGCGTCCCGGCCGACCGTGAGCGTGGAGGACCTGCTCGGCGAGCCGCTGATCGGTATGCGGTCCGGCTATGTGATGCACCGCTATGTGCACCGGCTGCTCGGCGGCCGGGGCCCCGCCTTCGCGTACTCGACCGATGGCGCCGAGATGGGCAAGCTCATGGTCGCGGAGGGGCTCGGGGTGACGGTCCTGCCGGACTTCAGTGTGGTCGGGGACCCGCTGGAGCGGCTCGGCGCGATCACCTTCCGGCCGATCGCCGGCGACACGGCCCGCGTCCTGCTGATGCTGCGCCGCCGCCGCGCCGAGTCCGTACCGCAGGCGGCCGGGGATCTGCACGAGGCGTTCGTACGGCGGGCGCGGGAGCTGAGCGAGGCGGGGGTCTGAGACCGGGGCCGGAGATCGGCCCTCACGCGCTCGCCGCCGCCGGGGCCGGGCGTCGGTCCTCAGCCCTCACCTGCTCGTCGCCTGCCGGGACCGGACGTCAGTCCTCGTCCGCACCTAGTCCGTACCGCAGGCGGCCGGGGATCTGCACGAGGCGTTCGTACGGCGGGCGCGGGAGCTGAGCGAGGCGGGGGTCTGAGACCGGGGCCGGAGATCGGCCCCCACGCGCCCGTCGCCGCCGGGGCCGGGCGTCGGTCCTCAGCCCTCACCCGCTCGTCGCCTGCCGGGACCGGACGTCAGTCCTCGTCGCCCACCGGAACCACCACGAGGAACGCGTCGGACTTCAGATCCATGACGACCCTGGCGGGCTCACCCTCGGCGCGGCGCCGGGCCGCGAACTCCTCGGCAGGCCAAGATCCGCGCGGAGCCCCCGCCGAAAACCGCTTCAACACCTTTGCGCCCATGTCCGCAGACACCTCCAGCATCGTTCTTCGGCTCCCCACCGGGACCGTCGTACCTGTGCTGATGCCCGGGATCGACGCCGACATGCCAAGTTCGCCGACGGCCGGAGGGCGCCGGGAGCGTGTACGCCCGTCGGGTGACAGACGCATCCGCCGGGCGCTTCGGACGGGAAGCATCGCACGACCCCTTTTCCCGTCTCCCGGAGCGCGCACCATGAACGTCTCGGTCGTCCTGTTCACCTCCGACCTGCGTCTGCACGACCACCCCGCGCTGCGCGCCGCCGCCGAGGCCCGCGAGGTGGTCCCCCTGTTCGTGCGCGACCGGGCCGTGACGGACGCCGGCTTCGCCGTGCCGAACCGGCTGGCGTTCCTCGCCGACTGTCTGCGGGACCTCGACGCGGGCCTGCGCGAGCGGGGCGGCCGGCTGGTGCTCCGGTCCGGCGACGTCGTCGACGAGGCGTGCAAGGTGGCCGCCGAGACCGACGCCGACGAGGTGCACATGGCGGCGGACGTCAGCGCTTACGCGCGGCGGCGCGAGCAGCGGCTGCGGCGGGCGCTGGAGGCGGAGGGGCGGCGGCTGCACGTCCACGACACGGTGACCACGGCCGTCGCCCCGGGCGCGGTGACTCCCGCGTCCTCCGACCACTTCGCGGTGTTCACGCCGTACTTCCGGCAGTGGTCAGGGCAGCATCTGCGCCCCGCGCTGACCGCGCCGCGCACCGTGCGGGTCCCGGACGGCGTCGGCTCCGAGGAGCTGCCCGACCGCCCAGACGCCGAGGAGCTCTCACCAGGTCTGGCGTCCGGCGGGGAGACCAACGGCCGTAAGCTGCTGGCCCGTTGGCTGCGCGACGGCATCGTGTCGTACGAGGACCTGCACGACGCCCTAGCCGCCGACTCCACCTCCCACCTCTCGCCCCATCTCCACTTCGGCACCCTCTCCCCCGTCGAACTGGTCCACCGCGCACGGCAGTCGGGCGGACCGGGCGCCGAGGCGTTCGTACGGCAGCTCGCGTGGCGGGACTTCCACCGCCAGGTGCTGGCGGCCAGGCCCTCGGCCGCGGGCTCCGACTACCGTACGAAACACGACCGTTGGCGCTCCGAGCGCAGCGCCCGCGAGGACATCGCGGCCTGGAAGGAGGGCCGCACCGGCTACCCCCTGATCGACGCGGCGATGCGCCAGCTGCTCCACGAGGGCTGGATGCACAACCGCGGACGGCTCCTGACGGCGAGCTTCCTCACCAAGACGCTCTACGTCGACTGGCGCGTCGGCGCCCGGCACTTCCTCGACCTGCTGGTCGACGGCGACGTCGCCAACAACCAGCTCAACTGGCAGTGGATGGCGGGCACCGGCACGGACTCACGCCCCAACCGGGTCCTGAACCCCGTCACCCAGGCGAAGCGCTACGACCCGGACGGCGCGTACGTCCGCCGCTGGGTGCCCGAACTCGCCGAGCTGGACGGGCGGTTGGTGCACGAGCCGTGGAAACTCAAGGGACTTGACCGTGCGGCGATCGATGACTATCCGGACCCGATCGTCGAACTCGCCGACGGACTGGCGCGGTTCCGGCAGGGACGGTCGGGCGACTGAGGCTCCGGCGCACCCTCTCAACGCGCCGCGCCCCGCACCCGGTCAGCGGGGCGCCCCGTGCACCCCGTACATCCCCGCCACGATCTCCACCGCGTCCTGAAGGCTCACCGGCCGCAGCGCCCCCCGCGCCGAGGGCCCGGACCAGCCCGGTCCTGCCAGCACCACCGAGGGCTGTCGCCGGGCGCCCTTCACTCCCCAGCGGATGTCGGCGAGGTGCCGGGCCAGGGGCAGGCTCGCGGTGGAGCGTGCCTGTGCCCACAGGACGACGGCGGCCGGGCCCAGCCGCCGTACCGCGGCGGTGAGCGCCTCGGCGGGGACGGCTGCGCCGAACATCCGTGTGGGCAGGCCGAGTTCACCCAAGGCCGCGTTGAGCGCCTCGATCGGGAGGGTGTGCTGCTCGCCGGGTACGCAGGCCAGCATGACGGGCCCGGCGGGCGGGGTGTCCGGCTGCGGCCCCGGGGGCGGGGTGCGTCGGCGCAGGGCGGTGGAGACGTGCCAGGACAGCAGGTGCTCCACCTCCACGTAACGGTCCCCGGACGAGGCCCACTTGCGTCCCACCGCGTGCAGGGTCGGCACCATCACCTCCTGCCAGGCGACGACGACGCCGTACTGCCCCACGGCGTCGGCCAGTTGACGCTCGACGGCGGGCGCGTCGAGCCGGACGGCGGCCCGCGCGAGGCCGCGGCACTCCTGGCGCACATCGCCGAGGGGCAGGGTCCCGGCCGCGCGCGAGGAACCGTGAGTCCGAGCGGCCTGCCCCGGGTCCGAACCGGCGGCCCCCTTCGCCACCCGCGCCGCCTCGGCCGGGGGCACGCCCGACGAGGTCAGCCGGCACATCTCCTCCAGCACCGCCACGTCCCCGGGGGTCCAGCGCCGGTGCCGTCCCTCGGCGCGGACCGCGGGCCCGATGCCGTAGCGCTGCTCCCAGGACCGCAGCGTGGTGGGCGCCACGCCCAGCCGACGGGCCAACGCGCCGGTCGTCAGGGGTACTTGGGCCGCGGCCTGGTGCGCAGGGTCCGGGGCGGCGGACAACTCGCTCATGCGTCGACTATACGACGCAGAATCGACGCGAGTTGATCGACTTGTCCCGGGCTCCCAGGATGGACGCAACCGGGCATACCCCGGCAGACATCACGAACCGCCGGGCACCACAGCCTGGCCCCGGTGGTCGCCGTAGGACGTGAGGAGCCGTCGCCATGAGCTCGCCGCACAGCACCCTCCGGTCGAGCCCGGCGACGGAGTTCACCGACGAGGAGCTGGCCAGGGGGCTGGTGGCGGGCGACGAGGAGTGTCTGGCCGTGGTGTATCACCGCTGGTCGACGCTGGTGCACACGCTGGCCCGGCGTTCGCTCGGGGACGCCAAGGAGGCCGAGGACGTCACCCAGCAGGTGTTCCTCGGGGTGTGGCGCGGGCGCGGGGGTTTCCGGCCGGAGCGCGGCACGATCGCCGGCTGGATCGTGGGGATCACCCGGCGCACGATCGCCGACGCCCTGTCCGCTCGCACTCGGCGCCTGTATCTGGTGGCCGCCGCCGGGGCGTCGCTGACACTCACCGAGCCCGTCGTGGCGAAGCCCGAGGCGGTGCTCGACCGTGTCCTCGTGCTGCGCGAACTGGCCCAACTCCCCGCGCCCCAGCGGCGGGTGCTGGGGCTGACGTACTACGAGGACCTGACCCAGACGCAGATCGCGCGGCGCACCGGCTGGCCGCTCGGGACGGTCAAGAGCCACGCGCGACGCGGGCTCCACCAGTTGCGCCGCCGCCTCCAGGACGACGAACCGCCTGAACACTACACATAAAGGTGAAATAAGAGCACAATGGGATGAAGCGGCTCCTACCGCGGACCGCATCAGACGCGGTCAGGCCAGCAAGTCAAAGGAGACGAGTCATGGCCAACGTCTCGCACACCAGAGGTGACATGGCGAGCCACCCTGATGTCTCCGAAATGCAGGCGCGCTACGCCCGCATGCTCGGTGGACGCGATGTGGCGCTCGTGGACGGACCGGTGTTCCTGCTCGGTCTGTACTGCGCCGTATCCCCGTGGATACTCCACTACACGACGAGCCAGCCCGCGCTCGTGCCGCACAACCTCATCGTCGGCATCGCGATCGGCCTGCTGGCGCTCGGTTTCACCAGGGCACCGGAACGCATGTACGGCCTCAGCTGGGCCATGAGCGCCCTGGGTGTCTGGATGATCGTCTCGCCGTGGATCGTCGGCAGCAGCCCCGACAAGGGCGTCATCCTGAACAACGTCATCATCGGCGGACTCGCCGTGATCCTGGGCCTGGTGTGTGCCGGTACGGCGGCGCGGAGCACCCCCAAACCGTAGGCACCCCGGGCCGATCGCGGGAACCCCGGACCACTGAAGGAAGCCACGCCCCCTTCAGTGGCCGCCCGGCACCTGCCAGGGCGACTGCGGGAGGGGGCTACCGGTTTCGAGCAGCGACTTCAGGTTCGACAGCACGGCCGGCCAGCCGCCGGAGACGTCGGAGAGCTCGCCCTCGTCGGCCAGGTCCTCATGGGTGACGGTGAGGCGCACGATGTCCTCGTGCGGCCGGATGTCGTAGGTGACCCGGGAGTGCGCGTCCTCCTGGTCCTCCTTCTCCGGCGAGGTCCACGTGGTCACCAGCCGGGTCGGACGCTCGCTCTCCACCACCCTGCCGACGACGTCGGCGATGCCGGAGCCGTCGATGCGCCGGTGCTCCCAACGGGAGCCGCGCTCCCAGTCGGACACGTTGCTGTGACCCCAGTAGGCGGCGGTCAGTTCGGCGTCGGTGAGCGCGTCCCACACCTTCTCGGGGGTGCTCGCGATGTAGGTGACGTAGACGAATGTCGGCTTGTCGGTCATGGCTTCCTCGGCTCGTCGTTTGAGGGCACCGAGCGCGCGCAGGCGCGGGCGCTCGAACTTGTCGATCCAGCGCTCCTGTATCTCGTGCAGCGGGACCGGGTTGAGGTAGTGCAGCTTCTCCCGGCCGCGTCGCACCGTGCTGACCAGGTTGGCGGCCTCCAGGACGGCCAGGTGCTGGGTCACCGACTGACGGGTCATGTCGATCCGCCCGCACAACTCCCCGAGCGTCTGCCCGTTCTCCTCGTGCAGCCGGTCGAGCAGTCGCCTGCGGGTCTCGTCGGCCAGCGCCTTGAAGACCTTGTCCATCCCTGAGTCCTGTTCGGATCGCACACTCAACGTTATGCAGGCAGTTACCTGCATGTCAAGCGGAGTGACTTCGCCCGTTGTGTCCGGTCTACGACTGCTTTGGTCTACGGCGGCTCAGCGAAGGAAGGCGCCCAGTTCGCGGCGGTGCGCGGCCACCCAGTCACGCGCGTCCCGGATACCGTCCACGACCCCGCGTGCCCGCAGCGCGACCATGCCCCGCTCGCCGCGCTCGGCACCGGCCTCGATGCCCCGCCGACACCGGTCCTGCCACCAGAGCACCGTGTCGAGGAGCCGGCGGGTGTCGTCGAGGCCGTACGCCTCGCAGATCAGGGCGATCCGGCGGGCGGTCGCGGGGAGGTCGGTGACGTCCGGGCCGAGGTCGAGGTACTGCCAGCAGACATGCGCGACGTCGTGGATGCGCTCGCCGGGGGCGGCGAGGTCCCAGTCGACGAACGCCAGGGGGTGCCACGCGCTGTCGTAGACGGTGTTCTTGGGCGCCAGGTCGTTGTGACAGACGACGTCCTTCTCACCGGCCTGCGGGGTGCCGTGGGTCAGATCATGGAAGGCCCGCACGAGCCGTGCGACGCGCACGAGGCTGTCGTCGGTGCGGACGGCGGCCCGCTCCTCGGCGCTGACGGCCGCCCGGCCCTCGACGTACCGGAACATCTCCCGCCCGCGCTCGTCCGTACCGAGGAACCGGGGCGCCCCCGGCCAGCCCCGTCGCTCGAAGTGCGCGAGCAGTCCGGTCACATAGCCCGACCGTTCCGGCGACACGGGAGTACGCCGCACGGTCTCCCCGACCCGCACGACCTGGTTGATCGCGCCTCCGCCGAGCGCCGATTCCGCCACCTGGACCGCCTCCCGAATTGGTTCGCCCGCTCGAGTATTGCTCGGCAAGGGCAGGTGCACCGGTTGGCGATCGGCGAGGCCAACTCGACTGCTGTGTGGGGGAATTACGCCACCCTCGGGTACCGGCGGCTCGTGTACACCAGCACGGTGAGCGTGCTCGACGCATGCCTGTTGGACGACCGTGCGCCCGTCGACACCATCCGGGTGGTGACCGACGGGCGCCCAGTCGTCGACATCGCGGAGCACGTGCTCGCCGCGACCGGGTGGGCCAACAGGCCCTAGGTTCCGGCGGGTTCGGGGGTCGCCTCCGTGAGGTACTCCTCCGAGATCTCCTTCGGGCCGAACGGCCAGACCTTCTCGAAGCGGGACCAGAGGAGGAACGCGACACAGCCGAGGGCGAGCCAGGCCAAGGACCATTCGATGGGGTGGCGGCCCGGGGAGTTCTTGTCGGCGTAGCCGTAGATCACGCACCAGCCGACGAAGGCGATGATGCTCGGCACGGGGTAGAGCCACATCCGGTAAGGGCGGCGCAGCGTCGGCTGGCGTTTGCGCAGGACCGTGAGGGCGATGATCTGGGCCAGTGCCTGGACGATGACCATGACGGTGGTCAGGAGCTGGATCAGGGTCGCCAGGTCCGTGTGGCGGCCGATGAGGAACCCGATCGCGGTGATCACGCCCATGGTGGCGAGGCCCAGCATCGGGAAGCGGTGCTTGGGGTGGAGCTTGGCGTACGGGCGGAAGAAGACGCGTTCGCGGGCCGCGTCGTAGGGCACCCGGGAGCCGCCGAGCAGGCCGGTGAAGACGGACGCGAAGGCGGTGATCAGGATCAGGACGGTCACCGTGTCGGCGGCGCCCTTGCCCCACGTCTTCTCCAGGACCGCCGAGGCCACGGAGGTGGAGGCGATGTCGTTGACGTTGGTCATCCGGTGCCAGTCGATGACCCCGAGGGTGCCGATCTGGAGCATCAGGTAGATCGCCATGATGCCGACGATGGAGAAGAGGATCGAGCGCGGGAGGGTGCGGCCCGGGTCCTTGATCTCGGCGCCCATGTAGGCGGTGGTGTTGTAGCCGAGGTAGTCGTAGATGCCGATGGTCAGGCCGCCGGCGAAGCCGAGCCAGAAGTGGTTGCTGCCCAGGTCGAAGGCGTGCGCCGGGTACGTGAAGGCGAGGTGCGCGCTGAAGTCGCTCGCGGCGGCCACGATGACCAGGAACACCGCCGCGATCATCACGGCCCACATCACGGCGGTGATCCGCGCGATGTTCTCGATGCCGCGCCAGAGCAGGAGCACCACCAGGGCGATCACCCCGAGGCCGACGAGGTCGCCGGACGTCTTGCCCAAGTCCGGTGCCAGGTAGCCGAGATACTGCACGAAGCCGACCACGCCGGTCGACATGATCAGCGGGATGAAGAGCATCGCCGTCCACACGAACAGGAACGGCATCAGCCGCCCGGTCCGGTACTGGAAGGCCTGCCGCAGATAGACGTAACTGCCGCCGGATCCGGGCATCGCGGCGCCCATCTCGGCCCACACGAGCCCGTCGGCCAGCGCGAGGATCGCCCCCGCGACGAAGCCGATCACCGCCTGCGGACCGCCGAACGCGGCGACCATCAGCGGGATCGTCACGAACGGCCCGATGCCGCACATCTGGCTCATGTTGATGGCGGTGGCCTGGAAGAGGCCGACGCGGCGGACGAAACCGCCGTCTGGGGGCGGACTGCCGGACATGGAGGCTCCTGAGGGTGTGCGTAAGTGCGGGAGAGGGGGGTGCGGCGTGCGGGCCGGTATCCGGTGGCTGACTGGGCGATAAAGTTAAGGAGCCTTACTAGACTCGTCAAGAGGCTGTCCCGGATACCGGAGAATGATGCGATGCCCGTCAGTGACGCCGTGGAGCGACCGGACCAGCCGTGGAGCCGTCAGCGGCTGCGCAGTACGAACGCGCGGCTGCTGCTCGACCGGCTGCGCACCGCCGGTGCCGCCTCGCGGGCCCAACTCGCCCGCGAGACAGGCCTGTCGAAGCCGACGGTCTCCAGCGCGCTGGCCGCGCTGGAGGAGGCGGGCCTCGTTCACGAGGTCGGCACACAGTCCCCCGAGCGCGGCCGGACCGCCGTGCTCTACGCCCCCGACCCGTCCGCCGGTTACGCGCTCGGGATCGACGTCGGGCGCAGCTGGCTGCGGGTCGCGGTGGCCAACCTGGACGGCGAGGTCGTGGCCCGGGCCGACGTCCGCAACCGGGCCCGCAGCTCGGGCGCGATGGCAGACCTGGTGGTTACCACCGCCCACCAGGTCGTCGCCAACTCCGAGGTGGCACCGGCCGCCGTGGTGCACGCCGTGGTGGGCACGCCCGGCGTCTACGACGAGCAGCGGCGCCGCGTGCGGTACGCGATGCATCTGCCGGGCTGGGGCCGGGCCGGGCTGTTCGACCGGATGCGGGAGGAGCTGGGCGTCCCGCTGGAGGTGCACAACGACGCGAACCTCGCGGCGCTGGGCGAGTACACGTACGGCGTCGGCGCGGGGAGCCGACTGTTCGCGTACATCCTGATCGGCACCGGTCTCGGCATGGGCGTGGTCAGCGAGGGGCGGCTGTTCACGGGGGCGCACGGCGGCGCCGGTGAGATCGGGTTCCTTCCGTGGCCGGGGCGGCAGAAGCCGGAGACGCTGGAGGACGCGGTGTCGGGGGTGGCCGTGGTGGAGGCGGCCCGCCGGTTCGGCATGAGCGGGCAGCAGCTCACCGCGAAGGCCGTGTTCGACGCGGCCCGGCAGGGACACCCCGCCGCGATCAAGGCGGTCGAGCTGGAGGGCGAGCGGATCGCGCACACCGTGGCGGCAGCGGCGGCCGTGCTCGACCCGGACCTCGTGGTGCTGGGCGGTGGGGTCGGGCACAGCGTGGATCTGCTGCTGCGCCCGGTGCGGGAGAACCTGCGGGCGCTCACTCCCCTGCGCCCGAAGATCGTGCCCAGCGCGCTGGGCGAGGACGCGGTGCTGCTGGGTGCCGTGGCCACCGCGCTCGGCACCGCGCGGGACCTGGTGTTCGAGCGCCACTCGACGTCCTGAGCAACTCACCCACGGACACAGGTGTTTGACAGGCATCGTCGGGCGCCCTACCTTCTGGTGCGGTTAGTAAAGCTTCCTAACTTGACGAGGCTGGAGACCGCCGTGTTCCACCGCCCCGCCGTCCCCCCACTCCGCAGAAGCCGTCTCGCCACGGCCGCCGTCGCCCTCGGCCTCCTCGGTTCCCTCACCACCAGCGCGTGGGCGGGGGCACGGGAGCCGTCCCCGCAGCAGCACACGCGGGTCCCGGTGACCGCCGTACGCTCGACCGCCGGGACCGCCACCGCGCTGTCCGGCTACGCCATCCAGTCGTCCGCGAAGGTCCCCGACTCCCCCGCGGCCGTCTCCTCCCCCGGCTATCCGGCGGCCGGCTGGTACCCGGCCGGTGCGCGCTCGACCGTCCTCGCGGCTCTGATCGCCGACGGCGTCCACCCGGACCCGTTCTACTCGACCAACCAGCGGAAGATCCCGAAGGCCGACTTCCAGGTGCCGTGGTGGTACCGCAGCGACTTCACGGTCGCGGACACCGGCAGGCGCACCTACCTCGACTTCAGCGGGGTGATCTCGGCGGCCGACGTCTACGTCGACGGCAAGCAGGTCGCCAAGGCCGCGGACGTCAACGGGGCTTACACACAGCACGAGTTGGACGTCACCTCGCTCGTCCGCTCGGGCACGAACACGGTCGCCTTCCGCATCCGGCCGAACGACCCGGACAAGAACCTCACCATGGGCTGGATCGACTGGCTCCAGCCGCCGCCCGACGAGAACATGGGCATCGTCCGTGACGTCCTCGTCCGCCGCGGCGGCCCGGTCGCGCTCCGCGACGCACACGTGGTGACCAAGCTGGCCGTGCCGTCGCTCGCCTCCGCGGACCTGACGGTGAAGGCGCGGGCCCGCAACGACTCCGGCGCGCCCGTCACCGCGAAGGTCAGGGGCAGCGTCGGCGGAACGACCTTCGAGGAGACGGTCTCGCTCGCCGCCCATCAGACGAAGCCGGTCGCCTTCGCCCTCCGCCTCACCTCCCCGAAGGTCTGGTGGCCCGCGGGCATGGGCGGCCAGCCGCTCTACGCCCTCGACCTCACCGCCTCCGTGAACGGCACCCCCTCCGACACCGCGCACCAGACCTTCGGCATCCGCGACGTGCAGGCCCCGCTGAACTCCGCGGGCGACCGCCAATACCTGGTCAACGGCCGCAAGTTGCTGATCAAGGGCGGCGGTTGGTCACCCGACGAGTTCCTGCGCTGGGACAAGACATACGTCGAGGACCGTCTGAAGTACGCCCTCGACCTGGGCCTCAACACCATCCGTCTCGAAGGCCACATCGAGCCGGACGAGTTCTTCGACCTCGCCGACCGCTACGGCATCCTGACCCTCCCCGGCTGGGAGTGCTGCGACAAGTGGGAGGGCCAGGTCAACGGCGGCGAGAGCGGCGACAAGTGGACCGCCGCCGACTACCCGGTCGCCAAGGCGTCGATGGCCGCCGAGGCCGCCCGGCTGCGCGACCACCCGAGCGTGATCTCCTTCCTCATCGGCAGCGACTTCGCCCCCGACGCGAAGATCGAGAAGACCTACCTGGACGCCCTGAAGGCCGCCGACTGGCCCACCCCGGTGGTCGCCGCGGCCTCCGACAACTCCTCCCCTGTCACCGGCAGTTCGGGCATGAAGATGACCGGACCTTACGACTGGATCCCGCCGAACTACTGGTACGCCAAACGCGAGGGCGGCGCCACCGGCTTCAACTCCGAGACCAGCGCCGGCCCCGACATCCCCACCCTCGACACCCTGCGCCGCATGATGACCCCGGCCGAACTCACCACCCTCTGGAAGGACCCGGCCGCCAAGCAGTACCACCGCTCCCCGTCCTCCACCTTCAACACCCTCAAGCTCTACGACAACGCCTTGACCGGCCGCTACGGCCCGCCGACGAGCCTCACCGACTACGTCCGCAAGGCCCAGCTCGCCCAGTACGAGAACGTGCGGGCCCAGTTCGAGGCCTACGAGCGCAACGCCACCGACGCCTCGAAGCCCGCGACCGGGGTCGTCTACTGGATGTTCAACAGCGGCTGGACCTCCCTGCACTGGCAGTTGATGGACCGTTACCTCGACCAGGGAGGCGCCTACTTCGGCGCGAAGAAGGCGAACGAACCGCTGCACATCCAGTACTCGTACGACGACCGCTCGGTCGTCGTGGTGAACAACCGGAGCGCGTCGGCACGCCAACTCACCGCCCGCGCGACCCTGTTCAACACCGACGGCACCCTGAAGTACGAGAAGAGGGTGCCCGGGGTGAAGGTCTCCGGCGGCGGCGCGCACAGCACGGCGCTCACCCTGCCCGCGCCCTCGTCGGTGCGCGGGCTGTCGACGACGTACCTGGTGCGCCTCACCCTGACCGACGCGTCCGGCAAGGAGGTGAGCCGGAACGTGTACTGGCTTTCCGCCAAGCCCGACACGCTCGACTGGGCGCACACCGACTGGTACTACACGCCGACGACGAGCTACGCCGATCTCAAGGGGCTCAACTCGATGGCACAGGCGCCGGTTTCGGCGACGGCGTCGACCGAGGCGGGTCCGCACGGCACGTCGACGACGACGGTCACGGTGCGCAACTCCGGTAAGGGGAAGGCGCCTTCGCTTCTCACCGACGTCCATCTCGTGGACTCGGCGGGCAAGCCGGTGCTGCCGGTGCGGTGGTCCGACAACGACGTGAGCCTGTGGCCCGGGGAGTCGACGACACTGACGGCGACCTACCGGACGGCCGATCTGCACGGGTCGGTGCCACGGGTGCGGGTCTCCGGCTGGAACACCCCGGAGCGCACGGTCTTGGCGCGGTGAACCGGTGGGGCCCGGCCGCCGCCGGGCCCCACCGGTCGTCGTCAGCTGACGTTCAGCGCCGTGTCGTCGACGACGAAGGACGTCTGCAGCGTGGAGCCCTCCACGCCGGTGAACTTGAGGGTGACGGTCTGCCCGGCGTAGCTCGCGAGACTGAAGCTGCGCTGGGTGTAGCCGCTGGCCGCGTTCAGGTTGGAGTAGGTCGCCAGCGTGCTCAGGACGGTGCCGGAGCTGTTGAGGACCTGGACCTTGAGCGTGTCGTACGCCGTGCTGGTGGTCGTCTCCGCCGTGTCGACGTGGAGATAGAAACTCAGCGCGGCGGTGGTGCAGCCGGACGGGATGGACACCGACTGGGACAGGGTGTCGGTGGTGGCGGTGCCGTAGCCGTCGAGCCAGGCCTTGTACGAACCGGTTCGGGCGGCCTCGCTGCTGGAGTTGGTGATCACGCCGCTGGAGGCGCTCCAGGTGGTGTTGCCCGACTCGAAGCCGTTGTTGCCGAGGAGCTGCGCGGCGGTGCAGGTGGTGCCGCCGCCCCCGCCGCCACCGCCGCTGGTGCCCTCGCCGGCCAGCCAGGCGGTGGCGTTGAGGGCGAGGGCCGCGTTGGTGGCGCCGGTGTCGTTCCAGCCGTCGTAGAGCGTGTTACCGGACTGGCCGGTGCCGTCGTCGATGGGCGAGCTGTCGCCCCAGAACGCGACACGACCGCTGCCGAACGTGCTGGTCGCGAAGAAGGCGCCGGTGTTGCCCGAGTAACCGCTGCGGTACACAAGGCCCTTGACGGCCGAGTTGTCGGCGGGCTTCAGCGTGACCGTCGTGCCGTCGGCGATCAGGCTCTTGGTGACCGTGCCGAAGGAGCCATGCAGGACGGGGTTGGTGCTGTCGCTGATCGCGGCCGGGTAGCCGGAGCTGATGTCGAGCGAGTCGATGGAGAAGCCGAACGGGTCGGTCGAGTCGACGCTGTTGTTCGTCATCAGGTCGTTCAGGATCTCGACGGCGTCCTCGCCGTCGCTGTTGCGGTCGGCGCCGGTGTGGTCGGAGATCATGAACAGGCCGCCGCCGTTCTTGACGAACGTCATGATCGCGGTCTTCTCGGCGGTGGTGAACAGCGTGTTCGGCTCGGGCAGGACCAGCGTGTCGAAGTTCGACAGGTCGGTCGTCGACGAACCGCCGTACGTGAGCGCGCTGGTGGCGGTCTTCAGGCTGTAACTGCCGGTCTTCTGCAGGGCGACGCCCCACGAGGAGAGTGCGCCGGTCCAGTCGGTCTCGGAGGACGGGGAGGAGTCCTGGGAGAGGGGGTCGGGCTTGCTGGTGGAGACGATCCAGTCCGCGTTCCCGGCCTCTTCGGCGTGGCCGTCGTCGAACAGGACGCGGTGGGTGGTGGCCGCGTGCGCGGGCGTGGCCGTGGTGGTGAACTGAAGCGCCGCCCCCGTGACGAAAAGTCCCAGGCCGGCGAGGGCGGTGGTGAGTCTGCGGCGGGATCTTCTGGATCCAAGCATCCGGCGAACCTCCGTGAGGGGATGGGGAAAGGTGCGGTGCGGGCGCCTGATCTGCGCGCGTAGAACGGTAGTTGGGGAGTTCTACACGCGTTGAACGATTGAAAGGTACATGGCATGAAGGGGTCGTGAACAGAAAGTCCCGGCAATAACAGACGGCGAAAGTCGGTCGGACTGCCTTGGCGCGCAGCGGGCACATGAAGAGAGCGGGGATATCGACAAAGAGGGGCGGAGATGGAGATCTCGGGCATCATCAGTGCCATCATCATCGGCATCATCATTGGCGTGTTGGGACGGCTCGTCGTTCCGGGCCGCCAGCACATCGGCGTCCTGCTGACGATCGTGGTCGGCATCGTGGCCGCGTTGATCGGCGCGGCGATCGCATCGGGCCTCGGGGTCGCCGACACCAAGGGCGTCGACTGGATCGAGTGGCTCATCCAGATCGGCCTGGCGGCGGTGGGCATCGCCGCGCTGGACCGGTCGAGGGCGCGCCGCTGAGCGCTGGTCGGGCAGTGCCGCGGATGAGACCGGGCGAAGGGCCGCTGGTGCGGGCCTGTCGCCCGGTTCCCCTCGTTCCGCACTCCTGACGGGCGCCCCTTGTCACCAGGCACCCTCCCGCTCGTCGATGCGAAGTCCGGCCCGCCGAGCCGCGGGCCGGCTTCCGTGCGTCTGCCCTGCGTGCGCCACGGAGGGCAGACGCATCCGTGCTCACCGCGCGGCGTGCAGTGCGGCAAGCCCCTCACTGCTCGACAAGTACACCGGGGTCCAGCCCAGTTCCCGTTCCGCCTTCGCGCTGGACACCCGCAGGTTGCAGGTCATCATCGTGTGGGCGTACGACATCGGGCGAACTGCCCACAGCGGTACGGCCATGGGCTTCGGGAGGCCGAACTCCTCCGCCACGCACAGGAGATGGGCGCGGAAGCCGAGGGGCGTGCGGTCGGCGATGTTGTACGCCTCACCCGGGCGGCCGCGTTCGACGGCGGCGGCCACCGCGCGGGCCGCGTCGGTGAGTTCGACCCAGGGCAGGACCCGGCCGTCGTCGTCTGGGGTGGGGAGCCGGCGCCCGCGCAGCATGGGGAGGAGGGCGTCGGTGCCGCCGGGACCGTAGAGGAGACCGAAGCGGAGGGCGATGCCTTCCACGTCCTTTGCCTCGAAGGTGAGTTGCTCCTTGTCACGCATTCCCGCGAGGTGCTCCTCCAGTTGCGGAGTGGTGCCGCGCGGGCCGAAGGGGTCGTCCTCGGTGAGGGTGCGGGAGCCGAAGTCCCCGTAGCCGTAGCCGAAGACGATCGACTCGACGATGAAGCGGCGGGCGCCCGTGGCGCGCGCCGCCTCGATGAGGTGGGCGGTTCCTTCGATGCGCAGGGCATCGGTGGCACGCATGTCGCGGTGGCGCATGGGTGCCTTGCGCAGGGCGGTCGCCGCGTGGATCACCGTGTCGAAGTGGTGTCCGTCGACCGCGCGCAGCAGTGCGTCACGGTCCATGAGGTCGGCGCGGATGCCGTTGCCCGGCCCGCGGCCGAGGCCGGTGACCTTGTGACCGGCATCGGTCAGGGCCTGGGCGACATGGCCGCCCAGGACGCCGCTCCCACCGGCGAGGAGGATCTCCTGATGGCTGGGACTGCTCTCGTTCGTCGTCATGCCCATGAGACGCATCGAGCCGACGCGGATGTGACATCCGCGCACCGACCCCCTGCTCTACGGCTCGTAGACGTACGGCGTCGTCGTGGTCAGCGGGGCGAGGCCGAGGCGTTCGAGGATGGGACGGCTCTGGTCGGAGGCGTCGACCTGGACGTAGCGGTAGCCGTGATCCGCGGCGATACGGGCGCGGTGGGCGACCAGGGCGCGGTAGATGCCGCGGCCCCGCCAGGCCTCGACCGTGCCACCGCCCCACAGACCGGCGAAGCGGGTACCGGGGACGAGTTCCATGCGCGCCGCGCTCACCGGTTCGTCACCGGCCAGGGCGACGACGGCCACAACCGTGTCGGGATCGGCGGCCAGTTGGTCGAGCAGCCGGGCGCGCAGCCGGGAGCTGTCCGTGCCGAAGGCCTTCGCGTGGACGTCCGCCACGAGGTCGACACCAGCGGGGTCGGTGGCAGCCAACAGCCGCACACCGTCCGGGAGTTGAGAATCAAGGGCGAGTTCGCTGATCTCCCCGACCATCAGCGTCTCCTGCGGCTCGGGCGTGAACCCCGCCGCCGTCAGCCGCTGTCCGAGATCCGTGGGCAGGTCGTGGCCGTAGAGCTTCCACTCGAAGTCGCGGCCGAGCCCGGTGTAGTACGCGATCTGTTCGGCGATCACCGCGTCGGCGTCCGCGTCGTCCAGGTCCGACCAGAGGACGCCGTTCCACCCGTGCCCGTCGGCGACCTGGCGCACCACTCCCCCGACCCGCTCGACACGGGCGCCGGGGCCGTCAGGACGGGCGCCTTCGCGCACGTCACGGTCGTGGAGGGCGAGTACCGAGGCATGATCCATGCGCTCACTCCACCATCCGGTGGCGGCCCCGGCAACGGGATTACGACCCCTGCGCGGGCACCTCGGGCTGTACCGCCGCCAGATACGCGCTGAGCCGGTCGCGGTTGCGGGCCAGGCAGTCGATGCGGGCCTGGATCCGCTCGATATGGCCGCTGAGCAGGGCGGCCGTCTCCGGAGTCAGACACTCCGCGGGGACGTGGATCTCCTCGGGCCCGGAGAGATACGGCAGGATCGCGCGGATCATCTCCGTGGTCAGTCCCGAGTCCAGCAGCCCGCGGATCTGCTGGACGTCCCGGACCGCGGGCTCGCCGTAGAAGCGGTAGCCGTTCTCGGTGCGGTCGGGGTGGAGCAGGTCCTGTTCCTCGTAGTAGCGCAGGAGGCGGGTCGGGACGCCGGTACGGCGGGAGAGCTCACCGATCTTCATGCCTGCCTCCGGGGACAGCGTGCGGGGCTCGTTCGCGGGGCGCGCGCTTGCCTTCACACTGATGTGAGGGTTCGACCATGGTCCCATGACCACCGCATCCCCGGCCAAGGGCACAGCCCTGCCCTGGTCCGGGCTCCTCGCCCTGTCCACGGCCGCCTTCACCGCCGTCCTGACGGAACTCCTCCCCGCAGGGCTGCTGCCCCGGATGGCACCGGCGCTCGGCGTCTCCGAGGCGCGGGTCGGCTTCCTCGTCACCGGTTACGCGGTCGCGTCCTTCCTGGCCGCGATCCCGGTCACCGCGGCGCTGCGCGGACTGCCGCGCCGCCCGGTCCTCATCGGCACGCTGCTGGGCTTCGCCTGCGCAGACGCGGTGGTCGCGCTGTCGTCCTCGTACGCCGTCACCTTCGGCGCCCGTCTGCTGGCCGGGGTCATGGGCGGCACGATGTGGGCGATGCTCGCCGGATACGCCGCCCGGATGGTGCCGGCCGAGCGACGAGGCCGGGCCATCGCGGTCGTCCTCGCCGGGATCACCCTGGCCCTCTCCCTGGGCATCCCCGCCGGCACCGCCCTGGCCGACGCGATCGGCTGGCGCCCGGCGTTCGGCACGCTGTCCGGGCTCGCGCTGCTGGTGGTGGTCTGGATACGGCACCGGGTGCCCGCCTTCCCCGGCGAACTCCCCGGCGCACGCGTCCCGTTGAGGCGCGTCGCCGTACTCCCCGGAATCCCGGCCGTCCTGTCGGTCACGCTGTTCCTGCTGCTGGGGCATCAGGTGATGTACACGTACGTCGCCCCGTTCACCGCGCACACCGGCTCCGGCCGTACGGACGTCGTCCTGCTGGTGTTCGGCGCCGCCACGGTCGTCGGCATCTGGGCCACCGGCGCACTCGTGGACCGCTGGGCACGCCCCACCCTGCTCGGCGCACTGACCCTGATCGTGACGGTCATGTGCGTCCTGGCCCTGTTCGCCGACTCCCCTGCCGTCCTACTGACTTCCGTCGCAGCATGGGGAGTTGCCTTCGGCGGCGCCCCCACCCTGATCCAAACCGCCCTCGTCAACGCCTCGGGCCCCCAACACGCCGACGTGGCAACGTCGTTGCAGACCACGGTGTACAACGCGGGTATCGCAGGAGGCTCGTTCACCGGCGGCCTCGCGCTGTCGGGGTGGGGCGCCGGGGCACTGCCGTGGACGGCGTTGCCGTTGGTCGCGATCGCCCTCACCGTCGTATCACTGGACCGTCGCCACAAGCACCCCCAAAGGGGCGCGGGGAGCTGCGCGCCATCGATGAGCAACGGCCCCGACCTCACTGCACCTCACGCCTAGGCCCGTCCCTCGAGGAATCGGCGCAGGCCGGTCCGTACGCCGTCGGTGGGAACGGTGGCGGCGAAACACGCCGCCTCGACCGCCAGGCCCTCATCGATCGGCAGGTTCATGCCGCGGGTGACCGCACGGAGGCAGGCGGCTACGGCCGTCGGTGCGTGCCGGATGATCCGTCCGGCCAGGTCCTTCCCAGCCTCCAGGAGCGCGTCGGCCGGCACGACGGCGTTTACGAGGCCCAGTTCGGCAGCCCGGACGGCCGGGATCTGGTCGCCGGTCAGGATCATCTCCAGTCCGCGCTTGCGGCCGACGTGCCGCGGCAGTCGCTGGGAACCGCCGAAGGGCGGCGGGAACCCGAGGGTGATCTCGGGCTTGGCGAAGGTCGCGTGCTCGGCGGCGATCGCGAGCGGGGCGGCCTCGGTGATCTCGCAGCCGCCGCCGTAGGCGAGACCGTTGACCGCGACGATCACCGGCTTGGGGAACTCCTCGATCCGCCGGGTCAGCGTCTGGCCCCGCCGGACGATCTCGCGCAGCGCTCGTTCGGGCCCGCCGGCGATGCTGGCGGCCAGTGAGGGGATGTCCGCGCCTGCGCTGAAGGCCTTGTGCCCGGCGCCGGTCAGGATGACCGCGCGGACGCTGTCGTCGGAGTCGATGAGGTCGAGCTGTGCGAGCAGCGCGTCGATCGTCGGATAGTCCAGGGCGTTGAGCTTCTGTTCCCGGTCGATGGTGATCACGACGACCTGGTTGTCCCGCTCGATGCGTACGGTCATGCCGGTTGCTCCGTTTCGCCTGGGTTCGGACCCGTCGAGGCTACGAAGCCAATCCAGGACGATCCATTAATTGTCCTGGATACAATCAAGCCCGTTTCCCATGCCTCTCCACGACGGACAGCAGGTGCCGCATGCGACCGTCCTCGTACAAGGCCGTTGTCCACGAGTTCGCCGCAGCCATCCGATCCGGAGCGATCCCGGCCGGCACCCGCCTCCCGACACACCGCACTCTCGCGCGCGAGCGGCGGATCGCGCTGGCCACGGCCACCCGCGTCTACGCCGAACTCGCCGCCCTGGGCCTGGTGGTCGGGGAGCCGGGCCGGGGCACGTTCGTCCGGGTGCGCTCCGGCTACGACGGTCTGGAACCCTCACGCGCTCTGCCGGTGCCGAGGGTGGCGGACCTCTCGTTCAATCAGCCGCTGGCCCCCGGACAGGGCGACCAGCTGAGGCAGGCCCTACGCACGATGGCGGCCTCGGGAGACGTCGAGGCGCTGTTGCGCCAGCATCCGCCCGGCGGACACCGCCACGACCGGGCGGTCCTGGCCACCTACCTGCTGGAGCGGGGGATCGACACGGTGCCGGACAACGTCCTGCTGACGAGTGGAACCCAGCAGGCGCTCGACATGGTGCTGCGCACGCTCACCTCTCCCGGCGAGGTCCTCGCCGTCGACGCACTCAGCTACCCGGGCATCAAGCTCCTCGCCTCGACACACAGCCTCGACCTTGCCCCCATCCCGGTCACGGCTGCGGGACCGGACCTCGACGCGCTCGATCGGATGTGCCGCGCCCGGCCCGTCCGCGCGATCTACACCATCCCCACCATGCACAACCCGCTCGGCTGGGTGCTCGACCGGGAGCAACGCGAGCGGCTGGCCACCCTCGCCCGCTCACACAACTGCCTGATCATCGAGGACGGAACCTACGCCTTTCTCGAACCCTCACCGCCACCACCGCTCCAAGCCCTCGCGCCCGAACGCACCTGCTACGTCGCCGGCCTGTCCAAGAACGTGGCACCCGGCCTGCGCTTCGCCTTCGCCGTGGTGCCCGACCGCCATCTGGAAGCAGCCACGAGCAGCCTCCGTGCCGCGGCCTGGGGAGCCCCGGGAGTCGTTACCGCCCTCGCCACCAGCTGGATCATCGACGGAACGGTCGCACGCCTGGAGAAAGACCGCCGCGAGGACGCGGCCGCCCGACAGGACATCGCCCGCGCTGCCCTCGCCGGTCTGGACATCACGGCACACCCTGTCTCCTACACCGTGTGGCTCGCTCTGCAGCCGCATCAGCGCACCGATCATGCTGCTGCCGTTCTCGCGGAACAGGGGATCCTCGTGTCCACCGCGGACGCCTTCGCCACCGGACCCACCGTCCCCCGCGCCCTCCGCCTGGCACTCGCCACACCGCCCCGGGACGTGCTCGGAGCCGCCTTGCGCAGCGTGAGGGACACGCTCGACGCCATTCCCCCATGACGTGACCGCGGCGTCGCAACCCAGGTCCCGGGTGAGACCGCAGCACGGCCACCTGGTCCGGCGGCGGTGGGGTGCGGTCAGTGGGGCTTTTCCACGCTGCCGTCCGGTCGGTAGAGCGGGACGGCGAAGCGGGTTGAGGCCGCTTCGAAGGCGCGGTTCTCGGCGGCGAGGCGTTCGATGAAGTCCGGCTGCGCGGTCGGGCCGAAGCCGACCTCGGGACGCGAGCCGTCAAGGAGCGGGAAGACGGTGTCGCAGAACTCCTCCGGATCGGCGCCGTGGTTGGGGCCGGGTCCGGCCAGCTGGGTGGCCACGGCCGGCGGGATCAGCTCCACCACCCGGCACGGCGTGGCCCCCAACGCGTGGCGCAGGTTCACGGTGTAGCTGTGCAGCGCCGCCTTGGCCGCGCTGTAGAGCGGCGCGAAGGGCATGGGCTGGAAGGCACCGCCAGAGGTGACGTTGACGTACACGCTCGGGCGGCCATGCCGCAGAAGCTGCGGGGTGAGGAGCCGGGCAAGGTGGACCGGTCCGGCGAGCAGGATGTCGAGCTCGTTCTGCGCCTCGGCCCACGGAGCGTCGTCCGCCGCGATGCCCACGCGCCGCTGGATTCCGGCGTTGCTGATCACGACGTCGAGGTCTGGCATGACGTGCTGTGCGTGCGCGGCCAACTCCTCACGTCCGCGTGCGCTGCCGATGTCGCTGACGAAGGTCTCCAGGCCGGGCAGTTCCTCGGCAGCGGCGGCCAGCCTCTGGGGGCTGCGCCCGGTGACCATGACGCGGTGTCCGGCTTTCAGGTACCGAACGGCCAGGCCGAGGCCGATTCCGGCGCTGCCGCCGGTGATGAGTACTGTGCGACTGCTCTCGCTTGTTGCCATGTAAACAGCATGCATCTCGGATGTTTACATGGCAACCCGGCAGCGTACGGTGAGCACATGACCTCCCCTCCGCTGGACGACTCCGAGATGGCGCGCTGGATCGCCTGGAAGCAGGCCAACGACGCCGTAGCCGCAGCCGTGGCGCGTGAGATCCTCGACGCGTCCGCCCTGTCCGTGCCCGACTTCTCGGTCCTGTCGCGCGTGATCGAGAACGGCGCCGGCCGCATGCCCCAGCAGAAACTGGGACTCATGCTCGGCTGGCAGCGGGCAAGGCTCTCGCGCCAGCTGTCGCGCATGGCCGACCGCGGGCTGCTGACCCGCGAGGACGGCCCCGCCGGGCGCCGCGTCATCGTCGCCACCGACGCCGGCCGCGACGCCCTGGCCACCGCCCGGCCCGCTCACGCACGCGCCGTCCGCCGCGCCCTTCTCGCCCCCGCCGCAGGAGACCGGACAACGTTCTGGACCGCGGTCCAGGCCATCGCCGATCCCACCGAGCACAGCATGTGATCAGGACAGGACACCAGCAGCAAGTCTTTGACCGCTCCAGGTCGGGGAGCGCCGAGGTGCGGTCGAACTCAACGCACCGCCATGTCCCGGCCCTGAAGCGGCGGTTGAGGGGCCAGTCGGCACCCGACTGCGCGGCCAGCCCTCACCGCCCCGCGGACAGCCAACCGTCCGCACCGCCCCCGACTTCCTACAACTCCCCGAAGTAGTACGCCGCTTCGAGATCGCCCAGCAATCCCACCTCCACCGGCTCCCACCCCGTCTGCTTCCGCGTGAGCTCGCTGGAGGCAGGGCAGTCCAGCGAGGCGACAAGCCCGAGAAAGCCAAAGTGCTCGACCGCCTGGTCCGCAGGCACGCTCCCGGTCGGCACACCGAGCCGTCGCCCGATGACCTCCGCGATGGACCGCAACGACAGCCCCTCGTCACCGACCGCGTGGTACTGGGACCCCGCCGGCGCGGACTCCAGCGCCCACCGATACAACCGCGCCGCATCAAGCCGGTGCACGGCGGGCCACCGCGCACTCCCGTCACCGACGTACGCCGAAACCCCCTTCTCCCGTGCGGTGGCGATGAGTTGAGGCACGAATCCTTGGTCCCCCGTCCCGTGCACGGACCGCGGCAGCCGCACAACAGACGACCGCACCCCCCGCTCCGCCAACGCGACCGCCGCGAGCTCGGACGGCTGCCGAGTCGCCGCGAAGGACCCGGGATCGACCTGGTCCTCCTCCGTCGCCACCTTCCCGTCGGGCAGTCCGGGCGTCCCGGAGGTGACGACGAAGGGCTTGTCGGTGCCCGCGAGCGCCTCGCCGATGGTCTCGATGGCGCGCAGATCGGTGGCGCAGTTGGCGGCGAAGTCGGAGAAGTCGTGGATGAACGCCAGATGGCAGACCCCGTCCGCCGCCTCGGCGCCCGCACGCAGACTGTCGAGGTCGTCGAGCGATCCCCGGTGCACGGCGGCCCCGGCCGCGGTCAGCGCCTCGGCGGACGCGTCCGAGCGGGCGAGTCCGGTGACCGTGTGCCCGGCGTCGAGCAGTTCACGGACCACGGCGGACCCGATGAAGCCGCTGGCGCCGGTGACGAAAACACGCATGGTGCGTTCCTTCGAAGAGGTTGGAGTGGAGCTGCGATGTGTTTCCATCGTGGGCACGGCACGGGCTCCGGGTCCAAAGCCTGTTACGCATGACGCAATACGTTTCAGGCATCACAGCAGCTCAAGGCCCCTATCCAAGGAGAAGACCCACGCGCACCGCAGTACACTCCAGGCATGACGGACCTCCCTCCCGCCCCCGACCTCGAACTGCGTCTCGTGCGGTACTTCATCACCGTCGCCGAGCAGCGGCACTTCGGCCGTGCCGCCGAGGCACTGCACATCACCCAGCCGTCGCTCAGTCGTCAAGTACGGCGCCTGGAGGACCAGTTGGGGGCCCGCCTGCTGGACCGTACCCCGCAGGGCACCCGGCTCACCGAGGCCGGGGAGGTCTTCCTGCCGCGCGCGAAGGCGCTGTTGCGCTCCACCGCGCAGGCTGCCGCCGAGACCCGCGCCGCTGCGCAGCCCGGCCGCCTCACCGTCGGCTACATGGCGAACCTCTTCGTCACCCCGGCGGTGCGCGACGTACGGCGCAGACATCCGGACGCCGATGTGCAGGTCGTACATCTCACCTACGACGACGTGCGGTCGGCGCTGCTCGACCGGCGGGTCGACGTGGTGGTGGCCCGACTGCCGTTCCCTACGGGTCAGTTGGACGTCACGATCCTCTACGACGAGCCGCGCTTCCTGCTCGTCCCGCTCGACCACCGCCTCGCCGGCAAGGAGTCGGTGACCCTGGACGACATCGCCGACGAGCCTCTTCCCCGGATGCCCGGCGCGGATCCGGCGTGGTCTGCTTTCTGGCGCATCGACCCCCGGCCGGACGGCCGCCCGGCACCCGGCGGTCCGGTCGTCCGGGCGCTGGAGGACAAGTTCGAGTTCGTGGCCGACGGACAGGCCGTGGCGATCGTGGCGGGTCTCCGGCCCGGCCAGACGGTCCGCCCCGACATCACGGCGATCCCGCTCCACGGCGTGGAGCCCAGCCATGTCGCCCTCGCGACCCGCGCCGGCGAGCACCACCGCCTGCTGACCGCGTTCCGGAAGTCCGCCCGCGCACTGCTCACGGCTCCGTCGGAACCGTCCGATGAACTCCTCGGCGGCTCTTAGGAGTTGACGCCTCCGCCCTCCCCCGGGGACGACGGAGGCCCCACCGGTCGCGTACCCGGTGGGGCCTTCCGTCCTGGTGCGGGTGCTGAGGTCAGCGTCCCGCCCTGGGGCGGTAGCGCCGGTAGAGGGCGGCGCCGCCCAAGAGGAGAGCCGCGCTCGCGGCGGCAGCCGGGATGGTGCCGTCGGCGCCCGTGTGGGCGAGGGACGCCTCGGCTACGGGCTGGGCGGGGTGTCCCCTCACCTCCGTCATCGCCTCCGGGCCGGGGTGCGGCTTCGCCGGCGCGGGCGGCGCGGGCGGCGCGGGCGGCGCGGGGGTCGGCGGCGCGAGGTGGTGGGGGTGGTCGCCCGAGGTGTTCTCGGAGTGGTTGCCCACGCTCGGGTTGCCGACGCCGACCACGCTCACGGAATTGCCGCTGAGGTTGACGGGGAGGTGGATCGGGAGTTGCACCCCGTTGCCGGAGAGCAGACCCGGCGAATCCTTTTCGCCGCCCTGTGCGACGGCACCGCCGTGCGTCTCACCTGTGTTCCTGCCGCCGCTCCTGTGGACGCCCGCGGATTTCGCTCCGCTGTCATTGGCGCAGCTGTTCCCCGCGGCGGGGTTGAGGAGTCCCACCACGTTCACGGTGTTCCCGCACACGTTCACCGGTACGTGCACCGGGAGCTGAATGGTGTTGCCGGAGATCGCCCCGGGCGAACCGACCGCGGCGCCGTCCGCACCGGAGTCCGCGAACGCCGGCATCGCCGCGGCCAGCGCACCGGATGCGGCGGCGACGGCGATCACACCGTTTCGGGTAACCCGTTTCATAGGTTCCCTGCCTTCCAGAGATGTAGCGGGCACACACCCGCACCGGATAAAACGCGGGCGCACCATGCGGGTTATGGCTTGTCCTCCTTTCACCCCATCGGGCGTCGCGGTTATCGAACTACTCGTAACGATTACTGATCAGTCGAAAACCATTAGTCGGAAAACCGCTTAGGACTATGGAAGGAGCGCAGAATACGGCACCGTTCGCCACCCCGCTCGCCGGGAGGCGGGGCCCGTGTGGCGCCCTTATCGTGATCGAAGGCGCTGGTCACGGCGCGTTCTTGGAGGCATTGATGCTGGCCAAGCTGTCAACGCGGCCCGCGTTCCGGCGCCGCGCGTTCACCGGGGTCCTCACGCTGGCGCTGCTCGGCGCGGGGGTGCCCGCGCTCGCCACGGCCGACGACCGGCCGCAGCCCGACCTGTCCCGGTTCTACCGGCAGAAGGTGAAGTGGGCCGCGTGCAAGGACATGGACGCGCCCAAGGATCTGCAGTGCGGGAAGGTCACGGTCCCGCTCGACTACGCGAAGCCCGGCGCGCGCACGCTGGACCTCGCGCTGGCCCGGTACCGCGCGACCGGCAAGTCGCGGGGTTCCGTGCTGCTGAACTTCGGCGGTCCCGGTGGCGCGGGCGTGAGTGAACTCGCCTCGGACGGCAAGGAGTTCATGGATCTGACGAACGGCTACGACGTCGTCACCTTCGATCCGCGCGGCGTCGGCCAGTCCTCGCCGGTGAGTTGCGGCGCGGGTACCGAGGAGGGCTCGACCGCGGCCGAGGAGGACCCCTCGGACAGCAGTGACCCGAAGGTCGTCCTGCGGCAGCTGCGGAAGGCGGCGGCGACCTGCGCCAAGTACTCCGGCCCCGTCCTGCCGCACATCGGCACGGTCAACGCCTCCCGGGACCTGGACGTGATGCGCCAGGCCCTCGGCGACAAGAAGCTCAACTACCTCGGCTTCTCGTACGGGACGCGGCTCGGCGCGGTGTACGCGGCCCAATTCCCCGAGAAGGTCGGCCGGTTGGTGCTCGACGGCGTCGACACCCTCACCGAACCGCTGTCCGAGCAGGGCGTCGCGGGCGCCCAGGGACAGCAGACGGCGCTGGAGGACTTCCTCGACTGGTGCGTGCAGGACATCGCCTGCCCCTTCGGGACGGACGCGCGCGAGGCGCCGGACAAGGCCGTCCAGTTGGTCCGCTCCCTCGACAAGGACCCGGTGCAGACCGACTTCGGCGACACGTTCTCCGGCCAGGACCTGGTCGGCTCCATCAGCCAGGCGCTGTACAGCAGGCAGTTGTGGCCGGCGCTGGAGCGGGCCATCGCCTCCCTGGTGGAGGACGGTGACACGCGGGCCGTCATGGGGTTCTCCTCCGGCGGCACCGGTGTCCCCCGGCTCGGCGGCAGCGGCGGGATCACCGACGCGCAGGACGTCCCGCTCGACAACCTCCCGGCCGCCCTGATGGCCGTCAACTGCGCCGACGACCCCGACCGCCCCACCGCCGACCAGATCACCAAGCACCTGGACGCGCTGCGCGCCCAGTACGAGGAGGCGTCACCGGTCTTCGGCCGCTACCGGCTCACCGAAGTGCTGATGTGCTACGGCCGCCCCAAGGGCACCGACTACATCCGCGACGACGTCAAGGACGTGGACACGTCGAAGATGCTGCTCGTCGGCACCCGGGGCGACCCGGCGACGCCGTACCGCTGGACCGTGGAGACGGCCCAGCGGCTGGGGTCCTCGGCCGTGGTCCTCGACAACAAGGGCGAGGGCCACACCGGTTACGCGTCCTCGAAGTGCGTGCACGGCAAGGTCGACGACTTCCTGCTCTACGGTTCCCTGCCGCCCAGCGGGAGTTCGTGCCCGCCGGACACCGTGCCCGCGCCCTGAGGTCAGGCGAGGGAGATCTCGGGCTTGTAGAGGTCCATCCAGAGCGCCAGGTCGAGGGCGCGTTCCAGGCCGCGGCGCCCCGCCTGGGTGACGATGGGGGTGTCGCGGTGGGCGGCCTGGCGGAGCCTCTCGCGGTCGACGAGGTCGAAGACCGGGTGGGAGGGCCGGGCGAGGAGGTCCTTGGCGTGGTCCTGGAGGGCGACCGCGTACTTCGGGTCCTGGGTGGACGGGTAAGGGCTCTTGACCCGGTCGTAGACGGACTGCGGGAGGACGTCCGCGGTGGCCTCCCTGAGCAGGGTCTTCTCGCGGCCGTCGTAGGACTTGAGGGCCCAGGGGGTGTTGAAGACGTACTCGACGAGCCGGTGGTCGCAGAACGGGACGCGGACCTCCAGGCCGACGGCCATGCTCGCGCGGTCCTTGCGGTCCAGGAGGATGCGGACGAAGCGGGAGAGGTGGAGGTGGCAGATGCGCCGCATGCGGTACTCGAAGTCGCTCTCCCCGTCCAGGCGTTGGATGCCCGCGACGGCGGTGCGGTAGCCGTCCGCGATGTACGCCTGGGTGTCGAGGGCCTTGGTCAGGTCGGGGCGCAGGACGTCGGAGTCGTCGCCGAAGTGCTGGCCGAAGCGGACCAGCCAGGGGAAGGTGTCGGCGCGCCGGGCCTCCTCGTCGAAGAACTGGAGGTAGCCGCCGAAGACCTCGTCGGCGGACTCGCCGGACAGGGCGACCGTGGACTGGTCGCGGATGGCGCGGAAGAGCAGGTACAGCGAGGAGTCCATGTCGCCGAAGCCCAGGGGGAGATCGCGGGCGCGGAGCATCTTCGCGCGGACGTCGAGGTCGGCGAGTGCCTGTGCGTCGAGGACGATGTCCTGGTGGTCGGTGCCGGAGGCGCGGGCCACGTCGTGGACGTAGGGGGTGTCGGGGGTGCCGCGCAGTTCGTCGGCGACGAAGTTCTCGTTCTGGCCCACGAAGTCGACGGCGAAGCTGCGCACCTTCTCGCCGTGCTCGGCGAGTTGGCGGGCGGCGATCGCGGTCATGGCGGAGGAGTCGAGGCCGCCGGAGAGCAGGGTGCAGCGCGGTACGTCGGCGACGAGCTGGCGGCGGACGATGTCGTCGAGGAGCGTGCGGACGTGGGCGACGGTGGCGTCGCGGTCGTCGGTGTGCGGGCGGGTCTCCAACTGCCAGTAGACGCGCCGCCGTAGACCGGATCGGTCGACGGTGACGACGGTGCCGGGCTCGACCTCGCGCATGCCGTCCCAGATGGCGTGTCCGGGGGTCTTGATCATGGTGAAGAGTTCGCGCAGTCCGTCCAGGGTGACCTTGGGGCGGGCCAGCGGGTTGGCGAGGATCGCCTTCGGTTCGGAGCCGAACAGGACGCCGTCCGAGGTCGGGTGGTAGTAGAAGGGCTTGATGCCCATCCGGTCGCGGATCATGACGAGTTGGTCGCGGCGGCTGTCCCAGATCGCGAAGGCGTACATGCCGTTGAGGCGTTCGGCGACGCCGTCGCCCCATTCGAGGTAGCCGCGCAGGACGACCTCGGTGTCGGAGTCGGTGGTGAACCGGTGTCCCCTGTCGGCGAGTTCGCGGCGGAGCTCGGTGAAGTTGTAGGCCTCCCCCGAGTAGACGAGCGCGACCGTGCCGTCCGCCGTGTCGGCGGTCATCGGCTGACGTCCGCCGGGCAGGTCGATGATCGCGAGCCGGCGGTGTCCGAGGGCGGCGGGACCCTGAACCCAGGTGCCTCGGTCGTCCGGGCCGCGGCAGGCCATCGTCTCCGTCATTGCATCCAATGTCGCGGCCTCGGAGCGCAGTTCACGGTCGAAGGAGACCCAGCCGGTGATGCCGCACATGCGTTACCTCCTGCGTTCGGTCCGCCGGAAACGGGGGTGTTCACCTGCGTGTTCCCGCACGCCCGACCCGCATCCGCCGAACCAGTTGTATCCAGCACCTATATGACGAGCGTGTGTCACACCCACCGGGCCGGTCAACACGCCCGTAACCTGAACGGCCGCCCCGACCCCCGGTTTTGAGCCGCGCTTTGCGCACCCGAGATCCACGGAACGGGGCCCCACCGGGCCGCGCTCGTCAGGAATCGGCCATGGGCAAAGAGTTGCTCAACATCCCGTCGCCGCCGCGAACGTCAGAACTCCACCGGGTCCCGGACGATCGGGCAGGTCATGCAGTGGCCGCCGCCCCGGCCGCGCCCGAGTTCGGCGCCGACGATCGTGATGACCTCGACGCCCGCTCTGCGCAGCAGGGCGTTGGTCTGGGTGTTGCGGTCGTAGGTGAAGACCACGCCCGGTTCCAGCGCGACCGCGTTGTTGCCGCTGTCCCACTGCTGGCGCTCGGAGGCGTAGTCGTCGCCGCCCGTCTCCACGATCCGCAGCGCGGGCAGGCCGAGCGCCTTGGCGACGACGTCGGTGAACGGCGCCTGTCCCTCGTCGACGATGTCGATGCCGGGGGCCCTGTCGCCGGGGCGCAGGGAGAAGGTGTGGACCGCGTCCATGATGGCCGGGTAGAGGGTCACCAGGTCGCGGTCGGCGAAGGTGAAGACGGTGTCGAGGTGCATCGCGGAGCGCAGCCTCGGCATCCCGGCGACGACGACGTGCTCGGCGGCGCCCAACTCGAAGAGGGCTTTGGCGACTTGGGTGATGGCCTGGCGCGAGGTGCGCTCGCTCATGCCCATGAGGACGACGCCGTTGCCGACGGGCATGATGTCGCCGCCCTCGAACGTGGCCTGCCCCCAGTCGAGTTCGGGGTCGCCCCACCAGACGACGGAGCCCGCGAAGTCGGGGTGGAAGGTGTAGACCGCCTTCATCAGGAGGGTCTCGTCGTGCCGGGCGGGCCAGTACAGCGGGTTGAGGGTGAGGCCGCCGTAGAGCCAGCAGGTGGTGTCGCGGGTGTAGAGGGTGTTGGGCAGCGGCGGCATCAGGTATTCGCGCACGCCGGTCGACTCGCGGACGAGGGCCATGTGGTCGGTGCGGTACTCGTCCGGGAGGTCGGTGGTGGCGAGGCCGCCGATCAAGTACCGGGCCAGTTCGGCCGGTTCAAGGCTCTCCAGATAGGCGCGGGTCGCGTCGACGATCCCGAGTCCGACCGCGTTCGCGACGATCTTCCGGTCCAGGAGCCAGTCCTTGGCGGCGGGGATCGTCATGGTCTGGGCGAGCAGTTCGTGCAACTCGACGACGTCGACGCCGCGTTCGCGGAGTTCGTTGACGAAGTCGGCGTGGTCGCGCTGGGCGTTCTCGACCCACATCACGTCGTCGAAGAGCAGGTCGTCCGAGTTGGTCGGGGTGAGCCTGCGGTGGGCGAGGCCGGGTGCGCAGACGAGCACCTTGCGCAGCCGGCCGACCTCGGAGTGGACGCCGTACGTGTGCCGGTCCACGGAGTCCTGTCGGGTCACGGTGCACACACCCTTCCGGAGGTCGGAGGACGGAGAACAAGGGGCGTCCTCGGCGGCTCGCGCGACCCGAGGGACGTTAGCAATGAATTGCCCCGTTTGCCTGGCGGGCTTCCCCCATATGCCCCATCCGTGAATCGGCCCTATCGTGCTGTTATGGAGCACGCACTGAGTCCCGCCACCCTCACCGAACTGCGGCGCCCGCGCCCCTACCCCGCGGTCTCCGTGCTCACCCCGACACATCGTCGCGAGCCCGACAACGCCCAGGATCCGGTCCGGCTGCGCAATGTGCTGGCCGAGGCCAAGAAGCAGCTGGAGACCGATCCCGCGGTCCCCCGGGAGCGGCGCATCGACGTCTCCCGGCAGCTCGACCAGGCCCTCGCCGAGGTCGATCTGGCGCACGCCGAGGACGGGCTGGTGATCTTCGCCGCGCCGGGTGAGCACCAGGTGTGGTCCCTCGCCAGGTCCGTGCCGGAGCGTGTGGTGCTCTCGGACACCTTCCTGACCCGCAATCTCGTCTCCGCGCAGGCCTCAGAGCGCCCGTTCTGGGTGCTGTCGCTCGCCGCGGACCGCGTGACGCTGTGGAACGGCGGGGTCGACCGGGTCACCGAGACCCACACCGGCGGCTTCCCGCTGACCCGCGACCACCGGGACAACTTCGACGCCGAGCGCCAGGAGCGGATCGGCGACATCCCGAGCACCTTCCGCGACGAGGACACCCGGCACTTCCTGCGCGAGGCGGACACCGCGATGGGCCGGATCCTGCGCGAGCACCGCCGCCCGCTCTACGTCACCGGCGACCAGGCCGCCCTGTCCGCCTTCGACGAGGTCGGCAGCGCCACCAAGGACGCGGTGCACATCGCGCACGGCGGCCTCGCGCACGGCACACCCGACGCCGTGTGGCAGGCCGTACGGCCGCTGGTCGACGCTGAGGCGCGCAAGAGCACCGTCACCGTGACCCGCGAGCTCGAATCGGCGCGCGGGCGCAAGGAGTTCGCGGCCGGCGTCGACGAGGTCTGGCAGAACGCACGCGAGGGCCGGGTCCGGCTGCTGGCCGTCGAGGAGAACTACCGCGTCACGGTCCGCGACGACCACGGCGACCACCTGGTCCCGGCCGACAGCGGCGACCTCGACGCCCGCGAGGACATCGTGGACGAGATCGTCGAACAGTGCCTGGAGACCGGCGCCGAGGTCCGCTTCGTCCCCGACGGCACCCTGACCGACGCGGAGGGCATCGCGGGCGTACTGCGCTACTGAGCCCTCCGCCCCGTGGAGACCGGCGCACTCCCGAGGCCTCCCCGCACCCCTGAGGCCGCCCCTCCCGTCCGGCGTACGCTACGGCGTGATCGTCGACGGAGAGGGAGTGCGCACGTGGGTGACCTGCTGGGTGTGGCCGTACTGGGTGCGGGACACATGGGAGCCGACCACATACGACGCCTCGATCAGGTGGTGAGTGGCGCCAGGGTCGCCGCCGTGGCCGACCCGGACACGGATCGCGCCAAGGAGGCGGCGGCCGGCCTGGACGCGGTCACGGTGCACGAGGACGCCGTGGCCGCGCTGGACGCTCCCGGGGTCGAGGCGGTACTCATCGCCTCGCCGGGTCCCGCGCACGAGGAGGCGCTGCTCGCGGCCTTCGAGCGCGGCCTTCCGGTGCTGTGCGAGAAGCCCATGGTGCCGGACTCCACCGGCGCGCTGCGCGTGGTGGAGGCGGAGGCACGGCTCGGGCGGCGGCTGGCCCAGATCGGGTTCATGCGGCGCTACGACGCGGAGTACCAGCGTCTCAAGTCCCTGCTGGACGGCGGGCAGTTGGGCCGCCCCCTGATGCTGCACTGCACCCACCGCAATGTGTCGTCGCCGTCGTACTTCACCTCGGCGATGCTCATCGACAGCTCGGTGTCGCACGAGATCGACGCGGCCCGCTGGCTGCTCGGCCAGGAACTCACCGCGGTGACCGTGCTCAGCCCGCGCTCGTCGGCGAACGCCCCCGAGGGCCTGATCGACCCGCAGCTCGTCCTCTTCGAGACCGACGGCGGCGCCCTGGTCGACGTCGAGATCTTCGTCAACAGCGGCTTCGGCTACCAGGTGCGCTGCGAGGCCGTGTGCGAGGCGGGCAGCGCCCGGATCGGCGAGGACCACTCGATGGTCGTCACCACCCGGGGCAGCGCCCACGAGGACGTGCCGCTGGACTACCTCGTCCGGTTCGCGGAGGCCTACGACCGCGAGGTGCAGTCCTGGGTCGACGCCACCCGGCGCGGCCTGGTCACCGGCCCGAGCGTGTGGGACGGCTACGCGTCCTCCGCGATCGCCGAGGCCGGGGTCCGGGCGCTGGAGAGCGGCGGCCGGGTGGCCGTCGAGCTCGCCCCGCGCCCGGAGCTGTACGCCGACGTCAGCCGCTGACGCTCGCCGCGCCCGACTCGAGGTGGCCGGTGAACCGGCGCGACCAGGTCGCGTCGGAGTCGACGGTCACCGTGAAGTCGTACCAACCGCCTTGGTACGCCACGGCGTTGAAGAAGTCCTCCGTGGACGCGCCCGCGGCGACGGTGTAGGTCCACGGTCCGTCGCCGCGGTAGTGGTTGGAGGTGATGGTGAACTTCACCGAGGCGGCTGCCGAGTTGGTCATCCTGAAGTAGATCGCGAGCTTGCCCGTGCCCGGCTCGACGGCGTAACGGGTGCTCACCTCAGCGGACTTGCCCGCTTTCGTCGCGTCGCCCTGGAAGCGGCGCAGGAAGCGGTTGGGGCCGACCATGGTGATGTCGTACTTGCCGCTGCCGTAGCCCGTCCCGATGTTGAAGTAGTCGGAGGCGGTGCCGCCCGGGTCGACCGTGTACTGCCAGGGCGTGGTGTCGCGGTAGGCGTTGGGGTGGATGGAGAGGTGGGCGGCGCTCTTCGCGGCGCCGCCCTGGTTGGTCATGGCGAACCAGGCGAGGATCTTGCCGCTCGTCCCGAACTCCAGGTGATCCAGGTACCCGTTGGGCTGGTACGGCAGCGCGCGGGCGGGCCTGGTGCCGGTCTCCTGGACGGGCAGGGCGTTGTTCGTCGGCACCGGGTTGGGCAGCGGGCCGCAGGTGGAGATGCCGATGACGCTCGTCGCGGGCAGGGACACCGCGCCGTAGACCGGGTTGGCGAAGTCGAAGACGCCGGTCAGGTCGCCGCTGACCTTGCGGCGCCAGGTGCTGATGTTGGCGCAGGCGGCGGGCTTGCCGAACGACGAGGTCCAGGTCTCCAGGAAGCGCAGGACCGACGTGTGCTCGAAGACCTCGGAGGAGACCCAACCGCCGCGGGTCCAGGGCGAGATGACGATCATCGGGACGCGGAAGCCGAAGCCGTAAGGTACGCCGTTGAGGAACTCGCCGTCGGTGCCGGCGGGCGGAGCGGGCGGCGGGACGTGGTCGAAGTAGCCGTCGTTCTCGTCGTAGTTGAGGAACAGGACGGTCGAGTCGAAGACGTCCGGGTCGGCGGCGAGGGCCTGGTAGACGAGGCTGACGAAGTGCGCGCCGTCGCCGGGCGGGGCGTAGGGGTGCTCGGAGAAGGCCTGGTTGGGGACCACCCAGGAGACCTGCGGGAGGGTGCCCGCGAGGACGTCGGCCTTGATGGCGGCGGCGATGTCGTCGGTGGTGGAGCCTGTGGTGGCCGGGACGGAGGACATGCCGCGGTCGTGAAGCGGGCTGCCCGCCGTGGAGTTGGCGAAGTTCTTGAAGTAGGCGCAGCCGTTGTCGCCGTAGTTGTCGGCCGCGTTCTGGTAGACCTTCCAGGTCACTCCGGCGTTCTGCAGGGACTCCGCGTAGGTCTGCCAGGTGAGGCCGGACTCGTCACCGCCGTCGTAGCTGGAGGAGTCGACCTTGCCGCTCCACAGATAGGTGCGGTTGGGGCCGGTCGCGCTGAGCGTGGAGCAGAAGTAGGCGTCGCAGATCGTGTAGTTGTCGGCGAGCGCGTAGTGGAACGGGATGTCCGAGCGGTCCAGATAGCCCAGCGAGCGGACATTGCCCACGCCCGAGACCCAGTTGTCGAGGCGGCCCTTGTTCCATGCCGAGTGCTGCGATGACCAGGAGTGCGGCAGGTCGCCGTTGCACTGGGCGAGGGTCTCGCCGTCATGGCCGCCCGCTGCCGGGGTGGCGCTCAGCTTCCACGGGTACTGCCGGCCACCGCCGTTGGGCTGGTTGAAGACCGGGTAGCCGCCGTTCAGCGTGATGCCGCTGCGGTCGTCGAAGCCGCGGACACCCTTGAGGCGTCCGAAGTAGTGGTCGAAGCTGCGGTTCTCCTGCATCAGGATCACCACGTGCTTCACGTCCGAGATCGTGCCGGTCGCCGCCGTCGCCCGCTGCGCCGCGACCGCCGGCCGTGCGCCGGTGCCCGTCGCCATGCCCGCCGCCACGGTGGCACCGAGCCCCACGAAGCCTCTTCGGCTGATCGGTGTCATACGCCCCGCCCTCGTCACAGGCGTGCCCGAGCGGCACACCGCGCGCAAGGGTGCACGGGGTGATCGCCAAGGTCCATACCCGGACGGTTAGCCGGAGGTGAACAAAAGTCAAAACCGCCTCCGGTGGTGCCGGGGCGGGCTCAGACGATCCCGAACAGGGCGGTCAGGCCCCGGTCGACGACGGCGTCCATGTCCTCCTGCCCGGTGGCGACGACCTCGTAGGTCCGCAGCAGGAAGCGGCGCAGTTCCGGCGTGTGGAAGTGCAGCAGGGCGAGGCCGAACGGCGAGTGGAACTCCAGCACCGTGCGGTCCCGGCCGCACGGCCACAGGTGCACGTCGCCACCGCCGGCCGGCCTGCGCAGCCCCTCCTCCAGCAGCGAGCGGGCGAAGGTCCAGGTGACGCCCTCGCCGTCGAGGGAGACGTCGGGCGGGAAGTCGAGGTGCACGGCCAGCGGGTCCGAGGCGAGGTAGCGGAGCGTGGCGGACACGGGGATCTCGGTGTCGTCCGCCGTGATCAGCCGGGCTCGGGTGGGCTGCTCGAGGGTGATGTCCATGGTCGGTCTCCACTGCCTGTGCGAGGTCGGCCGGATTGCCGTGTGCATGTACGACCTCGCAGGTGCCGTTCGCATTACGCGGAACCCCGAACGAATTGGTGTGACCTGCATCACATGATCGCCGTCGGAGGGGGCCGCCGGTGAATTCGTTTGCGGCGGGACGGACGGCTCCGGTGGGGTGGACCCCATGGACGGGGCCGCGGAACAGGGGCGACGGACGCGGTGGCACAGGTCGGCGGTCCTCGCGGCCCTGATGCTGGCCGCCTTCACCTTCAACACCGCGGAGAACCTGCCGATCGGCCTCCTCGAACTCATCGCCGACAGCCTGCGGGTCTCCGTGCCCGCGGTCGGACTCCTGGTCACCGGGTACGGCGTGACGGTGGCCGTCGCGTCGGTGCCGCTCGCCCACGCGATGCGGAGTGTGCCCCGACGTCATGTGCTCACCGCACTGCTGACAGCCCTGGTCGTGTCCAGCCTCGTGGCGGCGGCAGCCACGTCCTACGGCCCGCTCCTCGCGGCCCGCCTGCTGACCGCGCTCGCCCAGGCGCTGTTCTGGGCGGTGATGGGACCGGTCGCGGTGGGCCTGTTCGCACCCGAGGTCAGGGGGCGGGTGGTCGGAGCACTGTCCGTCGCCGGCTCCCTGGCCCTTGTGCTCGGCGTGCCCGCCGGCACCTGGCTCGGCCGACGTGACGGCTGGCCGGCGCCGGTCGTCGTGGTGGCGGCACTGGGCTTCGTGTCCCTGGTGACGATCGCCGCCCTGCTGCCCACCACCCGCCCCGACGAGGAGCGGGCCGCCTACGGCACACGTCCGGACGCCCGTAGGTTCGGAACCGTACTGGCTGCGGGGACCCTGTCCGCGACGGGGGCGTTCGCAGGGTTTACGTACATCGTGAGGCTCCTCGGGAAAGTCACCGGGTTCTCGCCCAACGCGGTCAGCGCCCTGCTGGTGGTGTTCGGCATCGCATGCCTGATCGGCGTGACCCTCACCGGCACACTCCTGGACCGCTTCCCCCAGGGCACGCTGGTCACCGCGGTCGCCACGCAGGCGGTAGGCATGCTCGGCCTGTACCTGTTCGGCACCGACCCGGTGCCGGCGGTCCTGTCCCTGACCCTGATGGGCGGCGCCCTCGGCCCCGTCTTCATGACCACCCAGAACGCCATGCTGCACTACGCCCCGGGCCGCACCGACATCGCCCTCGCGGCCAACTCCGGTTGCTACAACGCGGGGATCGCGGCGGGGGCGGCACTCGGGGGGCTGGTGCTGCGGTTCGGGGGTGTGCGGGGGGCGTTTCTTGTGGGTGGGGTGGTGTCGGTGGGGGCCTGTGCGGTGTTGGTGGGGGCGGGGGTTTTGTGGCGGGGGTCAACGGGAGCCGGGCAGAGGGGTGTTGGGGAGGAGAGGCGGGTGGGCGCCTGACCAACTCGGTCCCGGGCAAGCGGCGACGCTGCTCGCGAAAGAGGTCAACCTCCCCCGCGGAAGGCCATGTTGGACAACCCCGTCGTACCTGCGGGGGCTCACTCGCGGACGGCCCCCGCATCCGGATCGTACGCATCAAGCGCCACCCCCCGAATCGCCCCCGCCACCCGCATGACCGCCGCCGAAGGCGCCCCCGGCAAGCGGGCCAACAGCAGACGGCGTTGTTCCTGGGGGCCGCCGCGTACCGGCAGGACGCGTACGCCCGGTGGGGCGGCGGGGGTGAGGGAGCCGGTGATCGTGGTCAAACCGGCGCCTGCGGCCACGAGGTGGAGCTTGGCGAGCCAGTCGCGGGCCGTGTGGGCGATCTCGGGGCGTTCGTCCAGGCCAGGCCACACCCCCATGAGGCGGTCCTCGCCGGAGGAGGGGCTCGCGATCCAGCGCTGGCCGCGCAGGTCGGCCACGTCGACGTAGGCGCCGCGTGCCAGGGGGTGCGTCGCGGGGACCGCGAGGCACAGCGGGCGTTCGGTCAGCGTGTGCAGGACCAGCGGGGGCGGCTCGGTGTCCGGCGGGCGGAACGGCGGTGCCGACGCCAGCAGCGCCAGGTCGAGGCTCCCGGCGCGCAGGGCGCGGACGAGGGCCGGGGTGCCGCCCTCCCGGCTGACGACATGCAGGTCGGGGTCGGTGCGGCGGAGGGCGGCCAGGGCGCGGGGCAGCAGGACCGCGCCCGCGCTGGGGAACCAGCCCAGCCGCACGGTCGCGGCCTCCGTGGGCAGCCCGGACAGCTCGCGCGCGGTCGCGTCGATCTCGTCCACCACGACGGTCGCCCGGCGCAGGACGACCCGGCCGGCCGGGGTGAGCCGTACGCCGTCGCGGCGCCGTTCGAGCAGTTCGGCGCCCGCGGCCCGTTCGATCGCGGCGATCTGGCGGGACACCGCGGACTGGGTGTAGCCCAGCGAGGCGGCGGCCGCGGTGAAGGTTCCCTGCTCGGCGACCGCGCGGAAGACCCGCAGCGCGGTGAGTGACACATCCGTGAAGTCCATGACGTTTACGCATACTAGCGGTGCGTAACTTTCGTTGGACGCACACTGGGCGAGTTCCTACCGTTGCAGACATGAACGCTTCACGCATCGCCCTCGTCACGGGCTCCAACCAAGGACTCGGCCGCGCCCTCGTCGAAGGTCTGGCGGCCCGGCTGGGCCCCGCCGACCTGGTCCTGCTCACCGGCCGCGACCAGGGGCGGGTGACCGACGCGGCCCAGGAGGTCGCGAACCTGCCCGGCACCCGCAGCCGCGTCGAGGGCCGGGTCCTGGACGTCACCGACACCGACGCCATCGCGGACCTCGCCACCGACCTGCAACGGCGGTACGGCGGGGTCGACATCGTCATCTCGAACGCCGTGACCCGGATGCTGCCCGGGGAGTCGCAGGCGGCGCGCGCCGACGAGTTCATCGACGTCTCCAACACCGCCACTCACGCGATGCTCCGCTCCTTCGGGCCCGTCCTGCGCCCCGGTGGCCGGTTCCTCGTCGTGGCCAGCAGCCTCGGCACCCTCGGCCACCTGGACCCCGCCCTGCACCACCTGTTCGACGGCGCGAGCCTGGACCAGGTCGAGTACGCCGTCGAGTCCTGGCGCAGCGCCGTCCACCACGGGACGACGGCCGAGGCGGGCTGGCCGCTGTGGCTGAACGTGCCCTCCAAGGTGGCCCAGGTCGCCGCCGTCCGCGCGGTCGCCGCGGAACGCCGCGAGCCCGACCTCGCGACGGGCACCCTCATCGCGTCCGTCTGCCCCGGCATGGTCGACACGGCCACGTCCCGCCCCTGGTTCAGCGACTTCAGCCAGGCCCAATCCCCGGCCGAGGCCGCGGGCGCGGTGCTCGACCTCGTCTTCAGCGAGCACGTG
Organism: Streptomyces sp. NBC_00252; assembly: GCF_036187565.1. Classification (NCBI taxonomy): domain Bacteria; kingdom Bacillati; phylum Actinomycetota; class Actinomycetes; order Kitasatosporales; family Streptomycetaceae; genus Streptomyces; species Streptomyces sp. NBC_00252. Next base: position 9,190,021 of record NZ_CP108087.1, on the reverse strand, counting down.
GACCCCACGCACTACGGCGAGTTGGTCCGCTTCGGCAAGGCGCTGGACTGGCACAGCGGCACCCCGCTGCTGGAACAGGACCAGCTGATCACACCGTGACCGGGGTGCACGGCGCAACTGGCGTGTCACGTACGACAGTTGTGGCCGCGTCCGGGTGGCGGCTGGTGTGCCGTCACCCGGACGCGGCCGTCCGGTCGGAGCCCGCTCAGCCGCTAACTACGCGGCCGGACCGGCCTGTTCACGGGGTGAGCTGCCACTGCTCGATGTAGCCGACGTCGATCGCCGCGTGGTCCTGGACCCGCAACGTCCAGGTGCCGTCGACCGGTTGGGCGGAGGCGTCGACGGTGAAGGTCTGGTCGACGTTGTCGGCGGAGCCGCCCGCACGGTTCAGCAGCGAGTAGACGGTGCCGTTCGGACCGACGAGGTCGACGGTGAGGTCGCCCCGGTAGGTGTGGACGATCTTGACGTAGACCTGGGTGGTGGCCGAGGCGTTGCCGTCGCGGCCGGTGACCGTGATCGGGGACTCCACGGCGCCCGCGTTGTCGGGGATGTCGACGCGGGTGCTGCTGGCGTAGATGTTGGCCACGCGCCAGGTGAAGGCGGCGGTGGCGCTCGCGCCGGTGTCGTCGGTGACGGTCACCGTGACGTCACTGGTCCCGAGGGTGGTCGGGACGCCGGAGATCAGTCCGGTGTCGCTGATGGTCAGCCCGTCGGGCAGTCCCGTCGCCGAATAGGTCAGGCCCGCACCGGAGTTGGTGGTGTAGGCGTCCGTCTGCAGGGACACCGCCTGTCCTACGCCGCTGAGTTGGCCGGCGATCGGGGCCACGTTCACGCCGAGGGCGATCCGGCTGCCGACGTTGATCGCCGCCCAGGCGTCGGCCACGGCGAGGTAGGTCGGGCTGTAGGCGCCGAAGAGGTCCGCGGCGGCCTGGAGGGTCGCGGTGCGGGCGCCGGCGTAGTTGGTGGACGAGGTCATGTACGTGGTGAGCGCCCGGTACCAGACCTTCTGGGCGTTGTCGATGCCGATGCCGGTGACCGGCTGGCCGTCGGAGGTGGGGCTGTCGTAGGAGACGCCGTTGACGGTCTTCGCGCCGCTGCCCTCGGACAGCAGGTAGAAGAGGTGGTTCGCCGGGCCCGAGGAGTAGTGGACGTCGACGCTGCCGAGCGTCGAGCTCCAGTAGTCGCGGGAGGCGCCGTCCTTGGACGGCTTGTCCATGTAACGCAGCGGTGTGCCATTGCCGTTGATGTCGATCTTCTCGCCGACGAGGTAGTCCGGCGGATCGGCGGGCAGGTTCTCGTGGAACTCGACGGCGGCGGCGAAGATGTCGGAGGTGGCCTCGTTGAGGCCGCCGGACTCGCCGGAGTAGGTGAGGCCCGCGGTCGCGGCGGTGACGCCGTGGCTCATCTCGTGCGCGGCCACGTCGAGCGCGGTCAGCGGGTGGGTGTTGCCCGAGCCGTCGCCGTAGGTCATGCAGAAGCAGGTGTCGTCCCAGAACGCGTTCACGTAGCCGTTGCCGTAGTGGGCCCGGCTGTAGGCGGCGACCCCGTCGTTGCGTATGCCGTTGCGGCCGAAGACGTCCTTGTAGTAGTCCCAGGTCGCCGCCGCGCCGAACGCGACGTCCACGCCCGCGGTCTGCCGGTTGCTCTGGGTTCCGTCACCCCAGACATCGTTGTCATCGGTGAAGAGGGTGCCCGTTCCGCTGGTGCCCTGGTTCAGGTCGTAGGTGCGGTGGCCCGCTCGGTCTCCGTCGACGAGCTGGTACGTCGAGCCGGAGAGTGTGGTGCTGAGCGGGACGGATCCGTTGAACTGGCCGGTGCCGGTGCCCGTTTCGATGCCCTGGTAGTGGAACAGGGCCTTGCCCGAGTCGGCGTCGGTGATGACGTGGAGTTCGTTGGGCGTGCCGTCCTCCTGGAAGCCGCCGACCACCGCCTCCCAGGCGAGGACGGGCTTGGCTCCGGCGGCCCAGACGACGAGTCGCGGGGCGCTGTCGAGCTTGGCCTGTTCACCGCCCGCCTTCTCGGCGGTGGTGAGTGCCTTGGCCTTGACGGTCGCCGCCGGCACGTTCGCGGTGATGTCGGGCAGGTTCAGGTCGGCCTTCGCGGCCTTGGACACGGTGAGACGGCCGCTCTTGGCGTGGACGACCAGGTCGCCGCCGAGGACGGGCAGCCCGGAGTAGGTGCGCTCGTAGCGGGTGTGGGTGGTGCCGTCGGCGTCCTGCGTGACGTCCTTGACGACGAGCTTCTCCTTGGCGCCGAGGCCGAGGGTCCGCGCCGTGTTCTTGACGGCCGCGCCGGCGCTCTTGAGGAGGGCTGCGTGCTTCGCGGGCGACAGGTCGGCCGGGGCCGCTCCGGCCCGGGGGGTGGCCAGGATCTTCGCGGGGGCGCGGTCGCCGCCGGGAGCGGCGGAGGCGGCACCGGTCTGCATGCCGGCCGCCAGCAGGGTGCCGACGGCGGTCAGCACCAGGGCGGCGGTGTATCTGGGGTGGTGCGGAAAACGGTCATGCCGGGTCAAGGCGTTCTCCTTATGTGGGGTGGTCGGACTCGGTGGAGTCCTGGAGAGCGGGTCGGGCCGGGGTACGGCCGTCCGGCGGGCGCGCGGGTGGTGAGGAGAAGGGGTGGGGAGGAAGGGTGAGGAGCAGGTGAACGCTCGGTGAGCGTGGTGCACAGCAGCGTGGCATCACGTCCACAGGATTGTCATGGCTACAACAAATCAACGACTCAAAATGACTGTTGCGTACTGCGGATCACTCACTTGAGCGACACTTTTCGGCCGCACGGCGAGCACCGGCACCGCACACGAACGCGAAGCCGTCGAACAGGTGGTTGAATGTCGACGCGGGAGGGTAACCAACCCTTCAACTCGCGTACGGCGCACACGACTTGCCCCACCAGGACAACTACGCCACGAGCACGTCCCACATCACCCGTGAAGACGCTGGCATATGCCAGAAGCACCACCGGATCGTGTGTTGCCAAATCCCTTACAGCGCGTCGCAGCCTGTGCGACAGTCGTAACCGGTCCCTCCATCCGCCTTGGTCGTACCGTCCCCCGCATCGGAGTGCGTCATGCCGTCCCATCTCTCTGCGGACCGCCCCGCCGCCCAGCCGCCCGCGCGCGGCTCGGTCGAGGCGCTGATATCGCAGGCGCGGCGGCTCATGGGCGACGTGGACGCCGTACGACGGGACGCGCAGCACGACGGGTCGGACCCGCGGGAGCGGTGGCAGCGGGCACTGTGCGATCTGGCGCTGCATCAACTCAACGATCTCGACGAACACTTGGCCCAGTTGCGGGACGGTCCGCCGCCCGTGCCGGCCGCCGTCGAAGAGGCGCCCGCCCCGACCGCCGTACCGGAAGCGCCCCGACAGGACCCGCTGCTCACCCGGGTGGGCAGTGCCGAGTGGAACCTGCTGACGGACGAGGCGAGTTGGTCCGGGGAGCTGTACCAGATCCTCGGCCGTGACCCCGCCGCTCCCCCGCTCACCCTCGACGAACTGCCGTCCCTGGTCTTCGACGAGGACCGGCCGGGCCTGACCGCGATGGTCACGGACTGCCTGATCGACGCCAAGCCCATCGACGGCGAGTTCCGTGTCGTGCTGCCCGACGGTGACGTACGGACCGTGCACATGATGGGCGAGCCCGTGCTCGACGCCGACGGCGGCACCGCCTCGATGTGGGCCGTGCTGCGGGACGTCAGCGAACTGCGCCGCAGCCAGCGGACGGTGAGCGAGACCCGTGACTCGCTGCAGCTCCACCGGCATCACGCGCAGGCCGAGCGCCGGCTCGCGGTCGAGCTGCAGGAGGCCGTGCTGCCGCCGTGGCGCGGCTCCCTGCGGCTCCCGCACCAGGGGCCGGAGACCCTGGACCTGGCCGCCCGCTATCTGCCCTCGTCGACGAGCGCGCTGATCGGCGGCGACTGGTACGACGCGCTCCAACTCGCCGACGGCGCCACCCTGTTGAGCGTCGGCGACCTCACCGGCCACGGTGTCGCCGTCACCTCGGGCATGGCGATGCTGCTCGGCGCCCTGCGCGGGATGGCGATGGCGGGCACCGAGCCGGGTCAACTCATGTCCTGGCTCAACCAGTTGCTGGACGCCACCGTTCAACCGGCCCTGGGCAGCGCGGTGTGCTGCCGCTACCGGCCCGAGACCCGCACTTTGGTCTGGGCGCAGGCAGGACACCCCGCCCCGCTGCTGTTCCGCGGCGGGACGGGGCGCGTGCTGGGCGCACCGGACGGCGTGCTGCTCGGCGCCACCTCGGGAGCGGCCTACGGACAGGCCGAGGAGACCCTCGAAGCGGGCGACGTCCTCCTGCTGCACACGGACGGGCTGGTGCCCGGGCACAGCGGACCGGAGGCCGTGGACCGACTCCTCGACCTGGCCCCGCGGTTCGGCGAGGCGCGCACCGCACAGGACTGCGTACGGATGGTCGTGGAGGAGTTCGGCGACACCGAGCGTGCCGATGACGCCTGTGTGCTCGTCGCCAGGACGACCTGATCAACTACCCCTTACCGAAGAGTTCTTGAGATGCCGTCAGGTCCTTGACGGGCTGTCGGCCGTACAAACCCCCTAGGCCTGGGCGCTGTTGCCGCCCCTGGCCCGTGGGGTCTTCGACGGTGTCCTCGGCAGCGCGAGTTTGATCTCCTCCCGCAGTTCGTGGATCTTCGGATAGCCGGAGTACTGGGCGGTGAGCCGGTACATCTCGCGCAGCCGGTCCCAGGTGCGGTGGGAGGAGTTCGATCCCATCGACATCAGGGCCAACCGCGCGTACCTGTCCGCCTGTTCGGGGTCGTCGGCGATGAAGCAGGCCGAGGCCATCGACAGGAAGTCGAAGATCTTCGACCGCTGCCGTCCGTCGACCCGCAGCGCCAGGGCCTTCTCCGCGAAGTACTGGGCGTGCACGGCCGCGCCCGGCTCGTGCTCGGCCAGCGTGCGGTAGGCCAGGGCCTGCATGCCGTAGAGGTCCTCCTCCTTGAAGGTCTGCATCCAGCCCGGTGCCGGTACGTCGCCGCGGTCGGAGACGAAGAGGTCCTCCGCCTGGCCGAGGGTACGGCGCATGGCCTGGCCCTTGCCCATCGACGCCTGTGCCCAGGCCTCGATGGTGTAGAGCATCGCCCGGGTGCGCGGCAGCACCTCGTCCCCGGAGCCGGCCTTGGCGAGTTTCATCAGGTCGAGCGCGTCGTCGGGCCGACCCAGGTGCACCATCTGGCGAGCCGCCCGGGAGAGCGCCTCCCCGGCGCGGGGCCGGTCGCCGCCCTCACGGGCCGCGTGGGCGGCGATGACGAAGTACTTCTGGGCCGTGGGTTCCAGGCCGACGTCGTGCGACATCCAGCCCGCGAGCACGGCGAGGTTGGCGGCGACGCCCCACAGGCGCCGCTGCAGATGGTCGGGGTGACGGTAGGCGAGCATGCCGCCCACCTCGTTGAGCTGTCCCACCACAGCCTTGCGCTGCAGCCCGCCGCCGCGGGCCGCGTCCCAGGCGCGGAACACCTCGACGGACTCCTCCAGTTCCTCGATCTCCTGCGACCCGATGGGGGCGGCCTCATAGCGGTCGAACCCAGCGGGGTCGGCGTGCAGGGGATCGTCGTACCGGGGAGCATCGGCGGAGAGAGTCGGATCGGAGTGCAGCCAGTCGTACATGGCACTGCTGAGTGCGGAGCCTGCGGCGAGCGCGGCGCCCGCGCCCACCAAGCCGCGTCGGTTGAGCATGAGGTCCATTCCCGTGAATTCGGTGAGGACCGCAGCAGTCCGTTCGGGCGCCCACGGCACACCGTCGGGATGTTCCACACTCCCGTCGTCGGGCCGTTTCCCCGTACGCCCGTGCCGGACCAGACCGAGGTCCTCGATGGTCACGACACGGCCGAGACGCTCGGTGAACAGAGCCGCCAGCACCCTCGGCACCGGATCGCGCGGGATCTCTCCCGTGTCGATCCAACGCCGTACCCGCGAGGTGTCGGTCGACAGCTGGGGGTGGCCCATGGCCGCCGCCTGCCGGTTGACCCGCCGCGCGAGCTCGCCCTTGGACCAGCCGGCCAGGCCGAACAGGTCCGAGAGACGGGAGTTGGGTTGTCCGTTCACGTCAAGCCCCCAGGTTCTCGGCTGACTTGAACATAGCCCGGTGCGCCTTGCCGGGCGACTATTCGCCAGGGTTCGCCAGGGTGCGCCAGATGGTGTGCCACTGCGCATCTGGTGTCAGGTAGGAAAGCGCCACCCCGACCCGGTCCCCGAGGAACACTCCCCAGGGTGCACCAGCGGGACCGGGCCGGGAGCGCGCTTGCTTGGACAGGCACTGCAGGCACACGAAGGGATCTGTTTCTCCCATGTACACAGCATCGTCCTCCGTGTCCGCCCCGCCCCGGTCGCTGCACCCCCGCCCGGGCGCCGGCGGCCCCTACCTCGACCCGGCGCGTCCGGCGGCCGGCCCCGTGCTCGGTGCGGGCAGGCCGCGGCGCGTTCCCGGGCTCGGCCCCCAACCCCTCAGCGGGAGACTCGACTTGTCCGGCCCTCAGGGCGCCCAGCTGCGTACGGCGATCGCGTCGGTGCACCGGATCTGCCCGGAGTTCGCTCCGGTGCAGGTGCTACGCCGCAACGGGCGCTCGGTGCTCCTGGTCGGAACGACCGGACGCAGCACGGCCGTAGCGAAGTGTTTACTGGACCACTCCCCCGCGTGGGCCGAGCGGATCCGGCACGAGATAGCCGCGTACCGCTCGTTCGTCCGGCACCGTCCACCGGTGCGTGTGCCGCGTCTGATCGCGGCGGACCCGGACAACTGCACGCTCGTCATCGAGCGGATGCCGGGCCGGGTGGCGGCGCTGCACCGGCACCCGGCGGAGGCCCCGCCGCGGGCGGACATCCGGGCGGCGCTCGGCGCGATCTGCCGGCTGAACGCCTGGCGGCCGCCGGCGGGCACGTTCGACGCCCCGCTGGACTACGCGGCGCGTATCTCCCGCTATCACGAGCTGGGGCTGCTCACCGACCGGGACATGGGAGACCTGCAGAAGCTGCTGCACGGCATCGCGCACTCGGCGGGCCGCGGCGGGATGGGCCAGTTCTGCCACGGTGACGCCCTGCTGTCCAACATCCTGCTGTCACCGGCCGGTCCGGTGCTGGTGGACTGGGAGCACGCGGGCTGGTACCTGCCGGGCTACGACCTGGCCACGCTGTGGGCGGTCCTCGGGGACGCGCCGGTGGCCCGACGGCAGATCAGCCAGATCGCGCAGTCGGCGGGACCGGCCTCGCGCGACGCGTTCCTGGTCAACCTGATGCTGGTACTGACCCGGGAGATCCGTACCTACGAGATGGCCGTGCAGCGCTCGATGCACGAGACGACCCCGGCGGCTCCGGGAACGGCCCACCCGGGTGCTGCGCCGTCCGGCGAGGAACAACGGCTGCTGCTGCGGCGGCTGCACGACGACTGCCAGATGGCCCGCCGGGCCGTGCGTGCGGCGGTCGGCACTCGCTGACGGGGACAAGGTCCGCGGTACGCCCTGCAGCGGCGCACCGCGGACCTTCGTGTGTCCGGCCGCCATATGGCCGTCTTCCATGTGCCCGGCCTCCATGTGTCCGGCCTCTATATGTCGACTCGCCATATGTCGGTACGCGCCGCGCCGCACACCCCCATTGGTGTACTCCACTGACGCCCCGCAGGCCCGGACACCACCGCCACGAAACTCCCCGCATCCCCCGTTGACATGGGAAATCGCCGTCCTCTGGGCATGATTGACGGATCGTCGGTCAGCCGGTACCACTGACGCACGTCCGGCCCCGCACGGTTCATGACAATCCCACCGTCCCAGGAGGCTGCATTGCGAGGATCCTCGACCGACCCCACCCGCTCTCCCGGACACAGACGCGCGCGCCGGTCCGCCGGCGCGCTCGCCACCGCCGCCCTGCTGCTGCCGCTGCTGGGCGCGGCCCCGTCGGAGAGCGCCACCGACTCCTCCGCCTCCACCCTCCAGCGGGCGTTCGCGTCGGCGTCCGCCGAGTACCACGTGCCGCAGACGGTGCTGCTGGCCGTCTCCTACCTGCAGTCCCGCTGGGACACGCACGGCGGAGCGCCGAGCGTGACCGGCGGCTACGGCCCGATGCACCTCACCGACGCCCGCACCGCTCTCGCCGCGACGGAGCACCTGAGCGAGGGCACCGAGGACGCGCGCGGCGACAGCGCCCGCCCGGCCCTGCACCCGACCGCGCAGATTCCGGCGGAGTCCCAACTCCCCGCCCGTCTCAAGACGTTGGCGAAGGCGGCCGAGCTGACCGGCCTCCCGGCGACCGACCTGCGTACCGACGAGACCGCGAACGTGGCGGGCGGCGCGGCCCTCCTGGCCGACGCCCAGAAGAACCTCGGCGAGTCGCTGAGCGCGGATCCGGCCGACTGGTACGGCGCGGTCGCGCGCTTCTCCGGGGCGGACGACACCGCGACGGCGGCGTCGTATGCCAACGATGTCTACGACGTGATCCACACCGGCGAGCAGCGCACCACGGACGCCGGTCAGCAGGTCGCCCTGGCACCGCAGCCGGGTCTCGCGCCCGACACCGCGCAGCTGAAGCGGACCGGGCTGCGCACGGTCTCCGCCGACGGTACGGAGTGCCCGAAGAAGGTGTCGTGCGAGTGGATCCCGGCGCCGTACTCCCAGTTCGGGACCGACGACTACGGCAACCACGACCTCGGTGACCGGCCCGCGTCGCAGAGCATCAAGTACATCGTCGTCCATGACACGGAAGGCCAGTGGGACGGTGTCCTGAACCTGGTCCAGGACCCCACCTATGTGTCGTGGAACTACACGATCCGCTCCACCGACGGTCTGATCGCCCAGCATGTGAAGGCCAAGGACGTCGCCTGGCACGCGGGCAACTGGTACATCAACGCCAAGTCGATCGGCATCGAGCACGAGGGCTTCCTCACGGCGCCGGACGCCTGGTACACGGAGGCGATGTACCGCTCGTCGGCCCGCCTGGTGACGTACTTGACCAAGAAGTACGGCATCCCGCTGGACCGGCAGCACATCCTCGGCCACGACAACGTGCCGGGGCCGACCACGTCCACGATCCCCGGGATGCACACGGACCCGGGCCCGTACTGGGACTGGGCGCACTACTTCGACCTGCTGGGCCACCCCGTCAAGCAGACCGCGCACAGGAGCGGCGGCCTGGTGACGATCCGCCCCGACTACGCGACCAACCAGCCGGTGTACACGGGCTGCGTCACCGCCGGCCAGCCGTGCGCGGCGCACGGCTCCAGCGAGGTCCGGCTGTACTCCGGGCCGGGCGAGACCTATCCCCTGATCAAGGACATCGGCCTCGGTACGACCCCGACCACCGGCGTCAACGACCTGTCGTCGCGGGTGTCGACCGGGCAGCAGTACGCGGTGGCCGACCGTTCCGGGGACTGGACGGCGATCTGGTACCTGGGTCAGAAGGCCTGGTTCAAGAACCCGACGAAGCACCCCACCGCCGTGGCGGCGGCCGGCCTGATCGTGACACCGAAGGAGGGCGCGGACAGCGTCCCGGTGTACGGCCGCGCCTACCCGGAGGCCTCCGCCTATCCGACGGGAGTCCCCGCCCAGGCGATCTCCCCGCTGCCCTACACCCTGCTCAAGGGCCAGAAGTACGTGGTCGGTGACAAGGTGCCCGGCGAGTACTACTACGCGGTCACCTTCACCACCGACTCGCACAAGGTGGTCGTAGGAAAGGATCTCTACTACGAGATCCAGTACGGGCACCGTGTGGAGTATGTGCGGGCGGCGGACGTCCGGCTGGAGCGGTCCAGCCGGTAGCCGTGCCTCAGCCCTGCTGGAACAGTTCCGCCGGGAGCGGTTTCAGCAGGGCGTAGAGGTCGTCCGTGATGGGGCGGTCCCAGGCGGCGATGGTGACCAGGACGTTGTCGCTGCGGTCGAACTGGACGCAGGAAATCCGGCTCTCGGAGAGCTTGAGGCGGCGCACGATCAGCAGGTTGTCGCCCTGCATCACCGGCATGTCCTCGGCTCCTACGACGGTCACCTCCTCGTCGTTCTCCAGCGCGAGGAGCAGTTGCGCGACCTCGAAGGGGATCTCGTCCTCGGCGACGTCACGGGCCGGGGAGCCCTCCGGCAGATTGCCGATGACCATCGCGGGGCCGCGGCCGCCGAACAGGTCGTACCTCAGGAACACACCCTGGCACGTGCCGTCGGGGGCGGGCAGCAGACCGGCACCGAGGTTCCCGGGCCAGTCGCCCGGGTCCATGGCCAGCACATCGAATTCGGGGCCGGCGGGGGTGGCGCTGCGGCGGCGGAGGAACGACATGTGGCCATGGTACGGGGTGCTGTTCGGCGATGGGGCCGTGGTTGGTGCCGGGTGCGTGGTCGGGTGCCGGTGCGTGGGGGCTGGTCGCGCGGTTCCTCGCGCCCGTGGGGGGTCGGCCCTACGTCGGTTCGATCAGTGCCGTTCCCAGGCCTGTGTGGTCCGTGCCCAGCTTTCGGTAGGCCGCTGACAGGAGGCGCACTGCCGTCTGTTCGTCCGTGTGGAGTTCTACGGCTATCTCGGCGTCCGTGTGCCCCTCGGCGGCCAGGGTCGCGGCTGTGCGTTCCTGGGTGGTGAGGGTGTCGGTCTCGGTGCTGTGGAGGCGGCGGGGGCGCAGGCCGGCGGCGGCCAGTTCGGCTCGGGCCGCGTCGGCGAGGCCGTCGGCGCCGCACTGGACGGCCGCGTCGAGGCCTCGGTAGAGGTGGTCGCCGGATTCCCTGGCCCTGCCGGTGCGGCGGAGTTCGGTGCCGAGGGCGACCAGGGCGCACGCCAACTCGTAGGCGGCCGGGGAGCGTTCGAGGTGGGTGACGGACTCTTCGAGGAGTTTGGCGCGGGCCGAGCCGGAGGAGACCTCGGCGGCGATGCGCAGGGCCTGGCCGATCGCGGACGGGGTGCCGAACTGGCGGGCGCGGGCGATCGCTTCGTGGGCGGTGACGACGGCGCGCTCGGGGGTGTCGTGGCGTTCGGCGCGGGCGAGGTGGAGCTGCCAGGGGCACCAGGCCGGGTTGCGGATGCCGCGCGGGTCGAGTCGGCGGCCCGCGGAGGCGAGTTCGGCGGCGGCCTCCTTGGCGAGGCCGCGGGCCAGGAGCAGTTCGCCGTAGACGGTCTGGGCGTCCGGGAAGACCACGGCCGCCGGGAAGGGCTCCGCGAAGTCGTGGTCCTCGGCGAGCCGGGTGGCCTCCTCGACGCGGCCGCGGGCGAGCAGGACCTCGATGAGGATGCCGGTGCCGTACCAGTAGACGGGGGTGCCGGGTCCGACGCGTTCGGCGAGTCGCAGGCCCGCGCGGGCGAAGTCCTCGGCCTCGGCGAGACGGCCGCGCCGGTAGCGGAGGTAGCCGAGGAGGGTGTAGCCGAAGGACAGATGGGCGCCGCGCCAGCCCTGTTGTTCGAAGTCGGCGATGCCGGTGGCGAACAGTTCCTCGGCGCGGCCCGGCCGGTCGCAGTACATGTAGGCGAGGGCGACCAGCACCGGCACCTCGAACCCGCGGTCGGCCTCCGCCCAGCCGAGGCCACCACTCAACGCGCGCTCGGCATGGTGCAGGGCCACATGTGCGGGTTCCCCACGGAGTACGGCGTCCCAGGTGCGCAGGCCGATGATGTACCGCTCGGTGAGGTCGCGGCCCTTGAGGCGGTCGGCGAGTTTGGTGAGGCGGCGGGAGCGCGAGGGGTGGTCGGGTTCGTCGGCGCGGAAGGCGTCCCACATGAACTGCTCGGAGAGCATGCGCAGTTTGACCCGGGCGTCGTCGGTGACGCCGATCTCGCGGGCGAGGGTCTCGGAGGCCTCGGCGAGGCGGTCGCTGTGGGCGAGGACCTGGGAGAGGCGGTAGACGATGTTCTGCCGCAGACCGGCGTCGCTGATCGGCTCTTCGAGGGCGGCCCGCAGATGGTTGACGGTGGTCGCCGGTTCGGTGAGCAGGGAGGCGCTGCCCAGTTCGTAGAGGACGGCGGCCCGGTCGTCGAAGGGCGGGGGTTCGCGCAGGGCGCGGGCGAGGTAGGTGCGGGCGGTGTCGGGGGCGCCGGCGCGCAGGGTCTCGCCCGCTGCGGCGCGGAGTTGCTGGACCACCCAGTTGTCGCCGTCCGGGTGGGTCTCCATGAGGTGGCGGGCGGCGGCGGCGGGGCCCTGCCCTTCGTTGATGACGCACCAGGCGGCCTGGCCGTGCAGGGCGACGCGGACGCCCGCGGGGATGGCCCGGTAGACGGCGGTGGCGATGAGCGGGTGCACGAACTCGAGCCGGCCCGAGGCGGTCGGTGTGCCGGTGAGGATGCGGGCGGCGCGCAGTGCGTCGGCGGCGTCGGCCGCCTCCTCGTGGCCGAGTCCGGCGACGGCGGCGGCGAGCATCGGATGGGTCTCGGTGCCGAGGACGGCGCAGGCCCAGGCGAAGCGGACGGTCGAGGTGCCGAGGCGTTCGAGGCGGGTGATGAGGCCGCTGCCCTTGACGGCGGCGGCGAGGTCGCGCAGGTGGTGCGCCCCGGCCTCGGTGGGGGTCAGGCCGCGGTCGTGGATCTTGGCGGTGAGTTCTACGGCCTCGAAGGGGTTCCCGGCGGTGACGGCCCAGCACTCGTGGCAGAACGCGTCGTCGGCGTGCTCGCCGAGCATCTCGCGCACGAGGTCGGTGACGGCTTCGACGCTGAGCGGCTCCAGGTCGAGCGGGCGGACCCCCGCCCGGCCGGGCAGTCCCCTGAACGACTCGGCGTGGTCCGGGAGTTCGTCGGGCCGGTACGCGACCACGACCAGCAGCGGGAGTTGCTCGGCGCGGGGTGCGAACGCGGCCAGCCAGCCCAGGGATTCGGGGTCGGCCCAGTGCGCGTCGTCGAGGACGAGGACCATCGGGGCGCGTTTCACCGCGAGGTGGGTGAGCACCCAGTCGAGGCCGTCGCGCAGACCCTGCTGGTCGGGCGGGGAGCCCTGGGTGGGCGCGCACAGGCCGAGGGCGGGGCCGACGATGTCGTACCAACTGCCCAGCGCGGCACGGAGATCGGCGTCGGCCGAGCCGGCGAACTGCGGTTGCAGCAGCTGGCGGGCGACGTGGAAGGCGACCCGCTGTTCCTGGTCGCCCCCTCGCGCGGAGAGCACGGTGCAGCCCTGGGCGGCGGCGCGGCGGCGCACTTCGGTGAGGAGGGTGGTCTTGCCGATGCCGGCCCGCCCCGCGAAGGCGAGGAGGGCACCGCGCGGGCGGTCCCCCGGCTCACCGCCGTCCGTGCGCAGACCGGTCAGTTCGCCCAACGCCTCGTCCACGGCGGCGAGTTCACTCTCCCGCTCGAAGAGTGTCCGTCGACTGCGCGCACTCCGCTGCCCCATGCCATACCCCCTGCCACGGTGGTGCGCCCGCGCGGGGAGCGAACGCGCACCGTGAGCTACAGGGACCTCAGCGTACGCTTTCCGAAGGTCGCACGGCCCGGTAGTGGCCGAAAGCGTACCGGCCGGTTCTCCCGGGTCCCGGGGGACGGCGGAGGCACGGGAGAGTATCGATGGATGATCTACGGCAACTGCTGCGCGACGTGGAGGTCTTCGCGGGTGAACTGCCCGTCTTCGACCCGCTGATGGCGCCGGACACCCCGTCCGAGTTGTTCACGGAGTGGCTGTTGGGGGCGCTGGAGGCGGGGGTGCGCGAGCCGCACGCGATGACGGTGTCCACGGCCGGCGCGGACGGCAACCCGACGGCAAGGACCTTGATCCTCAAGGGTGTTGGGCCCGACGGCTGGCGGTTCGCGTCGGACGGCGGCAGTGTGAAGGCCCGCGATCTCGCCCAACGGCCGTTCGCCGCCCTGACGTTCTACTGGTCGCCGCTCGCCCGCCAGGTCCGGGTGCGCGGTCCCGTGGTGGCGGCGGACGCGGAGGACAGTGCGGCGGACTTCCTCGCCCGGAGCACGGGCGCTCGCGCGGAGGCGCTCGTCGGCCGCCAGTCACAGCCGCTCGCGGATCTGGCCCAGCGGGACGCCGCCGTCAAGGAGTCACTGGAGCGGCTGGAGGACGAGCCGGACCTCGTGGCCCCCGGCTGGACCCTGCACACGGTGCGGCCGGAGTCGGTCGAGTTCTGGCAGGGCGACAAGGAGCGGCGGCACACGCGGCTGGTGTACGTGCGTGAAGTCGGCGACTGGCGCAAGCAGTTGCTGTGGCCGTGACCGGCGCCCCGCCCGCCGACGCGACGCTCAAGGCGTGACGCCGTCGGGCAGGTCGCCGTACGCACAAGGGACTTGGTCACTCCTCCGGCGCTGTCGGCGGCACCACGGCCACCGGGCTCGCCGCGTGCAGCAGGACTGCCTGGGTGACCGAGCCGAGCAGACGGGCCGGGGACAGCAGACGGCGGCGGTGACGCCCGACCACGACGAGGTCGGCGTTCTTGGAGGCGGCGACGAGGTGGCCGGCCGCGTCGCCCGGCGCGACGTACGACTCGGTGTCGATGTCGGGGTGGCGTTCGCGGTGCGGGGCGAGAAGGGCCTTGGTGAGGGTGCGGGTCTCGTCCTCGACGGCGTCTTGGTCGATGACCGGCGGGACGAGTTCGCCGGGTGACGCCCAGGCCTGCGGCGGCCACGGGTAGGCGGCGACGACCTGGACGCGGGCGCCGCGCAGGGCCGCCTCGGCGAAGGCGAAGGAGAGGGTGGTCTCGTCCGGGCTGTCCACGTGCAGGCCGACGACCACGCGGGGTCCGGGTCCGGCCGGGACCTCGCCGTGCACCTCGCGTCCGGGCCGGGGCACCACGACGACGGGGCAGTCGGCGTCGCGGGCGGCGGCCATGCCGTTCGAGCCGAGCAGCAGGCTGGCGAAGCCGCCCCGGCCGCGCGAGCCGAGCACCAACAGCTGGGCGCCGGAGCCGAGTTCGGGCAGGACGGCGCCGGGGGCGCCCTGCATCCCGACGTACTCCATGACCGGCCGGTCGGCACGCCCTTCGAGATGGGTGCGGACCTGGTCGAGCACCTCGTCCTCGTCCGGTTCCGGCGGTCCGGCGACCAGGACGCCGGGCGGTGTCCAGGCGGCGGCGTACTGCCACACATGGACCACCCGCAGCGGCGCCCCGCGTCCGAGGGCCGCGTCGACGGCCCAGTCCAGGGCGCGCAGGCTGTCGTCCGAACCGTCGACCGCCGCGATGACCGGCAGGGTGCTCATGGGTTCCTCACCTCCGGAGTAACGGGACCTTCCCCTCCGGTGCCAGCCTGGCTCAGCACCGGCCCCGGAAGGGTTCTCATGATCGCGTGTCCGGAAAATCGCGCGGAACACCCCTCCCGAGCGGCGGTTATGCGCGGACGGCGATGGCGACGAGTGGGCGTTCTCGGCGCAGGGCCCGGTCGACGAGGTGCACCACGCGGTACATGAAGAAGCGTCGCCTCATCATTTCCTCGACGCGGGCGGTCTCCGCGGGGTCCAGGAGCCGGGCGGTCGCGGGCACCACGGTTACGCCGTCGGGCACAGTCCCCTTCATGTCGCAGGGAGCGACGGTTACTTGGGGGTTGTTGCGGATCCGCTTGGCCTTCCCGGTGTCCGGCGGTGTCAGGGCGTAGAGCGTGCCGTCGTGCACGAGGCTGCCGACGGGGGTGGGGACGCCCTGGCCGTTGCGCCGGAAGGTGGTCAGGCTGACGTGGCTGCCCTTGCCAATACGTTCGAGGGCCCGGTCGAAGTCGCTGCGCGCGGTGGTCATGCGGGTCTCCTGGGCTCGCGGGTCGTCCGGCCGGCCAGGGCACGGGCCGCGCGCGCGGCCTGGTCCTCGACGGAGGACGGGGTGTTCCAGGGGCCGGGCAGCATGTCCTGCTGCTGGAACAGAGCCAGCCCGTGGGCCGCCGCCGCGACCTGGACGAGCAGCTCGAACGCCTCGTCCGGGTCGGGGGCGATCCGGCTGGTGACCGGCATCAGGTCGTCGTGCAACACACCGCCCGCCGCGGCCAGTTCGGGGTGCCGGCTCTTGTCGAGACCGGCCAGGAAGGTGATGTCGAAGAGGGCGCGCTCCTCGGCGGCGAACCGGACGTAGGCCGTCGCGAAGGCCGCCAGTTGCTCGACCGGATCCGTGTGCGCGGCCAACGCGGCGCGGTAGCGGCGCCGCTGCTCCTCGTAGCCCTTGAGAGCCAGTGAGGCCAGCAGCGCTTCCCGGTCGCTGAAGTGCTTGTAGGGGGCCGACACGCTGACCCCGGCCCTCCGGCACGCCTCGGCGAGGGTGAACCCGTGCGGGCCGCGCTCGCCGACCAGGGCGAGAGCCGCCTCCTCCAGCGCGTTGCGCAGGTCTCCGTGGTGGGTGCCGGTGGGTCGCCGTTTGACTGCCATGCCGACAAGGTTAACACTATTCACCATAGGTAAATGGCATTCACCTACGACGCCGAAAAAGCGGCCGGCCAGGCAGCAGGCAGCAGGCAGCAGGCAGCAGGCAGCAGGCAGGCCACGATCACCGCCTCCCTGCCGCCCAGTCCCCGTACTACTTCTGGAGGAACCCATGACCGCATCGAAGCCCGCACACTGGACCGCCCAGGACATCCCCGACCAGCACGGCCGTACCGCCGTGATCACAGGTGCCAACACCGGCATCGGCTTCGAGACCGCCAAGGCACTCGCCCTGCGCGGGGCGGCGGTCGTCCTGGCGGTACGGGACACCGACAAGGGCAAGCGCGCGGCGGAGGAGATCGCGCTCGCCGCACCGACGGCGAGCGTGCGCGTCCAGCGGCTCGACCTGAGTTCGCTCGCCTCGGTCCGCGAGGCGGCCGGGGAACTGCGAGACGCCTACGCCCGGCTCGACATGCTGATCAACAACGCGGGCGTGATGTACACCCCGCAGGCGACGACCACGGACGGCTACGAGCTCCAGTTCGGCACCAATCACCTGGGCCACTTCGCCCTCACCGGGCTGCTGCTGGACCGGCTCCCGGCCTCGCCCGCCTCCCGCGTCGTCACGGTCAGCAGCGCGGGCCACCGCATGGGCGGGCCCATCGATCTCGACGACCTGGACTGGCGCACGCGCCCGTACGACCGGACCGCCGCTTACGGGCACTCCAAGCTGGCCAACCTGCTATTCACCTACGAACTCGCTCGCAGACTGCCCGTCGATGGGCCGCTGGCCGTCGCCGCGCATCCCGGCGGGTCCGACACCACCGGTTCCCGGAGCGCGATGGCGCACTCGTCCGCCGTCACCCGCGCGGCCTTCGCGGCGATCCGGCCGCTGCTTCTGCAGTCCCCCGAGAGAGGCGCACTCCCGGTGCTGCGCGCCGCGACCGACCCGGGCGTGCGAGGCGGTGAGTTCTACGGCCCGCGCGGGTTCCAGCAGAGCAAGGGGTATCCCAAGGTGGTCCGCTCCAGCCCGCAGTCGTACGACACGTCGCTGCAAGGCCGGCTGTGGGCGCTCTCGCAGGACATGACCGGTGTCGCGTTTCCCGCGTAGCGCCATGCGAGCGGCGCGGGGAAACGAACCGGAGACCGCCGTCGCGTGCGGCATGCGGCCCGGCCGCCACCCTCACGAGTGAGGGCCGGGCAGAAGATGCCTGTGCGCATGTCCCCTGCCGCTCGGCCGGGGAACCGTCACCTTCAGGTGAGGTCGAACTCCCCCTCCCGCGCCCCCGACACGAACGCGCCCCATTCCGCGGGCGTGAAGATCAAGGAAGGGCTTTCCGGGCGGCCGCTGTTGCGCATCGCGATGAATCCCTCGACAAAGGCGATCTGGACATCCCCCAGGCCACGGCTGCTCGAGTGCCAATCGGCGTCACTGAGGTCCAGCTCCGGCTTGTCCCAGCCCGCAAGCGGGTGCTGCTGGATGGTGCTCTCGGCCACGTCCGTGCTCCTCCCGATTCGTCGTCCGCGGCCAGCCTAGCGATCGGTTTCTGATGCCAACAGGCCACGTGAGGGGGACCTTTCAGGAGGCGGGGGGTTCGCTGCCCACGAGCCACATCGAGAAGAACTGCGATCCGCCGCCGTAGGCGTGCCCGAGAACCCGCCGAGCGCCCTCCACCTGGTGTTCTCCGGCCTGACCTCGCACCTGAAGGGCGGCCTCCGCGAAGCGGATCATGCCCGAGGCGCCGATCGGATTGGTCGAGAGCACACCCCCTGACATGTTCACGGGAAGGTCGCCGTCCAGCTCGGTCACCCCCGATTCGGTGAGTTTCCAGCCCTCTCCCTCGTCGGCGAAGCCGAGGTTCTCCAGCCACATGGGCTCGTACCAGGAGAACGGCACGTACATCTCCACGGCGTCGATGTCCCGGCGCGGATCGGCGATCCCGGCCTGCCGGTACACGTCGGCCGCGCAGTCCTTGCCGGCCTGTGGCGACACACAGTCCTTTCCGGCGAACAGGGTGGGTTCGCTGCGCATGGCGCCCCCGTGCATCCAGGCCGCCGGACGTGGTGCGCGGGCCGCGCCCGCCCGGTCGGTGAGGACCATGGCGCAGGCGCCATCGGAGGAGGGGCAGGTCTCCGAGTACCGGATCGGGTCCCACAGCATCGGCGAGGCCTGGACCTTCTCCAGCGTGATGTCGTGCTCGTGGAGATGCGCGTACGGGTTCTTCAGCGCGTTGCGCCGGTCCTTGTACGCGACCAGCGAGCCGACCGTGTCGGGCGCCCCGGTCCGCCGCATGTAGGCCCGCACATGCGGTGCGAAGAACCCGCCCGCACCCGCGAGCAACGGCTGCTGGAAGGGTATGGGCAGGGACAGCCCCCACATGGCGTTCGACTCGGACTGCTTCTCGAAGGCCAGCGTGAGCACGGTGCCGTGCACACGGGCCGCGACGAGGTTCGCGGCGACGAGCGCCGTGGACCCGCCCACCGAACCGGCGGTGTGCACCCGCAGCATGGGCTTTCCCACGGCGCCCAGCGCGTCCGCGAGATACAGCTCGGGCATCATGACGCCCTCGAAGAAGTCGGGCGCCTTCCCGATGACGACGGCATCGATGTCGGCCCACGTCAACTCGGCGTCTTCCAGGGCACGTTGGGCCGCCTCACGCACCAGCCCCGCGATGGAGACGTCCCGTCGCGCGGCGACATGCTTGGTCTGGCCGATCCCTACGACGGCCACGGGCTCCTTGCTCATCGCGGATCCCCTTCGAGTACGGCGACCAGGTTCTGCTGCAGACAGGGACCGGAGGTCGCGTGGGCGAGGGCCCGGTCGGACTCGCCCCGGTGGATGCGGGCGGCGGCCTCGCCGATGCGGACGAGCCCGGTGGCCATGACGGGGTTGGCGGCGAGGGCTCCCCCGGACGGGTTGACGCGCACGTCGTCGCCGAGGCGCAGCGCCTTGCGCAGGACGACCTCCTGCGCGGTGAACGGCGCGTGCAACTCTGCGGTGTCCACGGGCCGTTCGAAGGCCCCGGCCTTCTCGGCGGCGAGCCGTGCGGACGGTGAGTCCGTCAACTCCCTTACGCCGAGCCCGTGTGCCTCGATGCGGTGGTCGATCCCCCTGATCCAGGCGGGCCGTTGGCACAGCTCGCGGGCCCGGTCCCCGGCCGCGAGGATCACGGCGGCGGCGCCGTCACCGACCGGCGGACAGTCGCCGGTGCGCAGCGGCCGTACGACATAGTCGCCCTGCGGTACCGAACCCCGCACCTGTGCATGGGAGTTGGCGCTCGCGTCGGTCCGGCTGCGGGCCGCGACGGCGGCGAGCGCGGGTTCGTCGGTGTCTCCGGCGTCGATGAGGGCCTGGGCCTGGAGGGCGGCCAGGGCGACCGCGTCCGGCCACAGCGGGGCGACGTAGTACGGGTCCAACTGCCGCGTCAGGACGTCGCGTACGGAGCCGGGGGACGACTTGCCGTACGAGTACACCAGCGCGGTGTCGGCGTCACCGGTGACGAGTTTGACCCAGGCCTCGTACAGCGCCCAGGCGCCGTCCATCTCGACGTGCGACTCGGAGATCGGCGGCCAGGCTCCGACGCCGTCGAGGGCGAGGGTGAAGGAGAAGGCGCGGCCGGCGAGGTAGTCGCTGGAGCCGGAGCAGGTGAAGTCGATGTCGGCGGTCTTGAGGCCGGTCTGTTCGAGGACGCCGTGCAGCACCGGCATCAGCATCTCCACCTCGGACAGTTCGTCGGTGGTCCGCCGGTGGTCGGTCTGCGCGAACGCGACGACGGCGATCTCGCGCGGTGCGGCGTCTCCTGACATCACAGCAGCTCCTTGTAGGCGTCGTAGTCCGCGTCGGGTTCACCGGTCGGCCGGTAGTGGTCCGGATAACGGCCGCCCTCGCTCCACACCGCCTCGACCCGCAGCCCCATGCGCACCTGGTCGTACGGCATCCCGCCGATCCGCCCGTGCAGCGCGAGGTCGGCCCCGTCGAGGGCGATGTGCGCGTAGACGTACGGCACCTCGATGTCGAGGTTCTTCGCCTTGATGTTGACGATGCAGAACGTCGTCACCGTGCCCCGCGGTCCCACTTCGACGTGTTCCGTCGTGGCGACCCCGCAGGTGGGACACGCGCCCCTGGGCGGGACGTACACCTTCCGGCAGGAGGGGCAGCGTTCCCCGACGGTGCGCTGTTCGGAGAGCGCGCGGATGTAGTCGGTCTGTGCGCGCCCGGGCGAGTAGACGTAGTCGAGCCGCGCCTGGGCCACGATGCCGGTGACCATGTCCTCGAACTCGCCGCTGTGGGCGGAGGGTTGATGCCCTCCCTCCCCGTCGTACGGCTCGAAGCACGCGATGTCGGTGATGGCACCGGTACGCTCCTCGGCCCATCGGACGCGCACACGCATTCCGGTGCGCACGGCATCGGGGCCGCTGACATCGAGGGCGTGCAGCAGCGCGGTGTCAGCACCGTCGAGCCGAACCAGCACCCACGCGAAAGGTGTCTCGAGCGGCTGCCCACGCCGGGGTTCGTGATTCCAGGCCCAGGTGGTGACCGTCCCGCTGTCCCCGACCTCGACGAGATCCCGGATCTCCTCGGCGGTGACGGGGTCGTACTCGACGGGAGGCACAAGGGTCCGCCCGTCCCCGGCCTTCACCCCGAGGACGACGCGCTCGCGCAGCCCGGTGAGAAAAGCGCTCTGGACGGGCCCGAGGGAACGGGTGAAGGGAAATTCGAGGATGAGGGGAGCTTTCAGCACTTCGGTCACGACATTCTCCTAACTGAACAGTCGGGCCAGCGCATCCCCACCCAGGAGCGCGGGGAACTGCGCGACCAGCCACAACGAACCCGCGGACACAACCGGACCGACCCGTCTACTCCCGCCGGTAAACAGCCGCCCGTTTCTCCGCGAAAGCCCGGGCCCCTTCCTTCGCGTCGGCGGTGTCGAAGATCGGCCACCCCCGCTTGAGCTCAGCCGCAAGCCCCTCCGTCTCGGTCAGCTCCGCCGTCTCGTACACCGACGCCTTGACCGCCTCGACGGCCAACGGCCCACAGGCATTGACGAGTTCGGCGATCTCCAGAGCCTTGTCGAGGGCAGAACCCTCAGGCACGACATGCCCGACAAGGCCGATGTCCGCCGCCTCCCGAGCGCTGTACGGCCGCCCGGTGAGCAGCATCTCCAGCGCATGCGTACGCGGAATCTGCCGCTGAAGGCGCACGGTCGACCCGCCGATCGGGAACAACCCGCGCTTCACCTCGAACAACCCGAAGGTCGCCGACTCCCCCGCGACCCGGATATCGGTGCCCTGAAGAATCTCCGTACCGCCGGCCACGCAATACCCCTCGACCGCGGCGATCACCGGTTTACGGGGCCGATGGTGCCGCAGCATCGCCTTCCAGTGCAGATCCGGATCAGCGGTGAGCCGATCCCGGTACGCCTGCCCGTCCATCCCCTTGCCGGCCAGCGCCTTGAGGTCCATGCCCGCGCAGAACGAACCCCCCGCCCCCGTCAGCACGATCGACCGCACCGCGTCGTCCGCGTCGGCCTCGACCCACCCGTCGTACAGCCCGACCAGCATCGGCAAGGAGAGCGCGTTCTTGGCCTCGGGCCTGTTGAGCGTGAGCACGAGCGTGGCGCCCTCACGCCGCACGGTCAGGTGTTCCGTACCGCCCATTGCCGTCCTCCCGTCGCCGTACCGCCTGCGGAACGAGAACAGGTTGCAGGAGGCGCCGTGGCAGTACAAGGGGTTTCTGACACTCAGTCAGATTTCTTCTGCGCGGACCCTTCACAGTTGCCGCGCCCTTTGCTCTGATGACCGGCGAACCGACGTCAGGAGGAGTGGTGGAGTACAACATTGCCGACCTGTTCGAGTCGGTCGTCGACGTGGTCCCGGACCGCGAGGCGCTCGTGTACATCGACCACCCGGGCACGGGCGCGGAACGCCGCCTGACCTACGCGGAGTTGGACGCGGCGGCGAACCGGATCGCCCATCATCTGATCGACACCGGGATCCGCCCGGGTGAGCATCTCGGGCTCCATCTCTACAACGGCGTCGAGTACCTGCAGACGGTGCTGGGCTGCCTGAAGGCGCGGGTCGTACCGGTCAACGTCAACTACCGCTACGTGGAAGAGGAGTTGGTGTACCTCTACCGGGACGCCGACCTCGTGGCGCTGGTCTTCGACACGGAGTTCACGGAGCGGGTGGCCGCCGCGCTGCCGCGTGCGGAGCAACTGCGGCATCTGGTCCGGGTGGGAGCGCCGCCCGCGGAGGGGCCGGACGTGCCCGCCGTGGCGTTCGCGGACGCCGAGGCCACCGGATCGCCCGAGCGCGGATTCCCGGCACGGTCGCCGGACGACCAGTTCATCATCTACACCGGCGGCACGACCGGGATGCCCAAGGGTGTGATGTGGCGTCAGGAGGACCTGTTCTTCTCGGGGCTCGGCGGTGGTGCGCCGACCGGTGAACCGGTGAAGAAACCACAGGAGTTGGCCGAGCGGGTCGCGGCTGGCGGGGCCGGGATCACGTTCTTCCCCACTCCCCCGCTGATGCACGGCACCTCCACGCTGACTGCGTTCATCGGCTTCAACTTCGGCCAACGCATCGTGATCCACCGGAAGTTCGTGCCGGAGGAGGTATTGCGGACCATCGAGAAGGAGAAGGTCAGCAGCATGTCCCTGGTCGGGGACGCGATGCTCCGTCCGCTGATCGACGCTCTCAACGGGCCGATGAAGGGAACCGACTGCTCGTCGATGTTCAGTGTCTCGTCGTCCGGCGCGATCATGTCGGAGACGGTGCGGCGGCAGTTCCAGGAGCTGCTCCCGAACACGATGCTGCTGAACAACTACGGCTCGTCCGAGTCAGGTTTCAACGGTACGGCGACGGCCGACTCCGGCGCCGGGAAGTCCTTCCGCATCCGGGTCAACTCCCGTACGCAGGTGGTCGATCCGGCCACGTACGAACCCGTCGCCGTCGGTGAGATCGGCCGGGTCGCGCAGTGCGGCCATGTGCCGCTCGGCTACTACAACGACCCGCGGAAGACCGCCGAGACCTTCTTCGAGAAGGGCGGCCAACGCTGGGTGCTGCTCGGTGACATGGCGACCGTGGACGAGGAGGGTGTCGTCACGGTCCTCGGCCGGGGCTCGCAGTGCATCAACACCGGTGGGGAGAAGGTGTATCCGGAGGAGGTCGAGCAGGCGCTCAAGTCGCATCCGGATGTCTACGACGCGCTCGTGGCCGGGGTGCCGGACGCGAAGTGGGGCAACCATGTCGCGGCCGTCGTGGAACTGCGCCCGGGTGCGGAGCGGCCGTCCCTGGACGACATCCAGACGCACTGCCGTACCCATCTCGCCGGGTACAAGATCCCGCGCCAGCTGGTGTTCGCGGACTCCATCCAGCGGTCGCCGAGCGGCAAGGCGGACTACCGGTGGGCGCGGGAGGTGGCGGTCGCCGCAGCTCAGTGAGTCAACAGTGGGTCAATGAGCAGGGCAGTTTGAACTGGCGGTAGCGTGCGGCCGTACTGATGGTGACGGATCTGGTGGCCCGGGCCAGGTCCGTCATGCCATCACCGGGCTCAGCACGGAAGGACGTTCGGGTGCCGCTCTTCACTCGCTCTCACCCATTGGCACAGCAGAAAGCCACCGGGGAGACCGACCCGACAGCGGCGCCGGAGGCCGCGACCCCACCCGAACAACAGGCCCCACCCGAGCCGGCCACACCGGACGAGCCGAGCGGCGACACCGGGTCCGCGAAAACCCCCGACGGAGCCGACTCCGACAAGCCGGACGCCTCAACGGACCCGACCGACACCGCCGACTCAGCCAAGGCAGTTGATCCTGCGGACGCACCCGACCCCGCCAAGAAGCCGGCCTCTGCCGACGCTGACGTACCGGCCACGCCCGCCGATGCCGTCGAACCCGCTGAGCCCGCGACCCCCGTGGCGCCTGCCGAGCCCTCGGAGTCCACTCGGCCCACCGACTCGGCGGACAGCACGGAGCCCGCCGACTCCACGGACTCCGCCCACCCCGCAGATTCCGCCGAGGCCGCGCAGTCCGACGGCGACGCGGACGCCGACGCCCAGTCCGACGGACCTTCGCCCCAACTCCCTTCCCGCGCAGGCTTGTTCGGCTGGCGGACCCGCTTCCCTCTGGCCGCGCGGGTCGTGCGCGTGGGGACGAGCGTGTTGGCCGGTGCGTTGTTGCTCGTGGCGCTGGTCGTGCCGGACCGGCTCGACCGGATGTCGTTCCAGTCGTTTCTGCGGCTGCCCGTGGAGCTGATCGTGCTGGCGGTGGTGCTGCTCGTGCTGCCCGCGCGGGCGCGGCGGATCGCGGCCGTGGTCACGGGTGCGTTCGTCGGGCTGTCCACCGTCCTGAAGTGCCTCGACATGGGCTTCTACGAGACGCTGGCGCGGCCGTTCGACCTGGTCTTCGACTGGGTCCTGCTGAGCGACGCGGCGGACTGGATGAAGGACTCGTTCGGTCACTCGGGCGAGGTGCTCGCGATCATCGGGGTGATCGTCCTGCTGATCGCGGTGCTCGCGGGCAGCGCGCTCGCGATGGTGCGTCTCGCGGACGTGCTGGCCAAGCACCGTCCCATGGCCGTACGCACCACTCTCGTCCTCGGTGTCGTGTGGATCATGTGCTTCACGCTGAGCGTGCAGGTCGGCGGTGTCACCCTCGCGACCAAGGGCTACAGCCAGTTCCTCTCCAACCGCGTGAAGTACGTCCGCGAGGGCCTCGGTGACGCCGACGTCTTCAAGAAGCAGCTCACCGTGGACGCCTTCGCGAAGACCCCGCCCGACCAGCTCCTGACCGGCCTGCGCGGCAAGGACGTGCTGTTCACGTTCATCGAGAGCTACGGCCGCGTCGCGCTCGACGACCCGACGATGGCGCCGGAGATGGACAAGACGCTCACGGCGGGCGACGCGCGGCTGAAGGCGGCCGGGTTCTCCTCGCGCAGCGCCTGGCTCAGGTCGCCGGTCACGGGCGCGGGCAGCTGGCTCGCCCACTCGACGTTCCTGTCCGGCCTGTGGATCAAGAACCAGCAGCGCTACCGGACCGTCACCACCAGCACCCGCGCGACCCTCACCAGCTACTTCCAGAAGACCGGCGCCTGGCGCACGGTCGGCATCGTCCCCGGGGTGCGCAAGTCGTGGCCCGAGGGCAAGTACTTCGGCCTCGACAACATCTACGACTCGACCCATCTCGGGTACCAGGGACCGTACTTCAGCTGGACGCCGGTGCCGGACCAGTTCAGCCTGGAGTCCTTCGAGAAGCTCGAGTACGGCAAGAAGAACCGCGACCCGATCATGGCGGAGATCATCCTGGCCTCCAGCCACAACCCCTGGTCGCCGATCGCCCACACGATCCCGTGGAACCAGCTCGGGGACGGCACGATCTTCAACCAGATCAAGAAGGAGGGCACGAACCCGACGGAGGTCTGGAAGAGCGCGAAGCGCGTGCGCACCGAGTACCGCAAGGCCATCCAGTACTCCGTGGACAGCCTGACCCAGTGGGTCCAGCGCTACGGCAACAAGAACACCGTCCTCGTCTTCCTCGGCGACCACCAGCCCGTGCCGACGGTCACCGGCGGCACCGCCGACCGGGACGTGCCGATCACCATCGTCGCCCACGACCCGAAGGTGCTGGACAAGATCTCCAGCTGGGGCTGGACGGACGGGCTCAAGCCGGCCGACAGCGCTCCGGTGCTGGGCATGGACAAGTTCCGGGACCGCTTCATGACGGCGTACGCGAAGTAGGCCTCACCCTTCGAGGAACGCGGTGACCCGGCGCACGAACCACGCCGGGTCGTCGAGCCACGGGTAGTGCCCGGCACCCGGCTGCACCGCCAACTCGGCCTGGCGGAAGGCGTCGGCGCTGCGGCGGGCGAGGTCGGGCCGGGGACCGCCGTCCAGTTCGCCCGCGAGGACCAGCGCGGGTGCGGGCAGCTCCGCGAGGGCGGCCAGGGTGGCGGGCGGGTCGAAGGCGCCCTCGGAGAAGTAGAGCTCGGCGGCCTCGTCGTTGCACTGCTCGTCGGCGAGCGCGCAGTGCTTCGCGGTGACGGCGTCCCAACTGCCGTAGAAGAAGGGCTCGATGGCCGGGTCGAAGTCCCCCGTGCCCGCCAGCCAAGCCTCGAACGCCGGGTACGCGCCCTCGAACCAGGGCTCCCCCTTCCGCAGCCGCGCCGCGGCGAGCCGGTCCCCGGCCGTGGCCGGCATGCCGAGCGCCCAGGGCGTGGCGGTGATGAGCGCCAGCCGCGCCACCCGCTCCGGGTACCGGGCCGCGTACAGCATCGCGAGGCTGCCGCCCGCCGAGTGCGCGAGCAGGTCCATGTGCTCCAACCCCATGTGGGCGCGCAACACTTCCACGTCGTCGACCAGCCGGTCGCAGCGGTACGACGCCCGGTCGGCCGGTGTCGCGGAGTCGCCCGTACCCCGGAGGTCGAGCAGGATCAGCCGCCGGTGTGCGGTCAGTCCACCCAGGTCACCCAGGTAGACGGAGGCCCGCATGGGCCCGCCGGGCAGGACGACCAGCGGCTCGCCCTCACCCCGCACGTGGTAGGCGAGTTCGGTGCCGTCGGTGGCGGTGAAGGTGGGCATGGGGTCGATCCTCACCGTCAACCGCCCGCCACCGCAAGGCGGTTCCCCCTGCCGTCGCTTCCCGCGCGGCCCTTCGTCCGGGCGACGCGTCGAGAAAGTGGGGGCAGACCTCTTGCCCCGGTGGGTGCGTGGCTGGATTACTGATCCCACACACATCGACCGAATGATCGGTCGCCCGAAATAGCACCATTGACGAAGGGGTGCGCCGATGGCGGACGCGGCGGAGCTGCTCGACTCGGGGGAACGGCTCGACCAGGACGCGCTCAGGACACTGCAGTTGGAGCGGCTTCGGGCCTCGCTCCGGCACGCCTACGTGAACGTGCCCTTCTACCGCCGGTCCTTCGACGCGGCCGGAGTCCACCCGGACGACTGCCGGACCCTCTCCGACCTCGCCCTCTTCCCGTTCACCGCCAAGGGCGACCTGCGCGAGAACTACCCCTTCGGCATGTTCGCCGTCCCCGAGGAACAGATCCGCCGTATCCACGCGTCGAGCGGCACCACCGGACGCCCCACAGTGGTCGGCTACACGGAGAACGACCTTTCCATGTGGGCCGACATGGTGGCCCGTTCCATCCGCGCCGCGGGCGGACGGCCCGGTCACAAGGTGCATGTGGCCTACGGCTATGGGCTGTTCACCGGTGGCCTGGGCGCTCACTACGGTGCCGAACGCCTGGGCTGTACGGTCATCCCCGCGTCCGGCGGCATGACGGCCCGCCAGGTGCAGATCATCCAGGACTTCAGGCCCGAGGTCATCATGGTCACCCCGTCCTACATGCTGACCCTCCTCGACGAGTTCGAGCGCCAGGGCATCGACCCGCGCGGGACCTCTCTTCAGGTGGGCGTCTTCGGGGCCGAGCCGTGGACGGAGGAGATGCGGCGGGAGATCGAGGAGCGGTTCGCGATCGACGCGGTCGACATCTACGGGCTGTCCGAGGTGATCGGCCCCGGGGTCGCGCAGGAGTGTGTGGAGACCAAGGACGGGCTGCACATCTGGGAGGACCACTTCTTCCCGGAGGTCGTCGACCCGATCACCGGTGAGGTCCTCCCGGCGGGTGAGCAGGGCGAGTTGGTGTTCACCTCGCTCACCAAGGAGGCCATGCCGGTGATCCGTTACCGCACCCGCGACCTCACCCGGCTGCTGCCCGGCACCGCCCGGCCGGCCTTCCGGCGCATGGAGAAGGTCACCGGCCGCAGCGACGACATGGTGATCCTGCGCGGGGTGAACCTCTTCCCCACCCAGATCGAGGAGATCGTCCTGCGCACCCCGGGCGTCGCACCCCACTTCCAGCTCCGGCTCACGCGTGAGGGACGCCTCGACGCCCTCACGGTACGGGCCGAGGCGCGTCCCGGCGCCACCCCCGAGACCCGGGAGGCGGCGGCCCGCAGCATCACCGCGGCCGTGAAGGACGGCATCGGTGTCTCCGTCGCGGTCGAGATCGTGGAACCGGAATCGCTGGAGCGCAGCGTGGGCAAGATCCGGCGGATCATGGACCTCCGCACGCCCTGATCAGCCCGTTCCGGGTGCGCCCGGGTGGGGAACAGGGCTGGACCACCGTGCCGCCGAAACCGCCCCGGCCCGCGAGGTGTTGCGGAAGACGATCGCCGGGGCGGAGGCGCGCACGGCCCCGGCGTCAACTACTCGCCAGGGTAGCTCAGCTGCTGAACCGCTCGCGCAGCTCCCGCTTCAGGATCTTTCCGCTGGCGTTCCGCGGCAGCTCGTCCACGAACACGACCCGCTTGGGTGCCTTGAAGTGGGCGAGCTTCTCCTTTGCGTGGTCGATGAGTTGGGACTCGGTGACCTCGCCGCGCGGGACGACGACCGCGGTGACGGCCTCGATCCAGCGGTCGTCGGGGAGGCCGATCACGGCGACCTCGGCGACGCCTTCGTGGGTGTAGAGCACGTCCTCGACCTGGCGTGAAGCGACCAGTACGCCACCGGAGTTGATGACATCCTTCACCCGGTCGACGACGGTGAAGAAGCCGTGCGCGTCCCGTACCGCGAGGTCGCCGGAGTGGAACCAGCCGTCGCGGAAGGCGGCGGCCGTCTCCTCTGGCTTGTCCCAGTAGCCCTCGCACAACTGCGGTGAGCGGTAGACGACTTCACCGGGTGTGCCGTCGGGCACGTCCTTGCCCTCC
Organism: Streptomyces sp. NBC_00252; assembly: GCF_036187565.1. Taxonomy (NCBI): domain Bacteria; kingdom Bacillati; phylum Actinomycetota; class Actinomycetes; order Kitasatosporales; family Streptomycetaceae; genus Streptomyces; species Streptomyces sp. NBC_00252. Next base: position 9,161,066 of record NZ_CP108087.1, on the reverse strand, counting down.
TCGTCGACCACCCGCGCGTCCACGAACAGGACGGGCCGGCCGCAGGAGTCCATCCGGCCTTTGTGCTCGTCGGGGCCCAGGACGGTGGCGAGCGGGCCGATCTCGCTCTGCCCGAAGCAGTTGTAGAACGCCAGCTTGGGCAGCCGTTCGCGCAGCCGTTCCAGGACGGGCACCGGCATGATCGACGCGCCGTAGTACGCCTTGCGGAGCCCGCTGAGGTCGCGGGTCGCGAAGTCGGGCCGGTTGGCGAGGCCGATCCACACCGTGGGCGGGGCGAACAGGCTGTCCACGCGCCCGGCCTCGATCAGGTCGAAGAGCCGGTCGCCGTCGGGCGCGTCGAGGATGATGTTGGTCGCCCCGACCGCCAGGTACGGCAGCAGGAACACGTGCATCTGCGCCGAGTGGTACAGCGGCAGCGAGTGCACGGGCCGGTCACCGGCGCTCAGGTCCAGGGCGGTGATCGCGCTCAGGTACTCGTGCACCAGGGCGCGGTGGGTGAGCATCGCGCCCTTGGGGAGGGCGGTCGTCCCCGAGGTGTAGAGCAGCTGCACCAGGTCCTCGGTGCGCGGCTCGGGCCCGTCGTAGGGCTCGGCGGACGGCAGCCGGTCCAGCAGCGAGTCGTCCGCGTTCCGCAGCGGCAACGTCCTTACGTCATCGAGGAGTTGACCGGCGAGGTCGGGGTCGGTGAGCACCAGCGTGCTGCCGGACTGGCCGACGATGTACGCGAGGTCGTCGCCGGTGAGGTTGTGGTTGACCGGGACGTGCACGAGGCCCGCGCGGGCGCAGGCGAGGAAGCCGATCAGGTAGGCGTCCGAGTTGTGGCCGTAGGAGCCGACGCGGTCGCCCGGCGTGAGTCCCTGGTCGAGGAGCACGGTCGCCGCGCGGGAGACGGCGTCGTCGAGTTCCTCGTACGTCCAGGAGCGCTCGCCGTAGTCCACCGCCACGCGTGCGGGAGTGCGCCGGGCACTGCGTCGCAGTACCCCGTCAACCGTGCTGCCGTGTCCGGGCGTCATGACACATGATCCTCGGTGCGCCGCCCGGGCAGGTCAAGCGGGACGGTCGGGGTGGTCCCGCGCCACATGGGCCGTGCCCACATGTGCTGTCCGCACGGAGGCCGCCGCCACACAGGCTCTCCTCACATGGGCCGGGTCCGTCCCTCCCAGTACGGCTCCCGCAGTCGGCGCTTGTAGAGCTTGCCGTTGGGGTCGCGGGGCATCTCGGTGATGAAGTCGATGCTCTTGGGCCGTTTGTAGCCGGCGAGTTGCTCGGCGCAGTGGTCGAGGAGGGCGGCGGCGAGGGAGGGTCCCGGCTCGTGGCCGGGGGACGGTTCGACGACGGCCTTGACCTCCTCGCCCCAGTCGTCGTGCGGGATGCCGAAGGCGGCGGCGTCGGCGACGGCGGGATGGGCGAGGAGCGCGGACTCGATCTCGGCCGGGTAGATGTTGACGCCGCCCGAGATGATCATGTCGATCTTGCGGTCGCGGAGGAAGAGGTAGCCGTCCTCGTCGAGGTAGCCGAGGTCACCGACGGTGAAGAAGTCGCCGATGCGGTTCTTCCGCGTCTTGGCCTCGTCCTTGTGGTAGGCGAAGCCGCCGGTGCTCATCTTCATGTAGACCGTGCCGAGTTCACCGGGCGGGAGCCGCTTGCCGTCGTCGTCGAAGACCGCGAGCTCGCTGATGGGCCAGGCCTTGCCGACCGTGCCGGGCTTCTTCAGCCAGTCCTCGGCGGTCGCGAAGGCACCGCCGCCCTCGCTGGCCGCGTAGTACTCCTCCACGCAGTGGCCCCACCAGTCGATCATCGCCCGCTTCACATGGTCGGGGCAGGGCGCGGCGCCGTGGATGGCGTGCCGCATGGACGAGACGTCGTAGCGCGCCCGTGTGTCCTCGGGGAGGGCGAGGAGGCGGTGGAACTGGGTGGGGACCATGTGGGTGTGGGTGCACTTCTCGCGGTCGATGAGGCGGAGCATCTCCTCCGGGGTCCACTTGTCCATCAGGACCAGGCGGTGCCCGATGTGCAGGCTGGCGCCCGCGAACTGGAGGACGGCCGTGTGGTAGAGCGGCGAGCAGACCAGGTGCACGTTGTCGTCGAACGGCTTGATGCCGAAGATGCCGAGGAACCCGCCGAGGTAGGCGGACTCGGGAGGCTTTCCCGGCAGGGGGCGGCGGATGCCCCGGGGGCGTCCCGTGGTGCCGGAGGTGTAGTTCATGACCCAGCCGAGGGTGCGGTCCTCGGGCTCCGACTCCGGCTGCCCGTCGAGGAGTTCGGCGTACGGCCGGAAGCCCTCGACCGTGCCGACCGCGTACCGGTGGGTGGCGGGCAGCCCCGCCTCGTCGGCGGCCTGGCGGACGGGCTCCGCGAACCGTTCGTGCGCGATGATCACCTTGGCGCCGGAGTCGGCGACGATCCAGGCGATCTCGGGTGCGACGAAGTGGTGGTTGACGGGCACGAGGTAGAACCCGGCCTGGCTGGCGGCCAGATGGGCCGTGAAGAACTCGACTCCGTTGGGCAGCACGACCGCGAAGGCGTCACCGCGTTCGAGCCCGGCGGCGCGCAGACCGTGGACGAGCTGGTTGGTGGCGGCGAGCAGCCGGCCGGCCGTCCACTCCTCGCCGTCGGGTGCGACGAGGACCGTGCGGTGGGGGTTCTGCGCGGCCTGGGCCCAGAATCCGGTGGGAGGTGTGCTCACGACTGTCCGCTCCTTCCGGCGATGCGGTTGATGCGGTCGACGGCTTGCTCGAAGCCGTGGGTGAGGTCGTCGAAGACGGCCTGGACGCTGCGTTCGCTGTTCATGCGGCCGACGATCTGGCCGACGGGGGTGCCGAGCAGTGGTTCGATCTCGTACTTCTGGATGCGGGAGACGGCGTCGGCGACCAACAGGCCCTGCAGCGGCATCGGGAGGGTGCCCGGGCCGTCCGCGTCGTCCCAGGCGTCGGTCCACTCGGTGCGCAGCTGGCGGGCCGGTTTGCCGGTCAGGGCGCGGGAGCGGACGGTGTCGCCTGACCCGGCGGCGAGCAGTTTGCGGGTCACACCGGGCGAGTGCATGTCGGCCTCCGTGGTGGTCAGCCACAGGGAGCCCAGCCACACGCCCTGCGCGCCGAGGCTGAGCGCGGCGGCCACCTGCTGTCCGCTGCCGATGCCGCCCGCGGCCAGTACGGGCAGGGGATCGACGGCCTCGACGACCTCGGGCGTGAGCACCATGGAGGCGATCTCGCCGGTGTGCCCGCCCGCCTCGTAGCCCTGGGCCACGACGATGTCGATGCCGCCCTCCGCGTGCTTGCGGGCGTGCCGGGCGCTGCCGGCGAGGGCGGCGACGAGGACGTTCCGGTCATGTGCGCGGGCGACGACATCGGCGGGCGGGGAGCCTAGGGCGTTGGCGAGCAGCTTGATCGGGTAGTCGAAGGCGACGTCGAGCTGGTTGCGGGCGACCTGTTCCATCCACCCGGTGATGCGCCAGCCGGACACCTCGCCCTCGGCGAGTTCGGGCACGCCGTACTTGGCCAGGGTCTCGGTGACGAACCGCCGGTGCCCTTCCGGGATCATCGCCTCGACCTGGGCCTCGGTGACGCCCTCGACCTTCTTCGCCGGCATGACGACGTCGAGGCCGTACGGCATCCCCTCGACGTGGGCCTCCAGCCAGTCGAGGTCGCGCTTGAGGTCGTCGGGTGCGGTGTAGCGGACCGCGCCGAGCACTCCGAAACCGCCGGCCCGGCTGATGGCCGCGGCGACGGCGGGGAACGGCGTGAAGCCGAAAATGGCGTGCTCGACTCCCAGTTTCTTGCTCAACTCCGTCTGCATGGGCGCAGAATGCCGCAGTCCTCCGGACGACGGAAGGCCTTTTCTGATGCTCCGTCAGATTTCTCGGACGGCTAGGCCCGTCGCGCGGTGAGTACGGGCTGGTAGAAGCCACTGGCCTCCGGCTCGTGCCAACCGACCTCCGAGAAGCCCGAGTCGGCCACCGCGTCGCTCAACTCCCCGCGGGTCAGCGCCCAGTACGCGGTACGCCGTACCCGCACCTCCCAGCCGCCGTCCGCCGCCGGGAACAGCTGGAAGTGCTCCAGGTCGTAGCGTTCGCCGTCGTCGTGCCAGTGCCACAGCTGGAAGGTGACCGCGCGGCCCCGGGCGGTCGTCGACACCTGCGGGGGCGTGGACGTGGGGCGGGCGGCGCGGATCTCGTCGTAGTCCCGGACGGTCAGCAGCAACAGCCCGCCGTCGCGGAGGACTCGGCGCATACCGGCCAGCGCGATGCGTATGTCGTCGGCGGTGAGCAGGTGGGGCAGCGAGTTGTCGGCGCACACGACGGCGTCGAACACGGCGTCCCGGTAAGGGAGTTCACGCATGTCCGCCACGGTCACCGGGAGGACGGCGTCCCGGGCGGCGGCCTCCGCGGCGGCGCGTGCGACCGCGGCCGGGCTCAGATCGCTGCCGACCACGCGGTGTCCGGCCCTCGCCAGCCCGATCGCCTGGGTGCCGATTCCGCAGGAGCAGTCCAGCATCCGGTACGGCCCCGCGCCCAGCCGTGCCCGGACGATGCCGTCGAGCGCCCGGGCCTGGGCGGTCATGCTCGTGTCCCAGTCCGGGAAGATCAGGTGGTAGTCGGCGGCGAGCGCGTCGTAGAACTCCCGGACGGGGGACGTCACTCCCCCGCCTCCAGCACCGCCATCGCCGCGTTGTGTCCGGGCACCCCGCTCACGCCGCCGCCCCTGACCGCGCCCGCCCCGCACAGCAGCACGTTCGCGTGCCGGGTCTCGACGCCCCAGCGGCCGGTGTCGTCCTGGGCGTAGGGCCAGGTCAGCTCGCGGTGGAAGATGTTGCCGCCGGGGAGCCTGAGGTCGCGTTCCAGGTCGAGCGGGGTCTTCGCCTCGATGCAGGGGCGGCCGTCCGCATCGGTGGCCAGGCAGTCGGCGAGGGGTTCGGCGAGGTGGTGGTCCAGCTGGGCCAGCGTCGCCTTCAACAGCTCTTCCCGTACGGCGTCGTTGTCCCGCTCGAACAGGCGGGCCGGAGTGTGCAGGCCGAAGAGCGTGAGGGTCTGGTAGCCGTCCTCGACGAGGTCCCGGCCGAGGATGCTCGGGTCGGTGAGCGAGTGGCAGTAGATCTCGGAGGGCGGTGCGGCGGGCAGCGAACCGGACGCGGCCTGGGCGTGGGCGGCGGCCAGCTGGTCGTAGCCCTCGGCGATGTGGAAGGTGCCGGCGAAGGCCTCGCGCGGGTCGACGGAGGTGTCGCGCAGCCGGGGCAGCCGCTTGAGGAGCATGTTGACCTTGAGCTGGGCGCCCTCGGCGGGCGCGGGCGGCTCGTCGCCGGTGAGGGCGGCCAGTTGCTGCGGGGACGCGCCGACCAGGACGTGCCGGGCGGCCACGGTGCCCTCGGCCTCGGCGGTGCGGTAGGTGATCTCGGCGGCGCGCCCGTCCGTGTCGATGCGTACGGCCTCGTGCCCGGTGGCGAGTACGGCGCCGGCCCCGCGCGCGGCGGTGGCGAGCGCGTCGGTCAGGGCGCCCATGCCGCCGACGGGCACGTCCCAGGCGCCGGTTCCGCCGCCGATGACGTGGTAGAGGAAGCAGCGGTTCTGAGCGAGCGTGGGGTCGTGGGCGTCGGCGAAGGTGCCGATGAGGGCGTCGGTGAGGACGACGCCCCGGACCAGGTCGTCGGTGAAGTTCTCCTCGATCGCGACACCGATCGGCTCCTCGAAGAGCATCCGCCAGGCGTCCTCGTCGTCGACGCGGCGGCGCAGTTCGTCGCGGGTGGGCAGCGGTTCGGTGAGCGTGGGGAAGACCCGCTGCGCGAGGCGGCCGGTCATGCCGTAGAGCCGCTGCCAGGCCGCGTACTCGCGGTCGCCGCCGGTCAGCCGGGCGAAGGCGTCACGGGTGCGCCGCTCGCCGCCGCCGACGAGGAGGCCGGTGGGGCGTCCGTCGCGTTCGGCGGGGGTGTACGACGAGATGGTGCGCCCGCGGACGCGGAAGTCGAGGCCGAGGTCCCGCACGATCTTCTTGGGCAGCAGGCTGACCAGGTACGAGTACCGGGACAGCCGGGCGTCGACCCCGGGGAAGGGGCGCGTCGACACGGCGGCGCCGCCGGTGCCGGCAAGCCGTTCCAGGACGAGCACGGAGCGGCCGGCGCGGGCCAGGTAGGCGGCGGCGACGAGGCCGTTGTGGCCACCGCCGACGATGACGGCGTCGTACGTCCGGTGTCCGGGTCCCTCGTGTGCAGGCATGGTTCTTGGTAACACGAGGTGATCTAGGTCGGCCAGGGGTGGGCTGGGTGAGGGGCGCGTTCGTTGTGCGTCCTTGGGTTGTTTCGCGGGTGCTGCGCCGTGGGGGCTGGTCGCGCAGTTCCCCGCGCCCCTTTGGGGCGTTGGCCCTTGAGGGGTTGGCCCCGGCTCTCAGTGGCCGCTGGCCGCCCGGCCCTGCCGTAGCGCCGCCACCCGGCGGTACAGCTCGGCCGCTTCCGCGCTCCGGCCGAGCTGTTCCAGGCAGTGGGCCTCGTCGTTGCGGCTGGCGAGAGTGTCGGGGTGGGCGGCGCCGAGGACGCGCTCGCGGGCGTTGGCGACCCTGCGGTACTCGGTGAGGGCGTCGGCCCAGCGGCCGAGCCAGCCGAGGCCTACGGCGACCTCGCGGCGGCTGACCAGGGTGTCGGTGTGGTCGGCGCCCAGGACGCGCTCACGGATGGCGCACACGTCGCGGGACTCGGCGAGGGCCTCCTCCCAGCGGCCGAGGCGTCCGAGGTTGACGCCGAGGCCGTGCCGGGCGCGGAGGGTCTCGGGGTGGGCGGGGCCGTGGACGCGGGTGCGGTCGTCGATGAGGTCGCGGTAGAGCTTGAGGGCGTCGGCGCTGCGGCCGAGCCGGCCGAGGCTGATCCCGATCTCGTAGCGGGCGGCGAGGGTGTCGGCGTGGTCGGGGCCGAGCGCCTGCGCACGGGCCTCGGCGACCTCGCTGTACGTCTGCAGCGCCTCGGGCCAGCGGCCCAACTGGCCGAGCGCGTAGGCGACTTCGTAACGGGTGACCAAGGTGTCGGGATGCCCGGGGCCCAGCACGCGGGCGCGGGCAGCCGCGACCTCGCGGGCCATGCGGTACGAGTCCTCAAGGCGGCCGAGTCTGCTGAGGTTGAAGGCGAGGTTGTGGCGGCAGCGCAGGGTGTCCGGGTGGTCGGGGCCCATCGTGCGTTCCCGGGCGGCGAGTACGGACGTGTACACCTGGTGCGCGTCGAAGTGACGGCCCAACTGGCCCAGGACGTACGCCATTTCCTGCCGGGCGGCGAGCGTGTCGGCGTGGTCGGCACCCAGCGCCCGTTCCCTGACGCGGGCCACGTGGGTGTACTCGTGCAGGGCGTCGGCGGGGCGGCCGGTGCGGCTGAGGGTGAAGCCGAGTTCGTAGCGGCTGGCCAGGGTGTCGGGATGGTCGGGGCCCAGCAGGTCCCGGCGTTCGGCGGCGACCGCGCGGTGCACCTCGCCGGCCTCCGCCCAGCGGCCCAGCCTCCCGAGGCTCAGGCCCGCGTTGTGGCGTCCCGCCAGGCCGTCGAGGATCTCCCGGGACGGCGCGGAGGCGGACTCGGGCACCGGTTCCTCGGCGTGGCCGCTGGTCGGGCGGGCGATCCACTCGCCGGTGAGCCCGGCTCCGGCGTCGGGCGGGGTGGTGCGCAGTCCGGCGCCGGTCGCCTTGTGGCCGGTGGTCATCCCGCGCGTCCAGGACGGCAGCCGCGGCTCGCCGGACGCCGGTTCGGCCGGGCGGAGCCGGGGCTGCGGGGTCACGACGGTCGGCACGTACACGGGTGTCGTACGGCCCAGGCCGATCCGGCGCCCCACCTCCCGCGCGCCGTAAGGGCGTTGTTCCGGGAGCTTGGCCAGCAGGTCGAGGATGACCTTCTCCAGGTACTCCGGCACCTCGGGGCGCCGGGTGCGCGGCGGGGTGGGCGCGGTGTCCCGGTGGCCGATGAGGATGGCCCAGGCGTCGCCGAGGTCGAACGGCGGTGTCCCGGTGGTGAGTTCGTACAGCACGCAGCCGAAGGAGTAGAGGTCGCTGCGCTGGTCGACCTCGGTGCCGCTGATCTGTTCCGGCGACATGTAGTGCGGGGTGCCCATCGCGATGCCGGTGCCGGTGAGCCGGGAGGTGAAGCCGATGTCGGCGCCGAGGCGGGCGATGCCGAAGTCGCAGATCTTCACCGTGCCGTCGGTCAGCCGCATGATGTTCGCGGGCTTCAAGTCCCGGTGCACGATGCCCTGTTGGTGGGTGTAGGCGAGGGCGGAGGCGACCTGTTCGGCGATGTCGACGACGTCACCGACGGGCAGTGGCCGCTGTTCGTTGTCCTCCAGGAGCTGGCAGAGGTTGCGGCCGTCGAGGAGTTCCATCACCAGGTAGAGGACCCCGTCGGACTCGCCGAAGTCGTGGACGACCGTCACACCGCGGTGCTGCAGGGCCGCCGCCACCCGGGCCTCGCGCCGGAACCGCTCGCGCAGGACGCCGGTGAACGACTGGTCGTGGTGCGGACCCAGCGGCTTGAGGCACTTCACGGCGACATGCCGCCCGAGCGACTCGTCCCGCGCGCGCCACACCTCGCCCATGCCGCCGCGCCCGATCAGTTCGAGCAGCCGGTAGCGGCCCTGGATCAGCCTGCTGTCCCCCATCTCCCGCGATCGCCCCCGTCGGTGTTCGTCCCGCCCTCCCCTGGCTCGTCCAGTATGGCGAGCGATCGTCCGACTTTGTACGGGCCCGGGCGCGTGCCGTCACACTGCCCGGAGAATATGCCGGGACGGGAGGCGTAGCGGCACAGGGGCGGGATCACAGAGCAACAGGATGCCGGTGGCGGGCAGTTGTCGGGGGAGGCTGGTGGGCCCCGAGTGCCGGTCCGCCGTGGAGCTGACGGGCGTACGACGGCAGGGAGGCTGACGGCGGGTGCGTCACGCGCCGTCGGAGCATCTCGCGCGCCGCGAGGAGAACTGCCCGCGGATGTAAAGCATTTCGATCCTCACCGAAGTGATTGACGCTTCCGGGCGCCTCGGCAAATGGTCTCTCTTCAGGTAGTCGCGCAGCGCGCGGGAGTGCCGCACCACGCGCTGCCGATCGGCGTGAAGACCCGTACCGCCCGAACACCAGGCGGCGGGTTGTCACATCATCGCGGGGAGAATCTTGTGACCGAGTGGATTTTGGCATTCGACGCCGACTGTCGATTCTGCGAAGAAGTGGTGGATCGGGTTCGGGTGTCCGTCGACGGCACGCTGACCACCGCGGGCCTCACGGAGCCCCGTGTTCGCGACCTGCGGGTGCGTGCCCTGGGGGAAGGGGCCGAGTGGGCCCCGACCCTGTTGGCGGTCGACGGCGACCGCGTGCGGGCCTGGACCGGAACCGCGCTGTCCCTCCGTCTGGCGCGGCTGTTGGGGCCGTCGGACTCGCTGCGGGTGGTGCGTGCGCTGCGGGACCTCGATGTGCTGCGGTCTCCGAGCCGTCGGGGAATCCTCAAGGCCGTCCCGGGGCTGGCTCTGGGAACGTTTCTGGTCACCGGCGGCCTGGCAGCCTCCCCCGCGCAGGCCGTGACCCGCGCCCGGGGCAGTAAGGCGTCGCGATGGGTGAAGGCCAACCTCGACCGGCTGCCCTCCGGCTACTCCGAGTTCGCCTCCTACCCCGCGGACTATCGGCGCGCCATCTACGGCGCGCTGTCCGCTTCGGCTCGGAGCGACCTGTGGGTGGCGCACTTCGCGGACTACCGGAAGACGCACCCCGGCCTCTCGGCCGAGCAGTCCGCCGTGCTGGACCACGCGACACGGTCGGCACCGCAGATCATCGCGGGGCGCCGGCAGGAAGCAGCCGCCGAAGACCTGAAGACGGCGGCTGTGGCGGCGTTCGGCGAGAGCGGGGCCCGGGCGGTTCTCATGACGCTGGGCCCTGCCGACACACAAGGCGTGACTCCTCGGAGCGATCAGAGCGGCCAGGTCCTCGACTGCAATTCCCAGTGCGCGGGGACCGGAAGCTGCGACACCGTGTGCTACGCCTCGCCGTTCTACTGCAACTGGACCGACCGCGGCTGCGGTCCGCTGTGGCTGGGACCGTGCAGCGGGTACTGCATTTAAGGCCGCCCCCCTCGGCCAAGGCCACCCCTGCTCGGCGCTCGCGCCTCCCTGCGGCGGTGCACGACCCGGGCTACCGCCGCACCCTCGGCATCCCCAGCCCGATCCACGAGATGATCTCCCGCTGGATCTCGTTGTTGCCGCCGCCGAAGGTGAAGATGACGGCGGAGCGGTAGCCGCGCTCCAGTTCGCCGTGCAGGACGGCGCCGGCCGAGCCCTCCTTCAGGGCGCCGGCCGCGGCGACGGTCTCCATGAGCCAGGCGTAGGCGTCGCGGCGGGCCTCGGAGCCGTAGACCTTGACCGCGGAGGCGTCCTGGGGGGTGAGGGTGCCTTCCTGGACGGCGTTCACCATCTGCCAGTTGAGGAGTTTCATCGCGTCGAGCCGTGCGTGGGTGCGGGCGAGGAGGCGGCGGACCCAGGGGAGGTCGACGACGCGGTGGCCGTCGGCGAGCTTGGTCTCCATGGCCCAGTGCTGGACGTCGTGCAGGGCGCGGATCGCCATGGTGCCGTGGGCGGCGAGGGTGACGCGCTCGTGGTTGAGCTGGTTGGTGATCAGGCGCCAGCCCTGGTTCTCCGCGCCGACGCGGCGGGTGACGGGGACGCGGATGTTCTCGTAGTAGCTGGCGGTGGTGTCGTGCGAGGCCAGGGTGTTGATCACCGTGCAGCTGTAACCGGGGTCGGCGGTCGGCACGAGGAGCATGGTGATGCCCTTGTGCGGCGGGGCCTCGGGGTCGGTACGGACGGCGAGCCAGACCCAGTCGGCGGTGTCGCCGTTGGTGGTCCAGATCTTCTGGCCGTTCACGACGTACTCGTCGCCGTCCCGCACCGCCCGTGTCTTCAGGGCGGCCAGGTCGGTGCCGGCCTCGGGCTCGCTGTAGCCGATCGCGAAGTCGATCTCGCCGGCGAGGATCTTCGGGAGGAAGTACGCCTTCTGCTCGTCGGTGCCGAACCGCATGATCGTCGGGCCGACGGTGTTGAGCGCCATCAGCGGCAGCGGTACCCCGGCCTGCGCGGCCTCGTCGAAGAAGATGAACTGTTCCATCGGTGACAGCCCGCGCCCGCCGAACTCCTCGGGCCAGCCGACCCCGAGCCAGCCGTCCGCGCCGAGCCGCCGGATCGTCTCGCGGTAGAAGCGCTTCTGGGCGGCCGGGTCGTCGTAGCGCGAGTAGGCGTGGTCGGGCACCAACTCGGCGAAGTAGGCGCGCAGTTCGGTGCGCAGCCGCTGCTGCTCGGGCGTGTAGTCGAGATGCACGGCGCCTCCAGGCTCCCCAAGGCCGGTCCTGACGGCGCACACCGTAGAACGTGTTCCAGAAATAGGGAATGGCGAGGCGGCAATGCCCCTCAAGAGGGCGGAGGCACCCGTCGGTCAAGTGGTCGCGGGCGGCCGTCAGTTCAGTGTCGCCAGGAACTCCGTGCACGCCCGTGCGCAGTCCCGGCAGGCCTGGGCGTCCGCCTCGGCGCCGGGCTGGGCGTCGAGGACCTGTGCGCACTCCAGGCAGACGAGCAGGCACCACTTGACCTGCGAGCGCAGGGAGGGCTCCTCCTGGAGGTTCTGCTCGGCGAGCATCCGGCAGGTCGCGTCGCACACCTCGGCGCACAGCTGCGCCTTGCGCCGTACGAGTGCCTCGTGGTCGGTGGCGTCCGGACCGGAGCGGCTGACGCGCAGCACGCAGGCCCGCGAACAGTCTGTGCAGGCCTGTGCGCAGGCGAAGCGGTCCTCCAGGAAACGGACGAGTTCCTGTTGTGTCGTCATCGCTGTCACAGAGTCCGGGTTGCCGTTGCCGCCCGCCGCAAACCCGGCGGAGCGGGCATCCGGGGTGCGCGCTCCTCCGCCGGTCAGTACGGTGCTGTTCAGGTGTTCGACCTTGGACACGGGAAACAGCGCACGTCATCGAGGGGTTGAGGCGGCATGGCCGGCAAGAAGGCGACGAAGCTGCCGCGTGAGAAGTACGAGACCGAACTGCTGCGTCTGCAGACCGAGTTGGTCAAGCTCCAGGAGTGGGTGCGGGCTGAGGGCACCCGGCTCGTCATCGTCTTCGAGGGCCGGGACGCGGCGGGCAAGGGCGGCACCATCAAGCGGGTCGCTGAGCACCTCAACCCCCGGGTCGCGCGCATCGCCGCGCTGCCGAAGCCGACCGACCGCCAGCGCACCCAGTGGTACTTCCAGCGCTACGTCGAACATCTCCCGGCCGCGGGCGAGATCGTCCTGTTCGACCGCTCCTGGTACAACCGGGCCGGTGTCGAGCGTGTGATGGGCTTCTGCACCAAGGAGGAGTACCAGCTGTTCCTGCGCCAGTGCCCGATCTTCGAGCGGATGCTGGTGGAGGACGGGATCGTGCTGCGCAAGTACTGGTTCTCAGTGAGCGACTCGGTGCAGCAGGACCGGTTCCGGCGGCGGCTGGAGGATCCGCTGCGGCGCTGGAAGCTGTCACCGATGGACCTGGAGTCCATCACCCACTGGGAGGCGTACTCGCGGGCGAAGGACGAGATGCTGGTGCACACCGACATCTCCGAGGCCCCCTGGGCCGTCGTGGAGAGTGACGACAAGCGCCGGGCCCGGCTGAACATGATCGCCCACCTCCTCGGCTCCCTCCCGTACCACGAGGTGGCGCCCCCGGTCCTCGAACTCCCGCCGCGCCCGCCGTCCACCGGCTACGAGCGTCCGCCGCGCGATCTGCAGACGTACGTCCCGGACCACGCGGCGAGTCTCTGAGGCGGTCGGGTCGAGGAACACCGTGTCCCCCAGCGGGCGCGCCCTGGACTGGCGGCGCCTGACGCCCGGCATCGCGTCACTGGCCGGCTACCGGCGATCCTGGCTGCGCGGCGACCTGCTGGCCGGGGTCACGGTCGCCGCCTACCTCGTCCCGCAGGTGATGGCGTACGCCGGCGTCGCCGGGCTGCCACCGGTCGCGGGCCTGTGGGCGATCCTGCCCGCGCTCGCCCTGTACGCCGTGCTGGGCTCGTCCCGGCTGCTCTCGGTGGGCCCCGAGTCGACGACCGCGCTGATGACGGCGACGGTGGTGGGCCCGCTCGCGGCCGGTGACCCGGGCCGCTACGCCACGCTGGCCGCCGCCCTCGCCGTCACGGTCGGCCTGCTCTGCCTCGCCGCGTGGGCGGTACGGCTCGGCTTCGTCGCCGATCTCCTCTCCCGACCGGTCCTGATCGGCTATCTGGCGGGCGTCGCCCTGATCATGATCGTGGACCAACTCCCCAAGCTCACCGGGGTGTCGACGACCGGCTCGGCGTTCTTCCCCCAACTCTGGTCCTTTCTGCGGCACTTGCACCAACTCCACGGGCCCACCCTGCTGTTCGCCGCCGTCACGCTCGCGTTCCTGTTCACGGTGGCACGGCTGTCCCGGATGGTCCCGGGACCGCTGCTCGCCGTGGTGCTGGGCACGGCGGCCGTGGCCGTCCTCGACCTCGACGACCGCTACGGCATCAAGGTGATCGGCCACGTCCCGGCGGGACTTCCCACGCTCGGCCTGCCGGACCTCGCCCAACTCCCCCACCTGGTACTGCCCGCCCTCGGTGTCCTGCTCGTCGCCTACACCGACTTCATCCTCACCGCACGGGCCTTCACCGGCGGCGACGAGGACGACGACGGCCCAGGTCTCGACGCAGACCAGGAGTTCCTGGCCCTGGGCGCGGCCAACCTCGGCGCCGGAGCGCTCCATGGCTTCCCGGTGAGCAGCAGCGCTAGCCGCACCGCCCTGGCCGCCTCGGCGGGCGCCCGCAGCCAGGCGTACTCACTGATCGCCGGAGCGGTCGTCCTCGCGGTCCTGCTCTTCCTGAGCCCCCTGCTGTCCCGCACCCCCTCGGCGGTCCTCGGCGCCCTCGTCGTCTACGCGGCCGTCCGCATGATCGACCTCACCGGCTTCCACCGCCTGGCCACCTTCCGCCGCCGCGAACTCCTGCTCGCCCTGGGCTGCTTGACCGGAGTCCTCGCCCTGGACATCCTCTACGGCGTGATCGTCGCCGTGGGCCTGTCGGTGGCCGAACTCCTCACCCGGGTGGCCCGTCCGCACGACGCCGTCGAGGGCCTGGTCCCGGGCGTGGCCGGCATGCACGACGTGGACGACTACCCGCAGGCCCGCACGGTCCCCGGCCTGCTCGTCTACCGCTACGACTCACCGCTGTTCTTCGCCAACGCGGAGAACTTCCGCCGCCGCGCCCTGGCCGCCGTGGCCCAACAGGCCGTCCCTGTCCGCTGGTTCGTCCTCAACGCCGAGGCCAATGTCGAGGTGGACATCACCGCGCTGGACGCGGTCGACGAACTCCGCCGCGAACTCACCCACCGGGGCGTGGTGTTCGCCCTCGCCCGGGTCAAACAGGACCTGCTGGCCGACCTGAAGGCGTACGGCCTGGCGGACACGGTCGGCGCGGACCACATCTTCCCGACCCTGCCGACGGCCGTGGCCGCGTACCGCGAGTGGAGTGGCGCGCACGATCAGGGGACGGCGGGGCCGGTGCCGTAGGCGCGCCGGTTCACACCGAACCGAGCAGGCCGTCGAGGATCCCCTTCTCGGCGAGGTAGAAGACGAGACCGCCGACGGGTGCGAGCACGGCGCACAGCCAGGCGCGCCGCACTCCGGCGCGCGTCAGGTAGCCGGTCAGGAGAGCGACGAGCAGCGCGCCGACGACCAGGAACGCGGTCGCGTCGTCCCAGTAGTGGAGGGTCAGACCCAGCCAGAGCGCCTCACCCAGCACCACCATCGCGACGACCGCCCCGGCCACCGGCCGCACACGCTCCGGCCCGCGCCGCACGGTCCACCCGGCCCACGCCAGCAGCGGCCCGCCGGCCAGCCCCGCGACCGACCACACGGCGGCGCTGCCGAGCCCGCCGGTCCCGAAGGTGTCCCCGAGCGTGGAGGCCGTGTAGTAGCCGACGCAGGTGGCGAGCATCATCAGCGCCCCGCCCCAGACGGCGAGCGGCCGGGACCGGATCAGGGCACCGGCCGCGGCGGTCCAGATGATCCAGGCGGACACCGAGTTGGTCGCCCGCTCCAGCAGGGGTGTCGTGCCGTGCAAGGTGTACGTCGCCCAGCCGAGCAGCAGCCCGAAGGCCGCGGTCGCGGTGAGGACGGTGACGGGGGTGTCCCGAGGGGACGCGGTCGCGGTTGCCATGACCCGGGACTATACACGCGACGTATACGCACGATGTATAGCCGGAGACAGGCCTGTCCGCTTCATCCGGTACGCGCTCTATTCGTCGTCCGTGGCGGCCGTCAGCTCGACCTCTGTCACGCCGTCGTTCTGGAACAGCTCGGACGTCAGCTGCCCGGCGTCGGCGGTGCCTTCGAGCCGGAGCAGGACCTGTGCGGCCGGATCGGCGCGCTCGGGCAGCCGGTCGACCTTGACCTCGTGGATGCGGAAACCCCGCCGCGTGCAGGTCTCCATCAGCTGAGGCAGCAGCGCCGTGCCGGTGCGGTAGGTCAGCCGTACCTCGAAGGTCGCCGGGTCGACGCCGGGTGCCAGGTGCGCGAAGAGCCGGGGGTAGCCGCGTACGACGAGGAAGTGCACGGCGGTGGTGGCCAGCGCCAGTATCGGCAGGCCGCCGCCGCAGGCCATGCCGACGGCGCAGGTCAGCCAGATGGTGGCGGCGGTCGTCAGCCCGCGCACCGCGTCCCGGCGTACGAAGATCAGGCCGCCGCCGATGAAGCCGATACCGGAGACGATCTGGGCCGCGACGCGCGACGGGTCGAAGGAGACGTTGTCCAGGCCGAGGACGTTCGTGAAGCCGTGCTGGGAGACCTCCATCATCAGCGCGCTCGCGATCCCGACCAGGGTGTGCGTGCGCAGCCCGGCGCTCTTCTGCTGTGCCGCGCGCTCCCAGCCGATCAGGGTCGACAGCAGCAGCGCGAGCCCCAGTTCGGCGAGTTGGCGCAGCCCCTGCCCATTGCTCACGTCCCACATCGGGACCGCGAGTCCGGCCATGCGGGATCTCCCTTCCTGCTCCTTGTCACGACATTGTCCCTACCCGGATGCGCGAGACCATTCCCACCCGACAACTTCCTCCGCCTTGACAATTTTTTTTGTCGGCTGGATCCTGGAGTGGTCCGCACACAGAGCACCCGTCCACCCCGAGGACCCCACCATGCGCACCCTGATCAGCACCGCCTTCCTCTCCCTCGACGGCGTCATGGAGGCCCCGGGCGGCGAGCCCGGCTACCGCAACGCCGGATGGACCTTCAAGGACGTCGACTTCCTGCCGGAGGCCTTCGACATCAAGGGGCGCGAGCAGCTGGAGTCCACGGCGATCCTGATGGGCCGGACCAGCTACGAGGCGTTCAGCCCGGTGTGGCCGGGCATGGAGGAGTTCGCCCACTACAACAGCCTGCCGAAGTACGTCGTCTCCACCACGCTCACCGACGACGACCTCGTGCCGAACTGGGGCGAGACCACGATCCTGCGCTCGCTCGACGAGGTCGCCGCCCTCAAGGAGACCGACGGCGGCCCGATCACCGTGCACGGCAGCGCCGCCCTGAACCACGGCCTCGCGGACGCCGGTCTGGTCGACCGCTACCACCTGCTCGTCTACCCACTGCTGCTCGGCGCCGGGAAGCGGCTGTTCCCCGCGACCGACAAGGACACCCAGAAGCTGAAGCTGGTCGAGCACGCGGTGTACGCCAACGGCCTGCAGCTGAACGTCCTCGACGTCGTCCGCTGACCCCGCTCCGGTCAGCGGGGCGGAAACCGGACAGCGACATGAACGAACAGAACCGAAAGCGGTCCGGGCCCGGATTCAAGAGCAGGTATAGGCCTTGGGGCAAGCCGGGCCTATACCTTGACGATTAGTCAACACGACTCCACACTGTCGCCCAAACCTCCACGGACAGTCGGGACCGCGCCCCGCGTCTGAGAGCGCTCTCTCCAACTGTCCTCACCCCCCGCTGGAGAAGGACGACACCGTGAGAAGAACTCTGAGATGCCTTCTGCCCTTATGGGTCATGGCGCTGGTCGCCGCCCTCTGCTCGGCAGGTGCGCAACCGGCCCTGGCGGCAGCAGCGGCCACCTCGATCACCGTGGACGGCGGCCAGAGCGGCCGGACGTTCGACGGGATCGGCGCGATCAGCGGCGGCGGGGGCAACTCCCGTCTGCTGCGCGACTATCCGCCCGCCCAGCAGTCGCAGATCCTGGACTACCTGTTCAAGCCGGGCTACGGCGCGAACCTCCAGTTGCTCAAGCTGGAGATCGGCGGAGACGCCAACTCGACCGACGGTTCCGAGCCGTCCATCGAGCACACCAAGGGCCAGATCAACTGCGACGCCGGTTACGAGTTCTGGCTCGCCGAGCAGGCCAAGGCCCGCAACCCGAACATCAAGCTGTACGGCCTGGCATGGGCCGCCCCCGGCTGGATCAGCGGCGGCTTCTGGTCCACCGACACCATCAACTACCTGATCTCCTGGCTGGGTTGCGCCAAACAGCACGGTCTGCCGATCAGCTATCTCGGCGGCTGGAACGAGCGGGGTCACGACGCGGCCTGGTACGTCCGGTTGAGGTCCGCGCTCGACAGCGCGGGGTACGGCAGCGTGCAGATCGTCGCCGACGACTCGGGCTGGAGCGTCGCCGACGACATGGCGGCCGACGCGTCGTTCAACAACGCCGTGTCGGTCATCGGCGCCCACTACCCCTGCGCGGGCGGTGACGGCGGCAGCGCCGACACCTGCTCCAGCACCACCACCGCGAAGAACAACGGCCGACCGCTGTGGGCGTCGGAGAACGGCTCCCTGGACATGGACGCCGGAGCACCGGCGCTGATCCGCTCGATCGTGCGCGGCTACGTGGACGCCCGCATGACCGCCTATCTGAACTGGCCGCTGGTCGCGGCCATCTACCCCAACCTGCCCTACGGCACGGTCGGCCTGGCCACCGCGAACTCGCCCTGGTCCGGGAGCTACTCGATCGGCGAGAACACCTGGGCGACCGCGCAGGTCACCCAATTCGCCCAGCCGGGCTGGAAGTTCATCGACTCCGCGTCGGGCTACCTCGGCGGCACCGAGTCCAACGGCACGTACGCCACGCTGAAGTCACCGAACGGGTCGGACTACTCCACGGTCCTTGAGACCACCACCGCGACGGCCGCGCAGACGGTCGACGTCCAGGTGCGGGGCGGTCTTTCCACCGGTGCGGCGCACGTGTGGGCGACCCGGGTCAACAGCCCCAGTGCGGCAACGGACTTCGTGCACACCCAGGACGTCACCCCGACCGGAGGCGCGTACTCGCTGACGCTGCAACCGGGGTGGATCTACACGGTCACCACGACCACCGGCCAGGGCAAGGGCACCGCCACCGGGCCGGCCGCGCACGCCCTCGCGCTGCCGTACACCGACTCCTTCGACAACGATGTCTCCGGGACGGAGGCCACGTATCTGTCCGACATGCAGGGCTCGTTCGAGGCGCGCCCGTGCGCGGACGGCCGTGGCGGGCAGTGTGTGCAGCAGGTGACGCCGGTCAAGCCGATCGAGTGGCAGGACGACTCCGACTCCTTCTCGCTGCTCGGCGATCCGACCTGGACCGACTACACCGTCAAGGCCGATGTGAACCTCCAACAGGCGGGCACGGTCGAGCTGTTGGGCCGGGCCAACACCCAGAACCGCCCGCAGAGCCACCAGGCCGCCTATCTGTTCCGGGTGAGCGACACGGGCGCCTGGTCCCTGGTGAAGAGTTCGGCGGCCGGCACCCTGACCACGCTGCTCTCCGGAACCAGGGCCGCGCTCGGCACGCAAGCGTGGCACACCCTCGCCCTCGGTTTCTCCGGCGACCGGATCACGGTCACCGCGGACGGGGTCAACCTCGGCGCAACCGATGACAGTTCGTATGCGGCGGGCCAGATCGGCATCGGGGTGGTGGGCTACCAGACCGACCAGTTCGACAACCTGTCCGTCACCGCGAACCCGCCAGGCGACCACACCGGCATCCTCAAGGGCCGCCAGTCCGGCCTGTGCGCGGACGTCCCCGGGGCGAGCCGGACCAACGGCACGCAACTCGCCCTCTGGGACTGCAACGGCGGCGCCAACCAGTCCTGGACCCTGACACCCGCGGCCCAACTCACCGTCTACGGCGGCGCGAAGTGCCTGGAGGCCAAGGGCGGGAGCACGGCCGACGGCACCCCCGTGCAGATCGGCGACTGCGACAACTCCGCGGCACAGAAGTGGACGGTGGGCAGCGACGGCAGAGTGGTCAACCCCGCCTCGGGCAAGTGCCTGGACGCCACCGCGGAGGCCACCGCTCCGGGCACCCTGCTGGAGTTGTGGACCTGCACCGGCGGCACCAACCAGAGCTGGCTGCGCGGCGCGGTCGCTGCGCCCCTCAAGGGCCAGGAGTCCGGCCGCTGCGTCGACGTCCCGGGTGCCAACCAGACCAACGGCACCGCGCCCGCCCTGTGGGACTGCAACGGCGGCACGAACCAGACCTGGACGTCCACGACCACCAACCAGCTGACCGTCTACGACTCCAAGTGCCTTGAGGTCACGGGCGGTGCGACCGCCGACGGCAGCCCGGTGGAGATCCGGGACTGCGACGGCGGTGCCGACCAGCAGTGGCGGGTGCGGGCCGACGGCAGTGTCGTCAACGTCGGCTCCGGAAAGTGCCTGGACGCGGTCGGCCACGGCACGGCCAACAGCACGGCACTGGACATCTGGACCTGCACCGGCGGCGCCAACCAGAACTGGCGCCGGTCGTAGCGGTACCGGCCCCCGCCGGGTCGTAGGACCGCGGTTGTCCGTGGCCCGGCGGGGGCCGCTTCCCGCGCGTGCTCCGGGATGGCCCGGCGGTCGTCGGCTGAGTAGCCTCCGGTCCATGCGGATCTCTGTTTCCTCGGACATGGACGAACCTGTGGCGCGGGCGCTCGTCGTGGAGTTGCGCGGCCGGGGTCACGAGGTGGTGGCGCACGGGGCGTTGCGGCCCGGGGACGACCCGCAGTGGGCGGTGTGCTCGGAGGTGGCGGCGCGTGAGGTCGCCGACGGGGTGTCGGACCAGGCGGTCGTGTGCTGCTGGACCGGGACGGGCGCGTCGATCGCCGCGAACAAGGTGCCGGGGGTGCGGGCGGCCCTGTGCGCGGACGCCTACACGGCGGACGGTGCGCGCCGCTGGAACGACGCCAATGTGCTGGCGCTCAGTCTGCGGCTGACGTCCGAGCCGCTGCTCAAGGAGATCCTCGACGCGTGGTTCGCGGCCGAGCCCAGCGCGGACGCCGAGGACCGGGAGAACGTGACCCGCGTCGGACGGCTCGACCTCGACAGGCCCGCCCCGTAGGCCGGTTCGCGGAGCGGAAACACTCCGCGAGCAGGCCTTCTCCTCCCTCCCGCGTTATTTCGCTGCCTCCGGCGCATGAATCATTTCCGGCAGGGCACTCGGACGCCTGGAGGTTGATAAACATGGTTCCCTTGATACTGGTTCTTCTGCTGGCACTGCTTCTTTTCGGTGCCGGATTCGCCATCAAAATTCTTTGGTGGGTCGCCATTGTCGTTCTCGTGCTGTGGCTGCTGGGCTTTGTGGCGCGCTCGACGGGTGCCGGTGGCCGTCGAGGACGCTGGTACCGCTGGTAGCGCATAAATCGCTGCGCGGATATCCACGATTTCGCGGAATTCAACGTTCCCCGATATTTCTCCCATCCTAAAGTGAGGTTTGACATGGCGGACAACATGTGGGATTACCAGGCCGAGTCGGGTCACCAGGCCGGTACCGACCTGACCGGATTCAAGGTCGAGGCGACCGACGGCTCGATCGGCAAGGTCGACAAGCACTCCGAGGACGTCGGCGCGATGTACATCGTCGTGGACACCGGTGTGTGGATCTTCGGCAAGCACGTACTGCTGCCCGTCGGGACGATCGCGTCCATCGACGTCGCGGAGCGGACGATCCACGTCGGCCGCACGAAGGAAGAGATCAAGAACTCCCCGGAGTTCGACAAGGACAAGCACGTGGGTGACGCCGGCTACCACGACCAGGTCGGCGGCTACTACGGGAACCCGCGCACCTGATCGACCCGGCGTACCGCGGGGTGGGGGCACCGACAATCCGTCGGTGCCCCCACCCCGTTTCCGCTGCCCCCGTAGACTGCGGGTGCGGTGACCGTCGTCCGCCTTGTCATCGCACGCCGTGGACATCTCCTGTCCCGGCCCGACAAGGATCGAGGTGGCGGTGCGATGAGTACGGCCACCAGGGGTCGACCGTTCGCGCATCCCGCGCTGTTCTACCGGGGCGAGGAGCAGTACACGGCCGGTACGGTCCCCTTCCTGCGGGAGGGGCTGGCCGCCGGGGAGGCCGTCGCGGTCGCCGTTCCCGGCCCACATCTCGACCTGCTCAGGGCCGGACTCGGAGCGGGTGCCGACAGTGTGCGGTTCCTCGACATCACCGAGGTCGGGCGCAATCCCGGGCGGATCATCCCCGGCGTGCTGCGGGCCTTCGCCGACGCCCATGCCGGCCGCCGGGTGCGGATCGTCGGGGAGCCGATGTGGCCCGGCCGCAGTGCCGTCGAGTACCCGGCGTGCGTGCAGCACGAGGCGCTCATCAACTCCGCGTTCGCCGACCGTGACGTGACGATCCTGTGCCCGTACGACGCGGACCGGCTGGCGCCCGGGGTGCTCGCCGACGCCCGCACCACGCATCCGGTCCTCATCGACGGGGACGCCCAACTGCCCAGCGCCGCCTACGATCCGCAGGGCGCGATCGCCCGCTACAACGAGCCGCTCCCCCATCCGCCGGGTGCCGCGTCCGTCGCGTTCGACGCGGGCGAGCTCCCCAAGTCCCGCTATTTCGCGGTGCAGGAGGCCGAGCGGCTGGGTCTCGCGGGCGTACGGCTGCAGGATCTGACGCTGGCCGTCGCGGAGCTGACCACCAACAGCGTGCTGCACGGCGGCGGTTCGGGGACGCTGCGGATCTGGGCCGAGGACGAGCGGGTCGTCTGCGAGGTGCGGGACCAGGGGCGGTTCATGGACGCGCTGGCCGGCCGTCGACCCGCGTCACGCGACCAACCCGGCGGGCGGGGGCTGCTGTTGGTGCATCACATCGCCGATCTCGTCCGTGTCCACACGGCTCCGGACGGCACCACCATCCGGTTCTACCTGACCCGTTGACGCTTCAGGGGTGTGCGGCAGGCGGTGTCCAGGTCGCTTCCGCCTCCTGCGCGGTGGCGTGGGCGGGGAAGACCCGGTCGAGGCCGACCATCTGGAAGATGCGGCTGATGTGCGCGGGGACCGCCGCCAGCGCGATGGTCGCCCGGGCGGCGAGGGCGTGGTTGCGGGCCGCGAGCAGGGCCGTGATGCCGCTCGAGTCGCAGAACGTGACACCGGCCAGGTCGACGACGAGCTGCTGGCCGTCCTGGAGCGCCAGCCCTGGGAGCAGGTCGCGCACCTCGGAGAAGCTGTCGTAGTCGAGTTCCCCGGCCAGTTCGACGACGGGGCCCGCGGGCGTGGTCCGGGTGCGGATGGCGAGTTGGGTCACGGCTGCTCTTCGCTGGTGGGTCGGGGCACGTTGATGGCGAGGACGGCGGTGTCGTCGTCCACGCCGGTACCGAAGGTGTCGAGCAGGTCGCGGATCGCGGCGACGGCCGCGGAGGCGGTGGTGGGGGCCAGGGCGCGGGCGAAGTCGAGAAGGGCCTCGTCGCCGTAGCGGTCGCCGTCGCCGGTGCGGTCCGGGTGGGTCTCGGTGAGGCCGTCCGTGTGCAGCAGAAGGGTGTCACCGGCGGCCAGGTGCACGGTGGCGGTGGCGATGTGGGCGTCGGGCAGCACGCCGATGAGCTGGCCGCCGGGTGTCTCCACATGGTCGGCGCTGCCGTCGGCGCGCAGCAGCAGGGCCGGGGGGTGGCCGCCGCTGGCGAGGGTGATGCGGAAGCCGCCGCGGTCGCCCTCGGGGGTGAGCAGGCCGAAGACGACGGTGCAGAACCGGGGGTCGTGGCCGTTGTACTCGTGGTTGAGGACGGTGTTGAGGTTGCTGAGGACGGCGGCCGGGTCGGGGTCGTAGACGGCGGCCGCGCGCAGTGTGTAGCGGGCCAGCGAGGTGACGGCCGCCGCCGCGGCGCCCTTGCCGCACACGTCGCCGAGGAACAGCCCCCAGGTGCCGGCGGTGAGCGGGAAGAGGTCGTAGAAGTCGCCGCCGACCATGTCGGTGGAGGCCACGTGGTAGTGCGCGGCGACGTCAAGTCCCGGTACGTTCACGAGAGTTGGGGGCAGCAGGGTCTGCTGGAGGGTGGCGTTGAGGCGCTTGAGCCCCTCGCGTTCGAGTTCCGCCTCCTGCCGGGCGCGCAGCAGTTCCGTCTCGTAGGCGCGGCGGTCGCGGGCGTCGAAGACGGTGGTGCGGATCAGCAGCGGCTGGCCGTCGCCGCCGGTCTTGACGGTGGAGGTGACCAGCACGGGCAGCCGGGTGCCGTCCCTCGCCTTGAGTTCGAGGGCGATGCCGCTGACCTCGCCCTGCATGCGCAGCAGCGGGGCGAAGTGGGTCTCGTGGTAGAGGCGGCCGCCCACGGTCAGCAGGTCGGAGAAGGTCCTGCGGCCGACCAGGTCGCCGTGGTCGTAGCCGAGCCAGTCGAGCAGCGTCGTGTTGATCTTGGCGATGGTGCCGTCCAGCAGGGTGGAGAGGTAGCCGCACGGCGCGTGTTCGTACAGGTCCTCGGCGCTGTCCTCCAGGAGTGCGGAGAACGCCGCGTGGTCGGTACCCGGCTGTTGGCCGGGCGGTGTCCCGTGGTGTCTGTCGGACGGCCGGTGATCGCCGCTCTCGCCGTCGCCGCCGGCACCCATCAGTGCACGGCTCGGACGAAGTCGGTGATCGCGGCGGCCGTTTCCTCGGGGGCGGCGAGCTGCGGGCAGTGCCCGGTCGCGTCCAGGGTGACCAGCCGGCTGCCCGGGATGCGGGACCGCACGAACGCTCCGACCTCCGGGGGCGCTATGGCGTCGACGGAGCACTGGGCGACCAGGGTGGGCACGGTGACCTTCGCGAGGTCCTCGCGGTTGTCGGAGAGGAAGGTGACGCGGGCGAAGACACGGGCGATGTCGGGATCGGTGCGGCAGAAGCTGTTGGTCAACTCCTCGCCCAGTTCCGGGCGTTCGGGGTTGCCCATGATCACCGGTGCCATGGCGCCCGACCAGCCGAGGTAGTTCGCGTCCAGCGATTCCAGGAGTTCGTCGATGTCGTCGGCGCTGAAGCCGCCGCGGTAGCCGGTCGCCGGGTCGTCGATGAAGCACGGCGAGGGGGCGAGCAGCACCAGGCCGGCGAATACGTCCGGTTCGCGGGCGGCGGCGAGGACGCCCATCATCGCGCTCACGGAGTGCCCGACGAACGTGACCGGGCCGAGCGCCAGCTCACTGCAGATCGCGAGCACGTCGTCCGTGTAGCCGTCGAGCGTGGCGTAGCGCTCCGGGCTCCAGGCCGACAGGTCGGACTGTCCCGCGCCCACGTGGTCGAAGACGACCACGGTGAAGTCGCGTTCCAGGAGCGGTACCACCAGCCGCCACATGTGCTGGTCGCAGCCGAACCCGTGCGCCAGCATCACGACCGGCCCTCCGGCCCGGCCCGACACCGTCACATGGTTCCTGCTCCGCGTACCCATGCGGCTCATCCTCACAGACCGCTGCCCGCTCCACCCGTCGTGCCCACTCCGTGGCGGCGTGATTCAGGCCTGCTTCGGCTTGCCGAGGGACCAGCCGGAGACGTCCGTGAGCCGTCCGCGCCACAGGGGCATGACGACGGTCCCGCCGCCTCCGGCGACCCCGGTGGCGTCGCGCAGGTGGATCCACTGCGGCAGGCGCTGCGGGACGGGTCCGCCCTGCCGGTCCTCGACGACCTCGTCGACCTGCTGCGGGAACCGCTCCAGCAGCTGGGCGCCGGAGCCCTCCATGCCGTGCAGGCTGCGTGCCCAGTCGGTGGTCCACGCCTCGTGGGAGATGAGGTCGCCGTGGAGGAAGGCTCCTCCGACGGTGAGGGTGACGGGCAGGGCTGCCTGCGGGTCCTGGGCGATCAGCCGTACCAGCAGCTGGAGCTGGAGGTCGGGGACCGGCTCCGTCACGATCGGTGCGGCGGGCTGGTGCAGGGGATCGTGGTCGGTGCTCGTGGTGCTCATGCGGAGTGATCCTTTCGGGGCCGCGCGAGGTGGAAGCTGTCGGGCGGGGGGATCACGTGGGGAGCAGGCCGGTCTTCAGCTTGGCGAGGGTGCGGTTGAGCAGGCGGGAGATGTGCATCTGCGAGAGGTTCAGCTCGCGGCCGATCTCCGCCTG
Organism: Streptomyces sp. NBC_00252; assembly: GCF_036187565.1. NCBI lineage: Bacteria > Bacillati > Actinomycetota > Actinomycetes > Kitasatosporales > Streptomycetaceae > Streptomyces > Streptomyces sp. NBC_00252. Next base: position 9,135,809 of record NZ_CP108087.1, on the reverse strand, counting down.
GGTCAGCTCCTGGCCGAAGCGCATCTCGATGATGGTGCGCTCCCTCGGGTCGAGCTGCTGGAGCAGCGGGGCGAGGGTGTGCAGGTCCTCGAAGAGTTCCATCGCCGGGTCGTCGTCACCCATCGTGTCGGCGTACTTCGGCGCGCTGTCGGCCTCGTCGTCGCCGCTCGGGGTGTCGATGGAGCCGGCGACGTAGCCGTTCGCGGCGACCAGGCCCTCGATGATCTCGTCCTCGGACAGCTCCAGGTGGGCGGCGAGTTCCTTGACCGTGGGGGTGCGGCCCAGCTCGGTGGCGAGGGTCTCCTTGCTCTTCGCGAGGTCGACCCGGAGTTCCTGGAGGCGGCGCGGGACGTGTACGGCCCAGGTGGTGTCGCGGAAGAACCGCTTGATCTCACCGAGGATGTAGGGGATCGCGAAGGAGGTGAACTCGACCTCGCGGGTCAGGTCGAACCGGTCGATGGCCTTGATCAGCCCGATCGTGCCGACCTGGATGACGTCCTCCATGTCGCCGCTGCCCCGGTTGCGGAACCGGCGCGCCGCGAAGGACACGAGGGAGAGGTTCATCTCGATGAGGGTGTTCCGCGCGTACTGGTGCTCGCGGGTGCCCTCCTCCAGCTCCTGGAGCCGGTCGAGGAAGAGCTTGGACAGCGCGCGGGCGTCCTTGGGAGCGACCTTGGCCCCGTCCTCGATCCACGGAAGGTCGTCGATGACCTCCGGGGCTCCCGTGCGGACAGGAGCAGTTGCCTCGAGGGCGTTCACGGAGGAAGCCACGATGCCGCCTTAGCTGGAGAACAGGACGAACGTCGCGTGCCCCCTTCCGGCCCATGCATGTCTCCCTGGACCTCACAATTCCGCAGTGGCCCCGAAAACTTTCCCGCGAGCCACCGCCGTCGCGTGAATACCTCCTGGTTTCACGCCATTTCACATGGTCTACGACGCTGTCGTGCGCCAGGGTTCACAGGCGCCGCCAGCGCGCCGAAGCGAAGGAGAAGCCGCCGAAGAGGACCAGCCCGACGGCGACGGCGACCAGCAGCCACGGCCCGGCCGGGGTGTGCGCGAAGGTGCGCAGGGTCGCGTCCATGCCCTTGGCCTGATGCGGGTCGAAGCGGATCGCGGCCACCAGCGCGAACACACCCACCCCGGCGAACACGGCACCGCGCGCGGCACCACCGCCCACACCCAGCACGGTGACGACCTGCCGCACCCGGCGGCTCATCCGCCCGGTCTCCAGCTTCCGCAGGAAGCGCCGCATCAGGGCACGCACCGCGAGGACCACGCCGACGCCGATCAGGACGCAGCCGACGAGACCCACCAGCCACTGCCCGCCCGGCCACTTCAGCGCCGAGGCGGTCCAGTCCTGCGACTTGGCGTCGCTGCCGGACGAGCCGCCGGTGCCGGCCGCGAAGGACGCCGTACCCCAGCAGACGAAGCCGTAGAACACCGCCCGGCCGGCGTTCATCAGGCGTGAACCGACCTTTTTCTTCGGGCCGTTGGCGAGGAGTGCCTCGGAGGCGCGCCAGATGGTCATGCAGCCGAAGCCGATGACGAGCAGCCACAGCATCACCTTGCCGAAGGGCTGCGCGGCGACCTGTTGCAACGCGCCCTGCCGGTCCGCCTCGCGGCCCCCGCCGCCGAACGCGATCTGCAGGGCGAGGGCGCCGACGAGGACGTAGACGACGCCGCGTGCGACGAATCCGGCGCGGCCGGTGACGGCCAGCGCCTGCTTTCCCTCGGCCTGCCCCGGCGCGTGGTTCCGCGCGGTGGAACTCGCCCTCCGCAGGCCCCACTTGTGCGTGTGCGACGAGGTCATGATGCCTTCCCGGTGACGCCGGACGGTCCGGAACGCGGACGCTCGGTGCACGTCCCGTACTGTCGCGTGCCCCCTGCGGGCACTTCGATGTGCGTCAGGGGCACGGCATGGCCGATCGCCCGGCGACGGAACCCTCGGAACTGTTAGTTTCCTTTGCGTGATCCATTGGATCTTGTCCCCCACCTCCACACCCCGCGGCGAGGCCTACATGCCCAACTCCCCCTCCGTAGACGGCATCAGCGGACGCCACCGCAAGAGCAGACCCGTCAGTCCGGCGCTCCGCCGCGCCGCCGTCATCGTCGTGGCCGCTCCCGTCGCCGGCACGATCCTGTTCGGCGGCTCCGCCTTCGCCGCAGGGCAGACCGCGGGCACGTCCGACACCGCGACGCTCGACCCGGCGGAGCAGAAGATCGCGGACAATCTCGACGCCCGGGTCCAGGACACGCGTCTGGGCAGCACGTTCAGCGGTGTCGTCATCGACTCCACGGAGAAGACGCCGATCTGGGGCCATGACGCGACCACGGCGCTGATGCCCGCGTCCAACACCAAACTCGGCACGTCCACGGCCGCGTTGACGATCCTCGGCCCCGACCACCACTTCACGACGAAGGTCGTCTACGACAACGGCACCCTCACCCTGGTCGGTGGCGGGGACCGTACCCTGACCACCGCCGACCTCACCGCGATGGCGACAACTGCCGTGGCGGGCCTGAAGAACGCGGGCCTGACGTCGGTGAAGGTGGCGGTCGACGACAGCCTCTTCCCCGAGCCCACGCTCGCCACCGGCTGGAACGACGGCTACTACCCCGACTCCATCGCGCCGGTACGGGCGCTCGTGGTGGACGGCCGCCATGTCACGGACACGTCGCTGGACGCCGGTCAGATCTTCGCGAAGCTCGTCGCGCGGCAGGGGGTGACGGTCACCGGGACCGTCGCGCACGCCACCGCGGGCACCGGCGCCGTCCCCGTGGCGCAGCACGACTCCGCGGCGCTGTCGGCGATCGTGGAGCACATGCTCAAGGTGAGTGACAACGATTTCGCCGAGACCCTGCTCCGGATGACCGCGCTGGCCGCCGGCCGCCCGGCCACCTTCGAGGACGGCACGGCGGTCGTCCGCGAGGTCCTCACGCGGTACGGCATATCGCTGACCAACTACGAGATCCACGACGGCAGCGGGCTGTCCCGCTCGAACCGGATCCCGGCCCGGACGATCGCCGACATCCTCGACGTGGCCGACGACCCGGCCAACGCCCCGACTCTGAAGTACATCGTGGACGGGCTGCCCGTCTCGGGCGAGGCGGGTTCGACGCTGGGCCCGGAGTGGGGCCGCTTCGACACCGCGGACTCGAAGTGCGCCGTGGGGAAGGTCAGCGCCAAGACGGGCACGCTCACCGGCGCGATCGCGCTGAGCGGCCTGACGAAGGCCGAGGACGGGCGCTGGAAGATCTTCTCGTTCATCGAGAACAACTCCACGGCCGCCCCGGACGCCACGAAGGACGCCCTCGACGGTCTCGCGGCCACGGTCAACGGCTGCTGGGCGTAGCCGGCCGGCACACCTCACGACGACCGGTTCCGTGCGGCGGCGATCCATGCGGTCCCGCCGCCGGAACCATCCGATCGACGGAGCGACAAATCGATTCGCCGGGTGAACGCGCCGGCATCCGACCGGCCCCGCCGGTCACCGCGGCGATCCTGGAACGGCTGTCCGCCGATCCACGGCGACAGCCCTTCCAGGACCGACCTCTCCCCTGACCAAGGAGTCCCTTTGCGTCTTCGTCGTACGGTGACCAGCGCCCTCGGTGCCGCCGCCCTCGTGCTCACCTCGCTGGGCGCGGTGGCCGCCGCGAGCCCCGCCGCCTCGGGCGAGCCCTGCGGTTTCTACGAGACCGGGTCCGACGCCTTCTACCGCCACTGCACCACCGACGGCTCGCAGGTCGTCATCAAGGTGGAGGTCGCCCGGGCGCGCGACTACGAGCGGTGTGTGGCGCGGGGCACGACCTGGCTGGGCTCCGCCCGCAAGATCCAGGGCGCCCACTACACGGGCCGCACCTGCTGACACCGGTCCGCATACGGCTCAGGGCCGCCCGTCTCGCGATGGGCGGCCCTGAGTTCGTCGGAGCGGTGCGTCACAGCGCGGCGGTCGCCCCCTCGCCGGAACCGCTGCCCGCGAGCCACTGGGACCAGTCGAGGTTGAAGTCGGCGTAACCGTTGTCGGCCGGGGCCTTGCCGCGGGGCGAGCCGGTGATCGTGATGGGGTCGCCCTGCTTGACCTGGCCGTAGAACCACTTGGCGTCCGACAGCGACAGGTGGACGCAGCCGTGCGAGCCGCGGGCACTGCCGGTGCCGGGGTTCGGGTCGCCGGTCGAGTAGTGCACGTAGGTGCCGGACTGGGTGAGGTGGATGTCCCAGGGCAGCGTCAGGTCGTAGTAGTTGGGGCTGCCCTTGTCGCAGCTGATGCCGACGCTGCAGGAGGTCATGTGGACCTTCTCCTGCTTGTCGATGACGGCCATGGTGCCGTCCCAGGTCGGGTACTGGGCGCTGCCCGCGTTGATCGACAGGGTGCGCACGGCCTGGCCGTTCTTGGTCACCTTCATGGTGTGATCGGTGACCGAGACATCGGCGCGGACGTCGTCGCCGACCTTGAAGGTGTGGGTGTAGTTGTGCACGCCGTAGCGGCCGTTGCCGTTGCTGACGCCCGTCATGTCGGCGTCGATCTTCACGGTCGTGCCGGAGGGCCAGTACGTCTTCGGGCGCCAGTCGGCGCGCTTGTCGCCCATCCAGTGCCAGGCGCCGACCACCGACTGCGAGGCGCTGACCTTCATGTGCTTCTCGACGGTGGCACGCGCCTTGGCGGACACCGGGTTGGTGAAGATCACCGAGATCGGCATGGCCACGCCGACCGTGGTGCCGGTCTGCGGGGTGATCGTGTCCAGCAGCATCGGCGGGCCGGCGGGTTTCGTCGGCGACGGAGAGGTGCTCACGGTCGGCTTGTCCGACGCCTTCGCGTCGCCGCCGCTCGCCTTGTCGCTGCCACCCCCGCCGCAGGCACTCGCGCCCACCAGCACCGCACCCGTGACGAGTGCGATCCCTATGCTGCCCTTGCGCCGTCCCACGACGTGCCCCACTCTCTCTTGGTTCCCCGGCCCTGACGGGCCCGACTCACTGTCAGACAGCGACTGCGGGGGCGGCAGTTGCGTGCGGCGCGTAAAGCGTGTCTCAAGATTCGGTACGCACCGGGTGACCCGGGTCCGTCAGCACTCCGCGTCACCGGACGTCACTCCCCGGCCACGGCCTCCGCCGTCTCTCCCCCTCGCTCCTACCTTGAATACGCGCGGGTATGCAGAAACTCCCAATCGCCGTTCCGCTGGACCGGGATCGTGCCGCAGCGTGAGATCTCCAGCAGGACGCGGCGCAGCCTCCGGCGGAGGTCCGTCATCGTGCGGCGGGACTGCGGTGTGTCGGCGTAGATCGAGTTGATGTGCAGGCCTGAGGTGTCCCGCTGGAACCAGGAGGAGGTCCCGTTGGAGCGGGACGCCCAGACGTGCGCCGTGGGCCGCCAGTCCTCGTGGTGCTCCGCGCCCGGGCACTTGCGCATGTCGACGTAGGAGAAGAAGTTCACCGGGAACGGCCAGGTGCGCAGCGCGAACTCGTCCGGCGCGAGCAGTTCCCACACCCGGACGAACGGTACGTCGACGCTGCGCAGCATCTCCGCGAAGCCGGCCCGCACGTTCGCCAGCACGTCGGCGAAGTCCTCGTCCTCGGCGACGGAGAACTCGATGGGCATGGTGTTCACGAACCAGCCCATCGAGTGCAGCCAGTCGCCCCGGCCGCGTTCGCTGACCGGCATCAGCCCGCGGTAGACCCCGGGACCGCCCGCCTGCCGCAGCGCGATCGCCACGGCGGCCAGCACCCCCATGAACGCCTTCCCGCCGACGGCGAGGCAGCGGCTCTCCAGATCGGCGGTCTGCCGGGCGTCGAGCAGCGGGCCCGCCTCGTTGACCGTGGGATAGGTGCGGCCGGGCTCGATGCCGAGGTCGAGCGGGAATCTCGGGAAGAACTCTCCGTTCCGCGCGATGAACGACTTCCAGTAGTCCAGCCGGCTGTCCGACTCGCTGATGGAGAGATAGTGGTGGCGTTGTTCCTGCGCGAAGTCCAGATAACTTCCGGCCGTCGGGAGTACGACGTCACGTCCGGCCGCATAAGAGGCGTACGCGGTGCGGACGTCGCTGACCACGTTCGGCATCGACATTCCGTCGCACACGATGTGGTCGAAAGCGAGATACACCGTCGAGACGTCGTCCCGGACCACGGCCCCCATCAGGAACAGCGGCCACGAAAGCGTGTCGATCCGCTCTTTGAAACCGTCGCCCAGGAACGTCCGGAGTTCCTCGGTGGATTCGAATTCCCCTACGTCGACGGCGATCAGCCCGATGTCCTCAGGCCGCAGCGGTTCGCACGCCAACTCCCCCGCCAGGCGCCGGAATTCGCACCGGAGCACTTCATGCCGCCGGGCGAAGTGCAGCAGGGCGGACTCCAGTGCCCGCCGGTCGAGGGCGCCCGGCACCTCGAACGTGACCGCGAGCCAGGACGAGAACTCGTCGTCCTCGCGCCGCCCTTCCTCGGCCACGGTGAAGTGCTTGTCCTGGTTGAACGAGGCCCGCCTGACCGGCCCTTCACCACCGCCGCCACCCCGCTCCCCCGTCCGATGAAGCCGCCACTCCACCAACCGCCCGGGCGCCAAGTCGAGCGCCTCCAGGGGAAACTGCCTCATACCGACTCTCCCGCCACCTAAGAACAACTCTCCGGACGGGTAACGACCGTGAGTGCCTGCCGTGTCGCCCCTGGCCGAGGAGGCTCAGGGTGTGGTCGGGACGCGGTCGCCGTGGCCGGTACTGGTGGTTGTGCTCCAGTGCTCGTCGATGACGGCGGTGGTGCGGGCTGTGAGGTCGTAGCGGGGCCGGCCCGGGACGCCGTCGCGGATGAACGCGGTCCACGCCGCGTGTGTGCGGTCCGCCAGGTCGGAGCATCGGCGAGGCGGGAAGGCCGAACCCGGCCGGGAGAGCGCGGAGTTGAGCCCGCCCGCGACTACGGCTCGCTCTGGGAGGACGTGGTGCGCCGCGTCATGCAGGGCGCTTCGAGGGAGTCGGTCTTCTCAGTCGTGAGGGTGATGTCGAGCGTGGTGCCGGCGTCCGCGAGGTGGTGCGGCTTGGTCGCGCCCATGATCCGGGCAGTGGCCACCTGGTTCGCCGGTGCAGGGACCCGTCCGCGGCGCCCGTCCCCTGAAGAGTCGTGGCGGTCGGCGTCTCCGACATGTGCCGTTCCGCGCGCTCATAGGGAGCCGGTCTCCCCCGTCTCCACGAATCGGGTCACGGACCTGCGGATGAGATCAAGGAACTCGGGCAGGTCCTCGGCGACTTTGTCGAACTGTCCCTCGTCCACGGCGGCCGTCCGGGACCGGTGGATCGCGCCGCCCCAGTCGGCGACGTACAGGCGGCCCCCTCCGTCGGAGCCGATCACCATGCCGAGCGGGTCGTCGGCGGCCGGGATCGCGACATCGCCGTCCTCCGCCAGCTGGTCCAGGACGTCTCGCGCCGCGTGGATGAAGTAGCCGTTGCCGACGTCGGACAGGACGACCTCGCCGATGGACGCGTAGAACGTCCGCAACTCCTCGAACCCCAGGGTCTCGCGGGCGTACTCGCGGGCGGCCCGGCGATCGTCGTCATCGGCGACGCGGATCTCGTTACGGCCGGGGGGATATCCGTGTGTCTCCTCGAAGGCGACCACCATCGCGCCGACCGCGTCCGTGATCTCCTCGCGCCAACGGGACAACCAGGCGGCCGAGTACGGGGGTTGGTCCATGGTCCGGATCATTTCACCTCGCCCGGGCGAGGGTTGCCGGGGTGGGTGAGCGGGGTGCGGCGCCCTGCCGGTCGTGCGGCGCGCGGCGCGATTGATCTCCCGGAGGGGCCTGACCCCTTTCGCCAATTCCTCGGATACGGCAATTCCACAAGCCCGTATATCCGTAGCCGCTCTGCCCGCGGATTGGTCTGGGAGAAAGTTTCATCAGATCGGGCAAACGGCCAATCCGCCGGGCTTTCGGAACCGGATTCCCCACGTGACCGACGACGAGCAGATCCCCCGGTCCGGAATGCGCACGGTGCGGTTTTCGCACGGCGGTTCCGGTACGTCGGCGCGGGCCTCTCGACGCGTCGGCCCGGCTGACCACGAACGACCTTTCTCACCCCCCTCTGCCGGCACGTGCCGCACGAGCAACAGGAGAAACACCATGACCACCCGCATCCGTATGCGCCGTACCGCCGTCGTCCTCGCCGCCTCCGCGGTGCTCCCGCTGGCCCTCAGCGCCTGCGGCAGCGGCGGCAGCGACTCCGCGAAGTCCGACGCCTCCACCAAGGCGTCCTCGACCGCGACCGCCGCCGACAACGGCATGACCGGTGCCGGTGCGACGATGTCCGGTCAGCCCTTCGGTACGGGGTGTGCCGCCGTGCCGAAGAGCGGCTCCGGTTCCTTCGACGGCATGGCTCAGGACCCGGTGGCCACCGCCGCGTCCAACAACCCCGCGCTGTCGACGCTGGTGGCCGCGGTGAAGAAGGCCGGTCTGGTCGACACCCTCAACAACGCCCAGAACATCACCGTGTTCGCGCCGACCAACGACGCCTTCGCGAAGATCCCGAAGGCCACCCTGGACAAGGTCCTCAACGACAAGGCCCAGCTGACGAAGATCCTCACCTACCACGTCGTGGGTCAGCCGCTCACCCCCAAGGACCTGGAGAAGGGCTCCTTCACCACGCTGGAGAAGTCCAAGCTGACCACGGCCGGTTCCGGTGAGTCCTACACCGTCAACGGCACGTCCAAGGTCGTCTGCGGTGACGTCAAGACCTCCAACGCCACCGTCTACATCGTCGACACCGTCCTGATGCCCACCAGCTGACGGACCACCAGCAGGCCGGGTTCCTGATGTCACGGCGCCCGGCCGTACGGCTCCTGTGACGGGGAAACGGGAGACAGTGAGGGGCGAGGCGCCGATGGCCTCGCCCCTCATTGCTGCGCGCCTTTCACCTCGGTCACCCCCCGCACCGCACCACCCCCCGACGACCTGCCATGATTCTTACTCATCAGTAGCTTCATGTTCCGGCGAGAGGCAGTCCCGTGGTCCGTCTGTTCACCGTGAGTGGGAGCATCGTCGTCGGCGTCTCCCCCGAGGCCGTCTACCAGGCCGTGAGCCGTCCCGGCGACATGGGTCGCTGGAGCCCCGAGAACCTGGGGACGACGGCCGACTCGGCGGGCGGGGAGGCCGCGACGCTGGGCACCACGTTCGTCGGGCGCAACAAGCGGGGCCGGTTCCGCTGGGTGACGCGGTGCACGGTCACCGCGGCCGATCCCGGCCGGCGTTTCGCCTTCCGCGTCCATGCGATCGGACGCCGCCGTCCGCGGCTGCGCGGTCCGATCGCCAGCTGGGAGTACCGCTTCGAACCCGTCGCCGAGGGGACCCGGGTGACGGAGACCTGGACCGATGACCGGCGCGCCTGGCCGACGTTCGTGGCCAACGCCTTTGACCGTGCGGTCACTTCAGGCAAGACGTTCGCCGACTACCAGTCCCGCAACATCGAGACGACCCTGCGCAACCTCAAGCGGGAGCTGGAGCTGGAGCAGTCCCAGGGGCAGGGACACACCGCGTGAACGCCTTCCGCCCCAGGCACCTGAAGTGGCCTGGGGCGGAAGGCGGTTGAGTTGTGTGGCGGGAGGCTGTTCAGCCCGGACGGCTCATCCGAAGGTGAAGGAGTACGCCTGGATGCCGGGCGTGAACCGGAGTTCCAGATGCGCGGTGCGGGCCGTGTCGTCGTCGACGAGCCGGTGCAGGGTGGGTGTTCCCTCGACCTGGATCGTCTTCACGACCTTGCCGTCGACCAGGACGCTGACCGAACCCTTGCCCGCGAGAACGACGTTGGCGTTCTTCGCCCGGTAGGTGAAGGCGAGCCGTGCGTGGTCGCCCGCCGTGAAGTACTGGTAGCCGGCCGTCCACGTGCCGTCCAGGGAGAGCCTGTTGACCGGGACGTCGCTGGCGAACCGGTAGGCCTTGGGCTTGTCGTGCAGCAGCGGGTCACCGACGTAGCCGCTGATGCGCAGGTTGCTCAGATAGGTCTCCGGAGTGCGGCCCTTCGTGAGCTGCGTGTCCTTCTGGTCGGTCGTCGGGGGCAGTTGGACGTTGGGGTTCGCCTGCTTGAGCAGCGTGCGGATCAGGTTCTCGGTCTGCGCGTACTGTCCCTCGCCGAACTTGAAGTAGCGCACGGTGCCGTTGGCGTCGATCAGGTACTTGGCGGGCCAGTACCGGTTGCGGTAGTTGTCCCAGGTGGTCAGCTTGTTGTCGAGGGCGACCGGATAGGTGACGCCCAACTTCCGTGACTGGTCGGCCACGTTGGACGCGTTCTTCTCGAAGGCGAACTCCGGCGAATGGACCCCGATGATCTCGAGACCGGCGCTCTTGTAGGCGCGGTTCCATGCCTCGATGTGCGGCAGGCTGCGCTGGCAGTTGATGCACGAGTAGGTCCAGAAGTCGACCAGTACGACCTTGCCGTGCTCCTTCTTCAGGTCGACCGGCCGGCCACCGGTGGTGTTGAGCCACTTCGTGATCCCGGCGATGGCGGGCGCCTGCCCGCAGGAGCGCAGTTCGTCGACGCCGTCCGCGCAGCGCGACAGTTCCTTGTTGGAGTTGTCGTACAGGCCCGAAAGCTGCTGCCGGGCTACGGAGTTGTCCTCGACCTTCTTCTGCGCCGCCGAGGTGTAGTCCGGCAGCGCCCGCTGGATCGCGTCGGTGACGTTGAAAGCCAGGGCGAGCGCGAGGGCCATCATCAGGCAGCCCGCCACGATCCGCAGGCTCCGGGCCCGCTTGCGGAAAGCGGTGATCCGCTCGGCCACGCGTCGTCCGGCGAGCGCGAACACCAGCAGGGGCAGCGCCGTGCCGACAGCGAAGGAGACCGTCAACGCGACGATGCCCAGGTTGAGTTCACCGCGTGCGCCGGCCACGGTGATGGCCGCCAGCACGGGACCCGCGCAGGGGACGTACAGCAGTCCGAGCCCCAGGCCCAGGAAGAACGCGCTGCCCTCCTTGTTGACCTGCCGCTGCGGAATCCGCGCGAAGGGCCGCTCCAGCAGCCGCTCGACCGGCGGGAAGACCAGGCTCAGCCCGATCAGGACCAGCATCACCAGGCCGATGTACCGCAGGATGTCGTCGGGCAGACCGAGGGCGGAGATGATCGTCACCCCGAGGAGGGTGAAGAAGCTGAAGCTCAGCACGAGCCCCGCGACCACGGCGTACGGCCGCCGGTTGCGCGCCCGCGCGGCCGGTACCGGCCCGGCCACGAGCACGTCCCCGCTCGGCAGCGCCCTCGGCGGAAGCCCCGGCGGTGGCCCCGCGCCGGCTTCACCGGCCTGACCGCCTGGGCCACCCGGTCCGCCAGGTCCGCCTGGGCCACCCGGTCCTCCCGGTCCGCCCGCGAGGAACACCACCGGCAGCACGGGGAGGATGCACGGAGACACCGCGGTGATCAGACCGCCCAGCAAACCGATCAGAACCAAGGTGATCATGCGATTCAGCCTCCGGGATAAGCGCCGGCTTTCCCGGCCCGCTCACCCCTGATCCGAAACTGCTCACACTTCTGGATTGGTCCACGCCCGTCCCCATCCCGCGAATCGGTAATTCCGCGGGGATTTCCGTCCGGCGCCACACGGGGGCGCGTTTCGCACAAACGTAGGAACCAGCGTGTTTCACGCGCCCCCCTGAGGAGTGGTTTGCCTCTCGCGCCCTTTCTGGGGCGCCTCGCCGACGACGACATTGGACCTGTCCCCCGTTCGACGACGGACAGGAACACATGTTCCGTCGCCAAGGAGCAGACAGGAGCGCGCCGTTGACGACGGACAGGATCGGCCTGGTCGACCCATGGACGACAGTCGGGCGGGAACAGGCGGGCTCAGAGGCCGAGTTGGCGGCTGCCCGACATCGGGTGTCAGCGTTTCTCGGCGCGACCGTCGACGCCGACGGCGGGGTACGGCGGCCGTGCTCCAGCCGGACGCTGGAATCGGCGTTGCTGCTCGTGTTGTTGCGCAGGCGAGACAGCCATCCCGAGCAAGTACGGCGCCTCGCTGCCTACTTGGCCGCCCCGCAGGCACAAGTCACCGGGTTCGAAACGGCGTTGGCCCAGGCGGTCCTGCACGGCCGGACTACCGCCACCGACGTCGTCGGCGACGAACTCCTGGCCGGCTTCGACCACTTCTCCCTCACCCGCAAGCGGCTCCTCTTCGACGTCCATCTCGCCGTGACGGGCGCGATTTCCTTCGACCAGTCCATGCTCCGCCCGCCGCGTACGACGGCTCCGGACGACGGCGCGGACAACTCCGTCAGCTGGATCGAGCTGATCATGCTCAGCGTCCGGGTCCTGGTCGCCCACGGCCTGGGCCGGACCGAGGAGATCAGCTACGCGGAACAGCACCGGCTCCTCACCCTCCTGGGCTCCAGCCGCGCGCCGGTCTGGGAGAACTACCCCATGGCACACCTCCTGGCCCTGCTGGCCGTGGAGCACTTCGCCCCCGAACACCCGCTGGTCGACAGCGGTGTCACCGCCCTGCTGGCAAGCTGCAACCCCGACGGCGGCGCGCCCAGCATCGCGGACCTGCATGTGTTCACCACCGGATGCACGGGCCTGGCGCTGGCCCGCGCGAAGGCTGAACCCGCCCTCCTGCGCCGCCTGTGCGACTACCTCGTCCGGCAGCAACTGCCGGACGGCGGCTGGTCGTTCGGCGAGAACATGCGGCACACCGACATGGACGCCAGCGCGTACGCCGCGGCGTGTCTGGCCACCGTCGACCCCGTCCGCCACCGGACGACACTGGGGCGGGCCGCCGCCTACTTCCGGGGCATGGCGGGCAGCGACGGCGGGTTCCCGACCTACATGCGGGGCGACCCCTCGGAGGTCGGCATGACCGGGGGTGCGCTCAGCGCGCTGCCCTGGAGGGAGTTCGCGCCCGGCGGTCTGCCGGAGGACGCGGCCCGCTGGCTGCTCGACGCTCAGCACGCGGACGGCACGTTCGAGCGGAGCTGGAGCCTGAGCGAGGCCAACACGGTCTGGCGGGCGATGTGGGCGCTGCACTCGCTGCCCGACCCGACCCGCACCGCGCTGCACCGGCGCATCACCGCCGCGAACGCCGCGTCTCTACGGTTCCTCGCCCGGGCGCAGAACCGCGACGGCGGCTGGGGACACCGCCCGGGCGACCCCAGCGATGTCACCAGCACCTGTTACTCCCTGCTCGCCCTCTCGGCCATGGGCCGGCGCCCGGACCATGACCCGATCGTGCGAGCGGGCGTAGCGCATCTCCTGTCGCGGCAGGACCGGGACGGGACGTTCACCGCGCCGCCGGACCAAGTCGCCCCGCGCCCGCTGCTGTTCGACGCGCCGGTCTTCACCGACATCTGGGTCCTGCTGGCACTCACCAGCTGCGACACCGACTGGAACTGGTGAACTCCCGAGAGGAGGACCGACCGAGGTGGACATGAACAGCGCCCCGCGCACCCAGGCTCCCGGCCCGCCGCACTCACCCGAACCGCCGCCCCCGGTCGACCGATCCGCGCCCGCGCCACTACCCGTGCCGGTCAAGCAACCCCTGACGCACCCCGCTTTTGACGCGTACGCCTTCGACTTCGACGGCACTCTCGCCGACACCGCCGACGTCAACCACCGCGCGGTACGCGCCTCGCTGGCCGCGCACGGGGTCACCGTGTCCCTGGCCTGGGTGGTCGCCGCGCCGGTGTTCACCGCCGCTCAGTTGCGCCGCCGGCTCGGCCTCACTCCGGCGGCCCTGCCCGAGGAGACGTTCGTCGAGGCCGCCCGCGCCTACTGGTTGACGCACACCGACCTCATCAGACCGATACACGCCACCGCGCGCATCGCCCGCGCCGCCGCCGCGCACGCCCCGGTCGCGGTCGTGTCGGCCAACTACAGCGACATCGTCCGGCGGGGTCTGACGGTCGTAGGACTCGACGACCTGCCCTGGACCGTCGTTGGCCGTGACGACGTCCCCCATGCCAAACCCGCCCCCGACGCCTATCTGCACGCCGCGCGTCTCCTGGACGTGGCTCCCGGCCGGTGCCTGGCCCACGAGGACACCGACGACGGCATCGCGGCGGCCACGGCGGCGGGCATGAACGTGGTCGACATCAGGCGCCGTCCCTGGCAATGAGCCGACCGGCCGGGGAACGACCAACTGGCCGATTCCGTCTGGCAGTTCGAGGACGACAGCGATGCTTGAGGAACCTTTGGGTCAACTGTCACTGAACCAGGACATTTTGCGCGAGATGTGAGGGCAGGATGGGCGTTGACCATGTTTCTGACGGTGAACACCCGTCAGGGGCATAGAACAAGGCAAGGAGTGTTCTTGATGCGCACCAACCGGAAGATCGCCGTCAGCCTCGTCACGGCCGCCGTACTGGCGGGCGTCGGAGGAGCGGGGATCGCGCAGGCGGCACCGGCGGCGAACGGGAGCGCCCGCCCCTCCGCCTGCCGACCGGCCAACCACACCGCGAAGATCACCGCGGACACCTCCAGCGCGGGCCACCGTCACTACCGCGTCACCCTGACGGCGCCGCGCGGCTACGCGTCGTGCAAGCTCGCCGGCTCGCCCACCGGCGTGCGGTTCACCAACCACGGCACGGGCACCGGGGTCACGCCGCACAGCTACGGCGGCCAGCGGACCGCCGTGACCTTCGGCCCGGGCCACCCGGTGCACTTCGACATCCAGGTCCCGAACAACGCCCGGAGCAAGGCCGCGAACGAGGCGTCGTTCACGCTGCGCACCCCGGGCGGCGGCCAGATCCCCGGCAAGTCCTTCGCCGAGGGCCGGCTCAAGGTCGCCGCCGGCACCCAGATCGGCCCGGTCCAGCGCGGCGCCTGACCTTCCGCACCCCGTCCACCCGGTGGCGTCCTGCGACAGTTTCTCTGTCGCGGGGCGCCATCGGCGTTTCCGTGCGGGAGTTCAGCGCCAGCCGAGCTCCGGGGCGACCTGGGTCAGGATGCTCTCCAGGACATGGGCGTTGTAGTCGACGCCGAGCTGGTTCGGGACGGTGAGCAGGAGGGTGTCCGCGGCCTGGATGGCCTCGTCCTCACGGAGTTGCTTCACGAGGACGTCCGGTTCGGCGGCGTACGAGCGTCCGAAGATCGCCCTGGTCGTGTCGTCGATCATGCCGACCTGGTCCCGCGACTCGCGGTCGTGGCCGAAGTAGGCCCGGTCCATGTCGTTGGTCAGGGCGAAGATGCTGCGGCTGACGGAGACCCGCGGCTCATGCGTGTGCCCGGCCTCCTTGTACGCCTCGCGGTACGCCTCGATCTGCTTGCGCTGCTGGACGTGCAGCGGTTCGCCCGTCTCGTCGTCCTTCAGGGTGGAACTCTGCAGGTTCATCCCCAGCTGCGCGGCCCACACGGCGGTCGCGTTCGAGCTGGAGCCCCACCAGATCCGGTCGCGCAGCCCCTCGGAGTACGGCTCGACACGCAGCAGTCCCGGCGGGTTGGGGAACATCGGCCGCGGGTTCGGCCGCGCGAAACCGTCGCCCTCGATCACCTTGAGGAAGGCCTCGGCGTGCTGCCGGGCCATGTCCGCGCCGGTCTCGCCTTCCGCGGGCGCGTAACCGAAGTAGCGCCAGCCGTCGATCACCTGCTCCGGTGACCCACGGCTGATGCCGAGCTGGAGCCGGCCGCCGGAGATGAGGTCGGCGGCGCCCGCGTTCTCGGCCATGTACAGCGGGTTCTCGTACCGCATGTCGATCACGCCGGTGCCGATCTCGATCTTCGAGGTCCGCGCCCCGATGGCCGAGAGCAGCGGGAACGGGCTGCCCGCCTGCTGCGCGAAGTGGTGCACGCGGAAGTACGCGCCGTCCACGCCCAGTTCCTCGGCGGCGACCGCCAGATCGATGGACTGGTGCAGGAAGTCGGCGCCCGACCGGGTCTTCGAATGCGGACTCGGCGACCAGTGACCGAACGAAAGGAAACCTATCTTCTTCACGCAGGTCACAGCACCTGAGGGCCCTGTTTGATTCCCGCACCGGCACGGTGTGACGACGGTGCCGCGGCTCGTCCGCTCGGTGGCTATTCCGGGAGCGGCCGGTCCTGGACGACGTTCTTCATGACCAGGGTGGACGTCAGCCGCTGGACACCCGGGAGCCGGGCGAGCTGCCGGTCGTAGAGCTGCTGGAAGGCGTCGAGGTCCGCAGTCGCGACCCGGAGGAGGTAGTCGGGCTCGCCGAACAGCCGCTGCGCCTGCAGCACATGGGGCACGGCGGACACGGCCTCCTCGAAGGCGGTGACGGTGTCGGGGGTCTCCCAGCGCAGGGTGACGAAGACGAGGGCCTCGAAGTTCAGGCCCACGGCGGCCGGGTCGACGGCGGCGCGGTAGCCGCGGATCGCACCCTGGCGTTCGAGGTCGCGCAGCCGTCGGTGGCACGGCGACACGCTGAGCTGCACGCGGGCGGCCAGTTCGGTGATGGTCAGTCGGCCGTCGAGCTGCAGCTCGGTCAGAATCTTCCGGTCCAGGGCGTCCATGGCGAAGATTCTCCCTCGGATCTCGCGATCATGGGGTAAATGCGCAAACACCTTCGGGCGTATCCCGCCTAGCTTTCCCTCCAGGGCAGGACGTGCGAGAGGGAACGATCGATGGATACGACGACACTGGCGGCCTTCCTGGCCGTGGACCTGCTGCTGGTGTTCACGCCGGGCGCGGACTGGGCCTACGCGATCTCCGCCGGACTGCGGGGCCGCTCGGTCGTCCCGGCCGTCACGGGGCTGATCGCCGGGCACGCGGCCTACGCACTCGTGGCCGTCGCGGGCCTGGCGGTGATCGTGGCGAACTCCCCGACCGCGCTCACCGCCCTGACCGTGGCGGGGGCCGGTTACCTGCTCTGGCTGGGCTGGGGCGTCCTGCGGCAACCGGCCGTACCGACGGCGGCCGCCGACGAGCGCGCGGACACCTCCCGTCTGCAGGCCGTGCTCAGGGGCGCCGGGATAAGCGGCCTCAACCCCAAGGCGCTGCTGCTGTACTTCTCGCTGTTCCCGCAGTTCATCCACCCGGCCACGGGCTGGCCGGTCGCCGCGCAGACCGGGCTGCTCAGCACCGTGCACCTGACCGCGTGCGCCGTCGTCTACCTCGGCGTGGGCCTCCTGTCGCGGACGGTCCTGAGCACCCGCCCCTCGGCGGCCCTGGCCGTCACCCGCGTCAGCGGTGCCATGATGATCGCCATCGGCGGCTTCCTGCTGGTGGAAGGCCTGGCCCGCTGAGGGATCCGCACCGTCCCGCTCCAGTTCCACCCGACCCGGATCCAGGGAGAGCACCAACGTCGCCTTGAGAAGGCCCGTCGCGCACCGGTGGTCGGCCGTCCACGGGTACGGTGATCTTCGGGCGGCAATGGCGGAGGAAAAAGCGCGATAGCCTCTTCGCCGCGTCGGGTAAACGGGCGGTTCGGCCACGGCGGAGACCGTATCCCCCGCGCGGCCCCGTACGCTTCGTGGTGTCCACGGCGTCACATAGCGGGCGCCACACCACTGGAGGCAACACCACGTGCTGATCGCTCAGCGTCCGTCCCTCACCGAAGAGGTCGTCGACGAGTTCCGCTCCCGGTTCGTCATCGAGCCGCTGGAGCCGGGCTTCGGCTACACCCTCGGCAACTCCCTGCGTCGTACGCTCCTCTCCTCGATCCCCGGCGCTGCTGTCACCAGCATCCGGATCGACGGTGTCCTGCACGAGTTCACCACCGTGCCGGGCGTCAAGGAGGACGTCACCGACCTGATCCTCAACATCAAGCAGCTGGTCGTCTCCTCGGAGCACGACGAGCCGGTCGTGATGTACCTGCGCAAGCAGGGCCCGGGTCTGGTCACCGCCGCCGACATCGCGCCCCCGGCCGGTGTCGAGGTGCACAACCCCGACCTCGTCCTCGCCACGCTCAACAGCAAGGGCAAGCTGGAGATGGAGCTGACCGTCGAGCGCGGTCGCGGCTACGTCTCCGCCGTGCAGAACAAGCAGGTCGGTCAGGAGATCGGGCGCATCCCGGTCGACTCGATCTACTCGCCCGTGCTGAAGGTCACGTACAAGGTCGAGGCGACCCGTGTCGAGCAGCGCACCGACTTCGACAAGCTCATCGTCGACGTCGAGACGAAGCAGGCCATGCGTCCCCGTGACGCCATGGCGTCGGCCGGCAAGACCCTGGTCGAGCTGTTCGGTCTCGCCCGCGAGCTGAACATCGACGCCGAGGGCATCGACATGGGCCCGTCCCCCGTGGACACCGCCCTTGCCGCCGACCTCGCCCTGCCGATCGAGGAGCTGGAGCTCACGGTCCGCTCCTACAACTGCCTCAAGCGCGAAGGCGTCCACTCGGTGGGCGAGCTTCTCGCTCGTTCCGAGGCCGACCTGATGGACATCCGCAACTTCGGTGCGAAGTCCATCGACGAGGTCAAGGAGAAGCTGGCCGGCATGGGCCTGGCCCTGAAGGACAGCCCGCCCGGACTGAACCTGGCGGCCGCCGCCGACACCTATGGTGCCGACGACGACGTGGACGCCGGTTTCGTGGAGACCGAGCAGTACTGAGCACCACGCTGTCGAGCGACCTCGACCGGTTTCGCGCCGACGCACCGCCATGCGGTCCGGGCCGAACGTCGCAGGTCGCTCGGCCGTTTCACGGGCGGTTCGTCGGCGCGGGTGCGGGTGTGGGTGTCGGCTGCCCGGGACCCGCACCCCGAGCCTTCAGACACCGGACGTGAACTGAGGCATCGGCTCCCGGCCGGCTGAGAGCCCCCTCGCAGTGCCGCCCGACGGACGCGTGGCCGACCTTGCGTCGGCCCCGCGTCGGTGGGGACTGCGGGACGCTCGCGCGTGACCGTACGGCGGCTGCCTCACGCCACGGGCCGCCGCTCGTCCGCGGCCCGCCCGACCGACCGGGCAAGGTCCTCTTCGAGGTCGTCGAGCGCCCGGCGGGCAGCGGCGACGCGTTCCAGCAGCAGGCGGCTGTCCTCGTCGTCCGACCCGGGCGCGGACCGCTGCGGAAGCTCATCCCGTTCCGTCTCGCGCGCGTCGTCCAGGGACGTCAGGACCACCCCGATCAGGACGTTGACCAGGACGAACGAAGCCAGCAGCACGTACGAGGCGTAGTAGAGCAGGCTCCAGCGGGAGATCTCCAGGCCGGTGTGGACGGCGTCGCCGATGCCGTCCAGGGTCATCAGCAGGAACAGAGTGAGGACCGCGCGGCCGATGGAGCCGTAGTGCTCGGGGTCGTGGTGGCCGAAGAAGACCCAGCCGACCATCGCGTAGACGTACAGCACAAGACCGCCGACGAGCAGGAAGCTCAGCGTGCCGGGCAGGCTGCGGGCGACGGCGACCAGGACGACCCGCAGCTGGGGCAGGAAGCGGGCGGTACGCAGGACGCGGGCGAGGCGCAGCAGTCGTAGCACCGTGGTGTTCTCGCGTACGACGGGCAGGAAGGCGCAGAGGACGACGGCCAGGTCGAAGAGGTTCCAGGGGTCCTTGGCGAAGTCACGCGGGCGGTCGGCATGGGCGGCGAGGCGGAGCAGGATCTCGACGGTGAACGCGACCAGACAGGCGTGCTCGGCGAGCCGTAACCAGTGGCGCCACTCCGCGACCAGGCCCGGGTACGTCTCGATGCCCAGGAGTGCGGCGTTGGCGAGGATGACGCCGAAGACCGTGAGGGCGAACCAGCGGGCGTCGGTGATGGCCTGGCAGCGGCGTGCCAGTTCCTGCCGGGCTGTTCGGGGTGCCGTCTCGAGTGCGGGGTCGTGTGGGTACGGCATCCTGCTGCCTCTGCTCCTTCGCGCCGTCTCTCGCCCCGGCCAACCGGACTGGCAGGCGGGGTTGTTGAGAGATCACACCTCAGGAGAGACTTCTACAGCACTGTAGATTCAAGCGTGCGGCCGGTACGCCGTAGCGGCCCCGCTCCCGGGAGAAAGCAGACCTGATGTTCGGCTTGAGCGAACTGGCCGTGATCCTTCTCGTCGTCGTGGTCGTCCTGGGCGTCAAGAAGCTGCCGGAGCTGACACGTTCGGCGGGCAAGGCGACCCGGATCTTCAAGAGCGAGGCCAGGGCACTCAAGGAGGACGACACCCGGCGGCCGTGACGGCTCGGGGCGTGCGGGCGGGGGTGGGGCGCGTCGGCGTCGTGACGGGACGGGGCGCGAGAGGGCGGCCCCGAACCCCTGTCGCCGCATCCGGCGCGGATGCCTACCGCTCGCCGCTTCCCCCGACTCCCCCGCTCTCCGCCGCGCGGCCCCGCCCCCACAGCGGGTCCGCGCTCACGGCGGTGTCAGACGTTGACCCCGAAGTCCGAGGCGATGCCGGCCAGTCCGGAGGCATAGCCCTGGCCGACCGCCCGGAACTTCCACTCCGCGCCGTGCCGGTACAGCTCGCCGAAGACCATCGCGGTCTCCGACGACGCGTCCTCGGAGAGGTCGTAGCGGGCGATCTCTCCGTTGTTCGCCTGGTTCACCACCCGGATGAACGCGTTGCGGACCTGGCCGAAGCTCTGGCCGCGGGCTTCCGCGTCATGGATGGACACCGGGAAGACGATCTTGTCGATCTCGGCGGGTACGGCCGCGAGGTTCACCTTGATGCTCTCGTCGTCGCCCTCGCCCTCACCGGTGAGGTTGTCGCCGGTGTGCTCCACCGAGCCGTCCGGGCTCCTGAGGTTGTTGTAGAAGACGAAGTGCTGGTCGGAGACGACCTTGCCCGACGCGTTCAACAACAAGGCGGAGGCGTCCAGGTCGTAGTCCGCGCCGGTCGTGGTGCGGACGTCCCAGCCGAGCCCGACGAGCACCGCCGTAAGTCCCGGCACCTCCTTGCTCAGTGAAACGTTGCCGCCCTTGCCCAGGGAAACTCCCACGGCTCTTTCCTCCTGACTATCGCCTTCTGTACGTCACTTGGTTCCAACGCGGAACCCGACCCGACGGTTCCCATACTTGCGCAACAGCTAAAGTGATCCGCACCGGGTGGAGCCATGACGACAGGCGAGCCGGCCGGTACGGACAGCGAGGAGCGGCGGATGTTCCCGGACGTAGGACTGCCGGAACTGTTCACACTGGCGATTCTTGCCGTCCTGCTCTTCGGTCCGGACAGGTTGCCGGAGATCATCCAGAGCGCGGCGGAGTTCGTGCGCAAGGTGCGGGCGATCTCCGACGGCGCGAAGGAGGAGATCCGTACCGAACTGGGGCCCGAGTTCAAGGACTTCGAGTTCGAGGATCTGCATCCGAAGGCGTTCGTGCGCAAGCACCTGCTCGACGGGGACGGCGCCGGTCTCGACCTTGGCCTGGACGACATCCGCAACGCCCTTGATCCGAGGCGGGAGTTGACGGAGGTGGCCGAAGCCGTACGGGAGGCCGCGGACCGCACGGAACCGGGAACGGCGGCGCCCGCGGTGACGCTGGAGAAGACGGCCCGGCGCCCCGAGAAAGCCACCCGGCGCCCCGAGGGTGCCGCCTTCGACCCCGACGCCACCTGATTCCGCGCTCCGCGACGGCCGAGCCCCTCCGGTCCATGTCACCCAACATGCCCCGGCACAGCGAGACCGGTCTGGGCCTCGGCTACGTACCAGAAGCTGCTGGAGGGCGACGCTGCCAACCCCCCCCCCCGGCGAGGAGGGAGTTCACCCTCCGACGGCCTTTCCCGCCTTGGCCCAGTTGGTGTGCAGGCGGTCGAGGTAGGACTGGGCCTGGGTGCCCGGTGTCGTACCGGCCGCGAAGGCGAGCATGTTCCCGGCACCGGTGTTGTAGCCGAGCGCGAGGAGTTGGTCGCGGCTGAGGGAGGAGCGCCAGGTCGGGGGGAGTTGGGCGGACAGGTCGTGCAGGTACCAGGCCTCGGCCTCGATGGCGAGGTCGCGGTCGTCGGGGAGTTCGTCCCAGCTCCGGTCGGCGAAGTCCCGGCCCTTCTTGACCTCGTCGAAGGTGGCGCGGTGCATGTTCGCGATGCCGAAGGCCGCGTCCGGCTTGTACTTCTGCCAGGCCCGCTCCAAGGCCGGGTCGTGCGGCTTGTACGCCTCGTTGTAGAGGACCGCCATCACCAACTGGGCGCTGACATCGGCCTGTTGGGCCCGGGTGCGGACCTGGACGGCGTAGGCGGCGGGGTCGTAGGCCGAGGGGGACGCCGTGGCGGAGGGGCTGGTCGGGGCGGCGGACGTGGCCGGTCCGGTCGTCCCGGTCGAGGGTGACGTGGCGGCCTGCGGGGTGTCGGCCGCCCGCACGATCACGTAGACGACGACCGCGAAGATCACCAGCGTGAGCCAGCGCCCCCGTGTCCGGGGTTCGGCCATCTCCCGCCTTCCCTCGGGGCCACCTGTGCGTTCGGCACCAGAACGTACCGGTAAACCCTTGTACAGCACATGGATTAAGGCCCGTGTGAAGCACCGCGAGCCGGTCAGCCGGGACCGGTCAGGTGCCGTTCCGCCCGCGACCTGACCGCCGTCAGACCGACCGCGTAGAGCACGAGGACCGCGGCCAGCAGCAGGTAGTAGACGGCGGGCAGCGGGGTGAGGCCCAGCAGCGAGCCGAGCGGGGTGAACGGCAGCAGCAGTCCTACGGCGGTGAGCGCGCCCGCCGCCCACCCGATCGGGCCGGGCCTGCGGCCCTCGGCCGTGTGGCGTCCGGCGCGCAGGAGCAGCATCACCAGGGCCTGGGTGATGAGGTTCTCGGTGAACCAGCCGGAGTGGAACACCGCCTCGTCGTCGAGGCCGTCGGGGCCGTAGAGGGCGAAGGCGAGGACGCCGAAGGTGGCGAGGTCGGCGACGGCGTTGAGGGCGCCGAAGCCGACGATGAAGCGGAGCAGGTCGCGCGGGCGGAGCACGGTCGGGCGGCGCAGCACCGCGGGGTGGGGGCGGTCGTGGGCGAAGGCGAGCTGGGCGCCGTCGAAGCACAGGTTCTGTGCCAGCACCTGGGCCGGGAGCATCGGCAGATAGGGCAGGAGGAGGCCGGCGGCGAGCATCGCGATGACGTTGCCGAGGTTCGAGGAGAGGGTGATCCGCAGGTAGGTGGCGATGTTGCCGCCCGCGTACCGTCCGGCGGCGATGCTGTGGCCGATCGCGGTGAGGTTCTTCTCGGCGAGGACCACGTCGGCGCTGTCCCTGGCGACGGCCACGGCCTCGCGCGGGGCGATGCCGACGTCGGCCGCGCGCAGGGCGGGCAGGTCGTTGACGCCGTCGCCGAGGTAACCGACGGTGTGGCCGCCCGCGCGCAGGGCCGTCGCGATGCGGGCCTTGTGCTCGGGGGTGCAGCGGGCGAAGACGGTGATGCGGGACGCGGTCGCGGCGAGGTCGCCGTCGTCGAGCTGCTCGATGCGGTCGGCGGTGAGGACACCGTCCGGGGGGACGGCGATGCCCAGGTCGCGGCAGGCGCGGGCGGCGGTGCCCGGATGGTCGCCGGTGAGGATCTTGACGGTGACGCCCCGGTCGGCGAGGACCTTCAGCGCTTCGGCGGCGGTGGGGGCGAGGTCGTCCTTGAGGGTAACGAACCCCCGGAAGGTGAGCCCGCGTTCGTCGGCGCGGGCGTGGACGCGGGTGCGGGCGGGGAGTTCGGCGAGGGCGACCGCCAGGACGCGCAGTCCGTCGTCGGCGTGGGTGGCGGCGAGGGCGAGCAGCTTGTCGCGCTCCTCCGCCGTCAGGGCGCAGCGTTCCAGTACGGCTTCCACGGCGCCCTTGACGACGAGGGTGTGCGTGCCGAGCCGGCCGGGTGCGCGGACGACGGCGGTGGAGAGGCGCCGTACCGGATCGAAGGGAAGGGCGGCCACCCCGTCGTAGGCCATGAGGTCGTCCTCGTCGACCGCGTCCAGGACCGCTTCGTCGAGGGCATCGGGGGCGGGCAGGTCGGCGAGTTGGAGGGTCCACCAGGCGTTCACGGCGGCCCAGCGGAGCACCTCGGGGTCGTCCTGGCCGTCCGGGCCGAGGGCGCGGTCGAGGACCGGGCGGTCCCGGGTGAGCGTGCCCGTCTTGTCCAGGCAGAGCACGTCGACGGCGCCGAGGTCGTGCAGTGCGGGCAGCCGCTTGACGATGACGCCGTGGGTGCGGGCCAGCAGGGAGGCGCCGCGGGCGAGGCAGATGGTGACGATGACCGGCAGCATCTCCGGGGTCAGTCCGACGGCCACCGCGACGGAGAAGGGCAGCGTCTCCAGGCCGCGGTCACGCAGGGTCGCGTTGGCCATGAGGACCAGCGGCGGGGTCAGCAGCATGAACCGGATGAGGATCCAGGAGATGCCGTGCACCGACCGGTCGAAGGCGCTCGCCTCGCGCCGGGCACCGCCCCGGCCGTGAGCGGCGGCGAACCGGGTCCGCGCGCCGGTCTCCACGACGACCGCGGTGGCGCTCCCGGACGCGACGCCGCTCCCCTGGAAGCAGAGCTGAGGCTGGTCGAACACTCCGCCGGAAGCCGCGCTCGCGGTGTCGTCGGCGGCCTTCGG
This sequence comes from Streptomyces sp. NBC_00252, assembly GCF_036187565.1. NCBI lineage: Bacteria > Bacillati > Actinomycetota > Actinomycetes > Kitasatosporales > Streptomycetaceae > Streptomyces > Streptomyces sp. NBC_00252. The sequence continues at coordinate 9,111,506 of NZ_CP108087.1, read as the reverse complement.
CACGGGCGCCGACTCGCCCGTGAGCGCTGCCTGGTGCACGGTCAGGCCCTGGGCGCGCAGCAGTCGTACGTCGGCCGGGACCAGGTCGCCCGGGCCGAGCCGGATCACGTCGCCGGGCACCAGGTCGTCCACGGGGATCTCCCGGGCGTCCGGCGGCGCGTCCTCGTCCGCTCGGCGCAGCACGGTGGCGGTGGTGGCGACCAGTCCGCGCAGCCCGGCCATGGACCGGCCGGCGCGGTACTCCCCCGAGGTGCGCAGCACACAACTGACCGCGACCAGCAGGAGGATGACGCATGCCGTGCCCCAGGAGGCGACCGCCGCCGAGACGAGGCCAAGGCCCAGCAGTACGGCGGTGAACGGATCGCGCAGACTCCGGATGAGCACGCGCGGCCAGGATGCCTCCCCGTGGGTGGGCAGGACGTTGGCCCCGTGGCGGGCCTGACGCTCCTCGGCCTCCGCCTCCGTCAGACCCCGCGGACCGCTGTCCAGCCGGCGCAGCGTCTGCAGCACGGTCGGCACTCCCGGTATCGGGCCGTCGTCACCGCGTGCGGGCTCGGGAGGGAGTACGCCGGTGTCCGAGGCCGCGGTGGTGTCAGCCACCGGTCCCGCGCAGGGTACGGGCGGGTGCGTAGGCCCCCTCGGCACGCGCGGCCAGCTGGCCGACCATGACCCGGACGACGGTGACGACGTCGGGGTCGTCGACGTAGTAGATCTGCCGTCGGCCGTCCCGGCGGGAGCGCACGAGGCCCGCCAGTTTCAGCTTCGCCAGATGCTGGCTCACGGCGGGCAGGGCGCCGCCGACCCGGTCCGCGAGGTGGGTGACATCGCACTCGCCCTGGGCCAGCGCCCACATCAGGTGCAACCGGGCCGCGGACGCCAGCAGCCCGAACGCGGCGGCCGCCTCCGCCAGCACCTCGGCGGACGGATCCTCGAAACCACCGATGCCCGCTGCCACAGCCCGCTCCCGTCCCGCCCTGATCGTCACGCGCCGTACCCGCGCCGCTCCAGTCTAGGTGTCCGGCCGCGCGCCCCTGCCGGACGGCACCCGCCCCAGGCGCGTGATCCGGCGCTGGTGGAGGGGCAGGCGGCCGTCCGGCTCCGCAACCGCACCCGCCCGGAATCGCGTCCTCACCAATGTCTTAGGGTTGCGCAACCGGGCAACCGACATTATCTGGAGGACAACGACGTGGGCATCATCGGCTGGATCATCCTCGGTCTGCTCGCCGGAGGCATAGCCAAGATCCTGCTCCCCGGACGCGACCCGGGCGGCTTCATCGGCACGACCCTCATCGGTGTCGCGGGCGCGTTCGTGGGCGGCTGGATCTCGGCCCGGTTCTTCGACCGCCCGGTGGAGAAGCAGTTCTTCGACCTCTACACCTGGGGTGCGGCGATCGGCGGCTCCCTCGTCCTGCTCATCGCCTACCGCGTCCTGTTCGGCAACTCGCGGGACTGACAGGGCAGTTGGGCAACACCGTCACAGATGGGCGGCGACGGCGGGCAGCAGGTCCTGGAACGTCCGGCCGGCCGCGGGCTCGCCGATCGCCTTCAACTGCCAGCTCCCGCCGTCGCGGTGGAGCTTCGCCATGATCTGCGCGGTGTGCGTGCCGCCGCCGCTGAGCGTGTAGCGGGCCAGCTCCTGCCCGTTGGTCTCGTCGACCAGCCGGCAGAAGGCGTTCTCCACTTCGGCGAAGGTCTGCCCGGTGAACGAGTTGACCGTGAAGACGATCTGGTCGACGCGGTCGGGGACTTGACCGAGATCGACGAGGATCATCTCGTCGTCACCGCCGGCGCCCGCGCCCCCGGTCAGGTTGTCCCCGGTGTGCCGGACGGAGCCGTCGTCACTCGTCAGATGCTGGAAGTAGACGACGTCGACCGGCTCGCGGCCGGCGAAGAGCAGCGCCGACGCGTCCAGGTCGATCTCGCGGGACCCGGCCAGCTTGGCCAGGAAACCCTTGCGGGGCGCGGCCTGCCAGCCGAGCCCCATCCGGACCGAACTCAGGCTGCTGCCATCCGACTTGCTCAGGCTGATCTGCTGGCCCTTGCCCAGGTTGACCGACATACGTGACCTCTCCTCGCGCCGGTTCTCAGACGCCCACGCCGAAGTCGGAGGCGATCCCCGCCAGGCCGGACGCGTAACCCTGGCCCACGGCACGGAACTTCCACTCGGCGCCGTTGCGGTACAGCTCGCCGAAGACCATCGCGGTCTCGGTCGAGGCGTCCTCGGAGAGGTCGTAGCGGGCGAGTTCGGTGCCACCGGCCTGGTTGACGACACGGATGAAGGCGTTGCGTACCTGGCCGAAGCTCTGCCCGCGGGACTCGCCGTCGTGGATCGAGACGGGGAACACGATCTTGTCGACCTCTGCGGGTACGGCAGCGAGGTCCACCTTGAGGGACTCGTCGTCGCCCTCGCCCTCACCGGTGGTGTTGTCACCGGTGTGCTCGACCGAACCGTCGGGGCTCTTGAGGTTGTTGTAGAAGACGAAGTGCTGGTCCGAGAGGACCTTGCCCGAGGCGTCGAGCAGCAGCGCCGAGGCGTCCAGGTCGAAGTCGGTGCCGGTCGTGGTGCGCACGTCCCAGCCGAGCCCGACCAGCACCGCCGAAAGGCCCGGCGCCTCCTTGCTCAGCGAAACGTTGCCACCCTTGGACAGGGAAACACCCATGAATCGTCCCTCCACACACGCCGACTGGTCCGGGCCCGCGGCGCGGACCCGCACTAGAATCTACAACAATGTAGAAATAATCGAGGCCGGACGGCACGGTCGACCGGCACCGCGTGGACACATCGCCCGGTACCGCGTGGGTGCATCGCCCGCTACCGCGTGGGTGCACCGCCCGGCACCGCGTCGACATGTCCACCGACACCGCGTCGATACGATGGGACGCTCACGACCCCGCACCAGCAGGCAGGAGACGGAACGTGGCGGAGCCTGATCCGCGCCCGCAGCGCAGGGCGCAGGGCGAGCTGGAGATCAAGGTGCTCGGCGTGCTGCGTACGGCCGACGCACCGGTGACCGCGGCCTGGGTGCAGGAGCGACTGGACGCCGCGCTCGCGTACACGACGGTGATGACCGTGCTGAGCCGACTGCTGGACAAGCAAGCCGTGACCCGCGTGCGGGAGGGCCGCTCGTTCGTCTGGTCGCCCGCCGCGGACGAGGCGGGACTCGCCGCGCTGAAGATGCGCAAGGTGCTCGACCGCGAGCAGGACCGCCGGGCGGTGCTGGCCAGCTTCATCACCGCGCTCCCCGACGACGACGAGCAACTGCTGCGCGATCTGCTCGACCAGGCCGCAGACGAGTCGGCGGGCTGACGTTCCGTGGGCGTCTTCGTCCTCCTGCCGCTCGTCCTGCCGCTGTCGGCCTGGCCGATCGCCCGCCTGGCCACCCAACATCTCCATCCGCGCACCGCCACAAGGCTGTTGAGCGTCATGGCCGCCGTCATGGGCCTGTGCAGCACGCTGTGCGTGGGCCTGCTCATGGTGGTCGGCACCGCCCAACTCCCGGGCAACCCACTGCCGGACGGCTGGTCGGACCCCGAGGTGCGGGAGAGCGTGCCGCACGACGAGATCGTGGGGAAGGCCGCGATCCCCGTACTGCTCGCGGTCGTCCTGGGCTGCGGCCGAACTCTCCTGCGCCACCGCCGAGTTCGGCGCAAGGCCCATGCGGCCCTCACCGGCCTGCGCGACACCTCGGTCGCGGTCCTCCCCGACGACGAGGCGTACGCCTACGCCCTCCCCGCCGGCCCACGCGACCGGATCGTGGTCACCACGGCGATGCTCGCCTGCCTCGACTCCCGTGAACGCCGGGCCCTGTTCGCCCACGAGCGGGCCCACCTCACCGCCCGGCACCACCGCCACCTGCTGATCGCCCAACTGGCCGCCCAGGCAAACCCGTTCCTGCTGCCACTGCGCACAGCCGTCTCCTACGTCACGGAGCGCTGGGCGGACGAGGAGGCCGCCCAGTCCGTCGGCAGCCGCAAGGCCGTCGCCCGCGCGATCGGCAAGGCGGCCCTCGTCTCCCGCGGCACCCCGGCACCGACCCTCCCGGCCCTCGCGGCACCGGGCCCACTCCCCCGCCGGGTCGCCGCTCTGCTGGCCCCGCCGCCTCCGGCCCGCGCGTGGCCGCCGCTCTTCACCACGGTGGGCCTGGCGCTCTGGAGCGCGGCGACGGGTGCGGCCCTCTCGGCGATGTTCTCGGCGAACTCGGCGGTGACGCTGTTGCTGCTCTTGCACGCGGCGACACCGCTGTAGGCAGGGAGAGCCCGGGCCGACTGCCGCGATGCGCACAACAGCTCTGTGGCCGACGGGAGTTGGGCCCCGTCGGCCACAGTGGTGATGCGCTCAGCGGCAAGCCCGGATCAGAGATCGAACTCGTGCGGCGGCAGCCCCAGCGCGAAGCAGGCATCGCGGACGACGGCCCGCTCCGTGGCGTCGAAGTCCCCGTCGGCGCCGCCGATGACGATGCCGATCTGGATGACGGCACGCGCCTCGGCCGGCTTCTTCTTCGCCTTGGCGATCTCCTGCAGCACGCCCACCTTGCCGAAGTCGAAATCGGCGGTGAGCTTGTTGAGGTTGTCGTCGAAACGGCGCTGGAGGTCGTCGGCCGGGAAGTTCTGCAACACCTCGTTGCTGAAGATGAGTTGGGCGACGCGCTGCCGCTCGGACGGGTCGATCTTCCCGTCGGCGGCGGCGACGAGCGCGCACATCGCCATGCTCGCGTCGCGGAAGGCCCCGCTCTTCAGGTCGTTCTTCTTCGCGACGAGCTGGGTCTGCATCGTCGACGCGGACTCCTTGAAGCGGTCCCACAGGGCCATGCGAACTCCGATTGTCCCGGGCCGCCGGAGCCGCACACGAGGCGTACCGGTCGGCCGTCCCATTCCTTATATCTACAACGATGTAGAAGATAGCAGGGCGGATCCGCACCCCTGCCCGCACGGGCAAAACGGGTCGGAACAGGTCAACACGCGGGAGGAGCAGGCGCGGGCTGGTTCGCGACACCCGACTCCTCGATGCGCTCCAGCAGGAACGGCACCATTCCCCACTCCAGCAGCGCGAGTTCCCACTCCTCCCGCACCCAGGCGGCCTCCGGCTCTCGGCCGTCGTCCACCTCGCCGTTCGCGCCGCGACGATCCCGGGCCGCCGCCATGAGCGCCCAGACGACATCACCCACCATCGCGCCGGCGGCCACGGCCCCGGTGATCAACCCGGCCGTGATCAACCCGTCGCCGACGTAGGGCCGCCCGCCGAAAGCCCGTAGCCCGAAACCGGCTGCCAGCAGCCCCGCCGCGACGACAGCCACCAGCACGAGCACGGCCATGAGCCATCCGCTACGACGCGTAGCCGCCGCGTCGAGACAAGCGGAGCCGCAGTGCGCGCCGCCCTGCCCGTCGTCGGAGGCCAGGTATTCGCGATACCCGGCCTCGGCGACCTCACCGATGGCGTCACGGGCCTGGAGCGCCTGCGTCCGCAACTCCTCCCGGTCAACCGCCTCCCCGGCACGGTCCAGCGCTTCCCTGACCAGCCCGGAGTGGAGAGCACGGTCCAGGATCACCTCGAAGGCGACACCGACGTCCTCCCCCAGAAGCTCAGATTCCGGCATGCATCTCCCCCGATGAACGAAAACTGCGGCGCTTGGAGCCGACCGCGTCCGCGTGAGCGCCAAGGGGTCGAGAGTGTAATGGTTCTTGGCTTGCGCAAGCCCTAAAGGATCTGTAAGTGCGGGTGCCGCAATCGTGGGTGGAGCGGGGCAAAGGTCTCCTCCGTGACGTAGCGGAGTTTGCCCAGGCCTTGATGTTCGGGGCGTCCGTGCGGGGGATGACCAGCAGGATCTGCCGCTTGCGCGGGTACCGCCGGTTGGGGTTGGGGTTGGGATTGGGATTGGGGTCGTGGTTCTTGTCGCCGAGGAGTGCGTCGGGGCGGAGGGGTGGTTGGCTGGGTGGCTCGGTCACAGGCACGGGCGGGGTGCCGGCGAGCGGGGCGGGGGTCCGGGTCCCAGTGACGTCGTTGACGTTGGCCGCAGTGGTGAGGAGCTTGAGCGGGGTGCCGCGTCCGGCGTGGATCAGGTGGTAGTTGCTGCACGTCTTGCGCCGGTCGACCGGGAACTGACCAGTGGGGGCGTCCCCTCTTTTTGCCCGGATGCGGAAGCCGTCCACGCCTGCGCGGGGCCAGTCGAGTTCGCAGGGCGCGTTCGGCTCGGGGAGGAGGCTGCGGTGCAGTTGATCGGAGACCCCATCCTGCTGCCGCCGCCGCTCTAGGCGCCGCCGAGAGGTCCGTCCGGAACCCAACTCCATTTCCAGGGGTCGGGGTTGCAGTGCTCTGTCGTTGTGCGGGACGTACAGGATGCCCTGCAGGCACGGCAGGTCGGCCACCGGGCATGGACCCGGCAACTTCTCCGGACAGGGCTGCAGCAGCGGCTCGATCAATGCCCAGAGGTCGTCGTCCACGATCCACGGCCGGGTGCTCACACCATCCCAAACGGCGGAATCGTCACATCGGTCACGCCGGACCAGGGCGCTTCGACAAGTTCGAGTTACGAGTTCGTGGAGTAGGTGCCCTGCCGTCGCAGTCCAGGACGCGGACGCTGGCCGGGCTTGCCTTGCCTTGCCCGCGACACCGTACGTACGTCTTGCCGCTCAGGGTGCCGCGGCGGGGGCGCCGTCTCCCCCGGCGGTGAAGCTGCCGTAGAGCGGAAGCTCCTACTGGTCGATCCGGTCCGCTCCATAGGCCGAGGTCTGCCCCGGGTAGCGGCTGCGGTGGGTGCCGTCGCGGACGTCGACGCGCTGATATACACGTCGGATCAGGGGTGCGAGAGCCGTGACCGGCGCGGCAGGGGTACCGGCCGCGCTGGTGGTGAGTGAACCGGTCAGCAACCTCCTCGGTGAGTCACCCCTGCCGGAAGCGTCACCGCAGGGGCTGCTCCATTCGGCCGTTTCGCATCCCAGCCGGGCTCGGCCACCTCGCCAGGGGCCTGTCTGCCAGCCCCTGCGGGCCTCCCCGCACGACTGCCCACTCAACTGAACGCCCCAACCGTCCGGCCAGGCGTGTAAGCGGGCCACCTCGCACAGCCCCGGACCGGACCCGGCCGTGACGACAAGGCGCCCCGTACCGGTGCGGTACGGGGCGCCTGCGGTGCGGTGTCGTACGTCAGATGGTCCTGATGTTCTCGGCCTGCGGGCCCTTCTGGCCCTGGGTGACGTCGAACTCGACCTTCTGGCCCTCCGTGAGCTCACGGAAGCCCGACGACGCGATGTTCGAGTAGTGGGCGAACACGTCGGCGCCGCCGCCGTCCTGCTCGATGAAGCCGAAGCCCTTTTCCGAGTTGAACCACTTCACAGTTCCGGTAGCCATGCTGCTCCTTGTTCGAGGACGGGATGCGCATCGGTCGCGCACCCCTGGGGTTGAGGTGATCGCCCTGGTCCTGCGACTGCCGGAAAAGCGGTGCATCGGAACCACGACTGCTGATCAAAAACTAGCCGACCCGACTACATCACCCAACTGCGGGGCCCCGGCGGCCGGTTCCGGCCGACACACCCGGAACCGCACGTCAGCGACATCGTGCTCCCGGCGCAGGACTCCGACCGGGCCGCAGCACATCCCCCGTACGGAGCACACGCACCCGCCCACCGCCAGCTCTGTCGTTGGCTGCAGAGGTCGTTCGGCCGTGCCTGGCGCTGGAAAGCCGAACCGACGCGGCCCGGCAAAGCCGACTCGACCGGCTCCCCCCCCCTCGGCAGCCCTGGACGCCCCAATGCCCAAGCCCAGCAGACCAGTTGACGGGACACGTCGCCCTCGGGGCGCGGATGCCGTCCGCGAAGGCCCATCCCATCACCGAGGTCCAGCGGGCGTCGGCCAAACACCCCACCAGTCCCGCAGACCGCCCGACCCCGACCCCGACCGAGCGAAGCGAACGCCCGAGGTGGCACGCCCCTCAGCCTTGCGGGATCACGGAACTGCAGCACGCTCAAGAGTCACCGCTGATCGGCAAGCTCCGCGTCCAAGTTCGCGAGAAATCTGCCCAGCAGGCCATGCAGCACATCGACCTCCTCCGGGCTGAACCCGTCGAGCGCCCGGTTGTTGGTGTCCAGGAGTGCCGAATGGGCCAGGGGAAGTTTCGCCTGCCCCTCCGCGGTCAGTGAGATCAGGCTGACGCGTCGGTCGTTCGGGTCGGGTGCGCGTTCGACCAGTCCGTCCCGCTCCATACGGGCCAGCAGCTGCGCCATGGACGGCTGCTCGATCCGGGCCAGCCGGGCCAGCTCCTTCTGGGACAGCGGGCCTCCCTGTCCGAGGGCGGCCAGCACAGGCACCTGACCGAAGGCCAGCCCGAGCGGCCGCAGGCGCCGGTCGTTGATCCTGGCCAGCACCCGGGCGGCGGTGTTGACCAGGGTGGTGGGCGGCGAACTCGGGGTCGGAAGCATCACGCGCACAGCATATAGGAACCTATGTATAGTCGATACATAGGTTCCTATATAACTGATCGTGCTCCACGAAGGGATGGATGACCTTGATCATCAAGGATGTGACCGTCATCGACGGCACCGGCGGCGTTCCGCGAGCCGGAATGGACGTCCTCATCGCGGACGGACGGTTCGCGGACATCCGCCCGTCGAGCACCGACACCGACACCTCCTCGACGCCGGCCGGAGAACCCGAACTCGACGGCCATGGCGGCTACTTGCTGCCTGGCCTGTGGGAGAGCCACACGCACCTGAGGGACTACGGCGCATCCCTCCCCGAACCCGAGCGGTTCGCCCACCTGCAGGACGTACTTGCCGGGTATCTCGCCGAGGGCGTCACCTCGGTGTGCGATCTCGGAGGGATGCCGGAACTGAGTTCCAAGCTGCGCGACGCCAGCAAAGCGGACCCCGCCGTGGCGTCACTCTTCACCTCCGAAGCGGTCTTCACCGGTATCGACGGCTGGCCGGTGACCGGTCTCGTGGGTCACCGGTCCGGGGTCATGGAAGTAGGCAGCGCCGACGACGCCGCCCGGTACCTTCAGGACTTGTCGCTCGACGAGGTCGACTACGTCAAGTGCATGTTCGACGGCAAGCCCGGAGGCGGCCAAAGGCTCCCCCGCCCCGCCCTCGAGATGATCATCGCCGCCGCGCACGAGGCGGGCAAGAAGGTACTGGTGCACATCGCGACGGGCGCGGACATGCGGGAGGCGGTCCTTGCAGGCGCCGACTGCATCGAACACTCCCCTGTCCCGCGTGATCCCGGCGACCTGAGCGAAGCCGAGGAACTGGCCGGCCTCATGGCTGACGCGGGAACGCTCTACTGCCCGACCGTCGCCACCTGGGAACAACTGGCCTACGGGGCGTACCCCGACTATCTGGATCGGCTCATCACCGACGGCATTCTCACACCGGACGGCGCCGAAGAGATCAAGGCGCGTCCCACCTACGGCCAACCGTTCCCGAAGCATCCCGCCGAGGAGTGCCGGGTGCGATTCGAGTACGCGATGCGGACGCTGCCGATCTTCCACGAGGCGAACGTCAAGCTCGTCGCCGGCAGTGACATCGCAAGGGTCATGCCCACGCCCGCCCGCGCACTGCTGCGCGAACTGCAGTTGTTCGCCAAGGCCGGAGTGCCGAACTCCACGGTCATCGCCTCCGCCACCGGCCGGGCGGCGGAGAAGGTCGGCAAGCAGACGGCGACCGGAACCGTCGCCGTAGGCAGCATTGCCGATGCCGTCCTGCTGGACGCAGACCCTGTCGCCGACATTTCCCATCTGATCGACCAGCGACACGTCCGCGCCGTCGTCAGCTCCGGGCACATCGTCCAGCGCTGACAACCACGTCGACGCCGACGACCAGGTCGTCATCGACGCCGATACGCGCCTGGTCGTTGCGGTTCCCGGCCGCTCTCCGGGAACCGCAACGACCGTACAACGTGGGAGCAATCCAGCACCAAGGCTGCCGTCGACAACACCTCCACGATCGCCGACGACGGCTACCCAGGCACGAGACTCGCCAAGCCGCACCGCCACCGACAGCGCCGGCAGAACGAACTCCCGGCCCGAAACCGCTACGAGGCGGACCTGGACCCGATGACCGGCGAACCAGACCGGACCAGATCCCCTACGCCGGCATGCTCGCCTGACAGGCAGTCAGCATCCTCATCAAGGAGACAGGCTCTAGCGAGGAGCCGCGAGGACGTCCCGGAGCACGTCCTCGAGCGTGACGCGAGCCAGCTCGTTCCTGAGGCTTTCCTCGATGCCCGCGTAGACGCCCTGCATCGCCGGCTGGATGCCGTGGCCCACCACGCATCCCTGATCCGGGGTGGTGCGGTGCATCGCGAAGAGCGGGCCGGGTTCAACTGCCTCGTAGACGTCGAGCAGGGTCATCGACCCCAGCTCGCGCGCCAGTGACCAGCCGGCGCCCACGCCCCGCCGGGACTCCACGAGCCCGGCCCTGCGCAGCTCGCCGAGCAGCCGCCTGATCACGACGGGGTTGGTGTTCGCGCTGGTTGCGATCTGCTCGGAGGTGGCGACCTCATTGCCCTGGCGCTGATAGAGACCGATCCAGGCCAGCGCGTGGGCGGCCAGGGTCAACCTGCTGTTGGCACTCATGAACCCCTCCTCTCGGCCGCAACGCTTTATGTTACGACGGCCCAGTCGTAACAGCTATGGTTGCAACAAGCTGTCGTAACAATTAACGTTACGACTGCCGGGAACGGTCAATCAACGAGGTGAGAAGTATGAGCAAGCCACTCACGGGCAAGGTCGCCCTGGTCACCGGGGGGTCGCGCGGACTGGGAGCCGCGACCGTACGACTGCTGGCCGAGCAGGGTGCCGATGTCGCCTTCACCTACGTCAGCTCCGAGAAGCAGGCGCAGGCCGTAGTCGACGAGGTGCACGGCAAGGGAGCGAAGGCCGTCGCCTTCAAGACCGACCAGGCGGACACGAGTCAGGCGCAGGCACTGATCGACGACGTGGTCGCGCACTTCGGCGGCCTGGACATCCTCGTCAACAACGCGGCGATCTCGGTGGAGCAGGGCCGCACGGTGGACGACCCGGACGCCGACATCGCCGCGCTGGACCGGATGCACGCCACCAACTACCTGGGCGTGATCGCCGTGATCCGGGCCGCCTCCCGGGTGTTGCGCACGGGCGGCCGCATCATCACAGTGAGCTCCGGACTGGGCTCCCGGGTCGGCGCCCCCGGCCTCGCCGACTACTCGGCGACCAAGTCGGGGATCGAGAGGTACACCATGGGCGTCGCACGCGACCTCGGGACCCGGAACATCACGGCCAACGTCGTCGAAGCCGGACTGATGGAGAGCGGCATGCAACCGCCGGACCCCGAGACCCTCAAGGCCCTGCTCGGCTCGCTGTCCCTGCAACGCATGGGCCACCCCGAGGAAATCGCCGCGGCGATCGCCTTCCTCGCGAGCCCCGCGGCGTCGTACGTCACGGGCGCGGTGCTCGACGCCCACGGCGGCTACAACGCCTGACCCCCGAACCCCTGCGTGCGCCCCGAAGGAAATCCGCCTTCGGGGCGCGACCGCCGACACCCCACGCGGACGAGGATGACCAGGTGCTCAGTCGGCGGCGGATCGGGCACCCGAATCATGGGGCGCCGTGCGATTGGCAGAGTGTCTGATCAGGGTGTGCCGCTTGCTTCGGGGACCTGCACCTTGGTGGGAGCCGAAGCCGTCGGCAGCTTGTGCCGGACGAAGAGCGCGGTGGGGACGGCTACGACCAACAGCGCGATGCCGCCGATGAGCAGCCCTTGGTGCACCGCGTCCGTGAAGGCTTCCGGCACCGCCTCGCCGAGGATCTTGGCGACGGCGGCGGGCGCGCCGCTGGCGTTGGCTCCGTGCTGGACACCCGCGACGACCTGGTCGGCACCGGCAGGGGGAAGGCCACCGTCGATGAGCTTGTCATGGAGGTTGGCGGGGAACTGCGTGGTGACGATGGTGCCCAGCACGCTCGGGCCGAGGACGTTGCCCAGCTGACGCGCCATGTTGATCGCCGAGGCGGCCATGCCGGCCTGAAGCGGAGGAACGCTGCTGACGGCGGCCGCGGATGACGGGGCGATCAGCAGCCCGCCGCCCACACCGGCCGCGAGCAGCCCGGGCCACATCGCGCCGTAGCCGTCGAAGGGGCCCACGGCGAGCAGGGCGAGGGCACCGGAACCCATGAAGACAAGGCCGACGCTGAGGACCGGAGCGAAGCCGAACCTACGGACGAGACGCGGCGCGAGAGCGCTGACGGCGACGAAGGTGACGAACAGGGCGAGCATGTCCACACCCACGTCGAGCGTGCTCAGGCCGCGGACACGCTGCATGTACAGGACGCTGAGCAGGGCGATCCCGACGAACCCGAACATGGCCGCGGTCGCCACGGCCATCACCGCGCTGAACGAAGAACTGCGGAAGAGCCGCATGTCGAGCATCGGGTCGTGGTGGCGCAGCTCCACGCGTACGAAGAGGGCCGCCGACACGGCGAAGACCACGTACATGACGACGATCGGCGTCTCGCCGTAGCCGGTCGCACCGCCCTGGATGATCGCGTAGGTGGCGGAGGCGAGCGTCACGGTACCCAGCAGGACACCGGCCGGATCCAGGCGGCGGGAGGGGTGCTTGCTCTTGTGCACGAACACCGGGGCCAGCAGGGCCGCCACCACACCGATCGCCAGGTTGGTGAGGTAGACGGAGTGCCAGGAGAAGTGCTCCAGCAGTACGCCGGCGATGAGCGGTCCGACGGCCAGGCCGATGCCCGAGCAGGCGGCCCAGGCGCTGATGGCCGTGGTGCGCTCGTGCGGATCGGTGAATGTGGTGGTCACGATCGTCAGGCTGGTCGGCAGAACGGCCGCTCCACCCACGCCCATGACGGCCTGGGCGGCGATGAGGGTGCCGGAGCTGTCGGAGAGGAACGCCAGCAGGCTGCCGAGCGTGAAGACGACGGCACCGGACACGAACACCAGGCGACGACCGATCAGATCGCCCAGTGTCCCGGCCGACATGACCAGACTGACCACGGCCAGGCTGTAGGCGCTGGTCAGCCAGACCAGGGTGCTGGGAGATATCCGCAGGTCGTCCTGGATGGGGCCGAGCGCCGAGATGGTGCCGGTGATGTTGATGAACGCCATCATCACGCCGAGGCACACGACCATCAGGCCGAGCCACCGGTAGGGGATGTCCGCTCCCTCAGGGGCGGCAGACGGACGTGAGGTGGCGCCGGAATCCGCGCCCGCCGATGGCTGACTTCGTATTTGCATAGGCAGGACGTTAGCAGCCTGACTATGGATGTCAAAGGTCAGCCTCCGGCACGATCCCGACCTGGAGCCGGAGCCGGAGCTGGCGCTGGCGCGCGGGGCCGCGGCGTGCGCACTGGGGCCTCCGCGGCATGGACGGGTTGCGGTGCCTTGTGGTGTCGAGGCCCGGGCAGCCCCGGAAACGTCACCCCTGAGGCGCAACAACCCAACCACCTGGCTAGTGTTTTCCAGAGTCAGAAGGTAGCGTCAAGGGTGAGGCTCGACTGTCCGGTTCGACCGCCGCAACGGCCGGTCACCGTCCGGGCGTTGGCGTTCGACCGACTTCTTGATCCTTACGAGTCGGCCACGGGCGGCACGGCTCCGATCTGCCGCGTCCGTACGACGCCGCCAAAGGGCGAATCGCCGGACCGAAGGCCTGAACGGCGTCCACAACGAAGCAGGTGAATCGCCAGTGCTCCATCCCGAGAACGCGTCGCCCGCAGTGGACGAAGAATTTCGGCACGGGCCCACCGGGACTCTTACGCGGCTGGCAAGGGCAGCAGAACTGGCCGCGGTGAACGAACTGCACAGCCGGTGCTCGCAAGCTTCCCTCTACAAGCGCTACCTGGGCACTCGGACCGGGCTCACACCGGGCGAATGGCAGCACATGACCAACGGAGGCACGGCCCTCACGTGGGTGACCTACTCCCCCGAATCCCCCGAGCACTTGATAGCGGTGCTCCAGCTCGTCGGTTCCGCAGAGGGCGACTCCGCCGATCTCGGCCTTCTGATCGAAGACCCGTGGCAGAACAGAAAGTTGGGGACCGCTCTCGTACGCCATGCACGTACGCAGGGCCATCGGATCGGCGCGACGGCCATCACCGGCACGGTCGACCGCCAGAACACCGCGATGCTTCGCATCCTCAAGGGCCTGGGCGCGAGCCTGTCATTCGGGGGCGGTTCCGTGATCGACGCAGTGCTGACGCTGCCCACGATCGATGACCGACTGGCGCCTGCGCAGCGCGAGCGCCATCTCGGTTCGGTCGGCATGGCGTCTGCGGGGTGTCTGCCGCGCTGTTGATCACGCCGCGCCGAGTTCGGCCGGTGGCCGTAGGGCCGACAGCGCGCGGTTGACGCTCCGCGCGCAGGGCACGCGCGCGCCTCGCCGGAGTCGGCGATTTTCGCCGCGCGCGCTTCGGAGAGGCGTAGCGGTGCGTCAGGGAGCGCCCCGCCATGGCCCCCGTTTTCCCGTGCGGGTTGGGATCACTTGCTGCGGATGATCCGGGCTTCAGCCTCGGTCAGTGGCACGTCATGGCCGTGGTCGCAGCTGACGCCCGCGCTGAGGCGCCCGCCGCATCCGGCGTGCACGAACTCCACACCCTTGTCATGCGAGTTCTGGCCCCTGCCCCACTCCGCGAGAGCCACAAGAAGGGGGAAGAGCGCGCGGCCGCGGTCGGTGAGCACATACGCGGAACGTGTGCGTGCACCCGGCTCTTGGTAAGGGCGCCGTGCCAGGAGTCCGTCCTCGACCAGTTGCTTGAGGCGGCCGGCGGTGACCGCCTCGCTCAGCCCGGTACGCCGTACCAGCTCCTCGAAGCGGGTGGCGCCGTAGTACATCTCCCGCAGGAGAATCATCGCGGAGCGGGTCCCGACGACTTCGAGGGCACGTTCGATCGAGCACCATCCCTTGGCCGTCCAGGCGTCGCGATCGGCGAAGGGCCCGGTCAGGGTCATGACGGGCTGGTCCGGTTCGTTGTGTACGGCTTCTCCCATGCGTTCAGCATACGTCTGGCTCTGGGTATGCAGAGCCAGACGGAAACCCGCTGGCTGTGCCGACGGTCGGAGGCGGTGTCGCCCACGTGCCGACCAGGCTCTGGGGTTGTCCGGCGGCCGGTTCGGGCCCGTCACGCTAGGTCACCTGCGTGAACATTCCGACTCGACTCCCGGAGGACTACGCCGGTGGTCAGAAACCGGCCGTGCGGGCCTTCGAGTACACCTCGGCGGCCACGTCCTTCAGTTCGTGCGCGTCCCGTGCGGCCCACGAGAAGTCGACCAGGAACTCGTCGAGGCCGATGTCGGCGTACGCCATCAGGTCGGTGACGATCTGCTCGACGTCGCCCTGGAAGGGCCGGCGGTCCGGTCCCTCGTACCGCTTGGCGGTGTAGTCCGGGTTCGCCCGTACGACCGTCCGCAGCGGGCGGGTTCGGCCCCGCTCGGCGGCGAGGTCCTGCAACTTGCGCCAGCTCTCCGCCACTTGGGCGGGCCCGTCGGCGTACGGCAGCCAGCCGTCGGCATGGTCGACGAGCCGGCGCATCGCCCGCGGGGTGTTGGCCGGCACCAGGATCGGGATCGGCCGGGCGGGCTTCGGACCGACCAAGGCCGAGGCGATCCTCGTGATCCGGCCGCCCTCGTAGACCACCGGGTCCGGGCCCCACACCGCCCGGCACACCTCGATCACCTTGTCCATGGCCTTGCCGCGCTCCTCGAACGGGCGCACCCCGGCAGCCGCGTACTCGTCGAGGGACCAGCCGCTGCCGAAGCCCGCGACCACCCGGCCGCCGCTCGCCGCGTCCAACGTCGCCAGGGATTGGGCGAGTTGAAAGGGGATGTGCAGCGGGGCGACCAGCACGGCGGTGCCGAGTTCGACCCGCTCGGTGGCCGCCGCCGCGAGGGTCAGCGTGACCAGCGGCTCGGCAACACCCCGGTAGGCGTCGTGCCAGGGCAGGCCGGGGACACCGTACAGCGGCTGGGTCTGAGGCTCGGGAAACAGGGCGCGTTCGTACACCCAGACGCTGTCGTAGCCGATGCCCTCGGCGGCACGTGCCACGTCGGGAACGTCCTTGCCGAGGTCGTACTGCCGATTCTGCGGAAGACCGATTCCGAGCCGGGTGGTCATGCCGGTGCGCTCCTCTGCGGTCGGCGAGGCGATCAAGTCGGTTTTTGGGTGGCGGAGTTGGGGCGGGCGAGAAGTCTGAAGCTTCGGCGGCGGTATCCGTGTCTGCTGTCGGCCCTACGGCCGTGTCCGACTCGTTCGTCGAACTCCTCGGCGGGACCATCGAATTGGGGCGAAGGTCGCCGTGTCCGCGCCGCCGAGGTTGCCCGCACGGCCGAACTCGACCTCAAGAACGATGGATTGACGGCACGTCAGCAGCGATAGGTATCGCCAGTGGCCCATCTCCCCCGGGACGGCGCACGGCCCGGTTCGCACCCACGCGCCGGCGGGTGAGGCGCAGGCGGCAGTGCCCCGTGCCTCACCCGCCGTAGGACGACTCAGTGCTTGTTGGCGGCCGAGGGCCAGTCGAAGTTCACGCCCATGTCGGAGTACATCTTCGAGTAGCCGACGAAGCAGTTGAACGCCGTGACCTTGCCGTTCTTCAGGTACCAGAAGTCGGCGGTCGGCGCGTCGACCTTTTGGCCGTTGCCCTTGATGAAACCGCCTGTCGGCGTCGGGAGTTGGCCGTCGAAGGTGCCCTGGATCGACAGCTCGATGCTGATCGTGTCGCCGTTCACGGTGATGCGCTTGAGGTCTCGGTGGACGTCGGAGAAGAGGCCCTTCATGTACGGCAGCACGTTGCCGAGCGCGTCACCCCGGTAGGCCTGGCCTGCGACCATGTCGTTGAAGACGCCGTCCTTGGCGAAGCTGTTGACGAAGGTCGGGACGTCTATGTGGGCGCCCTCCGCCACGTAGTAGTCGCGCAGGACGATCGCGAGGTTGGCCTTCTCGTGCTTGGTCAAGTGGCGGTCGGTGAGCGGCAGTTCGGCCAGTTGGCGCGCGGTGAGGGTCGGGGCGGCCGTGTCGTCGCGGCCCGCCTTGTGGTGAGCGGGGCTTGCCGCCTCTGACGGCACGGCGGCGATGGAGAGACCACCCAGGACAGCTACCGCGGTCGCGGCGGTGATCGACTTCCGGCTGAGCAGCTTCATGTCGTTCTCCTTCAGGTTGGTTCGCGGCATCCGAGATCCGTCGCGGCGGCACCTCTCGGGCACTTAGTAATTCAAACGCTCGCTTGACTTTATGAACGGCGACCCGATCCTGTCAAGCAAGCGTTTAAGTTCTTGGGTCGCGCGACTCGGCGGCGGGCGCGGACGAGCGCATCATTGCTGGTCAGGGCGTATCGGCGAGGTCCTGGCGGCCATTGACAATGTACTCAAGCGTCTGCTTGAGTACATGGCATGACACAGGCGGAAAAGACGGACCTGCGCCGCGAGGCCGGTCAGCGCACGCGGGACAGTCTGCAGGCGGCCGCACTGGAGTTGATCTCCCAGCGAGGCCAGGACGGCTTGACGCTCCGCGAGATCACCGAGCGCGCCGGAGCCAATGTCGCCGCGGTCAGCTACCACTTCGGGTCGCTGAAGGCGCTGTGCGACTCCGCGATCGAGCACGCGCTGGAGCGGTATCTGGACGCGCAGATGGAGGCAATCGACTCCCTCGCCCCCACCGCGACACTCCAGGAAGTGGCGGCGGCCTTCGCCGGGCCGATGATGCGCGCCCTCGCGGCCGGTGGGCAGGACCTGGCCGTCATGCGGACCGTGGCACGCGTCGGCATCGAACCGCCCCAGGGGTGGGAGCGGCTGACCGCCAAGTTCGACAAGAGCCGCCGGGACGCCCTCCGCGTGCTGAAGCCGAACATTCCCGGGGTCGACGAGCAGGAACTGATCTTCCGCACACGATGCGCCGCCGGCATGCTGAACTGGCTCGCCCTGGCCCCCATCGGCGCCGAACTGGCCACGATGCCGACCGAGCAGATCGAACGGCAGCTTGTTCCCGTGGTCGCGGGCGCGTTTCGCGGGGACGGCGACGCCGGGCGCTGACTGGGGCGCACTGGTGCCGGGCATCCGGAAAGGCCGAATGATCCCCCGCGCCGCTGGCGCCGTAGACCTGTATGTAGGCGTGGTTGCAGGTCCCGCTGTTGGTGCAGCCGGAGTTGAGCAGTGAGTCCGCAACACAGGCCGGTTATGCGGAAGTTGGCGCCTGATTCACGTCCGCTCTGGGTATCCAGCCCAGGATGGATCGCCGCAATTACCCTAGGCGCGAGGGTATTTAGATCATGAAGAGATCCAGTGCATCCCACTCAGTGAGAACCCTTGACGAAGTGCAGCGGATGCCGTGGCGAGCCAGAAGACTCCTGCGCAGGGTGCAGAGGAGTGGCAGGACGGGGGTTCTGCTGATCGCTGAGATCAGAGAGCCGATCCGAAGCTTCACCGACAAAGCGGGGATCGTGTCCATCCGCGAGGACAGCCAGAGGATTTGCTCTCGGAACCGCTTCGCCAAAGCGCCGAAATTCGTCGAACTTGCGCCTGGTCCTCACGACTTGGAATTTGTGGTGATTCGCTTCCGGGCTGGCAGGACCAGTTCGTTCCGGAGAGCCGTGGAGCTGCAGGAAGGTGACGTATTGGTTGCGCTGTGCGATCCGGTGCAGCCGAACACCTTCTACCGCAGGAGCAGGACCGTGGATTCCTGGTTCGTCGGGATTCCTTCGGCGCCCTCGAACGGCAAGAGGCCGTCAACGAGAGGGGGGACTGCAACTCCGGGAAAGACGCCCCGGCGGAAGACGTTCACGAGCACGAAGAACAAGAGCAGCGCGGAAAGCAGGAGCAGGTACGCGACGAACCGCCCGCCGTACACGCCGGCTTGGACGAGGCAGGGTTCACCAACACTGCCCCGACCCGCACGACCGCAGAAACTCGCCCGCCCGGGCAGTCCCCCTACGCATCACCCTCAGCGGCCGCAGGCACCGTGTCCCTGCCACGACATACACAGCCCCCACCCACCGGCCCCAACATCCCCGCGCCGCATGCCCAATCGACTCACAGCTCACCGGCACACGATCAGTCCAAGCCCGGTACAAGGACGACTCCCCCACCACGCAGCCTCACTCCCGTCGACCGCTACTACCTAGCCTGGCATTACCTCCACCAGCACCTGCACACCGAACCGAACGCGGCCGAACTATCCGCTTACCTCGCCCGACAAGGGATCCTCGACCGCGACAGCCAGCCCCTCAAACCGAAGACACTCGCCCGCTATCTCCTGCAGTTCCGGATCTACACCATCTGGGCCCACCACCGCGCCATCGATGATCAACCAGCACCCGACCACGTCGCCAAAGACCCCGCACAACACGGCATCACCGCCCAGTACAACCAGCCCATCCGCCCACACGACCTCGAAATACACCACCACACCTTCGAACACCGGTGGCAAGCCCTCACCCATCACACCCACAACAACCCACCACCACAAAGCACATCTCACTAGCCACGACCAACCAACAAAACGCACCCACATCCCCCCACTAGCGTATGGAGCACCGGTTGTGGCTCTGGGGCGGAAAACGGCCTCGAGATATCCCCGCACCCACGGGGTTGGTCCCCAGGCTGCCGAGTTCGAACTTGGTGAACTGTCATGCTCCCTGCACCCCCGGGGTTGGTCCCAGGGTCATCGAGCCGCTGACCCTGATGAACCACTGCTCCCCGCACTCGCAGGGTTGGTCCCGCGAAGTGCGCCGCACGGGTCAGTGCGCCGCTCTGCTCCCCGCACCCGCGAGGTTGGTCCCTCCTCCCTGGCCACCCTGCACGAGGAAAACGGCCATTGACACTCCAGGGGCCCCGCCCCTCACTGGTCAATCGCCCGAGGAAAACACCCCGCCCAGGCCCTGCCTGCCTCGCCAGACGACGAGCCGACGTCCTGTTCGCGATGCTCCGCGACGGGACCCTCGTCGATCGCAACAGGGTAATTTCAGACGCCGCACGGACGCCTGCCCTCATCAGCTGGCTCGTGTGACCTGGATACCGGAGGACCATGCGGGCGGGGCGTCGAACACAGTCTGAGGAACGGCTGGTGCTGGACCGTTCCCCCACACGACGGACACGTGTGCGGGAAACCGGACCGGGTGCACCGTGTAAAAGCTGCGGTGCACCCGGTCGTAGTCTCTGAGCTATGCGTCCGGCCCAAGTGACGCCAGGTCGAAGGCGTTACTGATGGCGCTGTAGCCGTCTGCAGTCAGATTGACGTGGTCGCCGGAGTCGAAGTCCGCCGGAGCCGCGTCGTTGCCCAGCTTCAGTGCCTGCGGGTCGGCCGTGCTCGCTGTATCGATGACCGCGACGATCGCCTCCGCGTCCGCATAACTCACTGTGGGCGAGGTGAAGTCGAGTTGGTCAGTGATCCAGGTGTTGGTGTCGATGCGATTCTGGTCGACTGCCGCCGTGCAGGCACTGTTGCCGTCGCAGGGTGTCAGGGTGGCGAAGATGACCTTGATGCCCCACCCCTTCAGTTGGTCCCGCAACAGTCCGAGTGCGCTGTCGATGTCGACGTCGTCGTGGCCAGCGACGATGTCTTCCAGACCCTGCGTGACAACGACGGTCTTGATGCCGGGAATGGACAGGACATCCCGGTCCAGGCGGGTGAGTGCTGCCCGGCCACCTGCACCTGCGCCCTGGTCGGTGCCGAGGTAGTTGTTCTCGATACCGGAGGCCACGACGCCGTAGACCGGAACACCGTCGGTGTTGGTGATCAGGCGGTTCGCCAGGTACTGGTTGAAGCGCGGGGTGCTGTAGCCCGCCGTATTGCCTGTGGTGCGGGTGTTGATGAGGCCGTCGCCGAGCACGGAGACGGTGGGCTGGTGGTCGGTGGTGGTGACGTCGACTCCGGTGAGGATGTCGGTGGAGCGACCTGCGACCGTGCCGGTGCCTGTGAACGCCGTGTCGGCCGCGTCCGCGGTGTGGTCGCCGCTGCCGACCGCGCTGATGTACCCGACTGAGTCGGTGGCTGCCCAGGGGTGCATGACGAGGTAGCTCACCTGGTTCACCAGGTGGATGCTGGTCGTGATCACTCCGCCGGGGGCGACCGTCATGGGGATCGGGTCGCTGTAGAGCTCCCCGCCTTCCGGGATGACCACCGATTTGACTCCGCCGAAGGTCACGTCCACGGGTGTAGAGGCAGTTGCCGCCCCCGTGCTGTACGGGGCGACGGTGACGTGGTCGAGGGTCAGCGGATTGGTGCCCAGGGCGTTGGACAGACGTAGCCGCACGTGGTCACCGCCGGCGCTTATCTGACTAACCTCGCGGAAGGTCTGGTTACTGAAGGCGCCCATGGCGGAGAACTGGAATCGCTCTTCGGTGGGCGCGCTCCAACTGCCGGTCCAGGACGCGTTGTTCGCCGCGGTGGTGGTGTCGCGGATGGACATGCCGATGATGTGCATCCCCGGCACGTACTTGCGCGCGGCGCTGGCGACGTCAGGCAGATTGACCGAGCTGACGGTTGCACCGGCCTTCAGGGGGACGGCGAAGGCGTAGATGTTGGTGCTGTGGGTCACCGGGTTGGTGGGGATGTTGCGGTACGGAAGGGTGATGGCGGCCATGGTGTCGGGGCCGTTCACCCAGTCGGGCATGGTCAGGTAGTAGGGCTGTGAGGTGCCGTCTCCGTAGGTGATGGATCCTTTCGGAGTGGTGCAGTCCTCGTAGGTGCCGTTGCCCAGGCTGCAGTTGGTGGCAGACGTGTTGGTGTTGTCGGGGACGACGGGGTTGGTGGTGTCGCCGTCCTGATGCTCGGAGGCCACGGATCCGTAGGTGGAGTAGCCGAGGAAGACCAGGGCCTGGCCAGTGGTGCCGTTCATCTGGATGGTCTGGTTGGCTGCCAGCACGTTGTCGCCGGTACTGGAACCCCAGTTGGGCAGGGTGAAGGTGGCACCGTCGACGGTGATCTTGCTGCCGGGTTGCCAGCCCGCTGCCTTGAGTGTCTGGAGGGACAAGCTGTCACCTACTCCGTCGGCGTCGGCGGTGGTGCGGTTGCTGTCGTCGGTGGTGGCGGTGTTGTTGAAGGCCGCCTGCAGGCTGGCGTAGCTCTTCGTGGTGTGCCCGATCGCGGTGAACTCGTACTGCTGCTGGGAGGAGACGTTCCCGGCCGAGTCGACGGCGTAGACGTAGAGCGTATGAGTACCTGGTGCCACCGGTGTCACGGTGATCGTGGCGGTGTTGCTGCTGGCCGTCGCGGTCTGCGCGGCCGGAGTGCTGGAGGTGGGCGGTGCTGCGTCCAGGCCGTAGAGGAACTTGGCGGCGTTGTTGCCGTTCGTGCCGGGATTCACGGAAAGAGTGAACTTGCCCGCCGTGCCGGCGGCGGTGATGCCCGGCGCGTCCTCCGGGTAGAGGCTGTCCGCGGTTTTGACCGTGGGTTGGGCGGGACTGTGCAGGTCGACGGTGAAGTGGCAGGTGGCAGAGACGGGGGAGGTGTCCTCGCCGTCCGTCGAGGTGACCTTCCAGCTGACCACGCTGCCGTCGGCGAGGCCGCTCATGAACGTCGAGGGCAGCTGTTTGGGTGCGTTGGCGCCGCTGGCGACGGTGGCGCTGGCCGTTGTGGTGGCTGTACCGCTGCCGACCCAGTACGAGTAGGTGGCGGCCAGGGCGTCCTTGTCGGTGTCGCTGACGGTGGCGTTGAGCGTGGGCGGGGTGGTGGCCAAGGTCTTGCCGACGATGGGGTAGGGGGCGGCGGTGCCGCAGCCCAGCGAGGTGGAGCCGACCTTGGTGGCCAGCGTGCCCGGCTTGTTGGGCACGTGGTTGTAGGTGATGGACATCGACGGGTTGTTGGCGAAGCGCTTGAAGTAGTTGCCGTCGCTGCTGGCGCTCTGACTGTTGATCAGGGCGAAGGACCAGCTCGTCCAGTGCGCGGCGGCTCCCTTGGCGATCGTGGAGGTCACCGAGAAGCCGCCGGAGGGCTCGCTGGTGCAGGCCGGCCCGAAGCTCTTGGTGGCCAGTTTGCCGCTCAGAGCCGGTCTGGTGTTCCAGGTGGTGCCGGAGCCGATCGCACCGGACCAGTAGAGATAGACGTCCGAGGAGAGACTGCAGCTGGCGGAGTAGTTCTCCTTCGCGTCCACCGTGGCAGAGACGATGTGGGAGCCCCAGATGCCCGAGGGGACCGCGAGCTGGTAGTAGGCGCGCTCAAGACCGATGCAGCCCGACCAGCTGTTGTAGCCGACGCCGGGGTCGCCGTACTGGGTGGAGTCGTAGTTCTTCGCGGTGGGACAGCCTGCCTGGACCTCGACGTAGTGCTGCTTGGAGCCGCTGGCGTAGTGCGGATTCCAAGTCGGGTCGATGAAGACCGGAAACTTGGTGTGTGCGTCACCGAGCAGTTTGGCGTCCGGGACGAGGGACAGCGTCCGGCCGTGCAGGCGGCCCTGGACGCGGGCCACCCGGGACTTCGGCGCGGGGCCCGATTCCGGGGCAGTGCGCGCCGCGTCGATGCCGCTGGAGTCCCACATCGCCGGCTGCGGGGCGCTGAAGAGCACCTTGCCGTCCGGTGTGGTCGCGGCGAGG
Organism: Streptomyces sp. NBC_00252; assembly: GCF_036187565.1. Classification (NCBI taxonomy): domain Bacteria; kingdom Bacillati; phylum Actinomycetota; class Actinomycetes; order Kitasatosporales; family Streptomycetaceae; genus Streptomyces; species Streptomyces sp. NBC_00252. Next base: position 9,088,010 of record NZ_CP108087.1, on the reverse strand, counting down.
TTCCCGTGGCCGTCGTCGGTGACGCTGACGCCCTTCGCCTCTGTGGCGAGGGCGAGTTGAGCGAGTTCCGGGTTGGCGGCCGCCTGGGCGTCCTTGACGACGAGGACCTGTGACCAGCCTCCCTGGGTGTCTGCGGTGACCCGGAGATCCACGCCGGACAGCACGTCCGGGTAGGTCAGGCTCGCGCCGGAGGCGTGCGGGGTGGGCAGGGCGTGCGGCCAGGACAAGGCGAGGGACGCGGTGCCCTTGGCCATGGTGGCCAGGGGAGTGGTGCCGCCGCCGGAGAAGGCGAGCGGTTCGGCCGCGGCCGTGGGGCTCCAGGTGCCGTCGGCGTTGTGCTTCAGCGTGGCGTCTACCGGGACCCAGCGGTGCGACTTGCGTACGCGTACGGGCAGCAGGCTGGAGTCGTAGGTGACGGTGCCGGATGGGTTCGCCGTCGTGGTGGCCGTCTCGGTGGTCAGGGCATCGACCTGGACCGGCTCGCCGGTCGCCGCGGCCTGTTTCTGGGCACCGGCCAGTGCCGACTCCTCGGCTGTCGTCAGTCCGCCGTCGTCATCTGCCGGGCGCAGGGAGCCGGTCGGGTCCGGTGCCTTCGTGTCGTCCTTCGGTGCCGGAGTCAGATCCGGCCGGCTGGTGTTGACATCTGCGACGGAGCCCGGTCCGGTATCCGCAGCGGCGGGCTGAGCGGCGAGCGGTGCCAGGCAGAGCGCGCTGACCGTGGCAAGAACCAGGAATCTGCCTGGTATTCGCGGGCTCTTTCTGAATGGGCCGCCGGTGGAAAGTCGACGGAAACGGTCGGACATCTGCCCCCCAATTTGAGTCCGAGTGAAAAGTGCCTATGGGCGCGAGGGAGGCTACCCGCAATCACTGCAAGGCGACAACAGTGTTAAGCGGGAGGCTGCTGCGGTACGGCTTCTTCCGGCGCGTAGATGAAGTGTGCAACTTTGTTGCCGGGTGGGCTGGTTGACGTTCTTGTTGGGTGATCCATCACGTTCATGGGGGAGTTGGTGTTTTTGGTGTCGAGTTTTGGTCGAACGAAGGGTGATACATGGCGATCCCTATACCTTTTGAGCATGTGAAGGGACTGTGAGGGATGTCTTTTATCTGATCCAATAGCTCCTCGACAGCCGTGCTGGAATGGGGGGTCCGGAGTGCGTCGCAATTCGCGTTGGCGGATTTATAGAAAGACCATGCGGATACGCAGGGCGCCCGCTTTGTGGATCGTCGCAATCGGTGTGCTCGGCTTGCTCGTCGGGTTTATCGCGCCGACGGACGCACTTGCTGCCGGTCAGCGCGCGGATTACCTCGTGAAGGCTAAGAAAGAACCTTCGGTTCCTGTCTCGCCAGTCAAGGGCAAGGCCGCGAAGGTGCCGCAGATGGCGCGCTGGAGCGCCGCCCAGGCCCACAAGACCTGGCCCGCCAAGGGAGCGGCCGACGTGGCGGTTCCCGCACGCGGCGCCGCTGCCAAGCAGGCCGACGGTGTCCCCGTGACGGTTGCGGCGGCGAAGAGCGCGCACCGGGTGGGCGCAGGCACCCGCGTCCACGTGTCGCTGCCGGGGCAGACGGCCGCGCAGAAACTCGCTCTCGACGGCGTCGTCCTCACCGTGCAGCCCGACAGCACCACCGCGGGTGGCACGGCCCAAGTGGGCCTGGACTACTCGTCGTTCAAGGACGCCTACGGCGGCGACTGGGCCGGCCGACTGCACCTCGTCCAGTTGCCGGCCTGCGCCCTGACCACCCCGCAAGCCGCCGCCTGCCGCAAGCAGACCCCGCTGGCCTCGACCAACGACGCCAAGACGCAGACGGTCTCGGCCGAGGTCGCGCTGCCCGCCACCAGCACGGCGCAGCCGATGGTGCTCGCGGCCGAGGCGGCCGCCGCAGGCGGAGGCGGCAGCTACGCGGCCACCTCCCTGGCCCCGTCCGGCCAGTGGACGGCCGGCGGTTCGACCGGCGCCTTCAGCTACTCGTACCCCATCTCGGTGCCTGACGTCCCCGGCAGCCTGGCCCCGAGCGTGTCCCTCGACTACAGCTCGCAGACCGTGGACGGGCGCACCTCCTCGACGAACGCCCAGTCCTCCTGGATCGGCGACGGCTGGGACTACTCGCCCGGCTTCGTCGAGCGCAGCTACGCCTCCTGCTCCGACGACACGGCGGGCGGCTCCCCCAAGACCTCCGACGAGTGCTGGTCGGACGACGTCGACTCGCTCACCCTGTCGCTGAACGGCTCGTCCAACACGCTCGTCCACGACGACACGACCAACACCTGGCACCCGCAGGGCGACAGCGGCGAGAAGATCGAGGTCAAGACCGACACGGTCAACGGTGACAACGACAACGAGTACTTCGTCGTCACCACCGCCGACGGTACGCAGTACTACTTCGGCAAGAACCGGCTGCCCGGCTGGGCGACGGGCAACGCGACCACCAACTCGGTGTTCACCACGCCCGTCTACGGCAACGACACGGGCGAGCCGTGCCACGCCGCGACGTTCGCCGCCTCCTGGTGCCAGCAGGGCTACCGCTGGAACCTCGACTACACCGTCGACCCGCACGGCAACGCGATCAGCTACTGGTACACGCCCGAGACCGGTTACTACGGCAGGGACAACGCCACCACCCCGACCACGTACGCCCGCAGCGGTTACCTCGCCAAGATCCAGTACGGCCAGCTGGCGGGCAAGGTCTACGACACCACAGCGCAGGCCGCCGCCCAAGTCTTCTTCGACACCTCCGAGCGCTGCCTGGCCGACTCCAGCTTCGACTGCGCCACGTCCAAGATGACGACGGCCAACGCCTCGCACTGGCCGGACGTACCCGTTGACCAGACCTGTGCCTCCACGGGCACCTGCAACAACCACGGCCCAGCCTTCTTCACCACCAGGCGTCTGACAGGCATCCGCACCCAGTCCCTGGTCGGCACCGGCTACCAGAACGTGGACGCCTGGACGCTCACCCAGACCTTCCCGTCGACCGGGGACACCACCACCCCGTCGCTGTGGCTGAGCCAGATCGTGCATACCGGCAAGGACGGCGGAAGCCTGGACCTGCCGCCGGTGAAGTTCGCCGGCCAGGCACTCGCCAACCGCGTGGACGGCCTCGACGGCTACCAGCCGATCACCCGCTACCGGATGACCACGGTCACCACCGAGTCCGGCGAAGTGGTCACGGTCAACTACACCGGCCCCCAATGCCACCGCACGGGCACGGCGGTCATCCCGTCGAGCCAGGACAACAACACCCTCCGCTGCTACCCGCAGTACTGGACGCCGCCGGGCCAGACCTCGCCACAACTGGACTGGTTCAACAAGTTCCTCGTGAACTCCGTGACGACCCAGGACCCCACCGCGGGCGGGCTGCCCGTCCAAACCTCGTACAACTACGTCGGTGACCCGGCCTGGCACTACAACGACGACCCGCTGACGCAGGCCAAGTACCGCACCTGGAACCAGTGGCGCGGCTACGGCACGGTCGAGACCCGCACGGGCACGGCGCCCGCGCAGATCACGCTGTCCCGGGAGACGTTCTTCCGTGGAATGGACGGCGACAAGACCTCGAGCGGCACGCGCAGTGTCACGCTCAACGACACGGCCAACGACGATCCGCAGAAGGACTCCGACTGGCTGGCCGGCCAGACCTTCGAAGCGCAGACCTACAACGGCGCCGGCGGCGCGCTGCTCTCGGACGGTGTCACCGACCCCTGGAGCTCAGCGGCGACGGCCACTCAGTCCCGTACGAAGGCGGGCCTGAACCCGCTGGTCGCCCGTCGCACCAACATTCAGCGGGCCCGCACCGTCACCACCAAGGCGGACGGCACCAAACGCACCACCGAGATCGACTACACGATCGACGGCGCCACCGGTCTGCCCAAGGCCGTGGACGACCAGGGCGACACCGCCACATCCACCGACGACAAGTGCACCCGCACCTGGTACGCGACGGACGCCTCCGGCAACCTGCTGCCGATTCCTCGCCGTGTCCAGGAAGTCTCCGTCTCCTGCTCCGCCACCCCGAAATACCCCAACGACCTGCTCAGCGACGACCTCACCTTCTTCGACGGCTCCACCGACAACACCACGACGCCCACCAAGGGCGACGTCACGATGGTCCAGAAGGCCGACACGGTCGCCGACGACGGCACCCCGCACTACATCACGGCGCTGAAGAACACCTACGACTCCTACGGCCGTGAACTCACCGAGACCGACGCCGACGGCAGGGTCACGAGCACCGCCTACACCCCCGCGACCGGCACCAACCCGACCTCCATCGCGGTCACTCAGCCGAAGGCCACCGGCCAGACAGCCGGCTTCACCACCACGACCACCCTGGACCCGGTACGCGGCCTGGACCTGAAGACCACCGACGCGGCCGGATACTCCACCACCAGCGCCTACGACGCGTTGGGCCGCCTGACCTCGGTGTGGAGCCCGGGCTTCCCCACCGACGACAACCCCAACATCAAGTACAGCTACAACCTCACACCGTCGGCGCCGTCCACGGTCACCACCCAGACCCTCACCGACGACAACGCCTACCGCACTTCCATCTCGCTCTACGACGCGATGCTGCGCCCGCGCGAGACGCAGACGGCCACCGTCGACGGCGGCCGGACGGTCACCGACACCGTCTACGACTCGCACGGCTGGGCGGTCAGCTCCTCCGACGCGTACTACAACAGCGACGCCCCGTCCGGCACGATGGTCGATGCGCCGGACAACAAGACGCCGTCCCAGACCGCCACCGTCTACGACGGCGCGGGCCGGGTGACCGCCTCGATCGCCTACACCTTCGCGTCCGAGACCTGGCGCACCACCACCGCCTACCCCGGCTCCGACCGCGTCGACGTCACGCCGTCCGCCGGCACCAAGCCCTTCGGAGCCACACCCACCACCACGTACACCGATGCCCGCGACCAGCTGGTCAAACTCCTGCGCTACCACGGCACCACAGCCACCGGCGCCGCCGACACCGTCACCTACTCCTATGACGCGGACGGCCACCAGACCGGCCAGGACGACGGCCAGGGCCACACCTGGTCCAGCGGCTACGACCTCCTCGGCCGCCGCACCTCCCAGACCGACCCCGATACCGGCTCCTCCAGTTCGACGTACGACAACGCGGGCCAGCTGACGGCGTCGACCGACGCACGCGGCAAGACCATCAGCTACACGTACGACGAAATGGGCCGCAAGAAGGCCGAGTTCGACACCACGGGAGGTGTCGCGCAGTCCACGGGCAACGAGTTGGCGGCCTGGACGTACGACTCGCTGAAGAAGGGCAAGCCCACCGCGTCCATTCGCTATGTGGGCGGTACCGGCGGCTCCGCCTACACCGACAAGGTCCTCGGCTACGACAGCCACGGCTGGGCACAGGCCAGCGAACTCGTGGTCCCCGCCGCCGAAGGCGCCCTCGCCGGCAACTACATCCACCAGAACACGTACAACCTCACCGGGACGCTGAGGAATTACACCGACCAGGATCCGACGACGGTCAAGCTGCCGCAGGAGACCGTCTCCTACAACTACGACGCCTATGGTCGCCCCACCTCGGTCGGTGGCGGGACGAACAGCTGGGACTACGTCGACAAGCTCAGCTACACGGAGTTCGACGAGCCCTATCAGCTCACCTACGGCACCTCGGGCAACTTCGCCCAGCAGACCCTGAACTACGACGACCAGACCCGTCGCCTGAAGGACTCGACGACCACCACCCAGTCGGGCGCCGCGATCGCCGACAAGACCAGCTACGCCTACCAGCCCTCCGGCAACGTCACGAAGATCACCGACAAGCTGGAGACCGGCTCGACCGACACCCAGTGCTTCGACTACGACTGGGCGCAGCGCCTGAAGGACGCCTGGACGGCCACGGACGACTGTTCGGCAACTCCCGCATCCGGAGCCTCCAGCACGGTGGGCGGCCCGTCGTCGTACTGGCAGTCCTGGTCCTACGACGCCACGGGCGCGCGTACCTCCCAGGTGGACCACGACACGACGGGCGACACCACCCACGACGCGACGTCTTCGTACAACCCGTTCGCCGCGGGCAAGGGCCCGGCCCACGCGGTGTCGACGGTGGACACGGTCGTGCCGGGCGACTCGACGGCCGACACCACCAACGCCTACACCTACGACCAGGACGGCAACGTCCTCACCCGTACCACTCGCGCGGGCACGGACACCCTCACCTACAACGACGAGGGCAGCCTCTCCGAACTGGCCTCGACCGGCTCGGCCGGCGACACGAAGTACCTGTACGACGCCGACGGCGGCCTGCTGATCCGCCACAGTCCGGACGGGACCACCCTGTACACGGGCGACGAGGAGATCACCCTCAAGCCCGGCGCCACCAGCGCTGACGGAGTGCGCTACATCTCCATCGCCGGCGAGACGGTGGCCACCCACTCCTCAGACGGCAAGTTCACCTACCTGATTCCCGACCGCCAGGGAACCGGCACCCTGGAGATCGACTCCCAGACTCAGCAGGTGGTCCGCCGCCAGTACAAGCCCTTCGGTGAGTCACGCGACCAGACCGGCACGTGGATCGGGCAACAGGGCTACGTCGGCGGTACCCAGGACGACAACACGGGCCTGACCAACCTGGGCGCCCGCGAGTACGACCCGTCCATCGGCCGCTTCCTCAGCCCCGACCCGATCCTCGACCCGGGCTCACCGCAGACCTGGAACGCCTACGACTACGCAGGCGACTCCCCGGTCACCGAGTCCGACCCGTCGGGCCTGTGCATGGCCGACCAGTGCGGCGTCGGCTACCCCATCGGCGGTACCGGAACCAGCAAGAGCAACCCGACCCGCTACGTCGAGACCGGCCCGGTCGACCCCGGCGGCCAGAACCACGCCGTCTGCCACCAGGGCCGCTGCTCCGACGGCCACACGCTCGGCGCCCCCGGCGGCAACATCAGCAAGCAGACCTACGACCCGCAGGCCGAGGCCAAGGCCGTACAGCGCGCCAAGGCGACCGCGGACGCCTCCGCCGCCGCGGCGAAGAAGCAGGCATCCGGCCTCAAGCACCAACTGCTCAGCCTGGTCGCGGATGTCCTCGGCCTGACCGATGCCTACAACTGCTTCACCAAGGGCGACGTGATGGGCTGTATCAACACAGCCCTGACAGCGGTCCCTTGGGGCAAGGTCTTCAAGGCCATCAAGGTAGGAGTGGAAGCCTTCAAGGTCTGGCGATCCCTGGACCGCGCCTATACGGCGGTCAAGGACGCGGAGGAGGCCGCGAAGCTGGCCGAGGACGCTGTGAAGGCGGAACACGCCGTCGCCGAGGCTCGGGAGGCGGAGAGCGCGGGGGCCGACGCGGCGGGTTGTGCGACACACAGCTTTGTGCCGAGTACCGGTGTGCGTCTGGCTGATGGCACGTCAAAACCGATCAGCAAGGTCAAGGTCGGAGACACGGTCCTGGCGACGGACCCACAGACAGGCGTCACGGCCCCCGAGAAAGTCCAGAACGTCATCGTCACCAATACGGACAAGGACTTCACCACCCTCACCCTGGACACGGCCCCGGTCCGTGGACCGCCGCAGAAGACAAAGGCTGCCGCACCCACTCGGCAAACCCTCACCACGACCTGGCACCACCCCTTCTGGGACGCCACCCACCACCGTTGGACCAACGCCCACGACCTCACCGCCGGCACCAAACTCCGCACCACGGACGGCACCACCATCACGGTGGCCGAGGTCCACAACTTCCACCGGCACCAGACCACTTACGACCTCACCGTCGGTACCCTCCACACGTACTACGTGCTGGCGGGGGCTACGCCGGTCCTCGTGCACAACTGCAACGATGGGTATGCAGATGTCTACTTCGACGACGTCGAGGGACACGCGTCCGTCTCGGTTACGCATGGAGACACGACGATGCACACCGAGGCAGGTTCGCAGCCAGGATCAAATTCGGTTCCTGGTGTCCGCACTCGGCCCCACTCGCCCGGCACGATTGTTGTCAGGGTCCCGCTTCCCAACGCAACGAATGCGCAGCGAGCTCAGTATGCTATGGAGGATGTCAATCTCGGTCCACACGACAATGATACAAACAACTGCGTGACCTATTGCGCGAGAATCTTGAGGGCTGGTGGAGTGGACGTACCGGCCAATGACTCTCAGAATATCGCCGGTTGGCTACTCAATTCTTCCCATACGCAGAGGAGGCTCTAGTCGTGGCAGCTGATGGTTGGGAGTCACTCAAGGGCCAGCCTCCGAACTGGGAAGCACCCGAGCAGTTGCGAGGCCCCACGGCTTCAACGGCGGTCAATCTTGCTGTTCAGATGATGGGCAGCAACATGATCGGCAACGACGTGATCGAGGTTGTCGCGGAGTTCGTTTCCACCAAAGCCCGAATTGAGTTGTGGATGGGGCATCGTGAACCCCCTCTGACGCTTGGCCAGAAGTTTGCTGTTGGTCGGGCCAGTTCGGAGGGGCTGCGAATCGCTTATGAATCCTGGGTCAATTATGAAAGGGCATACGGTTTGGCGGGCGGGAAGATATCACAAGTCAACCAAGAGAAGCGCGCGCTCATCGGTGCCGTTCGTGAGGCTACTGCCATCCTCGCTCGCGCGAAAGCTGACTGCGAGGCTTGAGCCGGTAGGGCGTCCGGGTGCGCTTCTCCGTCATGGTTTACACCGTCGCAAATATGAGGCTCTATCAGGTGTGCTTCGGTGGGGCTTCAGAGCGCCGTGACGGCAGTAGTTGACAGCAACGGCGGCGGACACCAGGTGGCGTCCGCCGCCGTTGCCGTACGTCAGAGGCGGTCAAGGGCGCGGCCGAGGAGATCGATGGCGTCGCGTTGGAGGCGGATCCTTACGTGGGCGTAGACGGTGGCGGTGACGCCGATGTGGGCATGGCCGAGGAGCTCCTTGACCACGACGAGTTCGACGCCCTGTTCCAGGAGCAGGGTGGCCGTCGAGTGACGGAGGTCGTGGAAGCAGATGCGGCGGAGGCCGGCCTTGCGGAGGAGCGTGTTGAAGGTGCGGGTGAGGTTGGTCGGGTCGATCGGTCCACCCTGCGCAGTGGTGAACACGTGCTCGCTCTGCTGCCACCGGTGCCCACGGCCTCCCGCTCGGTCTTCTGCTGCTCGTGGTGGAGCTTCAGCGACTGAAGGCAGCGGGCGGGAAGGGCGATGCGGCGCTCGGAGGCCCGCGTCTTGGTGGGCAGCGTGGTGAGCCCGCCTGCGCTAGTGCGCTGCAAGGTTCGGCGGATTGCGGCGATGCCCGCTTCGAGGTCGAGGTCTTCCCAGCGCAGGCCGAGGAGTTCGCCCTTGCGGAGTCCGGTGTGAAGAGTGAGTTCGAATCTGGATGATCTCGCGCCAGACCTTGTTCTGAGCTGCCCAGTGGAGGGGCAGGTTGCGCAGCCCGGTGGACCGGGCGGCCCGGATCCGGTCCTCGGCTCGGGCCCGCAGCCGGTGACGGAGTTCGAGGGCGGCGATCGGCCGGCCAGGGGTATTGGTCGCGAAGCATGTGATCCGCATGCCGTCCGCGTCCGTGATCCTCAACTGGGCCCCAGGGTGGGGCCGTTCCTTTCGGACGATCAGCCGCATGTCATTTGGCCAGCCGTCCAGGAGCTTGTCGGTGAGCTCGGCGATCCAGGCCCCGTCACGGGTCTCACCGTTGGTCTCGACGGCCGGGTCCAGGCTGAGGCAGGGTGGCGGTCTGTCGGCCGCCCTCCAGCTTGTAGATCTTCGAGTGGAGCCGGCCGAGCGGATCGGCGAGTTGGGTGCCGGTGAGCCGTCCAGCAGGCCCGGTTACAACCACAGTCATGCCGTCGAGGCCGAAGTGCTTGAGGCGGGCAAGGTTGGCCGGGTCGCCGAGTGGTGGTCCTTGCACGATGATCTCGTCGGAGTCGAAGTCGGTGTGCAGGGCCGGGCAGCCGCCGTTGTCACTGTCCGTCCTGTTGAACCGAGCCGGAAGAGTCAGGGTGCGGGTCTCTCCTGGGCTCGGTGTGTGGCCGTGAGACCGCTGTGTGCTCTGCCCGTAGGCGTGGCCTGAGAGTTGGAGCCTGTCTGGGTGATCGCCAGAGGTGTTGTCGGGGTCCGACGCCACCCCGCCTTCTTTTAACTACCTTATATCCAGGGGTAGTTGACGCGATCAGCTCTACGATCGTCTCGACTGTGCGCATCCTGTGCGGCGCCAGAGATCGAACCGGAATCCGAGGAACCGTCCCGTGCCCGAGCGCATCGCTACTGGCATGGGGTGGCGCACGGCAGGCCGTAGAGGGGGCGACATCGTGGCGTACGCGAGAGCACTGCGGGTCAGCGGGGTGGCGGCGGCCTGCGGGGCCCTGGTGCTGGGGTGCACAGAGGGTGGTGGCGGTTCCGCGTCGCCGCCGACGACATCGTCCGGGACGGCCCGGAGCGCTACGGCCGACGCGCGGCCGTCGGCGTCGGCGACCTCCGAGAGGGATCCGGGCAGGGAGCCAAGGACGACAGCGCAGGCTCAGTCGCTGATCCAACAGGTCATCTCCGGCCCGGAATTGTTCGGGACCGGGGTGGTCCGGGCGACGCCGTACGAGAGTGACCCGGCGCAGTGGGCGGTGCTGGGTGACGACTGTCTGTGGCGGCTGCGCCCGTTACCGGCCGACGCGCTGGCCACGCTGACCCGGCACTTCGAGGTGCCCGCGTCCGACGTGTTGGGGGCCGTGCGGCTGTCGGCCACGGTCACCGTGCATCGCACGGCGTTGGACGCGTCGTGGGAACAGGCCAGGATGCTGGAGGAGGACCTCGGTCGTTAGAGCAGGCAGACCACATTGATGCGGAAGCGACGCAGAGATCGAGGCGGGCCGTCTCCCGGGACACCGAGTACCTGATGGCCTGGCGGGTACCCGTCGAGCCGACAGCCGCTCAGAACGCAGACAGATCCTGGAGGTCTCCATGTTCCGCGCCATCGCTGACGTGCTCCGTAGCATCGGCAGCGCGATCGCCACCGTCGTCACGCTGCCGTTCCGGGCCCTCGCACGACTGTTCGGTGGGGCGTCACGTTCCGCGCACTGAGGGCTTCCACGAGTAGGCCGGTGGCAGGCGGGGGCTCCAGTCGACCCCTTCTGCGGGGCGACGGGCCGGGGATCTCGCGGTGCGGCCGCTTGGCGGTTCCGGGCGAGATAGCCCCCGCCGTTCACCGGGCCCCATCATCTGGCGCGTGAGCCCAGCAGGTTCATTCGTGCGCCGCCACAAAGGCAGTCCTCCTGCGCAGTTCGGCGCGCTCCCGTTCGCTCGTTCCGCCCCACACGCCGTGGACCTGACCGCTGCTCATCGCCCAGTCGAGGCACTGCCGGACCACGGGGCACCGGAGGCAGACGCGCTTGGCGGCGAGTTCCTGCCGTAGCGCAGGTCCTGTGGAGCTGAGGGGGAAGAACAACTCCGGGTCTTCATGAGCGCAGGCAGCTCGCTGAGCCCATTCCATGACCGCCTCCTCTGCGACTTGTCCTGAATTCTGCTCGTCCGTCCGCATCCCGGCCCGAGTGCCCAGGTGTCGCGACCGGAAACCGAAGGTCAACCGCGTGGTGGAAAAGGGCTGTTGAGGTTCGCGCTTCGTCGGCTCACGCATCGGGGGTCGCCGACATGGTCTGCGGCCGTGTAGCCACCGTGAGCCGCGCACCCGGGGAGTCGAAGCGCGGGAACCGTTCCGGTACGAGTGCGAGCAGTGCGCCTCCCGTTCCGGCGCCCGTGGGAGACGCGCCTGCCACAGCCCGGTTCGTTTCGAGCCACGCAGATGGGGGCACCCGGGATCTCAATTACGTGCTTCCCGAAACACCGTCCGCGGTCTTCGGAGGTGAGATCGGATGGCGACGACCACTCGACGCGGTGTGATGCGGGCGCTGTTGGAGGCCCACGGCCGCACCTACGCCGACGAGGCGGGCATCCCGCTCAAGGACACCCCTCAACCCCTGTACCGGCTGCTAGTGCTCGCCTGTCTGCTGAGTGCGCGTATCCGTGCAGACATCGCGGTCGCCGCGGCACGGGAGCTGGCCGCCGCCGGGATGCGCGATCCACGCCGGATGGCCGAGGCCACCTGGCAGCAGCGGGTCGACGCACTCGGCCGCGGCGGCTACCGGCGCTACGACGAACGCACCGCCACCCAGCTCGGCGACGGCGCGGCACTGGCCACCGAACGCTACGGCGGTGACCTGCGACGGTTGCGGGACCAGGCCGACGGCGACATCGCGACGATACGGCGCCTGCTCCAGGAGTTCCCCGGAGTGGGACCGGCCGGCGCCGACATCTTCCTGCGCGAGGCACAAGCGGTCTGGCCCGGGACCGCGCCGTATTTCGACGCCAAAGCCCTCCAGGGAGCCCGCGCCCTGGAGCTGCCCACCGAACCCGCCGCCCTGCTTCGCCTGGCGGACGGCGCGGAGCCGGCCGTAGTAGCCGCGGCCCTGGTCCGTGTCGCCCTCGACAAGAAGGCCCCTCCGGCCATCCTCTTAGCCGCCCGCACCTGACAGCCGGTCCACGGGGCGTGGCCTACCGACGACCACGTCCCCCGAACTCACGAGCCCCCTCGATGCAGTCCCTGAAGTCCTTCAACCAGTCCGCCGTCTCACCGGGCGGAGTCGGAATCGCGCTCACGCGGCAGCGCAAGCGGCGCGTCACGCCGTGCGTCCTGCTGCGCGAGCGCGGACAGCAGACCATCGACCGTCATTCCCGCCTCGGCCGGGTGCCGCAGGATGGTCCCGGGCTGGATGCGGTACGCGTTGGTCCGCCCCTCCCGGGTGTGGGTGAGATAGCCGTCCTCCTCGAGATCGGAAATGATCTTCTGGACGGCTCTCTCGGTGAGCCGGCAACGCACGGCGATGTCACGGATGCGAGTGCGGCGATCCTCGGCGATCGCGGCCAGGACCCGGGCATGGCTGGTGAGGAACGTCCATCCAGTGTGTGTCTCGGATGCTTCAACCATGGACCCAGCATAGGATCCAGGTTTCATGCATATCAAGACGCGAAATAAAGTTCATGCATCTCTTGACGTGTTTCACGCGCCCGAAGAAACTTGTGCCGACAGAGCACACGCGAGGGCTTCGGGAGAGACCGCCATGCCGGAACACGACCCTTCCGCTCCACTCAGGAGCAGTGCAGCCGTCCCAGCCGACCGCGCGACTTCACGCGTCCCGACGACGGCCGACCCGTCGACCTTCCTGGAGATCGTGACCCGTCCGGCCGGAGCCCGGACGGTCGTGGTGGTCTCCGGAGAGATCGACATAGATACCGAACAGACGCTGCAGCGCGCCCTGCGGCTGGCGCTCGCCCGGTCGTCCGAGGGAGTGGACCTCGACCTGACCGGAGCCGGTTTCTGCGACTGTTCGGGCCTCAACGTCCTGCTGCGCGTCCGCCGCATCGCCCTGACGGACGGCAAGACCCTCCGCATCCGGGCGGCCGCCCCGGCGGTCGAGAGACTGCTGACCCTCACCGACACGTCGTCGCTGTTCACCGATGCGCGTACCCCCCTCGACGGGGTGGCCCACGACTGGCACCCGCATTCCCCCACGACGCACGACCTCACGGAGGAGTTCGGGGTGTCCGACGAGGCCGAGGAGCTGCGGGTCGAAGTCGCGCAGCTCAAGCGCGCGATGCTGACCCGGCCGGTCATCGACCTCGCCCGCGGAGTCCTGATGGCCTCCTACGGCCTCAGCCCCGAGGCCGCCTGGAACGTCCTTGCCGACGTCTCCCAGCGCACGAACACCAAACTCCACCAACTCGCCGAAGAACTCGTCGATTCGGTCAACGGGCCACCGCTGTCCCAGTCTCTGCGCCACCAGCTGACCGCGGCGGTCGACGCGGTCTCCGACCCGGCCTAGGGGCACCCAGGGCCGGCGTTTCCCGGTGCCGAGTTGGTGGAGCAGTCCCGGATGGCAGTACAGGCGGTGTTCACGTCCTTGCGGATCTCCGACCACTGCCACCCGGGAACGACGCGCAGGGCCAGAGCCCGTTCGTCCGGTCGCGAGGTCCGGTCAGGGTGCCTTCCGGGCCTTGGCGAACTCCACGAGGAGGGCTTCGCAGAACGCCTTCAGATCGTCGGGCTTACGGCTTGTGACGAGCGTGTTCGGGCCGTCGTCGCAGACGCTCACCTGTTCGTCGACCCAGGTGCCGCCCGCGTTGCGGATGTCCGTACGCAGACTCGGCCACGAGGTGAGCGTGCGGCCCGCGACCACGCCGGCCTCGACCAGCGTCCACGGCGCGTGGCAGATCGCGGCGACCGGGCGGCCCAGGTCGAAGAAGTCGCGTACGAACGCCACGGCGTGCTCGTCGGTACGCAGCAGGTCGGGGTTGGCGACCCCGCCCGGGAGCACCAGGCCGTCGAAGGTATCCGCCGACGCGTCGCGCACAGTCAACTGGACCGGGAACACCTCGGCCTTGTCGAGGTGGTTGAACGCCTGGACCTCTCCGGGTTCCGTCGACACGAGGACCGGCTCGTGACCCTGGTCCATGACCGCCTGCCACGGCTCGGTCAGTTCGATCTCCTCGACGCCTTCGGGCGCCATCAGGAATGCGATACGCATGGTGTTCGATCTCCTTCTGCGGGTTGCCGTGTGGTCTCGTCGTCGACCGGTTCTGTGCGGGTCCTGGCCGCCCTGCGCACAAGGGACTCGACCTGATCGCGGTGCAGGCACATCAGGGCGGCGAAGGGCAGGGACTCCTGGGTCCCGGCGGTCTCCTCGATCCGGGTCCGCCGGTACATCCCCCAGTCGGCCGGACCAGGCATGCTGTCTCCTCTTGGGGTGGAGTCCCGGATCTTCAGGTACCGCCACCGCGTACCCGGAGAAAGCTCTCCAACACGGAGGTTTGTCCCGCCGCTCCGAGGACACCCGCGCACTCGGAACGGCAGGTCGGCGCGGGCCGCCGCCCCCTCCAGGAGGTGCGGCGGTGCCTGGATGCCGCCACGCAGGCAAACCGGTCGGTATGGGGTACGCGCCGGGTGGTGAACGGCTGGACCCTGGCCGCGCTCACCGTGACCCGCCCGAAGCCGCCCAGCGATCCCTCAAGGACGGCTCCGCTACGACGCCTGCGGTCCGGCCACATCGACGACTACCCGGCACGGTTGCTGACGGGCACCACCCCTCAACGGCTGAGCGCCTTGCGCAGTGCTCGGTGCGACGCCTCGGCCCACACAGGTGGCAGTTCCCGTTCGGCCCGTTCGGCCGCAGCCTGCTCCTGGCCGTACAACAGGCCCCAGGTGAAGCTCGGTTCACCCGCCGCGTGCGCCGCCAGGGCCACCGTCCGCACGGCGTCGCGCGCCACGACGCTGTCCTGGTGATCGCCGAGCACCTGCTGGACGGCCTTGACCCGCTTGCCCAGACGCTTGGCCGGTTTGCCGAGTGCGTCGCGGGCCGGTTCGGTGGCGTACCGCGTCTTCTTGGCGGCCTTGCGGGCTTCGTGCAGGGCCTTGTCGCGTTTCGTTCCCGGCGGCAGGTCCAGCGCGTGGGCCATGCGGTCGGACAGGCGGCCGTACTCCTTGAGGACGGCCTTTCGCATGGCCTTCTCCGGCGGCCGGGCGGCCCTGCCGCGCAGCGGGGGGCGTTCCGTCAGCGTCGCCAGACTGTTCAACAGGGCCAGGTGGCGAGGGGAGTTCAGGGTGGCGAGCGTCCGTAGGCGGGCCTCTGAGGTGTCGCCGACGTCCCACATCTGGAAGCGTGCGGCGGTCTCGCCGAAGACGAGTTGCCGGGGCAACTCCTCGATCCTGGCGGCCAGTCGCTCGCGCAGGACTTCGTGGTCGCGTTCCGCGCCCAGTTCGGCGCCCAGCCACTTGAGTTCGTCGCGGACGGGATCGGTGACCTCGCGGTCCAGGACCGACCGGTAGGAGCGCAGGACGCTGCGCAGCCGACGGCACGTGGTGCGCATCTGGTGCACGGCGTCGGGCAGGTCGCGGCGGACGGCGGGGTCCAGGTCCACCAGGGCGCGGACCCGTTCGTCCACGTACCGCAGGATCTCGTCGCCTGCGGACCCCGGCACCACGGCCTCGGCACGCCTGTCCGGCACACGGGGCGCCCCGACCCCCGTCTCCTCCAGGGCGCGGGCCAGCTTTGAGGGGCTGTGCGCGCGGCCAATGCCGTGGGAGCCCAGCGTCTTCTCCACGGCGTCCAGCAGCCCGAGGTCGGCGTCCGGGGCGAGTTCGACCTCCATCTCGGTCCACGCGGCCCGGGTACCCGCGCCGAGCAGCGACTCGGCGCGGACCGCGTCCACGCTCAGCTCGGCGAGGGCCGTTCCGTCGGAAGCGACGAGCTGCCGTACACCCCGGTCGGAACGGATGCGCACCACCGGCCGCAGTTCCGCGCCCCGGGTTCGGGAGAGCGTCAACTCCCGCAAGGCGTCAGGGAGTTCCTCGGACAGCGGGGCCCGTACCTCCTCCCGGCTGTCGCCGGACAGCGGCAGTTTGAGGTGCCAGCCCGCGTCGCTCCCGCCCGTCCTGCGCCGGAGCGTGGCCGAGGCGCGGGCCAGCCTCAGGTCGTCGGTGTCGTAGTACACGGCGTCCAGGTCCTCGGTGCCCTGGTCCACGACGGACGCGATCACGTCCGTGCCGGTGAGGTCGGGCAGCCACGAGGTGTCATCGGCCGAGGGGGCTTCGTACTTCCGCTCTGTCTCTCGTTGCGACTCGGTCATGGTGTGCGCGTACACGTCTGGGCTCCGGTCAAACATCGGCGGTCCGTTGACGCGCCGGGAGAAGGGCGGGACGAGAGTGGCCTTCCCGGGCTCCCATGGCGATGGCCCACCGGGCGAAGCCGGAGGGCAGGTCACGGTCTGAGAGCCGACCGGTGCTCGGACCGCACCGACACCCGGGCCGCCCGCCCGCACCTCACCGAGGCAGCCGGGGCCGGGTGGCCGGGGTGGAACGGAGTGTGGGGACCGGCCTGTCCCACACCGAGGAGCGGAGGGTGGCGAGCAGGTCCGCGAGGCCGTCGGGGGCCCGGCCGCGCAGTCGTGCGGCCGTACGGACAGGGGTGCGGTCGGTGCGGGCGATGCGATGGCCCTGAGCGGCGAGACGGGACACGAGGTCGTGGTCCTCGCCGGTGGGCAGCGCGGCGAAACCACCCACCCGCAGGTAGGCCGTGGCCGAGAGACCCAGGTTCGCCCCGTGGACGTGCGGATGGCTCCACGGCTCCCCCGTCCCGGCGGGCCTGGTGCGGAAGTAGCGGGCGTCGTGCAGGGCGGTCAGCCGGCGTGATCCTCCGGCCAGCCGGATGGTGCCCAGCACGACGTCGTGCCCCTGCCGCGCCCAGTCGATCTGGTTGGTGAGCCAGGTGTCGGGCACGGTCGTGTCGGCGTCCGTCATCGCCAGCCAGACGGGCCGCCCTCCGCCCGCGAGGAGGTGCAGCGCGTGGGCGGTCCCGGCGGCGCGCGCGGCTCCCACGCTGCGGTGTTCGAGACGCACCACGTGCGCCCCGGCCCGCGCGGCGACGACCGCTGTGGCGTCCGTGCAGGCGTCCGCCGCCACCACCGTCACGACCGGCAGCGGCGCCACCCGTGCGGCCGCGCGCCGCACACTGCGCAGACAGGCGCCGATACGGTCCTCCTCGTTGTGCGCGGGGACGACGACGGCGACGGCCGCGGGGATCACGCCAGGCCCTCCGCCCGTGCCGGGGAGAGGACGGGGCCGTCTTCCCGGCCGTGCTCGTGGACGGTGAGGGTGAAGTCGGGGTCGTCGTAGCGGGCCAGTCGCTTCAGGTCGGGTACGGCGTCGACCTGTGCGGCGATGTCCCGGCCCGTGCAGGCGTGTTCGGCGACGGGATGGTTCCAGTGCGCCGTGACGAGATGGCCGCCCGGGGTCAGGCTTTCGGTGGCCTGGCGCAGCAGCCGCGCCCGCGTGCTGTCGTCGAAGTAGTAGAGCAGCTCCGAGAGGACGACGAGGTCGAACCGTTCGTCGGGCCACTCGTCGGGAACCGTCATCTGCCGGACGGTGACGTGGTCCGTCCCGTGGGTGCGCCGGGCCGTCGTCGCCACCGCCGAGGCGATGCGGTCGGTGGAGAGCAGCCGGTCGCAGCGGGCGGCCAGCAGAGTGGTCAGCACGCCCACCGAGCAGCCCGGTTCGAAGGCCCGCTCGTAGCGCGGGCGGGGCAGGGCGGCGATGGTCAGGCCGTATTTGCGGCGGTCGTACCAGCGGTCCGCCAGGTGCCAGGGGTCGGTGGCGCCGGCGTACTGGTCCTCGAAGTAGGCGGCGGGGGTGTTCACCGGATCACCGTTTCGAACGCGCGGATGTGATGGGCCAGTTCCTCGGGCGGCAGCACGGGCGGGATGCCGGGGCCACGTGCTTCGAGCTGGCTGGTGAAGCGTGCCAGCGCGGCCTTCTTGCGGCCGAGTGCCACGGGGGTGAGCGGCAGGACAGCGGCCCGCCGCCAGGGCACCCGGGGGTCGTCGGGGCGGGCCCAGTGCCACATCCAGACCGGGAAGGACCACAGCGTGGTGCCCGTCGCGCGGCAGGCACTGCGCGCCGCGCGTCCGGCGGCTTCGTGGTCGCTGTGCAGGTCGTGGTCCCACGGTGCCAGGCACAGGCGCGCGCCCGTCTCGGAGAGCAGACCGGCGATGGCCGCGGTCGCCACGTCCTCGTGCCGGTCAAGGGCCGTGTCCGGGATGCCTGTGTGCAGGGGCGCGTGGAGCGGGCCGAGTTCGTCCAGCGCGGCGGTGAGTTCGCGGCGACGCAGCGCGGCCAGCGTGTCGCGTGCCGGTGCGTCGCCGTCGCCGTGCGAGGCCTCCCCGTCGGTCAGACAGATCGTGTGCACGGGGATGCCCGCGCCGACGAGGGCGGCCATGGTGCCGCCGAAGCCCAGGACCTCGTCGTCGGGATGGGCCGCCACGACCACGACGGGCCCCTCGGGAAGGTCCAGGTGGGGAAGGCGGTCCGGCAGCCGGGCCGTGCGCCAGTCCTTTTCCTCGGTTCCGGGTCCGTCGATCTCCGCGGCGGCCGCCTCGCGCTCCTCCGCGGAGAGGGCGCCTCTCGCCGTCCTCATCGCGTCTCCCGGGAACCGTCGCCGATCGCGTGCCCCAGCTGTGCGAGGTCGCCCTCGGCGTGGTGCTGCCGGATGTACACGGTCAGGTCGGCCACCGCGCGGGCATGGTGTTCGTCGTGGCAGAGCGGGCCGGCGCCCAGGGCCCGCCCGGTGTGGTCGAGGACCTCCGCGCACACCTTCTCGACCAGGGCCCTCACCCGCATGCCGCGCACCCGGGCCTGCCCCCGCTCGTCGAGGGGATCGGCGTCGATGTCCTCGGCCGCCCGGCGCATGACCGTGTCGGCGGTGCTGAGCAGCACGTCCACCGCGCCCAGATGGGCCGCCGCGTGCTCGTTGAGCCGCCCGGCTCCGGAGCGCTCGTACAGCGGTGCCGCGACCGCGTGCGCGCCCCCGAGCCAGCAGGCCGCCACGCCCACCCCTCCGTGCAGGAAGCCGGGCCGCTCCACGTAGGCCCCGGGCTCGCCCACCGCGCGGGCGGGCACGTCGGTGAAGGACACGTCGAGGCTGTCGCTGTCGGCCATCCCGACCGCCGGCCAGGTCCCGGGCAGCGGCGTCACGCCAGCGTGGTCCAGTGCCACGGCGAAGAGGCGGTACCCGTCGTCCGCCTCGGCGGTCACGAGCGCGTGGGTGCAGAACCGGGCTCCGGAACAGTACGGTTTGACACCGCTCAGGCTCCATCCGTCCTCCGTGCGCGTCGCGTTCACGACGGGGCTCGGCGGCCGTGCCGCCCACACTCCCCACCGCTCCCCCGGCCCGGGCAGCGAGCCCTCGACCTCATGGAGGATCGCAGCCGCGTCGAGATGTCCCTCGGCCAGCCGGGCGAGCGACAGGTCCCGGCGTCCCAGCGCGGTGAGGACAGCGAATCTACGGCCCGTCGAGCGTCCCGGAAGCGGTACGGCGGGCGCCTCCCGCTCGACGAACCCGGCGAACATCGCGGACGTCCGCCGCTCACCGGTGTCCGGCATCCCCCCTTCGCGGGCGTCGGGCGCTCTCCCCTCGCCGACGTCGGACGCTCTCCCTCCGCCGGCTGAGGAGGCTCCGGAACGGGCGACATCGGTGGATGTGATCACCGCGGACTCCTTCAGGTGCGACAAATCCGAACATGCGCCCGTGTTTCCAGGGATGGCCAGCGCAAACGCTGTGCCCGAAGTGGTCTCCGGTACCCCTGTCACGTCCCCGTCGTACACCGCGCCGTCTCGCGGGCACCCGCCCGGCTCCACGCCCCCGAACCGGACCCGATCGACAAGACCGGCATCTGCTGAACGGGTTCGAGGAACCGGAACTCGTACACCGGAAGTCACCGAGGAGTGTCCACTCCTGGGCCCGGCGGCTCTCGACGCGGCCGGCATTCCCGCTCGGCGGGCGGCAAACCGAACATCCCGGGTACGCGAGTCACCGTCCGACTCTGTGGTCGTCCACTGGGAGGCAGTGCCTTGTTCGAGGGCTTCGAGATCAGCCGGTTCGAGGTCGAGGACGCGTCGATCTTCGTCCGCCACGGCGGCGAGGGCCCACCGGTGGTCCTGCTGCACGGTCATCCCCGCACGTCCGCGACCTGGCACCGGGTGGCACCGCTGCTGGTACGGCGCGGTTTCACCGTGGTCTGTCCCGACCTGCGCGGCTACGGCCGCTCGCGCGGGCCGGTGCCCACGGCGGACCACACCGGGTACTCCAAGCGGGCTGTGGCCGCCGACGTCGTCGCGGTGATGCGTCGCCTCGGCCACAGCCGGTTCGCCCTCGCCGGGCACGACCGCGGAAGCAGCGTCGCCCTGCGGCTCGCGCTCGATCATCCGGACGCGGTGTCGAAGGTGGCCCTGATCGACAGCCTGCCCGTCACCGAGCATCTGTCCCGGATCACGCCGGAGTTCGCCACCCAGTGGTGGCACTGGTTCTTCTTCGCCCAGCCCGACGTCCCCGAGCGGGTCATCAACGCCGACCCGGACAGCTGGTACAGCGGCGACCCGCGGAGCATGGGCGAGGAGAACCACGCCGAGTGGCGGGAGGCCACGAGAAACCCCGATGTCGTACGAGGGATGCTGGAGGACTACCGGGCCGGTCTCACCGTCGACCGGCGGCACGAGGAGGAGGACCGGGCGGCCGGGGTGCGGATCAGGTGTCCGGCGCTGGTCCTGTGGTCGCTCCGGGACGACCTGGAGGACCTGTACGGCGACCCGCTGAAGATCTGGCGCGCGTGGGCGCCGGACCTGCGCGGTCACGGCATCGACTCGGGGCACCACGTGGCAGAGCAGGCTCCGGAGACGCTCGCCTCCTCCCTGGGGGACTTCTTCGCAGGCGAGGACGCGGACGAACGCCCCGACGGGCACAGCGGCGCAGCCGACTGACCTGGGCGGCGAACAGCGGCGAGGCGTCCGGAGAGTACCGGCCACCCCGTGTGACCGCGCCCAGCGTGGGGTACCCGGGGCCGGGTCGAAGTCCGGCCAAGAGTGGGAGATCAGTGTGAACGAGTACAGTCCGGGCAGTCACGGGGACAGCGTGGGCCGGGAGACCAAGCCCATACCGAGGGACATGCCCGACCAGCAGGCGGGCGCCGCCGGGGAGGCCTGGGAGCCCGACGGCGACGCGCCCCGGCCGGCTGAGGACGAGCAGCCCGACTCGCAGGTCCCCGACACGGACGAAGCCGGTACGGGTCGGCATGGCTCCCCGCGCTCCGGTAGCCCCCGGCCCGAGCACCCGGTGCCCGACGAGCCGTCCGGCTGACCTTCCGCGCCGACCGCCGCGACCGCGCTGCCGGCTCAGCCGGTGGCCCCGTACACGGCGATCCCGTCTCACGGACCCCGCCGTGCCGACCTGGCACGGCGGGGTCCGTCAATGACGTCCTGGAAAAGCAAGAGCCGACGCGGATTCCCGGGGCTCCGCCGCTCTCCTGGCACCGGTTGTGGCGCGACGGCCCTACGCGGCGCCGGCCAGGACGCGTTCGCGCACGGTGGCGCACGAGGTGCTGATCAGCCGGGAGATGTGGCGTGTTTCCTGTCCTGTGCACTCACAAGCCGCTTTCCCACACCCCGCGGTGCTAAAGGACCTGGTGTACGGGGCCCTTGCCCGGCACGTCGAGCCCGCCTCTCCCCGCTCGGCACGGCACCGGAGGCGAAGAGTCCGCTCGGAGGTGCAGGCTGGAGGACATGGCGAAGACCGCGCTGATCGTCATCGTCAACGACGACTTCGGGCAGTGCCGCTCGCACCACGGCGAAATCCGGGAAACAGAGGGCGCACATCACGACCGCGAACGACGTCCGCTTCCCCGACCCGGCCGGCCCCTGACGGACAGCCGCGACCGGTCCCGCTCCCCGGTACCGACTGGATGCCGTCGGAGTGATGACCGTTCCTTGCCGGCGGCTTTGCCGTCGCGTACGCGTTCCCGGGAAGGAGAACCCGCATGACAGTGAACAAATCCCCCCGCGGCACGACTCTGCTCGCGGACCCCCTGCGCAACAAAGGCACCGCCTTCGGCCCCCAGGAACGGGCGGAGTTCGGTCTCGACGGGCTGCTTCCGCCCGCGGTGGAGACGCTCGACCAGCAGGCCGACCGCGCGTACGAGGCGTTCCTCGGCTACGACAAGCCGCTGAACCGGCACATCTATCTGCGCCAGCTGCAGGACACCAACGAGGTCCTCTTCCACCGCCTGGTCACCGGCCATCTGGAGGAGACGCTGCCCGTCGTCTACACGCCGACCGTCGGGGAGGCGTGCCGGCGCTTCAGCGAGATCTACCGGCGCCCCCGGGGACTGTTCCTGTCGTACGAGGACCGGCATCGCTTCCGGGAGATCCTGCGCAACCGCCCGCACGCGGACGTGGACGTCATCGTCGTCACCGACGGCCAGCGCATCCTGGGCCTGGGCGACCAGGGTGTCGGCGGCATGGGCATCCCGGTCGGCAAGCTCAGCCTCTACACCGCGATCGGCGGCATCCACCCGGCCCGCACGCTGCCGATCCTGCTGGACGCGGGGACGGACAACGAGGAGTTGCTGGCCGACCCCCACTACCTGGGCCGCCGGAAGCACCGGGTCACCGGTGACGCGTACGACGAGCTGGTGGAGGCACTGGTGTCGGCGGTGGAGGCCGAGCTGCCGGGCACGCTGCTGCAGTGGGAGGACTTCGCGACCGCCCACGCCCGCCCGATCCTCACCCGCTACCAGGACCGGCTGCTGACCTTCAACGACGACATCCAGGGCACCGCCGCCGTAGCCCTCGGAGCACTCACCACGGCCACGACGGTCGCGGGCACCCGCCTGACCGACCAGCGGATCGTGGTCCTCGGCGCGGGCTCCGCGGCGGTCGGCGTGGCCGACATGATCCGTACGGCGATGACGGACGAGGGCCTGTCACCGGACGAGGCCCGTTCGCGCTTCTGGTTCGTGGACGTCGACGGACTGCTCGTGGACTCGCGGGACGGACTGAGCGAGGAGCAGCGCGTCTACGCCCGCGGCGACATGCCGGAGTCGTACGACCTGGCCGAGGTGGTCCGCCGGGTGGAGCCGACCGTGCTGATCGGGCTGTCCACCGCGAAGGGCGCCTTCACCGAGGAGATCGTGCGGCACATGGCGTCCACGTGCGAGCGGCCGGTGATCTTCCCGCTGTCCAACCCGACCTCCCACTCCGAGGCCGACCCCGCCGACCTCGCCCGCTGGACGGACGGCAAGGCGCTGATCGCCACCGGGTCACCGTTCCCGCCGCTGAAGACCGACGGCCGCGAGGTGCCGGTGGCCCAGGCGAACAACGTGTACGTCTTCCCGGCGATCGGCCTCGCGGTGACGGCGGCCCGTGCGACCAGGGTCACCGACCGGATGCTGGTCGCCGCCGCCCGCGCCGTGGGCCGGTGCGCCGCACGGTCCGTGCCGGACGACGGAGGCCCCGCACCCCTTCTGCCACCGCTCGGGGGCATGCGCGAGGCCGCCCTCGAAATCGCCGTCGCCGCGGCGGTGGCGGCCGTGGAGGACGGCGTGGCACCGGAGGCGACCGAGGACGAACTACGGGCGGCGGTCACCCGCACGCAGTGGGTCCCGCAGTACGAACGCTGACCTCGCGGGCCGGCTCCGCGCCGGGTGCCCGCATGACGTACCGCCCTGCGGGCACTCGGCTCTCCGGAAGGGAGAATCGACATGGTCGCCTTGATTCTTGTTCTGCTCCTCGCCCTCATCCTGGCCGGAGCGGGATTCGCCGTTCATCTCCTGTGGTGGATCGCCATCATCGTCGCGGTGCTGTGGCTCCTGGGTTTCGTGTTCCGCAGCGCCGGAACTGGAGGGTCAAGGGGCCGCTGGTACCGGTGGTGAGCGGGCGGGAGCCGGTCACAGCCATTTCAGGCGCCTGAACAGCGCGTAGAGGATTCCGCAGATCGCCGCGGTGGCGACGATGGTCATCGGGTAGCCCCAACGCCAGTGCAGCTCCGGCATGTTGTCGAAATTCATGCCGTAGTTCCCGACCACCACGGTCGGCACCGCGGCCAGGGCCGCGACCGCGCTGATGCGCCGCATATCGTCGTTCTGGCTGACGCCGACCTCCGCGGTCCAGGCGTCCCTGGCGCTGTCGAGCATCTCCCCGAGCTGCTCGATCTGCTCCACGACCCGTCGCAGCCGGTGCGCGAGGTCACCCAGCGGATCGTCGCCCGGCCCCGACGCGGGGAAGACTTCCGCCGCCGCCCCGAAGGCCAGCGCGGCGGGCCCGGCGGTGCGCCGGAGCCGGAAGATCTGCCGGTGCAGGTGGTGGGCGGCCGCGAGTCGGCGCCGCCGTTCGCCCCGCTCGGCCCGCCGCCCCATCTTCGTCAGCACGTCGTCATCAGGCTCCGGGTCCGCCTCCTCGGTCGCCTCCTCCAGCGCTTCGGCGATCTCCTCGTACTGGTCCGTGACCACGCTGGTCACAAGCCGTACCAGCTCGGTCGAGTCCTTGCCGCCCACGAACCGGTCGTCGAATTTCCGAACGAGGGCTTCTCGCAGCCCGGTCCGGCCGTGCTCCACGGCCAGCGCGAATCCCGGCCCGGCGAACAGGACCACGCATCCGGTACGGCTCACACGTGGCAACCCACCGGCGCCCGCAGGTCCGTCGAGGCAACACGTCCGAAGCGTCAGGACGGTGACGTCGTCCACCCGTGCCAGCCCTGCTCGTGTGCCCGGCGCACTCGCTCGCTCCGCGAGGCCATGGGCCAGACCGCACGCGTCGGCGGCCCTCCGCAGCCCGTCACCGTCGTCGCCGTTCACCATGATCCAGGCGACACCACCCTGCGCGCGGGCCTGTCGCACCAGCTCCGGCAGATCGTCGCCCGACGTCGGCGAGCCCGCGGCGCCGCCCAGCACCACGGCCCACGGGGGCGGCGCGGGACGTGCGGGTCGGGGATCAGAAACGGTCATCGCGGAGCCCTCCCGGCTGACGACTGTCGAGTTCGCATGATCGGCACGTGTGCCCGCGTCTCCGCACGGCACGCATGCGGTGAACTGCCGACTTCCGCGTGAGCGGCGCTTCTCGTCCCGCACCGGGTCGGCCCCCGGCCTGGTGTGGCCGGGCCGCGAGGGGATGCGGGCCATGTGGACGTCGGGAATCCGCACGTCGCCAGGGATCACCGGAGACGCGGGAGTCCAGTTGGCCGCCTTCGCCGCCCAGCATCCCAACGGCCCCGTCCCCGCCTGGACCGCTCACGCCTCGCCGGAGCCCGGCTGTCCCGTGCCTGAGCGTTGGCGACGGCCGGGATGGTCGAAATTCGTCGGGGGCGGCCTACGGGAGTTTCGCCCCTGCCGCGAACGGCTCACGAGAACGCGCCGGGCTCGTCAGAACCGTGCGGCACTTCCACTGCCCGTAGTCCGTGCCCCGTGCCGATGGGGGCCTGGGCTCAGTCTCGGTTGCGGCGCTGGTCGCCGCTGCGTCGGCGGAGTCCGTCGGTGTGGCGGGTGAGGTCGTCGACGCGGGCGGCGAGGTCGGGGTGGCCGGACGCCAGGTAGGGGCGCGTGTCCGTCAGCGGGGTGACGAGGGCGGCCGGGTCGTTGTCGGCGAGGGCGGTGCTGAGTTCGGCGAGCGGCGCGTCGGCTGCGGCGGAGAGGTCGGGCAGTGCGGTGATCTGGCCGGCGAGCTGGCGCAGGGTGGCGGCGTTGGCACGGGCCCAGGCGGAGACGGTGCGGTCGGCGGCACGGCGGTCGCGGGTGGCGGTCACCCGCTGCTCCCCCGTGGACCCGGGCCTGCCGGGGCGGACGCGCAGGTAGCGGCGTTCAGCGGCCTGGCGGCTGGACACGCCCAGGGGGTGAGCGAGATCGGCCCAGCTGGCGCCCGCGTCCCGCGCGGCCTCGATCAGGCCCGGTTCCCACTCGGCGAGCTGCTCGCGCGCTTCCCGCAGCACCAGCAGTGCGGCGAGCACCTGCTCGGAAGTGCCGGCGTCCGGCACGGGGGCTGTGCCGGACGGTGCGGCCTGGGCGGTGTGCAGGGCCTCCCGGATCGTGTCCAGGGCCGCCGCGGCGGCGAGGAAGGATGCCGGCGCGAGATCGGGAGCGCGCGGGGTGGGCTCATCGTCCCTGGTCATCGGGCCTCCAACTCTTTTGTCATCATCTCGATGACTGCGAGCTTGTCATCACCTGGATGACATGTTACAACGGATGGCAGGTAAACGCATTGGCAGTGACCGACCTGAACCCTGGAGGTGTTTGACGATGTTGATGCGTACCGACCCCTTCCGTGAGCTCGACCGGATCGCCCAGCAGGTCCTGAACACGACCGGCACCTGGTCGCGGCCGTCGGCGATGCCGATGGACGCCTACCGCGAGGGCGATGAGTACGTGATCGCCTTCGACCTGCCCGGCGTGGCCAAGGACGCGATCGACATCGACGTCGAGCGGAACATGCTGACGGTCAAGGCCGAGCGGAGGCCCGTCGCCAAGGCGGACGACGTGCAGATGGAGCTCTCCGAGCGGCCCCTGGGCGTCTTCTCCCGCCAGGTGATGCTGGCCGACACCCTGGACACCGAGCGCATCGACGCGGCCTACGACGCGGGGGTGCTGACCCTGCGGATCCCGATCGCCGAGCGCGCCAAGCCCCGCAAGATCGCCATCGGCGGCGGGTCCGCACGCAAGGAGATCAGCGGCTGAGCCGACGCTCAGCCCCACCTGAGGACGGGGGGCCGACCTCCCCCGCGGTCACCCCCGTCCTCCGTCCGACCCGCCCGCGTCCACGCACGGGAGCAGCGATGGTGATGCGATGGGAGGCGTTCCTCGACCAGGTCAAGGAACGTGGCGCGTACGAGAGCACCGAGGAGGCCGAGCGGGCCACGCGCACGGTGCTGGCCCTGCTGGGCGCGCATCTGGTGGGCGAGGTGCGCGCGGACCTGGCCGCCCGGCTGCCGGAGGACCTGGCCCTGGTCCTGCTCAGTCCGCTCCAGGCACGCGAGCCGCTGTCGCCCGAGCGGTTCGTACGGGCCACCGCTGCCTGGATCGAGGGAGCCACCGAACAGACCGCCGCCTGGGACGTGAGCGCCGTCCTCAGCGTGGCCGCCGAAGCCGCGGGCGAGGAACTCACCGGCCACATCCTGCTCCAGCTCCCGGCGGGCTACGACCTGCTGTTCGGCCACCCCCAGCCCGCCTGACCCACCCGGCCGCCAGGCGACCGCACCCCCACTTTCCCGACCCCCGTCGTCACCGATGACGCGAGCCAAGGGCCCCCGGCCACCGGTGACACCCCCACCGCACATGAGGAAGGCAACCGTGTCAGCGATGAATCACCAGCAGCAGCAGTTCCGGTCCACCGCGGGCATGACGTTCGAGCAGATGCTGGCACAGGTGCGGTACGAAGGCGCCTACGCCACCCGCGCCCAGGCCGAACAGGCCGTGCACGCCGTACTGTCCGCCTTCGGACGCCAGGTCACCGGCGAGGAGAGGGTCGAGCTCGCCGCCCGGCTGCCCTACGAGGCCGCCGCCACCTTCACCTCCCAGGTCCCCGCCACCGAGGCCCTCACCGGCTGGGCCTTCGTCAAGGACCTGGCGAGTTCCACCGGCGGCAGCCCGGCCACCACCCGCTGGGACACCGGCACCGTGTTCCGCGTCCTGGCCCGGATCGCCGGCGAGGACCTCCTCTCCCGTGTCCTCGCCCAACTCCCCTCCGGCTACGCCCTGCTGTTCGGCCGCCCCGAACTCATCCAGGCGGCCTGACCCGCGCGTAGTCGTACGTTCGCGCTCCGGACCTGGCGGGGCAGGGTGAAGGCGTCGTACAGCCAGCCGAGTCCGCAGAGGCCGAGGGTGCACAGGTACAGCAGCCCTCGGCCGGTCCTGCCGAGATGGAAGTGGTGCACGCCGAACAGGCCGAGGAAGAACCACCAGAGGTACGCCGCAGCAAGGGACTTGGGGGCACTCGGCCTGCGGTCCTGTCGTAGCGGTGAACCGTGGCGGGAAGGCTGCGGCACCGCTGTCGATCGGCTCGCGGTCGTCGTCACGTCCGGGTGGTGGGGAACCTCCGTCGGCCGCTCCAGCCGAGTGGCACTCGCGGGCGTGCCCTCGATGGACACGCGCGGCAGGGTCCGCTCCAGCCAGGCGGGCAGCCACCAGTTCGCCCGTCCCAGCAGGTGCATCAGGGACGGGACCAGCACGGTGCGCAGGACGAAGGCGTCGATGGCGACGGCCGCGGCCAGGCCCACGCCGTACTCGGCGATGACCCGCTCGCCGCCGAGGACGAAGGCGGTGAACACGCAGATCATGATCAGAGCGGCGGCGTTGATCAGCCGGCCGGTCTCGGCCTGGCCGATGCGGATGGCGCGGTGGTTGTCGCGGGTGCGTTCCCACTCCTCGTGCATCCGGCTGACGAGGAAGACCTGGTAGTCCATGGACAGGCCGAAGAGGATGGCCAGCATGATCACCGGGAGCTCGGCCTCCACCGGCCCGGCCTTCCCGAGGCCGAGGAGTTCGGAGCCCCATCCCCACTGGAACACGGCGACCACGACTCCGAACGACGCGGCCGAGGCCAGCAGGTTCATCACGGCGGCGGTCAGCGGTACGAGAACGCTGCGGAAGGCGAGCATCAGCAGCAGACAGCCGAGTACGACGATCACGGCGAGGAAGATCGGCAGCTTGCCTGCCAGCAGGTCGGCCAGGTCACCTGAGGTGGCTGTCGTGCCGCCGACGTAGACCGTCAGTCCGCTCCCCCGCTCGGCGGCGGGGACAACGTCCTTGCGCAGGTGGGTGATCAGGGTGCTGGTGGCCTCGTCCTGCGGTGCGCCGGTCGGTACGACGTCGATGAGGGACAGCCGTGTCGCGGAGGTGACCGGCTCCGCCGTCGCCGAGGCGACCCCGGGGGTGGCGCGCACGGCCGAGACCAGCTTGTCCAGGGCCAACGCGTCGCTGGGCGCGCCCAGTTGGGCGACCAGCACGAGCGGGCCGTTGGAGCCGGGGCCGAAGCCTTCGGCGAGGAGGTCGTACGCGGCCCGGGTGGTGGTGCCCTTCGGATCGTTGCCGGCGTCCGAGGTGCCCAGGCGCAGGGACAGCGCGGGCAGCGAGAGGACGGCGACGACGAGGAGCGCGGCCAGGGCGAACAGGGTTCTGTGGCGCTCGACTTGCTCGGCCCAGCGGCCTCGGGGGCGTGACGTGGCCCGCGGTTGCCGCGTACCGGCTTCCGAGTCGTGGGCGGTCAGGGTCCGTCGCTGACGCCTCGTCAGAAGCCTGCCACCGAAGAGCCCGAGGAGGGCCGGCAGCAGGGTCACCGACGCAACCACCGTGGCCAGTACGGCCGTTGCGGCGCTGATCCCCATCGCGCTGAGGGGGCCGACGCGCAGGACGAGCAGGCCGAGGAGGGCGGTGACGACGGTGAGTCCGGCGAAGACCACCGCCCGCCCGGAGGTGTCCAGTGCCCGTACCACCGCCTGCTCCGGTGTCAGTCCGTTCCGCAGGCCGGTCCGGTGGCGGGTGACGATGAACAGGGCGTAGTCGATGCCGACCCCGAGCCCGATCAGGGCCGCGACCGTCGGGGCGTCGCTGCCCAGGGTCATCACATGCGAGGTCAGACCGACGGCGAGCAGCCCGGCACCGAGCGCGGCGACCGCGACCAGCAGGGGCAGGAGCATGCCCAGCAGGGAGCCGAAGGCGACGAAGAGGATGATGCCGGCGGCGATCAGACCGATGGCCTCGGTGCTCCGCGTCCCGCCCTCGGCCGCGTCGCTGACCGCCTGGCCGCCGAGTTCCACCCGCAGGTCCGCGTCACGCGCGGCCCGGGCGGTGTCGATGACCCGGGTGACATCGGCGACGGGTATCCGCTCGGCCTGCGCGTCGAACGTGACCGTCGCGTAGGCGGTCCGGCCGTCCTTGCTGATCCTGGCCGCTCCGTCGGGGCCGTACATGCTGGTCACCGAGGCGACCGAGGGAAGTGCGGCGACCCGGTCGAGCATCGAGGTCACCTTCTGCCGGACGGCGGTGTCCCGGACCGATCCGTCGTGACGCAGGTGCACCACGATCTGGTCGGTGTCCCCGGCCTGTCGGGGCTCGGCCGCCTGGAGCCGGGCCTGCGCCTTCGAGGACTCCAGCCCCGGCAGGCTGAAGGCGTCGGAGTAGCTGGTGCCGAGGGTCGCGTACGGCACGGCGAGCGCGACCAGCAGGGTGGCCCAGATCCCGATGACGAGGAGGCGGTGCCGGAAGCACCAGCTGGCTAGTGCGGACATGGCTGAGCAACTTCCTTTGCGATGTGGGGAGTTGGGGTGAGCGGCAGGCGGGACGGCACGGCTTCCGCGCTCATGAGCCGGTCGGCGCGGAGGCGGACGCGGCCGGGACCGGCTTGCCGAGCATGGTGCAGACCGCGGCGTTGAGCAGGGTCTCGGTGGCGGCCGCGGGCTT
The DNA here is from genome assembly GCF_036187565.1 of Streptomyces sp. NBC_00252. NCBI lineage: Bacteria > Bacillati > Actinomycetota > Actinomycetes > Kitasatosporales > Streptomycetaceae > Streptomyces > Streptomyces sp. NBC_00252. Next base: position 9,057,275 of record NZ_CP108087.1, on the reverse strand, counting down.
GGCTGCCGCGATGCCGAAGATGGTCGGGACGTAGACCGAGACGGTGCGTCGGCCGGTGCTGTCGGTGTAGTTCCAGCTGGAGTAGCCGGGAGCCTGCCCGTCGTGGCCCCAGACCGGGCCGCAGGGGGTGGCCTTCTTCTCCAGGCCGAGGCCGTAGCGGTTGGGGTTGCCGCTCTCCTCCGCGACGGTGGTCCTCATCTCCCTCAGCTGGGCGGACGGCAGGAGCTTGCCGGACATCAGCGCGGTGTCGAACCGGGCCCAGTCCTGCGCGGAGGAGACCATGCTCCCGGCGGCCCACTCGGTGTTCTCGTTGATCCGGGTGGCGTCGACGTAGCCGGCCGGCCTGGCGGGCCCGGCGAAGGCCGTCCCGGCGGGGATGCCGGGCCAGAGCACCGGCGCCAGATGGGCCGCGTCGGGTTCGTAGCCGTGGGTGAGTCGGGGGCTCACGGTCCGGTCGGAGCCGTCGACCAGGTAGGTGCTCTTCAGGTGCAGGGGCCCGGCGATCCGCTCCTGGATCAGGTCGCGCAGGCTGTGCCCGGTGACCTTCTCGGCGACCAGGCCGAGCGCGATGTACCCGGTGTTGCTGTACGAGTACTGCGTGCCGGGCGGAAACAGCGGGTCGTGCCGGACGCCCGCGGCGATCAGTTCCTCGGGGGTCCACTGCCGGGCGTCCTGGCCGGTGAACGTCTTCAGGACGTCGGCGTCGCCGGGGATGATGTTGTACAGGCCGCTGGTGTGGTTGAGCAGCATCCGCACGGTGATCGCGGACCCGTTCGGGATGAGACCGGGCAGCCACTTCTCGACCGGGTCGGTCAGCTGGAGCCGCCGTTCGGCGGCCAGTTGGAGGATCACGGTGGCGACCATCGTCTTGGTGTTGGAGCCCACGCGGAACTCGTCGTTCACGGTCAGCGTGTGGTCGGTCCTGGCCCAGGACGCCTGCCGGGCGATCGAGGCCGCCCTTCCGTGGCCGTCGTCGACCCGCACGAGAGCGCCGGGCGCTCCGGCGTCCACGACCTGCTGCGCGAGCGTCGCCAGCCGGGCTTTCTCGGCCGACGTCACGCCGGGCCGCCCGGTCGGGGCGTGGGCGGTGTCCTGCGCCGCGTCCGCCGCCGTGCAGGCCGTGAGCGCGCCGGTCAGTGCGGCGGCCAGGGTCAGCGTCAGGTAGGCCCGCCGGGCGGGGCGCGGGCAGAGGGTGTTCCTGGGCATGGGGTGTCCTCCTGAACATGGGGGAACGGCGGAACGGGCGGCTCGGCCCGGCCCGGGTCATCGGCCGTCGGGGCTGGCGAGAAACGCGGCGGTGCGGGAGGTGCCGCACCACGCCTTCCGACGGCTCCAGCCTTCCGGCCACGGCGACGAAGAACACGGGGGCTGGCGCCCAGCGATGGTGGAGGTAACCCCAGTGCGCCGACTCGGCTCGGCGGGCAATCATCGACTTCTGGCCCGTGACGGTGGCGGTGGCGGTGACGTGGTGCCGGTCGACCGGCCGTTCTGCCGTCCGGCGTGGACCCGATACATGACGATGGAGCGCGATGACGTACCCCGGCGAAGGCCAAGTCCCTTATGAGGGAGGGAAGTCGGGGCAGCGTCCCGCCCCCGGTGTCACCCCGCGCGCCGCGTTCGCCCTGCGGGTGAGCCTGCTGGGGTGGTCGTTCGTCCTGCTGCTCGGCTCGGTCCTGGGATTCGGTCTGCTCACGCTCTGGACGACCTCGCTGACGCTCATGGCGCTCGGGGCAGGCATCCCGCTGACCCTGCTCTCGACGGTCCTGGTGCGCTGGTTCGCCGACCTGCACCGGCAATGGGCCGCCGACCGACTCGGTGAGCCGGTGGCCCGGCCCTACTCCCCTCCCCCGGACGGCAGTTGGGCGGTACGGCTCCGGGCGATCCTGCGCGACCCGGCGACCTGGCGGGACTGGGCCTGGCTGGCGACCAACTCGATCACCGGGTGGTTCACCTGCGGACTGTCGTTCCTGTTCTTCGTCTGCGGCGTCTTCTACCTCAGCTATCCGCTGGTGTTCGCGCTGACCCCTCCCGAGGTGTTCCGCACCCCGTTGGGGAACGGCTTCCGGCTGCACAGCGTCCAGGAGTCGTTCGCCATGGTGCCGTTGGGCCCGGTGTTCCTCCTGCTCTGGTACACCACCGCCGTGCGGCTGGCGAACCTCAACGCCCTGCTGGTCCGCGCCCTAATCGCGCCCACCGCGCAGGCACAACTACGCGCCCGTGTGGCGCAGTTGGCCGCCTCCCGGGCCGAGACCGTCGACACGCAGGCGGGTGAACTGCGCCGGATCGAACGGGACTTGCACGACGGCGCGCAGGCCCGACTGGTGTCACTGGGCATGAGCCTCGGCCTGGCAGAACAACTCCTCCCCGAAGATCCGCAAGCCGTCGCGGAATTGCTGGCGGAGGCCCGCGCGTCGACCGCCGGCGCCCTGACCGAACTACGGGACCTGGTACGCGGCATCCATCCACCGGTGCTCGCCGACCGGGGCCTGGACGGGGCGTTGGAAGCCCTGGCGCTGGCCAACCCGATTCCTACGACGGTGGTCACGAGCCTGCCCGGACGGCTGCCCGCGCCGGTCGAGTCGGCGGCCTACTTCGCCGTGGCCGAGGCACTGACCAACGCCATCAAGCATGCCCAGGCGCAACGCATCGACATCCACGTGGAGTTCACGCCGTACCCCGGTACGACGGCGGGGTCGCTGTCGATTCGGGTGCGGGACGACGGCCGTGGCGGCGCGGCTCCCGAAGCCGGAACGGGACTGCGGGGCGTCGCGCGCCGTCTGTCGGCCTTCGACGGCACCCTGACCGCCGACAGTCCGCCCGGCGGACCCACCGAGATAAGGATGTCGCTGCCGTGCGCATCGTCATAGCCGAAGACCTCGCCCTGCTGCGCGAGGGCCTGATCAGGATCTTCCGGGCCAACGACTTCGACGTGGTCGACGCCGTCGACAACGGCCCTTCCCTGATACGGGCGTTGACCACCCATCGGCCCGACGTCGCGATCGTCGACGTACGCCTGCCCCCGACCTTCACCGACGAGGGGCTGCGCGCCGCGATCGAGGTACGCAAGCGGATCCCGGCCCTGCCCGTCGTGGTGCTCTCGCAGTACGTCGAGCAGTTGTACGCACGGGAGTTGATGTCGGACCGTGCCGGGGCGGTCGGGTATCTGCTGAAGGACCGGGTGATGGCCGTCGAGCAGTTCGTCGCCAACGTCCGGCAAGTCGCCGCCGGCAGCACGGTGATGGACCCGGACGTCGTCGGCGCCCTCCTCACCCACCGCTCGGCGGACCCCCGCCTCCTGGAACTGACACCGCGCGAGCACGAGGTCCTCTCGCTGATGGCCGAGGGCCGTTCCAACACCGCCACCGCCGCGCGCATGTTCGTCAGCGAGGCGACGGTCAGCAAGCACAGCCGCAACATCTTCTCGAAACTCGGACTGGAACCGTCCGAGGACGACCACCGCCGGATCCTGGCCGTCCTCGCCTACCTCCAGGGCTGAGCCGGCATCACCGGTCCCCGGGGCGGGTTCGGGCGACCAGCCGGGTCTCGATGGCGCGCAGGGTCGCGATCACGGCGTCGATGTCGTCGGCATCGGTCACGGCCTCCGCGAGGAGGCCGCTCCAGACCTCACGCAGTCGTTGCAGGTTCTCCTGTGCCTTCTCCGTGGGATACAGGCGCACCCGCCTCGCGTCGTGCTCATCGGCGTCGCGCCGTACCAGCCCCGCCTGCTCCAGGCCCCGCACCGCCCGGCTGAAGTTGCTCGAGATCATCTGGGTGGCTTCGGCGGCCTCGCGGGCCGTCGTGCCCGGGTGGCGGTCGATGTAGCGCATCACCGCTCCCTGCAGCGGCGTTCCCGACTCGACCTCGCCCTCCTTCGACGCCCCGATGTGGCGGCCCACCGCCAGGATCCGGTCGGCGAGTTCGAAAAGCCGCGAGGCCTGCTCCTCGTCCATGCGCCAGGACCTCCGCCGTCATCGTCGATTGCTGTCAGTTGACAGCTACTTTAGTCCGGGCGTTAGCTTTGCTGTCAACTGACAGGTATCGGCGGAACGCGGCCACCGAACGTGCCGCCCGCCCGATCGAAGGACGAAGACCATGACGCTCATCGCCATCGAAGAACACTGGGTGACCCCGGATCTCACCTCCGCTCTCAAGGTCCTGCCCCGCCCGGACGAGAGCCTCGCCTTCAACGAGATGGGCGACCACCTGCACCGCCTGGAGGACCTGGGCGAGGGCCGGATCGCCGCGATGGACGCCCAGGACATCGACATCTCGGTCCTCGCTCTGACCCCGCCCGGAACCCAGCCGCTCCCTCCCGAGCAGGCCCGCCACCTGAGCCGCGCCGCGAACGACATGGCCATCGCGGCCGTGGAAAAGAACCCGACGCGGCTGCGGGCGCTCTCCACGCTCCCCATGTCCTCACCGGAGCACGTCGTCGACGAGCTCGTGCGCGCGAAGGGCCTGGGCCACGTCGGCACGATGGTCTACGGCCGCTCCGGCGACCGCCTCCTCGACGACCCGGCCTACGACGAGTTCTTCGCCGCCGCGGCGGAGCTCGGCCAGCCGGTCTTCCTCCACCCGCAGATCCCCTCGGACGCGGTGCGCGACGCCTCGTACCGGGGCCTCGGCGACCTGACCGATCTGGGCCTCGCCACCTTCGGCTGGGGCTGGCACCTCGACACCGCGACCGCGGCACTCCGGCTCATCCTGCGCGGCACCTTCGACCGCCACCCCGCGCTGCAGGTGGTGCTCGGCCACTGGGGCGAGATGCTGCTGTTCTGGCTCGACCGGGCCGACAGCCTCTCCCGCCTCGCCGGCCTGCAACGGCCTGTCTCGGACTACATCCGGACGAACTTCCACATCACCGCCTCCGGCATGCTCAACCCCGCGCTGCTCCAGCACGCCCTGTCCGTCACCACCGTCGACCGGCTGATCTTCTCCACCGACTACCCCTTCCAGCACCCGGCAGAGGACGAGATCAACTCCTTTCTCGGACACTTCACTTCGGACGAGGACCGACGGAAGTTCTCCTCCGCCAACGCGGCAGCGCTCTTCGGCATCGAACTCTGATCAGGGCGGACCGGACCGGCTGCCGGTGGAATCACTTGGTGGCCGCCCGCCACGCATGGTCGGGCCGAGCCGGGTAACCCCACTGGTATGTCACGAACACCGGGACCAGATGAACAGGTCGAGCGGCGGGCGCCGGACCGGCCCGGCAAACTGCCGAAGCGGTCCTGGTGGGCGGTGCTGAAGGGCACAGTCAGGGAGTTCCAGGCCGACGAACTCGCCGACAGGGCCGCGGCGTTGACGTACTACGGGGTGCTGTCGCTGTTTCCCGCCCTGCTGGTCCTGGTCTCGCTGCTCGGCATCGCCGGCAAGTCGGCGACACAGCAGGTCCTGGACAACATCGCGAAACTGGCGCCGAGTTCGGCCCGGGACATCATCAGCGACGCGGTACGCCAACTCCAGGCGCCCGGCGGCCTCGGCTCGATCGTCGCCGTGGTCGGCATCGTGGTCGCGGTGTGGTCGGCCTCCGGCTACATAGCGGCGTTCATCCGCAGCGCCAACGTCGTCTACGACATGCCCGAGGGCCGCCCCGTGTGGAAGGTGCTGCCGATCCGGGTCGGCGTCACCGTGGTCCTGCTCGTCCTGACGGTGGTCAGCGCGCTCATCGTGGTGTTCACCGGCGGCCTGGCCCGCGCGGCGGGTTCCGCCCTCGGTATCGGGGACGCGGCGCTGACGGTGTGGTCGATCGCGAAGTGGCCGGGGCTGGTCGTCCTGGTCATGGCGATGATCGCGATCCTGTACTGGGCGGCGCCCAACGTGAAAGGCCGCGGCTTCCGTTGGGTCACTCCCGGCAGTGTGCTGGCCCTGGTGGTCTGGATGATCGCGTCGGGGGGCTTCGCGTTCTACGTGGCGCACTTCGCGTCGTACAACAAGACGTACGGCACGCTCGCCGGCGTGATCGTGTTCCTGATGTGGCTGTGGATCAGCAACATCGCCGTCCTGCTCGGCCTCGAATTCGACGCCGAGCTGGCCCGCCAGCGCGCCGTCGCCGGCGGCCACCCGAAGGACGAGGAGCCGTACGTCCCGCCCCGCGACACCCGTGCCTGGAGCAAGAAGGACCACCGCCGCATGGACTGACCGGCCCGGCGGTCGTTCCGGCCCCCGGTGTCCCACCTGGTAGCGGCGCCCGCCGGAGCAGCTGCCTCAGGCGGACCGCAGTAAAATTACAGGCGACCTTGTCGGGTCCAAGGGAGGTGTTCGAGTCGTGGTGCTCTTCCTGCTGCTGGTCCTCGTGGCCGTCGTCCTGGGAATCATCGGGGTGACCGCCAACGGCCTGGGCTATCTGCTGGCCATCGGCATCGTCGTCCTGGTGGCCGACCTCGCCTTCGCAGCCGTACGCCTGTCCCGACGCAGCCGACGCCCTCTCCGCTGACGGCGGCCGACCTCGGACACCACGATCACCCCGCTTCCGCTGAGCCACGCCCGGCGTCCCTCTATCCCTTTGTCAAGGCGGGAAGGGCTTGCCTAGGGTGGCCTGGTGGGGGTTCAGCTGCGGGAACGGTGGGTGCGGCAACCGTTGTGGGCGAGATGGGTTCTCGCGGTGTACTTGATCGGCTTCCTTGAAGGGGCCTGCGCTCACCTGCTCGACCTGATCCGCGGTGGGTTCCACGCCTACGCGTCATTCCCACAGGTTGCCATCCAGTCGTTCTTCATCAGCCTGGCGGTTCTTGATCCGCTGGTCGTCGTGTTGGTGGCGTTCGTGCGGCGCCAAGGGGTCTGGCTTGCGGGCGCCGTGATGGTGCTGGACGTTTCCGCGAACTGGATCGGCAACTGGCAGGGGCTGCGCGATGATCCCGCGGGTCTGCTGCGCCCTGTCGGGCTGTTGCCCATAACCCTCTTCGGGCTGTTCGTCGTGGTGTCAGTGGTCCCCTTGCATCACACCACTGCCATGACGCGATGGAAGCAGGCGCAGATCGGCAGCCAAACGGCATAGGCCACCGCTGACCCCACTACCGAACAGGACGGCTCCCCGCGCGCCGTGACCACCTCACCGCGACGAGGGCCAAGGCTGCCACGAGGACTGCGATGCCTATCACCAGCAGGTAGCCCAGGCCGTTCGCGGTCGCGCCGATGATTCCCAGGACGAGGGCGATCAGGAGGAGCAGCAGGAAGAGAACCATCGCGGAACACCACCTTCAGGTCGGACAGCGGGTCAGCGGCGCGCGAGCTGCCTCTCGCCGCCCGCGCCGGGCCGGTACTCCATGCCGTAGTGCTGGAAGATCGCTTCCTCGCCCTCGGCCGGCAGGACGTCGTCCGTGCCGATCGACGGCGCGTTCTTCACCTGCGCCTTCGGGTAGGTGACCTTCACGTAGCCGGGTCCGAGGACCGCGTCGTCGAGGGGGACGAACGCCAGCCGGTGACGCGTGGGCAGTCCGATGCGGACCGTGGCCATGGCCGACTCGTCGGTGGCGGTGTCCACGTAGACCGATTCGAGTACGCCGATCCTGTGCCCCTCGGAGTCGACGACGTCGCGGTTGCGCCACTCGCGGATGTCTGCCGCACTGATCGTGGTCATGTTCTGTCTCCTGAGCAGCTGGTACAGGACGGGTTCCCCCGGGACCGCCCCTGACACCACAACCGAACCCGGCAAAAGGTGCGCTTCAGGTGGGTCGGATGCGCTGCCGGGGGTAGCCGGAGTGCGGAGGCCGACCGGCTTTCGGAATGCCGACAAGGCGAAGGCGGGCCCATGGACGCGATTGTGCTGCTCAAGGAAGACCACCAGACGGTCGAGAAGCTCTTCAAGGAGTTCGAGCAGGCCGGGGACCGCGCCTACAAGACCAAGCGGAAGATCGCCGACAAGGTGATCGAGGAGCTGACGGTCCACACCTGGATCGAGGAGAAGATCTTCTACCCCGCCGCCCGTGCCGCCGTGCCGACCACCACCGATCATGTGCTGGAGAGCGTCGAGGAGCACCACGTCGTGCTGTGGATGCTGTCCGAGCTGGCGGGCCTGGACCCCGAGGACGAGCGCTTCGACGCCAAGATGACGGTCCTCATGGAGAACGTGCGGCACCACGTCGAGGAGGAGGAGAAGGAGTGGTTCCCCGAGGTCCGCTCCGCCCTCGGCCGCAACCGGCTCGCTGAACTCGGCGAACAGCTCGCCACCGCCAAGACCGACGCCCCCCACGATCCCCTGCGGGTTCCCAGCGCGCAGGAATGACAGCCACGACGACGGAACCGACCACTGATCTTTGCGAGGAGCTAGGGCATGACCACTGAACAGTCCGGCAACACGACCTCACCGGGCCGGTCCGTGACGATGCCCGTGGCGGCTGACGCCGGGTGGGACCAGGTCGACGTACGGGCGGTGGACACCGTACGGGTGCTCGCCGCCGACGCGGTGCAGAAGGCCGGCAACGGCCATCCCGGCACCGCGATGAGCCTGGCCCCGCTGGCACATCTGCTGTTCCAGAACGTCATGCGGCACGACCCGGCCGACGACCGGTGGCTGGGCCGCGACCGCTTCGTCCTCTCCTGCGGCCACTCCAGCCTGACCCTGTACCTCCAGCTCTACCTGACCGGCTACGGCCTGGAGCTGTCGGACCTGGAGGCCTACCGCACCTGGGGCTCGGCCACTCCCGGACACCCCGAGCACCGGCACACCCGCGGCGTCGAGATCACCACCGGCCCGCTGGGGCAGGGGCTGGCCAGCGCGGTCGGGATGGCGATGGCCGCCCGCAGGGAGCGCGGTCTGCTCGACCCCGACGCCGAGCCGGGCAGCAGCCCCTTCGACCACCACGTCTACGTCATCGCCTCCGACGGCGACATGATGGAAGGCGTCACCAGCGAGGCCGCCTCCCTCGCCGGCCACCAGGAGCTGGGCAACCTCGTCGTCTTCTACGACTCCAACCACATCTCGATCGAGGACGACACCGACGTCGCCTTCAGCGAGGACGTCCCGGGCCGCTTCGCCGCCTACGGCTGGCACGTGCAGACCGTCGACTGGACGGGCACGGGCGAGTACGTCGAGGACGTGGACGCCCTGCTGACCGCGGTGCGCGCCGCCCGCGAGGAGGACGGCAGGCCTTCGCTGATCATGCTGCGCACGCTGATCGGCTGGCCCGCGCCCACCAAGCAGAACACCGGCAAGGCCCACGGCTCCGCACTCGGCGCGGACGAGGTCGCCGCGACCAAGCGGCTGCTCGGCTTCGACCCGGAGCGCGACTTCGTCGTGGAGGACGCGGTACTGGGCCGCACCCGCCAGGCCGCCGACCGCGGACGCCGCGCCCACGCCGAGTGGGACGAGGCGTACGCGGCCTGGCGGGCGGCCCATCCCGAGCGGGCCGAACTGCTGGACCGGCTGCTGGCGCAGCGACTGCCGGACGGCTGGACCGACGCCCTGCCCGAGTTCCCGGCCGACCCCAAGGGGATGGCCACCCGTGCCGCGTCGGGCGCGGTGCTCAGCGCGCTCGCGCCGGTACTGCCCGAACTGTGGGGCGGCTCGGCCGACCTGGCCGGGAGCAACAACACCACCATGGACGGCGAACCGTCCTTCGTACCCGCCGACCGCCAGACCAAGGACTGGAAGGGCGGCCCCTACGGCCGCACCCTCCACTTCGGCATCCGCGAGCACGCCATGGGCGCGATCCTCAACGGCATCGCCCTGCAGAGTCTGACCCGCCCCTACGGCGGTACGTTCCTGACCTTCTCGGACTACATGCGCCCGGCCGTACGCCTGGCCGCGCTGATGGAACTGCCCACCACCTACATCTGGACCCACGACTCGATCGGCCTCGGCGAGGACGGCCCCACCCACCAGCCCGTGGAGCACCTGGCCGCGCTGCGGGCCATCCCCGGCCTGGACGTGGTCCGCCCCGCCGACGCCAACGAGACCACCGCCTGCTGGCGTACCGTCCTCGAACACCACGACCGCCCGGCCGCACTGATCCTGACCCGGCAGAACGTGCCCGTGCTCGACCGCGGCGGAGATGCCTGCGCTCCGGCGCGGGATGCCGCCCGCGGCGGATACGTGCTCGCCGACACGGGTGAGAGCGGCTCCGGCCCGGACGTCATCCTCGTGGCGACCGGTTCCGAGGTGCACATCGCCCTGGAGGCGAGCGGGCTGCTGGCGGCCGACGGCCTCGCGGTGCGGGTCGTGTCGATGCCCTGCCGGGAATGGTTCGCCGCTCAGCCCCCGGCCTACCAGGACGAGGTCCTGCCGCCCTCCGTGCGGGCCCGGGTCAGCGTCGAGGCCGCGGTCGGACAGGGCTGGCGGGACGTCGTCGGCGACGCCGGACGGATCGTGAGCCTGGAGCACTACGGCGCCTCCGCCGACTACCAGCGCCTCTACTCCGAGTTCGGTCTCACCCCCGAGGCCGTCGCCGCGGCCGCGCACGACAGCATCCGCGACGCCGATCGCGCCCCGCGCCCGGGCGGCCACCGCCAGACCTCCGCCCCCACCGAGGGCGGCACCGGCGACCGCCCCTGACAACTCGCGTGCGGTGGACGTCAGTTCGTGTTCCGCACCGCCGCACCCGGACGGACCGCGCGGTTTCCGGCCTGCCCGTAGCACTGCTCCCACACGCCCGGCCCCACACGGGCCGGGCGGGCCGCGCGGCTCCCGCGCGACCGATGCCACGCACTTTCTGGAGGTTCGTATGTCCGACGCCGTCGCGTCCGATCCGCTCGCCGACCTGTCCGCCGCCGGAGTCTCGGTCTGGCTGGACGACCTCTCCCGCGAGCTGCTGGCCGGCGGTGGCCTGGCGGAGCTCATCGCGCGCAAGCACGTCGTGGGGGTGACCACCAACCCGACGATCTTCGCGTCCGCGCTGTCCAAGGGCGAGCGCTACAACGAGCAGCTACGACGGCTCGGCGCCCAGGGGTCGAGTGTCGACGACGCCGTCTTCACGCTCACCACCGACGACGTCCGCGCCGGCTGCCAGGCGTTCGCGCCGATATACCGGCGGACCGGCGGGACCGACGGCCGGGTCTCCATCGAGGTGGACCCGCGGCTCGCCAAGGACGCGGACGCCACCGCCGCCCAGGCCCAGAAACTGTGGGACACCGTCGGCGAACCCAACCTGTTCGTCAAGATCCCCGCCACCCGCGAGGGCCTGGCCGCGATCACCGCCGTCATCGCGCGGGGCATCAGCGTCAACGTCACCCTGATCTTCTCGCTGGAGCGCTACCGCGCCGTCCAGGACGCCTACCTGACCGGCCTCGAACAAGCGCGGGCCGCCGGCCGCGACCTGGCGGACATCCACTCGGTCGCCTCCTTCTTCGTCTCCCGCGTCGACTCCGAGGTGGACGCACGCCTCAACGCCCTCGGCACCCCGGAAGCCCTCGCCCTCCGCGGCCGGACCGCGGTGGCCAACGCCCGGCTGGCCCACCGGTCCTTCGAGGAGACGGCCCGCTCGGCCCGCTGGCAGGAGCTGGCGGCGGCCGGCGCGCGTCCGCAACGGCCTCTCTGGGCGTCGACCGGCGTCAAGAACCCCGACTACCCCGACACCATGTACGTGAGCGAACTGGTCATACCGGGGACCGTGAACACCATGCCGGCCGCCACGCTCGACGCGTTCGCCGACCACGGCCACGTGCCGACCGCCGCCCCCGTCGCCGACACCTACGCCGCGGCCGCCGCCCACTTCGAGCAACTGGCCCGCACGGGCATCGACTTCACCGACGTGACCGACACCCTGGAACGCGAAGGGCTGGCCAAGTTCGAGGACAGCTGGGCCGAACTGGGCGCCACCGTGGACCGTGAGATGCGAGCCGAGGGCGAGACCCCGGGCGACGACACCGAGCCGTCGGCGGAATCGTCCAACTCCCCCGCTCTGCTGGCGATCTACCTCAACGACCATCTGGCGGGCGCGACCGGCGGCCTGGAACTCTGCCGCCGTGCCGCGCAGGGACAGCGGGACCCGGAGCGGGCCGCCGCCTTCTCCGACCTGGCCAAACAGGTCGAGGAGGACCGCGACTCCCTGGTGCAGATCATGTTCGACCTGGACGTGTCCACCGATCACCCCAAGGTCGCGCTCGGCTGGCTGGCCGAGAAGGCCGGGCGGCTCAAGCCGAACGGACACCTCTTCTCCCGCTCACCGCTCAGTGACGTCCTGGAGCTGGAGTCGATGCTCCTCGGCGTACAGGGCAAGGCGTCCTGCTGGCGCACCCTGCGCGTCCTCGCCGACAACGACGACCGTCTCTACGCCGACCACCTCGACGCCCTCCTCGAACGCGCCGAGCACCAGACCACGACCCTTGAGGAACTGCTCCTCGCGGCGGTGACACACACGCTGGGGCAACAGGCGACGGCCTGAGCGCCTGGGGCCCGGCGACGCTCGTACTGGCGCTCTCCTACGGAGTTGACGCACACCCCCGCCCACCAGGGCAATCAATCCCAACGGCCGCGCCCCATACGGCAGCAGGGCCCGGACCGCTCGTCGCGGTCCGGGCCCTGCTCCTCGTACGGTGCCGCCTCGCAGCGGCGATACGTCAGCTCTGCGCGGCGCCGTCGCCCGCGGACTCGGCACCCTCAGCCGCAGCCGCCTTCTCGCGCATCTTGCGCACCAGCTCCGCCTTCTGGTCGGCGGCACCCTGCCGGTCGAGGTTGCGGTGCGGGCCGTGGTTCTGCCGTTCGGCACGGGACTGCTTCTTGCGCTGACCGCCGCCCATGCCCACGGGGTTGTTGATGTTCTTGCTGACGGTCACGGGTTCTCCCGGTGGTGATGTGAAGTGATCTACGGATTCATGGGTGGAGCGGGGCGACGTCGAAGGACGTCAGCAGAGGCCCATCACGCTCTCACTCGTAAATCGGCGTCTGGAAGAACATGCCAAGGACGTTACCCGGTCCCGCCGGCCCCGCGCACCAACCAGGTCACCTCCCCGGGCCCACTGGGCGCGACGGGTTCCCGTCGCCGTGGTTCGTCAGCGGCCGGAATGTCAGTGGTCGGAATAGCTGAAGTCGCCGACGGTCCAGGCGCTCACGTCGTCGATCGCGACCCGGTACATCCCGCCCGTCTCCGGGATTCCCACCGTGCCCTGAAGAATTCGGGCGACGTGGAAGTGCAGATGAGTAGGTGGGCCGTCCTCCTTCGTGGGGGTGTCGAACACGGCGGAGAACTCTCCCAGGCGGGCGGAATCCGTCAGCACCTCCGACACCCTTCGCCTCCACACGGCTTCGGGAGCCAGTCGGCCGGTGATGACAGCACCGCCTGTGACCACGGTCAGGGACATCTGGTTGCTCTGCCCGGACTCCACCACGGAGGCGACGTCAACGAGCAACTCGTCATGCTTCGACATGGGTCAGATTGTATTTGCCGGCCAACCGGCTGCTTCAGCGGTGGCGTCACCGGGCGAGGAAGCCGCTCACCTTCTTGCCGCCCGTCGCCGCCGCAGGCCGGCCGGCGACGACGTCCGAGGACCCCGTCGCGATCGGATCAGCTATTCGGCCCGCTCCGGGGTGAAGGCCACCCCCATCGCCCGGTCCAGGATCTCCGACAGCACCCGTGGCTGACCGTCAACCGTCCACGCGGCCAGCGCGGCCTCGACACAGCCCAGGGCCGCGGCGATCACCGCGTCGGCGCGGGGGTCGGTGGCATCGGCCGGGTCGGCTCCCAGACGGCGGGCGATCTCGGGGCGGAGGAGTTCGTGCCAGCGGGAGTTCTTCTCGCGGTGCCGGGCCGCCAGCGCCGGCGTGTTCACCATCAGCCGGGTGAGGCGCCGGGTGCGCTCGTCGTGGCCTTCGTACCGGTCGATCATCGGATCGAGCGCGCGCCGCATCGCCACCCAGGGTGCTTCGTCGGCAGGGCGGGCGGCGAGCGTGTCCCGCAGGTATTCGGGGGCGTCGGCCGTGGGGCCGAAGAGGGCCTCGTCCTTGGAGTGGAAGCACCGGAAGAACGTGCTGCGCGAGATCTCGGCGGCCGCGCAGATGTCGTCGATCGTCGTCTCTTCGTAGCCGTGTTCGAGGACCAGGTCCTGGACGGTCACGGCCACCTCGGCGCGCATGGCCTGGCGTGCCCGCTCTCGTGCGCCACGCATGGGCCGGTTGGGATTCACCCCGTCACGGTACTGCAGTTTATTCTTGGTACCGTGTCCCATCCATGAGACTGAGTCTCTCACGACGGGGAGTGGCAAGCGATGAGTGACACCAAGGTGATCGTCATCACGGGTGCGAGCGACGGCATAGGGGCGGCCGCCGCGCGGAGGCTGCACACGGACGGGCACACCGTCGTCGTGGTGGGCCGCTCCGCCCAGAAGACCCGCGCCGTGGCCGAGGAACTCGGGGCGGACAGCTTCGTCGCCGACTTCACCCGCCTCGACGACATCGAGCGGCTGGCCGCCGAACTCCGCACGGCCTACCCGCGGATAGACGTGCTCGTGAACAACGCCGGAGGGGTGTTCGGCACCCGGACCAAGACCGTGGACGGCTTCGAGAAGACCTTCCAGGTCAACCATCTCGCGCCGTTTCTGCTCACGCGGCTGCTCCTGGATACGCTGATCGCTTCCCGGGCGTCGGTACTCCAGACCTCCAGTACGGTGCGGTTCGCCAAGGAGATCCACCTGGACGACCTCGACCACGACCGTGCCTACGACCCGGTCCACGCCTACGGCGCGTCGAAGCTGGAGAACATCCTGTTCACGGCCGAGCTCCACCGGCGCCACCACGCCGACGGCCTCTCGACAGCCTGCTTCTATCCGGGCAACGTCCGGACGAACTTCGCCTCCGACACCACCAGCGCGATCATGCGTACCGTCCGTTTCCTCGGTACCAAGCCGGTGATCGGGAACCTTCTGCTGTCCACGCCCGAACAGGGCGCGGACCAGATCGTGTGGCTCGCCGAAGGCGTACCAGGAACTGACTGGCGACCGGGCGCCTACTACTACAAGCACAAGGACGTGCAGCCGAAGAATCCGCAGGCTCTCGACACCGACCTGGCACGCGGACTGTGGGAACGCTCCGAGGAACTCCTCGCAGCGCGACTCCCTCGGTCGGCCTGACACGGCCTCGCCCGTCCCACCGACGCCGGGGAAGCAGGCGCAGCTTCAGCGGAAGGTGCGGTTCAGGTGCGGGGCGGTCGGGTCGTGGTCTCCAGGTAGAACGCGTCGATGCTCTGGACGGCCTGCTCGAATTCGTCGAGGTTGACGGGCTTGGTGACGTAGGCGTTGGCGTGGCTGTTGTACGCGCCGACGACGTCGTCCGGGGCGGAGGACGTGGTGAGCACGACCACCGGGATGGTCTGGAGGTCCTGGTCGGCCTTGAGGACGCGGAGGAGCTCGCGGCCGTTCATCCGGGGCATGTTGAGGTCGAGCACGATGAGGTCGGGGCGCGCCTGGTCCGGGCTGCGGAGGTGTTCCAGTGCGGCGACCCCGTCGGTGACCTGGACCAGGTTGCGGGACCCGCGCTCGGAGAGAGCTTCCTCGATGAGCATGGCGTCGGCGACGTCGTCCTCGACGAGCAGGACGTCGAAGGCGCGAGCGGGGGTGGTCATCATCGGATGCTCCGTAGGTGCTTCGTCGGAATGGTGGAAGAGCCCGGGCCAACGGCGCCGGGCGCCTTGGCGGGTCATGTCGCATGCCTCGCCGATCTGCGGGTACCCGGCGCCCGCACGGGCCGCGTCCACGGCCGCGTTCCGCTGAAGCCGTTCGGCGGCCCGCTGGAGGTGGGCCAGTACGTGCAGCCGGGTCAGCGCCTGCGTCGGATCGTCCGCCGTCGACTGCGAGGGATCTTCCAGTAGTTGAAGAACGATGCGCCGTGCAAGGTCGTCCACGGCCCTGTCCGCGATCGTGGCCGTCTGCTGCGGGGTGGTCCGCACGACGAACTTCTTGTCAGGCATACCCGGCAGATTAGGCGCAAGAACAGCCCACGACAACAACTGTTGTCGACCGCCCTCTACAGTGTGCGCTGCGCCGTTCCGCAGACGGCCGCCACAGTGGAGGAGTCGGAGCATGACCGGTGACGAAGGGCTGCCGCGCGAGAGAGGGCTCTCGACGTGGACGACGCGGCGATGGCTTCGCGTGGGGGTGGCCGTGTCCTTGGCCGTCCTGGCCGTTCTCGGAGCGACCGGGGCGTGGGTCCTGGGGCGAACGGCGTCCATCAGTGACGACCTCGTGGACGTGAAGTCTCCGGCGCTGACGCTCTCGATCCGCCTCGAATCGGCCATGCTCAACCAGGAGACCGGCATCCGCGGCTACGGCCTCACCGGTACGCCGGACTTCCTCACGCCCTACAAGCAGGGCCTCACCGAGCAGAAGACGGATACGGCACGGCTCTCGGAGCTGCTGCGGGGCGACACGGCCGGCCTGCGCAGTCTGCGGGCCGTGCAGGCCGCGGTGGAGAACTGGCAGTCGAGGATCGCCCGGCCGATCGCCGCCTCACCGTCCGGGGCGCCCTCACCGCTGGCCACCGAACGCGCCGCCGAGGGCAAGACGGCCTTCGACGAACTGCGCAGAGCCATGACCACCCAGCAGGACGGACTGCGTGCCGACCGGGCGCGGGCCAGGTCGGATCTGGCGTCCACGATGCGGTTGCGGAACTGGGTGTTCTCCACGATCGCGGTCCTCATCGTCGCCCTCGCCGGAGTGGTCTTCGAGGGGCTGCGCCGAGGTATCACCACGCCGCTGGAACATCTCGGGGCGGCGGCCCGCACCATCACCGAGGGCGACTTCGGCCACCCCATCACGCCGACCGGTCCCGCGGACCTGCGCCGGCTGAGCGGCGAGATCGACTCCATGCGCAGACGGCTCGTACGCGAACTGGACTTCAGCGAGGAGGCACGCCTGCGCCTCGACGCGCAGTCGGCGGACCTCCAGCGCTCCAACGCCGAGCTGGAGCAGTTCGCCTACGTGGCCTCCCACGACCTGCAGGAACCCCTGCGCAAGATCTCCAGCTTCACGCAGCTGCTGCAACGGCGCTACGGCGACCAACTCGACGACCGGGCCGACCAGTACATCGACTACGCCGTCGACGGAGCCAACCGTATGCAGGTCCTCATCAACGACCTGCTCGACTTCTCCCGCGTGGGCCGCGTCCACCACCTCCAAGAGGACCTCGACCTCAACTCCGTGATGCGGCAGACCCTTTCCGCCCTCAGCGTCAGCATCGAGGAGACGGGCGCGGTCATCACCCGGGACGAGCTGCCGACGGTGACCGCCGACCCCACGCAGATGGGCATGCTCTGGCAGAACCTGATCGGCAATGCTGTCAAGTTCCGTCGCCCGGGGCAGGCACCGGCGATCCACGTGTCCGCTGTGCAGGACGGTGCGTTGTGGCGGTTCTCCGTCACGGACAACGGCATCGGTATCGATCCCGAGTACGCCGAGAAGGTGTTCGTCATCTTCCAGCGGCTGCACACCAAGGACGCCTACAGCGGGAGCGGCATCGGCCTCGCGATGTGCAAGAAGATCGTCGAGTTCCACGGCGGCACGATCAGCGTCGACCCCGAGTACACCGACGGCACCCGCATCACCTTCACCCTGGCGAGCGAACCGCCCCGGACGAGTGCGCCGTAGGAGACCAGGTCTGCTCGGTGGTGCAGGGAAGGGAGAAGGTGGCTCGTCGGGTCAGTCGACGGTCACGACCACCGAGTGCCAGCCGCTCGCGCCGTCGGGAATGGTGTGGGTGCGCTTGTCCGTCTGCAGCCGGCCGGTGCGGTCGGTGGCGCGGACGGTGAGGGTGTGACCTCCCTTGGTCGCCTCCCAGGGGAAGGACCACTGGCGCCAGGTGTCGCGGGTGTCCTCAGCGGCGAGTCGCGCCTCCCGCCACGGGCCGTCGTCCACGCGGACCTCGACCTTGTCGATACCGCGATGCTGGGCCCACGCGACCCCACCGACCATCACCGTCCCGGCACCGGGCCGGGCGAACGGCTTGGGGGTGTCGATGCGCGACTCGGTCTTGATGGGGGCCTTGCGGGCCCAGCCGCGCTTGACCCAGTAGGGGTCGTAGGAGTCGAACGTGGTGAGTTCGATGTCCTTGATCCATTTGCAGGCCGAGACGAACCCGTAGAGGCCGGGCACGACCATGCGGACCGGGAAGCCGTGCGCGAAGGGCAGTGGTTCCCCGTTCATGCCGAGGGCGAGGAGGGCGTCACGGCCGTCCATCACGTCCTCGACCGGGCTGCCGATCGTCATGCCGTCCACCGAGCGCGCCACCAGTTGGTCGGCGGTCCCGCCCTTCGAGGGCGGCTTCACCCCGCATTCGGCCAGCAGATCGGCCAGTCGTACGCCGATCCAGCGGGCGTTGCCGACGTACGGGCCGCCGACCTCGTTCGAGACGCAGGTGAGCGTGATGTCGCGCTCGATGAGTTCGCGCCGCAGCAGGTCGTCGTAGGAGAGGGTGACCGGGCGTCGTACGCCCGTTCCGTGGATGCGCAGCTGCCAGGTCGCGGCGTTCACCTTGGGTACCACGAGGGCTGTGTCGACGCGGTAGAAGCTGCTGTTGGGGGTGGTGAACGGGCTGATCCCGGGGATCCGGAGCTGGGCGCCCTTGGGTACGGCGGCGGCTGCGGAGGTGGGCCGGGGCAGGACGACCTTGTTGCGTGAGGCGACCGCGTTCTGGCCGCTGGCGCTGTTCAGTGTCCGGCCCAGTACCCCCGCCCCGGCGGAGGCGGCGGCAGCGGCTGTCGCCGCGACGATGAAGCCACGCCGGTCCCAACCCGCTCCGGAAGGCGGGTCTTGCGGCTCGTCACCAGCCGGCTCGGCGGACGGGATCTGCCGCGTGAGGCGGCCCACCAGTACGTAGAGCACCGCGGCTCCCGCGATGGCGCCCACCACGGAGGGCAGCGCGTCGGCGAGACTCGTCGAATCCGGCCGGCTGGTGGCCGACACCGCCCCGACAATGCCGAAGAGCAGAACACCGGCGGCACCGATGCGCCGGAAACGCAGTGCGACAATTCCCAGCACCAGCGCGAAAAGCGCGAGCATCGCGAGAATTCCGAGCTGAAGAAACAACTTGTCGTTGGTCCCGAAGTGCCGGATCGCCCAGTCCTTCACAGCGGCAGGAGTGCGGTCGATCGCCGCACCGCCGACCGCCACGACCGGACTGGCCTGCGGACGTACGGCAGCCGACACCAACTCGGCGACGCAGAGCGAGACGAAGCCGGCCAGCACACCACTGAACGCACCGAGGGCCAAGCGCGCCCAACTCAGGCGGTGTCGTGTTTTCTTCTCATCGTCGGTCACATGGGGAATCCGGTTCCGAAAGACCGGCGGATTGGTCGTCCAGCGGATCGGATGAACTTTTTTCCCGCACCAATCCGCTCCCCATTCGGCTACGCGGGGTTCAGAGGGTGAGCGCGGACCATGCCTGCCAAGCGCTGTGGAGGTCGGTGTGCCAGTGCAGGCGTACGTCGTCGGCCGTCAGGGAGCGTAGGGGGTCCGGGGCCAGGAGATGGATGGTGTGGGGGTCGTCCGGCCACGGCGGGTCCGGCAGGAACTCGGCGCCGGGAAAACGGAGTTGGCGTAGATCGAGCCCGACCACCGTGGTGCCGCGGCACCGGACGGTCAGCTCGGTGCGCAGGGTGCGGCTGGTGAACGGGGTCAGGGTGCCTGCCGCGGCGCACCAGAGGCGGGTGTCCGAGACGGCGAGGACTCGGACGCGGAAGAGTGCCGACATGTGCTGAGCTCCGTCATCTCTCGTCATGTCCCGTAGGGAGTAAGGGAGTTGGGCAACACGGTGAGGGGCGGGGCATGCGCCCCGCCCCTCACCGTCTCCCCGTCACAGGAGTCGGGTGGCCGGGCACCGCGATGTCGGGTGCCCGGCTCTGCTGATGGTCCGTCAGCTGGTGGGCATCAGGACGGTGTCGATGATGTAGACGGTGGCGTTGGAGGTCTTGACGTTGCCGCAGACGACCTTCGCGGAGTCGTTGACCATGTAGTTCTCGCCCGAGCCGGAGGTGGTGAGCTTGGACTTCTCCAGGGTGGTGAAGGAGCCCTTCTCCATCTGCTTGGGCGTGAGCGGCTGACCCACGACGTGGTAGGTGAGGATCTTCGTCAGCTGGGCCTTGTCGTTGAGGACCTTGTCCAGGGTGGCCTTCGGGATCTTCGCGAAGGCGTCGTTGGTCGGCGCGAACACGGTGATGTTCTGGGCGTTGTTGAGGGTGTCGACCAGACCGGCCTTCTTCACCGCGGCGACCAGCGTCGACAGTGCCGGGTTGTTGGAGGCGGCGGTGGCGACGGGGTCCTTGGCCATGCCGTCGAAGGAGCCGGCACCGCTCTTCGGGACGCCGGAACAGGCCGTACCGAAGGGCTGGTCGGCCATCGTGGCACCGGCGTTGTTCATGCTGTCGCTCGAAGAGGACGAGGGCGCCTTGGTGGAGGCGTCGGACTTCGCGGAGTCGCTGCCGCCGCTGCCGCAGGCGCTGAGGGCCAGCGGCAGGACGGCGGACGCGGCGAGGACGACGGCGGTACGGCGGATACGAATACGGGTGCTCATAGTTTTTCTCCTGTTGCTCGTGCGGCGCGTGCCGCCTGTAGACGGGGAAGTGAAGAGCGTTCGAGGTCTGCCGACCGATCGGAGGACAACGCCGAACGCCGGTGAGAATTCCGGGTGGTTCGCGTTTTCCTTCTCGTTGTCGGTCACGTGGGGAATCCGGTTCCAAAAGCCCGGCGGATTGGCCGTTTGCCGGATCGGATGAATCTTTTTTCCGGACCAATCCGCAGCCTGACCGGCTACGGATACATGGGTCGCGGGCATACGTGGCCGCCGCCAGGAATTCCCGTTTCCGCACCCGTCCGCTCCGGTGTCCGTGACGGATTACCTGTGCGCAATGAAAGGAGCTGATCTGCCATGGAACGCTCCTACGTGAGCTTCGCGCCCACCCCGGAGAACGGACTGTGTCCCGTGCGCGGTGCCGTACGCGACCAGTTGGCACGGTGGGGGCGCGGTGAACTCATCGACGACGCCCTGCTCGTCGTCAGCGAACTGCTCGGCAACGCCTTCGGGCACGGCACGACACCGGTCCGTCTGTCGCTCGCTCTGCACGACCGGGCCGGCCATCAGGCGCTGATGATCCAGGTCAGCGACACGAGCCCGGGTTTCGACACGAAGGCGATCCGAGCCGCGTGGACGCGTCCGTCCGCCGCCCTGAGCGGCGGGGGACGGGGACTCCTGCTGGTCGAGGCGCTGTCCCGCGCGTGGGGCGACCGGCACTACCGCCGGGGCCACACGGTCTGGGCCGACCTGCCGTGACGCGTCGCCTGACGGCGGACGCGGCCCCGCCGCATCGCGGGGCCGCGTCCGCTCAGGCGGGGAAGCGGGTCAGGGCGAGCGGCGCGGTCGTGGGCTGCTTCGAGCCGCCCGCGGGTTCGACGGTGATCCCCATGCCCGAGGCTCCGCCCACGGCCCCCCGCAGCAGCACGGTCTGGTCGGCGCGGTCGGGGTTCATCAGGCCGGCCGACCGCATGGTGCCGGCGTCGTCGAACCAGAGTTGGTAGACCTTCCCGGCCGGTGCCTGGGTCATCCCGGCCACCACGAACACCGCCTGGTCCCGGCCGTGCGAGACGACCACGGTGCCGGTGGCATCGCCGGGCAGCGTCACCACTCGGGCTCGCGCGTCAGGCGCGGCCAGCACGGCACTGATCTGCTCCGTTCCCTGTTCGGCCCGGTGCGCCTGGGCGAGCGCGCTCTCGGCCCGCTGGTGCTGCCATACGGCGGTCCCGCCGAGCGCGGCAGCGGCGGCCAGGCAGGCGGCCAGCGCCCACCGCGACAGCAGGCGGGCCCGCAGCACCGCGCGGCCGGAACGCGGCGCGGGACCCTCGACCGGTGTCTCCTGACGGACCGTGGTGATACGGCGCAGCACCTGCCCGCGCGTCTCCCGGTCCGGTTCCACGGACACGGCGAGGCCCAACCGGGCCGCGGTGGCGGACAGTTCGGCGGTCTCCTGGGCGCATGCCTCGCAGCCGGCGAGGTGCCGCTCGAACACTTCACGCTCCTCGTCGGACAGGGCGTGCAGGGCGTAGGCACCGGTGAGCAGGTGCAGGTCGTCGGTGATCACGCGGTCACTCCCAGGCAGTCGCGGAGTCGGATGAGGCCGTCCCTCAGCCGTGTTTTGACGGTGCCGAGCGGCAGCGCGAGCGCCTCGGCCACCTCGCGGTAGGTCAGTCCCCGGTAGTAGGCGAGGGTGACGGCCTGGCGCTGGATCTCGGTCAGCGTGCGCAGACAGCGCCGCACCTGTTCGCGCTCCAGCCGCGCCTCGACCTGCTCGGTGACCTCGTCGAACTCGGGGGTACGGGCGAGCAGCGCGGCCTTGTGGTCCCGGGCCGCCGCCGCGTCCGCGGAGCGCACCCGGTCGATCGCGCGGCGGTGGGCCAGGGTGAGGATCCAGTTGATGGCCGTCCCCCGGTCGGCGCGGTAGCGGGGTGCCGTGCGCCACACCTCCACCAGCACTTCCTGGGCGACCTCCTCCGACTGCGCGTGATCGCGCAGGACGGCACGGGCGACCCCCAGCACCGGACCCGCCACGGCGTCGTAGACAGCGGCGAAGGCCTTTTCGTCGCCCAGGGCGACCCGGCCCACCAGTTCCTGAAGATCTGGCTGCACCGATGGATTTCGACCGATACTGACGACTTCTTTCACAAGGATCCTTCGTGAGCGGGACATCTCCGGACGTAATCCGATCCTGAACCCCACGGAGGATTGGTCCCGGAGCAACACGGGCTTCTTCGGGTGGACCGTTTCGGGGGCAGGGCCGAAAGGGAGCACCTTGGTCGTTCCTGTGCGGGGGCGGGGGTTGTCGGCTCTGGTTCGTGCCGGAGCGCGCAGCGAGCCTGTCACCGGCTCGCCTGAGGACGTGCCCCTCTCTGCTCGCGCAGCGCTGCACGGCAGCCCACGTAGCCGTACCGACTCGGCCCCACCGCAACAGCCACCCGCGTACGGATAACCGGCTCAGGCCGTACGGCCGCGACGACGTCCGAGCGCCGCTTCCAGCAGCGGCGGGTCGCGCACTACGACTGGCCTCCGTAGCGGGCACGATCCGACGAGGTGACAAGGCGGCGGCTCTAGACGAAGACCGGCCCCGAACTGGACCAGACTCCCTGCGGTCCCCGCGCTGGAGGCCGCGAGACCTGGCGTACTGCGGACGCGACCGTGCGATGCCACACGCCGGCCCGCCGCATCATCCACGGACCACCACCCCGGACGACGACCACCCCGACCCGGGCGCCTGCCGCGCGGGCCCGCTCCGCGTAGTCCCAGATGTGGACGCCGGAGGACCGGCCGTCGTGTCCCTGCACCAACAGGACACTCCGGCCTATGAGTTGGGCGACCGGCTCTCCGGCGGGCAGCCACGGGGCCAACGCCACCACGCCCCGAACCTGGGGGTGAGCGGCGACCCGCAGGGCGGCTCGACCACCCATCGCATGCCCTACGACGACCACCGGGACATCGCCGACCAGCCGACCCAGTTCGCTCAGCGCCCGGAGTGCGTCCTGCTCGGCGTCACCGTCGTTCCACCCCTTGCACCGGTAGCGGACCTGGCCCAGCAGCGTCTCGTCCAACGACACGGCCGACGCCGAGGACCGCAGCACGGGCCGCATCCGCAGTGCCGCCAACTGCCAAGGGCGCGCGGGGTGATGTCCGGCGAGCGGACCGCCATGCAAGGTGATCACGGCCGCACGTGTGCGCGGCGGCAAGTGACGCACCCACAGCGCAGACTCCGGCGCCGAATCCCACCACACAGGCATGGGCGCCTCTCCCCCACTGACGGACGCGGATCTCGCGCCTTGGGGAATCCGTTGCCGCCGCCTTGCCTGCTTGCCCGGATCTCGGACTCGATCGGGTGAACTGCCGGGGCCCGCGCGGCCTCCAGAGGGCATCGAGTCCCGGAGAGGTGATGGCCCCGGGGAGGGCGCTCGGCTAGCCCTCACTCCCCCGACGCGTTCGACGGGCGGTGAGGGACTGCAAGGGCTCGGCCCCTCTACGCGTACGCCTTGAGCCCCTCCGGCGTCGGCTCACCTGCGCCCTGCCTCAAAAGACGCCGACACGCACCCAGCCTCAACTGCACCGCTCCGACAGGCCACTTCACTCTTCAGCGCATGACGAACGGGGTCGGTCGAAGTGCTCAAGCGTGCCTGGTGGCGGCATCGCCGCCGAGCTGCCACATCTCGTAGTTCCCGCATTCCGCCGTGATCTCGGCCGCCGACTGGGCCGCAGCGACGAAGTCCTCCACTACCGGTGAGATGTGCGATGCCGCCACCGCGAGGCACACCTGGTCGGGAGTCAGGTCCGGGATGGGCACGTAGACGACGTCCGGATGCGAGTAGAAGACGGACGCCGAACGCGCCAGGAAGGAGATACCCCGGCCGGCCGCGACATGCTCGAGCGTCTCGTCCACCCCGCGCACCGGGTACCCGGCGTTGGGGAGCGGGCGCTTGGTGGGCTGCGTGCTCGGTTCGCCGTGCCAGACCAGCGGTTCGTCGGCCAGGTCAGCCTCGGTGACCTGCTCCTTGCCGGCCAACCGGTGCCCGGCGGACAGCACCGCCACCCGGGGCTCGGCATACAGCGGGGTGACGCGCAGGCCGGTCTCGTCGATGGGCAGCCGCACATAGCCGACGTCGATACGGCCGTCGAGCAGCATGGCGGCCTGGTCGTCCCCTTCGATCCGCTGCACGTCCACGACCACGTCCGGGTGCCGCTTCTCGAACGCACGGGCTGCCGGGGTGACGGCGACGCCGGCCCGGAAACCGACCATCAGCCGCCGCTTGCCACCGGCGGCGGCGGACACCCGGCGGCGGATCGCGTGGGTCGAGGCGAGCAACGGACCGGCGTCGGCCAGCAGTTGCCGGCCCGCGGCTGTCAGCTCCACGCCGTGGCGATCCCTGGTGAAGAGCGAGGCACCGAGATCCTGCTCGAGCGCACGGATCTGCCGGCTGAGCACGGGCTGTGCGATGTGAAGCTCGTCGGCGGCGCGGCCGAAGTGCAACTGGTCGGCCACCGCGACGAAGTAACGCAGTTTGCGCAGGTCCAGATCCATGGCACCCCTCAGCTGGTGATGCTTTCAGGGTATCACCACGCTTGAAAGAGGTCTTGGACGATTCCTCAGGCCAATGGCAGCCTGAATAGGTACCTGATGGAACGAGCGAATTCGGCACCGGAATTCGACGGCGACGGGCCCAGATCCGGACCCAGGCCCGGAATGATCGCATCAGGAATTGGACGCCCGCCCCCTGTCCGGCTCCAGAAAGCAGGAACTCCATGAGCAGCAGCATCAGCATGGTCGGCCTCGGGAACGCGGCCCGCGCCTTCGCCGCCCGGGCGCTGGCCGGCGGCAACGCGGTCGAGATCATCGGCCGCGACTCGGCCAAGGCCAAGGATGCGGCCGCCGAACTCGGTGGCGCCACCGTCGGGACGCCCGGCTCCGCCCCTGCTGGGGACATCGTTGTCGTTGCCGTGCCATACGCCGGCGCCGCGGCGGTGGTGAAGGAGTACGGGGACGCACTGCGCGGCAAGATCATCGTCGACATCACCAACCCCGTGACCCCCGACCAGCTGGGCCTCATGAATCACTCCGTGAAACACGCCAATTTCTCCCTTGGCATCACCCTTCTCAGCTGAGTAAAACCCCTACCACTATTTCTCGTGCCGCATTACACCGGTTCCCTTACGGCGGTCCACACACGCCAGTTCACTCACGGCACGAAAATACCTTGCACCTACCCTCATAAGGACAGTCAGATGCGCGTATTCGTCGCCGGAGGGACCGGCCATTCCGGTTCCTACATCATCCCCGAGCTCATCGCCGCCGGACACGAAGTCACCGGCCTGGCCCGGTCGGACGCTTCCGCGGCGGCCCTGTCCGCGCTCGGCGCGAAGGTGCGTCGCGGCGACATCCAGGATCTCGACGGACTCAAGGAGGCAGCCGCGGACTCCGACGGGGTCATCCACGTCGCTCACAGGCAGGATCTGCTGCCCTCCGGCGGGATGGACGCCGTAGCGGCCGCAGAGCTCCCGATCATGCTCGCGTACGGCGAGGCACTCGCGGGAACCGGAAAGCCGCTGGTCGCAGCGGGGAGTATCGGCTCACCCGGGCAGCACCTGGGCCGGCCGGTCACCGAGGAGGACCCGGCCCTCCCCGCCGGTGAGGAGCACAAGGGCACCCTGCGCGTCCGCAACGTCGTAGAAAGGGCCGTTGTCGACCTCGCCGAGCAGGGGGTGCGGTCTTCGGTCGTGCGAATCGCCAACATCGCGCACGGCACGACCGATCGGGCCGGCTTCCTGCCCACGCTGATCGCGCTCGGGAAGGAGAAGGGGTTCGTCGGCTACCCCGGGGACGGCGCGAACCTCTGGAACGCCGTGCACATCCGCGATGCCGCCATCGTGTTCCGTCTGGCGCTGGAGAAGGGGCCGGCCGGCAGGTACTGGCACGCGGTCGGGGACGGCGGCATCCCGTTCCGCGACATCGCCGAAGCCATCGCCAGTCGCCTGTGCCTGCCCGCCGTGAGCATTCCCGACGATGTCCTGATGACGCCGGGGTATTTCGGCTTCCTCGCGAACATCGCCACGCAGAGCTACCCGGCGTCCAACCTCATCACCCGCCGGACCCTCGGCTGGGAACCCACCGGGCCCGGCCTGCTCGCCGATCTGGACAACGGCCATTACTTCCCCGCCGGGTGACGACACGAACCCGGATCAGAGCCAGCCCGGCAACCGACAAGTTCAGCTCTACAGAAGGACGTTGAGACTATGACGACTGTGGGATTCATCGGAAGCGGAAGCATCGGCAGGGCCATCGCACGACTCGCCGTCGATGCCGGACACCAGGTGGTGCTCAGCAACTCACGCGGTCCCGAGACGCTCGCGGACACGGTCGCGGAACTGGGGCCGCAGGCCTCCGCGGCGACAAGCGAAGAGGCCGCGGCGGCCGGTGACATCGTCGTGGTCACGGTGCCGGTCAGCGCATTCCCCCGTGTGCCCGCCGCTCAACTGGCCGGGAAGACGGTCATCGACACCTGCAACTACGGTGCCGAGCGTGACGGGCACATCCCCGAGCTCGACGACAACTCCCTCACCTCGAGCGAGCTGCTTCAGCGGTATGTCCCGGACGCCCTGCTCGTAAAGGCGTTCAACACCATCTTCTTCAAGCACCTGTTGTCCCTCGCACGCCCGTCAGGCGCGCCCGACCGCTCCTACCTGCCGATCGCCGGAGACTCCGCACCGGCAAAGGCGACGGTGACCGAATTCCTCGACTCCATCGGCTACGGCGTGGTGGACACGGGAAGTCTGGCCGACAGCTGGCGGCAGGCGCCGGGCACTCCGGCGTGGGGAACACCGTACGGGCCGTACTCGAACGAGAAGGGCCAGCCGGCCGACGCGGCCACCATCCGCGCGGCACTGGCGGCCGCGACGCGGTAATCGGTGGCCTGTGTTCGTCGAGTGCCGGGGGAAGGAGGTCGGGGACGCCGTACTCCACCTCCGCGCGCGTGCACGCGGCCAGGATCTGCAGGGCAGCTCACGCTCATGACCGAGCGGCCGTCGGTAAGGCCGCGGGTTTCGCCGGGATCCGTTCCTCGGCAGGGTCGAGGAACGGATCCCGGCGGTCAGGCGCCGCGTGAGGACATCACGACAGCGGCGGGTACGCGTTCTGGATCAACTGCTGGAACTGGGCGGAGAACCAGTGTCCGGCCAGCGGTGAGTTCGGCAGCGCGCCTGTGGGGTTGTTGCCGTTGCGCGCGTTCCCGCCGTACGTCGGGTCGCACATCCGGTCGAAGCCCTTGCCCTCGTCGTTGGGTACGGCGGCACTGTTGCCGTCGGACTCCCCGGGCGGCTTGACCCACACGTAGGCGTCGATCCCGGCGGCCGGAGCCGCGGTCGGCCGTTCCCCGATGCCCGCACCGCTCTGGTTGCACCAGTTGCCGGCGTGGATGCGGCGGTCGACGCGGCTGCTGTCGACGTAGCCGTCCACGGTGGTCGGTGCCCCGGGACCGGTGGGACGTGCGGAGCCGCCCCAGCCGTTGCGTGAGGTGTCGATCAGCATGCCGATACCGGAGTCGAATCCGGACGCGACGAGCTTGCTGCGCAGCGCCTGCGCGAAGGACTGCTCGTCCACGTACTGGTTCCAGTCCACCCACTTCGACTGCCGTACGGTCTGTCCGTTCACCGTGTCGGTGACCTTGAGATACGGCTCCTTGGTGGGACTGTAGTTCGCGGTGTTGACGATGAACCCGGCCACGTCATTCACGCTCGCGCCGTTCGACGTCGCGACCTTGTGGAACTCCTGCACCGCGGGATCGAGGTTGCTGTCCCAGCCGAGCCAGCCGTGGTGGGCGGCGTCGATGTAGTTGTAGACGTTGGGGATGGCACCCAGCTTGTCCAGGGCGTAGCCGACGCCCTTCTCGTAGTTGCCGTTGGACTTCATGGTCACGCAGGCGTCCGTGGTGGTGGGGGTGCCGCCGGCGTTGGTGACCAGGTTGGGCAGTGAGTCGGGCTCGATGACGGTGGCGACCCGCAGGCCCGCGTACTTGGGGTCGGACAGGATCGACGCGATGGGGTCGATGTACTGGGACTTGTACTTGTCGAGGTCGTCGGGTCCCAGTTCGCCGTTGGAGGCGAGGGCGGCGCAGTCGCGGCCGGGCAGGTCGTAGATGACGAGCTGGACGACGAGGTCGCCGGTGCCCTTCTGCTTCAGGGCCTCGTCGAGATGGGCGCGCAGACCCATGCCGCCGTTGACGCCGTTGATGGCCGCGATGCGGTCGAGCCAGACAGCGGTGGGCTGATCGGCGATGCGGCTGCCGCCCGGTTCGGCGGCCGCCTTGGCGGACCACTCGGGGTTCACGTACACCTTGGCGCCGGTGTAGGGGTTGTCGGCACGGCTGCCGGTGTCACCACCTCCACCGCCTCCTCCGGTGCCACCGCCCGTACCGCCGCCGGTGCCACCGCCGCTGCCGCCCCCGGTGCCGCCGCCGTTGTCGACATTGCAGGCGACGCCGTCGAGCGTGAACGTGCCGGGCACGCTGTTGGTGCCGCTGTACGAGCCGTTGAACCCGAAGCTGACCGAACCTCCGCTCGCAAGAGGGCCGTTGTAGCTCTCATTGGCGGCGGTGACGTCGGCACCGCTCTGGCTGAGCTTCGTGTTCCAGGCGTTCGTGACCTTCTGGTTGCCGGCATACGACCACTTCACCGACCAACTCGTCTTGGCGGCGGCGTTGTTGGTGATGGTCACGGCGGCGGTGAAGCCGGTGTCCCACTGACTCTGCACCTTGTAGTCGACGGTGCAGGGGATGGACGAAGTGGCGGCGCCGGCCTGGCCGACAAAGAACGCCGACCCCGTCGTCCCGGCGACCAGCGCCAGGGCGACGAGCAGCGATGTTCTGGTGCGACTCATGTGCGGGTGCTTCCTTCTCTCGTAGGGGAAGTACGGATGAGGACCGCGCGAACGGGCGCGCGACCCCTGCCTGAGGTGCGCGGTGTTGCTGTGATCGGTGAGCTGGTACTTCCGGCGTCGGCTCGAGGGCAGCGCCGTCCTGCCGGCGCTTCGAGGCCTCCGCCGTACGGGAGCGCCCGGTCAGGCGCGGAGACGCCCGGTGGTGCACGAAGGCGCCGGCCGCCGACGGGGATTCCCCGCGGTTCGAGCGACGACTTCGCGCGCTGCGTCTCGTGTCGGGCCACCGGGGAACCGGCGGCGTTGACGCAGCTCGGGGCATGGTTCCCCGCCTCGATCACCGGCAGGGTGCGGAGAACGCGCGGCGCTCGCGAAGCGCGGCCGGACGGTCGTGAATCGGTCGACCGCGCTGTGGCGGGACGCCCATGTCCGGCGTACGTAGCCGTGATGGCCCGAGCCGAGCACACCCGGCGGCGCAGTGCGCGGGAGAGCGTCGCTGACTAAAAGTACTGAATGCGGGGGGTGTCGCATGAGCGAGTCCTTACAGCTTGGCGCGCCGCTACGGACGCGTCACTGATGGAACCGCTCCCACTGGTGGGGAGGAAGTTAGCGTCAACTGACGAGGTTTCATAGGGTCCTTGCGAAACTTTTCGGCTCATCCGCTCGGTTCGAACTTTGAACCTCTCAGCGTCTTGACCGCGGCCGCCTTCGTCTCCACGATGGGAGCGCTCCCACTGGATTCAGGCCTTGGCATCTCTCCGTGAGTCGCGTGACGCAAGGAGGAACAGCACATGGATCCCGGACGCAAACGAAGAGCCGTACGGCGGTTATGGACCGCCGTCGCCGCCGCGTTCGCCCTGCCCCTGTCCATGCTCGCCACCGGCACGACCACCGCGAACGCGGCGACCGTGCAGTGCAGCGTCGACTACAGGACCAACGACTGGGGTTCCGGCTTCACCGCCGATCTCACCCTCACCAACCGCGGCACCACCGCGATCGACGGTTGGACCCTGGCCTACGACTACACGGGCAACCAGCAGCTCGCGAACGGGTGGAACGGCACCTGGTCGCAGGCCGGTCGGACCATCACCGTCAAGAACGCCTCGTACAACGGCACCATCGCTCCGGGCTCCACCGTCTCCGCGGGAGCGCAGTTCAGCTACAGCGGAACCAACACCGCTCCGACGAACTTCACGGTCAACGGCACCAGTTGCGTCGGCGCGCACCAGCCGCCGATCACCGTGCTGACCAGCCCGGCCGCCGGCGCCGTCTACTCGCGCGGGGACGCCGTGCCGCTCGCGGCGACGGCGGCGGCCGCGGACGCCGCGACGATCGCCAAGGTCGAGTTCTACGACGACACCACCCTTCTGGGCACCGACACCAGCGCGCCCTACACCTACTCCGCCTCCGTCCTGGCCGTGGGAAGCCACTCGCTGACGGCGAAGGCGTACGACAGCCTGGGCGCGACCGGTGAGTCCACCCCGGTCGGCATCACGATCGCCGCGGGTCCTGCCGTCGTGGCCTCGACCTCCCAACTCGCCGTCCAGCAGGGCAAGACGGCGACCTACGACGTGAAGCTCTCGACCCAGCCGTCGGCCGACGTCACGGTGACGACCGCCCGGACCGGCGGCAACGCGGGACTGTCAGTGACCGGTGGGAACTCGCTCGTCTTCACGCCCTCGAACTGGAACACCGCGCAGAAAGTGACCGTCACCGCGGACTCCTCCGGGACGGGGGCGGCGACCTTCGAGTCGACCGCGGCCGGGTACGGCACCGCGTCGGTGACAGTCACGCAGATCGCCATGTCCAAGACATACGACGCGCGCTTCCTGGATCTGTACGGCAGGATCACCAACCCGGCGAACGGCTACTTCTCGCCCCAGGGCATCCCCTACCACTCCGTGGAGACCCTGATCGTCGAGGCGCCGGACCAGGGGCACGAGACCACGTCGGAGGCCTACAGCTATCTGCTGTGGCTGCAGGCGATGTACGGCAAGGTGACGGGCGACTGGTCGAAGTTCAACGGCGCCTGGGCCCTCATGGAGAAGTACATGATCCCCACCCACGCCGACCAGCCGACCAACTCCTTCTACAACGCCTCGAAGCCGGCGACGTACGCGCCCGAGCTGGACACCCCGAACGAGTATCCGGCGAAGCTCGACCCCTCGGTGCCGGTGGGATCGGATCCCATCGCCGGTGAACTGAAGACCGCATACGGTACGGACGACGTCTACGGCATGCACTGGCTGGAGGACGTCGACAACACCTACGGCTACGGCGACACGCCGGGCGGCGGATGCGAGGCGGGGCCGACGGCGAGCGGGCCGTCGTACATCAACACCTTCCAGCGCGGAGCACAGGAGTCGGTGTGGGAGACGGTGCCGCAGCCGACCTGCGACGCCTTCAAGTACGGCGGAAAGAACGGGTACTTGGACCTGTTCACCGGTGACTCCTCGTACGCCAAGCAGTGGAAGTACACCGACGCGCCCGACGCCGACGCGCGGGCCGTGCAGGCCGCCTACTGGGCGGACCTGTGGGCGAAGCAGCAGGGCAACGGATCGGCCGTATCGGGCACCGTCGCCAAGGCGGCCAAAATGGGCGATTACCTGCGCTATGCCATGTACGACAAGTACTTCAAGAAAATCGGCAATTGCGTCGGACCCTCGACCTGCCCGGCCGGGGCCGGCAAGGACGCCTCGGACTATCTGCTGTCCTGGTACTACGCCTGGGGAGGCTCCGCCGACACCAGCGGAGGCTGGGCCTGGCGGATCGGATCCAGCTACGCCCACAGCGGCTACCAGAACCCGCTCGCCGCGTACGCGCTCAGCGCCGACGCCGATCTGAAGCCCAAGTCGGCGACGGGTGCGGCGGATTGGAGCACCTCGCTGTCGCGGCAGCTGGAGTTCTACCGCTGGCTGCAGTCGAGCGAGGGCGCCATCGCCGGTGGTGCGACGAACAGTTGGCAGGGTCGGTACGCGACTCCGCCGTCCGGGACGTCGACGTTCTACGGCATGTACTACGACCCGCAGCCCGTCTACCACGACCCGCCGTCCAACCAGTGGTTCGGCTTCCAGGCATGGTCGATGGAACGGGTCGCCGAGTACTACCAGCAGACAGGGAACGCGAGCGCGAAAGCGGTCCTCGACAAGTGGGTCGCGTGGGCACTGTCCAAGACCACGGTCAATCCAGACGGGACGTACCTGATTCCCTCGACGCTGCAGTGGTCGGGACAACCGGACACGTGGAACGCGTCAACTCCCGGCGCCAATACCGGACTTCACGTCACCGTAGCCGACTACACCAATGACGTGGGCGTGGCCGCCGCGTACGCCAAGACCCTGACGTACTACGGCGCCAAGTCCGGCAACACGGCCGCCAAGACCACCGCGAAGGCGCTGCTCGACGGCATGTGGGGCAACTACCAGGACAGCCTCGGCATCGCCGTTCCGGAGACCCGCACCGACTACAGCAGGTTCAACGATCCGGTCTACGTGCCGAGTGGCTGGACCGGCAAGATGCCGAACGGCGAATCGATCAACTCGGCTTCCACGTTCGCCTCGTTGCGGTCCTTCTACAGGAACGATCCGGCGTGGTCGAAGGTCGAGGCGTACCTGAAGGGCGGCGCCGCGCCCGTCTTCACCTATCACCGGTTCTGGGCCCAGGCGGACATCGCCCTGGCCATGGGCTCGTACGCGGAGTTGCTTGAGTAACCCCCCGCCGGCGCTCCGCGTACGGACCCCGTCACCAGACGACGGGGTCACCCGGCCGGGCGGTTCCCACCCCCTAGGGGCCGCCCGGCCATTCCAGGACCAATTCGGGGACATCCACAAGAACGGGAGCGCTCCCAATCCATCCAGGCGGGCCATACCGCCTGCAACTATGCCCCTGGTGAATTCGTGTGCTCACCCCCTCCGGCCGGTAAGATCGGTGATCTCTTGGGGGAGGTGGTCATGGGCAGGCGACGCCCGGGGACACCGACGCTGGAGGAGGTGGCCGCTCATGCGCGGGTGGGACGGGGCACGGTCTCCCGCGTCATCAACAACGCGGCGGGCGTGAAGGATTCGACGCGCCGGGCCGTACAGCAGGCCATCCAGGAACTGGGTTATGTGCCCAATCTGGCCGCTCGTTCCCTGGCGGGACGACGGGCCGATGCCGTCGCCCTGGTCATGACGGAACCGGACTGGCGGCAGTTCGCGGAGCCCTTCTTCTCCGAGATCGTCACCTCGCTCGGCAACGCGCTGACGGACACCGGAATACAACTGCTGCTGACCCTGGTCCGCTCGGACACCGAACGGCAGCGCTTCCTCGAGTACGCACGGGGCGGCCGGGTCGACGGCGTCCTGCTGATGTCCGTGCACGCCGGCGACCCTCTACCCGACATGCTCGCCGAGGCGCGGATGCCGACCGTGCTGCTGGGGCGCCGTTCCGGGGAGGAGTACGTCAGCTACGTCGACGCGGACAACATCGGCGGCGCCCGCAGCGCCGTCTCCCACCTGGTCAAACGGGGCCGCAGAGTCATCGCCACCATCACCGGGCCGCTGGACCTGCACGCCGCGCAGTGCCGGCTGCGCGGTTATGAGGAAGCCCTCAAACTCGCGGGCCTGAAGGGCCTGCCGACCCTTGTCGCCGAAAGCGACTTCACGACGGACAGCGGACGCCGTGCCATGGCCGGCCTCCTCGAACGACATCCGGAGATCGACGGTGTCGTCGCCGCGTCGGACACCACGGCCGCGGGGGCTCTGGAGGCCCTGCGCGCGGCCGGACGCCGGGTACCCGAGGACGTCGCCGTGATCGGCTTCGACGACTTTCCGCTGGCCCAGCAGACCGAACCACGGCTGACGACGGTACGTCAGCCGATCGAGGAGATCGGGCGCGCCATGATCCGGCTGCTCCTGGAGGAGATGGAAGAGGGTGCCGTGGCCTGGCGGCACGTCATCCTCCGTACGGAGCTGGTGATCCGCGACTCGACCTGAGGTCCGTCGCCACACATCCGCCCGGGGTACGCGCCGCCGGCCGCTCGCACGGTGACTCGTCCCCGCGCCTGAGCTGCGACTCCGAAATCGGTTCAACGGGTTCTCGCTCACAGTCTTGTCATGAACCTGGACCATCCCTACAGTCCTGCCGAGTCAAGTTTTGGGAGCGCTCCCATTCACTTAGTCACGGGAGCACTTCCCCACCCCCCATCCCTCGGAAGAGGATCCGCATGCGTCCTTCAACGCACCATGCCCGCAGCGCGCGTGGCCTGCTCGGCGCGCTGCTCACCTCGCTCGTATCGCTCGCCGCGCTTCTGACCACAGCGTCGGTGGCCCAGGCCGACACCTCGATCTGCCAGCCCTTCGGCACGACGACCATCCAGGGCCGCTACGTGGTCCAGAACAACCGCTGGGGCACCAGCGCCGCCCAATGCGTCACGGCGACGGACTCGGGATTCAGAATCACCCAGGCCGACGGATCCGTCCCCACGAACGGCGCTCCGAAGTCGTACCCGTCCGTCTACAACGGCTGCCACTACACCAACTGCTCCCCCGGCACCAACCTTCCGGCGCAGCTCAGCACCATCTCGACCGCGCCGTCGAGCATCACCTACAGCTACGTGAACGACGCTGTGTACGACGCCGCGTACGACATCTGGCTGGATCCCACGCCACGCACCGACGGCGTCAACAGGACCGAGATCATGATCTGGTTCAACAGGGTCGGATCCATCCAGCCCATCGGATCCCCGGTCGGCAACGCCACCGTGGGCGGGCGCGACTGGCAGGTGTGGTCCGGCAACAACGGCTCGAACGACGTGCTGTCGTTCGTCGCGCCGTCGGCTGTCCCCAGCTGGTCCTTCGACGTCATGGACTTCGCCCGGCAGGCCGTCTCGCGCGGACTCGCGCAGAACAACTGGTATCTGACGAGTGTTCAGGCAGGGTTCGAGCCCTGGCAGAACGGCGCGGGCCTCGCCGTGACCTCGTTCTCCTCCGCGGTGAACACCGGGTCCTCCGGCGGTGATCCGGGCAACCCCGGCGGCTCCACGTCCTGCAAGGTGGCGTACGCGACGAACGCCTGGCCGGGCGGCTTCACCGCAGACGTCACCGTCTCCAACACCGGCTCCTCCCCCGTCAACGGCTGGCAGCTCGCTTTCGCCCTCCCCTCCGGGCAACGGATCACCAACTCCTGGAACGCGAACCTGTCCGCGTCGTCAGGAGCCGTCACGGCGAGCAACGTGAGCCACAACGGCCAGATCGCGGCCGGCGGCCAGGTGACCTTCGGATTCCAGGGCACGGTCGACGGAACCTTCGCCAAGCCCGCCGGCTTCAGCCTCAACGGGAACGCCTGCACGACCGTGTGACACACCTTCAGCCTCCGGGTCCACCCGTCGCCACAGCCACCGGCTGGACCCGGGGGTCACACGGAACACCCCTTCCGGTACAGAGCAATTGGAGCGATGACGAGTCCGGCGGTAGCCACGCCGGCGACGTGGCGACGAGCGCCGACGAGGACCGGCATGACGCTCGCGGAGGCGGTCAGGCCCCGGCCCGCCTCCGCTTCGTCGCGTCATCGCACCGGTACCCCTTCTCGTGTCGTGCCGCGCGTACTCATCGTCCGTAGGCGGAGGAGGAGGCGGTACCCGAGCCGGTGACCGGGCCGTGGTCGGTCAGGACCAGTTCCTTCGCCCTGTTGAACTCCTCGTCCGTGATGTCGCCGCGAGCGCGGATCTCGGACAGGGTGGCCAGCTCTTCGACGCTGCTGCGTTGCCCCTGGTCGCCCGCGGCCTGCCTGACGCGGGCGTCGAAGGCTTCCTGCTGTGCTCGGGCCTGCGCTATCTCCCGGCGGCCCATGTTCTTGCCGCGGGCGATCACGTACACGAAGACGCCCAGGAACGGCAGGAGGATGGTGAACACCAGCCAGCCGGCTTTCGCCCACCCGTTCATCGAGTCGTCACGGAAGATGTCGACGACGATCCGGAAGAGCAGGACGAACCACATGATCCACAGGAAGAACAGGAGCATGCTCCAGAAGACGCTCAGCATGGGGTAGTCGTACGCAAGGTATGTCTGCGTGCTCATGTCTGTCCTCCATCCCGGGCGCTCGCCCGGCCGCCGTTGTGCTCGCTTCAGGGTGCGCACGGGCCGGGGCCCGGTACCTCACCCTTCGCGGGTGATCGTGCGGGCCGCTCGGTCCGCCCGGCCGCGCCGGTTCGCCGGTTGTCAGGTCGTCGTGTCGGGGTGGTACGGGCCGGGGCCGCGCGTTCTGCGGAGCGCGGCCCGCCATGCGAGGGCGACCGCCGCTTCGGCCAGACCGAGCAGGACGAGCCACAGGCCGAGCAGCCGGGTCAGGGCGTGGGCCGATTCGGCCGGCAGGGCCAGCACCACGATCCCGGCGACGATGCCGAGCATCGCGACGCCCAGGACGACGCCGCGGTGCGGCAGGTCCTTGTCGGCGATCGCCGTGTAGAGGGTGAGGATGCCGGACACCAGCCAGACGGCGCCGACGATCAAGGACAGCGCGACGATGGTCTGGAGCGGGTTCCGCAGGCACAGCACCCCGGCCAGGACGTACAGCACGGCCAGCAGGAGCCCCGGAAGTCGTTCGCCACGCTCCTCCCGGCCGAAGCAGGACACGAACCGGAACGCCCCGGTCACTAGCAGGTACAGGCCGATGAGGACAGACAGGACGTGCAGGGTCTCGTCCGGCCAGACCAGCACCAGAACGCCCGGCACCACCGTCGCGACCGCCGAGCCCAGGATCCAGGTCCACGAGCGGCCCAGTTGCGCCAGCACGTCCGCGGCGTCACTCACCGGGCGGGGGTCCGCCCCGTCGGCAGGAGGTTCCGGTCCGGCCGACGGCCCCGGATCACGCGACGTGGTCATGGCTCCTCCTCGCACGATCGGGCGGGTCGTTCCCGGACCACCGACGGGGCGGAGCGTGGGGAACCCCTGGCCGCATCAGCATCCCGCGTGCCACCCGGCCGCCGGGTCACCCGCGGCGGGTGATCGGGCGGCACCGTCGTGGCGATGGGATGGGGGGACGGGATGGGGGCAGGACGGGAGCGCAAGTGGATGTGTTCGCCGAGCCTGCGCCGAACGCCCACGTGCGGCAAACGGAACGTAGAGAAGCGAGTTGAGCAGACCCCAAGGCTGAGCGGACGGACTGATCAGACAGGCGTGACCAGGGGAATTGTCAGTCGGCCTGACCCTCCGGAAGCTGCCGCATCTCCAGGACGCGCAGTCCCAGCGACTGGCAGCGGGCCAGCAGACCGTAGAGGTGCCCTTCGTCCACGACGGGGCCGAACAGGACCGTCTGGCCGGACATCACCACGTGGCCCAACTCCGGGAAGGCTTTGGTCAGCGTTTCCGACATGTGTCCCTCGACGCGAATCTCGTAGCGCATGGGCTGTTCTCCCGCGGGCGGCGTGGGGGCAGGCGGACGGCGCCCTTCCCTGCGATCGTGCACCTCCCTGCCCGGCCGGACCTCACCCGGTACAGGTGACCCGCCGCCTGGTGCACCTGTGATTCCGTGTGGTGTGCGACGGCGCGGACCAGGCCCTCGGATCACGCCCGACGGACGTGCGGGCTCCCGGGCTCCGGTCGCCGTACCGGGACGAGTCGCGGTCCAGACGCTCGTGCCCCGCATCAC
This sequence comes from Streptomyces sp. NBC_00252, assembly GCF_036187565.1. Lineage (NCBI taxonomy): Bacteria > Bacillati > Actinomycetota > Actinomycetes > Kitasatosporales > Streptomycetaceae > Streptomyces > Streptomyces sp. NBC_00252. Next base: position 9,019,338 of record NZ_CP108087.1, on the reverse strand, counting down.
GAGGAGATGCCATGGACGACTACCCTCCGATCGCCGATCACGGGCTCGTCGGCGACCTGCAGACCGCGGCGCTGATCGCCGCCGACGGCACCGTCGACTGGTGGTGCACACCGAGGTTCGACTCTCCGAGCGTGTTCGCCTCCCTGCTCGACAGCGACCGCGGCGGCCACTGCCGACTGACCGCCGACGTCGAGGAAGAGGTCACCGTACGCCAGCTCTACCTCGCGGACACAGCCATCCTGGTGACCCGCTACATGGCCCCGGACGGCGTCGGCGAGGTCGTCGACTTCATGGAGGCGGACCCCTCGACGACCCCGTCCGCCACGCACCGCCTGGTCCGGGTGGCCCGAGTGGTGCGCGGCAGCCTGCCGTTCGAACTGATCTGCCGGCCGCGCTTCGACTACGGCCGAGCCGAGCACTCCCTGAACCTCCTCGACGACGGTTCCGTCGTATTCCAAGGCCCCGACACAGACCTGCACCTGCAGGCCACGGCCCCGGTCGAACTCCACCCGGACGGCAGCGACGCCACCGCCCGGTTCACCCTGCATGCCGGCGAACAGGTCGCGATCGTCCTCACCAGCGAGAGCGGCGACGCCGCCGCCCGCAGCGGGCGCCCCGGCGGCCCGGCTCCCGACATCGAGGCGATCGCGGCGGCCTTCCACGCCTGTCGCGCGTTCTGGCTGACCTGGCTGCGCTCCTGCCGCTACCGCGGCCGCTGGCACGAGATGGTCATCCGCTCCGCTATCACTCTCAAACTCCTCACCTACGCCCCCACCGGCGCCCCGATCGCCGCTGCCACCATGGGCCTGCCCGAGCAGATCGGCGGCGAACGCAACTGGGACTACCGCTACACCTGGATCCGGGACGCGTCGCTCTCGGTCCGCGCACTGATCGACCTCGGTTTCACCGACGAGGCCAACGCCTTCCGCCGCTGGCTCCGTGAACGCATCGATGCCGGCGCGTCCGCCTCCGGCGAACCGCTCCAGATCATGTACCGCGTCGACGGGGAACCCCACCTGAGCGAGGAGGTTCTCGACCACCTGGAGGGATATCGCCGTTCCGCACCGGTCCGGGCCGGAAACGAGGCCGCCGACCAGATCCAGCTCGACATCTACGGCGAGGCCGCCTACGCCATCGCCCAGGCCGAGGACATCGGCGGCATCCGCGGCTGGAAGGTTTTCGCCGACCTCCTGGACTGGCTTGCCGAGCACTGGGACCGTGCCGACGAGGGCATCTGGGAGACCCGCGGCGGCCGGCAGGACTTCACCTACAGCCGCCTCATGACCTGGGTGGCCTTCGACCGCGGCATCAGGCTCGCCACCACCCACTCCCGCCCCGCCGACCTCGCCCGCTGGTGCGCCGCCCGCGACACCGTCTTCCAGCAGATAACGGACCGCGGCTGGAGCGAGAAGCGCCGCGCCTTCGTCCAGCACTACGACACGGACGTACTCGACGCCTCCCTGCTGCTCATGCCCCGCGTCGGGTTCCTCGCCCCCGACGACCCCGACTGGCTGACCACCCTCGACGCCATGGACGAGGAGCTCGTCAGCGACAGCCTCGTCTACCGCTACGACCCGGCGGCCTCCCCCGACGGACTGAAGGGCTCCGAGGGCACCTTCAACCTGTGCACCTTCCTGTACGTCCAGGCTCTCGCCAAGTCCGGCCGCCTCGACCAGGCCCGCTATGCCTTCGACAAGATGCTCACCTACGCCAACCACGTCGGTCTCTTCGCCGAGGAGATCGGGCCGTCCGGCGAGCAACTCGGCAATTTCCCCCAGGCCTTCACCCACCTGGCACTCATCGACGCCGCGATCGCGCTCGACGAGGAGTTCGACAGGGCGGAAGCCGCGGCGGCCTGACCGCCGGCGGTACGACAGGACGCGAGGCGCGGAGGGATCATGACCGAGCAGAAACCCGCGGCGGCCCCCCACACCCCGTCGCGTGCCGGTTCCGCCCGACGGGTCGTGGCACCGCTCGCCCTCGCGCAGTTCATCTGCAGTTTCGCCGGGTCGAACATGAACGTGATGATCAACGACATCAGCCGCGACCTCGACACGACCGTCCAGGGCGTCCAGGTCGCCATCACGATCTTCCTGCTGGTCATGGCGGCGCTGATGATCCCCGGCGGCAAGTTGACCGACATCCTCGGTCGTAGGCGCTGCTTCCTGATCGGCCTCGTCGTGTACGGGGTGGGTGCCGTACTCAGTGCGGTGTCACCAGGGCTCGGGGTGCTGATCCTCGGCAACTCGATCCTCGAAGGCATCGGCACCGCCCTGTTGATCCCGCCGGTCTACATCCTCATCACGCTGCTCTTCACCGAGCTGACCTCACGCGCACGCGCTTTCGGTATCGTCATGGCGGCCGGCGGCGTCGGCGCGGCGGCGGGTCCGCTCATCGGCGGTCTGATCACCTCGGCGATCAGCTGGCGTGCGGCGTTTGTCTTCCAGGCACTGGTGATCGTGCTGATCGTCGTCCTGTGCCTCTCACTCGAAGACCCGCTGCCGCCCGATCCGCACCGGCACTTCGACGGCCCCGGCGCCGTGCTCTCGGCGGCCGGCCTCGTACTGATCGTCACGGGCATCCTCGCCGCGGACAACAACCTCTGGTTGATGGCCGCGCTGCTGGTGGCCGGGATCCTCGTCCTGGTCTGGTTCCTGCTGTGGGCCCGCAGAGAGGAGAGGGCCGGGCGGGAGCCGCTGCTGTCGACCAGCCTGTTCCGCAACGGCCCATCGAACCTCGGCCTGATCACCCAGAACGCCCAGTGGCTGCTGCTCATGGGCACGTCGTTCACGGTCGCCGCGTTCCTGCAGGTCGTCCGCGGCTACGACGCCGTCCAAACGGGCGTGATCTTCACCGCGGCCACCCTTGGCCTGCTCGCTTCCTCGCTCGCCGCCGAACGTCTCGCGAAACGATGGCAGCAGCGCTCGCTGATCATGACCGGGTTCGCACTGGCCCTCGCCGGCATCGGCGTCCTGATCACCCTCGTCGCCGGCTCCCCCGGACCGTGGGCGTTCGCGCCGGGCCTGCTGCTGATCGGTCTCGGGCTCGGCGTGATGCTGACTCCCTCCGTCAACGTCGTCCAGTCCGCCTTCCCCGAGCAACGCCAGGGCGAGATCTCCGGCCTCTCCCGCAGCGTCTCCAACCTCGGCTCGTCCTTCGGCACCGCCATCGCCGGCACCATCCTCGTGGCCGGCCTGTCGAGAAACGCCTACGCATCCGCGATGGCCGTCCTCGCCGTCGTGGGGCTCGGCGGCCTGATCGCCGCCGCCTTTCTCCCCCGTACCACCGCACCGACCCCGAGCCACCACCCGGAAGATCACCGGCAGTCGCCGGGACCACACCGGTGACCGGGCCACAGGCACGCGGGGCATCCCGGCGGAGCCGACGCCGAAGCGGGTTCACAGCAGCTTGAGGTCGCGCGCGCGACGCACCGCTTCGTTGCGCCGGTTCACCGCCAGCTTCCGGTAGACGCTTTTGAGGTGGGTCTTCACCGTATTGACCGACACGTAGAGGTCGGCGGCGATCTCCTCGGTCGACATCATCGCGGCCAGCCGCTCCAGGACGTCGTGCTCACGTCGGCTCAACTCCTCCGCGACGAGCGACAGAGGCCGCTCGTCGACCGCGTTCGGCTCACCCGGCCGTGACGGACCAGGCGTGAGCCAGCCCTCGGCCAGCTCGCGGAGTGGCTCGGTGGACAGGAAGGAGCTGATCCACGGTCGGGCGTCGAGGAACGGTCTCCGCAGTCGCTCGCGCCGGGCCCTGAGGAGTGCCTGCTCGACGAGCCGGCGGGCGGTGGCCCCGTCTCCCGCACCGTCCGCGACCTGGGCTCGGACCAGGCCGGCCCCTACGGAGACCGCTGGACCGGTCTGGCCCCCAGGCGCGATGCTGTCGAGCAGGTCGACCGCCGCTCCCGGACGGCCTGCGGCGAGCAGAGCCCGTGCGGCTTGCACCGCACATGCGGGTTGGTCGCCCGAGACGCCCTGGAGCACCTCGGCGGCTCGGTCCGGCCGCCCTTCGGCCAGATGCGCGGCGGAAGCGACCAGCGCCTCATGACTCGCTGCCCAGGGTGAGGGCACGACGCCACGGACGCCCGAGTCCGCCGCCGCGACGGCAGTACGCGCGTTGCCCCGAGCCAGCAGCAGACGAGCCCTGGCCATGGCATGTCCCGCGGCCATCACCGGGTCGTGTGCCGTGGAGGAGAGCAGAACCGTCTCATGGAGGAGAGCCTGGGCCCGGTCCAGCTCATCGCGGTCGACGGCCACGGCGGCGAGCACCAGCAGTCCTATACCCGTGCCCGTGACCGAGCCATCGGTGCACGGCTGGGCCGCACCGGGCCGCCCCGCCTCGGAGACTCCCGCCAGGGCCTTGCGCTCCGCCCGGCCGATCCAGCCGTTCAGGTAGTCGATCAGTGCCAAGTGCCCCATCGACTCCTCGCGGGGGAGCACGGTGGACGGTCCGCCAGGAGTGTCGGCCGCCGTGGTCAGGGCCGCCCGCGCGTCCTCGAAGCGCCCGGCCCACAGGAGTGTGGAGCCCAGATGGGTCAGCAGGAGCGCGGTGACTTCGGGATGCTTGTCCAGGAGCCGTCCGGGGATTTCCCGCTGGAGTTCGTCGGCCGTCTCCGCGGCCTTCTCGGCCCGCTCGGGAGAGCCGGTCAGCCGGGCGGCCAGTGCCTCCAGCAGCGCGCAGCTCAGTTTCGCGGCCGCACCGACGGGCGCGGCGGCCAACCGCTCCTCGGCGCGGTGCAGGTGGGACAGGCCGCGCTCGACATCGCACTGGGACAGTTCGCGGGCCGCCCGGACGAGGTCCGTGGAGGGGCCGGCGGCCGTGAGGTCCATCCCCGCGAACAACTGGTCCAGTTCACCCGAGCGCAGGCCGGTGAAGAGCTGTCCGATCGCCAGGTCGTCGATGAGGGCGTCAGCGGTGAAACCCCAGTCGCCCGAGGCCGCGCCGTGAGCCAGTGTCTCCGGGAGGGATCCGCAGCTGAGCAGCCACTGCGCGGCCCGCCGGTGGAGTGCCGGCTCCAGCCCGGGCAGGCGCACCCGCAGATGGGCCCGGAGTATCTCCCCGAACAGCGGGTGGAGCCGGTACCACGAGTGCCCGAGGTGCTCGACGAACGCGTTCGCGTGGTGCAGTCCGACGAGAATGGGCTCAGCATCGGTCCGTTCGGTCAGCGCGTTCGCCAGATCGGGACAGAAGCGCTGCAGGACGCTGACGCGCAACAGGAGGTCCTGCGCCTCCTCCTTCTGCCGCTTGAGTACCTCGGCCAGCAGGAAGTCCGCGACCGTACTGCTGCCCGCCTCGAACTCCTTCAGGTAGACCTCCGGGTCGGCGCTCTCCCCCGCGGCCAGGGCGCACAGACGCAGGCCGGCAGCCCAGCCCCGGGTGCGGTCCACCAAGGCGCGCGCGGCGTGGACCGGCAGGCCCAGACCGTGCAGCTCCAACAGGGCGACGGCCTCCTCGGGGGTGAAGGCCAGCTCCGCCGCGCGGATCTCCGTCAGCTCGCCGGCTGTCCGGTAGCGATGCAGTGGCAGCAGGGGTTCCGTCCGGCTGACGAGGACCAGGCGCAGGCCGGCGCCGGCATGGTGCAGCACGAATTCCAGCTGCTCCGCCACCTCGGGGGCGGTCACCCGGTCGTATTCGTCGAGTACGACGACCACGGGCTGGTCCCGTTCGTTCAGTTCGGCGGCGAGCGCCACCAGCAGCCTGTGGTCCACCCTGGCCGCCTCGCTCGGTAGCCCGATGGCACCGGAGGCCGACACACCGCACGCGCGCAGAGCCTGGAGGAGGTACGCCCAGAACACCCCGGGACGCCCGTCCCCCTCCTCGGCGGTGAGCCAGGCGACCGGCTGGCGCAGTCCGGCGGCCCAGTCGGCGGCCAGCAGGGTCTTTCCCGCCCCGGCCGCTCCGTTGAGCAGGGTCAAAGGCGTCTGGAGAGCCTGGTCCAGGTGCCGGACGAGCCGCTGCCGCCGCAGGTACGTCGCCGACCTCGACGGCAGCGCGATCCGTGTGCGGAGAAACGGGTCCCCCAGAGGATCGACACACAGAGCAGTGGGACCGGCCGTTCCTTGAGCACGGTCATCGGCATCCGCCACGGCGCTCACCACCACTGTCCGTCAAAGTCGGGTCCTGGGCAGCGCTCTTACATCCAGCATCCCAGTGTTCCTGCTCCCCCGCGCGGGAGCGTGACCGCTCCGGCGTCCGGCCTGTATCGGGGCGGGACAGGTCACCCACCACGGGGATCCATCGACGCCACCGTGCCTGTGGGGTGGGAATTCCCGGACACCCTGTTCCCACGGTCATCCGGCCGACCGGCACCCGCACGGATCAGAGAGCCCAAGGCATACGAGGTGAACGATCCGAACACCGCGGGGGCGGACCGCACCCGGTCCGGGCCAGGCGGCCACCGGCGACACCGACCGCTCCGCCCCCACCCTTGGGCGGCCACCCTCGCGACAGTGCCATTCCAGGCGCTACCTACCTGTTCGGCGAGGCATCGCGCGCTGATGACGCCGAGGACTGAAGTCGTAGCCGATGGGGGCGACCCTTCCGGCTCATGAGCCGAACCGGAAGAGCCTGACCATCACATTCCCCCGGGGGACATGGCGACGGCTGATGGTCGAGTGCCCACATATCCGTGAGCTACCTGTCGCTGCGGCCTGCAGAATTCAGCCGGTCGGCGTCTGTCGACGCGCGGGTGGCAGCGTCGGAGCGGGATGGGCAACTCAACAGCCGAAAACAGCCACTGCTCTGACGCCTGGTCGGATCGTTTCAGGGCACTCAGCGGTCAGGAGGCGCAATCACGGTTCCCATTCTGCTGATGTTGCTCGTGGTGCTGATTCTCTTAGGCGCCGGTTTCGCGGTCCAGATTCTCCGGTGGATCGCTCTGGCCGTACTCGTCCTCTGGCTCTTGGGATTCCTCGTGCGCAGGACGAGCGAGAGCGGGAGTCGGGGGCGCTGGTAGCGGATGCGCGCGTGCTGTCCAACGGACTGGCAGACCCTGGAAAAAGGCGCCCCCGGGCCCCGACGACAACTTCCCGGCGGTATCGCCGACGAGCACGCCCCGGTCGCTCGGAACTCCTCCAAGTTTCAGGCCTGTTGGAGGGCCCGGGTGCGGGTCTGCCGTCGGCGACGTCGTCCGCGTCAAACACGCACCGCTCGCCGTCGATCACACGCCGCTCGCCGAGATTGCCAAGACGATCATCCAGCCCCCGGCCGGCCAGTTCGCGCACCAGCTCGCTCGCTCGCCGCCTCCAGGGCCGGGGTGATGCCGGAACGGATTCCCGCCTCGTCACCGCTTGCTGCTGAGCCGCAGATCGACCTCTTTCTCCTGGTCACCCGACGCCGCACCCCAGTGGTCCACGGCGAACGCGGCACCCAGCGCTTCGAACAACCGATCCACAGCGGCATAGCCGCCCAGCAAGGTGGCGGATACCGAGCTCTCCAGAGGGATCGGATCGGTCGGGATCCGCTCCTGCGTCGGCTCGAACTCCGCACTCCACACGGTGGGTTGGTCGCCCGACTGTTCCTGGGGGAGGTCATCGGAGGGGCGGCTGTTAGTGGGGAACGCGGTCCGCAGAACACCGAAGACTGCGGCGGCGTCTTCCTTGGATGCTGCGATGAGATTCACAGTGGCCATCAGGCTCACTCTCCTTGTGTCGCGTGGGCCTGGATGATCAGACGCACATGTTCATGGCGCACGCGGGGCGGATCCGGCCAGCTGCCGAGAGACGACCGAGTCACAGGGACAGGCGCGTGCAGCCGTCCCTTGTCCTCGTCGGCAGCCTGTCCCGCGTGACGGTCACGGCTCCTATGTCGCGCGGGGCGTCAGCCAGCCGGTTCGTCGGGCACCGGATGCCCTGGACGTGTGCTGCCAGAATGCGTGGCGCCTCGCCACCGGTGCCGGCCTCGGCCTCGTCGATGTCGCGAGTCTTCTGACCGGCGGTCTCCGCGTCACGCCCCTCCGACTCGCGCCGCTCGTCGGCACCGGCCTGTTGATCGGGCAGGTCCCTCGGTATCGGCTTCGGTTTCGGTTTCGACCCTCCTGCGCCTGCCGAGGTTTCCGGGCTGCGCTCGCTCACGGCGTTCTGGATTCCTCTCACAGGGTGGGTGTCAGAGCCGGGTACCCCGACGACCGACGACAAATCCGACCTCAACACCCCTGACCTGGGGTCCTAAGGATGCGGAGATCCAAGGCATCGATGGGACTGCCCGGGCACGGCGAAGAGCGGGCGCCGACAGAACACCGGTACCCGCCCCTGTGCGCTGAGGCGACCGTCAGGCTCGGTGGTCTCCGTAGTAGCCGCCGACCTGCTCGTGGTAACCGGCGTCACCGATGTGCTTGTCCTTGTCGAACTCGGGGGAGTTCTTGATCTCTTCCTTGGTACGGCCGACGTGGACAGTCCGCTCCGCGACGTCGATGGACGAGATCACACCGGCAGGGAGCAGAACCTGCTTCCCGAAGATCCACACTCCGGTGTCGACGACGATGTACGCGGCACCGACGTCCTCGGAGTGCTTGTCGACCTTGCCGATCGAGCCGTCGCTCGCCTCGACCTTGAATCCGGTCAGGTCGGTACCCGTCTGGTGGCCCGACTCTGCCCGATAACCCCACATGTTGTCCGTCATGCGAAACCTCCCCTTGCAGTGCGTGAATACCGAGGAAGCCCGTCCGGTATTCCGGTGAGCATCCCTCGGCAGGTCGAGTTCCCAGCGTTTCCGGTCCCACACAATTTGAAATATCGACTACGCGTCAGGGTCAGGGGGCGAGCACCACCGGCACCAGAGCCGCCGCGATCCACCACGTCCGGGACCACCTCACGGAACACGAATCACCAATCCGCCAACATCAAAAATCAACCCGCGGAGGAATCAACCCGCAGAGAAGTGCGGCAAGGATCAATACAGCCATGTCGACTCCCCTTTCGAAAAGGTCGTAGTACCCGCCTCACCGAATGACATACAGACGTTTTCCGGCCTCCCTTCCACTCCGTCACCGACCGCGCTGGCCTGGGCCTTTCGCCAGGTCGACGCGGTCAGGCCGCATAAGACGAGGTCGACGGGTTACCCGGGGATCGTGCTGAGAACCGGAATCATCGCGGTGGTCGTGGCCGCCGCCCTCGCAGGGGCCTGTGTGGCCGTCGTGGTGTCGCCTTGGTGGTGGCTGGCGGCGGTGCCGCTGGCCGTGCTCGGCGTGGTCGGCGTGTGGGACCTGGTCCAGCGGCGGCACTCGGTGCTGCGCAACTACCCGGTCATCGGGCACGCCCGTTTCCTGCTGGAGCGCATCCGTCCCGAACTCCAGCAGTACTTCGTGGAGCGGAACTTCGACGGCCGCCCCTTCGACCGCGACATCCGCAGCATCGTCTACGAGCGCGCCAAGGGCACCGCCGCCGAGGAGCCATTCGGCACCGAACGCGACGTCTACCAGCCGGGCTACGAGTACCTGGTGCCGTCGATGGCCCCCCGGCCGGTGCCCGACGACCCGCCGCGGGTGCGCATCGGCGGCCCCGACTGCACCCGGCCCTACGACATGGCCCTGCTCAACGTGTCCGCGATGAGCTTCGGCTCCCTGTCCGCCAACGCCGTACTCGCGCTCAACAAGGGCGCCGCGGCAGGCGGTTTCGCACACGACACCGGCGAGGGCGGCCTCTCCGAATACCACCTGCGCCCGGGCGGCGACCTGGTCTGGGAGATCGGCACCGGCTACTTCGGCTGCCGCACCCGCGACGGGGACTTCGACCCCGGCGAGTTCGCCGAGAAAGCCTCCCGCGACAACGTCAAATGCGTCTCCCTCAAACTCTCCCAGGGCGCCAAGCCCGGCATCGGCGGCGTACTGCCCGGCCCCAAGGTCAACGCGGAAATCGCCCGGGTACGAGACGTCCCGCAAGGCCAGACGGTCATCTCACCGCCGTACCACCGGGTGTTCTCCACACCCCGTGAACTCGTCCGCTTCATCGCCCGGATGCGGGAACTTTCCGGCGGCAAACCGGCCGGCTTCAAACTGTGCCCCGGCTCCCGCCGGCAGTTCCTCGCCGTGTGCAAGGCGATGATCGAGGAAGGCACCGCGCCCGACTTCATCATCGTCGACGGCGCCGAAGGCGGCACCGGAGCCGCCCCGCTCGAGTTCGCCGACCACATCGGCACCCCCCTCACCGAAGGCCTCATCACCGTCCACAACGCCCTCGTCGGCGCCGGCCTGCGGGACCAGATCAAGATCGGCGCGAGCGGCAAGATCGCCACCGGCGCGGACCTCGTCAAACGCATGATCCAAGGCGCCGACTACGGCAACGCGGCCCGCGCCATGATGTTCGCGGTCGGCTGCATCCAGGCCCAGCGCTGCCACACCAACACCTGCCCCGTCGGCGTCACCACCCAAGACCCCCGCCGGGCCCGCGCCCTCGACGTCCACGACAAAGCCGCCCGCGTACAACGCCTCCAACACGCCACCGTCGCCAGCGCCCTCCAGATCATGGCCTCCATGGGAGTCACCGACCCCACCCAGCTCCACCCCCACATGCTGCGCCGCCGCATCGACCCCCAGACAGTGCGCTCCTACGACGTCCTCCACGACTGGCTCTCCCCCGGCCAGTTGCTGGTCGAGCCGCCGGCGGACTGGGCAGCCGACTGGAAGGCCGCCGACCCCGACCACTTCACCATCTGATCCCCATCCATCGCACCACCCGACCTGGAGGAACTCCGTGGCACGTACCGTCGCCCGCGTCATCGTGGACGCCCTGAGCGAACTCGGCGTCCGTCAGGTGTTCGGCGTCGTGGGGGACGCGCTCAACCCCCTCACCGACGCCATCCGCACCACCGACGACGTGGAGTGGGTCGGCTGCCGGCACGAGGAGGCGGCCGCGTTCGCCGCGAGCGCCCAGTCCCAGCTCACCGACCGGCTGGGGGTGTGCATGGGTACGGTCGGGCCAGGCTCCGTCCACCTCCTCAACGGCCTCTACGACGCGGCCAAGAGCCGTACGCCCGTGCTGGCCATCGCCGGCCAGGTCCCGCTGTCCGAGCTGGGCAGCGACGCCTTCCAGGAAGTCGACAACGACCTGCTCTTCCGTGACGTGGCGGTCTTCCGCGCCACCGTCACCGACCCCGACCAGTTGCCGCAGCTCCTGGAGACGGCGGTGCGCAACGCCCTGGGCCACAAGGGCGTCGCGGTCCTCACCGTGCCGGGCGACCTCGGCGACCGGGAGCTGCACCACGACCGTCCCGCACGTTTCTCCCTCACCACACCCACCACCCGCCCCGAAGCGTCCGCCGTACGACGGGCCGCCGACCTCCTCTCCTCTGCGGACCGGATCACCCTGCTGGTCGGGCAGGGCGCCCGTGCCGCCCGCGAGGACGTCCTCGCGCTGGCGGACCGCCTCGCGGCCCCGATGGTGCTGACGCTGAAGGCCAAGGAGGGCTTCGAGGGCGACAACGCCTTCCAGATCGGCCAGACCGGCCTGATCGGCAATCCCGCGGCGGCCGGTGCCATGCACTCCGCCGACACCCTGCTCCTGCTGGGCACCGACTTCCCCTACCGCGACTGGTATCCCGAGGGCCGCAAGGTCATCCAGGTCGACACCGAACCGGCGCACATCGGGCGCCGTGTGCCGGTGGACATCGGGCTCGTCGGCGACGTGGGTGCCACCGTGCGCGACCTGCTCGACCAGTTGTCGGCCGAGCCGACCCGCCCGGACGGCGCGCACAACCGGGGACACCTGGAGCAGGCCCGGAAGCACTTCCTGAGCTGGCGCGAGGACCAGGCCCGTCTCGCCGATCCCGCACACGACAAGAGTCTGGTCGGCAAGGTCCGCTCCGCGCTCGACAACCGCGAGCACGGCATCCGCCCGGAAGCGCTGGCCGCCGCCGTGGACCGCAACGCCACCGACGACGCAATCTTCACCTCGGACACCGGGATGGCCACCGTCTGGCTCTCGCGGTTCGTCGAGATGCGCGGGACGCGTCGACTGCTCGGCTCCTACAACCTGGGCTCCATGGCCAACGCCATGCCGCAGGCACTCGGTGCGCAGCACCTGGACCGGGACCGCCAGGTCGTCGCGTTCTGCGGCGACGGCGGCCTGAGCATGCTCCTGGGGGACCTCATGACCCTCAAGACCTACCAACTGCCGGTCAAACTCGTCGTCTTCGACAACCGCCGCCTCGGCATGGTCAAGCTGGAACAGGAACAAGCCGGTCTCCCCGAGTTCGGAACCGTCCTGGACAACCCCGACTTCGCCGCCGTCGCCACCGCCATGGGCATCACCGGCATCCGCGTCACCGACCCCGCCGACCTCGACGACGCGGTACGCCGCGCCTTCGCCACCGAGGGCCCCGTCCTGCTCGACGTCCTCACCAACCCGGACGAGATCGCCGTACCCGCCAAACCCACCGTCGAACAAGGCTGGGGCTTCGCCGTCGCCAAGATGAAGGAACTCCTACGCAGCCACGGCGACGAAACCCAGCACTGACCACGCCACCCGCTAAGAGCCCATCTTCAAACCCCGTTGATCTCGTGAACGCCGGTGGAGGCAACTACCGGTGGAATTGAAGTCGCGGTTCAATGTCTGGCTTGCCTTGATGTATCTGGTCGGAGCGCTGGTTTTCACGGTGTTCATGATCCGAGGCCATCGAAAAAAATCTCAAAGCTGGACTGAACCTCAGAGGGTCACTCCCCTCTATGGGGAGATGTCGCCGGATCGGCGGCCGACGCAGCCGCCAGCTTCGTCTGCGAAGCGATCGCGGCCGCTTGGGGCCAGCACAGGCGCCTCGAACCTGATAGGCGGATTGCGACCACAGCGGCGAGCGGCCGATAGTGTGCATGCAGAAAGTACCTTCCTGCCGTGGCGGCAAGTGCCCTATACAAGCCTCATAACCCCAGCTCGGAAGGCACTTTCACGTTTCCGCCCAAGATCCGGACGACACCGAAAGTGAAGTGCGAAGGCTTAGATCTTGTGACGTGACGGGAATCTTGGGGGTGAATCAAATACTTCGCCCCCAAGTGTCAGAAGTAGTCGCGGTGTTGCTCCTCCTGGGAAACCAGCAGCTGGAGTGATACCGGTGACGTTCGGCCTTCTACTAATCTCCACTTCCGTCTGAGTAAGAGAAAAGACAAGAGACGCCGAGGTGAATCCTGAATGACCATTCGATCGGCAATTATTGCCCCATCGACCGATGCGCCAGTCGGCATCATATTCGGAACATTCATCGTGGCACTGGCCGTGATCTGCATCTACTACTTTGCCCGAAGAAGGTAGGAACACAGGCGCACAGATATGGCGTCCTGAATTACTGGCTGCACATCCGAGGACGTATCCCTCAGCTTTCCTCGGCAGCAAGCTCCGCCAGCCCTTCGGCTACGCCAGCGCCTACGACCCCACCACCAACCGCTTCACCCAGCCCGACCTCAGCGGCTAGAAAACAAACCCCTACGGCCGCAGGTGTCGCCGTTGGTGGTGCAACGGGGAATCCGATAGCGGGTGCGGCAGCCGGCGACTGTGCCGGCGGAGGTTTGGATGCTTCAGGGAGTACTGATCGCCGAGAGCCTGCGGGTCGGAGCCCAGCTGACCGGGATCCCCCTGCAGATCACCAAGTTGACGCGGGTCGAGATGACGAACCGCAGTGTGGCCAGCCACGGTACTGGACACTCCTGGAATTCTCCGCCGAGGAGTCCGCCGCCCAGCGGCTCGCGGACCAGCTCGCTTCCTGTCTCGCCTCATCGGGAGGTTGGTACACCGATTTCCACACCGGGGACGAGACCTTCGTGATCTTTGCCAATAAGGTCTTCCGCTACCCCCGTGGACAGGCCGAAAGCCGCAGCGAAGCCCAGCAGTATGGGCGCTCCGTCGGTGTCCCCGAGCCGCAACTCGACTGGCAGGTCTGACCTCTGGCTCCGCGCGAGCGGAGCGCCTCAAGATGGCCGCCCTGCTGCGCGCGGTGAACACCCCTCCCATACAACGAAGTTGCCCGTTTCCGCGCAGCCTCGTTCAGGTCGCTTACCCGAACCGCGCACCACGCAAGGCAACCACCCGCTCCGCTACCGAGAAGTCCGTCCCGCAGTCCGGGCAGGCTGCACGCCCGAACAGGTACGCAATGCCGTGAGCCACGTTCCTTTGTCCGTCCGCCGTCGCTCGCGTGAACAACCTCCGCGGCAGCCCGTCCAGGAGCTGGGTTCGCGTCGGCTGGAGGGGCGTCTTCTCCACCTCTCCCAACGCGTAGTCATCACTGCAAGCGAACGACTCGTCCTGGCCGATCACGATGAACACGTTGACGCCGCAGTACGGACAGTCGACCTCGTACTCCCCGCTCGCCAGGCCGTCCAGGCAGCGATCCCAGGTCTCGACGCCCTCGAAGGAGAGCAGGGCCTGCAGCAGGTTCAGGTAGTCCTCAGCCTCGAACGCCCCCTGGCTCAGGAGGTGATCAGTGAGGTGGTGCAGAACTCCGATCGGGGCCGAGTAGATCGCCAGGGGGCTGTCGGGTTCCGACAACCCAGGCGAACAGGACGTGATCGCTCCGGCCGCCAGCAGTACCCAGGCAAGATCGTCCGGGCTGCATGCGGTCGCGATCTCGGCAAGCCGCGGAAGAGCTGCGTAACTGGCGGGGAATGCTGTGTCGAGTTGCGGACACAGATGGTCCATCACCTCGGACCACACACCGCTCGGATCAGCCGCGAACCGGTCCAGGAGACCACGCACATGCTCCGCAGAACCACACGCGTCGGTGAGCGTCGACCAATCCGTCATGCGTTCATCCAACCAGGCGACTCGAGACGGACCACACCGAGTGAGAGCCGCTCCAAGATTCGGCCGGGATCGCATCCGGAACTACCAAGAGGCCCTGCCGTTACGCCGCTGCTGCGCAGGGATCGCCCGAGCAGCAACGGCGTTCAGCCGAGCAAGCCCGCCGAACGGTGAGGGGCAGGCTCATCAGAGACGGCCTAGCTCACGGTCCAGACCTGGGCCGCTGCCGGGTGTGCGTCGTCGCAACTCCACTGCATGAGCTGGCTGCCGGTACTGCTGACCGTGTCGAGGCACAGGTTGGTGCCCACGTGCCTGAACTTCGCGCCGACTTTCTGGTCGACGATCACGGGGGTTTCGACCCACTGCTCCGACGCCAGCCCGTCGCAGAAGTACTCGTCGACGGCCTCGCCCGGAACGCTGGTGCCGTTGTTGACCTCGGCGCAGTACCCGCTCGCCTGATTCACCAGGTAGTAGGTGTCCGCCGAACCGGTCGACACGAACGCCCAGTTCTGGGTGCTGGAGCCGTTGCAGTTGGCCAGCTGGAGTCTGACGTTGAGAACTCCGCCAGGCGCGTCCACGCATTGGCTGTAGGCCATGTTCTTGATCGTGTGATAGCTGCTCGCGGCCGCGGCGTTCGCAATGCGCGCGGACACGCCCGCCGTGGAGTCCGGCGTCGGCGCCGCGGCACTTGCTCCCGTCGCCAACGTAACCATGCCCGCACAGCTCACTAGCGTCGCCGCCAGGACAGTGATCCTGTTCTGGATCTTCATCGTCGCAACTCCTATGACTTGTCGACCGGAACTCGATTCCGTCTCGCTCGTGGACAGCGTGTTCCGGCGAAAGCGCGCAGTCGCCCTCTGTTCCGCCCAGCGGACCAGCCACCGCCTCTCAGCTTGATAGCCGGTCTGTTTGCCCCCGGAGAAAGAGAGACGCACCTCGGCCCCGGCGAGCAGAACAGGGCCCCAACTGCGCCACGGGCTCCGGCAGTTGGAGCGAGTCAGCGAAAGGCGCCAAGACATGCGAGTAGGGGGCCGGCGACGCACCAAGCACCCTGGAGACCAAGTCCGCGGGTGGACCGACGCTTGCGAACACCATCGCGCGCCGAACCCCAGGCAGCTCTACCCGAGGACCGAGCCGCAGTGCGCACGGTGCGGACGGGCTTCACAAGAGTCCCTGCGGTACCCACGCCCACGCCCCCGACCGGGTCCAACTCAGCCTGCTCACCGGCCCGGCAGCTCCCTCGCGCCCCCGACCCCACGCCAACACCCGCGTCACGAGAAGCAGCGCACCAGCCAGTCACCGGATCGAACCGGTCACGGCCCCTCCTCACCTTGCGCGACCTCCACTTGGTGATGAAAGGCGACGACACCGGTCGTTCCGGCGGCGACGGACAGGACCGTGCAGGCCACGAGGAGGAACGCGGTCCAGCGCGTGGGGTGCGAGCGGCCCTCGGAGGATTTGAGGAGTGCGGTGACGCGCTGCGGAACCGGGCCGGTCGTCGCCGCGGGCGCGAAGTCCGGCCGGGTGGACCGCGCGGTGTGGCTGGCCAGGGCGGCGCGGGCAATGGCCGTGGCGATCAGGCGCCGGTCGCCGATGGCGCCGGCCGCGGCCTCGTCGGCGGACCGCTCGGCGGCGAGCCGAATGGTGTCGCGGACGGCGCGCAGCGCGGGGTGACAGTGGGCGGAGAGTTCGGCGGCGGCCAGGAAGTAGTGGTGGCCGGCCCGGTTGTGGGCGCGTTCATGGGCGAAGAGGGCTTCGCGCTCGGCGGGTGCCAAGCTGCGCAGCATCGCCGTGGTGACGACGATCCGGTGGGGCCGTCCGGGCAACGCGTACGCGTCAGGATGTGGCGAATCCACGACGCACAGGTCGCCGGCGGCGGGGCGGCGGTCGGCCTGCGTCCGAGCGGTACGGAAGGCACGGGTCTGCAGGAAGGCCGAGCGCACGAGGGTCCAGGCGCCGAGGGTGAGGACGCCGGTGGCCGCCGCTGCGGCGGGCAGGACGAGGTAGTCCGAGGGGGTGCGCAGGGGGTGGACGAGCTCGCCGAGAGCGGCGAAGGCGGGGAACTTCAGCAGTCCCGTCAGGACCAGCGCCCCGAGAGCCGCGACGCAGGCGCCCGCCAGCGCCAGGGCCGAGGCGGTGAGAACCCACAGCGCGGTGTCGGGGGCCAGACGGTCGAAGGTTCGGCGGGCCAGCCTCGGCGCGAGGAAGGGCAGGACCAACGGTAGGAGCAGCAGAGCCGTCATCGCTCGTCACCCTCCAGAAGCCCCCGTAGGAACTCCTCGTCGCCGGGGTTGAGTTGGGCGACGAAACGGGCCAGGACCGTCTCGCGGTCGGCGTCCCGGTCGAGGACGGTGTGCATGCGCCGGGCGGTCAGACCGGGAGCGTCCTGCACGGGAAGGTAGGCGTACCCGCGGCCCTGCCGTTCGCGGCTGACGACGCCCTTCTCGTGCAGCCGGGTCAATATCGTCGTCACCGTCGTGCGGGCCAGTCCGAAGCCGAGCCCGGTCTGCACCCGCCCCGGCGTGAGCGGAACACCGGCGGTCAACAGCACAGCCATGACGGCGGCTTCGAGCTCACCGGCCGGCCGCCTCTCGTCGGTCATGGGGAACATCCTCACTCCGCCAACGTCTGACGTCTGCAGTTCAGCAGACTGTCTACAAAATTGTAGTCGGTTACCTGGTGCTGCCTATGGACAGGACGCGTGTCGGGGGCGACGAGGACGGCGCACGTGGCTGCCGGTCGTGGTGGATCCGCGAGGACGAACCGTCACCATGGCCAACCGCCGTCTCAGCCCACTCCAGCGGTCTGCCCCCGCATCACCCCACGGTGTCGTGATCCGATCATTCCGACGATTCCCGCGAGGAGAATCCCAAGAACGAGGCTTATGGGCCCGGTGCCCATTTGAAGTCCGTCCCCATAAGGGGCGGGTACGGAAAGCCAGTCCGCGACGGAGGCACCCAGGGGGCGGGTGATGGTGTAGGCGAACCAGAATGCCAGGACTTGGTTGAGACGGAACCAACGATAACCGGCCGCCGGTATCAGGATGATCCCCAGAAAGACGAAGGACGAGGCCAATGTGCCAAGGCCCAGAGTCACGGCGGCGAAGTCACCCGCGGCGGTTCCCAGGGCGAAGGTGCACAGGACGGTCAGCCAGTAGAACAGCTCACGCAGACGGGTGTCGATGCTGTGCACGTCCAGGGTGCGCTGGGTCGTACCAGGCGGCGAAGACGGCGGCCTGGACGGCCACCAGCATCAGCGTGGAGGCGTAGAGCGGCATCCCCAGGTCCTTGTTCAGGAAGTCCGCCGACATCGTCCCGAAAATGCTCACGGCCGTCACCGCGAGCCAGTAGACCCACGGGGTGTATCTGGTGGTGGCGAACTGTACGGCCAGGCATACGAGGAGCAGGCCGAGGCCCATGAGCATGGCCGCGTGCTGTCCGATGTAGTCGTTGAAGAAGACGTAGTCCGAGAAGGACTCACCGAATCCGGTGGTGCAGAGTTTAGCGATCCAGAAGATGAGGGTGATCTCCGGCACCTTCATAACCATGGTCGCTGGTCGAGTTCTCATATCGCGAAGCTAGAAGTGACCCCGCGAGCGGCACATCCAACGATGGTGGTCACTTTCCGCCGGATGTAAGACCTTCGATTGACGCCCCCGGCAGCGCCCGTCCGTAATGTCAGCGAGGTGAAGCACCTCCAGCCGGCGCACCGACTGTCCCGGGACCGCCCGCCGCTCTCCCTCATACTGCTGCTCGGGCCGCCGGTCCTGTGCGCCGTCGCCGCGTCGCACGAGTTGCTCTACAACCGGTCCGGAGCACTGAACTGGGTGCTGGCGATCGCGGTGATCTGCCCCCTCGTGCTGCGCCGCCGGGCACCGGTCGTCGTGTTCTGGTGCTGCTGGGCCGTGGCCATGACGACGTGGGCGCTCGACACGGTGTCGTTCTCCGAGTTCGCGGTGCTCGTCGCGCTCTACACCGTCGCCGCCCACCGCGGCCTGCGGCACTCGCTCACCGCCGCCGCGGCCGTCGAGCTCGGTGTCGTCCTGGTGGCCGTACGGTTCGCTCCGGCCGCGAGCGTCAACGACGCCTTCGTCATCCTCAGCGGGCTGGCCGCCGCGGCGTTCTTCCTCGGCACCACCGTGCGGGCCCAACGCCGCTACCTCGCCTCCATCGAGGACCGTGCGCAACGCCTGGAACAGGAGCGCGCCCAGCAGGCACAGCTCGCCGCGGCGGCCGAACGCACCAGGATCGCACGGGAGATGCACGACATCGTCGCCCACGGTCTGGTGGTCGTCGTAGCCCTATCCGAAGCTGCGGCGGCGACCACGGCGACCGATCCGGAGGGCGCCCGCGGCAAGATGCTCCAGGCCGCGTCGACCGGCCGTCAGTCCCTTGCCGGAATGCGCCGCCTCCTCGGCGTCCTGCGGGCCGACGACGGTGGCGACCGGGCCCCTCAGCCCGACCTCGGCTCGCTCACGGCCCTGGTGGACGAGACCCGCGGCACCGGCCTGGACGTCCGGCTGACCGGGACCGGCGGCCCGGAGACCCTGAGCGCGGATGCACAGACGACGCTCTTCCGGATCCTTCAGGAGTCGCTCACGAACGTCGTCAAGCACGCACGGGACGCGTCGACGGTGGATGTCGTCCTGCGCTACGCCGGTGACCTGGTCGCCTTCAGTGTCACCGACGACGGCAGACCGGCCCCCGCGGCCGACTACGAGGTACATACCGGCAACGGGCTGACCGGGATGCGGGAACGGGTCGCGATGTTCGACGGCGCCCTCCGGGCCGGGCCCACCGCGTCAGGGTGGGTCGTCTCGGGCGAGCTGAAGCTGGGGGAACCGCGATGACCGTCTCGGTCCTCCTCGCCGACGACCAGGCACTCATCCGCATGGCCTTCCGCAGCCTCCTCGACACCATGCCGGACATCACCGTCGTAGGCGAAGCGGCCAACGGGCAGGAGGCGGTCGACCTCACGCGGCGCACGCTGCCGGACGTGGTGCTCATGGACGTACGCATGCCGGTCATGGACGGCATCGAAGCGACCCGGCGCATCACCGGCGGGACGGCCTCCCGCGTTCTCATCCTCACCACCTTCGACCTCGACGAGTACGCCTTCGAGGGCCTCCGCGCCGGTGCCTCCGGATTCCTCCTCAAGGACGTCGTGCCGGCCGTGCTCCAGGCGGCGATCCGGGCCGTGGCCTCCGGCGACGCCGTCCTCACCCCACGCATCACCCGCGGTCTCGTCGACCGCTTCGCCCAGATCGCCCCGTGGCCCCGCGCGGACGACGCGAGCGCGCTCTTCGCCCGGCTGACGGCCCGCGAACGGGACGTGTTCCACCTCATCGCCGCCGGCCTGTCGAACGCGGAGATCGCCGAACGTCTCTTCCTGACCGAAGCCACGGTCAAGACCCACATCACCCGCATCCTCACCAAACTGCAGCTCCGCGACCGGGTCCAGGTCGTGATCTTCGCCTACGAACACCAGCTGCGCACGCACGGCGGATAGGGTCCCCCAGCACGGCCATGACCGCCGCCCCAAGCTCGCCCGTCGGCCGCCTTCCACAACTCGCGTGAGTCACGGGAACGGACCGCACTCCTCCTTCGTCTACAGTTCAGTAGACCGTCTACAGGATTGTAGTCACTTGACGGATGCAGGCGTTGCAGTGATCCGACGGTCCGGACGAAGGACGAAGGGGCTCCACGATGACCACAGCCATGCACCTGGCGTCGCAGCTCGCTGTCAATGTGCTGGATGCGCGGTCCTTGCTGTCTGCCTTCGGCGTGTTGGGCGTCGGCGTGGTGCTGTTCGCGGAGACGGGACTGCTCATCGGCTTCTTCCTCCCGGGCGACTCGCTGCTGTTCACGGCAGGCCTGCTGTGCACCGGCACCGCCGACCGCGGCCTGAAACTGTCGCTCCCCCCGCTCCTGGTCGCGGCGGCGGTGGGGGCACTGGCAGGCTCGCAGTGCGGTTACCTCCTCGGCCGCAGAGCGGGCGGCGCCCTGCTCGCCCGCAGCCGCTCGACCCGCTTGCACCAGGGCGCGAAACGAGCTGAGGAACTGCTGGAGCGCTACGGGCACGCGAAGGCGATCGTGCTGGCCCGCTTCGTCCCCGTGGTGCGCACGGTCCTGAACCCGATGGCGGGCGCACTGGGGGTACCGGTGCGGACATTCACCGT
Organism: Streptomyces sp. NBC_00252; assembly: GCF_036187565.1. Taxonomy (NCBI): domain Bacteria; kingdom Bacillati; phylum Actinomycetota; class Actinomycetes; order Kitasatosporales; family Streptomycetaceae; genus Streptomyces; species Streptomyces sp. NBC_00252. Next base: position 8,998,437 of record NZ_CP108087.1, on the reverse strand, counting down.
GTGGCAGGTGGTCGGCGGCCTGGCCTGGAGCCTGGGTCTCACCCTGGCGGGCTACGCGCTGGGCTCGTCCGTGCCGAACGTGGACCGGTATCTGCTGCCGATGGTCGCGGTGATCGTGGCCCTGTCCCTGATTCCGCTCGCCGCCGAGGTGTACCGCTCACGGAGGGAGGGGAAGGCGAAGGAGCTCCGCGGGTGATCCTCGCCCTTGACGGCTCGTCCATCGACGGCTCGTTTGTGGACAGCTCATTTGTCGACGGCTGGGCGTACGTCGATGTGGAGCCAGGCGAGGTACGCGGTGACGCCGCTCGTCCCCCGACCGACGGGGGCCACCCTGACTTGCCCGGGACACACGACTCAGGTCGAGTGCTCCCCTCCGGTCACAGCTCCACGGCGGCGCTCATCGCTGGAGTGCTGATCATCGCCGTCGGCATACGCGGCCCGCGAGGGCGATACCTGCCTCTGGGTCCGCTCCTTCACCAACGTCGTCGGCGGCACGCTGTCCGCCCTGGGCCGGCTGGACGTGTGTCTGGGGGCCGTAGCCTCCTGGCCACCCACGCCTCGGCCGCCCGACGCGACGGGGACGACGGCCGCACACAGTGCACGCGCGGGGCCAAGGAAGCGATGGGCGCGACAAGGGGTCGGACGGGCCCGGCACGAGAACGGTCCGGCACGAGAACGAGAACGGCAGGGAAAACCAGGCGCCGGACGATCCTGGTCGTCGAGGACGATCACACCCTGCGGGACGTGCTGATGCGCGGGCTGCGCGACGAGGACTTCGACACCGTGCCCGCGCCGGACAGGACCACCACGCGGCGGTTGACCACCGCCGACGTCTCCGTCGTCGTCCCAGACATCGGGCTGCCCGACGCCGACGGGCGGGACGTTTACCAGGCCATGCGAGCGAACGGCTACCGCTCCCCCGTCGTCTTCCTGACCGCCCAACACCGGCTGTACGACTGCCTGTCGGGGTTCTCGGCCGGAGGCGATGACTATCTGCCCAAGCCGTTCCACCTCACCGAACTCGCCGCCCGGCTACGCGCTGCGCTCAGGCAAGCCGCCCCGCCGCCCGACGCCTCCCTGGGAGACCTCGCCCTGAACGCCGTCCGGCACTCGGTCAATGTCCCGAGCACGCCCGTAGACCTGCCACCGACCGACTTCCGTGTCCTGGCCCCGCTCATGGCGGGCTCCGGCGGCATCGTGAGCCGCCGCGAACTGGTCCGGACGGGCCGGGCCGAAGGCGCCCAGGTCCACGACAACGCCCTCGACCAGTACCTGACCCGCCTGCGCCGAAAGCTCCGCGAGGCGGGCAGCGACCGCACGATCGCGACAGCCCGCGGCATCGGTCATCGCCTGTCATGAGCGACAGCCATCACCAGCCGCGACGGTCGATCGCGTCAGGGACTGCCCGTCTCCACCGCCTGGCACCCCGCACGCTGCGCGGCCGACTCTCGCTGGTGGCCCTCATCACGGCCACGCTGCTGATGCTGGTCCTCACCGTCGCCTTCAACGCCGTGGCGCAGCGCCGCCTCCAGCACCAGGCGGACAACGAGTTGCGGGCCCGAGCCGCCGCCGTAGCCACGACAGTCGACACCAGCGGCACGAAAGTACGGGTCCTGGAGACCTCTCACGACGACCTCCTCGACGCCAACGTGTGGATCTACGCCGGCCCCCACCTGCTCGAACAGCCCCCGGCCGCAGGCCCGTTGACCCGGGTCGCCAACACGCTCGCCGCGCACGGCGGACAGCGGTGCCTCACCACCACGATCCAACGGCCCCTACGGCTGTGCTCCCACCCGGTACCCGGAGCAGGAAACCGCGCCACGGTGGTCACCGCGCTGGACCTCTCTCCCTACCGGAGTTCGGCCGACACCCTGCTCGTGGGGTCCCTCGCCCTGGACGCCCTCATGCTCGCCTGCACCTACGGCCTGACCCGGCTGGCGGTCGGCCGCGCGCTGCGTCCCGTCCGCACGATGACCGACCAGGCCATCCAGTGGAGTGCCGTGGCCTCCGACGAACGTTTCGGCAGCAAGCGTCATCCCGCCGAACTCGCCCGCCTCGGCACTTCGTTGGACGCCATACTCGACCGCATCCGCACGCTTCTGCGCCACGAGCGGCAGCTCACCGGCGAGCTCTCGCACGAGCTGCGCACCCCGCTGAGCCGGATCATCGCCGAGCTCGACTGGTGGCAGGCACACCCCCGCACGGCCGACCAGACCCGCGCCACCCACCAGGTCATCGCGGACGCCGCCGAGTCCATGCGCACCATCTGCGACACCCTCCTGGACGACGCCCGCGACGGCACCCTCACCGCACCGGGCACCACCGAGGTCATGCCCGTACTGCACCGACTCGCCGAAACCCTCGACACGCCAAGCCAGTTGACGCTGACCATCGACGGATCACACCTGACCTCCGGAATCCCACCCTCCCTCCTCGAACGCATCGTCAGCCCGCTCCTCAACAACGCCTGCCGCTACGCCGACTCGGCCGTCACCGTCCGCGCGTACGCCGGGCCCGACGGCGTACACGTCGACGTCGTAGACGACGGACCCGGCGTGCCGCCCCCGTTCACCGGACACCTCTTCGAGCCGGGCCGACGTGCGGATCCCGACGACGGACATGCCGGCGCGGGTCTCGGCCTGCCGCTGGCCCGCCGCCTGGCCCGTTCAGCGGGCGGCGATGTCGCCCACGACCCAGGGCACACACCAGGGGCACGGTTCGTGATCAGCCTGCCTGCCGGGTAGGAGCGGCCGGGCTCGGCGAACTTTCGATCCCGTGCCCTTTGAGATCCGGATAGGGGAGCCACGGTCGAGCGCTCGTGGCCGAGAACGCCGAGCGGCAGCAGCAGGTAACCGACCAGAAGGACGCTGGAAGACATGTTGTCGCAGCGCTGCCGCAACGCGCGGAACCCGATCGGCCCGTGCTGCAGCTCCCAGACGATGCGCAGGTTCCAGCGGCGGCCGAACAGGTCGAGAGCCGCCATGAGGGGGCGCCCGGTACTCGATCCGCGTACCGGCCGATTCGGGATCACAGCCTCACAATCGTCTGTACTCCAATTGTTTGACTCAAGATGACTTTGCCTCTACGGTCACGGCCATGACCCTGGACCTGACCCCCGATCAACTGCTGTCCACGACGCGCGCGGTGCGCAAGCGCCTGGACCTCACCCGTCCCGTCCCCCGTGAACTGATCGAGGAGTGCGTGGACCTGGCCACGCAGGCGCCCACCGGGCGCAACCGGCAGCGCTGGCACTTCCTCGTGGTCACCGAGGAACAACAGCGCCTGGCGGTCGCCGACATCTTCCGGCGCGCCCTGAACACCGGCGGCGGCCAGCCGGTCAATTCCCGCGACCTGCGCCGGATGAACCATCACCCGGGCTCCATGGAGCGCATCTACGACGGCCTTCAGCACCTGTACGCGAATGTGCACCGGGTGCCCGCGTTCGTCATCCCTGCGGTGGAGGGCCGTACCGAGCGGGCTTCCGTCCTGGACCAGTCGATGACGTGGGGGTCGATCCTGCCGGCCGTGTGGAGCTTCATGCTCGCGGCGCGCGCCCGGGGTCTCGGCACGGTCTGGACGACCGCCCAGGGCCCGCTGGAGCGGGAGTTGGCGAAGGTGCTCGGGGTGCCGTACGACGAGGTCATGCTCGCCGCGTTCATCCCGCTGGCCTTCACGATCAGCACCGACTTCAAGCCGGCGCCGCGTGTCCCGCGCGAGGAGGTGCTGCACTGGGACCGCTGGTAGCGGCGACGCTCTCGGCGAGGATCCGGGCGAGTTCCGGACGCGGCCAGGCGGCGGGCGAATCGTCCAACCCGTCGGCGCAGGAGGGCCACCGCCTCGTCGACCGCGCCGCGACCAGCACGGCGCGGGCACCCCTGGGGGGAGAGAGTGTCCGGCGGCTGCCCTCGCTGCACCTCGCCGCGCCACTGGAGCAGGCGGAGTGGCTGGGCGGACTGCTGACCACTTGACCGGTTAAAGTTGGCCCAAGGAAAGTAGTGAGAAAGACATTCTTGGCTCCTCCTACGGCGTCCAGGATGCGCAAGGGACGAGGAAGCCGATGACCACCAACCCACCGCGTACCCGCCGCACCTCGCCGAGCCGGGACGCCGAGGACACCGCCCGACAGCGGTACTTCACCACACTGGCCCTGGCACGTCCGGACATCGCCCTGTGCCGGGCCACCACGGTCGTGGCACGGGCCATCGACGCCGAGTTCACCGCGTACAACGTCACAGCGGCGCAGCACCTGGTGCTGAAAATGCTGAGCGACGTGGGCCCGTGTTCGCAACAGGAGCTGAGCGAGCAACTGCGCATCGACCGCAGTGTGATGGTGGGCTGTATCGACGGCCTGGAGGACTCGGGGCTCGTCCGCCGCGAGCGGCACCCCAAGGACCGCCGGGCCAACGCCATCACGTTGACCCCGGAGGGTCTGGTGGCGCTCGCCGAGGTGGAGAGCGGCGTGCCCCAGCTCCTGGACCACGCCTTCCACGCCCTCACCCCGGCCGAGCGCAAGACGTTGGCCCGGCTGGTGTCGAAGATCCTCGAAGCGAACTGAGCCGGCCGACTCAGGAGCGGGCACGAGTGCCCGCAGCGCGCGGGTCACGCCCTCGGGTCCGGCACCACTCCCGTGCCCAGCCTCAGCCCCGGCGCACAGACAGCGGCGAGCGCGGGCAAGGTTAACCCGTCGTACCCGGCGGCCTCTCCGGTCCCGGAGTCGGTGCAGCCGAGGTCGGGCAACTCCTCCTGGACCGGCCCGAGCCAGTTCCCGGACCCGCTGCCCGCTGCCCGCTGCCCGCTGCATCGACTTCGGCAGCGGGGAGAACAGTTCCGGAGATCACCCGATCTCCGCCGTAACCGCCGGCAACGGACTGCCTGCCACCCGAACCAGGGCCGAGCGACGGGTCGTTGACTGAGGCAGGGCGGTAATCGCAAGGGTGCCGTTCCCCGCCCTCGGCGCGTCCCGCACCTACCGCTCCCCGTCTCGCCCACCATCCGAATGCCGGACGCGAGCCACCGAACCGGGGTAACCGGTCCGACCGCGCGCCCGTGCAACTGGCGCGTCCTGTACGGCAGTCAGGGCATCCACGCGGAATCCCAGCCGCCGTACGGCATCGCGGCCGCGGGTGTCCCGGGGGGCGACGTCCTTGAGCGGGCGCCATCCGCCCTGACCGGAAACGACACCGCCCGCGCCGTGACGATCACGGTGCGGGCGGGTTCCGGCAATGGTCAACGGCGGTGGCGGAGCGGACAGTTGAAGCAACTGGGTCGACCGGGTCGGCACACCGACCGCCGGATGTCCCGAGCGCCGTCCTCACTGACAACCGGTGCCGGTGTGCCCCGGCCCCCCTGCCGCTGGGGACCGTCCGACCGCGTCAGCGGAGCGTGCGGGTGAACTGGTACGCGCTCTGCGACGTGCCGCTGCACGTGTCGGACAGCTGGCCGTTGGTGGCGCAGGCCTTGTCCCGGCCGAGGGACCAGAAGGACAGCTCCTGGATGCCCTTGCTCGCCGCGAAGTTGGCGAGCGTGGTGGCGTTGGCCGTGGTGAACACCTCGGACGTGGAGTCGTTCACGCCGATCATGGGGGTGTTGCCCTCCATGGCCCACAGTTGCGCGGAGGTCTTGGTGGTCCAGATCCGGCCCAGTTGGTCGTGCAGGGCGGTCGCCGCGTCGGTGGCCGCCTTGCCCATGTCCATGGCAGGGCCGTAGTCCATGGTCATGATGTTGACCAGGTTGACCGTCAGGGCGTTGCTCTTGGCGTTGTTCAGCAGGTTGATCGAGTTCTGCTCCAGACCGGTCGGGTTGACCGGGAGGGTGTACTGGACGTCGAGCCGGCGCCCCGCCGTCGCGTATTCGCTCTGCAACTGCGCCAGGGCCTTGTTGCGCCGGTCGTTGGCAGCGGTGTTGTTGAGGGTCGAGCCCTCGATGTCGAGGTCCACTCGGGTGAGGTTGAGGCTGTCGATGACCCGCTTGTACTGGGCCTTGAGGGACGACACCGACGTACAGGCGAGGCCCAGTTCGGTGCCGGAGGCGCCGCCGAAGGATGCGATGACGTCGCCGCCCGCCGCCCGGGTGGAGTTGATGGCGGCGGTCCAGGAGGAGTCGGTGATCGACGTGTCGCCGTTGAAGGTCGCGTTGCAGCCGTTCCCGGCAATGACGAACGCGAGGGTGAAGTACTTCTGCCCGGTGGCGTTGCGGGCGTTGGCGAGGGCGGACGGGGAGTTCCAGGTCTCGGCGTACGGCGCCGAGTACCGGGCGGGGAAGCCCGGACCGGGGTTCGCCGCCGTCGGGGCGGCGGATGCCGAGGGGGCGATGACGGCTGCCACCGCCGCACCGGCGGCAACGGCAACGGCCAGCTTGGAGCTGCTGTTTCGACGCATGAGTCCTCCAGGACGCAGCGCACCCGGTGCGCTGGTGGGGGGTAGAGGAAACCACATCCGTTCATGTACATGAACACCCTCTGTTCATGTGAACGAACTGGAGCCATTAAGGCCTAGACCAATGCGTCAGTCAACCCCTGCGGCAGCAACGGGCGGTCACTACGCCCTTGTTCTCGCGGCGAGTTGGGGAAATCGGCCGGTCGCGACACGGCGACGACCGACGACGCACCGCGGCCCCGAGGCGATCGAAGCACTCGGGGCCGCTCTGCGCGTCGTGGGAATGGAGGGGCGGTCGCCTACGCGGCGATGTGCTCTGCGGGGCTTCAGCCGGACGATCGTCCCCGCAGGCTATAGGTGAGGCCCGGGGACACTGTCCCCTCCGTTCCCACGGTCGTTACAACGACACCGACCCGCCGCTCATTCCCGCATGCCGCAACGGGACAAGGAGAACCCACGCCCGTAGCCGGAGACGACCAAGTCTTCCCCCGCCGCTCCGAGTTCGCCCGACGTACGGTCATTCCGGGATCACCGCCTGCACCTGCCAGCCGCCCCGCTCCGCCCCCTCGACCACCGGTCCCGCGGTGATGGACCCGCCCAGCAGGGCGACGCGCTCGCGCATGCCCAGGAGCCCCATTCCGCTGCCGACACCGGCGGTCGCCTCGCGGGTCTCCGGGCCGTTGCGGATGCTCAGCGTGGTCGACGCGGCGTCGAAGACCAGCTCCACCCGCACGGCGCCGCCCGGGGCGTGCCTGGCCGCGTTGGTCAGCGACTCCTGGGCGATGCGCAGCAGGTTCTGGCTGATCCGCGCGGGCAGCTCACGCACGGTCCCGCCGACGGTAAGGACGTCCCGGTGACCGGAGGACTCGATCATCGCCTCCAGGCTCTCCAGGAGCGGCAACGAGTCCTCGCGCAGCGCGTGCACGGTCCACTGGGCCTGCTTCAGACTCTCCTTGACCATGCTGTGCGCCCTGTCGTGGGCCTCGCGGACCTTCGCCAGATCACCGGTGTCGATCAGCGCGTCCGCCAGCTCCAGCTGCATGTTGATTCCGGCGAGGGAGTGCGCCAGTACGTCGTGGACGTCCCGCGCGATACGGCTGCGCTCGGTGAGTACGGCGGTACGGGCCTCCGCGCGGGCGGCTCGCTCGGCGGACTCGGCCGACGCGATCCTCGCCTCCACGGCGCCCTGTCTGCTGCGGCTGAGGATCCCGACCACCACCGGCAGCCCGGTGGTCACACCGAGCGTCCAGGGGACGAGTTCATGCCCGGGTCCGAGACGGAGGTACAGCACGGCACCGCACAACAGGCTGGACAGCCCGGCGAGCGCGAGTGCCTGCCGCAGGGGCAGGCGGTAGCCGATGTGGCCGACGAGGAAGTACGCGAGCAGATAACCGGAGCCGCTCCTGCTCAACCCGATCAGAGCGGCGGCGGCCACGACACCGACGGCCAGCCAGAGGGGAGCCACGCGGGGCGGGAGCCAGGGCTCCGGCAGATGGCGGGCGGACAGAGCGACCGTGGTGATCACGAGGACGACGGCGACCGCCAGGCCGCGCCCGGTGAAGTCCAGGGGCCTGACGGTGACGAAGGCGATGACGACGATCGCCAGGGTGACGACCCCGTGCAGACGGGGGTCCTGACGGGGTACGCCCCGCGGGCCGGACTCCCTCTCGGGAGCCGGTCCGGGGGCGGGTGCGTTCTCCGGTGCTGACACTGCGACGACAGCTCTCGGTCAGGCCGTGTGGTCGAGGACCGGTGCCGGGCGCGTGCCCGGGGCCACCTCGCGGACGACCAGCCGGCTGCGGACGAAGATCGTGGCCAGGCGGGTGACGACCTCGGTGAGCGCCATCAGTACGAAGGCCGCGACCCACGCCTGGTCGGTGGTGATCTGGTGGGCGATGCTGAACCGCGCCACGTTGTCCGCGCCGCCGTGGTCGACCCACACCTGGAACCCCATGCGTGCGCCCATTCCGACGACCCACAGGATCGCCGAGACGACGCCCGCCTTGATGTAGAGGTGCTCTCCCGCACCACGGATACGGGTGTAGACACCGCCCGCGACACCGAGCGCCGCGCCGGCCGCGATCAAGGTACCGATCAGGACGAGGTCGTTCCCCGCCGTCGGCACGGAGCGCAGGTAGTGGGAGGCCACGAAGGTCACGATGCCCAGCGGGATCAGGTAGGACTTGAGATCGAGTCGCCCTTCACGCAGCTGGCGGAAGACGATGAGGACGAGCGCGATGTCGGTGATCCAGTCCGTTGTGTTCATGCCCTCAAGGCTGCTGCCACCGGCCTTTCCACGCCTGGACCCGTGGGTGGAAGTAAGGGTGGAGAACCGGAGTCCACCGGGATGGAGTCGCTTCGCGGCCGTGATCACACCTGTTCGTGGTGGACCCGGATATCCAGGGGGCGGAAGGTGCGGATGATCGGCCAGAACTCCTGGCGGCGAAGGTCAACGGCCCAGGCGTCGAGTTCGTCGTCCACGAACCTGAGCCACACCTCGACCGGGTCCAGTTCGGCGAGGGGCTGATTTCCACGACTCAGCTCATGTCGAAGTCGCTCCTCGGCCCGGTCCACGGGCGGTCTCTCCGACATGTCGCCCTTCCCGCCACTACCGCACCGAGCCGACTCGCCGCCCATCATCGCAACCTGCCGCACAGGTGAGTCGGCAGAACAGGTCCAGGCAGCAGGGCAGGCCTATAAGCATCCCAGCCCGTGACCTTCACTGCTTCAAGGTCGATACTGGTCGCAAGGGCGTTCCAGTCACCCCCGCCCGGTCAACTCCAGAGACCCGACGGCCCGTCACCCCAGACCGGCACAACCCCTCGCGGACCAGTAAAGACGCAGCTCAGACGCACATCTGCCAGCCCTGCCAGGAGGTACCGATGAAGATGTTGATCAACGTCGCGGAGACCGTGGTCACGGACGCGTTGCGGGGTATGGCGGCCGCTCATCCCGAGTTGACCGTGGACGTCGAGAACCGGGTGATCGTGCGGCGGGACGCTCCCGTGGCCGGGCAGGTGGGGCTGGTTTCCGGTGGAGGGTCGGGGCACGAGCCGTTGCATGGTGGATTCGTCGGGCCGGGGATGCTGTCGGCGGCCTGTCCTGGTGAGGTGTTCACGTCGCCGGTGCCCGATCAGATGGTGCGGGCCGCGGCCGCCGTGGACAGCGGGGCCGGGGTTCTCTTCATCGTGAAGAACTACACCGGGGACGTCCTCAACTTCGACATGGCCGCCGAGCTGGCCGAGGACGAGGGCATCCAGACCGCGAAAGTGCTGGTCAATGACGATGTCGCCGTCACCGACAGCCTCTACACCGCAGGGCGGCGCGGTACCGGCGCGACGCTCTTCGTGGAGAAGATCGCCGGCGCCGCCGCAGCCGAGGGACAGCCCCTGGACCGGGTGGCCGCGATCGCCAAGCAGGTCAACGAGAACTCGCGCAGTTTCGGCGTCGCGCTCAGCGCCTGCACCACCCCGGCCAAGGGCAGCCCCACCTTCGATCTCCCGGCGGGCGAGCTGGAGTTGGGCGTCGGCATCCACGGCGAGCCGGGCCGCGAGCGGCGGGCGATGATGACCTCCGGTGAGATCGCCGACTTCTCCGTCCACGCGATCCTGGAGGACATGACCCCGCGCAACCCGGTACTGGTCCTCGTCAACGGCATGGGCGCCACCCCGCTCCTGGAGCTCTACGGCTTCAACGCCGAGGTCCACCGCGTGCTCGCCGAGCGCGGCGTCGCCGTGGCCCGCACACTGGTCGGCAACTACGTCACGTCCCTCGACATGGCGGGTGCCTCCGTCACCCTGTGCCAGATCGACGAGGAACTGCTGCGGCTGTGGGACGCGCCGGTGAAGACGCCGGGGCTGCGCTGGGGCATGTGACCCGACGGCGTAATCGGCCGACTCGCCCACCACGCAAGGAGATCCAGTGCTCGACGCCGACTTCTTCCGCCGTTGGATGACGGCGACCGCCGCCTCCGTCGCCCGCGAGGCGGACCGGCTCACCGACCTCGACTCGCCCATCGGCGACGCCGACCACGGCGCGAACCTCCAGCGCGGGTTCACCACGGTGACCGCCACCCTGGAGAAGGAGGCACCGGACACCCCGGGCGCCGTCCTCACCCTCGCGGGCCGCCAGCTCATCTCCACGGTCGGCGGCGCGTCGGGCCCGCTCTACGGCACGCTCCTGCGCCGTACGGGCAAGGCGCTCGGGGACGCCCCCGAGGTGAGCGAGGAGGAGTTCACCCAGGCGCTGCGCACGGGGGTCGAGGCGGTCATGACCCTGGGCGGTGCCGCGCCGGGCGACAAGACCATGATCGACGCCCTCGTCCCGGCCGTCGACGCGCTCCCGGACGGTTTCGCCGCCGCACGGGCCGCCGCCGAGGCCGGTGCCATCGCCACCACGCCCCTGCAGGCCCACAAGGGACGCGCGAGCTACCTCGGGGAGCGCAGCATCGGGCACCAGGACCCGGGCGCCACCTCCTCGTCACTCCTCATCGCCGCGCTCCAGGAAGCCTCGGAGGGGACCGGTGAGTGACGTGAGCGGCGAGAAGCTCGTGGGGATCGTGCTGGTGTCCCACAGCGCCGAAGTCGCCGCCTCCGTGGCCGAGTTGGCGCGCGGGCTGTCCGGCGCGGGCACCTCGGTTCCGGTCGCCCCGGCCGGCGGCACCGAGGGCGGCGGGCTCGGCACCAGTTCCGAACTCATCGCCGCGGCGGCCGCGTCCGTCGACCGCGGCGCCGGGGTCGCCGTCCTCACCGACCTCGGCAGCTCCGTACTCACCGTGAAGGCCCTGCTCGCCGAGGGCGACGAACTCCCGGCCGGCACCCGCCTCGTGGACGCCCCGTTCGTCGAGGGCGCGGTCGCCGCGGTCGTCACGGCGTCGACAGGAGCGGACCTGGACGCGGTCGAGGCGGCGGCGACAGAGGCGTACAGCTATCGGAAGGTGTGAGCGAGGCACACGGTTCCCGCCAGGTGGGTGTGATGCGGCCACGCAGTCGGACGGGTGTGGCGCGGGCGCGTAGCTGCCGACACGCGGCAGGTCTCATCTAGCCGACGGCACACGGCAGTTGGCATGTGGGGAGCACCTCCGGCGGGCGCTCCACCGTGTGCCCCCGCACACACCCACCCCCGGCCCCACACCTCCTACGACGCCCACCGCGCCCTACGACACCCCCTCCGCCGCGATCTCCAGCGCCGCCCGCAACGTCTCCGCCACCTCGGCGTCCCCCACCGATGCCTCCCCCGTCTCAACGCCGGGCCCGCTCGCCCCCGCCCCCCACGCGAACCGCTCCACCGCCGCCCGCAGCGCCGCGTTGAGCATCGCCGCCTGGATCATGGGCCGCAGATCGTCCGGCGGCAGCCCCGCCCGGTCGGCCAGGGCTCGGGCGAACGCCGGTTCCGCCTCGTCGTAGGTCTGGAGCCAGATCGCGCGCAGGCCCGGTTCGGTGCGGGTGAGGCGGACCAGGGCGGAGCCGGTCGCGCCGTCGGGGCCGGTGGCCGCGAGGAGGCCGGTCGCGAGGGTGGGGTCGAAGAGTCCGGACAACGGCTGGCCGGGGCGCCACTCCCGCAGGCGGGCGGCGATCACGTCGATACCGGCCGAGAAGAGCGGCCGTACGCAGGCCTCCTTGCTCGGGAAGTAGCGCCACACGGTGCGCGCGGAGACGCCGACCGCCTGGCCGATCTGTTCGCCGGTGGTCGCGGTGACGCCCTGGGCGACGAACAGCTCCACCGCGGCCCGGGCGATCTCCAGGCGGATCTCGGCCTTGCGTGTCTCGGTGAGCGGTGGTCGTCCGGTGCGTCCGCTGGGTGCGGTCATCAGTTCCCCTCCGGCTGCCGTCGTGACCTCCCGGGATTCTCCACCATGACTTTATGTCACTCGAAGACATTAAGTCGTAGGGTGGGCAGACCCCGGGCGGCGCAGAGCCCTCGCACTCAGGACAGGAGCACTTCATGGCCAGTGGACTCGACGGACGCGGCGTCATCGTCACCGGAGCGGGCTCGGGCATCGGCCGGGCCGCCGCGCTGGCCTTCGCCGCGGAGGGCGCCAGGGTCCTGGTGGCCGATCTGAACGCCGAGGGCGCCGAGGCGGTCGTCAAGGAGATCGAGCAGGCGGGCGGGGAGGCCGTGGCGGTCACCGGCGACCTGAGCGAGCAGACGGTCGTGGACGCGGTGGCGGCGACCGCCGTGGAGCGGTTCGGCGGGGTCGACGTGCTGGTGAACAACGCCGGGATCATGGACCGCATGTCGGCGCTGGCGGACGTGGACGACGCGGAGTGGGAGCGGGTCATCCGGGTCAATCTGACCGCGCCCTTCCTGCTCACCCGGGCGGTGCTGCCGCACATGCTGGCGGCGGGCCGGGGCGCGATCGTGAACACCGCCTCCGAGGCGGGCCTGCGGGGCAGCGCGGCGGGCGCCGCCTACACGGCCTCGAAGCACGGGGTGATCGGCCTGACCAAGAACCTCGCCGTGATGTACCGCAAGCAGGGCATCCGCGCGAACGCCATCGCCCCGGGCGGCACGGCGACGAACATCTCCGTGGAGGCCGACCGGGGCGCCCACGGTCCGGCGGCGCTCGGCCCGCACTTCGTCAACGTCGGCCGACTGGCCGGGGCCGAGGAGCAGGCCGCCGCCATCGTGTTCCTCGCCTCGGACGCGGCGAGCAACATCAACGGCGCGATCCTGCCCGTCGACGACGGCTGGTCGGCGGTCTGACGGCCGCCCCTGCGGCCGGATGCTCAGTCCGCGGCCGGAGGCTCAGTCCGCGTCCACGAAGAGACGGGCCAGCCGCCGCCCCGTCTCCACCGCCGCCGCGTGGTCCTCGATGGGCTTGACCTGCGAGTCCTTGAACACGATGTAGGTGACTCCGTCGGCCGTCCCGCCGCCGCGCGGGTCGGTGCGGATGCCGAGGCCCTTGGCGGTGGCGTACGACGCCTCGCCGATGATGTCCCGCGGACCGACGTCTCCTACGACGGCGTACTGCACCCGGTCCCGGTAGACGACCGCGGCGACCGAGCCGCCGCCGATGCCGTGGTCGCGGTGGTTCCAGAGGTCGCTGGCGGCGGGGACGACGATGTACGGGAGCCGTTCGGCGCTCAGATAGCGGCCGTCGGACTGCTGGAACGCCGTCATGGACGAGAAGAGCGGGTCGGTGCGCGCGTTGCAGTGGGCGCCGGCCTGGCCGTCGCAGTCGATGTCCAGGTCGGCCTTCCAGTAGACGGCGTCCTTGGTTCCGCAGACCGGGATCGTCGCGCGTTCCCCGTCGTCGCTGCGGTACCGGCCGCGCGAGACGGGGACGCAGGCACGCACCTTGGCCAGCAGGTCGGCGGCGCGGACGTCACCTTCGCGGACCGCCGCCGGGCCCGCCTGGGGGCGGACGTAGGCGACGGGTGCGGCGGGCAGCGTGGTCGGGGCGAGCAGGGCGGCGCCGGCCGCGGCCAGCGTCAGCGACTGGACACGCACGATAGAGGACCCTCTCCTGGGGGATCTGACGGACACTCAGCCCACCCTGGTGCCGGTCCTCCGACTCGGCCACCGGTAGGGGGCCGGACGGTGCACACCCCAACTCGCGAGGGAAGCGGGAGCCCTGATCCGGCGTCATTCCCGAGGCGGGCCGCGCCCTTGAGCGCGCGTCACTCCCGCGCCGAACCCCGGCCCTGTACCCGCGTCGTTTCCCGACGGGGGCCGGGGGCCCGAGCCCGTATCGACTCAGGTCACCCGGCCACCCGCGCCGGCGCGGGATCAGCGACGACAGCGGTCCGCGCCACCGGCATGAACTGCCCGCGCTCGGGGGCGAGTTCAGCCGTGCGGACTTCAGCATACGTAATGCCCCTGAGTGGTCCACGGCGACGCCCCCTTGATGTGGTCGCACCCCTCGCGTCATATTGGTCCGGACCTTTGCAGTCGGGTGGTGCCCACGCAATGCCGAGGAGGCAGAATCGTGCGACGCGTCCGTACCACCGCCCCCGTCCCCGCCCTCCCCCGCACCGCACAGCTCTGTGCCGTACTCGTGCTGCTCGCCGCGCTCGCCTCCTGCGGCTGGGGCGGCCCGGGCGGCGACGATGACGGGCACGCCCCCGGTGCCCCGGCCGGCGTCACGGCCGCGGCGGGGAGCGCGACCACCGTGCACGTCATGTGGGACGCGGTGACGGCGGACCCGGCCGTCGGCACCTACGAGATATATCGGGGCACCACAAAGGTGAAGGAAGTACCGGGTTCCGAGCACATGGTGGATGTCATCAGGCTCAGGCCGTCCACCATGTACGCCTTCACCGTGCGCGCCCGGGACACCGACGGCCGCCTGGGTCCGCGCAGCCGGGAGGTCCGGGCACGGACCCCGGTCGCCGTCGCGGCCGACCACTCGGCACCCACCGCTCCGGGCGCCGCCCAGGGCCGCGCCATCGGCAGCCGGGCGGCCCAACTCTCCTGGAACGCCTCGAAGGACGACCGGGGTGTGGTGTCGTACGACATCTATCAGGGCGGGGCGAAGATCCACAGTGTGGGCGGAGCGCAGACCGCGACCGTCGTGACGGGGCTACGGCCGAGCACGCGGTACGCGTTCACCGTGCGGGCGCGGGATGCCGCCGACAACCTCTCCGCAGCCAGCACGGTCGTCCCGCTCACCACCGCGTCCGGCAGCGACGACGGGAGCGGCACCGCGCCCACCGACTTCCGCGCGACGACGCACAAGGGCGACGACGGGGCGTACTACATCGACCTGTCCTGGGTGCCGCCGCGCACGGACGGAGTGGTCACGGAGTACCAGATCCGCCTCGACGGCCAGCCGGCCACGTCGCTGGTCTGGGGCGGGACCGCGCCGCGCGGCCGGGCGACGTACAGCTTCTACGCTGGTGGGGACGCCGGGGTCAGCCATCGGGTACGGCTGCGGGCGCGGTTGCCGGACGGTACATGGGGCGGGTTCTCGGTGGAGCGGACGGTGACGACGGGCGACGCCAAGCCATAGATGTTCCTTAGGATCCCTTACATGACCCATGGGGATGCCAATACCTCAACCACCTCGCCGGGGCCGCTCGATCTCTCCCTCCTCCGGACGTTCCTCGCCGTGCACCGGGCGGGTTCGTTCACCGCGGCGGGGCGGCTGCTCGGGCTGTCGCAGCCGACGGTGACGACCCAAATCCGTTCACTGGAAGGGCAGTTGGGGCGGGAGCTGTTCGAGCGGCGGTCGCGCGGGGTCGTGCCGACGGCGGTGGCGGACCAGTTGGCCGCACAGGTCGCGGCACCGCTGGACGCGCTCGCCGTCGTGGCGGACCGGGGCGCTCCCGGCACGGACCAGTCCCCCGAACCCGTGCACATCGCCGGCCCGGCCGAGCTGCTGTGCACCCGCGTGCTGCCCGCCCTGGCTCCGCTGACTGCTGATGGCGTACGGCTGCGGGTGACCCCGGGGCTGACGGACGACCTCCTCGGCGGTCTCCGGGGTGGTCGTTTCGACCTGGTGATCGCCACCGCCCGGCCGCGCGGGCGGACGCTGACGTGGGAGCCGTTGGCGGACGAGGAGTTCGTGCTGGTCGCTTCCCCCGCGTGGGCGGAGCGCGTCGGGGCGGGGCGGGTCGCGGCCGAGGGTCCCGCCGCGCTGCACGGGGTGCCGCTCGTGTCGTACGCGGAGGATCTCCCGATCGCCCGCCGGTACTGGCGACACGTCTTCGGCACCCGCCTCGGCGCCCAGGCCGCGATCACGGTGCCCGATCTGCGCGGGGTGCTGGCGGCGGTCGTGGCCGGCGCCGGGATCACCGTCCTCCCCCGCTACCTCTGCCTGAACGAACTGGCATCCGGCACGCTGGTCCCCCTGCTGACCCCCGAGGACCCTCCGATCAACACCTCCTACCTCACCCACCGCCCCGGCTCCCCGGACAACCCCCACGTCACCCTCGTCCGAGAACGACTGCTTCGGGCGGCGCCTGGGTGGTGAGTACGGGCAGCCCTGCCGGGGCATCGGTCTGGCACCGGCCGCTCGAAGAGACGCGAGTCGGCGGCGGGGCGGCCCAGGACTGAGCCCGCGCACGGATGCGAGTCGGCGAGCGCCCGCGCCCTTGGCAGCGGCCTTCCCATGCCGGCCACCCGGCATGGCACCCGCCCGGTAAACGCCCGCGCCCCCAGCAGCGCTATCCCCTCGAACGGGACACTCGGCGCGACACCCCGCCCGGCGCGCACCCGCGACCCCGACAGCGCTGCCCCAGAGCGGGACACGGCACTCGCCCGGTAAAAGCCCGTGCCCCTCAACAGCGGCTGCTCCCAAGAACCGGACACCCAGCGCGACACCCGCCCGGCGCGCACCCGCGACCCCGACAACTCAGTCCTGGAGCCGGCTACGCGGCAGAGCGCTCGCCCGGTGAACGCCCATGTCACACACTGCGCCACCCCCGGTCCAGGCACCTAGCGCCACACCCCCGCCCAGCGCTCCCCCGTAGCCGGACACCGGGCACGCCGCCTGCCCACTAACGCCCACAGCGCCATCCCCCGAACCAGCCCGCCACCACGGCACCCGCTCTATGAGCACCCGCGCGCCCTCGACCTCGACCCCGACCCCAACCCCGACAGCAGCATCCCCAGAACCCGCGCACCCCCCACCCACCGACCACCCACACCCCACCACCCCACCCCCAGCACCCCCACCCCTAACCCGGACGAAGGAATCCGTCACCTACCCGGTCGCCGTCCGCTCGCGGTAACCCCGCGGGACGCGTTGGCTTCCTTGGAGGCAGCACGGCCGTTTCCCGATCCCGGCGGCGCAAGGGATGTTCCGCCAACCGTGCCGCCGGAGGGCAGTCCCATGCGCACTTTTCAGCTACTACTCCGCTCCGGCCTGACCGTGACAGCCGCCGCTCTTCCCCTCGCTCTGACCGCCACCACCGCGGGCGCGGCGTCGGGGATCTCCGTGAGCACGACCGGGACCACGGTCTCGGTCACCACCAGCGCGTGCTCCCAGAACCGCACCACCGGCATCTGGGGCACCGGCTCACTCCTCACCAGCAGCCAGGGCAGCTTCGCCGAGGGCCGCAAGGCCACCCTGGCGGGGACGACCGTCAGCCAGTCCACCGCCTGGACGAACGTCACTCCGGGCACCTACACCGTCATCGTCATGTGCCAGAACGCCAGCACGCCCGCGGGCACCCAGACCGTGATCGTGAGCAGGTCCACCACCCCCACGGCCAGGGCCACCGCCACGGCATCCCCCTCACGCGGTGTCATGGGCGGCCTCGGCGGTTCCACCAAGGACTACGGCCCGCTCACGCTGGGAGTGGGCGGTGGCCTGGTCGGCGCCGGCGTCATCGCGACGGCGTGGTTCCTGCGCAGACGCGCGAAGCCGTACCGCCTCTGATCTCCCCCGGACCCACCACGAGGGGCCGCCCGCACCCGGACGGCCCCTCCCCCATGCCCTACGACAGCTCCCCGAACTCCTCGATCGCATGCGTGAGCCACCGCGTCCAGAACGTCTCCAGGTCGATCCCGGCGCGCAGCACCAGGTGCTGGAGCCGGTCCTGGGTACTGTCCCGGCCCGGCGGGAAGTCGCGCTTCTCGATCTCCTCGTACTCCGCCAACTGCCCCTGGTGCAAGGCGAGATGGCGGCGCAGGTCCTCCTCGATACCGTCCGTGCCGACCACCGCAGCCGCGCGCAGCCGCAGCAGCATCGTGTCGCGCAGCGGCTTGGGGTCCTGGGACGACGCGGTCCAGCGGGCCAGTTCGGCGCGGCCCGCCGGGAGGACCTCGTAGCGCTTCTTCTGGCCGCGGGCCGGCTGCTCGGACGCGAGCGCCCTGATCTGGCCGTCCGCCTCCAGTTTTCCCAGCTCGCGATAGATCTGCTGGTGCGTCGCCGACCAGAAGTAACCGATCGACCGGTCGAAGCGCCGGGTCAGCTCAAGGCCCGAGGACGGCTTCTCCAGGAGGGCGGTGAGGATCGCGTGCGGGAGTGACATGGGGTCATCCTAGGGACGGCCCTCAGAGGCCGGCCGCGACCTCGGTGCCCTGCTTGATGGCACGCTTGGCGTCCAGTTCGGCGGCCACGTCGGCGCCGCCGATGAGGTGCGCGGAGCGGCCGGCGGCGGTCAACTCGTCGTAGAGGTCGCGGCGCGGGTCCTGGCCGGTGCACAGGACGACGGTGTCGACCTCCAGGACGGTGCTCGTGCCGTCGACGGTGACGTGCAGTCCGGCGTCGTCGATCCGGTCGTACTGGACGCCCGGGACCATGGTGACGCCCCGGTGCTTGAGTTCGGTGCGGTGGATCCAGCCCGTGGTCTTGCCGAGGCCCGCGCCGACCTTGGTCGCCTTGCGCTGGAGGAGGTGGACGCTGCGCGGCGGGGCGGGCCGCTGTGGTGCGGTGAGGCCGCCGGGGGCCGCGTAGTCCATGTCGACGCCCCAGGCGCGGAAGTACGTCGCCGGGTCCTCGCTCGCCTTGTCGCCGCCGTCGGTGAGGAATTCGGCGACGTCGAAGCCGATGCCGCCCGCGCCGAGGATCGCGACGCGGTCGCCGACGGGGACGCGGTCGCGCAGCACGTCGAGGTAGCCGACGACGCTGGGGTGGTCGACGCCGGGGATGTCGGGGGTGCGGGGGCTGACGCCGGTGGCGACGACGACCTCGTCGTAGGCGCCCAAGTCCCCTGCCGTGACAGGTGTGTTGAGGCGTACGTCGACCTCGTGCTCGGCGAGCCGGGTGCGGAAGTAGCGCAGCGTCTCGTCGAACTCCTGCTTGCCCGGGACCTGTCGGGCCACGTTGAGCTGTCCGCCGATCTCGCTCGCGGCGTCGAAGAGGGTGACGTCGTGGCCGCGTTCGGCGGCCGAGACCGCACACGCCAGACCGGCCGGCCCCGCGCCCACGACGGCGACGCGTTTGCGCAACCGCGTTGGGGCGAGGACGAGTTCGGTCTCGTGGCAGGCGCGCGGGTTGACCAGGCAGGAGGTGATCTTCCCGCTGAAGGTGTGGTCGAGGCAGGCCTGGTTGCAGCCGATGCAGGTGTTGATCGCGTCGGACCGGTCGGCCGCGGCCTTGGCGACGAAGTCCGGGTCGGCGAGCATCGGGCGGGCCATGGACACCATGTCGGCGCAGCCGTCGGCGAGCAACTGCTCTGCCAGCTCAGGGGTGTTGATGCGGTTGGTGGTGACGAGAGGGATCGAGACAGCGCCCATCAGCTTCTTCGTCACCCACGTGTACGCCCCGCGTGGCACCGAGGTCGCGATGGTCGGGATGCGGGCCTCGTGCCAGCCGATGCCGGTGTTGATGATGGTCGCCCCGGCAGCCTCGACCGCCTTGGCCAGCATGACGACTTCGTCGAGCGTGGAGCCGCCCGGCACGAGGTCGAGCATCGACAGCCGGTAGACGATGATGAAGTCCTCGCCGACCGCTTCGCGCACCCGGCGCACGATCTCGACGGGGAAGCGCGTCCGGTTCTCGTACGAGCCGCCCCAGCGGTCGTCGCGGTGGTTGGTCTGCAGGGCGATGAACTCGTTGATGAGGTAGCCCTCGGAGCCCATGATCTCGACGCCGTCGTAACCGGCCTGCCGGGCGAGGCGGGCCGCGCGGACGTAGTCCTCGACGGTCTGCTCGACCTCGTCATCGGTGAGCGCGCGGGGCGGGAAGGGGCTGATCGGCGCCTGGACGGCGCTCGGCGCGACGAGGTCCTGGTGGTAGGCGTACCGCCCGAAGTGCAGGATCTGCATCGCGATCCGGCCGCCCTCGCGGTGCACGGCGGCGGTGATCTCCGCGTGCTGCGTGGCCTCGGCGTCGGTGGTCAGCTTGGCGCCGCCCTCGTACGGGCGGCCGGCGTCGTTGGGCGCGATGCCGCCGGTGACGATCAGGCCGACGCCGCCGCGCGCGCGTGCCGCGTAGAACTCCGCCATGCGCTCGAAACCGCGCTCGGCCTCTTCCAGGCCCACGTGCATGGAGCCCATGAGGACGCGGTTGGGCAGCGTGGTGAAGCCCAGGTCAAGGGGGTTCAGCAGGTGCGGGTAACGGCTCATCGGGCCCTCCGTGCGCGGTGTCGTGCCTCTGTTGTAGAGGACGGGAGGGCGTTTGTGCAACTAGTTGCATAAAGCTCGATGAGCCCGCGGGCCCCGGATTCACAGGGATCTATTACCGGTTCTTTATCGGCCGCCCCGGAGAATCACAGGCAGGCGTGCCGGTGGGATGCCGCGCGCGGGGCCTAGGGAGCGAGCCGTGACGCACGATCCTGAGCACGAAGCCGGCGACAGCGCGGCGGTACCTCCGATGCCGGACCACGCTCCCGAGTGGGAGGTCCTCACGGGCCCCGGGGGCGCGGAGCGCGAGCGCGTCGGCATCGACCGGCTGTGGCGACAGCGGTCGCGGCGGGCCCGCGCGGTGATCGCCGTGGCCACGGTGGCCGTGCTGGCACTCGGCGGGACCGTCGCCTACGCGGCGACCTCGGGAGGCTCGGGCGGCGACGCCGTACCGGCCGCGGCGGCCTCCCCCTCGGGCACGCCGTCGCCCGGCGGTCCCGGCTTCCGGCGCGGTGGCGGCTTCGGCCTGGGGGGCGCGGCCGTGCACGGCGAGGCGACGGTCAAGGACAACGCCACCGGCAAGTGGGTCGTACGGATCTGGCAGCGCGGCATGGTCACGAAGGTCGACGGCGACCAGGTCACCGTCAAGAGCGACGACGGCACCTCCTGGACCTGGACCGTGCCCTCCGGAATATCAGCCAAGGGCTCCGCCGCCCTCAAGAAGGGCACCACAGCCTCCCTGACCGGCACCCGCTCCGACTCCGGCACCCGCACCGCCGACCGCGCCTTCACCGGCACCTTCGCCCACAGGGGCCCGGGCCTCGGCCGAGGCGCCGGCCCGGACGACCGGGGCCCCGGCCCCTGGGGACGCGGCAACCACGGTCACGGCCCGAGCACCTCACCCAGCCCGAGCCCGTCCGGCAGCGACGCCACGACCTGACGGGACTCACCGGCCAAGCCCCCCGACACCGCCACCGCTACACCCCCACCCCTCTCACGCCGATCACCACATTCGCGTACAGCTCCTCCGACACAGCGACCCGCGTCTCCAACCCCGCCCCCCTGAACGCCCCCACGGCCGACGGCAGTTGACGCTCGCTCGTCTCCACGAGCAGGCAGCCACCCGGGGCCAGCCAGGCGGGCGCCCCCGTGGCGACCTCCCGGAGTATGTCGAGGCCGTCGCTGCCCCCGTCGAGGGCGACCAGGGGCTCGTGCTCGCGGGCCTCGGCGGGGAGGAGACCGACCTCGTCGGTGGGGACGTACGGGACGTTGGCCGCGAGGATGTCGACGCGGCCGCGCAGCGCGGTGGGCAGCGCGGCGAACAGGTCGCCGGTGTGGACGTGGCCGCCGTAGGGCGCGAGGTTGCGGCGGGCGCAGCGGGTGGCGGCGGGGTCGACGTCGGCGGCGTGCAGTTCGATCGGGCCGAGGGCCGCGGCGAGGGCCGCACCGACCGCGCCGGAGCCGCAGCACAGGTCCACGACGACGGACGCGTCCGGGGCCTGGGCGAGGGCCTGCTCGACGAGGTACTCGGTGCGGCGGCGGGGCACGAACACGCCGGGTTCCACATGGATGCGCAGTCCGGCGAACTCGGCCCAGCCGACGACGTGTTCGAGGGGCAGGCCGGTGACGCGGCGGTCGACCATGGCGGCGAGTTCGTCGGGGGTGCGGGCGGCGGAGAGGATCAGTCGCGCCTCGTCCTCGGCGAAGACGCAGCCCGCGGCACGGAGCGCGGCGACGACGGAGGCGGGGGAAAGAGTGGGCATGAGAGCCGAGGGCCTTTCGGGAGGTAGCCGAAGGGCGCTCTCGCGGTCACCTACTGAAGGTGATCCGAGCCGTCCTGAGGTGAGAGCACCCGGCATGACACAGCGTTGATGGGTCTCACCTCCCGGGAGTTCGGGGCCGCGACCGTCCGCGACCGGGGAGCAACACTACCCCACCCCCGGGGCCCGCGAGAGGCCGCCTTCCCTGCCGAGTTGTACTCTGCAACAACCAGTCGAACGAGGGAGATCCGGGTGCGGGCGGACCAGGCCGTGGAGACCATCCAGCGCGAGATGACGGCCTTCGCGCGGCGCGCCCGGGCCTCGGCGGGCCGTCTGCACCCGGAGCTGTCGCTGGTGTCGTACACCCTGCTCAGTCACCTGGAGGAGCAGAGCGGCTGCCGGGCCACCGACCTCGCCGCGCACTACGCCCTCGACAAGTCCACGGTCAGCCGCCAGGTCGCCGCGCTGGAACGCGCCGACCTGATCGAGCGCCGCCTCGACCCCGAGGACCACCGCGTCCAGGTCCTGCACCTGACCGACGCCGGCCGCCGGATCCTCGCCCAGGTCACCGAGAACCGCCAGGCCGCCTTCCGCGAACGCCTGGCGGACTGGCCGGAGGAGGACCTGACCCGGTTCGCCGGCTACCTGGAGCGCTACAACTCCTGGCCGGGCGACCCCGCGGACGGCGACTGACGACGGCCGGTCCCCCACGGTCGTACGGCCGCTTCTACGACACCCCCACGGGCCGCGTCTCGGTGAGGTGTTCCGGTGCCCGCGCGGCGAGGAACGCGGTGGTCCTGCGCAGCCGGAAGCCGAGCGACTCGTAGAGGCGGATGGCGTTGGTGTTGCCCGCGCCGGTGTGCAGGAACGGGGTCTCGCCGCGTTCGCGGATGCCGTGGGCGACGGCGAGGATCAGGCGGCTGGCGAGGCCTTCGCCGCGGGCGGCGGGGTCGGTGCAGACGGCGCTGATCTCGGTCCAGCCGGGCGGGTGGAGCCGTTCACCGGCCATGGCGACGAGGGCGCCTTCGCGGCGGATGCCGAGGTAGGTGCCGAGTTCGACGGTGCGGGGCAGGAAGGGGCCCGGCTTGGTGCGTTCCACGAGGTCGAGCATCTCGGGCACGTCGGCCGGGCCGAGGACGACCGCCTCCGGGTCCGGTGCGGCGGCGAGCCCGTCGTCGACCATCTGCACGCCGTCGATGTCGAAGGTGACCTCCCAGCCGTCCGGGACCCGCCCCCGGAACCCGAGGAGCGGGATCTCGGTGCCGGGTCCGGAGAGCGCGGCCACGTCCGCCCAGTCATCGGCGTCGGGCTCGTCGGGGAGCGCGAGCCAGGGGGTCACGTCGACCGGGTAGCGCAGGATGCGGCCCCGCTGCTCGGCGAAGTGGGCGTGCGGGCCGGTGAGGGCGGCGCGGGCGGGGTTGTCGAGTACGTGGCGTTCGGCGGTGCTCATGCGGCGACCTCGATCACGATCTTGCCGCGGGCGTGGCCTTCCTCGACGGTGCGCAGGGCCTCGCCTGCCCGGTCGAGCGGGAAGGTCCGCGTCACGTGCGGGTCCAGTTGCCCGTCGACGACCAGCTGTGCGACGGCGTCGAGGACGGCTGCGGTGCGGGCGCGTTCGACCCGGGCGCCGCCGAGCTTCTCGACCTCGGGGGCCGGTGCCCCGGCGGTGATCAGCTTGGTGCGGTCGGTGAGGAGGGTGGCGGCCTCGGCGAGCACGTCGCCGCCGACGAGGTCGTAGACGGCGTCGACGCCGTCCGGGGCGGCTGCCCGCACCCGTGTGGCCAGGTCGGGTCCGGAGGGGACGTGGACCGCGCCGAGCGACTCCACGAAGTCCTTCTTGCCCTCGCTCGCCACACCTACGGCACGCAGGCCCAGCGCGCGGGCGATCTGCAGGGCCGCGGAGCCGACGCCGCCGCCCGCGCCGGTGATCAGGACGGTCGCGCCGGAGGGCAGGTCGAGCTGACGGACGCCGTCGTAGGCGGTCGCCGCGGCGACGGGCAGGGTGGCCGCGTCCGTGAACGACAGCGCGGCGGGCTTGTGCGTGGTGACCGGCGCGGCCAGCAGCGCGAACTCGGCGTACGCTCCGGCCACCGCGCTGCCGAACACCTCGTCGCCGACGGCGAATCCGTCCACTCCGGCGCCGGTCTCCTCGACGACACCCGCGACCTCGTTGCCGAAGACCGCGGGGAACGCGTGCGAGCCGGTCTCGCCGGGCCGCCGGTATCCGGTGCGCTGCTTCCAGTCGACGGGGTTCACCCCGGCCGCGCGCACCGCGACGAGGATCTCACCGGGGCCGGGGCTCGGCCGGTCCACCTCGACGAGCGCCTCGGTCTCGGGTCCCCCGTAGCGCGTGAAAACGTACGCCTTCGGCATCTGCTCCCTCACTCTCCTTACGCAGTCACCGGCTCACCGGCGGTCATCGCACCTTCACGACCGGCGCCGCGGCCACCAGCTGTCCGTGCTCAAGCCGCACTGAAGACCAAGGGCGATCACCGGGCGGCTATTCCCCGGCGCGCGGAGAGTTCATACGGCCGCAATGATCGGCGTTCACCCTCGGACCTGGGCATACCTCGTGGACGCGTACCGTTGAACGGGAAACCATTGATCGCGCTCGCCCGGCGGACCCGCGCCGCGGCGGCCTGGAGGCTCCAGCCGTATGCACGTCACCCGAGGCTTCACCGGACGCCCGCGCGTCCCGGACGCCGGCCTGCCGCCCGGTCAGTACGACGCGGGCGACGACTGGCCCGTCCTGTCCGCCGAGGTCACCCCCGAACTGGCGCCCGCGGACTGGACGTTCCGCGTGGACGGCCTGGTCGAGAAGCCGCGCACGTGGAACTGGACGGAGGCGCACGATCTGCCGTCGTCGGCCTACGAGGGTGACATCCACTGTGTGACGAGCTGGTCGAAGTTCGGCGTGCGGTTCGGGGGCGTCTCCCTCGACGCGTTCCTCGATGTGGTGCGGCCCCATGGGTCCGCCACCCATGTGCTCGCGTACTCGCACACCGGGTACACCACGAACCTCCCCCTCTCCGACGTGACCGGCGGACGCGCCTGGATCGCGTGGGAGTACGACGGCAGGCCGCTGCCCGCCGAGCACGGCGGCCCCGCCCGGCTGCTGGTGCCGCACCTGTACTTCTGGAAGAGCGCCAAGTGGATCGCGGGCCTGCGCCTCCTCGACCACGAGGAGCCCGGCTTCTGGGAGCAGAACGGCTATCACGCCCGGGGCAACCCCTGGGAGGAACAGCGGTACTCCGGTGACTGAGACCGCCGCGCCCGAGACCCGGTTCGCGGTGCCGGGCCGTATCGCCGTGAGCGAGCGCGCCGCCGCCGTGTGGCAGACCGCCACGCTCACCCAGATCCGCAGGGAGACCCCGCACGCCTCGACGTTCCGCTTCGCGGTGCCCGGCTGGGGCGGCCATCTGGCCGGCCAGCACCTGATGCTGCGGCTGCGCGCCGAGGACGGGTATGTGGCGCAGCGCCACTACTCGATCGCCTCGCACCCGGACGACGCCGGGCATGTGGAGCTGACCCTGGACCACGTCGAGGGCGGCGAGGTGTCCGGCTGGTTCCACACGGTCGCCCGGCTCGGTGACGAGGTCGAGGTGCGCGGCCCCCTGAGCGGCTTCTTCGCCTGGCCCGGCGACCGGCCCGCGCTGCTCCTCGGCGCCGGTTCCGGCGTCGTACCGCTGATGTCGATGCTCCGCCAGCACCGGGCCCGCGGCCTGTCCGTGCCGCTGCGGCTGGTGGTGTCGGCGCGCAGCCCCGAGGAACTGATCTACGCGAGGGAGTACGGCCCGGAGACCACGGCCGTCTTCACCCGCAGCGCACCCGAGGGTGTGCCGGTAGGACGTATGGCCGCCGCACATGTGGCCCCGCTCCTGGCCGAGCAGCCGGATGGTGGGTGGGAGGCCTATGTGTGCGGCTCCAACGGCTTCGCCGAGCACGCGTCACGCCTGCTGGTGAACGCGGGACAGCCGGTGGACCGGATCCGTATCGAGCGGTTCGGCTGAGGGCCCGCTCGCCGAGGCCGGATCACCGAGGTCCGCTTGCGCCTCCGGGTGAGCAGGGTGCCTCATAGGGGGTACGACATCTGTGTGGACGCTCGCATGCGTGCGCGGCGTCGAGGAGGCGGTCGCCCGGCCCTGACAGGGGCGGGTCCGGCTCCTCGGCACCGGTGACGGCGAGGAGGTCGACATGCGGACCCGGGTGCGGAGTCGACGCCGGCGGCAGAATCCGTTGCGGCGCCGTTCGGATGTCGTGGAGACGTGGACGGCACTGGCCGTCGCCGTCCTGCTGTTCTTCGGCGCGCCCCTGGTCGGCGCCGCCGCCGGTCTGTGGGCCCACGACCAGGCCCGGACCATCGCCACCACCGAGCGGGCCGACCGGCACCGCGTCCACGCGACGGTCATCGGCTCCCCGCCCGCCGACCTCCCCTCGGTCGAGGACAGCCGCCCCCACGGCTTCCTGGTCGCGGTGCGCTGGACGGAGACGGGAAAGGCACCCCGTACCGCCACGGTCGCGGTCCCGACGGGCACGGCGCACGGTGACGTGGTCGACGTGTGGCTCGACGCCAAAGGGCACAACGTCGCCCCTCCCCCGGGTGAAGTCGCCGTCTGGCAGCACACGTTGACCATCGGCGTGTGGGCGGCGGGCGGCATGGTCGCCCTCGTCCTGCTCACCTCCACGGTGATCCGACGCGTCTCCCTCCGCCACCGGCTGGCCGAGTGGGAACGGGACTGGGCCCTGACCGAACCGCAGTGGACCCGCCGCCGCGCGTGACCCGCACCCACGGCGGTGACCCGACCACCTGCGCCGGCGCCGTGACCTCCCGGCACCTCCCGTTCACCGTCCGCGACGAGCGGTTCGCCGCCTTTGACCAGCGCATCCACACCGAGCGACAGACCGAGACGGCAGACCCGAGGCGTCGCACGAGCCTGGCGAGTCCTCCGATGTCACACGTACGGTGTGATCATCCGCACTCACTCTTCCCAAAGGCGGTCATCGATGGCCCTGTTCGACCTTCCGCTCGACGAACTCCGCGCGTACCGCAGCGATTCCGCAGAGCCCGAGGACTTCGACGCCTTCTGGTCGAAGACCCTCCAGGAGACCCGCGAGCACGACCTGGACGCCCGCTTCGAACCGGTCGACACGGGACTGTCCACGGTGAAGGTGTACGACGTGACGTTCGCCGGGTTCGGCGGTCACCCGGTGAAGGGCTGGCTGCGGCTGCCGGCGGACGCGGCCCGACCCCTGCCGCTGATCGTGGAGTTCATCGGGTACGGCGGCGGCCGGGGCCTCCCGCACGAGAACCTGCTGTGGGCGTCGTCGGGCCGGGCGCACTTCATGATGGACACGCGCGGTCAGGGCAGCGCGTGGGGCGGTGGTGGTGGCACCCCGGACCCGGTGGGCGGCGCGCCCGCGTTCCCCGGCTTCATGACCCGGGGCATCGACGCCCCCGAGAACTACTACTACCGCCGCGTGTTCACGGACGGCGTGCGGGCCGTCGACGCGGCCCGTTCGCACCCGCTGGTCGATCCCACGCGCACGGTGGCGGTCGGCACCAGCCAGGGCGGCGGCATCACCATCGCCGTGGGCGGACTGGTCGGCGACCTCGCCGGGATCGCGCCGGACGTGCCGTTCCTGTGCGACTACCCGCGCGCCGCACGTCTCACGGACCGCCATCCGTACCGCGAGATCGGCAACTACCTGAAGACCCACCGCGGCCGCACCGAGGACGTCCTGCGCACGCTCTCGTACTTCGACGGCGTCCACTTCGCGTCCCGGGGCCGTGCCCCCGCGCTCTTCTCGGCGGCCCTGGAGGACCAGACCTGCCCGCCCTCGACGGTGTTCGCCGCGTTCAACGCATGGGCGCACGAGGACAAGAAGATCGAGGTCTACGACTTCAACGACCATGAGGGCGGCGGCCCTTACCAGGAGGCGGCCAAGCTGGAGTGGCTGCGGTCGTACGTGTGAGGGGTGCCGTATGGACACGAGTGAGGCCGCCGAGCGGTTCGTGAGGGTCTGGGCGCGCGCCTGGGCGGAGCACGACGTGGACGCGCTGCTGGAGCTGTACGCCGAGGACTGTGTCCACCGCTCGATGCCGTTCCGTGAACCGCACCGGGGGCGGGCCGAGTTGGGCGAGTATCTCCGGTGGTCGTTTGCCTCGGAGCAGGTGGGGGATGTGCGGTTCTCGGCGCCCGTCGTCGGTCAACACGGCCTCGCCGTGGCCGAGTTCAGGGTGCTGTCCGAGGAGGACGGTGAGCCGTCGACGCTCGCCGGGTGTGTCTTCGTGCGCTTCGACGGCGTCGGGCTCGCGGTGGAGACCCGCGACTACTGGCACACGGAACCGGGGCACCGGAAGCCGGCCGGCACCCTGTTCCTGAACTGAGCCCACGACATCTTCCGGTCAGTCCGACCAGTCGGTATGTTCAGTGCGTCCGGGCCGCAGCGTCGCGGCCCGGACGTCCGGCACACCACGGAGGCCCCATGTCCGAGCACCAGCCAGCCGTCGAAGGCCACTGCGACCCCCGCTTCACGGCGGTGCGGACGGCGCTCGAGGAGAACTTCCGGGACCGGGGCGAACTGGGCGCCGCGGTCACCGTCACCGTCGGCGGTGAGACGGTGGCCGACCTGTGGGGCGGCTGGGCCGACGCCGCCGGGACCCGCCCCTGGGAGCGGGACACGCTGGTCAACGTGTGGTCGACGACGAAGGGTCCGGTGGCCCTGTGCGCCCACCTCCTCGCCGACCGGGGCCTGCTCGACCTCGACGCCCCGGTGGCCGCGTACTGGCCGGAGTTCGCCGCCGCGGGCAAGGAGAACGTCCTCGTACGCCACCTCCTCTCGCACCGCGCCGGCCTCGCCGGTCTGCGCGAGCCGCACTCCCTCGAGCAGCTCTACGACTGGGAGTTGACCACCGAACGCCTCGCGGCGACGGAGCCGTGGTGGGAGCCGGGCACGCGGTCCGGATATCACGCGCTGACCTACGGCTTCCTCGTCGGTGAAGTCGTGCGCCGCGTCTCGGGGTTGCTCCCGAGCGCCTTCCTGGAGCGCGAGGTCACCGGCCCGCTCGGGATCGACTTCACCATCGGGCTGCCGGAGAAGGAGGCCGGGCGTGCGGCCGAGCTGGTGCATCCGCCCGCCGCGTCGGCGAGTGAACAGGCCGCGGTCTTCAGCCAGTTGGCGCCCGCCGCGATCGCCGCGCTGACCAACCCGGTCGCGGGCGCGGCCGAGGCCAACACCCCGGAGTGGCGCGCCGCCGAGATCCCGGCCGCGAACGGCTACGGCACGGCACGCGCGGTCGCCGCGCTCTATGGCATCTTCGCCGGGCGTGGCTCCTACGACGGCCACCGCGTCCTCTCCCCCGAGGCGGCCGAGCGGGTGCGCGAGGGCCAGGGCAGCTGCCGCGACCTGGTGCTCGGCGCCGGTTTCGCGCACGAGACGGAGGTCGGGCTCGGCCTGTGGCTCAGCGGCCCGAACGGATCGTACGGCCCCAACCCGAAGGCTTTCGGACACGACGGGTTCGGCGGCTCCTTCGGTCTCGCCGACCCCGAGGCGGGGGTGGCGATCGGCTATGTGATGAACCGGATGGGGCCTCATATCGCCGACGACCCGCGGAAGATGACCCTCATCGACGCGGTGTACGGCGCGCTGTGAGCGGTGATCGGCGCGGGTCGGTTTCGGCCTAACTGCCCTGCCGCTCTTCCCTGGTGGTTTAGACCAATGCTAGATCTGGTCGCGCAACGAGCCCGCACGGCTACGAATCGTCACCAGTTCTGCTCTCAGTCTTGTCACCAACAGGAGGCGCGGCATGGCCCGCACCACCCCCCACGACCACCCGATCGCCGACGACCAGCCCCTCTACGGGAAGGTCGCCGCGCAACTGCTCGGCGAGCTCCACGACGGCACCATCCCGCCGGGTGAACGCCTGCCCGGCGAACGGCACTTGGCCGAACACTTCCAGGTCAGCCGGGAGACCATACGGCAGGCATTGGAGGTGCTGCGCAGGGAAGGGCTGGTCTCCACCGACCGGCGCGGCAGCCACGCCACCTTGACCGGACACCCCGTCGAGAACCCGTCCTCCCTCACCTTCCCGGTCGGCGCCCGCAGCCCGGAACCGTCCGGCTTCGACCGGGCCACCGTCACCTGGGAGACGCCCCCGCCCGACCACGCCGAGGCCCTGGGCATCGCCCCGCACCGGCCGACGCTGGTGCACCACTACACGTCGGCGGCGGCCGACGGCAGCGGGCTGCGGACGGCCGTCACGTCCTTCTCCGCGGTGGCGCTGGCCGAGGTGGAGGAACTGGGCCGCTACCGCGACCGCGCCGACGGCTCCGCCGCCGCCCAGCTCCGGCGCGCCTACGACTGGATGCGCCGGGCGGGCCTGACCCTGCACCACCGCGACGCCATCACCCAGACCGCGCACGCCTCCTCGGTCCGGGTGACCCGGCGCGTGCACGACCAGTACGCGCGCCCGCTGGAGATCACCGACCTGGTGGTGGAGGCCCAACAGGACGCCCTGATCTACGAGTTCACGCTCCCGGCAGCGGGCTGAGGCCGAGGAGTCGGCGCGCGGCGGGTCTCACCTCGTCGCGCGCCACCCCGGCTTACGCGCTCGTGAGCACGACCAGCTGCTGGGTCGCCCGGGTCATCGCCACATAGTGGTCGACGGCTCCCTCGATGCCCTCGCCGAACTCCTCCGGGTCGACGAGCACGACCAGGTCGAACTCAAGTCCCTTGGACAGCACGGGAGTCAGCGCCCGGACGCGCGGCCTCGCCCGGAAGACGCCCTGGTCCAGGTCGGCCGTGGCGATGACACAGCCGATCCCGTCCGCGTGCTCGGCGAGCCAGCCGTCGAGAACCGACTCCAGGTCGGAGGCGGAACCGTGGGCGACGGGGATGCCGCTGCTGCGGATCGACGTCGGCACGTTGGCGTCCGGGAGCACGGCACGGATGACCGGCTCGGCCTCCGTCATGATCTCTTCCGGGGTGCGGTAGTTGATGGTCAGGGACGCGAGGTCGATCCGGTCGAGGCCGATCCGCTTCAGCCGTTCCTGCCACGACTCGGTGAAGCCGTGCCGGGCCTGGGCGCGGTCGCCGACGATGGTGAAGCTCCGGGACGGGCAGCGCAGCAGGAGCATCTGCCACTCCGCGTCGGTGAGTTCCTGAGCCTCGTCCACGACGATGTGCGCGAACGGCCCGGCGAGCAGGTCGGGTTCGATGCCGGGCTGCGCGGCCTCGTCGATGAGGGCGTCCCGTAGGTCCTGCCCGTGCAGCATGCCCATCGCGCCCTCGCTCTCGTCGATCTCGACGTTCTGCAGCAGGCTGTCGATGACGTCGGTCCTGCGGGAGTGCTCGGCGGCGACGGCGGCTTCCTGCCGGCGCTTGCGGCGCGCGGACTCGGGGTCGCCGAGCCGCTGCCGGGCCGCGTCGAGCAGCGGCAGGTCGGACACCGTCCACGCCTGGGCGTCCGCGCGCTGCAGCCGCTGCACCTCGTCGCGGCTGAGCGAGGGGGCGCACTTGCGCAGGTAGGCCGGTACGGTCCACAGGTCGCCGACGAGGTCGGCCGCCTCCAGCAGCGGCCAGGCGCGGTTGAAGGCGGTGAGCAGTTCCCGGTTCTGCCGCAGCGACCTGCGGAGCAGTTCGGGCGAGACCTGGCCGTCCGGCGCGGCGGCGCTGTCGTCGTGCTTCTCCATGAGGATCGTGAGCAGTTCCTGCCAGACCTGCTCGCGTGCCTCGTTGTGCGGGGTGCCGGGTTCGGCCGCCTCGAAGGCGACGGCCCAGTCCTCGGCGGTCAGCCGGATGTCGGACCAGTGCGTGGTGACCGTCATGCCCTTGGTGGGCGGCTCCTCGTAGAACCTGACGGCGGGCTCGATCGCCCGCACCAGCTGCACGGACGACTTCAGCCGGGCCACCTCCGGGTCGGCCTCGACGGTCGCGGCGGCGCCCTCGTCGACGAGGTCCCGCAGGATGCAGGTCTGCACGCCCTCCTCGCCGAGGCTGGGGAGGACGTCAGCGACGTAGTCCAGGTAGGGCCGGTGCGGCCCCACGAAGAGCACGCCGCCCCTGCGGTGGCCGAGGCGCGGGTCGGCGTAGAGGAGGTAGGCGGAGCGGTGCAGGGCGACGACGGTCTTGCCGGTGCCGGGGCCGCCGTCGACGACGAGCGCGCCGCGTGATCCGGCGCGGATGATGGCGTCCTGGTCGGCCTGGATGGTGCCCAGTACGTCGCGCATCCGGCCGGAGCGGTTGCCGCCGAGGCTGGCGATGAACGCGGACTGGTCGTCGAGCGCGGCGTGCCCGGCGAAGCCGTCGGCGGTGAACACCTCGTCCCAGTAGTCGCTGATCCGGCCGCGCGTCCAGCGGTACCTGCGGCGGCTCGCCAGGCCCATCGGGCGGGCGTGGGTGGCCCCGAAGAACGGCTCGGCGGCGGGGGAACGCCAGTCGAGCAGCAGCCGTCGGCCGGTGCGGTCGGTGAGGCCGAGCCGCCCGATGTACACGGGCTCGGCGGTGTTCTCGTCGACCATGTGGCCCAGGCACAGGTCCAGGCCGAAGCGGCGCAGGGTGCGCAGCCGGGTGGTGAGCCGGTGGATCTCCGTGTCCCGGTCCATCGCCGCCCGGCCGATGCCGCCGGGCGCCCTGCGCTCGGCGTCGAGGAGCTCGGTCAGCTCCGCGATCGACTCCTCCAGGCACTCGGCGATCGCCGCGAAGTGCCGCTCGTCGCCGGCGATCAGCTCCGGGTCGGCCTTGGCGGAGAGGCGGTCGGGGAGGTCGAAGGCGCTGGTGGTCAGGGGGTTCACGGCATCAATTCCGTTCTGCGGTCGCTCGCGGCGGGGCGTGCCGACCGGTGTGTGCGGGTTCTCGTGTTCTGTGTCCGGCCTGTTCACGCGCGCGTGGCGGGCCTTTCCTCGCTGACCGTGTCGAGGAGCATCTTCGCGGCCACTGTCGTCCCGTCGGTGCGGATCGTGCCGTCCGCTGACAGCGCCCGCGCCCGTGCCCTGGTCCCGGGGTCCAGGACGGTGGTGAGTGCGGCCGTCAGGGAGTCGTACGTCGGCGTCGGTCCGGCGTGTGCGACGCCGATGCCCAGGTCGGCCACTCCTGCCGCCCAGTATGGCTGGTCGGCGATCTGCGGCACGACCAGCTGCGGTACGCCGGCCAGCGCGGCGGTCGTGGTGGTGCCCGCCCCGCCGTGGTGCATGACGGCGGCGACCCGCCGGAAGAGCGCCTGCTGATTGACCTCTCCTACGACGAAGCAGTCGTCCCGGTCGTCGATCGCGGCCAGGTCGGCCCAGCCTCGGGCGAGCAGCACCCGGCGCCCCTGGGCGCGGACGGCCTCGATGGCGACCCGGGCGAGGTCGGGCGAGGTGCGCAGCGCCATGCTGCCGAAGCCGACGTAGACCGGCTCCTCACCGGCGTCCAGGAAGGTCTCCAGGTCGGCCGGGAGCGGGCGCTCGTCGGGCAGGATCCAGGGTCCGGTCACCACGACGTCGAGGTCGGTGTGGTCCTGCCAGGGGAACAGCGCCGGGTCGGCCGCGAGCCACGGCCGGTCGGTGAAGACGTAGTCCCGCACGTTCTCCACGGGCGGCAGGCCGATCTCCGCCCGGTGCCGGTTCTCGGCCTCGCCGTACAGGGCGTTCACGCGCTGGGCGTCCTGCTCCCACAGGGCCTTGATGTCGGTCTCCTCCGGCGAGGAGGCGTGGCCCGGTCGGGAGAGCGGCGGGTACTTCGAGGACGGCAGTCCGGCCGTGTGGAAGCAGGCCAGCACATAGCGGATGCCGAGTTTCTCGGCGACCGAGCGGGCCCCGGCCGGCATCAGTCCGGTGGCCAGCAGGACGTCACAGCCCTCGGCCGCCTTGGTGAGCGTCTCGTAGCGGGCGGCGACCAGCTCGGGCGCGAGTTCGAAGGCCCGCGCCGCCGACGGCGGTTTCGCGCCGTTCACCACGGACCGCACCGAGGGGCCGAGGGGCGTCAGCGGCACACCGGCCCGGGCCAGCAGCTCGACGAACTCCTCGTCGGGCGGCGCGCACACGCGCACCTCCGCGCCGAGTTCCAGCAGGCGCGACGCGAGTCCGGCGAGCGGTTCCACATCCCCGCGCGATCCCCACGTCGTCAACAACACACGCATTCGAGACTCCCGTTTCCGCAGGTCGTGGCCTCAGGCCGGACATTCTGCGGCACGACGGGGGCCTTGCCGCAAGCCCCCCGGTGCGCTATACGTTAAGAAGGGAAGAGGAGTGACCACCCGCCTCCCTTTCCGCCCTCCCCTTCTCCCCTCGCGAAACTCGCGGCATATCGATCCCGCGCCGATGTCGAGAACCCGCGCCCGGCTCCGTCCCCGAGGTGAAGGCGACCACAATGGATCGCACCGGCACCGAGGAGAACGACGATGGCCAAGTACCTGCTCCTGAAGCACTACCGCGGCGCCCCCGCCTCCGTGAACGACATCCCCATGGACCAGTGGACGCCCGAGGAGATCTCCGCCCACATCCAGTACATGAACGACTTCGCGGCCCGGCTGGAGAAGACCGGCGAGTTCGTCGACAGCCAGGCGCTCTCCCCCGAGGGGACCTTCGTCCGCTACGACGGTGAGGGCCGCCCGCCGGTCACCGACGGCCCGTTCGCCGAGACCAAGGACGTCATCGCCGGCTGGATGATCATCGACGTCGACACCTACGAGCGCGCGCTGGAGCTGGCCGGTGAGCTGTCGGCCGCGCCCGGGGCCGGTGGCCGGCCGATCCACGAGTGGCTGGAGCTGCGCCCGTTCCTGGGCCTGCACTCCACCGTCTCGGACACGGAGTGCACTTTCAAGTGAACGAAGTCCTGCTGAGGAGCCTCACGCCGAGCGTCCTCGGTGTCCTCGTCCGGCGCGGAGCGGATTTCGCGGCGGCCGAGGACGCCGTGCAGGACGCGCTGGTCGAGGCGGTCCGGGTGTGGCCGGACGATCCGCCGCGGGACGCGAAGGCCTGGCTGGTGACGGTGGCCTGGCGGCGGTTCCTCGACGCGACGCGGGCGGACAGTGCCCGCCGTAGACGCGAGGACCGTGTCGACGAGGAACCGGCGCCCGGTCCCGCGTCCGCGACGGACGACACGCTCCAGCTCTACTTCCTGTGCGCGCACCCGTCGTTGACACCGTCGTCGGCGGTCGCGCTCACGCTGCGCGCGGTCGGCGGGCTCACCACCCGGCAGATCGCGCAGGCCTATCTGGTGCCCGAGGCGACGATGGCGCAGCGGATCAGCCGGGCCAAGCGCACCGTCTCCGGGGTGCGGTTCGACCAGCCCGGCGATGTCGCGACCGTGCTGCGCGTGCTCTACCTGGTGTTCAACGAGGGCTACTCCGGCGATGTCGACCTCGCCGCCGAGGCGATCCGGCTCACCCGGCAGCTCGCCGCCGCGATCGACCACCCCGAGGTCGCGGGCCTGCTCGCGCTGATGCTGCTGCACCATGCCCGGCGCGCCGCCCGGACCGCGCCGGACGGCAGTCTGGTGCCGCTCGCCGAGCAGGACCGCACGCGGTGGGACACATCCGCGATCGCCGAAGGCGTCGCGATCCTCCAAGTCGCCCTGGCCCGCGACCGGTTGGGCGAGTTCCAGGCGCAGGCCGCGATCGCCGCGCTGCACGCGGACGCGCCCGCCGCCGAGGAGACGGACTGGGTGCAGATCGTCGAGTGGTACGACGAACTCGCGCGCCTGACCGACAACCCGGTGGTCCGCCTCAACCGCGCGGTCGCCGTGGGCGAGGCCGACGGCCCCCGCGCGGGTCTCGCCGCGCTCGCACCCCTGGACGACTCACTGCCCCGCTACACGGCGGTCGCGGCCTACCTGCACGAACGCGACGGCGACCTGAACACGGCGGCCCGGCTGTACGCGGAGGCGGCCCTGAAGGCACCCAACCTCGCCGAGCGCGACCATCTGACCCGGCAGGCGGCCCGGCTCAACTCCGCCCGCAGCCGCTGACACCCCACCGCACCCGGCCGCGGTCACTCCCACTGGTACTGCAGGTACTTGCCGTCGAGGGTGATGACCACCCGGTCACCGGCCGGGTCGGGCACCCGGCTCACGTCGAGGCGGAAGTTGATGGCGCTCATGATGCCGTCGCCGCACTGCTCGTGGATCAGCTCCTTGATGGTCGGGCCGTAGACCTGGACGACCTCGTAGAGCCGGTAGATCGTCGGGTCCACCGGTACGGCCGCGTCCAACGCACCCCGGGTGGGCTGGAGTTGGAAGGCGAGGGCGGCGTCCTCACCGAGTTCCAGGAGGGCGGCTGCCGTCGCCGCCTCGTCCTTGGACATGGGGTGCTGGCCCAGCAGGGCCGCCGTGGTCCACGCGAGCGGCCGGCCCACAGCCTCCGCCAACTGGGCCCATGTGACACCGGTCTTGACCTTGGCCTGGCGGACCGCTTCGCCGGCTTCACCCTTGCTGAGCATGTGCAACTCCGTTCCCGGACAACACGCTTGGCCACTCGACGCTCAGCGTAGGAGATCGCCCGGGCCGCGACAATGGCGTCGTCGTCCGCCGAGTGCGGGCATATGCCGGACTCGGGGACGCCCGCGGACGCATACTTCCGAGCATGACCCACATCGACGTGCAACAGATCGAGCAGGCGAACGCCGTCGACCGTACGCCGGTCGTATTCGTCCATGGCCTCTGGCTGCTGCCGAGCAGTTGGGACCGCTGGGCGGCACACTTCGAGCAGGCCGGGTACGCGCCGGTCTCCCTGTCCTGGCCCGACGACCCGGAGACGGTCGCCGAGGCCAACGCTCACCCCGAGGTCATGGCGGGCAAGACGGTCGGCCAAGTCGCCGACCACCTCGCGCAGTTGATCGGCACGCTGACCCGCAAGCCGGCGATCATCGGCCACTCCTTCGGCGGGCTGCTCACGCAGATCCTCGCCGGGCGCGGACTGTCCGCCGCGTCGGTGGCGATCGACCCGGCGCCGTTCCGCGGCGTCCTGCCGCTGCCCGTCTCCGCGCTGCGCTCCTCCGCACCGGTCCTCAGCAACCCCGCCAACCGCAATCGCGCCGTCCCCCTGACCTACGACCAGTTCCGCTACGGCTTCGCCAACGCCGTCGGCGAGGAGGAGGCACGGGAGCTGTACGAGACGTACGCGGTGCCCGCGCCCGGCGCCCCGCTGTTCCAGGCGGCCACGGCGAACCTCAACCCGTGGACGGAGGCCAAGGTCGACACGGAGAACCCCGACCGCGGCCCGCTCCTGATCATCTCGGGCGAGAAGGACCACACCGTGCCGTGGTCGATCGCCAACGCCTCCTACAAGAAGCAGCAGCACAACAAGAACGTCACCGAGATCACCGAGATCAAGGACCGGGGTCACGCGCTGACCATCGATCACGGCTGGCAGGAGGTCGCGGACACCGCCCTGTCGTTCGTGCGCCGCTATGCGTGAACTCCCGTACGGCTGCCAGGCATTGACCAGCACGCGTACGACGCCGATCTCCTCGACCTCGACTGGAGTCCACCGATGACGATGTCCCGTAGACCCCTGCTGCTGGGGGCGGTCGTCGCGGCCGGCACCCTCGCGGCCTCCGCGCTTCCCGCCTCGGCGGCGTCCGCCACCGGGGGTTCGCACTCCGCGCCGAAGCCCACCGTTGTCCTGGTGCACGGCGCGTTCGCCGACGCGTCCAGCTGGTCGGCGGTGGCCTCCCGGCTGCAGAAGGCGGGCTACACCGTCGTGGCGCCCGCCAATCCGCTGCGCGGGCTGATCTCGGACGCCGCCTACCTCACCGCGCTCCTCGCGACGATCGAGGGCCCCAAGGTCGTCGTAGGACACTCCTACGGCGGCGCGGTGATCACTCAGGCCACGGCGGGCGACGCGAGCGTGAAGGCGCTCGTGTACGTCGCGGCCTTCGTGCCCGACAAGGGCGAGCAACTCGGCGAACTGGGCGCGCGGTTCCCCGGTTCACAGCTGAGCGACGCGCTGCAACCGCTGCCCGACGGCGCGGGCGGCACCGATCTCGCCATCCAGACCGCGAAGTTCCACGCGGTGTTCACCGCCGACCTCCCGGCGGCGACCTCGGCGCTCATGGGGGCCTCTCAACGCCCCATCAGCGCGGCGGCGTTCACGGACGTCGCCACGGCGGCGGCCTGGCGCGACATCCCCTCCTGGGCGGTCGTGGCGGCGCAGGACCGGGCGATCTCGCCCGACCTGGAACGCTTCGAGGCCAAGCGGGCCGGTTCGCACACGACCGTCGTGGACTCCTCGCACGTCGTGATGATCTCCCACCCGGACCTGGTCACGAGGGTCATCAAGTCGGCGGCGACAGCGACCCGTTAGGCCCTCCGGCTACGGCAGCCGTCGCGCCGCGACCATGCGGACGCGGGGGCTGCCGTCGCCGCGCAGCCCGAACTCGGGCAGGGCGTACAGGTCGACGGCGAATCCGGCCCGCTCCAACTCCGGTCGCACGAGCCCGAGTTGGAAGTCCCGGTAGTACATGACGAACGGCGGCCGCCAGACGGCGTTGCGGACCTTCATCACCGCGTCGAAGCCGGACAGCATCCAGTACGCGGGCGAGGTCGGGCGCGGCGGCGCGACGACGGGGAAGGCGAAGCAGCCGCCGGGCCGCAGCGCGGAGCGGACCTGGTCGAACAGTCCCGGCAGTTCGCGGGGCAGGAAGTGCCCGAACGCCCCGAAGCTCACCACCAGGTCGAAGGCCGAGGCGAACGGCAGCGCCCTGGCGTCGCCGCGCACCCAGGAGACACGGGGTCCGCCGCTCGTGACGTGCTCCCGCGCGACCTCGAGCATCCCCGTGCTGAAGTCGACGCCGGTGACGCTCACTTGGCACACCTTCGTCAGGACCTCGACGCCCGCGCCGGTGCCGCAGCACAGGTCGAGTCCGTCGTCGAAGGGGCCGACACGGCGCAGCATCGCGGCCACCGCGTCGAGCAAAGGGGCCGGGGTGCGGAACGGGGTGTGGTCGAACTTGGGCGCCAGGAGGTCGTAGCCGTGCTCGACGGACGACAGTGCCTGGACGGCGAGTTCACGCAGACTGGGGCCTTCGGGGCTGAACACCGGGTCAGCCTAGGGCAACCCGCTGCTTCAGCACCGCGAGAACGCGCTCGCACCAGCGCAGGTTCTCCTCCTCGAAGGAGATCCCGGCCATCAGCGTGAGATACGGCCCGACGCGGTCGGCGTCCCGGAGGTACTCCTCCTCGGTCCGGCCGGCGAGGAGACGGTCCCGGACCCGTTCGTAGCGGTCGAGCTTACCGCGCGACCACGACCGGCGCTCCTCGATCAGCTCGCGGGTGACGGCGGGGTCGGTGCCGTCCATCGCCTGGATCTTGATGAGGAGTTCGTCGCGGATGGCGGTGGGACGCCGGGGCGGCTCGGCGGCGAAGGCGTCGAGGTCGCGGCGGCCGGCCTCGGTGAGCGTGAACATCCTTTTGTTGGGCCTGCGTTCCTGCTGTACGACCCGTGCCTCGATGAGGCCGTCCTGCGCGAGGCGTTCCAGTTCGCGGTAGAGCTGCTGCGGTGTCGCGGGCCAGAAGTTCGCGAGTGACACGTCGAACACCTTGGCCAGCTCGTAGCCGGAGGCCTCACCTTCCAGGAGGGCCGCGAGGACCGCGTACTTGAGGGACATATGGACACGCTAACAGCCGTTGATTAGTCTCATCCACACCTACTCAACTAATTGACTATGAGGTGAACCGATGCGCGCGTTCCGTGAGGCCGTCGAGGCGCAGGACATGGACGCCGTCGAGGCGCTGCTGGCCGAGGACGTGGTCTTCACCAGCCCGGTCGTGTTCAAGCCGTACCCCGGCAAGGCGATCACCGCGGCGATCCTGCACGGGGTGGCCCGGGTCTTCGAGGACTTCCACTACGTCCGGGAGATCGGCGACCCGGACGGCACCGACCACGCCCTGCTGTTCGCCGCGCGGATCGGCGACCGCGAGCTGACCGGTTGCGACTTCATCCACGTCAACGAGGACGGCCTGATCGACGAACTCACCGTCATGGTGCGGCCGTTGTCGGGGGCGCAGGCTCTCCAGGCGGCCATGGGCGCGCAGTTCGAGCAGATCGCGAAGGAGGCGGAGGCGCGGAGCACGGCGGGATGAAGGCGATCACGAACGCGCTCGACGCCAGGTGACGACCGGGGTGGACCCGCCCTAGCGGTCGGTGCGGTCGGTGCGCAGGCCGGCCGCGAGCCGGGTGATGCCCTGCACCGCCAGCTCGGCGAGGTTCGAGCGGGCCACGATCGCCTTGGTCTCGCCCTGCCGTCGCACGGTGCGCAGATCGCGCTGGAACTGCCGTGACAGGTCCTGGAGTTCACGCTGTGCGGCGGCGAACCGCTTCTCGGCGGCCGTGCGGACTTGCCGGTGCTCGCGACGGGTGCGGGGCGTGGCGGTGCTGCTCTCCGACCTGTGCGGCTCCGGGGCGGGCGGTGTCGCCACCGCGAGAGGACGGACACCGACGGAGGCCAAATAGGCTTCCACGACGGTGAGTTCGGCGGTGTCGACGACGGCCGCGACATAGCCGTCCGGGCGGACGAGTACCCACTGCTCGGCGGTGAGCCCGTAGGCGCTCTGGACCCAGCCGCCCGTGTCGAGGAGGTCGCCCCGGGCGCCGATGGTGTGAATGTGCAGGCCGGGGCGGGGAGTTGGGGCCGACGTGTCGTCGACTTCGTAGCCGAGCAGCGTCCAGTGGGGGCCCTGGAAGAGGGTGAACAGGCGGGTGGGGAGGCCGCCCGCGCCGGTCACGGGGGCGTCGGGCGCGCGGTCACCCGCGAGCACCCCTTGGCCGTCGCGCCGTGAACCGGGCAGCGACAACGGCGAGTCCGCGTACCCGAGGTCGAGCTGGCTGACCTCGCGGCCACGGCGGGTGTCGCGCTGCTTGGCCGCTTCGAGCAGCTTCTCGGAAAGTCCGAGGACGGCCTCGGCGATCGGGCGCCGCTCCGACTCGTATGTCTCCAGCAGGGATTCGGGGGCTCCGCCGAGTACGGCGGCGAGTTTCCAGCCGAGGTTGTAGGCGTCCTGGACGCTGGTGTTGAGGCCCTGGCCGCCGGTCGGCGGGTGGCAGTGCGCCGCGTCGCCGGTGAGGAACACCCGTCCGCGCCGGTAGGCATCGGCCAGCCGGGCGTTCATCTGGAACGCGGACGCCCAGGACACGGAACGGATCACGACGTCGTCGCGGCCGGTGCGTTCGCGGAGGAACGCGGTGAGCCCCTCGGCCGAGAGGTCCAGATCGACGTCGAAGGGGACGGGGGACTGGAGCTGGAACAGGTCGGTGCCGTAGAGCGGGCACAGCGACACCTGCGACCCGGTGCCCTCGCCCCAGCGGTGCCAGACGTCCCACGAGACGCCCTCGGCCAGTACGTCCGCGACGATCGCGCGGACGCCGAGGGTCTTGCCGGGGAAGCCGATACCGAGGGCCTTGCGGACGAAGCTCGATCCGCCGTCGGCACCGATCAAGTAGGCGGCCCGTACGGTCCGTTCGGCGTCCGGGCCGGCGATCCGCGCGGAGACTCCGTCGGCGTCCTGCTCGAAGCCGACGAGTTCGTGGCCGTAGTGCGGGGCGTGGCCCAGCTCGGCGAGCCGTTCGCGGAGTCGGCGCTCGGTGAGGAACTGCGGGACGAGCAGAGGGATTTGGTACGGCTCGGCGGGCGTCGCCTCCGCCAGCTCGACGACGGCCTCGTCGACCGGTCCGGCGTCGGTGTACACGCGCTGCACCGGGTACTCACCGCCGGAGGCGACGATCCGGTCGATCACGCCGAGGTCCTCGAACACCTCCTGGCTGCGGGGCTGGATGCCCTTGCCGCGTGAGCCGATGAACGGCTGTGCCGCCTTGTCGATCAGCAGGAAGGCGATGTTCCGGCGGGCGAGGTCGAGGGCGAGGGTCAGTCCGGCGGCGCCGGTGCCGCAGATGATGACGTCGGTGTCCGTGGTGGGGGACATGGCTCTGTGCTCCTTGGGTGATTCCGGTACGAACCGCGTGACGGACGGGGCGAGTTCAGGGCACCAGGACGGTGCGTACGCCCGGGACCTCGGGCGCGTTCCACACGCTCTCGACGTCGGCGAGGGGTACCGCCTGCGCGGTGACCGCGATGCCGCCGCTCTCGATCTCGTCGACCAGGGACGGGAG
Source organism: Streptomyces sp. NBC_00252 (assembly GCF_036187565.1). Lineage (NCBI taxonomy): Bacteria > Bacillati > Actinomycetota > Actinomycetes > Kitasatosporales > Streptomycetaceae > Streptomyces > Streptomyces sp. NBC_00252. The sequence goes on along the minus strand of NZ_CP108087.1, from coordinate 8,956,264 downwards.
TTCCTCCAGATACGTCCTGGTCGACACGGCGCCCTGGCCGTTGCCCTGGAGGCGGAAGTTCGCCGAACGCAGCGCCACCGACGGGAGTTCGATGGTGGGTCCCGCCATGGCGCCGATCTGGATCCAGTTCAGGGCGCGGCCGCGGTCGGCGCGGGCGCGGAGCAGGGCCATGATCGTGTCGCCCGCGGGCTTGCCCCACAAGTAGTCGATGACCAGGTCGACTTCGGCGGCCTCCTTGGCCAGCGCCGTGGCGGTGGCGTCGGCGTCGTCGGTGAGCGCGACGGTCGCGTCCGCGCCGAGTCCGGCGAGGGTCGCCAGCCGGGCCTGGTCGCGTCCGGCGCCGACGACCCGTCCGGCACCGAGCCGCTTGGCGACCTGGACGGCCATCTGTCCGGCGTTGCCGGTGGCGCCGAGGATCAGCACCGACTGCCCGGCCTCGATCGGGACGCGGCGGCGCAGCGCGACCCAGGACGACATCGCGGGGTTCATCGCGGCCGCGATCTTGACGACGTCCGCGCCGTCCGGGAGCGGGACGCTGCGGCGGCCGTCGATGACCGTGCGGGTGGCCATCGGGCCGACGAGGTCGTCGTCGGCGACGAAGTACACCAGGCTGCCGTCGGCGCGCCGGCCGACGCCGTCGACTCCGGGGACCAGGGGCAGCTTGCCGGTGCTCGTGTAGTGGTTGCCGGACGCGCCGGTGCGGACGCGGGGGTGCAGGCCGACGGCGAGGACGTCGACCAGCTCCTGGTCCTCGTCGGTCGGCGCGGGCAGGTCGAAGGGCTCGTAGCGGGGCGGGCTGTCGTACGAGCTGACGACGGCGGCGTGGATGTCCATGACTGCTCTCCTGGGATGGGTGCAGGATGCGCGTGGTTTAGTAGGCGCCGCGAACGTTTTAGTACGTGACACCAATCAAATTAGTAGGTGCCACGTACCTTTGCAAGTAGAATCCGCGACATGACCTCATCGCACGACACCCCGGCCCCGCCGATCGAGGACCTCGGCCTGGTCGACGCCCTCGCCCAGCTGTCGTTCCTGGTGCAGAACGCGCTGGCCGAGATCGCCGGGGAGCACGACCTGTCGCTCACCCAGACCCGGCTGCTCGGGATCCTGCGGGACCGGGAGCCGACGATGAACGAGCTGGGCCGCCACCTCGGCCTCGACAAGTCCTCCATCACGGGCCTCGTCGACCGCGCCCAGCGCCGGGGCCTGGTCACCCGCACGCCCAGCACCGTCGACCGGCGCTCGTTCCAGGTGTCGATCACCAACGCCGGGCGCGAGATCGTGGCCCAGGTCGGCACCCGCTTCGCGCAGCGCATCGAGGGCTGCACCGCCCCGCTGACCGAGGCGGACCGCAAGCGCCTGTCCCGGCTGGCGACCCGGCTGGTGACCGCCGACGCCCAGGACCGCGGCATCGACCTGCGCACCACACCCCGCTGACCGGACTCCGTCAGAGGGAGCCGCGCGGCACCGTCACCACGTGCTTGCCCACGACGCCGCCGCGCTCGAACGCCCGGTGCGCGGCCGCGATGTCCGCGAGCGGGTACACGCTGTCGATCACCGGACGCAGCGCGCCCGAGGCGACCCGGTCGGCCACATCGCGCAGCACGGGGGTCTCAGGGTTGGCGCTGAAGGTGCGGATGCGGCGGGAGCCGTGCACGCTCGACGCGGCGATCGCGGCGATGGCCGACGGGGACAGCCCGACGGTGACCATCCGGCCGCCCTTGGCCAACCGGCCCCGGTAGCAGTGCAGTTCCGTGCCGACAGTGTCGACGATGACGTCGAACGGCCCGATCTCCTCCGACGTCGTGGAGCCGTAGTCCAGGACCTCGTCGGCGCCGAGGTCGGTCAGCAGCTCGGCGTGCCGGTCGCGGGCCAGCGCGGTCACATGGCCGCCCATCGCATGCGCCAACTGCACGGCGGCCGTGCCGACTCCACCGGCCCCACCCCTGACCAGGACCCTTTCGCCGCTCACCAGGCGCACGCTGTCGCGCAGCGCGATCAACGCCGTAGAACCCGCGACCACCAGGGAGGCCGCCTCGACCGACGACAGGTCGACCGGGGCGAGTGAGACGCGTCCCGCGGGGACCACGACGTACTCGGCCGCCCCGGCGACGGAGTGCCGCTGCCGCGGGTGCACCATACCCCACACCCGGTCCCCCACCCGGTATCCGTCGACGCCGGTGCCGGTCGCGGCGACGGTGCCCGCGAAGTCCAGCCCCGCCCCGATCGGGAACCGGCGCCCCGACACCACCTTCAACTCCCCTGCCCGGACGAGCACATCGTGTCCGTTCACGCTGGTCGCCTCGACCGCCACCAGGACCTCTCCGGCGCCGGGAGCCGGACGGTCCACGTCGTTGATCCGCAGTACGTCCGCCGTGCCGAAACCGGTGATCTGAACGGCCTTCATGTCGCTGTCCTTCCGTGGCCTGTCGCGTGGTCGGTCCGATGCTGGACCCCGCACGCGCCACCACGGTCGTTCTCCTTTTCCTGGGTCCGGCAGACCCACCCTCGCGCGCCGCACCGACGGCATACTGACGCAGTGACCGCCTCCTCCCCCGCCATGAGCGACGATCCCCGGCGCGAACTCGCCGAGTTCCTCCGCACCCGCCGAACTCGACTGCGGCCGGAGGACGTCGGCCTGGAGCCGGGTCCCAGGCGCCGCGTCGCGGGGCTGCGGCGCGAGGAGCTGGCCCTGCTGGCGGGAGTCAGCTCGGACTACTACCAGCGCATGGAGCAGGGCCGGGACGTACGGCCGTCCGAACAGGTCCTGGACGCCCTCGCGCGCGCCCTCGACTTCTCCGCCGAGGAGACCCGCCACCTGCACAGCCTCGCCGCCGCCGCACGCAACCCGGTCCAACTGCCGCGTTCCTACGAGCCGGAGGAGGTGCCGGACACCACGCTACGACTGCTGAACGACATGACCTCGCCCGCTCTGGTCATCGGCCGTTTCCTGGACGTCCTGGCCTGGAACCCGCTCGGTGGCGCCTTGTTGGGGGAGTTCACCCGGCAGCCCCAGCGGGAGCGGAACCTGCTGGCGCTGTTCCTGCACCCCGAGGCCGACCGCGCGTGCCCGAACCGGGCGGCCACCGTCGCGGAGCTGATCGGCATGCTGCGCACGCAGGTCGCCGCCGATCCCGGGAATCCGCGCGGCGTCGAGCTGGTCGGTGAACTCGCCGTCCACAGCGACGAGTTCGCGGCCCTGTGGGCCCTCCACGACGTGGTGGAACCGACCCGCGGCCAGCTGCGCCTCGACCACCCCCGGGTCGGCGAACTGAACCTGGACTGGGACGCCTACCCGATACCGGGCAACCCCGGCCCCGTCCTCATGGTCTGCACCGCGGCCGAGGGCGGCCTCGACGCCGAGCGGCTCCGGCTCCTCGCGGGCCTGCTCGACGTCCACTGAGGACGGCCCTGCTCAGCCGCGCAACCGGAGCGCCGCGAGCCAGGGCTCGGGCGTCCCGGGTTCCGGCTCCTCGGCCGCGAGCCGGGCCAGGAACTGCCCTACGCGGCGCAGGAATACGAGAACGGTCATCGGAACCTCCGGTGTGATGGGCTGTGTTCACCCCACCGACGAACGGCCCCTACGCAGATCGACACTCCGCGAGCCGCCGCTCCAGAAATCTGCGCTCCGCCGCGTTCTCCACCAGCTCCAGGGCATGTTCGTAGGCGAGAGCCGCCTCCGCCGTACGGCCGCTGCGGCGCAGCAGATCCGCGCGGGTCGCGGGCAGCAGGTGGTAGTCGGCCAGTTCACCCGACCGCTCCAGCTCAGCCACCAACTCCAGCCCTGCGTCCGGGTCTTGGGCCATGCCCACGGCGACCGCCCGGTTCAGGCGCACCACGGCCGACGGCACGAAGCGCTCCAACTCGCCGTACAGCGCGGCGATGTCGGCCCAGTCGGTCTCCTCGGCCGTGGGCGCGGTGGTGTGGCAGGCGGCGATCGCGGCCTGGATCTGGTACGGCCCGGGGCGGCCCCGGCGCAGCGCGGTCTCCAACAGGTCGGCGCCCTCGTCGACTTCGGCCCGGTCCCAGGCCGTACGGTCCTGGTCCTCCAGGGTCACCAGCTCCCCCGCCGGGTCCACGCGCGTGCCCCGGCGGGCGTCGTGCAGCAGCAACAGGGCGAGCAGGCCGAGGACTTCGGGCTCGTCCGGCATCAGATGGGCGAGGACGCGGGCCAGCCGGATGGCCTCCGCGCAGAGGTTCGTCCGCACCAACTCGGCGCCGGACGTGGCCGCGTAGCCCTCGTTGAAGAGGAGATAGACGACCCCCAGGACGCCCGTCGTCCGCTCGGGCAGCAGATGCGCGGGCGGCACCCGGTACGGGATGCCGGCGTTGCGGATCTTCTTCTTGGCCCGTACGAGCCGTTGCGCCATGGTCGCCTCGGGGACGAGGAAGGCGCGGGCGATCTCGGCCGTGGTCAGGCCCGCGAGCGTGCGCAGGGTCAGGGCGACCCGGGCCTCGATGGGCAGCGCCGGGTGGCAGCAGGTGAAGACGAGCCGCAGCCGGTCGTCCTCGACGCCGCTGTCGTCGCCGTCGTACTCCGGGTCGTAGGGTCCCTCGTCCCGCCCCAGCACCGCGACCTCCCGCAGTTTCGCCGCTCCGACCGCCTCCCGGCGCAGGACGTCGAGGGCGCGGTTGCGGGCGGTCGTCGTCAGCCAGGCGCCGGGGCGGCGCGGGATGCCGTCGCGCCGCCACCGGTCGAGTGCCTGGGCGAAGGCGTCCTGCGCGCACTCCTCCGCGAGGTCCCAGTCGCCGGTCACCCGGATCAGGGTGGCGACGACCTGGCCCCACTCCTCGCGGAAGGCCGCGGCGACCGCGCCCTCGACGTCCGGCACGCTCACTCCCAGACCGGCCGCACCTCGACCGAGCCGCCGCCGAGCGCGGCGGGGTGCCGGGAGGCCAGCGCGATCGCCTCGTCGAGGTCGGCGACCTCGATGATGTCGATACCGGCGACGTACTCCTTGGACTCGACGAACGGCCCGTCGCTGAGCAGGACTTCGTCGCCCTGGACGCGCACGGTGGTGGCGTCGGTGGAGGGCCGCAGCCGGGCTCCGCCGCGCATCAGATCGCGGCCCCGGACCTCCTCGATGTACGAGGTGAAGCGGGGGTCGCCCGCGATGTCCTCCGGGCTGAGTTCCTCGCCGCCGACGGGGGTGCAGATGAGCAGGGCGTACTTCATGACCCCTCCTCGGTCTTCACGGCCGCGACCGAGACGTGTTCGTGGACGATCTGCCAGCGCAGGCCCGCGTTGCGGTAGCCGGTGGTCACCCGCAGGACGTCGTCCAGCGGCTCGCCGCCGGCGAGGGTGCCGCGCAGCCGGACGAGGGCGTGGCCGAAGGCGATGGACTCGTCGACGCGGACGCGGAACTCCAGGACCTCGCGGCTCACCGGACCGGTGACGCTCGCGAAGACACCCTCCATGGCCTTGCGGAAGGCGTCGATGCCGTGCGCCTCCAGGCCGGTGGTGAAGTGGAAGGCCTCCACGTCGGGCGCGTAGCAGGCGACGATGCGGTCGACGTCCCGTTCGCGGGCGGCGTCGGTCAGTTCGGCGTCGAGCGCGCGGATCTCGGGCTCGCCCTCCTCCTCGCCCTCCATCGGCCAGAAGGGGCGGACCTCCATGGCGCCGATGGTGGCCACGGGGTGCCTGGCGGCGGCCTCGACGGCCTCCTCCAGGGTGTCGCACTCAAGGATGTCGTAGCCGGCGACGTACTCCTTGGTCTCCGCGAACGGCCCGTCGCTGCGCAGCACCTCACCGCCGCGCACCCGCACGGTCACGGCGTCGGCGGGCCTCGCGAGGCGGTGCCCGTGCAGCCGTACGTTCCGGTCGCCGAGGTCCTCCACCCACGGTTCCACGGGTGTCATCCCGGAGTCGTCGGCGGTGTCGTCGCCGCACACGAGCAGCATGTATTTCATGGGTCCTCCCGGTCCTCGATGAGCTTCCTACACCCCACCGACGAACGCGACCGAGCCGGATCGACACCCGGCACAGAAAACCGGAACAACTCACGGGTTCACGGAAGGATGTCCCCATGAGCACCGACGACCCCGCACGGCTGATGCGCGCCAACCAGGCCAACTGGGACGCCCGTACCCCCGTCCACCTCGCCAGCCGCTTCTACGGCCTCGACGGCGACCCGGATCCGGAGCGCTGGTTCGCTTCCTTCGAGTGGGACGACCTCGGCGACCTCACCGGCCGGGACGTCCTGCACCTGCAGTGCCACCTCGGCACCGAGACCCTCGCGTTCGCACAGCGCGGGGCGCGTGCCACGGGCCTCGACTTCTCCGAGGCCTCCGTGACGGCCGCGAACGACATCGCGGCGAAGGCCGGCCTCGACGTCGGCTACGTACAGTCGAACGTGTACGACGCCGCGGAAGCCCTGGGGCAACGGCAGTTCGACGTCGTGTACACCGGCAAAGGCGCCCTGTGCTATCTGCCCGACCTCCCCCGCTGGGCGGACATCGTCGCTCAACTCCTGCGCCCCGGCGGCCTGTTGTACATCGTCGAGTTCCACCCCCTGCTCAACGCGCTCGGCCCGAAACCCGCCCCGGACGAGGGGCCGGAACTCCTCCTCCGCCACGACTACCTGAGCGGCGGCGGCCCGGTCCACCGGGACGCCACCTTCACCTACACCGACGGACCGGCCGTGACCGGGGCGACCGACAGCTACGAGTGGATGCACGGAATAGACGAAGTCATCAACGCGTTGACGACAGCAGGACTGAACATCCGGCGCCTTCGCGAGAGCGACGAACTGCCGTGGCCGCGCTGGCCGCAGATGGTCCGCACCGAGACCGGCTGGTGGCGCCTCCCCGAGCCGAGGATCCCCCTCCTCTACGGCCTCCTGGCGAGCCGCTGAGCCGTACGTCACACCCAGACCGCACCGGGTGTGCTACGGTGCGGTCAGCACTTGTGTACGCCCCGTTCCGGGCGCCGGTGCAGATCTCATTTCACCTTCGCCGCACAGCCCGTCGGCTTCCGACCGGCACACCGGCTTCTCCACACCACCTCGTGACCGGCGTCTTTCCGCCGTACCCGAGGTGATGTTCCCCGCCGCCCCGAGGAGCGCTCGTTCGCCCTCCACCTGCGGCTTCTCCCCCTTCCTCGCATGACACATGCATCCGTCCTTGAAAGGACCACCCATCATGACCACCACACTCGAACCCCCCGTACAGGAACAGCCCCGCATCCAGACCGCCACCGGTGTCCTCGACATCGACGGCAACGGGAAGGGGCACCTGCGAGCGCTGAACTGCCAGCCCTCACCCACCGACCTCCAGGTCTCCCCCGCGCTGATCCGCCGTCACGGCCTGCGCAAGGGCGACCTCCTGGAAGGCGTCCGCGGCGGGCAGCGCGCCCTGACCGAGGTCGCGTTCGTCAACGGGCACACGCCCGGCGAACTCCGCGGCCGACGCCACTTCCGTGACCTGACCCCGCTGCACCCGCGTGAGCGGCTGCACCTCGAGCACCCGGCGGCCGGCCTGACCGGACGCGTCGCCGACCTGATCGCCCCCGTCGGCAAGGGCCAGCGCGGGCTGATCGTGGCCCCGCCCAAGACCGGCAAGACCGTACTGCTCCAGCAGATCGCGGCCGCCGTCGCCGGCAACCACCCCGAGGCCCGCCTCATGGTCGTGCTGCTCGACGAACGCCCCGAGGAAGTCACCGACATGCGGCGCTCCGTGCGCGGCGAGGTGTACGCCTCCACCTTCGACAAGGCCCCCAAGCAGCACATCACGCTGGCCGAGCTCGTGATCGAGCGGGCCAAGCGGCTGGTCGAGGCGGGCGAGGACGTGGTGATCCTCCTCGACTCGCTGACCCGCCTGTGCCGGGCCCACAACAACGCGGCCGCGTCCGGTGGCCGCACCCTCAGCGGCGGCGTCGACGCGACCGCCCTGATCGGCCCGAAGAAGTTCTTCGGCGCCGCACGCCTCGCCGAGGAGGGCGGCTCCCTCACCATCCTCGCCACCGCACTCGTGGAGACCGGCTCCCGTGCCGACGACTTCTACTTCGAGGAACTGAAGAGCACCGGCAACATGGAACTCCGCCTCAGCCGCGACCTGGCCTCCCGCCGCGTGTTCCCGGCCGTCGAGATCAACCCGTCCGGCACCCGCCGAGAGGAACTCCTCCTCACCCAGGCCGAGTTGACCGCGGTACGGGGCTTGCGCCGAGCCCTCCAGTCGAGGGACGGCCAGGGCAGCACGGAGACCCTGCTGGACCGCATGAGGAACACCCCGGACAACGCGACGTTCCTACGCCAGATCCAGCCGACCCTGCCCTCCGACTGACCTGAGCGGCGTTTTCCAGGGGCGCGGGGCTGTATCGATGTGCGGCTCCGCCGCGCGGGCGCGACCAGCCCCCACCGGCCGCGGACACATCACTAGCGCATCCGGGTGCTGACAGACCCCGTACGGCCCCGCCAGCACCCTCGACGGCACCTCCCGTTCCTACGTTTGCGGTATGACAATCGGACTCCCATCCCGGATCACCGTGTCGGCCTGCGCCCTCTGCCTCGCGGGCGTCCTCGCGTTCACCCCCACCGCGGCGGCAGCCCACACCGGGTCGGATCCCGGCACAGCCACACCCCCACCCGCACTCCTGAACACACCGGACACCCAGGTCAGACCCCGCCCGGGCGCCCCGGCCGTCCCCGACGTCTCCGCCCTCTCCTGGCTGGTCGCGGACGCGCAGACCGGCGAGGTCCTCGCCGCCCACGACTCGCACCGCAGACTCCCACCCGCCAGCACCCTGAAAACCCTGTTCGCCCTGACCGTCCTCCCGGTCCTCCCCGGAGGGATCCAGCACCGCGTCAGCGAACAGGACCTGGCCGGCATCGGCGAGGGCAGCAGCCTGGTCGGAGTCGAGGAAGGCCACACCTACCGCGTCGCCGACCTGTGGCGCGGGGTCTTCCTCAACTCCGGCAACGACGCCGTGCACGTCCTCGCCTCCCTCAACGGCGGCTGGGAGACCACGGCCATCCGGATGCAGGCCAAGGCCCGCACCCTGGGCGCCCTCGACACGCACGTCGTCTCACCGGACGGCTACGACACCGACGGCCAGGTGTCCTCCGCCTACGACCTCGCGGTGTTCGGCCGCGCCGGTCTGCGCAACGCGGACTTCGCGCGCTACTGCTCCACCGCCGAGGCCCGGTTCCCGGGCGAGGGATCGTCCTACGGCATCCAGAACACCAACCGGCTGCTGACCGGCAACGACGGTGTCGAGCGGTATCCGGGGATCATCGGGGTGAAGAACGGCTACACCACGCACGCCGGCAACACTCTGGTCGCGGCGGCGCGTCGGGGCGGCCGGTCGCTCGTCGTCACGGTGATGAACCCTCAGGCGGGCGGTGGTTTCACCGTGTACGACGAGGCGCGTCAGCTGCTCGACTGGGGCTTCGCGGCGGCCGGGCGGGTCGATCCGGTGGGGTCGCTGGACGCGTTGCGGGCCAGGCCGAGGTCGGGTCCCGCAGCCGTGCCGGTGGCCGCCGCGGTCGTACCGGACGAAGGGCCCGGCTGGGCCGACACCGTGGCGATCGTGGCCGCGGCCCTGCTCGGCGCGGGCGCGGTGGTGGCCGCGATCCGGTTCAGGATCAGGCGGCTCCCGCCGGTCTGACCGGTCGGCAGCCACAGCAGCAGGCCGAGGGTGATCCAGGTGTACGTGTTGCTGCCGAGGAAGCCGTCGATGCCCGAGGAGTCGTCGAACCACAGCCAGACGACGCTCGTGCACATCACCGCGTACAGGGCGCCCGCGATCCGCGGGTGCCCCGCGCGGACCAGGACGGCGAAGGACGGCAGCAGCCACACGAGGTGGTGCACCCAGGTGATCGGGCTGATCAGACACGCGGTCAGCCCGGTCAGCGCGAACGCGGCCGTCCAGTCCCCCACGCCGATCGCGCGGCGCGCCCGCAGCGCCCACACGGCCAGGACGAGCACGACGGCCGCCGCCCACAGGGGACGGCCGGTTTCGCCGAGCCGGGCCAGGACTCCTTGCAGGGACTGGTTGGAGACGTAGTCGAGGCGGCCCACCCGGGTCGTGTCCCACATCGCCCGGGTCCAGTAGAACTTCGACGCGTCCGGCACCACCAGGGCCGCGAGCCCGGTCGCCCCGAGCGCCACAGCCGTCGCCACCGCGGCGGCCTTCCAGCGTCTGGCCAGCAGCAACAGGCCGATGAACAGCGCCGGTGTGAGCTTGATGGCCGCCGCGAGGCCGATGCCGACGCCCGCCCAGCGGCTCCGGCCGCTGGAGAGCAGCCAGCAGTCACCCAGGACGAGGGCCAGCAGCAGAAGGTTGACCTGCCCGAAGCTGAAGGTGTCGCGCAACGGCTCGAACAGGGCCAGCCCACACGCCACCAGCGCCCATCCGAACCAGCCGTAGCGCCGCCATCCGGGACCGGCCAGGATGCGCAGCACCACGCCGAGAGCCACGAGGTTGAGGAGCAGGGCGGCGACGATCGCGGCGCCGAGGCCGAGGTAGCCCATCGGGGCCATGCTGACGGCGGCGAACGGCGGATACGTGAAGCCGTAGGCCGTGCCGGGCACGTGGTAGTCGTAGATCCGGCCGCCGTGGTGGAGCCAGGTGTGGATGGTGCCGTAGTAGACGCGCAGGTCGAACCAGTCGCGCAGCAGCGGGACGGTCGCGGTGAAGACGGTGACGACGGCGGCGAGGGCCAGCACCAGGAAGAGGCGGCCGCGGTCGGTGCGGGGTGTTCTCATGCCGCACGTCCCAGGGCCGGGGCCTCGGCGGCCTGGCGGGCCTGCCACAGGACGACGATCGCGAGGACGCCGCCGGAGACGGCCAGCACGAGTTGGCCTACGTCGGCGGGGCCGCCGCTGGGCAGGACCGCGAGGGCGAGGACCCCGGTCACGGCGGCCACCCGGTGTCGTACGGACGTGCTGGGCGCGGCGGCGGCGATGAGGAACAGGCCCCACAGCGCGTACCAGGGGCGGATCGCCGGGCCGAACGCGGCGACGACGGCGAGGCTCAGGCCGAGTGCGTAGACCGGGCTGGGGCGTAGACGCACCCATATGGCGAGGATGGCTGCGCCGGTGACCGCGAGTCCGAGGGCGTGCCAGGCCGGGACGGCGAAGGGAGCGAGATCGCTGCCGAGGTGTTCCAGCAGGGCGCCGGTGGCGCGGCCGAGGAGGCTCGTGAGGGCCCAGTTGTGGGACGAGACGGGCGTGTCGAGGGCGCCGATCCAGCCGTAGCCCGTGCCCGCGACGGCGGTGGCGGCGACCGTGGTGGCGGCGGACGCGACGACGGTCGTCGTGACCGCCTTGACCGGGCGGTGGCCCGCGCGGATCTGCAGGACCACGACCGCGGCGAGCCCGAGCGCGGCCGGAGCCTTGACCAGGGCGGCGAGGGTGACGAGTACGGCGCCCAGGATCGGCCAGCGGCCGAGGGCGGCGACCAGGCCGATGCCGAGGAGGCCGAGCATGATCGCGTCGTTGTGGGCGCCGGCGACGAGGTGGAGCAGGACGAGCGGGTTGAGGGCGCCCAGCCAGAGCGCGGCGCCCGGGTCGGCGCCGCTGTGCCGGGCGAGCCGGGGCAGCGCGGCGGCCATCAGGCCCACCCCGAGGAGGGCGACGACCCGCATCCCGAAGAGCCCGGCGGGGAGTTCGCCGCGGGTCAGCCCGGACAGCCCCGAGGCGAGGGCGAGGAACACCGGGCCGTACGGCGCGCCGGTGTGCTGCCACAGCGGGGCGACCTCGTCGGCGAGCGGCCCGCCGAGCGTGGCGGGGCCGTGCGCGTATACGTCCATGTGGGCGTCAACCATGGCGCCCTGCGCGAGGTAGCTGTACACGTCCCGGCTGAACAGCGGCGGCGCGAGCAGCAGCGGCGACGCCCACACGGCGAGCACCAGGAACAGGGAGCGCGGGGTGGGCGGTTCGGCGCTGCGGATCAGCTTGCCCAGCAGCAGCCAGGCCGCGATCAGCAGGACGACACCGAAGTAGACCCCGACCAGCCCGAGCGCCGCCTGCGCGGAGGCCGGGGAGAAGAGGTCCGCTGACGGGAGCGCCCCGGCCGTCTCACCGCCCAGCGCGAGGACGGCGGTTCCGGCCAGACCGAGTACCTGACAGCGACGGAGATCGACGGGAAAACCCATGGCCAACACTCGCCCAGCGTGTCAACGTCCGATGGCGGGAAAGCGACCTGCCGCTCTCCGTGCGGCGGACTGCGCGTGACCTCCGTGTGCTCGGCCCTCGGCACCGATGAGTTCTCGGTCCGCGACCGGTCTCCCTGATGACCGACTCTCCCAGAACGGACGTGATGACCGTGCCGACCAGCTCCGCCCGCACCAAGGTGAACGGCCAGGAGATGTACTACGAGATCCATGGCACCGAGCACGAGGGCCGGCGCCCCCTGGTGCTGCTGCACGGCGGTGTGCAGACCGTCGGGCTGACCTTCGGGGCGATGCTGCCCACGCTGTCGGCCGAGCGGTACGTGATCGCCCCCGAACTCCAGGGCCACGGCCACACCGCCGACACCGACCGGCCGCTGACGATCCCGGACCTGGCCTCCGACGTGGTGGCGCTGCTCGACGAACTCGGCGTCCGGCAGGCCGACTTCATCGGCTTCAGCCTCGGTGGACTGGTCGCGCTGGAGCTCGCGGTCCGGCACCCGGAGCGAGTCGGACGGATCGTGCCGGCGGCCAGTCAGTACACCCAGGACGGCGTCCACGAGGAGATCCGTTCCTCCGACTTCAGCTCGCCCCGGATGCCCAGCAAGGCCGACTTCCAGGAGATGGCCGACGCCTACGCGGCCGTCGCACCGCACCCCGAGCACTTCCAGGACTTCTTCGCCAAGTCCGCGGCGGCGGCGAACGACCCGCTGCCCTGGACCGCCGACGACCTGCGCACGGTGACCGCGCCCACGCTCCTCGTGATCGGCGACACGGACTTCTTCCCCGTCGAGCACCTCGCCGAGATGCAGCGGCTGATCCCCGGCGCGCAACTCGCGGTGCTGCCCGGCACCACACACATGCAGGTCATGCACCGGAAGGTGCTGCCGGCGATGCTCATGGAGTTCCTCGGCTGACGCCGGTCAGAACACCGACACTCCGGTCAGGGTCGTGAAGCGATCGAGCGCGGCGACCCCGGTCACCGAGTTCCCGCGTTCGTCCAGCCCGGGGCCCCACACGGCGAGGGTGCACCGCCCCGGGACGATCGCGATGATCCCGCCGCCCACCCCGCTCTTGCCGGGCAGCCCCACCCGGTAGGCGAACTCGCCCGCCGCGTCGTACGTCCCGCACGTCAGCATCACCGCGTTGACCTGCTTGGCCTGGGTGAGGGTGAGCAGCCGGGAGCCGTCGGAGCGGCTGCCGTGCCGAGCCAGGAAGCCGGCCGCGAGGGCGAGATCGGCGCAGGACGCCTCGATCGAGCACTGGCGGAAGTACTGGTCGAGGAGGACGGGCACGTCGTTGTCGATGTTGCCGTAGGACTTCATGAAGTGGGCGAGGGCCGCGTTGCGGTCGCCGTTCGCGGACTCGGAGGCGGCGACGTCCTTGTCGAAGTCGAGGGAGGGGTTGCCGCTCTCGGCGCGCAGGAACGCCAGCAGTTCTCCGGCCGCGTCTCCGGTACGGGTCTGGAGGCGGTCGGTGACGACGAGCGCGCCCGCGTTGATGAACGGGTTGCGCGGGATGCCGTTCTCGTACTCCAGCTGGACCAGGGAGTTGAAGGGGTTGCCGGAGGGCTCGCGGCCGACGTGCTCCCAGAGTTCGTCGCCCTCGCGGGCCAGGTCGAGGGCGAGGGTGAAGACCTTGGTGATGGACTGCGTGGAGAAGGGCTGCCGCCAGTCCCCCACGCCGTACACGGTGCCGTCCAGTTCCGCGACGGCCATGCCGAAGCGGCGCGGGTCGCAGGCCGCGAGCGCCGGGATGTAGTCGGCGGGCCGGCCGCGGCCGGGGGTGCGCTCGATCTCACCGGCGATGCGCTCCAGGACCGGCTGGAAGGTCATCGATGGGGACATGATCACCATTGTGCCTCCGGGCCGGTCCTGGTGCGCGTCCGCGCCTCAGACGGCCACGGGGCCGTTGCCTGCCAGGATCTCGGGCCGCAGCAGCGCGGCGAGTGTCTCGGCGGGCAACAGGCCCTTCTCCAGGACGAGTTCGGCCACGCCCCGGCCGGTCACGAGGGCCTCCTTGGCGATGTCGGTGGCGGCCGTGTACCCGATGTGCGGGTTCAGCGCGGTGACGAGGCCGATGGAGTTCTCCACGCTCGCGCGCAGCGCCTCCGTGTTGGCGGTGATGCCGTCCACGCAGCGCTCGGCGAGCGTGACGCACGCGGCGCTCAGGTGTGTGATGGACGCCGACAGCGAGTGCAGGATGATCGGCTCGAAGGCGTTGAGCTGGAGCTGTCCGGCCTCGGCGGCCATGGTGATGGTGACGTCGTTGCCGATCACCTCGAAGGCGACCTGGTTGACGACCTCGGGGATCACCGGGTTGACCTTGCCGGGCATGATGCTCGAACCGGCCTGCACCGGCGGCAGGTTGATCTCCCCGAGCCCCGCGCGCGGCCCCGAGGACAGCAGCCGCAGGTCGTTGCAGCTCTTGGAGAGCTTGACCGCGACGCGCTTGAGCACCCCCGACATCTGCACGAACGCCCCGCAGTCCTGCGTGGCCTCGACCAGGTTGGCGGCCGTCACCAGCGGCAGCCCGGTGATCTCCGACAGATGCCGGCGGGCCGACTCGGCATACCCGGCGGGCGCGTTGAGGCCGGTCCCGATGGCGGTGGCACCCAGGTTGATCTCATGGATCAACTGGACCGCCTCGCCGAGACGTTGACGGTCCTCGTCAATCATGACCGCGTACGCCGAGAACTCTTGACCGAGCGTCATCGGCACCGCGTCCTGCAACTGTGTACGGCCCATCTTGAGCACGTCATGGAACTCAACGGCCTTACGGGCAAAGGAGTCCTGCAGTACAGCCATCGACGTGAGCAGCCCCTGCACGGCGAAGACCGTCGCCACCTTGACCGCGGTCGGATACACGTCATTGGTGGACTGCCCGAGGTTGACGTCCTCGTTGGGGTGCAGGTACTGGTACTCCCCCTTGCCGTGCCCCAGCAGCTCCAACGCCCGGTTCGCCACGACCTCGTTGGCGTTCATGTTGGTCGAGGTGCCGGCCCCGCCCTGCACCACGTCCACCACGAACTGGTCGTGCAGCTTCCCGACCCGGATCTCCCGGCAGGCGCCGACGATGGCGCGCGTCTTCTCCGGCGAGAGCAGCCCCAGCTCCTCGTTGGCGAGGGCAGCGGCCTCCTTGACGGCGGCGAGCGCATTGATCAAGTGGGGATAGATGGAGATCGGCGTCCCGGTGATGGGGAAGTTCTCGGTGGCCCGCAGAGTGTGGACACCCCAATAGGCATCACCGGGTACATCCCGGTCCCCGAGCAGATCATGTTCGCGACGAACAGCAACGGTCATGAGGGTCACCTTCCAAAGGGGTCAAGGGCCAACGCACTGCTTTTCAGGGGCGCGGGGCTGTATCGACATGCGGCTCCGCCGCGTGGGCGCGACCAGCTCCCACCGGGCCCGCAGATCCCCACAACCGGTCTAGGCACACGCGGACAACGGCGGCACAGGGTCCAAAGCCCGCACAGGCCGAACACGACCGACCGGCTCCCCACCACCGAGCAACGGCTCCCCCGCGAACTCGGCGAGCAGCCCCTCCTCGACCCCGGCCCGCACCAGCGCGGCCGCGGCCACGGGAATCCGCGCCCGGTTGGCCCCGTCCGAGACCTTCACGGCAACAGCACGCCCATCGGGCAGCGCGGCCACCTGAACGCCTTCGAACCCGTCCTTGGCCAGCAGCCCGGGAACGGCCCGCATCAACGCGGCCACGTCCCGCCCGGCCCCGGACGCCATCTCCGCGTACGACCGCATCGCGTCGGCGACCCGTGCCTCAGGCGTCCCCGGCGCGGCGGTGGTGATCCGGGCAACGGCACGCGCCAGCCCGTGCAGGGAGATGGAGAACAGCGGCGCCCCGCACCCGTCGACGGACACCCGGGCGATCCGCTGCCCGGTGAGGTCCTCGACGATCTCCGCGATGGCCTGCTGCAAAGGATGGGCGGGGTCGAGATAGTCGTCCAGGGACCACCCGTTGAGCTTGGACACGTAGAGCATCGCCGCGTGCTTCCCGGAACAGTTCTGGGCCAGCCGCGACGGCTCCCGCCCCTCCCGCACCCAGGCGTCCCGCACGACCGGGTCGAACGGCAGGTCGGGAACGTTGCGCAGGGAGTCCTCGGTGAGCCCGGCGAGTTCGAGGATGCGCCGGGTCCCGTCGAGGTGGCGTTCCTCGCCGGAGTGGCTGGCCGCGGCGAGCGAGAGCAGCTCGCCGTCGAGCGGCAGCCCGGCCCGCACCATGGCGACGGCCTGGACGGGCTTGATCGCCGAGCGCGGGTAGAACGCGGCCTCGATGTCGCCGATCTGGAGCTGTACCTGACCGTCGGCGCCGAGGACGACGACGGAGCCGTAGTGGATGCCCTCGATCACTCCGCCGCGGATGAGGTGGGCGACGGGTGCGTGGAGGGGTTCACGGATGAGGGGTGGGTCCGCGAGGGAACTGCTGTACATCACTGCCTGTCAGGATCGGGACGACGTGGGTCTCACGCGTCGGGTGCGGTGGAGGACGTGCCGGCCACGCGGCGGCGGACGGCGAACCATCCGGCGACCAGGGCGGCGGCGATCAGCGGCAGGCACAGCACGGTGGTGCGTCCGGCGCCGCCGTCGGCGTACATGAGGACCAGGACGGTGACGAGGAAGGCCAGCGTCACGAGTTCGGTCCAGGGGGAGCCCGGCAACCGGTAGCTCGGCCGGGTCAGTTCGCCCTGCTCGGTCTTCCGCCAGAAGAGGAAGTGACAGAGCATGATCATGCCCCAGGTGGCGAGGATGCCGATCGCGGCGAAGTTCAGGACGATCTCGAACGCGTCCGCCGGGACCACGAAGTTGAGGGCGACGCCGAGGACGCAGATGCCGCTGGTGAGCAGGATGCCGCCGTAGGGGACCTGGCTGCGGCTCATCACCGAGGTGAACTTGGGGGCCGAGCCGGACATGGCCATGGAGCGGAGGATGCGGCCGGTGGAGTAGAGGCCGGAGTTGAGCGAGGACATGGCCGCGGTGAGGACGACGAGGTTCATGACGCCGCCGGCCGCGGGGATGCCGATCTGGGAGAGGACCGTGACGAACGGGCTCTGGTCAGCGGTGTACTTGCTCCAGGGCAGCAGCATCGACAGCAGGACGACCGAGCCGACGTAGAAGAGGCCGACGCGCCACATGATCGAGTTGATCGCCTTCGGCATGATCTTCTCGGGGTTCTCCGTCTCGCCCGCGGCGACGCCGACCAGTTCGACCGAGGCGTAGGCGAAGACGACGCCCTGGATGATCAGGAGCATGGGCAGCATGCCGTTGGGGAAGATGCCGCCGTTGTCGGTGATCAGGGACGGGCCGGGCGTGTGGCCGTCGACGGGGTGCTGGGTGACCAGCAGGAAGATGCCGATGAGCATGAAGACGACGAGCGCGCTGACCTTGATGATCGCGAACCAGAACTCCAGCTCGCCGAACATCCGCACCGAGATCAGGTTCACCGTGAGGACCACCGCGAGGGCGATGAGCGCGATCACCCACTGCGGGATGTCGGAGAACATGCCCCAGTAGTGGGTGTAGACGGCGACGGCGGTGATGTCGGCGACGCCGGTGGTGGCCCAGTTCAGGAAGTACATCCAGCCCGCTACGTAGGCGCCCTTCTCGCCGAGGAACTCGCGGGCGTACGACACGAAGGCGCCCGACGAGGGCCGGTACAGGACGAGTTCGCCCAGGGCGCGGACGACGAGGAAGGCGAAGAGTCCGCAGACCGCGTAGGCGATGAAGAGGGAGGGTCCGGCGTCGGCGAGGCGGCCGCCCGCGCCGAGGAAGAGGCCGGTGCCGATCGCGCCGCCGATGGCGATCATGTTGACGTGCCGGGACTTGAGGGACTTGCTGTAGCCGGCGTCTCCGGCGTCGACATGGCTGGATCGTTTCTGCACGCCGTCGTGCAGGGACTGCTCGCTCACGCCTCGGGTTCGCCTTCCGTGGGGGTGTCCGTGCGCGTGGGGCGCACGATGTCGGTGAGGGTCGTCTCGACCCGGTCGAGGTGGTGGGACATGGCTTCGACGGCGTCCGGCTCGCTGCCGTCGATCAGCGCCTCGACGATGGCGCGGTGCTCGCGGTTGGACTGCTCGCGCCGGCCGCCGAGTTCGTTGAGGAACGCGGACTGGCGGGCCAGGGCGTCGCGGATCTCCTCGATGACCCGGCGGAAGACCGGGTTCTGGGCCGCCTCGGCGACGGCGAGGTGGAAGAGGGTGTCCATCGCGACCCACGCGGTGGTGTCCGTCTCCTGTTCCATCCGGTCCAGGAGGTGGGCCAGGTGGTCCAGGTTCTCCGGGGTGCGGCGCAGTGCCGCGTAGCCGGCGACCGGGATCTCGACGTGGCGGCGCACCTCCAGCAGGTCGCTGGCCGCGTAGTCGCCGAAGGTGGGGTCCTCCACGGCGTTGGCGACCACGAAGGTGCCCTTGCCGGTCTTGGAGACGGTCAGGCCCATGGTCTGCAGGGCGCGCAGGGCCTCCCGCAGCACCGGGCGGCTGATCTCCAGGGTGCGGCACAGCTCCGCCTCGGACGGCAGCTTGTCGCCGATGGCGTAGTCGCCGCGTTCGATGGCGCCGCGGAGGTGGACGAGGACCGCTTCCATGGCGCTCACGCGCCGCGGCCCGACTCCACCTGTCTGGCTGTCTGACAGGTTCACGGACGTGATCCTGCGGGTGACGGGACAGTGCTGTCAAGCGGTCCGAAAAGAAAAATTCAGCGGGCGTGAAGCCTGAAAATCCGGCTTCACGCCCGCTGTGTCGATCGTCCCCGCGCCGTCAGCTGTTGAGCACACCCGCGCCGAGCAGGCCGAACAGCAGGACGCCGATGATGATCCGGTAGATCACGAAGGCGTTGAAGGAGTGCTTGGCGACGAACTTCAGCAGCCAGGCGATGGAGGCGTACGCCACCACGAACGACACGACCGTGCCCACGGCCAGCGGGGCCGCGCCCACGCCCGTGCCCAGGGCGTCCTTCAGCTCGTAGATGCCGGCGCCGGTCAGCGCGGGGATGCCGAGGAAGAAGGAGAGCCGGGTCGCGGCGACGCGGTCCAGGTCGAGGATGAGACCGGTCGACATGGTGGCGCCGGAGCGGGAGAAACCGGGGAAGAGCAGCGCGAGGATCTGCGAACTGCCCACCAGCATCGCGTCCTTGAAGGTGGTGTCGTCCTCACCGCGCTTGTGCCGGCCCATCTGGTCGGCGCACCACATGACACCACTGCCGACGATCAGCGAGGCGGCGACCACCCACAGCGAGCCGAGCGGGCCGTCGATCAGCGGCTTCGCGGCGAGACCCACCAGGACGATCGGGATCGTCGCGTAGATCACCCACCAGGCGAACTTGTAGTCGTGGTGGTAGCGCTCCTCCCGGTTGCGCAGGCCACGGCCCCACGCGGTCACGATCCGCACGATGTCCTTGAAGAAGTACACGAGCACGGCGGCGATGGCGCCGACCTGGATGACGGCCGAGAACCCGACGACGGCGTTGTCGTCGACAGGGATGTTCATCAGCCCCTCGACGATCTTCAGATGGCCGGTCGAGGAGACGGGCAGGAACTCGGTCACCCCCTCGACGACACCGAGAATGGCGGCCTGACCGACGCTGATGACGCTCATGAGATCCAGTTCTTGGGAGTTGGTCGACAGTGCTGTAGACAATAGCGCCGGGGGCGGTCGAGGCGGGGCACCGGATCCGCCCGACCTGTTACGCCCACAGGGCCTGCGCGATCGACACCCCGACAAATGCCGCACCGAGGCCCGCCGTCACGCTGCCGACGACGTTGGCGGCAGCGTAGAGGCCCGCCCCTGTCTCGGTCAGCCGCAGTGTCTCGTACGAGAAGGTCGAGTACGTCGTCAGGGCCCCGCACAGGCCTGTCCCGACGAGGAGTTGGAGATGCGGGCCCGCGGCACCGGCGGACACCGCGCCGGTCAGCACGCCCAGGATCAGACACCCGGTGACGTTCACCGCGAACGTGCCCCAGGGGAAGACGGTGTCGTGTCCGGTCTGCACCGCGCGGTCGGTGAGATAGCGGAGCGGGGCACCGACCATGGCGCCCGCGACGACCAACACCCAGTTCACAACGACCTCTTACCCTTCGCGTCCGATTCGCCGGAGTCATCCGTGCGGCCCACGTACCGGATGACCTCGCACTCGTCGAGGATCACGAGTCCCTCGGTGACGAGTTCGTCGAGCTGGGGCAGATAGGCCCGTACGCGCTCCTCGGTGTCCACGATCACGATCGCCACCGGCAGGTCCTCACTGAGCGACAGCAGCCGGGAGGTGTGGATGCGGGAGGAGGCGCCGAAGCCCTCGATGCCCCGGAAGACGCTGGCGCCGGCCAGCCCTGCCGTGTGCGCGCGGTGGACGATCTCGGCGTAGAGGGGCTTGTGGTGCCAGGTGTCGTTCTCGCCGATGAAGACGGTCACCCGCAGGGCGCTGCCGGTCAGCCTGGTCATCGCTGCCTCCGGGTGAGCACGCGCCGGGCCGCCGTCACGCCGAGCCACACCGCCGCGAGGGCCGCGAAGAGGGTCCCGGCGAGGTAGGCCAGCGCGGTGCGGGGATGGCCCGCGTCGATCAGTTTCTGGATGTCGGCGGCGTACGTCGAGAAGGTGGTGAAGCCGCCGAGCACCCCGGTGCCGAAGAACGGCCGGACCAGCCGGTGGGCGGCCCACACATCGGTGATGACCACCATGAACACACCGATCACGGCACAGCCGACGACGTTGATCCCGAAGGTCGTCCAGGGGAAACCCCCGTCCGAGGCGGGCCACCAGAGCGAGGCCGCGTACCGGGCCACGGCCCCGATCGCACCGCCGAGCGCGACCACCGCGACGACGGGCCCCTGCCCCTGCCAGACGGACGGGCGCGGGCCTTGCGACCGCGTGCGCAGGCTCTCGGCTTCGGGGGCTGTCATGGCCGTACGTCTCCTACTCGTCGGGGGCCCTGTGGGCGCACGCCTTCACAAGTAGGGACCGTTGGCGGCACCTCTGCCGCGGTTCGGGTACGGCGGGCCCCACCGCCGCGCCGCGAGAGCTGATCGCGGCCGGGCATCAGGGTAACGCCGGGGGCGCGCCGGGGTCACTTCGGGGCGGGCGGCTCGCACAGCGCGACACCGCGTTCCCGCAGGCTGCCCAGCACCAGGTGACCGGCCGCCTCGCAGACGCCGGTGACCATGCGGAAGGACGAGCCGCGCGCGGCGAGACGGTGCACGACCCGGCCCTCGTCGTCGACCGCGAGCGCCCCGATCGTGCCGGTCGGACGGTAGGGCGCGCGTACGGCGATCCGGGCGGCTGTGTGCCGTACGGCGTCGGGGGCGCGGTGGAGGAGGTCGAGCGGGGGCACGCGCGGTCCGGCGAGCGCGACCCAGATCGGCCCGTCGGGGCCCGCGCGCCACAGGTTGTCGGGCATACCCGGGAGATCCTCGACGAAGGGTCCGCTACGGCCCGCCTCGGGTCCGGTGAGCCAGTAGCGGGTGAGGCGGCGGGCGCCGGTCTCCGCGATCACCAGGAAGGACTGATCGGCGCTGGGCGCAAGGCCGTTGGCGAACTGGAGCCCGTCCAGGAGGACTTCGGGGGTGGCGCTGCCGGGCGCGAGACGCAACAGCCGTCCCGTGCCGGTGTGTTCGACGATGTCACCGAGCCACTGGTCGAGGGGGTAGCGACGGCTGGACACGGTGAAGTACACGCTGCCGTCGGACAGGGCGACCACGTTGCTGCAGAACCGCAGCGGCTCCCCCGCCACCGAGTCCGCGAGGACGCGCACGGCGCCGTTCCCGAGGTCGACCCGCAGCAGCCCGCGCTCCGCGTCGCACACCAACAGGCCCTCGTCCGGGAGGAGTTCGAGGCCGAGCGGCCTGCCGCCGGTGTCCGCGAGGGTCTCCACCCGGACCGCGTCGGGGTCGAGCAGTCCGTCGAGCCGGAGGATGCGGCCGTCCTCGACACCGGTCAGCACCCGGCCGCGGGCATCGGCCACCACGTCCTCCGGACCCCGGCCGCCGATCGCGACGTAGCGGCGGGCACGCAGGGCGTCGGGGCGGCCCATGGATCGGCCATCGGGTCGGCCATCGGATCGGTCGTCGGGTCGGTCCATGAAAACCTCCACGGTTGGGTCGGGCGCGCGTACGCTTGCTGCTCTTCCCGGTCATCGCGGCACCCGGCCACGTTTGCCGAGCGTATTCCCGGTGACCCGATTTTCGCTGCCGGTCGGCGAGAGGGGGCCCACATGTCACGGTCGGCCACCCGGTGTTCGGGACATCCGCGATGAGACGGGTGCGCGCGGTGTGGCAGGGACTCGGTCTCGCCGAACTCAACCGGCGCGGGCGGGAGTTGGAGCTGCTGCACCGGGCGATGGGGTTCGCGACGCTCGCCCTGGTCACGCTCGCGCCACTGCTGATCGTGGTGGCCGCGGCCGATCCGCTCGGGCACGGCGGGTTCGCGCTCTGGCTGGTGGACGGCATGGACCTGTCCGGCCGCTCCGCCCGCGCGCTCACCGACGTCTTCACCCCGCCCCGCAAGGTCATCGGCACCACCAGCGCGTTGAGTGTCGCGCTGCTCGCCCTGTTCGGCCTGTCCTTCGCGTCGAGCGTGCAGAACGGCTACGAACACGTGTGGCGCCCGACCGACGCCCCCTGGCACCGCATCTGGCGACGCCAACTGGTGTGGCTGGTCATGCTGATGGGCTACCTGTACGCGCAGGTGCAGACCCGCAACGTCCTCGCGGGCACGCCCCGCATCCTGCTCAGCATGGCGGCCGGCCTGCTGTTCTTCTGGTGGGGCCCGCACTTCCTGCTCAACCGCCAGGTCCCCTGGCGCTACCTCCTCCCGGGCGCGCTCGCCACGATGGCGGGCCTGGTCGGCCTGCGCTGGTTCTCGTATCTGGTGTTCACCCCGCTCCTGGTCACCAACGCGGTCAGCTACGGTCCGGTCGGCACGGTCCTGGTGGTGGAGTCCTGGCTGGTCGGCGTGGGCTTCGTGCTCTACGGCGGCGCGCTGCTGGGCAGGCTGCTGTGCGAGCGGTTCGGGGACCCCGGCGCCGCGTTCCGCACGGAACCGGGAGCGCCGGAGGCAGCGCAGGACCCGGTGACCGAGGCCGAGCAGGAGGAACCGCCGACGCGCTCCGAGCAGGACAAGGTGTGACACCCCGTGCGGCCGAGCCCGTCAGGAGGGTCGGCCTACCAGCCCTTCTCGAACATCCGGGCCACCTCGGCGATACGGACCTCGTCGCGCCGGTAGTAGGTGCGCCGCCGGACCCGCCGCGCCCTCAACAGGCCCAGCGAGGTGAGGAGTTCGAGGTGGGTGTCGGCGACCTGGCGGGACACGCCCAGCTTGGCCGCGACCGCCTCCGTACTCACACCGGCCTCGGGGACGACCCGGTGGGCGGGGAAATGGGCGGCCGGTTCTCTCAGCCACTCCAGGATGTCCAACCGCCGCTGACCTGCCGGAGTCCTCAGCATCTCGTGACCCTCCGTCCTGCTCGCCGCTTGCCGCGTCCTTCCACTCTCCCGCAGCACGGCTCGCCGCGTCCCGGACTCGGTGACCCTTGTCCGGGACCGACCGGTCCTGTTCGAGGGGACCGACCGGCCCTGGGGCGCGGGACTGCGGGTGGGACGGGATCGCACCAGCGTGACCGGCCTCCGGCCACCGGACCCGGACATGGCCGAACCGCACCGCCGTAGCCGAACAGAACCGCACGCCCGGAGGGCCCCGGAGGACGTCCCCCTCCACCCGCGGCTCACGGCTCGCGCGGGCGGAGGGGAGTCGGCTCAGCCGTCGAGCCGTACGACCCGCACGGCCCCGGCGGGCACCGCGAGACCCCCCGCGGCACGCTCACCGGTCAGCAACTCGGTCCCGTCTGCGCCGAGTTGGACCTTGACGTCCGAGGCGCTGTGGTTGATCGCGAAGAGGTAGTCGCCCGCGGCCCCTTCGCGCCGGACAACCTCCACGTCGTACGGCAGGTCGGCGCGCGGGGTGATCCGGGCGTCCTCGGCCGCCCAGCCGAGGAGGGCGTCCACGCCGTAAGCGTCGAGGCGCGTCGACACGTACCAGGCGGTGCCGTCGCCGAGGCGGTTCCGGGTGACGGCCGGATGGTCGGCGGTGAGGCCCTCGGCGTACGTCCACACGGTCTCGGCGCCGTCCGGGACGACGAACTCGGTCCAGACGTCACCGGTGAGTTCGGAGCCGTCGGGTCCGGTGATCCGCACCCGCTGGTCGGCGAGGAGCGGCGAGAACTCCTCGACGGTCAGGCCGAGTACGTCCCGCAGCGCGCCCGGACAGGCGCCCTCGTGGACGGCGTCGTGCTCGTCGACGATGCCGGAGAAGTAGGAGACGACGAGGGTGCCGCCGTTCTCGACGTACCGCTTCAGATTGCGCCCGGCCGCCTCCGTCATCAGGTACAACGCCGGTACGACGACAAGGGGATAGGCCGACAAGTCGGCTTCCGGGTGCGCGAAGTCGACGGTCAGGTGCCGGTCGTAGAGCGCCTCGTAGAACGCGTCGGCGCGCTCACGGGCGTCGTGGTCCTGGCTGGGACGCCACTCCAGTTTCTGCGCCCACCACGAATGCCAGTCCCATACGACGGCCACGTCGGCCTGCGTGCGCGTGCCGCGTATCTCGCCCAACTCCGCGACAGACGCGCCCAGTTCGACGACCTCGCGCCAGACGCGGGTTCCGGTGCCGCCGTGCGGGAGCATCGCGGAGTGGAACTTCTCGGCGCCGCGCCGGGACTGGCGCCACTGGAAGAACATCGCGCCGTCCGAGCCGCGCGCCACGTGGGAGAGGGCGTTGCGGGCCATCTGGCCGGGGGCCTTGGCGGGGTTGCGGGGCTGCCAGTTGACGCCCGAGGTGGAGTGCTCGAGGAGCAGCCAGGGGGCGCCGCCCGCGACGGAGCGGGTGAGGTCGGCGGCCATCGCGAGGTTGACGTGGGTGCGGCGGCCGTCGGTGATCAGGTAGTGGTCATTGGTGACGAGGTCGACCTCGCGGCCCCAGGCCCAGTAGTCCACGGACTCGCACTGGCTGAGCGCGGCCATGAAGTTGGTGGTGACCGGGACGCCGGGTGAGAGGCGGTGCAGGATGTCCCGTTCCGCGATGAAGTTCTCGCGCATCGTGACGTCCGCGAAGCGCGTGTAGTCCAGCGCCTGGGCCGGGTTGACGGCGGTCGGGGTGAGCCGCGGCGGGTTGATCTGGCCGAGGTCGCCGTAGCGCTGGCCCCAAAAGGCCGTGCCCCAGGCCGCGTTGACGCCGTCGACGGTCTGATAGGTCATGGCCAGCCAGCGGCGGAAGTGGGCGGCGCAGGAGTCGCAGTAACAGGCGGAGACCGGGACGCCGTACTCGTTGAAGACGTGCCACAGCGCGAGGGCGGGGTGGTCGCCGTAGCGCTCGGCGAGCCGGGTGGTGATGTTCGCGGCGGCGGCGCGGTAGTCGGCGTTGCTGTGGCAGATCGCGCCGCGTGAGCCGAACTCGTAGCGGGTGCCGTCGGCGGTGACGGGCAGCGCCTCGGGGTGGGCGCGGTAGAACCAGGCGGGCGGGGAGACGGTGGGCGTGCCGAGGTCGACGCGGATGCCGTTCTCGTGCAGCAGGCCGATGATCCGGTCCAGCCAGCCGAAGTCGTACACACCCTGCTCGGGTTCCAGCAGCGCCCAGGAGAAGATCCCGACGCTCACCAGGGTGACGCCGGCCTCCCGCATCAGCCGGACGTCCTCGTCCCAGACGCTCTCCGGCCACTGCTCGGGGTTGTAGTCCCCACCGAAGGCGAGCCTGGTGAGGCCCTTGGGGGTGGTCTCCGGCATGGATCTCTCCCGTAATCGATCAATTGGGAACGTGCACACAGCACGACCCAGGACGCGACCCCAACATAACCGCACGTTCGTGACCGCTGACAAGGAGCCCTGACGTTTCTCTGCTGTGAACGCTCCCATCCCTGTGCTACGGACTGCGGGCCCAGGAGCCGTAGAGTCTTGACCATGAGCAATACGGGGGGTCGGCGCAGGCCGCCGACGATCCATGACGTGGCGCGCGAGGCCGGTGTGTCGCGGGGCACGGTGTCGCGTGTCCTCAACGGCGGGCACTATGTGAGCCCGGCCGCGCAGGAGGCCGTCAACGCGGCCATCCGCAAGACGGGTTACGTGGTGAACCGGCACGCCCGTTCACTGATCACCGGGCGCTCGGACTCGGTCGGCTTCCTGCTGACGGAACCGCAGGAGAAGTTCTTCGAGGACCCGAACTTCAACGTCCTGCTGCGCGGCTGCACCCAGGCGCTGGCCGCGCACGACATCCCGCTCCTGCTGATGCTGGCCGGCACCGAGGACGAGCGGCGGCGCATCACCCGGTACATCACCTCCGGGCACGTCGACGGCGTCCTGCTGGTCTCCAGCCACTCCGGGAACCCGGTGGCGGAGGAGCTGAGCGAGGCGGGCGTCCCCCTGGTGGCCTGCGGCAAGCCGATCGGGCTCGGCTCCAAGGTGAGTTACGTCGCCGCCGACGACCGGGACGGCGCGCGTGACATGACCCGCCATCTCCTCTCCCTCGGCCGCCGCCGCATCGGCACCGTCACCGGGCCGCTGGACACACCGGGCGGCATCGAACGCCTCGCCGGTTACAAGGAGGTGCTCGCCGAGTCGGGCATCGACGTGGACGACGACCTCATCGTCTCCGGCGACTACAGCCGCCTCAGCGGTGAGCGGGGCGCCGAGCGTCTGCTCGCCCAGGTCCCGGACCTGGACGCGGTGTTCGTCGCCTCGGACCTGATGGCCCGCGGCGTACTCACCACCCTGGAACGGGCCGGGCGCCGAGTACCGGAGGACGTGGCGGTCGGCGGCTTCGACGACTCCCCCGCGGCGTTGGCGTCCAGCCCCGAACTCACCACGATGCGGCAGCCGTTCGACCGGATCAGTGCGGAGATGGTGCGGGTGCTGTTGGCGCAGATCGGCGGGGAGGACACGGCGGCGGTGATACTGCCGACGGAGTTGGTGAAGCGGGAGTCGACGTGAGGGGGTGGGTAACGGCTCGGCCCAGGTAGGGAGTTGAGGAGCCGGGGCGTCGAGACGCCGGGCTCTTGCGGGCAGGGTCGGCGCCAACCGTCGCCGCCAGTGGTTCAGTTACCTGTCTCGGGGCCCCATCGCTCGGGCCCCACACCGCGCCAGTCGATCCACGGCTGCCCCGCCAGTTCCGCCGGGTCGATGTCCAGTCCGGCTCGGCGAAGGAATTCCGCCACGTCGGTGGCACTGTGGGCCAGGCCGAGGATCACGCCGTCCACGCGTACACGCCGGCCGCCCTTGGCCAACGGCGGATGGACGATCACGCGAATCGGCACGGGTACGCCGTCGGGCTCGTCCGGGGGTTGCGACTCCGCGTTCCAGTCAGTCATCGGCCGAGCCGCTCATCCACGACTCCGGGCGACCGCCCCAGGTCACGTGGCTCGCACCACGCGACGGAACGTGGCGGTTGTCGGCGCCAACGGGCCTGAAAATACAGCTGAGTTGATGGCCGCCCCGCGCTCCGTTCCAGCCGTCGGCGCAGGTCGGTGCGATCGGGTCGTCGGGCGAGCTGTCGACAGGGGGCAGTCCCCTCCTGGTGGGTCTGGGCGGGGCGGTCGAGAAACAATGGCATACCCAAATTCAAGCACGTGTTCGATTTTCGGCGCCACTGGACGCTTCGCTGGGTGATCGGGGTGGGCGTGCGTGAGCGAGGGGGCCATGGGCGGGAGGGGGGTCGATAGGGGGAGAAGGTCGCAGCCGGGCGGCCCGAACGGGGCCCGGCACTGCGCCTGCGGCGGCACGGAGTCAGGCCCTCAGCCCTGGGGGTACGCGCCTGAACGCACTGCGCCTGCGGCGGCACGCAGCCCGGCCCTCAGCCCTGGGGGTACGCGCCGCCGATGCCCGGCGTACCGACCCGGTTGTCCGAACGGGCGCAGGGTCGCGTGCAGAGCCGCTGCCACCGCTCGGCAGACCAGCCCCGAAAGACGCCGCAGCCCTGGTCGGCCGGCATCAGCGTGTCCGGGGTCAGCTAATGGGCCGATGACCCGTTGCGGCCGGGCCGGGGTCCGGTGGGCGGGAATGCCCCGGCGAGCCGACCCGGCAGCCGGTCCCGCTCCCCCTCGCCGCCCGCGGCCCACTCCTCACGTGCTCCCAGCCGCGTCACGGCCAACGGCATCAGCTCGCACCTGCGCGCTTCTGTCCGAAGCACGAGAACCCCGGTTCCCGCGACCCCAACTGCCTTACCCGGCACCGCACTTCGTCGCCGGCACAGCTCCCCGTCCGACACCCGATCCGCCCGCCGCCTCAACCCGCCGCGCGCCCCGTGACGATCGGTTCGAGCAGTCGTCGCGGCGTGTTGATCGCGCTGGAGATGGGATCGCTGTCCGTCCCGGCCGACCGGTAGCCGGGTCCGGGTTCGCTCCGGATCTCCTGGACCGGGACCACCGCACCGCACTCCCCGCACCGGCCGTCCCCGTCGAGGACCCCCCCGTCCAGGTCATGGCGGAGCAGCCGCTTGACCCCAGCCGGGGAGTAGAAGGCCTCCCCCCAGTTCATCAGCGCGCGCACGGCCGGCCACAGGGCGAGGCCCTTGTCGGTCAGGCGGTACTCGACGACACCGGCCCCGTCGTCCTCACGGGTCAGCACGCCCTCCTGGGTGAGCGACTTCAGCCGGTTGGTGAGAACGGCCCGCGGGATACCGAGCTGCGTGGCGAAGTCGCCGAACCTCCGGACGCCGTAGAACGCGTCGCGAATGATCATGAGCGTCCAGCGCTCGCCCACGACCTCCAGCGTGCGCGCGAGGGGGCAGTTCCCGTCGGTGTAGGTGCTGGGAAGCGTCATACCCCCAATTCTACCAGCAGCAGTTCACTCACTGAACTGGCAGTGCTACGGTGGTCTCGCATGGGCAGTTCAGTCACTGAACCACCCGTCGTCACCTCACTGAATCAACCGGAACCGACCGGTCCCCGCCTGGAGGAGAGCCCCTCATGTACCAGTTCCTCGTGTCCTTCACCGTCCAGCCCGAGCACCGCGACGACTTCGTCCAAGCGGCTCACAGGACCGCCCGTGACTCCCTCGCGAACGAGCCCGGCTCGCACCGGTTCGAGGTCATCGCCGACGAGGAGAACCCGGACGTCTTCTACCTCAACGAGGTCTACGCCGACCTCGACGCGTTCACCACGCACGCCACCGGCCCCTACTTCGCCGCCTTCTTCGCCGAAGCCGGCACCTACGCAGAAGGCCCGACCTGGCTCATGCGGGGCAACCTCGTCGGCGACAAAGCCGCCGCCTGACCCGCACCCGCTCCCGCACCCCACGAAAGACGAGGTCCTCCCATGTCATCCGTACTCATCACCGGCGCCTCCAAGGGCATCGGCCGCGCCATCGCCCTCACGCTCGCGGAACGCGGTCACCGCGTGATCGCCACCGCACGCCGACCGGAAACCCTGGCCGATCTCCCCGTCGACCAGCGGCTGCGTCTCGACGTCACCGACCAGGAGAGCGTCGACCAGGCCGTCCGGGACGCCGGCCACATCGACGTCCTCATCAGCAACGCCGGTGACACCGTGCGCGCACCCCTGGAAAGCGTCCCGCTCGCGGAGGTCGAACGGCTCTTTCAGCTCAACACCCTGGGCGCCCTGCGCGTGGCACAGGCCGTACTGCCCGCCATGCGCGAGCGCGGAGCGGGCCGGCTCCTCTTCGTCTCCAGCATCCAGGGACGCCTGGTACTGCCCGTGATCGGCCCCTACGCCGCCAGCAAGTGGGCGCTGGAGGCGCTGGCCGAGACACTCGCCATCGAGGCGGGCCACTTCGGCGTCCAGGTGAGCATCCTGCAGCCGGGCGCGGTCTCCTCGGGCGGCGGCGAACGCGCCAGGGTGTTCCTCAAGGAGGACGATCCCTACGGCCCGCTGTACGCGGCGCTGCCCGCGCTCCGCGGCGAGGCCATCACCCCGGAGGACGTGGCCGCCGCGGTGGCCGACACGATCGAACACCCCGAGCCCCCGCTCCGCGTACCGGTCGGCGAACCCGCCGAGCGAGCCCTGAAGGCCCGCAAAGAGGCCCCCGAGAACGAGCCCTTCTTGGCGGTCAACATCGATTGGTGAGCACCGGGCATCGGAATCGGGCGCCAGATCGCCGGATGCCCCCACACGGCCCACTCGATCAGGATCGAAGAAGCCCCCGCCCCCTCCCCCGCCCTAGCCTGAATTCACCGGCGAAATCCGTCGGACCACGCTTCACGGAGGAGCTCGCCATGACCGACGGACTGAACACGATCATCTACCCCGTCAAGGACCTCGGCGCCGCGAAGGCCCTGTTCGGCGCACTGCTGGGCGTCGAGCCGTACGCCGACGAGTCGTACTACGTCGGCTACAAGGCCGCCGGACAGGACGTCGGCCTGGACCCGAACGGCCACGCCCGGGGCATGACAGGGCCGGTGCCGTACTGGACCGTGGACGACATCCGGACCCGGCTCGCGGCCATGGTGGAGGCGGGCGCCGAGCTGGTGCAGGACGTCCAGGACGTCGGCGGCGGCAAGCTGATCGCGTTCGTGAAGGACGCGGACGGGAACTTCGTCGGCCTCACGCAGAATCCGGCCGCCTGACGCCGCATCCCGCCGCCTGGCCCGGGACCGGTCGACTACTTGCACACGCACTAGTTGCGTGCTCAATAACTGGCCGAATCGGTGTACCGTTCGTATATGGCAGTGACGTCGGCCGGTGCCCGGCAACTAGAGGAACAGTGGCGGGACATCCTGTCCGTGCACGCGCGCACGATGTGCGAGATCGACCGTGTGCTGCACCCGCACGGCCTGGGTGCGAGCGACTTCGAGGTGCTCGACATGCTCGCGGCCGAGTCGCCCGAGGAGGGCGACCAGTGCCGGGTGCAGAACCTGGTCGGACGGGTGCATCTCAGCCAGAGCGCGCTCTCCCGTCTCATCGGGCGGCTGGAGAAGGACGGCCTCGTGGAGCGCTCCGTGTGCATCGAGGACCGGCGCGGGGTGTGGGTCGCGCTCACCCGGAAGGGCCGCGACCTGCACGCGGAGGTGCTCCCGCTCCAACGAAGCGCCCTGGCACGGATGTTGGACGACCCCGACGCCGGCACCGACAGCTGACGCGCCCCCTCACACCACGAACTCGGCCCCGTCCATGAGCACTTCGACCCCGGCCCCGTTCACCTGGGCCCGCGCCGCCGAGCCCGCGTCGAGCAGTGGGTTCGTGTTGTCGAGGTGGGTGTAGATCCGGCGGACCCCGGGGTGGCGGGCCAGCTCGGCGAGGCTCCCGCGGGGGCCGGCGACGGGCAGGTGTCCCCTGGTCGGCGGACCGGCGGGGGCGCCCCTGGGCGTCGTAACCGACGCGTCCGCGGTGAAGCAAGTGCCGTCCAGCACCGCGCAGTCGGCGGTCGTCAGCAGGTCGTCGAGAGTGTCCGTCCAGGCCGGGACGCAGGGTGCGTAGACAAGTGCTCCGCCGGTGGCCAGGTCCTCGATGCGGTACGCCGTCACCCAGCGGGCGTCCGGTGGGCGCGGCCGTACGTGCCTGGGGGTCTCGGTGGTCATCGGGTGCGCGGTGACGACCAGGCCGCCGGCCAGGACGAAGCCGTCCTCGCCGAGGCTGTCGGACCACTCCCAGGGGGCGTAGCGGTCGAGGACCGCGCGGGCCGGGGTGAGCGCGGCGAGGACGGGCGAGGGGGCGTACACCTTGAGGCCCGCCGCCCCGCGCAAGACGGTCAGGCCCGCGACATGGTCGGCCTCGGCGTCGGTGAGGAGGACGCCGCGCACCGGGGTGTCGCGTGGGCCGGGGCCCGGCCAGAGTGCGGGGGTGGCGGTGAGCTGGGTGCGGAGGTCGGGCGAGGCGTTGAGCAGCCACCAGTCGCGCGCGTTGCCGGTGACGGCCACGCACTCCTGGGTGCGCGAGGGGAGTTTCCCGTCGCGGGCTTCGGCGCACAGCGCGCAGGCGCAGTTCCACTGCGGAAAACCGCCACCGGCGGCGGTACCGAGCAGGACGACCCTCACGACGATCGCGCCCCCTTGTCGACTCGCCGAATCCCCCCGAGGGATCTTTCCTCCATATCGGGCCGGACTACCGCACCGCAGGGGGCAGTTCAGGCCGATCTCCCGCCGGCACACCCTCGTCAGCGCAGCAGATCCCGTACGGCCGCGAAGGCCGCGTCGACCGTCGCCGGATCGGCGCCCGGCCGGGCCAGCGCGCTCATCGGGATCGGAGTGACGGACGGCAGCCCGTCGTACGGAGTCAGTCCGTCCGGAGCCGAACCGACGGCCGCGAGGAGCGCGACGCCCTGCCCGGTGCGCGCGATGTCGAGGACCCCGGCGAGATAGCCCGCGTCGCCGACGACCGCGGCGGGCACGCCGTGCGCGGCGAGGGTGGAGATGGCGCGGCGGCGGATCGCGCACGGGTCCTCGATGGCGACCAGCGGGACGGGCGCGGGCGCGGCCGGTGGCTGCCAGCCGGGGGTCGCGTGCCAGGTGAGCGGGAGGCCGCCGACCGGTGTGCCCTCGGTGGCGGCGGCCTCGGTGACGTACACCGCGACGTCGACGCTGCCGCGTTCCACGGCCTCGACGAGCCGGGCCGAGCGGTCGATGCGGAACCGGACCCGACAGCCGGGCCGCACCTCCTGGACCGCGGCGGTCAGCCGTGGCAGGAACTGGTCGGCCGCGTGTTCGGTGGAGCCGATCGTGACGGTGTCGCCGTCCACATCGAGCAGCGTGCGTACGGCTTCGTCGTGCACGGCGAGGATGCGGCGGGCCTGTTCGAGGAGGAGCCGTCCCTCGGGTGTGAACCGGGTGCCGCGTCCCTCCCGCTCGACGATCGGGCGGCCCAGTGTCTTCTCCAGCCTGCGCACATGCTGGCTGACCGCGGACTGGCTCAGGGCGAGGGCCTGTGCCGCGCGGTGGAAACCGCCTCGGTCCGCGATCGCGGTCAGGCTGCGCAGGGCCACGATGTCGAGGACAGGTGGGGACATGCCGGTGACGGTAGCCTGTCGCGGGCAACGATCGCGACAGCTGATCGGTTTCGATGCGGAATCATCGTTGGACGCGATCGCTCGCGGCCGGTCATGATGGGCGCATGCTGCACACGCCCGCTTCCGCTGCCCTTCTGACGCAGCGCCGAGTCATCGACTTCGGCGTGGCGTGCAGCGCGCGCTGTCGTTGACCCACCGCCTCTCCGCGGCACCCCCTTCCCGAGTTCCCGCTGATCACGTCCGCCCTGCGCACTGACACGTGACGGCGGCTCCGGCCTGCCCACTTCCTCCCCCCCCACCCTCAATTCCCCTCCCCTTTCCCCTCGTTGGGAGTTGCCACCCCATGCCCTCCTCCTCCGTCTCGTCCTGGGACGAACCCGAAGGCCTCACCGCGCGCGGCACGTTGATCGTGCTGGCCGGGCGGGGCGAACACGGCGGCATCTACGAGCGGTTCGGCCGCCGCCTCGGCTTCGACGCCTACCGTGTCCGTGCCCTCGGCGACCCGACCGCCGACCCCGCCGTCCTGGAGCAGGCCGCCAAGCTGCTCGCCGACGAATCGCTGCCCGGCCCGAAGGTCCTCGTCGGTTCCGACACGGGCGCGCTCTACGCCCTTCAACTCGCCGCCGAGCGGACCGCGGGCGTCGACGCCCTGATCCTGGCCGGGCTGCCCACCGGCGCCTGGACGGCGGGCAGTTGGGAGCAGGAGGCCGCGGCCCGCACCGCCTGCCCGACCCATCAGGGCCGCCTCACCGGCGACCCCGGCTTCCGGCGCGGAGCCATCGACGGCACCCCCGACCTGCCCGCACCGCGCCTCGACCTGGTGCACGTCCCGGTCCTGGCCCTGCACGGCAAGGACGACACGATCAGCCCGCTCGACCGGGCGCTGAGCGTCTACGACGGTCACGCGGGCGTGCACACCGTCGTCTTCCACGGCGGCCGGCACGATGTCCTCAACGACGCCCTGCACCGCACTGCCGCCGCCACGGTCGTCCTGTTCCTCGAACGGCTCCGGCTGACCTCCGAAGTCCGTGAGGCGCCCGAGATCCACGACGCCGGTCAGACCCCCGGCATCCGCGAACTGCCCCTGATCGCGGAGAAGTTGACATGACCGGCCGCGTGACGACCACCGTCGCCGAACTGTCCGAGCTCCTCGGCTCCGAGCAGCCTCCCGTCCTGCTCGACGTCCGCTGGGCCCTCGGTGACCCCCACGGCCGCGACCACTACGCCGACGGCCACATCCCCGGCGCGGTCTACGTCGACCTGGACGCCGAACTGGCCGCACCGCCGAGCCCCGAGGGCGGCCGGCACCCCCTCCCCGACTTCACCGCACTCCAGGAATCCGCCCGCCGTTGGGGCATCGGCGCCGGTCAGCGTGTCGTGGTCCACGACGACCTGGGCAACACCGCCGCCGCCCGCTCCTGGTGGCTGCTGCGCTACGCGGGCGTCACCGAAGTGACCCTGCTGGACGGGGCGTTGGGCGCCTGGCGGAGGGCGGGACTGCCGCTGGAGTCCGGGGTCCCCGCCGATCCGGCACCCGGTGACCTCGCGCTCCGCCCGGGTGCGCTGCCGGTCACCGATGCCGACGGTGCCGCTGAACTCGCCGTATCGGGACTGCTGTTGGACGCCCGTGCCGGTGAGCGCTACCGGGGTGAGGCCGAACCGGTGGACCCGCGCGCCGGGCACATCCCGGGGGCCGTGTCCGCGCCGACCGGGGAGAACCTGGCGGCGGACGGGACGTTCCTGGCACCGGAGTTGCTGCGCAAGCGGTTCGAGGAGCGCGGGGCCGACCCAGCGACGCGCGTCGGCGTGTACTGCGGGTCCGGTGTCACCGCCGCCCATCAGATCGCGGCACTGGCGATCGCCGGGTTCGAGGCGACGCTCTTCCCGGGTTCCTGGTCCGCCTGGTCCGCCGACCCCGCGCGCCCGGCGGCGACGGGACACCGGCCATGACGACGGAGCCGCTGGACGCGGCCGTGCTGCCGCAGCAGAAGGACGTCGCCGCCGCGCCGTCCACCCGGGTCACCATCCGAGGGACCGCGAAGGTCGACCGCCGTTTCACCGTGCCCCGTTCGGTGCGGCGCGCCGCCGGACCCGTAGGACTCGTCCTGCTCTGGTTCCTGACCTCCGCCACCGGAGTGCTCCCCGAATCGGTGCTGGCCTCCCCCGTCGACGTCATCCAGCAGGCGGTGGACCTGACGAAGAACGGCGAACTCCCGCACGCCATCGCCGCGTCCGGCCGCCGCGCCGCCATCGGGTTCCTGATCGGGGCGACCGTCGCGCTGGTCCTGTCGCTGCTCGCCGGGCTGTTCCGGCTCGGCGAGGACGTCATCGACTCCTCGATGGGCATGTTCCGGGCGATCCCCTGGGTGGGGCTGATCCCGCTGTTCATCGTCTGGTTCGGCATCGAGGAGACCCCGAAGATCGCGCTCGTGGCGCTCGGGGTGACGTATCCGCTGTACTTCAACATCTACGGCGGCATCCGCTCCACCGACGCCCAACTCGTGGAGGCCGCACGGATGATGGGGCTCGGGCGGCTCGGTCTGATCACGTACGTCATCCTGCCGAGCGCGCTGCCCGGGGCACTCGTGGGCCTGCGGTACGCGCTGTCGACCGCGTGGCTGGCGCTGGTGTTCGCCGAGCAGATCAACGCGGACGCGGGGCTCGGCTATCTGATGAGCAACGCCCAGCAGTACTTCCGTACGGACGTCATCGTGCTGTGCCTCGTCGTGTACGCGCTGCTCGGGCTGGCCTGCGACTTCGCCGTACGGATCCTGTCGCGCCGGCTGCTGACCTGGCGGGCCAACTTCGAGGGTGAGGCGTAGCCATGGCCAACTCCGTGGAGATACGGGGGCTTTCGCGGGCCTTCGACGGCAACACCGTGCTGCACGATCTCGATCTCGACATCCGGGAGGGCGAGTTCGTGGCCCTGCTCGGGCACAGCGGCTGCGGCAAGTCGACGCTGCTGCGGATCCTCGCCGGGCTCGACGACGAGATCGGCGGCGAGGTGACGGTGCCCGCGCGGCGCAGCGCGGCCTTCCAATCACCGAGGCTGCTGCCCTGGTTGAAGGTGTGGCGCAATGTCGTGCTCGGGCTGCCCGGGCGGCCGGACCGGGCGCTCGCGGTGAAGGCGCTGGACGAGGTCGGCATCGCGGAGCGGGCGACCGTCTGGCCGAAGACGCTGTCCGGCGGGCAGGCGCAGCGGGTCTCCCTTGCTCGTGCGCTGGTGCGGGAGCCCGAACTCCTTTTGCTGGACGAGCCGTTCGGCGCGCTGGACGCGCTGACCCGGGGCAGGGTGCAGGCGCTCGTCGCCGAGCTGTGGCGGCTGCACGGGTGCGCGATCCTCCTGGTCACCCATGACGTGGAGGAGGCGCTGCTGCTCGCCGACCGGGTCCTGGTGATGGACGAGGGCCGTATCGCCCACGAGGTGACCGTCGATCTGCCCCGCCCCCGTGACCTGACCGCCCCCGAGTTCGTGACCCTGCGCGCCCGCCTCCTCAACTGGCTCGGCGTGACCCGTACATTGGAAGGAACCCCCTCGTGATCCGCAGCATCGCCGCCGCCTCCCTGAGCCTGACCGCCCTGCTGGCGTTGAGCGCCTGCGGTGCCGACTCCTCGGCGGACACCTCCGCCGGCGGGCAGGTCACCCTCACCATCGGCGACCAGGCCAAGACGCTCCAGACGATCGTCGCCGCGTCGAACGCGCTCAAGGGCGCCCAGTACAAGGTGAAATGGGCCGAGTTCGAGGGCGCGGCCCCGCTCTACCAGGCCGTGCAGGCGAACGCCGCAGACACCGGGTACTCCGCCGACCTGCCCGCGCTCCAGGCGCTCAGTGGTGGCGTCAAGGTCAAGAACGTGGCCGCCCTGAAGAACGACGGCACGCATGTCGGGATCGTCGTCCGCAAGGACTCCGGCATCGACAGCGTGCAGGACCTCAAGGGGCAGAAGGTCGTGGTGTCCTCGGCGAAGGGCAGCATCTCGGAGTACCTGCTGGCCAATGTGCTGAAGCAGAACGGGCTGAGCTACAAGGACGTCAAGGTGCAGTACCTGCTGCCGACCGACGCGCAGGCCGCCTTCGCCTCGGGGAAGATCAAGATCTGGGCGACGTTCGGCGTCTACCAGGCCGTCGGTCTGGAGCAGGGCGGCAAGCTCCTCGTCGACGGCGCGGACGGCCGGGTCAGCGGCTACGGCTTCATCAACGCCTCCGAGAAGGCCCTCGCCAACTCGGCGAAAAAGACGGCTCTTTCGGACTTCCTCCAGCGACTGAGCACGGCGCTGAAGTGGACCAGCACCCACCAGGACGCGTACGCGAAGGCCATCGAGCAGCGCAACGGCGCCGACGCCACGGTCGCCAAGACCCTCGCCTCGGCCGCCTACAGCCAGGTGCTGCCGGTCACTTCGGACGTCAACACGACCGTCCAGCAGGTCGCCGACCTCATGAACAGCATCGGGGTCCTCGACCCGAACGTCGACGTGGCCGAGTCCACCGACACCTCTCTGCTCAAGTGACCTTCCCTTCCTAGGAGTTCGCTCATGCCTGTCGAGTTCATCAGCGCCGTCCATACCGACGCCGGGGCCTCGGGCCCCGCCGCCGCGAGCCGTACCGGGTTCGATGTCGACCATCTCCGCAAGTACGCCCGCGCGTTGGACGACGGCGGTTTCGACCACACCCTGGTCGCCTACCACTCGGCCTCGCCCGACGCCTTCCAGGTCGCCCAGTTCGTGGCCACCCACACCGAGCGGGTCCGCCCGATCCTCGCGCACCGGCCCGGCGTCATCTTCCCCACGCATGCCGCTCGCGCTCTGGCCACGCTGGATCAGATCAGCAACGGCCGGCTGACGCTGCACATCATCTCCGGGGGCAGCGACGAGGAGCAGCGCCGGGAGGGCGACTACCTCAACAAGGCCGAGCGGTACGAGCGTTCGGACGAGTACATCCAGATCCTCCGGAAGGTGTGGCGGGCCGAGGGGCCGGTCTCGCACGAGGGCAGGCACTTCCGGTTCGAGGGCTACTACTCCGACGTGAAGCCGGTGAACGGACTCGTCCCGATCTCGGTCGGCGGCTCCTCGCAGGACGCCTACCGGGTCGGCGGGCAGCAGGGCGACATCTTCGGGCTGTGGGGCGAGCCGCTGAAGGAGACGGCCGAGCAGATCGCCGCCGTCAACGCGGTCGCGGACGCCGCCGGTCGCCCGCACCCCCGGATCTGGGTGTCGTTCCGGCCGATCATCGCGCCCACCGAGGAACTCGCCTGGGAGAAGGCGCACCGCACCCTCGGCGTCCTCAAGGACCAGGCGAGGAACACCGAGTCGCTCCGCCACTACCGCACCACCGGCCGCCCGGCGAACGTCGGCTCGCAGCGCCTCCTCGACATCGCCGAGCGCGGCGAGGTCCAGGACCGCTGCCTGTGGACCGCGCCCGCCGTCGCCACCAACGCGGCGGGAGCGTCAACTGCCTTGGTGGGTACGCCCGAGACGGTGGCGCAGGCGCTGCTCGACTACGTCGACATCGGCTGCGATCTCCTGTCGATCCGCGGCTACGACCCGCTCAACGACGCGATCGACTACGCCCGGCACGTCCTGCCGCTGGTCCGCCAGCAGCTCGCCCACCGCGCCACCGCCTCGCACGCCGCCTGACCCGTCCGTCACCTTCTGATTGCGAACCCCCTTATGGAGACCCCGTGTTGTTGCGCCACACCCTGCGCGCGTCCGCCGCCGCCCTCGTCCTGCTCCTGCCGTTCGCCGCGGCCTGCTCGGGCAGCGCGTCGGCCGAGTCCTCGTCCGACGTCTCCTCCGTCACCCTGCGCGTCGGCGACACCGGCTGGAAGGTCAGCTCGGCCGTCCTCAAGTACGCCCACCTCGACGACACCCCGTACAAACTGAAGTGGAGCCTCTTCCAGGGCGGCGACCAGCAGCTCCAGGCGATCCGCGCCGGAGCCCTCGACGTGGCCTACTCCAGCGAGATCCCGCCCCTCTTCTCGGCCGCCGACGGCAAACCGAACTTCAAGGTCGTCGCCGTACAACGCGGTTCGACCCTCAACCAGGAAGTCATCGTGCCCAAGGGCTCGAAGGTGACCGACATCGCCGGCCTCAAGGGCAAGAAGGTCGGCTACGTCCAGAACACCACCGCCCACTACTTCCTCTACGAGCTGCTGAAGCAGGCCGGGTTGAAGTGGTCGGACATCGACGCCAAGCCGCTGCTCCCGAACGACGGCCTCGCGGCCCTGAACGGCGGCTCCATCGACGCCTTCGCCTCCTACGGCACATCGATCACCACCGCCCACCAGCAAGGCGCGACGACGGTCGGCTCCGGCGCGGACATCCTGTCCGGCAACTTCCTCTGGTCCGCCCGCGACAGCGTCCTCAAGAGCCCCGCGCAACGGGCCGCCGTGGCGGACCTGATCGCCCGGATCTCCAAGGCGTACGCCTACGTCCGCGCCGGTCACGAGGCGGGCTTCGCGAAAGTCACCGCCGAGGCGACCCACCAGCCGTTCGCGCAGGCCGAGTCGGACCTGGTCGCCGGGCAGAAGCAACGTCCCTCGCAGGCACGGACGGTGGGCGCCGACGCGATCGCCTCGCAGCAGAAGGTGGCCGACGCCTTCACCGAACTCGGCGCGCTGAAGGAGCACTTGGACGTGACGTCGTTCTGGACCACCGAACTCACCGCCGACCTGAAGAAGGCCCTGTGACCGCCCGCATCGCCGAACTGGCCCCCGGCTACGACCAGTCGGGCGCCTTCCCCGCCGACTCCCTCCGCATCGCCCACGAGGAGGGCCTGCTCACCGCGACCATCGGCGCGTCCTACGGCGGCCGGGGCGCCCGGGTCGAGGAGAGCGCGCGCATCCTCCACCGCATCGGGCAGGGCGACCCGTCCGTCGCCCTGATCGCGGCGATGACCCTCAACACCCACGCCCGGCAGGCCGCGCAGCCGCACTGGCCCGAGGAGCTGTACGCGCGGGTGGTCAAGGAGTCCTTCGAGCGGCCGGTGCTCGTCAACCACGCCCGCGTGGAACCCGAGTTGGGCTCCCCCGCACGCGGCGGACTCCCCTCCACCCTCGCCCGGCGCACCCCGGACGGCTGGTCACTGAGCGGCACCAAACGCTTCGTGACCGGCGCCGAGGGTCTGGACTGGTTCCTGGTGTGGGCCACGACGGACGAGCCCGAGCCGCGCGTCGGCACCTTCCTGGTGCCCGGCGGCTCCCCCGGCATCGACATCACCGGCCGCTGGGACCAGTTGGGGCTGCGGGCCAGCGGCAGTCACGACGTGATGTTCCGGGACGTGGAGATCCCGTACGAGCACGTCATCGGGATCGGCCCGTACGGCGCGCAGGCCGAGCAGGACAACCGGGCGGGCGCCTCGCTCCATCTCCCCCTCGCCGCGCTCTACTTGGGGGTGGCTCGGGCGGCGCAGTCCTTCTTCCACACGTTCGCCCACGCACGCGTGCCCGTCAACCTCGGTCATCCGGTGGCCCGTACGGAACGCTTCCGCAGGACCGCCGGGGAGATCGAGGTGCTGCTCTCCGCCGCCGAGCAGCTGGTGTTCGGCGGGGCCGCCCGGGTGGACGCGGGCGACTCCGCGTACACGCCTGAACAGGCCCTCGGGGCACGGGTGTTGGCCGACCGGCACGGCGTCCGGGCCGTGGAGCTCGCCGTGCGGCTGCTCGGCAACCCCGGGCTCGCGCGCGGCAATCCGCTGGAGCGGCACTTCCGGGACATCCAGTGCGCGCCCGTGCACGCGCCCCAGGAGGACATCTCGCTGCTCGCGATCGGAACGAAGGCCTTGAACCCCTGACGGACACCCTCACGAACCCCATGTCGGCACGCACAGTGAAGGTACGGAACCGGTGACCACAGCTCCCCCCACCGCCCCCACCGCCGCCGCACGGCTCCTCGGTCTGCTCGCCCGGGATCTGCCGCCGGACCAACTGGCCACCGATCCGCGGACGTTGGCCGCACACACCACGGACCGTTCGGGCACCCGCCCGGAAGGTGTGCCGCTCGCCGTGGTGCACGCGCGGCGCACCGAGGACGTGACCGTCACGCTCCGGCACGCGAACGCGCTCGGGGTGCCGGTGGTGCCGCGCGGTGCGGGCACCGGTCTGTCGGGCGGGGCGTCGGCCGGCGAGGGCGTCCTCGTGCTGGACCTGTCGGGGATGAACCGCATCCTCGAACTGTCGGCAGACGACCAGCTCGCCGTGGTCGAACCGGGCGTGATCACCGCCGAGTTGGACCGGGCGGCGGCCGGGCACGGCCTGCGGTACGCGCCCGATCCGGCGAGTGCGGCGATCTCGACGATCGGCGGGAACATCGCGACCAACGCGGGCGGGCTGCGGTGCGCGAAGTACGGGGTGACGCGGGACAGCGTGCTCGGCCTCGAGGCCGTGCTCGCCGACGGGACGGTGGTCACGACCGGCCGCCGTACCGTCAAGGGGGTCACCGGGTACGACCTCACCGCGCTGCTGACCGGCTCCGAGGGCACCCTCGCCGTCATCACGTCGGCGACCTTGCGGCTGCGGCCTGTACCGGTGGCGACGGCGACGCTGGCCGCGTACTTCGACTCGTTCGAGGCGGCGGCCGAGGCGTCGTACGCAATCGGGCGGGCCGGGATCGTCCCCGCGCTCGCGGAGCTGCTCGACGGGCCGGTGCTGCGGGCCGTCGATCCGGCGCTCGGTGAGCGCGGGGCGGCGCTGCTGCTGGTGCAGTGCGACGGGGCGGGCGCAGCGGCCGAGGCGGAACAGGTCGCGCGGGTGCTCGCGCCGCTCGCCACGTCGGTGGAGACCACGGCGGACCCGGTCGAGGCGGAGGCCCTGCTCGCGGCCCGGCGGCTCGCCCTGCCCGCGCTGGAGCGGCTGGGCCGGCCGCTGATCGAGGACATCGCCGTGCCGCGCTCCCGGCTCGCGGAGGCGGTCCGCGAGATCCGTGCCATCTCGGCCCGCCACGACGTACCGGTCCACACGCTCGCGCACGCCGCGGACGGCAACCTCCATCCGATCATCGTGGTCGATCCGACCCTGGACCGGCTGCCGGACGCGGCCTGGGAGGCGGCCGGCGAGATCTTCGCGCTGGCGCTGCGCCTCGGCGGGACGCTGACCGGCGAGCACGGCGTGGGGGTCCTGAAGCGGCAGTGGGTGGCGGACGAACTCGGGCCCACCGCCCAC
Source organism: Streptomyces sp. NBC_00252 (assembly GCF_036187565.1). NCBI lineage: Bacteria > Bacillati > Actinomycetota > Actinomycetes > Kitasatosporales > Streptomycetaceae > Streptomyces > Streptomyces sp. NBC_00252. The sequence continues at coordinate 8,914,062 of NZ_CP108087.1, read as the reverse complement.
GCGTTGCAGCGCCGGCTGAAGGAGGCGTTCGACCCCAGGGGCATCCTCAACCCCGGCAAGACCCTGTGAGGCGCCCCGGGTCGGATACCGCCGAACGGGTGAGGCCGAGTGATCCGGGGGTGGTGCGGGAGCACGTGCGCTTGGCATGTGCCTCGACCGCCGTCCGAAGTCATCACTCGTCGTGACCGGCGACGGGTAGCTCTACGCACGGAATGTGACGGACGGCTGCCGTCCGTCACCCGTGCGACAGGAGAGAAGGCACCATGTCGGTCGACACCGGTACCGCGCCCGAGGCGGGCGCCGAGGAGCGGGAACAACAGAGCCTCGGTACCGCCGCGGCACGCACTCTGGCGACCACGACCAAGTCCGAACCCCAGATGCAGGGCATCAGTTCACGCTGGCTGACCCGCATGCTGCCCTGGGTGAACGTGCCCGGCGGCACCTATCGCGTCAACCGCCGGCTGTCGTACACGCGCGGCGACGGACGGGTGACGTTCGTGCAGACCGGCGCACAAGTGCGGGTCGTCCCCGCCGAGTTGAGCGAGCTGCCGGCGCTGCGCGGCTTCTCGGACCCCGACGCGCTGGACGCGCTGGCCGAGCGGTTCGAGCAACGGGAGTTCGCGCCGGGCCAGTTGATCGTGGAGGCGGGCCGCCCCGCCGACCAGGTGTACCTGATCGCGCACGGCAAGGTGGAGCTGCTCGGCGAGGGTCCCTACGGCGACGAGGCGGTCACCGGGCTGCTCGCCGACGGCGACACCTTCGGCGGCGAGGTGCTCAACGACGCGGACGACAGCTGGGAGTTCACCGCCCGCGCGGCGACGGCGACCACGGTGCTGGCGCTCCCGCACTCGGCGTACCAGGCCGTCGCGGAACGGCATCCGGAGCTGAGCGCGCACGTCGAGGCGGCCGGCGCGGACGAGCACGGCCCGGTCAACCCGTTCGGCGAGGCGGCGATCGCCCTCAGCGCCGGACACGTCGGCGAGCCGGACCTGCCGGGCACGTTCGTCGACTACGACCTCGCCCCGCGCGAGTACGAACTCAGCGTCGCCCAGACCGTGTTGAAGGTGCACAGCCGGGTCACCGACCTCTACAACCAGCCGATGAACCAGACGCAGCAGCAACTCCGCCTCACCGTCGAGGCCCTGCGCGAGCGGCAGGAGAACGAGCTGGTCAACAACCGGGAATTCGGCCTGCTGCACAACGCCGACTACGACCAGCGGATCTCCACCCACTCCGGCCCGCCGACCCCCGACGACCTGGACGAACTCCTCAGCATGCGGCGCGACACCCGCTATCTGTTCGCCCACCCGAAGGCGATCGCCGCCTTCGGCCGCGAGTGCAACAAGCGGGGTGTGTACTTCAGCGGCATCGACGTCGGCGGCCACCATCTGCCCGCCTGGCGCGGGGTGCCGCTGCTGCCCTGCGGCAAGATCCCGGTCAGCGAGTCCCGTACGTCGTCGATCATCGCAATGCGCACCGGCGAGGACGACCAGGGCGTGATCGGCCTCTACCAGACGGGTATCCCGGACGAGCTCGAACCGGGCCTCAACGTACGGTTCATGGGCATCAACGAACAGGCGATCATCTCCTACCTGGTGAGCACCTACTTCTCGGCGGCCGTCCTGGTGCCGGACGCGGTCGGCATCCTGGAGAACGTCGAGGTCTCCCGCCGGGACGGCAACTGACCGACAGAACAAGCTAGTTCAGGAACGCGTCCAGCCGTGCCGCGTCCGGTGCCGTCGCCGGTCCCGACGCGGTGACGGCCAGGGCGGCGCCCGCGTTGGCCCGGTGAGCGGCGGCCACCGGGTCCACACCCCGAGCCAGGGCGGCCATGAACACCCCGGTGTGCGCGTCGCCGGCGCCGTTGAGGTCGACGGCGTCGACGACGAACCCGGGCACGGCGACCAGCCGCCCGCCATGGTGCAGGAGACACCCCTCGGGGCCGATACGGACGAGCACCGAGCCGCGCCCCAGCCGGGATTGGAGCGCGCGGGCGGCCTCCGCCGGATCGTCGAGGCCGGTGAGCAGCGCGGCCTCGCGGGCGTTGCAGCTCCACCAGTCGGAGCGGGCGAGCAGCAACTCCAAGGCCCCCGTGGGGATTTCGCGGACCAGCGGCCCCGGGTCGGTGACCAGCGTGACGGCCGGGTCCAGTCGGGGCAGGAGGTCGAGCAGGGCGGTGCGATTGCTGTCGTGGAGCAGGCTGTACCCGGTGACGTACACCAAGTCGCCCGCCCGGGGCCGGAGTTCGGCCAGGTCGGCGCTGCTCAGAGTCGTCTCCGCACCCGGGCTGGTGACGAAGGTGCGCTCGCCGTCCGCGTCCACCAGGCAGACCACGAACCCGGTGTCCTCCGCAGTGCGCGGTGCGAGCAGGACGTCGATGCCCTCGGTGTGCAGCGCGGCGCGCGCCCGGTCACCCAAGGGGCCGGTGCCGTGGGCTCCGGCGTAGGTGACCGCGAGTCCCTGGCGGGCGGCGGCGGCCATGACGTTGAAGCCGCCGCCCGGGGTGTGCTCGGTGCGGGTGGCGAGGACGTCGCCGCCGCGCTCGGGGAGGGCGGGGACATCGAGGACCAGGTCGACGACGACGTTGCCGAGGTGCCACAGTCTCGCGCTCACGACCGGGCCCTGAGTTCGAGCAACGCGGCTGCGGTGGCGCCCAGTTGGAGTGTCGGGTTGACGCGTGCGAGGGTCTCCCGCGCGTCGGCCGGGAAGGCGTCCACGCCGTGGCAGGCGCCGCCGACGGCTCCTGCGATCGCGGCGATGGTGTCGCAGTCGCCGCCGACGGACGCGGCGAGCAGGGCGGCCCGCCAGGGGTCGTCCGGGCAGGCGGCGAGGACGGCGAAGGCGGCGGGCACGGACTCCTGCGTGGCGAGGCTCGTCCCGACCAACGCGTAGACCCGCTCGCAGACTTGGGCCTCGGTCAGGCCTCGCACCAGTCCGGTCGCCCAGACGATCCGCTCGGCGACGTCGGCGGCGGCCACCCAGTGCCCGCGCCCCGCCGCCAACCGCGCCGCCGACACGGCCACTTCGACCGCTTCCGGAACCGACGCCCCGTCAACTCCCGCACTCACGGCGGCGGCCACGGCGGCGGCGCCGGCGAGGGCGACTCCACTGTTGTGGGTGAGGCTGCTGGCCTCCACCACCCGGTCCACCAGCACGGCGGGTTCCGCGACCGGCACCGCGATGCCCACGGGGGCGATCCGCATCGCCGCGCCGTTGGTGGTGCCGTAGCGCCCCACCTCGTCGACCGGGGTGCCCGCGAGGACGAGTTCCACCGCGCGCTTCGTGGACGGTCCGAGGAGGTCGAGCGAGCCGCGGGCGCGCATGTCGTCCTCCCAGGCGACCAGGCGCCGGGCGAGTTCCGCCGGGTCGACGCGGCCCTTGCCGTCGAGGAGCAACCCGGCCAGCAGCAGGGCCTGTTCGGTGTCGTCGGTGACGGCTCCGGCCGGCATCCCGGCGGCGAGGGGATGATCGGGGGCGGCCGGGTGGAAGCCGGTCAGGAACGGGCCGTAGCGAGCGGTGATGTCCGGGCGGGACAGCATCTGGGTGGGCATGCCGAGGGCGTCTCCGAGGGCGAGTCCGTGGAGGGCTCCGGTGGCGCGGCTCTGGAGGGTCATGGGCGCTTTCCGGTGCGGGGTGCGGGTCAGCCGAATTCGAGGGTGAGTTGGAAGTGGTCGGGGTCGAGGAGGCTCACGACATGTTCGACGAAGGAGCCGTCGGCCGCCCGGCTGGTGCGCCGCGTGTCGAGGAACCAGTCACCCGGTTCGCGGCGCAGCAGCTCCGCCTCCCGCCCGTCGATCCGCCGCCCGCTCACCCGCTGCTCCCCGTGGTCGGGCCGCAGCCCGGCCCGCAGCATCACCTCGGTCAGCGACTGCCCGGCGAGGCCCCGGGCGGGCAGCTCGCGCACCCCGGGGACGGGCGGCAGAAAGCTGCGTTCGTACGACACGACGACCGCGTCGGCGGCGAGTTCGCGTATCCGTTCCACGCATACGAACTCGGCGTTTTTCAGAGTGAGTTGGCGCGCGAGTCGCTCGTCCTGCCGGGCGTCCACCGCGAGGGTCCGCACCCGGGTGTCGATGCCCTGGGTGGCCAGTGCGTGGGCCCAGCCGAGGCGGTCGTCGAGGGGGCGGCCGTCGAAGAGGACGTAGGAACCCTTGCCGGTGCGGGTGGCGATCAGGCCCGCCTCGGCGAGTTCGGCGAGGGCCGCGCGGACGGTCGTACGGCTGACGCCGAAGCGTTGCGCCAGGGCGTGTTCGCCGGGGAGTTGTTCACCGGCGGGGCGGTGGCCGCTGCGGATCTCCTTGGCGAGCACCTCGGTGATGCGCTGGTGTTTGAGGCGGACGGCGGTCATGACGACTCCCCGACCGCCTCGGCGACGGTGACCACCCGGATCAGCGGACGGTAGAGGTCCATGACGTGCAGGGCCTTGGCGTGGGAGTCGTCGTCCACGCCCGCGCAGGCGTCGGCGACGACCAGCACCTCGGCGCCCGCGTCGGCGGCGGCGAGGGCCGTGGACAGGACACAGCAGTCGGTGCTGACACCCGCGAGGACGAGTCGGCCTGAGGGGGCGACGCGTTCGGCGAGTTCCGGGGTCCACTTGCCGAAGGTGGGCGCGTCCACGAACTGCCGTGCCTGGGCGGCGAATTCGTCGGTCAGCCGCCAGAGCGGGGCGTCCGGTGGCTGGAGGGCGAAGGGCCATTCGTCGTAGTAGGCGCGCCAGGCGCCCTCGGGTTTCTCGGGGGCCAGGAAGCGGGTGAAGGTGACGCGGTCGTCGAAGGCCGACAGCAGTCGTCGTACGCCTGCCGCCGCCTCGGCGAAGCGGGGGGTGGCCCAGGGGCTGTCGGGTTCGGCGAAGACGCGCTGCATGTCGATGACGGCGAGGTGACCGGTCGCGGTGGTCATACGGCGGCCACCGCCTCCGGGCTCGCGGCCTGTTCCTCCTGGCGGCGGACGCGGTTGCGGCCGAGGGCGAGGGTGCCGAGGAATCCGAGGGCGAGAGCGATCAGGACGCCGAGGTTGGCGTAGGCCCAGGCGCCGGACTTGCCGCCGAGACCGAGCGGGTCGAGCAGATAACCCTGCCAACTCAGCCAGCTGGCCGCCGTGTTGGTGACGAGGCCCCAGCCGATCGCGGTGGCGGCGAGGGTGAGCAGGAGGGGCGTGGGCTGGACGTCGCCGTAGCGGCCGTGCGGGCGGAAGAGGTCGCCCTCGTCGTAGTCGCGGCGGCGCAGGGCGAGGTCGGCGAGCATGATGCCGGACCAGGCGGCGATGGGGACGCCGAGCGTGGTGAGGAAGCCCATGAACTGGCCGAGGAAGTCGTCGGCGAAGAACACGATGTAGACGGAGCCCGCGATCATCAGGACGCCGTCGACGAGGGCGGCGAGATAGCGCGGCACCCGCAGGCCCGCCGAGAGCAGGGCCAGGCCGGAGGAGTAGATGTCGAGGACCGCGCCGCCGACCAGGCCGAGGACGGCGACCACGGCGAACGGGACCAGGAACCAGGTCGGCAGGATCGTCGTCAGCGCGCCGATCGGGTCGGCGGCGACCGCCTTGTTCAGCGTGCTGGAGGAACCGGCGAGCAGCAGACCGAAGACCAGCAGGAACAGCGGGGCCACGGAGGCGCCGAACGTCGTCCAGCCGATCACGCCTCTGCCGGACGAACTCCTGGGCAGATAACGGGAGTAGTCGGCCGCCGCGTTGACCCAGCCGAGGCCGAAGCCGGTCATCATGAACACCAGCGCGCCGATGAACTCCTGGGCGGAGCCCGCCGGTACGGCGCTCACCGTGCTCCAGTGGATGTGGTCGGCGACGAGCGCGATGTAGACGATCGTGAGCACGCCGGTGACCACGGTGATGACCGTCTGCAGCCGCATGATCAGGTCGAAGCCCATGACCCCGCCGACGACGGTCAGCGCGCCGACCAGGATCAGCGCGACCACCTTGGTCTCGGTGCCGCCGCCCCAGCCGAGCCTGCTGAAGACGGTCGCGGTGGCCATCGTCGCGAGGGAGGTGAGGACGGTCTCCCAGCCGACGGTGAGGACCCAGGAGATCACCGAAGGCAGCCGGTTGCCGCGCACGCCGTAGGCGGCGCGGCTGAGGACCATCGTCGGCGCGGAGCCGCGCTTGCCCGCGACCGCGATGAAGCCGCAGAGCAGGAAGGAGAAGACGATCCCGATGACCCCGGCGACGAGCGCCTGCCAGAAGGAGATCCCGAAGCCGAGCGCGAAGGCACCGTAGCTCAGGCCGAGAATGGAGACATTTGCTCCAAACCAGGGCCATAACAGGGTACTTGGGGTGCCTTTGCGCTCGGCGTCGGCGATCACGTCGAGGCCATGCGTCTCGACCTGGAGCTGCCGGGACTGGGAAGTCTGGGAGGAGTCCGCCATCGTCGACCTACCTGTCTAGACGTGTTCAGTCGAGGCTAGGTCGGGTGGTGAGGAGCGTCAAGAGCAGGCGTCGGGGTGGAAACGGGGCGGACCGCTCCCCGTCAGTGGCAGTCGCCCTGGCGGCCCAGGGTCTCCACGGGGGTCGCGCCCGGACGGGTCCACTGCGGTACCGGGCGGCTGGTCTCGCCCCAGGTGGCGTTCCCGTCGGCGTCCGAGCGCCAGTACCAGCAGGCGTCGCGGCCGGGCGGGTAGCCCTCGGGGGTGTCCTGCCAGGCCTCACCGCGGCCGTACGGCGTCATGTCGAGCAGGGCGAGGGAGCCGTTGACCGGTTCGTTGCCGCGGCCCGTCGTGGAGTAGGTGAGGAACACCCGGTCGCCGTCGCGCAGGAAGGCGAGGAGGTGACCCATCGCGCCGCCGATCGGCGCCTCCAGGCCGCGCACCGAGTACCAGGGCTCGGTGTAGCCCATGAACTCGACGTAGGGAGCGACCTCGTCCCACACGCCCGTGGTCAGGACGGCGTACGAGACGCCCCGGGCGTTGAGGTAGACCGCGTCCTTCATGTGCCAGGCCGTGGTGGTGCAGCCCTCGCACTGGCCCTGGTGGGGGGCGTGGTCGTGCCACATGTGCTGGTACACCACGAGTTCGTCGCGCCCCTGGAACAGGTCGAGGAACGGCACCGGCCCGTCCGCGCCGACGACCTCGACCTTCCCGTCGAGCTCGACCATCGGCAGCCGGCGCCGGGCGGCGGCGATCGCGTCCCCCTCGCGGGTGTGCGCCTTCTCCCGGAGCAGCAGCTCGCCGCGTGCCGCGTTCCAGGTGGCGATGTCTACGACGGGCGGCCTGCCGGGGAGGTCGCTGCTGTTCCCGGTGCCGGGTGTGGTCGTCATGGGTCCTCCGTGGTGAGTCGTGTCGGGCCGCGTCGTAGGGCGTGGTTCGTAGGCCGTACGACGGCGCTCACCGGATCAGACTCCGTGCGGGGCCGAAACTCATCGCGGCGGGCAGCGGGTCCGTCGCGGGTTCCCACATGTGGCGGCACCACACGGTGTCCGGCGTGGGTTTCCACACGTGGCCGCACCACATGTGCCCGCGCTACACATGGCGGCGCCACACGTGCCCGCGCCCCGCATGGAGGCACCCCGCTCTTGGCGGTCAAGGTCCGGGCCGGCGCCGACCCCGGCCCGGACCTTCTCCCGCGTCAGGCGGCGCAGCGTGGCGGGGTACAGGCCACCTGCGCACCACCTGGCCGCCCGTAGCTGTCGGGGGGCGCCGACGGGCGGTGACCGGCCCGGACTGCTGCGGATGGGCCGGTCGTCGTCCGCGCGGCGGACCGAAGGAGCGGACGCGCGGACACCAGGAATGCTAGGCCGCGGTGGCCGCCGCGCACGATCCACTGAGCGCGGCCGTTGTCCGCACAGCGCGTTCGATGGTGTGGGCCGCGGTCACCCGGAGCGCAGGGTCTGCGAGGGCAACTCGCCGAAGCGGGCGCGGTAACGGGACGCGAAGCGGCCCAGGTGGCCGAAGCTCCAGCGGTGGGCGACCTCGCTCACGTGCACCTCGCCCGGTGTGCCGCGGCGCAGCTCGTCGTGGGCGCGGGCGAGACGGACGTCGGTGAGGTAGGCCAGCGGGGTCATGCCGACGTACTGCTGGAAGGATTCCTGGAGTCGCCGCACGCTCACCCCGGCGAGTACGGCCAACTCACTTACCGTGAAGGGGTGTTGCGGCATGCCGTGCATGGCATCGACAGCACGCTTGACGGGGGCCGGGCGCAGGGCGTGGTGCGGTCGGTCGAGTTCGTCGCGGTAGCGGTGGCCGGTGGCGAGGAGGAACCCGGTCAGCAGGGCCTCCTGGAGCGGGCGGGCGACCATCGGCCGGGTGAGCAGCCCGCCGGCCCGCATCTCGTCGAACGCCGCGCGGACCATCCGGACCCAGCTCAGGCCCGCGCCGTGGGCGACGTCGAGTTCGGGCGCGAGGGCTACGGGGGTGCGCAGCGGTCGGCCGAGGAGGTGCTCAAGTTGGTCGTTGAGGGCCTTGGGATCGATCTTCACGGCCAGCATGGAGCAGTCGGTGCTCACGCGGTCCAGGGCCGTGTCTCCGTGCGGCTGGAAGACGGCGGCGTTCGCGGTGGTCGCCACCGCCTTGGTGCGCGTTCCCTGGCGCCAGGCCAGGTGGCCGCCCAGAGGGATGTCCACATGGTAGAAGCCGAGTTCGCCGAACCGGATGCGCACCTCCGCGCCGAACGCGAGCCGTCCGATGGTGAGCGGACCGAGTGTGGTGATGTCGTACTGGGCCATGAACTCGGCGCTGCCGTCGCGTAGGTCGATGAAGTTGGCGTAGAAGCGGTCCTGGATGACCTGCCGGGCCTCGTCCACATCCGTCGTCCGGAACTTCAGCACATCCTGCCCCTGGTTGGGCGAGCGGTGCATACCGCGACCTCCTGCGCCTGTGGATCTACAAGGGATGGTGCACGTTAGCGTCACCCCCTGCCCGGAGCGAGGCGCCCTCGGCAAGTCCCGCCCGGAGCACGGGGATCGGTGGCCGCCGAACCTGCCCGCGGTGGCGAAACCTCCTGAGCGCCCGCTCGTTGATCGTCCCGGAACTCCGGCGAAATTGTCCGTGCTCGGTAACAGGCGGATCCTCCCCCGCTTTTACCCCGTCCTGACGAGTGCACGGAGTCGTTCAAACAGGACAAGGGCAGGGCTGAGATGGCGCGGCACGGTGGGCGGGGTTGGTACGGGCGGGTACTCACGGCGGCGGTCGGGGTGACCGCGGTGGCGGCGGCGACCTCTGTGTGGACCGCGCAGGCCGGTGTCGTCGACGGGCAGGGCGCCAAGGGCTCCGGGCGTCCCTCCTCCGCGAGTTCGGCCCCCGCCCGGGCCACCGTGTCCGAGGAGATCGTGCACGCCTCCGACCAGGGTGCCCACGGCGTCAACATCACCATCGACGACGGCCCGGACCCGACCTGGACCCCGCAGGTGCTCCAAGTCCTCAAGGAGTACGGGGTGAAGGCCACCTTCTGCATGATCGGCCCCGATGCCGAGGCCCACCCCGACCTGGTCAAGGCGGTCGTGGCGGCCGGGCACCGGCTGTGCGACCACACGGTGTCGCACGACACCACGATGGACAAAAAGTCCGAGGCGTATCAGTCGCAGGAGATCCTGGACGCCGCGCGCATGATCACCAAGGCGTCGGGAGGCGTCCGGCCGCAGTACTACCGTGCGCCGGGCGGCGCGTTCACCCCGTACAGCCGCCACCTCGCCGCCTCGCAGGGGATGCGGCCGCTGGGCTGGAACGTCGACTCCAAGGACTTCGAACTCCCGGGTACGGACGCCATCATCGCCACCGTCAAGAGCGAACTCCCCAACGGGCCGACCGTCCTGTTCCACGACGCCGGCGGCGACCGTTCGCAGACCGTGGCCGCGCTGCGCGAGATCCTGCCGTGGCTGAAGCAGCAGGGCTATTCGTTCGGGTTCCCGGTGCGCTGAACCGTACGCCGAATTGCTGTCCGGCGTAATTCCCCACGGACATGTCCGACATGAAATACGCGGGAATTCCCGCCTCGCGGCCCGCTCGCCTCCCGACCAGCACGTGACGAATATGTGTGGGAAATGTGGTAACGGCCCGCGAGGTGGCGGTATTTAACCGTGTCAGTGCCGATTCGCGCTGTCGGCGGCACCCGGCGAAGGCTTGCGGCGATATCAGACGTGCAGTAACTACGTGACACATGAACCTGTTCAACCGTGCTGCGCCCCTCCGCCGCTCGGCATCCCCCGCCGTCCCGCAACGCCCCGCCGCCCCACCGGCGTTCAGCGCCTCCGGCCTGCCCGATCCCGGTCTCGCGGAACTGACCGGGGAGTGGATGATCGATCCCGCGCACAGCAGGATCGGTTTCTCCGTCCGGCACGCGATGGTGACGACCGTGCGCGGATCTTTCGCCGAATACAAAAGCCGGCTCTACTTCGACGGCCGTAACCCCGCCCGTTCGCAGGCCGAGATCGTGGTGTCCACCGGCAGTGTCGACACCGGTGTGGAACAGCGCGACGCCCACCTGGTCGGCCGCGACTTCCTGGACACCGCGACCTTCCCCCGGATGCGGTTCGCCAGTACCGCGGTGCAAATGGCGGGCAACGATGTCTACCGCATGCTCGGCGATCTCACCATCAAGGACGTCACCCGTCCCGTCGTCCTGGAACTCACCTATATCGGCCATGTCACCGACCCGTTCTCCGTCGAGCGTGTCGGCTTCGACGGCACCACCACCATCGACCGCTCCGACTGGGGGCTGACCTACAACTCCCGGCTGGCTGAGGGCGGTGCGATGGTGAGCGAGAAGGTGCGGCTCCAGTTCGACATCGCGGCGATCCGCACGATGCCGGCCGTCTGACGGAACGTTCACTCGCCCGGGCGCCGTGTCGCCGCGTGCCGGGCGAGTCATGTGTTCCCGATCGTTTCTGTTCGTTTCGACGTGTTTCCAGTCGTTTCCAGTTGTTTCGGTCCTGCGGTGTCCCTACCGGGTGACGAGCCGGCCGCCGACGATCGTGTGCACGGGGTTCAGGTCGCGCAGGGTGTCGCTCGGGCAGTCGGCGGGGTCCCGGTCCCACACGGTGAGGTCGGCGAGGCGGCCCGGTGCGAGGGTGCCGCGCAGGTCCTGATCGCCGCACAGGCGGGCCGCGTTGACGGTGTGCAGGGTGAGTGCCTCGTCGTAACTGATCGCGTGTTCGGGGCCCTTGACGCCGATGACGGTCTGGCGGGTGGTCATGCCGTGGACCGAGCGCATGGCGCCGAACCGGCCCACGGGGAAGTCGGATCCGGCGCTGACCTGTGCGCCCAGGTCGATCCAGCCGCGGGCCGGGAAGAGCCGGGCGACGCGCTCTGGGCCCCAGAAACCCTCCTGGACCTCGGCGGTGTCGTGCAGCAGGGGCTGCTGGATGGTGACGGGGATGCCCAACTCGACGGCGCGGGCGCGCTGTTCGGGTCCGGCGAGGCCGCCGTGCTCCATGACCAGGGTGCCGGCGGGCAGGCCGGGGTTGCGGGCGAGGACCTGCTCGTAGACATCGAGGAGGGTGCGGACCGCGCGGTCGCCGTAGGCGTGGGTGCCGACCCGCCAGCCGCGCCGGACCACGGCCTCCACGGCGTCGGCCATCGCGTCGGGCTCCCAGATCAGCATTCCGGAGAAGGCGTGGTCGCAGGCGTACGGTTCCTCGGTCGCGCCCGCTTCGAGGCCGCCGTCGAGCCCGAACTTCACGCCCCACACCCGCAGCCACGGGTCGGAGGTGTCGCGCCACTCCTCCATGGCGTCGAGCAGGTCCTCGACCTCGGCCGCGCCGGTCATGCCGAGCGCCGAGATCAGGGCCCGGACCCGGGTGCTGAGCGCGCCTGCGTCGCGGGCGGCGAGGAGGACGGCGTAGTCCTCCGGACTGACCGCGCAGTCGCGGACGGTGCCGATGCCGGTGGCCGCGTACTGGGCGGACGCCAGGCGCAGCCCCTCGATGCGCTGGGCCCGGTCGGGCGCCGGAACCAGGCGCTCCACCAGGCCGAGCGCGTTGTCGATCAGGCGGCCGTCGAGCCTGCCGTCGGCGTCGCGGCCGATGACACCGCCCGGCGGTACGGGGGTGTCCTCGGTGATGCCCGCCAGGCGCAGCGCGTAGCTGTTGACGACGTCGTTGTGGCCGCCGCGCTTGACCAGGACGGGGTGCCGGTCGGTGGCCCGGTCGAGTTCCGTCGCGGTGGGCATGCGGCGCTCGGCGAGGTTGAGTTCCTGCCAGTTGGTGGTGGTGCGGATCCACTCGCCCTCGGAGGTCGCCTTCGCCCGCTGCCGGATCAGGTCCAGGAAGTCGGGGATGTCGTGCGCCTGATGGACGGGCACGTCGTGCGCGCCGAGGGCTGCGTAGATGAGGTGCGTGTGGGTGTCGTCGAACGCGGGCAGCACCGTGGCACCAGGCAGGTCGCGCACCGTCGTGCGCTCACCGACGAGGTGGTCGAGTCCGTGCGGGTCCGGCGAGAGGGCCATGATCCGGTCGCCCCGCACGGCCAGCGCACGCTGCGGCGCCTGGCCGGGCACCCGTGTGTGGATCGCGTCGGCCCGGATCACCAGATCGGCTCCGTGATCGGTCATCGTTCTCTCCCGCCTGCTGTTCTCTGCGACATCCGCTGACGAGGTTGTTGTATGGCGCGATGGCTTGTCTGCGTACATGTCTGGATGTCAGGCGGAGGGAACACGACAGCTGTGCGGTTCCATATGGCAATCACACGCCAATCGATCAGCAAGGTGTGTCGTCGACGCGCCGACACACGACCGTTGTTGACAAGGTGAATAAGCAACGGTTGTCATGAACACATGCCGAGATCTCCGGAGACCTGCGACCACCGCCGATGCGACCGCCCCGCACTCGGCCGCGGTTGTGGTGCGTCTCCGGACTCGCCGTGGATGGACGGTCATTGACCGGGCGCCGCGAGCTGCTCGACGCCGCCCGGGCCGAGTTGACGAGCCGTCGCGGAGTACTGCTGTACGGTCCCGCCGGGATCGGCAAGTCCGTGGCGCTGGCCGCCCTCGTGGCGTCCTCGGCCGCTCAGAACCAGCCGCCCGTCACGGTGTTGCACTGCTCCCCCGCCGAGAAGGACGCCCGGCTCCCGTACGCCGGTCTCGTCGACCTGTTCGCGCGGGTGCCGGAGAGCTGCCTGGAGGCCCTCGCACCCGAGCCCCAACTAGCCTTGCGGGCGGCCCTGTTGCGCGGCGAGACACCGGCCGACGACCGCTGCGAACTCGCCGTCCGCGTCGCCGTCCTCGACGCGCTACGCGCGCTGACCGCCACCGGGCCCGTGCTGCTGGTCCTCGACGGCCTCCAGTGGCTCGACGAACCTACCGCCGATGTACTCGCCTTCGTCGTACGGCGCGTCGAAGGCCTGGACGTACGGGTGGTGGCCGCCGAGCGGGTGCCGGACGGTGAGCAGCCCGAGCGGCCGTACTGCTGCCCGCCCGGCACCGTGGAACTGCCCGTGCCGCCCCTGGCGGACGACGAGGTGGCGCGGCTCCTGGACGCCGAGCTGCCACCGGCGGTGGTGCGGGCCGTGCAGGACACGGCCGCCGGAAACCCTTGGTACGCGCTGGAGTTGGGACGGGCGGCTCCACGTGACGGAGCGGCCGTCGGTCCAGGCCGGAGCCTGCCCGTGCCCCGGCGGCTGCGCGATCTGCTCCTGGGCCGGGTGCGCACGCTGCCGGACACCGCGCGCCGCACCCTGCTCGTCTCCAGTGCCGCCGCCCGTCCCACCCTTACGCTGCTGCGGGCCGCCGGGTTCCAGGACCCCGCCGCGGATCTCGCGGAGGCGGAGCGGCTCGGCGTCGCGGTGGCCGACGCCGAGGGGACCGTGCGCTTCCGGCATCCGTTGGTCCGGGCCGCCGCCTACGCGGATGCTCCGGAGCACGAACGGCGGCAGGCGCATGCCCTGTTGGCCCGCGCGGTCACCGAACTGGTGCAGCGGGCGCGGCACTTGGCGCTGGCCCACCCGTACGAGGAGGAGACCACCGCGCAGACGCTGATGTCGGCGGCCGAGTCCGCGCGGCGGGACGGTGCACCCGACACCGCCTTCGAGCTGGCCGCCCTCGCGGCCCGGCGCACTCCCGGTGACCGTCAGGTGGAGCGGGCCGACCGGTTGCTGGTGGCTGCCGAATACGCGTGTGACGCGGGGCAGTTGGAGGAGGCGGGGCAGGCGGCCGAGACGGTGCTCGCCGGGTCGGGGTCCGCGCGGCAGCGGGTGCGGGCGCGGCTGGTTCTGCTGCGGAACGCCGGGCAGGCACTGAAGGGCGCGCATGCGCTGATCGAGGAGGGGCTGCGGGACGCCGACGGCGATCCGGAGGCGGAGGCGTGGCTGCACTACTGGGCGGCCGTGCGGGGCCTGTTGTGCGGGGAGTTGGCGGACGCGGCCCGGCATGCCCGGCGTGCGGCCTGGCAGGCGGCCGTGGTCGGTGACACGGAGACCCGGATCGGGGCGCTCGCCACGCTCGCCCGGGTGCACTCGCTGGGCGGTGAACCGGTCGCCGCCGACGTCGCGTTGGAGGAGGCCCTCACGCTGACCGGTGGCGCGGGTGCCGGGCCGGAGAGCTGGGGGCTGATCCGGATGCGGGCGATCCTCGCGCTGGACTCCGACAGGGTCGTCGAGGCTCAGGAGCGGGTGACCGAACTCCTCGCGGAGATCGGGGAGTTCGCCGGGGTCGAGGAGGTCATGGCGACCCTCGTCGCGCTCACCCGTATCCAAGTGCGCGCCGGGCACTGCCGGGAGGCCCTGGACACCGCCGCCCGCTGCACGCGCGCGGTGGCCGACACGGGCGTACAGACCGCTCCGGCGCTGTACGCGGCGGCGCTCGCGGCGACCGCGGGCGGAACCGCCGAGGAGGCGCGGCAGCTCGCGGAGCAGGCGGTGCGGGCGTCGGAGGCGGACGGTGACCGACTGTTCCTATTGCGGGCGCTGGCGGTGCTGGGGCAGGCCGAGTTGCTCGTCGGTGACCCGCGTGGCGCGGCCGCCGCGGCCGAGGCGCTGCACCGTGCGAAGGAGCTCGGCGCGGCCATGTCGGCCGCCGATCCGCCCCTGCTGCACTGGTACAGCGACCTTGCCGAGGCCCTGGTCGTGCTGGGTGAGACGGACGAGGCCGGTGCCGTGATCGACGAGGCCCGGAAGTGGGTGTCCGTCGACGCGCCCGGCAGCGTCCTGGCGGCGCTGGAGCGGGCGGAGGGGCTGCGCGAGGCGGGGCTCGGCCGGGCGAAGGAGGGGGCGGTACGGCTGCGGGCCGCCGTGGACCGGCTGCGCCAACTCCCGTTGCCCGTGGACCTGGTGCGCACTCTGATCGCGCTCGGTGCCGTGGAGCGACGGGCCCGGCACCGGAACGCGGCGCGCACCGCGCTCGGGGAGGCGCTGGAGACGGCGACGCGGATCGGGGCGGCTCCCCTGGCGGCGCGGGCCGGGGACGAGCTGGCGCGGCTGGAGGCCGGTGACCGGGACGGCGAGGGGCATCCCGAACTCACGCCCACGGAAGCCAGGATCGCCGAGCTGGTCGGCGGCGGGGCCACCAACAGGGAGGTCGCCGCGGAGCTGTTCATCAGCGTCAAGACGGTCGAGGGCACCCTCTCGCGGGTCTACCGCAAGGTCGGCGTCCGCTCCCGCACGGCGCTCGCCCACGCGATGGCGGTCGCCGTCATCGCGTCCGGCGCGGCGACCGTGAGCGTCGGCGACGACGACCAACAGCAGCTCACCGCGCAGGCCGTGACGATCAGTCAGCCCGGCCGGGTCAGGGCTCCCCGGACCCTCGACAACCGCCGCTGACCTGTCATCCGCGGTTCATGTGACATCCGCAGTTAACACATGAAGCAAGGGTTCCCCCGCTTATGCGGGTGGGGTCGGTGTTCCTACGGTGAAGGCGTTCCGCTTCCGGGACAGCAACCCCCCACTCCTCGGAGGACCTCAGTGACGTCACGCCTGAAGCTGGTCGGCCTGGTCGCCGTACCGGCACTGCTCGCCGCAGCCGTCCCGAGCGCCTACGCCGCCGCGCAGCCGCACACAACTCGGGCCGCCATCGCGGGAGATGTCCTCAAGGGCCTGAACCACGACGCGGCCCGCACCGGCGCCGTCTCCGCCTCGAAGCGGATAGCGGTGGCCATCAGCCTGACCCCGAGAAACGACAAGAGCCTCGACACCTTCATAGCCGATGTCAGCAATCCGCGGTCGAGTTCGTACGGCCACTACCTGACGAAGGCCCAGTTCGCGGCCCGCTTCGGCCGGACCGACGCCGAGGTGAAGCAGGTCAAGGAATACCTGCGCGCCCAGGGTCTCACCGTCGGCAAGGTCCATTCCGGCAATCTGCTGGTGGACGCCACCGGCACCGCCGCGCAGCTGGAGAAGGCCTTCGGCACCAAGCTGTCGACGTGGAAGGACGCCAAGTCGGGCCGTGCCTTCTACGCCAACGAGACCGCGCCGACCCTGCCGACCGCCATCGCCGGCCTGGTCAGCGACGTGACCGGCCTCAACAACCGCGCCCAGCTGCACCACCAGGCGACCGACACCGTCGCCCCGCGCAACGGCCCCGGCGGCGGCTACACCCCGGCGCAGCTCAAGGGCGGCTACAACGTCTCCAGCACGTACACCGGAAGCGGCCAGAAGATCGCGCTCCTGGAGTTCGACGGCTTCCAGCAGTCCAACATCACCAAGTACGACACCAACTACAGCCTGGGCTCCCCCACTCCGACCGTGTCGAAGGTCGACGGCGGTTCCGGTGCGCTCGGTGACGGTCAGGTCGAGGTCGAGCTGGACATCGAGGTCCTGCACGCGATCGCCCCGAAGGCGAACGTCACCGTCTTCGAGGGCCCGAACTCCGACGCCGGCGAGGTCGACACCTACCAGGCCATCGTCGACAGCGGCATCCCGACCACCTCCATCAGCTGGGGCGCGTCCGAGAGCCAGCGCACCACCTCCAACATCAACGCCGTGGACGCCGTGTTCAAGGCGGGCGCGGCCGAGGGCCTCGGCTTCTACGCGGCCTCGGGCGACGACGGTTCGGACGACGCGGGCAACGGCACGACCACCGTCGACTACCCGGCGAGCGACCCGTACGTCACTGGTGTCGGCGGCACCAAGCTGACCGTCACCTCCTCCAACGCGTTCAGCAAGGAGGTGGCCTGGTCCGGCGGTGGCGGCGGCAAGTCCTCCGTCTTCAAGATCCCGAGCTGGCAGACCGCGGTCCAGAAGAGCGCCGGTGGCGGCTACCGCCAGGTCCCGGACGTCTCCGCGCACGCCAACCCCAGCCCCGGCGTCTCGATCTATTCGCAGGGCACCTGGACCTCGGTCGGCGGCACCAGCGCCGCCGCGCCCGAGTGGGCCGCGTTCGGCGCCCTCTACAACCAGCAGGCCGCGGCGTCCGGCAAGGCCAACCTCGGCTTCGCCAACCCCGCGCTCTACGCGGCGAAGGGCACCGGCTTCCACGACATCACCAGTGGCAGCAACGGCGCCTACTCCGCCGCCACCGGCTGGGACTTCACCAGCGGCTGGGGCTCGTACAACGCCGCGACCCTGGCGGCCAAGCTGCTCGGCTGACCGCCGGTAGCCGAACTCCGATGAACGAAGCGCGGGCCGGGGATCACTCCCGGCCCGCGCTTCACGTCACCTGGGTCACCTGAACTTGGCCTTGCCCGGGCCCTCTTCGACGAAGCTCCGCATCCCGCGCTCACGGTCCTCGGTCGCGAACAGCCCGGCGAACCAGTTCCGTTCGACCGCGAGCCCGGTCTCGATGTCCGTCTCGAGCCCGACATCGATCGACTCCTTCGCCGCACGCAAAGCAATCGCCGGCCCCTGCGCGAGCTTCGCCGCCCACGCGAACGCCTCCGTGTACACATCGGCGGCAGGCACCAACCGGTCCACCAGCCCCAACGCGAGCGCCTCATCGGCCTTCACCATCCGACCCGTGAAGATCAGATCCTTCGCCTTGGACGGACCGATCAGCCGCGCCAGCCGCTGCGTCCCACCCGCACCCGGAATCAACCCGAGCAGGATCTCCGGCTGCCCCAACTTCGCGTTGTCCGCCGCGATCCGGAAGTCCGCGCACAACGCCAACTCACACCCCCCGCCCAACGCGTAGCCGGTGACGGCCGCGACGACAGGCTTGGGGATACGGGCCACCGCACTGAACGAGTCCTGCAACGCCCGCGACCGCACGACCATCGCCGCATGGTCCATCCGCTGCATCTCCTTGATGTCCGCGCCTGCCGCGAACACCTTGTCCCCGCCGTAGACGATCACGGCGCGGACATCCTCGCGACGCGTCGCCTCCTCGGCGAGGGCGCGCAGGCCGTCCTGCGTCTCCGTGTCCAGGGCGTTCATCGGCGGCCGGTCGAGACGGATCGTGCCGACGCCCTCGGCGACCTCGAAGTGAAGTGTCATGGCCGGCCTCAGCTGTCGTAGTCGACGGCGAGGGTGTCGGACACGGGGAAGGTCTGGCAGGTCAGGACGTAACCGGCGTCGACCTCGGCGGGTTCCAGGGCGTAGTTGCGCCGCATGTCCGCGGTGCCCTCGGTGACCAGCGCGCGGCAGGTGCCGCAGACGCCGCCCTTGCAGGCGAAGGGCAGGTCGGGGCGGGTCTTCTGGGCGCCGTCGAGGATCGAAGTGTCCCTGGGGAGCGCGGAGTTGGTGGTGCGGCCGTCGAGGGTGACGGTGACCTGGCTGACCGGGCCGTCGTAGGCCTTGTCGACGTGACGGTTCGGCCGGACGGGCTCGTCGTCGGCGTAGAACAGCTCCTGGTGGACGCGGTCGGCGGGGACGCCGAGGCCGCCGGTGAGGACCTGCTGGGCGTCGCGGACCATGCCGTGCGGGCCGCAGAGCCACCAGTGGTCGGCGGTGTCCACGTCGACGAGGGCGTCCACGAGCGCGCCGAGCCGGTCGGCGTCGATGCGGCCGGAGAGGATCTCGGCCTCGCGCGGTTCGCGGGACAGGATGTGCGCCAGCTGGAAGCGGCCGGGGTACAGGTCCTTCAGGTCGGCCAGCTCGTCGGCGAACATCACGGTGGCGCTGCGCCGGTTGCCGTAGAAGAGCGTGACGCGGGAGCGGGTGTCGGCGGCGAGGACGGATTCCGCGATGGAGAGCATCGGGGTGATGCCGGAGCCCGCGGCGATCAGGACGTGGTGGCCGGGGAGGGTGAGGTCGGGGGTGAAGGCGCCGGTGGGGGCCATCACCTCGACGGTGTCTCCGGGGCGTACGTCGTTGACCAGCCAGGACGAGAACAGGCCGCCGGGGACGACCCGTACGCCGATGCGCGGGTGCGCGCCGGCCGGGGAGCAGATGGAGTACGAGCGGCGCTCGTCGCGGCCCTCGACCTCACGGCGGAGGGTGAGCGACTGGCCGGGCCGGTAGGCGAACTCCTCGGCGAGGTGCTCGGGGATGTCGAAGCCGATGGCGGCGGCGTCTTCGCACAGCGGCTCGACACTGGCGACCCGCAGGGCGTGGAAGGCCGGGCGGCGGCGCGCCGGGCGGGCGGGGGTGGTGGGGGCCGGGGCGGTCACTGGTCCACCGTCCTTTCCACGGGCGGGAGTTGGGCACTCACCGCGAGCGGGTGTTGGGGGCTGTCCGCGAGCGGGCGTCGGGGGCTCGCCATCAGATCTCCTTGACGTACTCGAACGGCTCGCGGCAGGCGCGGCACCGCCACAGGGCTTTGCAGGAGGTCGCGGCGAAGCGCGAGGTCTCCTCGGTGTCCGCCGAGCCGCAGCGCGGGCAGGCAACCGTACGGCGGGTCGGCGACAGCGTGAGCTCGATCGGGCCTCGGGGGGCCGCGCCGGGCGGGGCGATGCCGTGCTCGGCGAGGCTGCGGCGGCCTTCGGGGGTGATCCAGTCGGTGCTCCACGGCGGGTCGAGCACGGTCCGGATCTCCACCTTGGCGAACCCCGCCGCCCGCAGTCGCGCCGCGACTTCGGCGCGCATCTCGGCCATGGCGGGGCAGCCGGAGTAGGTGGGTGTCAGGCTCGCGACGACACTGCCGTCCGCGTCGATCTCGACTCCGCGCAGCACCCCGAGGTCGGCGAGGGTGAGCATGGGCATCTCGGGGTCCGGGACCTGTGCGGCGATGTTCCAGGCGCGCCGTGAGTCGATCAGGGTGGTCACCATGTCGCCTCCGGGTGGGCGCGGGCCACGCTCTGGAGTTCGGCCAGCAGCGGGGCCAGGTGGTCGGTGTGGTCGCCGTCGCGGCCGTGTCCGGGGATCGGTGCCACCTCGGGGAGCACAAGCCCGGCCGCGTCGGTGACCTGGCGGAGTACGGCCAGGACCTCGGTCCTCAACTCGCCGTCGCCCGCGAAGAGTTCGTCGAGGTACGGGGCGACGGCGGTCAGCGCGTCGCGCATCCGGCGCTGCGACTCCTCGGTGCCGTCTCCGAGTCGGACGGCCCACTCGGCCGCGTACTGGCGGTGGTAGGCAAGCTCCTTGACGCCCTTGGCGGCGATGGCGGCGAGCACCGGGTCCGACGTCGTGGTGGCGAGCCGCTCGAAGAGGGCGAGCCGCCAGGAGGACAGCACCAGGAGCCGGGTGATGGAGAACGCGAAGTCCCCGTTGGGGAGTTCGGCCAGCCGTACGTTGCGGAAGGCGTCGGCGTCGCGGAAGTAGGCGTACGCGTCCTCGTCGCGTCCGGTGCCGTCGACCTGGCCGGCGCGGGCGTAGAGCAGGCGGGTCTGGCCGAGGAGGTCGAGCCCGATGTTGGCGAGGGCGACCTCCTCCTCCAACTCCGGTGCGGCCGTGCACCATTGGGCGAGACGCTGGGCGCTGACGAGGGCGTCGTCGCCGAGTGCCAGGCAGAACGCGGCCAGTTGGGCGGCGTCGGTCCCGGCCGGGACGGTCTGGTCGACGCCGTACAGCGGGTCCTCGAAGCCGGTGCCGAACGCCCAGCGGGCGTCGCTGTCGTCGTGTCCCTCGGCCAGGGACAGATAGACGTGGTCGTCACTCATTCCCTGCTCCTAGATGTGGGGGACGTCGTCGGGGATGTCGTAGAACGTGGGGTGGCGGTAGACCTTGTCGGCGCTCGGCGCGAAGAAGGGGTCCTTCTCGTCGCGGGTCGAGGCGGCGATGTGCTCGGAGCGCACGACCCAGATCGACACGCCCTCGTTGCGCCGCGTGTAGAGGTCGCGGGCGTGGGTGAGGGCCATGGCGTCGTCGGCGGCGTGCAGCGAGCCGACGTGGACGTGGTTCAGGCCGCGCTTGCCGCGGACGAACACCTCGTACAGGGGCCAGTCCTGCGTCATGCCGCCGCTCCTTCGGTTTTCTGTGTACGGGCGGCCTGCTTGGCCGCGTGGGCGGTGGCCGCCTCCCTGACCCAGGCGCCCTCCTCGTGGGCGGCCCGGCGGCGCGAGACCCGCTCGGCGTTGCGCGGTCCGTCGCCGCTGATCACGCGCTGCAACTCGGACCAGTCGGGGGTGCCGAAGTCGTGGTGGCCCCGCTCCTCGTTCCACCTCAACTCCGGGTCGGGCAGGGTGACTCCGAGCTTCTCGGCCTGCGGGACGGTCATGTCGACGAAGCGCTGGCGCAGTTCGTCGTTGCTGTGCCGCTTGATCTTCCAGGCCATGGAGCGTGCCGAGTTGGGCGAGTCGTCGTCGGGCGGGCCGAACATCATCAGCGACGGCCACCACCAACGGTCCACCGCGTCCTGCACCATGGCCCGCTGGCCCTCGGTGCCGCGCATCATCGTGAGCAGCAGCTCGTAGCCCTGGCGCTGGTGGAAGGACTCCTCCTTGCACACACGCACCATGGCCCGCGCGTACGGCCCGTACGAGCAGCGGCACAGCGGCACCTGGTTGCAGATGGCCGCGCCGTCCACGAACCAGCCGATCACGCCGACGTCGGCGAAGGTCGGCGTCGGGTAGTTGAAGATCGACGAATACTTCTGGCGGCCCTCGATCAGCGCGTCGGTCAGCTCCGCGCGGTCCGCGCCCAGGGTCTCGGCGGCCGAGTACAGATACAGTCCGTGTCCGGCCTCGTCCTGCACCTTCGCGAAGAGGATCGCCTTGCGGCGCAGGGAGGGCGCGCGGGTGATCCAGTCGCCCTCGGGCTGCATCCCGATGATCTCGGAGTGCGCGTGCTGCGCGATCTGCCGGATCAGGGTCTTGCGATAGCCGTCGGGCATCCAGTCGCGGGGCTCGATCCGCTGGTCCTTCGCGATCGTGGCATCGAACTGCTCCGCGAGCCGCGTTTCGTCCCAGCCGGCGGCTGACGCCTCCGTGCCTGTGCTGGTCATCGACACACCAACTTCCCTACCGACCATTCGTTCGGTACCTAGTCTGATGGGTTTCCCCCGGCGAGGCAAGACCTCCCGGGCGAATGGCTGCTCAGCGCCCCTCGAACGACGGCTCCGCCCGCGCAAGAAACGCCGCCACGGCGGCCCGGTGGTCCCGCGTCGCGCCCAGCCGCAACTGCGCCGCCGCCTCCCGTTCCAGTACGGCGGCGAGGCTCGCGCCGGGCGCGTCCCGCAGCAGTGCCTTGACCTCCGCGTAGGCGACGGTGGGCCCGGCGGCCAGGCGTTTCGCGAGGGCCAGCCCCTCCGCCGTGGCGGAACCGTCCGGTACGACCCGGTGCACCATGCCCCACCGCTCCGCGTCCGCCGCGCCGAACCGGTCCCCGAGCAGCATCAGCGCGGCGGCCCGCGACGGACCCACCGCCTGGGCCAGCGCCCCGCTGAGCCCGCTGTCGGCGGCCAGCCCGATCCCGGTGAACGCGGTCGCGAACCGGGCGCCCTCGGCCGCGACCCGTACGTCCGCGCAGAGCGCCAGCCCGAGCCCGGCCCCGACACACGCGCCCTCCACGGCCACGACCACCGGCTGCGTGAGCGCGTGCAGCGCCTCGATCAGGGGGTTGTACTCGTCCCGCACACAGGCGAAGGCAGTCTCGGGCCCGCTCTCCAGCGCCCGGGTGTGCTCCTTGAGGTCCTGGCCCACGCAGAAGTGCCTGCCCTGCGCGGCGAGCAGCACGGCACGGACCGCGTCCCCGTCGTCGCGCACCTGTCGTACGGCGTCCGACAGCCCACCGCGCAGGGCGGCATCGAGCGCGGGCCTGCGCAGCTCGATGGTGGCGACACCGGCGTCGAGGCGGTAGCCGACGCCGTCCGGGGTCTCGCTCACTCCCATGTGTAGAACCCCTGTCCCGTCTTGCGGCCCAGTTCGCCGCGGGCGACCTTGTCGCGCAGGAGCCGGGGCGGGGCGAAGCGTTCGCCGAGGGTGGAGTGCAGGTACTCGGCGATGGCCAGGCGTACGTCGAGGCCGACCAGGTCGGTGAGGCGCAGCGGGCCCATGGGGTGCTTGTAGCCGAGGCTCATCGCGTCGTCGATGGCCGCCGGCTCGGCGACGCCCTCCTCGACCATGCGGATCGCCTCCAGGCCGAGCGCCAGGCCGAGGCGGCTGCTGGCGAACCCGGGCGAGTCCTTGACGGTGAGGTCCTTCTTGCCGAGTGCGTGGGTCCAGTCGAGGGCGGCGCTGACGACGGCGGCCTCGGTGGACGGCGCGACGACGATCTCGACCAGGGCCGAGGCGGGCACCGGGTTGAAGAAGTGCATGCCGAGGAAGCGGCCGGGGCGGGTGAGCGCGGCGGCCAGTTCGGTGACCGACAGGGAGCTGGTGTTGGTGGCGAGCACGGTCGTCGCGCCCACCGCCCGCTCGGCCGCCGTGAGCACGCGGGCCTTGAGCCCGGCGTCCTCGGGGACGGCCTCGACGACGAGGTCGGCGTCCGCGGGCAGTTCCTCGACCGAGTCGGCCATGGTGACGCGGGTGAGGATCCGCTCGGCGGGTTCGCTGAGCAGCCCGCGCTCGGCGGCCCGCTTGAGGCCGGTGGCGACCCGGTCGTACGCGGCGGCCGAGGCGGCCCCGCCGCTCTCCACGACGGTGACGGAGGAACCGGCGACCGCGAAGGACTGCGCGATCCCGGCGCCCATCCGGCCGCCGCCGATCACACCGACAACTGCGGGCGCGGACTGGGGTGTTGGGCTCATCCTCGGCTGCTCCTCTTCTCCAGGAATCGTGTCATGCGGTCCCGCTTGTCCTGCCCCTCGAAGAGCACGGCCTGCGCGAGGTCGTCGGCGACCGGGTGCGCCCCGGGCGAGTCGACGACGAGCTTGGTGAGCCGGAGGGCCGTGGCCGACGAACGGGCCATGCGGTCGAGCAGCGCGTGTGCCTCGTCGAGCAGCTTCTCCGCCGGTACGACGTCGATGACCAGCCCGGCCGCGAGTGCCGCGGCCGCGTCGAGGTTCCGTCCGGCGAGCAGCACCTGCTTGGCGACGGACTCCCCCACCAGCTCGGGCAGCCGCCAGCAGGCACCGGCCGCGGCGAGGATGCCGAGGCCGGGTTCCGGGTTGCCGAAGACGGCGTCCGGTCCGGCGATCCGGAGGTCGCAGGCGTACGACAGTTCCGCGCCGCCGCCGAGCGCCCAGCCGTCCACCGCGGCGAGGGTAGGCATCGGCAGCCGCCGTACGCGCTCGAAGAGGCGGCTGTTGATGCCCTGCAGGGCCTCGTCCCGGCCGCGTGCCAGCAGCTCGCCGATGTCGGCGCCGCCCGCGAAGACACCGCCGTGTCCGGTGAGCAGGAGCAGATTGGGGTTCTCCTCCAACTGCTCGCAGACGGCGTGCAGTTCGCGGATCATCCGGCCGCTGATGGCGTTGCGGGAGTCGGGGCGGTGGAGGGTGACGACGACGCGGTCCTCGCGCTCCTCGACGAGGAGGGTCTTGTACGGGCCGGTCTCGGTGGGGGCGCTCATACCCGCTCCACGAGCATCGCGACGCCCTGCCCGACACCGACGCACAGCGTGGCCAGACCCCGGCTGCCGTTCTCGCGCTCCAGCCTGCCCAGCAGGGTGAGGAGAATGCGGGCGCCGGAGCAGCCGAGGGGATGGCCGAGCGCGATGGCACCGCCGTCGGCGTTGACCTTCTCCTCGTCCAGCTTCAGTCGGCGCGTGACCGCGAGAGCCTGTGCGGCGAAGGCCTCGTTGAGTTCCACGGCGTCCAGGTCACCGGTCTCCCAACCGGCGCGGTCGAGTGCCTTCTCGGTGGCGGGGACCGGGCCGAGGCCCATGATGTGCGGCTGCACCCCGGCCGAGGCCGCGGTGACGATCCGGGCCCTCGGGGTGAGCCCGTGGCGTCGGACGGCCGCGCCGCTCGCGACGACCAGGGCGGCGGCGCCGTCGGACAGCGGTGAGGAGGAGCCGGCGGTGACGATGCCGCCCTCACGGAAGATGGTGCGCAGCGAGCCGAGCTTCTCCAGCGTGGTGCCGGGGCGCGGGCCCTCGTCGCGGGTGACCTCGCCGTCCTTCACGGCGACCGGCACGATCTCGCGGTCGAAGCGGCCCGACTCCTGGGCGGCGACGGCCCGTTGATGGCTGCGCAGGGCGAACGCGTCGGACTCGGCGCGGGAGATGCCGTCGAGCGCGGCGACCTCCTCGGCGGTCTCGCCCATCGACAGGGTCTGCTGGGCGGCGAAGCGCGGATTGGTGAAGCGCCAGCCGAGCGAGGTGTCGTGCACCTCCCCCGGCTTGGCCCACGGGGTGCCGGGCTTGGCCATCACCCAGGGGGCGCGGGTCATGGACTCCACACCGCCCGCGACGACGAGGTCTGCCTCTCCGGCGCGGATCGCCTGGGCGGCGGAGGCCACGGCGGTCAGGCCCGAGGCGCAGAGCCGGTTGACGGTGTAGCCGGGCACGGTGTGCGGCAGCCCGGCGAGCAGGACGGCCATGCGGGCCACGTCGCGGTTGTCCTCGCCGGCCTGGTTGGCGGCGCCGAGGATCACCTCGTCGATCTGCTCGGCGGGGATTCCGGCGCGGCGGACGGCCTCGCCGACGACCAGGGCGGCGAGGTCGTCGGGCCGTACGGAGGCGAGGGCGCCGCCGTAGCGGCCCTGCGGGGTGCGGGCCCCGTCGATCAGATAGACCTCGTCGGAGGACAGCTCAGGCATCGGTGGTCTCCTCGGCGGGTGCGGACCGGCGTGACTGGAGGGTCGCGAACCGGCCGGTGACGAACGCGGGGTCGGACAGGGTGGCGCTGGCGGCCGGGTTGGCGGCGCTGCCGTGGAAGTCGCTGAACGCGGCGGACTGGTTGACGAAGACGCCGCCGGTGAGGTTCTCGGAGAGGTGCACGCCCGCGTCCAGCGCGGCCAATTCGGCCGCCTCCAGGACCTGTTCGCTGGTGGAGTGGACGGCGGCGGTCAGCGCGCCGTGCGCCCGCACGGTGTCGCGCAGGATCCGCAGGCTGTGCTCGGTGGAGTCGGTGCCGATGACGAACGACACCGGGCCGAACCACTCCCGGGTGTACGCCTCCCGGTCGTCCTCGGCGTCGAGGCGGGCGATCAGCGGCGTACGGACGACGGCCTTCGGGTGCTCGGGGTGCTCGACGGGCGCCGAGGCGCGCACCGTACGACCGACCGTGGCGGCCCGTTCCAAGCGGTCCCGCACGCCGTCGTTGACGATCGCGCCGAGGGTGCCCGCGGCGCGGGCCGGGTCACCGAGGAGTCCGTCGAGCGCCGCGGCCAGGTCGGCGGCGAACTCGTCGGCGGTGCGCGGGCCTTGGTCGGTGGTGATGCCGTCGCGCGGGATGAGGAGGTTCTGCGGGGTGGTGCACATCTGGCCGCTGTAGAGGGCCAGCGAGAAGGCGAGGTTGCCGAGCAGTCCGCGGTAGTCGTCGGTGGAGTCCAGGACGACGGTGTTCAGACCGGCCTTCTCCGTGTGGACGAGGGCCTGGCGGGCGTTGGTCTCCAGCCAGTCGCCGAACTCCGTGGAGCCGGTGAAGTCGACGATCCGGACGTCCGGGTGCACGGCGAGGACGGCGGCGCTGCGGCCCCCGGGCTCCTCGGCGGCGAGGATCACGAGGTTCGGGTCGAAGCCCGCCTCGGCCAGCACCTCGCGGGCGATCCGCACGGTCACGGCGAGCGGGAGGACGGCACCCGGGTGCGGCTTGACCACGACGGGGTTGCCGGTGACCAGGCTGGCGAACAGGCCCGGGTAGCCGTTCCAGGTCGGGAAGGTGTTGCAGGCGATGAGCAGCGACACCCCGCGGCCGACCGGGGTGAACTTCTTGTCCAGGACCTGCGGGCCGCCCTTGCGCTGCGGCTTGCTCCAGCGGGCCGTGCCCGGGTGGCGCTTCTGCTCGGCCCAGGCGTACGCGACGGCTTCGAGACCGCGGTCCTGGGCGTGCGGGCCGCCCGCCTGGAACGCCATGACGAAGGCCTGCCCGGTGGTGTGCTGCACGGCGCGCGCGATCTCGAAGCCGGCCGCGTTCAGCCGGGCCAGGATCTCGGCGGCGACTCCGGCGCGGGTGTCGGGGCCCGCGTCGCGCCAGGGTCCGGTGGCCGTCAGCGCGGCGGCCACCGCCTCGTCCGGCGCGACGCGCGGGTAGGAGATGCCCAGCTCGAAGCCGTACGGCGAGGTCTCGCCCGCCGCCACGCGCCCGTCGCCGGGATGCCCCGCCAGCTCGAAGTACCCGCCGAGCCGCTCCTCGAAGGCGGCTTCGCCGAGCTTGGCCGCGTCCTCGCCGTAGACCGACGTGCTGGGCGACTCCGGATACGGCGTCCAGTGGTCACGGGCGGTGGTAGCGGCGACCGCCCGTTCCAGCAGGGCGCGATGTCGCGCGAAGAAGTCGGGCAGCTCGGAGCTGGTCTGGGGCATGCGTTCCACCTCTTGACAGGCAGTGGTCTTGCTGGATTACTTGGCCGTGCCGCACGCTAACCGAATGTTCGGTCGGTCCACAAGGTGGTGGAATGATGACGCAGGCCATGAACACGGCTTCCAGTCCGACGGAGAAGATGTTCGCCGCGGACGAGGCGTCCCGGGCTCTCGGTATCGAGCTCGTCGAGCACGGCGAAGGGACCGCCGTGCTCCGTATGACCGTGACCCCTGCCATGGTCAACGGACACAAGATCGCCCACGGCGGCTATCTGTTCCTGTTCGCCGACAGCGCCTTCGCCTGCGCCTGCAACAGCCACGGCCCGGTGACCGTGGCCGCCGCGGCGGACATCGACTTCGTCGCCCCGGCGCACGAGGGCGACGTTCTGGTGGCGACCGCGACGGAGCGCACGCGGTTCGGCCGCAGCGGCATCTACGACGTGAGCGTGACGCGCGGCGACGAGGTGATCGCGGAGTTCCGCGGCCGCAGCCGCACGATCAACAGCGCGAAGACGAAGGAGTCTCCATGAGCAGCGACCTGACAGCCCCGGCGGCCTCACCGGCTTCGCCGCCCGTGAGTCCGCGCCTCGGGGAGCCGCTCCCCGACGGGTTGCTGGACGCCGCCGAGCGCCTGACCCGCGAGGAGCTGCGCGAGCACCAACTCGGCCTGCTCCAGGCGACGTTGAGGCACGCGTACGACAACGTGGAGCTGTACCGCAGCAAGTTCGACGCGGCCGGCGTCAAACCCGCCGACTGCCGCACCCTGGAGGACCTGGCCCGGTTCCCGTTCACCACGAAGGCCGACCTGCGGGACACGTACCCCTTCGGCATGTTCGCCGTCCCCATGGACCAGGTCCGCCGCGTGCACGCCTCCAGCGGCACCACCGGCCGCCCCACGGTCGTCGGCTACACGGAGAACGACCTCTCCATGTGGTCGGACGTCGTCGCCCGCTCGATCCGCGCGGCCGGCGGACGCCCCGGCCACAAGATCCACATCTCGTACGGCTACGGCCTGTTCACCGGCGGTCTGGGCGCGCACTACGGCGCCGAGCGCGCGGGCTGCACCGTGATCCCCGCCTCCGGGGGCATGACCGCCCGCCAGGTGCAGATCATCCAGGACTTCAAGCCCGAGATCATCATGGTCACCCCGTCCTACATGCTCACCCTCCTCGACGAGTTCGAGCGCCAGGGCGTCGACCCGCGCACCAGCTCCCTCAAGGTGGGCATCTTCGGCGCCGAGCCGTGGACGGAGGAGATGCGCCGCGAGATCGAGGAGCGCATGGACATCCACGCGGTCGACATCTACGGCCTGTCCGAGGTCATCGGCCCCGGCGTCGCGCAGGAGTGCGTGGAGACCAAGGACGGCCTGCACGTGTGGGAGGACCACTTCCTGCCGGAGATCGTCGACCCGATCACCGGCGAGGCGCTGCCCGACGGCGACAGCGGCGAGCTGACCTTCACCTCCCTCACCAAGGAGGCGCTGCCGATCATCCGCTACCGCACCCGCGACCTGACCCGGCTCCTCCCCGGCACGGCCCGCCCGGCGTTCCGCCGGATCGAGAAGATCACCGGCCGCTGCGACGACATGATCATCCTGCGCGGGGTGAACGTCTTCCCCAGCCAGATCGAGGAGATCCTGCTCCGCATCCCGGCCGTCGCCCCGCACTTCACGATCCAGCTCAGCCGCCGCGGCCGCATGGACCACATGACGGTCCGCGCCGAGGCCCGCCCCGGCACAGACCCCGACCAGCGCGCCGCAGCAGCGGCGGCGATCGGCAGGGGCGTGAAGGACGGCGTGGGCGTCACCGTGGACGTCGAGATCGTCGATCCGGAGACCCTGGAGCGCTCGGTCGGCAAGATCCGCCGGATCAAGGATCTGCGGGAGCAGTGACATCCGTGGCCGCGCCCGTCGCCGAGCTTGTCACAATGGGCCAGTGACCAGGACACCTGTGCAGAGCCCGGCCGGCCGTCACGGCCGTCCCGCCTACGACCGCGACTCGCTGCTGGAGGTCGCCGTCGTGGTCTTCAACGAACGCGGCTACGACGGCACCGGCATGGAGGAACTGGCCAGGCGCCTCGGCCTCAGCAAGTCGAGCATCTACCACCACGTGTCCGGCAAGGAGGAACTCCTCGAACTCGCCGTCAACCGCGCCCTGGACGCCCTCTTCGCCGTACTCGACGAGGAGGAGGCCGGGCACCGGGACGGCGTCAACGGGGGTGTGGGCGGCGGGAGTTGGGGCAGCGAGAGTTCCGGCACCACGGCGACCGCCCGTATGAAGCGCGTCGTGCATCGCAGCGTCGAGGTACTCGCGGCCGAACTGCCGTACGTCACGCTGCTGTTGCGGCTGCACGGCAACAGCGAGGTGGAGCAGCGGGCGCTGGCCCGGCGCCGTGAATTCGACCACCGGGTGGCCGAGTTGATGGCCCGGGCGGCGGCCGAGGGCGGCATACGGGCGGACATCGACCCGCATCTCGCGAGCCGGCTGCTGTTCGGCACCGTCAACTCCCTCGTGGAGTGGTACCGCCCCGACCGCGACCTGACCGTGCAGACACTCGCCGACGCCCTGACGACCATCCTCTTCGACGGTCTGCACGGCCGCCCGGCGGCCTGATCCCCGGTCCCGGGAACACCTCCCCTCCCGCACGGAACACCCGTCACACACGAGTACGATGATCGGGAGTTCGGCCCGATCCGTTCACCCGGCGCGATGGAGTTGCCATGACGTCCGACCCCCAGCCGTCACCTCAGATCGACACCGGCAAGGCGCATCCCGCCCGGGTCTACGACTGGCTGCTCGGCGGCAAGGACAACTACCCGGTCGACGAGGCCGTGGGCGAGAAGCTGCCGCCCGAGGCCAGGGACGCGGCCCGGCAGAACCGCGAGTTCATGCACCGCGCGGCGACCTGGCTCGCGGGCCGGGGCATCGACCAGTTCCTGGACATCGGCACGGGCATCCCCACCGAGCCCAACCTGCACCAGATCGTCCAGCGGACCGTGCCGACGGCCAAGGTCGTCTACACGGACAACGACCCGATCGTCCTGCGGCACGCCGAGGCACTGCTGATCAGCCACGCCGACGGGGTCACCGACTACATCCAGGCCGATGTGCGCCAGCCCGAGCGGATCGTCGAACACGCCCGCCACATACTGGACTTCAGCCGCCCGATCGCCCTGTCGCTGATCGCGCTGATGCACTTCATCCCGGACGATCAGGACGCCCACGGCATCGTCCGCAACCTCGTCGCCACCCTGCCCTCGGGCAGCTACCTGGTCCTGTCGCACGCCGCGTCCGACCTGTACCCGGAGCTCGCCGAGCAGGTCACCGCCGAGTACGCCAAGGGCGGCATCAAGCTCGGCTTCCGCACCCGCCCCGAGGTCGAGCGCTTCTTCGACGGCATGGACCTGGTGCCGCCCGGCCTGGTGACGGCGACGGAGTGGAACCCCCCGACGTCGGACGGTCCCGCCGAGGGCAGCGGCATCTACGCGGGAGTGGCGCGCATCCGCTAGCTGCGGGGCGCGGCCCCTGCCCGCACCTGAGGCTGGTCCGGCCACGCGAACGCGTAGCGGGCATCGCCGCCCCTGCTGAGCCGTACGAAGCGCAGCAGCTCGCGGACGATGCCCGCGTTGCCCATCGCCCACCCCGTGCACGGTTCGAGGTCGCTCGGGGTGGCCCGGTGTTCGACGTTGGACCAGCGGGCGCCGTCGCCGTCGCGGATCGCACGGGCGACGAGGTCCGCGACAAGGACGCCGGCGAAGTCGTACGACTCCTGCCGCTCCCCCTGTTCCCGCTGCTCGGCGAACCGGTCGCCGGCCAGGGCGAGGACGCCCGCCGTGCCGCAGCAGCGGCCGTTGTTGTCCCAGAAGCCGGGGCGCAGCCGCTCCGGCAGGCCGGAGTGGGTGACCGTGTGCCAGCAGCGGTCGGTGAGCGCGGACCAGGCGGGATCGGCCGTGAGGTCCCGCAGCAGCCGGAAGACCTGGGCGTCACCGGCCGGGCCGTGGCACCAGCCGTAGTTGACCGGCTCGATGACGTCGGGGCGGTACCGCGGGGTGGAGTGCGGGACCAGGAAGCCCTCGGGCCCGTCCTCGTCGCGTGCCACGACGTCCGCGGCACCGGCAAGCGCCAGGTCGAGCAGGTCCGCACGGCCGGTGGCCGCGCCGACCCGGGCCAGGCCGAGGACGATGCCGAGGGTGCCGTGCGAGATGTGGTGCAGGCGCGCTTCGACGCCCGTGCGGTGGGGCCAGTGCACGCCCGCCGGGGTCGGCTCCGCCGTCCGCAGGTACGGCTCCACGGCGAGGACGGCCAGTTCGGGGTCGCCGGCCAGGAGCGCGCCGAGGCCGATCCCCGCGTTGCCGCCCATCAGCTCGAACAGCTCGCCCCAGCGGGTTCCGTCGAAGCGTGACCGCGCGAGGTCCAGCGCGCGATCGGCGGCGGCACCGGAGGCCGCGTCGCCGAGTTCCTCGTGCAGGGTGCGCAGGACGAGGGCCATTCCGGTACGGCCGAAGTAGAGGGAGTCGCCGTCGATGCCCTCGACGGCGGCCGCGAGACCGCGGCCCGCGCGCAGGGCAGCGTCGGCGTAGGAGTCGTCACCGAAGTGCCGCCACGCCTCCAGGAGCACCGGGATGTTCCCCGCGGTGCCGCTGTAGAGCATGGGGTTGAGTTCGTCGTCCGAGGGCCTCGTCGTCCAGGCGAGGCCGCCTCTGGGGGTTTCCCGCGCCGCCCCGATCAGCCAGCGCAGCCCGTCCGTCGCGAGCCTCTCGACCTCGTCCACTGCCACGACCGTGGCTTCCGGTGCCGTCATGCGCCCACTCTCGCATGATCCTCCGGACCCGCCCAGGGCGTGCCGACGGCTGTTGGATCTTCCGCCGCCGCACTGCGACCGCGGTGATCCGGGCGGCGCCGGGCCGTCGCCAACTCGACTGACTCTCAGTCGAGTTCACTAGGTCGACCCGGCATCGCCCAGGCCCTCAGCTGGCGGTGTTCGTCTGCCAGACGACCTGGGTGTCGGTCGCGATGACCATGTTGCCGTTCTCCAGGATCTTGAGCACGGCCCCGGATGCGCCCTGCGTGTTGCTGCTCCACAGCGGCTGCTGTTGGGCGTCGTAGATCACGAGGTTGCCGTCCGACTGGAACACGGCCGTGTTGCCCTCGCCCTGGGTCTTGCTCGCCCAATGCGCCGTGCCCGATGCGTCGTAGAGCACGAGGTTGCCGTCCGGCTGCATGATCAGTTTCGAGCGTACGGTCTCGATGACCTTGCCGACGTCGAACGTGAAGGGGGGCTTCACCACCACGGCGTCGGGCAGGTGGGTGCCTGTGTCCGAGGCGGAGGGGGAAGGAGAAGGCGACGCCGTCGCCCCGCTGTCGGACGGGGCGGCCGACACCTGGGCGGCGCGGCCCGCGCTGGCGGACGGGGTGACATGCGGGGAGGCGGAGTCCTTGCTGTCGTCGAAGGCGTGGGACAGGTACAGCGCGGAGGATCCCGCGACGACCAGTGAGGCCGCGCCGATGCCGACCCAGAGCCACCGACGGCTGCTCGGGGCACGTCCGCCGCCCGGCTGGGTTCCCGGGTGAGGACCGGGGGCGCCTGCGTCGTGCGGCCATGCGGCGGTGAGGTGTCCCGCGTCCGGCGCGAGCAGGGTGACGCCGTGGCCTTCGCGGGCACCGGCCGTGCTCCCCGCCGTATGCGGAGCGAAGGCCGTCACCGCGTCCGGCGGGTGGGACACCCCGCCGTCGACGACCGTCATGGCACGCTCCCGGTCCGCCAACGAGCCCACGGCCAGGGCGCGTTGGTAGGCGGGGTGATGGACCAGGTCGGCCTCGGCGCGGCAGAGTTCGACGATGCGGTGCGGAGTGGGACGCAGGGCGGGATCGCTCTGCACACAGGCCTCGATCAGCTCGGCGACGCCCGGGTCCACGCCGTTGAGGTCGATCTCGCCGTGCACGGAGCGGTAGGTCACGGCCGCGAACGGCCCGTCCCCGTAAGGCGGTCGGCCGGTCACCGCGAACGCCAGGGTGGCCCCGAGCGCGAACACGTCCGCGCCCGGGCCGGTCTCACCGCCGGTGATCGTCTCCGGGGCGATGTACCCGGGACTGCCCATCGCGCCGCCGACCTGGGTGAGGTTGGAGGCGCCGGTGTCCTTGGCGATGCCGAAGTCGATCAACTGCGGGCCGGTGGCGGAGAGGATGACGTTGAGCGGCTTGAGGTCCCGGTGCCACACGCCCCGGACGTGAATGGCGTCAAGCCCCTCGGCCAGCGCGGCCAGCATGACCCGGGCCAGGTCGGCAGGGAGCGGTCCATGGGTGACGACCGCGGCGTGCAGCGTCGGCCCCGGCACGTACTCGGTGGCGAACCAGTACGGCGGTGTGTCCAGCTCCGCGTCGATCAGCGACGCGGTGTAGGCGCTGCGGACCGTGGCCAGGGTCTCCACCTCGCGGCGGAACCGGCTGAGCGCGTGTTCGTCTTCGCGGAGGCGATCGTTGATCACCTTGACGGCGGCGGGACGGCCACCCGGCGACCGCGCGAGGTACACCCTCCCCATACCGCCCTCGCCGAGTCTGCCGACCAGACGGTAGCGGCCTATGTGCGATGGGTCGGAGCCATCGAGCGCAAGCACGGGACATGTCCTCCTTGAGTGGAACCGACAGTCACCAGATCCACCGTGAGGTCAACTCGGCTGGGCTCCAACCCCGTTGGCCGATCGGGGCGCGACACCAGTCCTCGGACTACACACCCGGACCGGACCCCGACATAGTAGAGGTAACAGACAGCCACTACTCACCGGACGCATGGGTCACACCCAACCGACCGGTTTCAGCCGTCAGGGCGCGGGTCAGTGACGGCTCGTCATATGAGCCCGGGCCTGTTCGGCACTGTCGGGCGCGAAGGCACTGGCGATCCCCTCGGCGGCACCCTCCGCTGCCTCTACGGACCTGGGCAGCAGCACCTTCTCGTACGCGGTGACCGCCTCGTCGACGCCGTGGTGGTCGGCGAGCGCCCGGGCGAGGTCCGCGCCGTCACGCATGGCGAGGTTGGCGCCCATGCCGGAGAACGGGGACATCAGGTGCGCCGCGTCCCCGAGCAGGGTGACACCGGCCGTGCGCTCCCAGGTGTGCGGGACCGGAAGGGCGTACAGGGGACGGTTGACGTACCCGGCATCCGTGCCCGTGAGGTAGCGGAGCAACGCCGGGCTCCAGCCGGCGAAACGGGCCAGGAGTGCTTCGCGTACGGCGGCGGTGTCGGCGAGGTCGACGCCGGTGCGGACGTGCCAGTCCTCGGGGACGCGCATCCCGGCGTAGACCCGGATGTGGCCGCCGCTGTTGCGCTGGGCGACAATTCCGAGGTTGTCGTCGAGGGCCATCATCGTGCCGTTGCCCGCGAGTTCGGCGAGTTCCGGGTGGCGGGCGTCGGCGTCCTCCACGCCGGTCTCGACGAACGTGACGCCGGAGTAGACGGGCACGGCGTCGGACAGCAGCCGCCGCACCCGGGACCAGGCGCCGTCGGCCCCGATGACGAGGTCGGCCTCGGCGGTGTCGCCGTGGGCGAAGTGGAGCCGGTGCCGGCCGTCGCCGATCGGTTCGGCCCGCTCCAGTTTGTGGCCCCAGCGGATGGTGTTCGGGGCAAGGGAGTTGAGCAGGATCTCGCGCAACTGACCGCGGTCGATCTCGGGGTTGCCCCGGCCGTCCTCCGACGGCGCGCTGTCGAACACGATGCCGCCGTCCCGGGCGACCAGCCGCATCTGCTCGCCCTCGGGCCGGGCGAGATTCGCGAACTCGTCCCACAACTCGGCCGCCCGCAGAGCGTGTTGGCCGGTGTCGGGCTGCATGTCGAGGGTGCCGCCCTGGTTACGGACGGTAGCGGAGGCGTCCGCGTCGTAGACGGTGACGTCGATGCCGTGGAGCTGGAGCACGCGGGCGCAGGTGAGGCCGCCGGGGCCGGCGCCGATGATGGCGATGGGGGTGGGGGTGCTGTTCATGGTGGTTCTCCTTGGGTGTGCGGGTGTGCGGGTGCGTGGGTGGGGGCGCGTGGCCTGGAGGTGTCTGGCGTGGCCGCGTGAGTGCGGTGGCCGCCGGGTGATGGTCGGATCTCGGGAGAATCGCCCTGCTCAGCAGGCGAGTTGGCGGCCCGCTGCGACAACCGACCGCCGCTGCGGTTCAGTTGTCGGCCGCTACAGCTGCGGCGGTGCCCTGCGCCGGAACCGTCGCGGACCTCCCGCGCAGGGGAACCTCCTTGACGGCCAGCGCCATCAGGAAGCCCACGGCGCAGACGACGGCCATGGTGAGGAAGATGTGGCTCGTACCGGTGGCCACGGCATGCCGGTAGGTCGTGGCCGTGGAACCGCCCTCGCCGGTCGACCCGTGCCCGGTGGCGGCCGTGAGCAGGGAGCCGAAGACGGCGACGCCGAGTGAACCGCCCAGTGTGCGGAAGAGGTTGGTGGCGGCGGAGGCCGCGCCCATGTCCCGCAACTCGACGCTGTTCTGCGCGATGGTGGTCGACATCTGGAGCGTGAAGCCCAGGCCGATCCCTACGAGGACCAGATAGACACTGGTCAGCGCACGGGGAGTCGACGTGTCCATCGTGGCCAGCAGCGCGGTTCCGACGGTCAGACAGGCCGTACCGACGACGGGGAAGATCTTGTATCGGCCGGTGGCCGACATGACCTTGCCTGCGACGGTGGCCACCAGTGCGACCGGGATCATCAACGGCAGCAGCAACAAACCGGAGTTGGTGGCCGAGGCGCCCTGCACGGTCTGCTGGAACAGCGGCATGTACAGGGAGCAGCCGAACATCACCACACCGGCCACGAGCAACAGCCCGATGGCGAGCGGGAAGTTGCGCTGCTCGGTGAAGACGCGCGGGGGCAACACCGGTTCGGGCGCCCGGCGTTGAACGGCGATGAACGCGACCGCCGCGACGAGGAAGACCGCGAAGGCCGACAGCACCTGCCAGGAGCCCCAGGCGTAGGTGGCGCCCGCCCAAGTCGCCCCCAGGACAAGGGAACCGATGGCCGCGGTCATCAACGCGATGCCCGCCCAGTCGATACGGGCCCGGACGCGGGTGGCGGGCAGGTGCAGCATCACCTGCACCCAGACCAGGGCGACCAGGCCGAGCGGGATGTTGACGTAGAAGGCCCAACGCCAGCCCAGATGACCGGTGATCACACCGCCGAGCAGCGGGCCTCCGACGGTCCCGATGGCCATGAGGGTCGCGGTCATGCCCTGGTATCGGCCGCGTTCGCGGGGCGGGACGAGAGAGGCGATCAGGGCGAACGCCCCGGCGCCCAGACCTCCAGCACCCACACCCTGCAGGGCCCGGAAACCGATCAACTGCCCCATGGACTGAGCCGTTCCGGCCAGGGCCGACGCGACGAGAAACACGACGATCGAGCCGAGGAAGAGCCGCTTGCGTCCGTACAGGTCGCCGAACTTGCCCCAGATCGGGGTGGAGATGGCGGTGGTGAGGGTGTACGCGGTCACCACCCAGGAGATGTGGGCGAGTCCCCCGAGGTCGCCGACGATCGTCGGCATCGCGGTACCCACCACGTTGTTGTCGAGCATCGCCAGCAGCATCGCGAGCATCACGCCGAGCAGCGTCCAGCGAACCCGCGGATCGGTCGCGCCGGGCGCGGCTGTGGAAGTGGGGACAGACATGGCTGACCACCTCATTTCAGGTAGCGGGAGGGGGAGGGAGGCAGGGGCTACAGGGGTGCCGGGCCGGGGGTGTGGTGCCGCTCCCGGTGACTCTTCCGACTCCACAAAAGCAGACTCGCTACAAAAGTGCAACGAGGCAACTTTATTAATCGACCAACAAGCGGGGCGATGAAAGTCACGTCCCGTGACCCCGTGACCCCACGGGGACTGGCACACCGACCAGCGACGACACCGCGAACCTGATGGACCAGGGCGGCAACATCGCCCAGATGCTCGGTGTCGGGGCGGACGGGACCGGCGGTACGGCGGACGACGTGGACGTCGACTTCACCACCGACTCGTACACCCCGCAGGAACCGTTCACCGGCTTCGAGGACACCCTCGACACGACCGCCTGGGGGTACAGCCGCGGGCTCGGCTGAGCACGGATCCGGACGCCTCCTCGTGCACGGGCGAGGGGGCGTCCGCCCGCTGTCGGGACACCCTCGGACGGGTCGGCGGCGGCACGGAAACCCGCACGTCAGGCGCGTTGTCAGTGGCGGCAGGCAGGATGTGAGTCATGACAACTCCCGCAGCTGTGATCATGGATGCCGCCGCCTACGCGCAGGCGGTCGAGGACGCGGTGAAGGCGTCGGCCGCCTACTACGCCGGCGGTTCCTCCAGCCTCGACGACGACTCCTACGACCGGCTGGTGCGCGGCATCGCCGCGTGGGAGGCCGAGCATCCCGAGCACGTGCTGCCCGACTCGCCCAGTGGGAAGGTCGCCGGTGGCGCGGTCGAGGGCGATGTCCCGCACACGGTCGCGATGCTGAGCCTGGACAACGTGTTCTCGCCGGAGGAGTTCACCACCTGGACCGCCTCGCTGGCGCGAAGAATCGACCACGAGGTCACACGGTTCAGCGTGGAGCCGAAGCTCGACGGCCTCGCGATCGCCGCCCGTTACACGCGCGGCCGTCTCACCCGCCTCGTCACGCGCGGCGACGGCACGGCCGGTGAGGACGTCAGCCACGCGATCGGCACCATCGAGGGCCTGCCGCAGGAGCTGGCCGAGCCGGTCACCGTGGAGGTGCGCGGCGAAGTCCTCATGACCACCGCCCAGTTCGAGCACGGCAACGAGGTCCGCACCGCACACGGCGGCCAGCCGTTCGCCAACCCGCGCGGCGCGTCCGCGGGCACCCTGCGCGCCAAGGAGCGCGCCTACACGGTGCCGATGACGTTCTTCGGCTACGGCCTGCTGCCCCTCCCCGACACCGAGCCCGGACTCGCGGCCCGGCTGGTCGAGAGCGCCCACAGCGACCTCATGGCCCAGGCCGCCGCCTACGGCGTCAACACCACCGCGACCACCGACGTGCCCGGCATCACCGCCGACACGGTCGAGCAGGTGCTGACCCGGGTCCAGGAGATCGCCGCGCTGCGGGCCCAACTGCCCTTCGGTATCGACGGGATCGTCATCAAGGCCGACCTCGCCGCCGACCAGC
Organism: Streptomyces sp. NBC_00252; assembly: GCF_036187565.1. Classification (NCBI taxonomy): domain Bacteria; kingdom Bacillati; phylum Actinomycetota; class Actinomycetes; order Kitasatosporales; family Streptomycetaceae; genus Streptomyces; species Streptomyces sp. NBC_00252. The sequence continues at coordinate 8,875,416 of NZ_CP108087.1, read as the reverse complement.
AGGCCGCCGGGTCGGGATCGCGGGCCCCGCGCTGGGCCATCGCGTACAAGCTGCCCGCCGTGGAGAAGATCACCCGGCTGCTGGAGGTCGAGTGGAACGTGGGCCGCACCGGCATCATCGCCCCGCGCGCCGTCCTGGAGCCGGTCGAGATCGACGGCGCCACCATCACCTACGCCACGCTCCACAACCCCGGTGACATCACCCGCCGAGACCTGCGCCTGGGCGACCACGTCATGGTCCATCGCGCCGGTGACGTGATCCCCCGCATCGAGGCCCCGGTCGCGCATCTGCGCACCGGCGAGGAACAGCCCATCGTGTTCCCCGAGGTGTGCCCGCGCTGCGGCTCCGGCATCGACACCAGCGAACTGCGCTGGCGCTGCGAACAGGGCCGCAACTGCCACCTGGTCGCCGCTCTCTCCTACGCCGCCGGCCGCGACCAGCTCGACATCGAGGGCCTGGGCCACACCCGCGTCGTCCAGCTCGTCGACGCCGGCCTGGTCGCCGATCTCGCCGACCTGTTCGCCCTCACCCGTGAGCAGCTCCTGGGCCTGGAGCGGATGGGCGAGACCAGCACCGACAACCTCCTCGCCGCCATCACCGCGGCCAAGGGCCAGCCGCTCTCCCGGGTCCTGTGCGCGCTCGGGGTGCGCGGCACCGGGCGCTCCATGTCCCGCCGTATCGCCCGGTACTTCGCGACCATGGACACCCTGCGCGCCGCCGACGCGGATGCGATGCAACGGGTCGACGGCATCGGCACGGAGAAGGCCCCGTCGATCGTCGCCGAACTGGCCGACCTCGCCCCGCTCATCGACAAGCTCACCGCCGCGGGCGTCAACATGACCGAGCCCGGAGCGACCCCGCCCGCACCCACGACGGACGACGGCGCGGCCGAGTCCCCGGAAGGCACCGACCCGACCGACGCCGGTCCGCTGGCCGGGATGACGGTGGTCGTCACCGGCGCGATGACCGGCCCCCTGGAGAAGCTCAGCCGCAACCAGATGAACGAACTCATCGAGCGCGCGGGTGGTCGTTCGTCGTCCAGCGTCTCGAAGAAGACGGCCCTGGTCGTGGCCGGAGAGAACGCGGGGTCGAAGCGGGTCAAGGCGGAGAGCCTCGGGGTGCGGCTTGCCACTCCGGATGAATTTGCGAGCTTGGTCGCGGAGTACGTCGACTGAGGTGGTGCGGGTGGGGGTTCTGGGCGGGGTGCTCGGCGGGGGCGGCTCGGGGTGGTCCGGGCGGCGTGCTCGGCGGAGGGGGCGGCTCGGGGGGTCCGGGCTGGGTGCTCTCCCCGGGGTTTCCCGCAGCAGGTGTCCGACAGGGGGCTTCCGCAAGGGTGTTCCGCAGCTCACACCCGTCGGTGGGATGTCGGCGGGAACAATCGGCGGCGGTCGCCCGTTCTTGAGTACGTGGCTGCGGAGGGGACAGTGTCCCCGGGCCTCACCTATAGCCCATGGGGGCGATCGTTCGGCTGAAGCCCCATGGAGCCACTCGCCGAGAGGCGACCGCCCTCCGCTGTCACCACGTACGGCCCCGGCTGGTCTCCCCCGTCCAGCCGGGGCCTCTTTCATGCCCAAGGGCGGCTTCCGGCACTCCGCGCCGAGGGCAGAATGGACCCCCACACAGCCGCTGCGGATGGGGAGTTCATGGACACGCGTACGTTCGACGCGCTGACGGAGTCGATGAAGAGCGCGTACGTCGCGGGTCTCAGCGAGGGTGCCGTACCCCGCCCGGTCATCATGCCGCTCGTACGCGGTGAGTTGGTCGGCCTGATCTGGCAACGCCCCGCGAAGAGCCCCGAGGACGCGCTCACCGCGATCGCGTCGCTCTCCAACATCGCGGCGGCGGCGAGCTCCGACGAGATCGTCCTCGCCTGGGAGACCCGCGACGTCGCCACGGCCTGCGAACTGCCCGCCGACGGCCCGTCGCCCTGCCTCAACATGGTGCACGCCACGAAGGACGGCCACACGCTCCACCAGTTCCCCTACGCCGAGGACGCATCGTCGGCCGAACCGAACTGGCAGCCGACCCCGGCTCCCCAGCCCGGCGGCACCCTGCCGGCGCCCGTCCAGGCCGCGGTCGACTACTCCTTCACGCCCCTCGAACTGGACCACCCCTCCCCGTTCGGCGTCACGGTCGTCCTGATGGAAGAGGACGGCTACACGCTGCGGCTGACGGAGGCGTTCGCTTTCTGAGCAACGCGGGGTCAGCGGAAACCGGCTGGCGGGCTGGCGGGCTGGCGGGCTGGCGGGCTGGCGGAGCAGCTGGTGACCTCATTCGCCAGATTCCCGATTGCCATCACATGATTGACACAGTTCACGAAACACCGGCACCACACGCCCGCCCCCGGCCTACGCTGTGCCCGTGACCACTGTCGACGTCGCCGCCGGACCCGCCGCCGAGAGCGGTCCCGAGCCGCGTACCCAGTCCCTGATGCTGACCTTCTTCGGCGTCCACGTGCTGGGGCGGCCCGTCGCCGTGTCGTCGGGCAGCGTGATCGCCGCTCTCGGACGAGTCGGGAGCACCGAGGAAGCCGTACGCACGACCCTGAACCGCATGGTCAAACGCGATCTGCTGGAGCGCCGCCGCCAGGGCCGGAAGACGTACTTCGCACTGACACCGCACGCCGTCCAGGTGCTGACGGACGGCAAGGACCGAGTCTGGCGCACCGGCGCGGTGAACCGGGACTGGGACGGCCGCTGGACGATGGTCGGCTTCTCCCTGCCCGAGGCGTGGAGCCGTGAACGCCACGACCTGCGCTCCCGCCTGATCTGGGCGGGCTTCGGCCCCCTGCAGAACGGCCTCTGGGTGGCACCGGCCCCGGTCGACGTCCGCGAGATGGTGACAGGCCTCGGCCTGGAACCGTACCTGCGGGTGTTCCGGGCGGAGGTGGAGTCACCGACCGACGTCCGCGAGGTCCTGGAGCAGGCCTTCGACGTGCCGGCCATCGGCGCGCGGTACCGGGCGTTCCTGGACCGCTGGGACCGCACCGACCCCCTGCCCGCCGCGGCCTCGGGCGACGACCTCGCGGGTCAACTCCTGCTGCACACCGACTGGTTGGACCTGGTACGACGGGACCCGCACCTGCCCGCCGAACACCTCCCCGGAGACTGGCCCGCCGCCCAGGCGGAGACCGTCTTCCGCGGCCTGGCCAGCCGCTGGGACCGCCCGGCTGCCCGCGCCGCCGGCCGCCTGCTGGACACCCTGACCCTGGACTGATCCGGGCAGGACCCCTACAGCCCCCACGCCACCAAGCCGACCCACGGACGCCTTGCGTCACAGCACCGGGTCCCCGCACGCCCTCCACACGGACCCGTCCGCCTCATTATTGGTCACTCTATTGACGGCGGTTAAAAACGAGCCCTACATTCGCACCGCTCGTCCAGCACGCTCCCCCACTCGGTCCCCACTCGACTCGCGGAGCCGCCGCCATGCCCCGACCCCGTCTTTCGACCCTCGCCGCCGCCTGCGCGACCGCCCTCGCGACCGCCCTCCTCGGCCCGGTGACCGGCGCCCACGCCACCACCGCGGCCGGCCACTACACCGGCACGCTGACCGACGGCGCCACCTGGATCGCGGACACACCCCAGCAGTGGAACGGCACCCTGCTGCTGTTCAGCCACGGTTTCGGCCCGACCACCGCCGCCGACTCCCCCTCGCCCGCCGTGAGCCAGGCCCTGCTGGCCGCCGGTTACGCCCTCGCCGGTTCCTCCTACGACCCCAACGGCTCGATGTGGGCGCTGGATTCGGCCGAGCACGACCAGTTCGCCACGCTCACCGCCTTCCGCCGCCAGGTCGGCACCCCCACCCGCGTCATCTCGGTGGGCCAGTCCATGGGCGGACTCGTCAACGCCCGGATCGCCCGCGACGGCGCGGGCCGCGTCGACGGCGCGCTCGGCCTCTGCGGTCTGGTCGCGGGCGGTGTCGACCTGGACAACTACCAGCTGGACGCCGAGTACACCCTGGCCACGTTCTTCGACCCCGCCGACGCCGACGACTTGGTGAACCTCGGCAACCAGACGGAGGCCGCCGCCCTGGCCGACCGACTCACCAAGGCCGTGGAGACAGCGCAACAGACCCCGGCGGGCCGCGCCCGGATCGCCCTGGCCGCCGCCTACCTCAACCTGGCCGACTGGGCCCCCGGTCAACAGCCGCCCGCGCGGGGCGACTTCGCGGGCCAGGAGGCACAGCAGTACGCCTGGCTGGCCGAGGGCCTGCTCGCGTTCATCGTCCCGGCACGCTGGTCGGTCGAGCAGTCCGCAGGCGGCAACACGTCCTGGAACAAGGGCGTCGACTACGCCGGCCTGCTGCGCACGTCCGCCCACGCCAAGCAGGTCAAGTCCCTCTACCGCGACGCCGGCCTCGACCTGCGCACCGACCTGAACCGGCTCACCCGAGGCGCGGACATCGCGGCCGACCCCGCCGCCGTAACCCACCTGAAGCGGACCTCGACCGCCGGCCAGGGCCTGTCCGTGCCACTCCTCGACCTCCACACCACCGCCGACCAACTGGTCCCCGTGGAACAGGAATCGGCCTTCGCCGCACGAGTGCACACGGCCGGCGACTCCGCCCTCCTGCGCCAGGCCTACGTCGCCCGCCAGAGCCACTGCAACTTCACCACCGCCGAAGTCGTCGCCGGCCTGCACGCCGTGGAACACCGCCTGAACACCCACCACTGGGACAACTCCGCCACGGCCACCCAACTCCAGCGAAGCGCCGACGACTTGGGCCTCGACGGAGCCGCTTTCACCGACTACCGGCCGAGCCGCCTGACCGGTACCCGCTGATCCGGAATCACCGGACCATCGGCTGCACCGCCGCACCGACGCCCGCCAAAGCGCCCCCTCCCCATACGCACCCCGCGCGCCCCAGGAGCCCCCGTGTCCATGACGACCGAACCTTCCACCAGAACAGCCACCGGCCCCGGACTCACCACCGGCACCCTGGTCGCCGGTCTCCTCGCCGTCTGCCTGGCCCAGATCGGTCTGGCGATACCGGCCACCCTCAACGGCCTGTTCCAGTCCGACCTGAACCCGGTCGGCTCCCAACTCACCTGGATCTCCGACGCGTTCCTGCTCCCGGTCGCGGTCCTGGAGCTGACCTTCGGGCTGCTCGGCGACCTCTTCGGCCGCAAGCGGCTGCTGGTCGGCGGCGCCTCGCTGCTGGCCGTGGGCGAACTGGTCAGCGCCACCTCCTCCGGCGTCCATCAACTCTGGACCGGGCAGGCCCTGGCAGGCCTCGGCGCCGCCGCCCTGTTCCCGACCTCGCTGGCGATCCTGGCCGCCGGTACCACCTCCCCCGCCCAGCGCGCCCGGGTCATCGCGATGTGGGCCGCCCTCCTCTCCACCGGCGGCTTCCTCGCCCCGCTGCTCGGCGGCGTCACCGCCACCTACGGCTCCTGGCGCTGGTCCTTCGTCGTGGTCACCGTCATCGCCGCCGCGAGCGCCGCCGTCAGCGCCCTGTTCGCCACCGACTCCAGCGCGCCCGAAGGCCGTTCACTCGACCTCGCAGGCCAACTGACCATCGGCCTCGGCCTGTTCGCCCTGCTCTACGCCATCATCCAGGGCCCGACGGACGGCTGGTCCTCCCCCTCGATCGTCATCGCGTTCGTCCTCGCCGCCGTGTTCCTCGCCGGCTTCGTCCTGGCCGAGAAACGGGCCAAGTCCCCACTCCTGCGCCTGGACCTGTTCCGCAACCGCGCCTTCGCGGTGGCCTCGGTCGTCGCCGTGGTCGGCATGTTCGCCTTCCTGGGCACCGCCTACTCCGTCAGCATCCGGCTCGGCCCGGTCCAGGACCAGGCACCGATGCGCACAGGCCTGGCCTTCGTCCTGCTCAACGGCATCACCCTGGTGATGCTGCCGCTCACGGAACGACTCCTGCGCACCGTCACGCCGGGTCTCCTCCTGGGCACGGGGCTGCTGTTGATGGCCGCGGGCGACTACTGGGCGGCCACCCTGCCGATCACCGACACCGCCTTCACCTCCCTGATCCTCCCGCTCGGCCTCGTCGGCCTGGGCTTCTCCGTCACCGTCTCGTCGATCACGGCGACGGCCGTCAACACCGTGCCGACCCATCTGGCAGGTATGGCGAGCGCCACCACCAACCTGCTCCGGGACTTCGGCTTCACCCTCGGCCCCGCCGTCATCGGCGCCGTCGCCCTGAGCCGCGCGGCCGACAGCTTCTCCGCCTCCCTGCACGACTCCGCGCTGCCCCAGGCGCTGAAGGGCGCGGGCACGGCCGTACTGGAAGAAGGCGGACCCCTCGCGGTGAACGGCGCCTCGGCGGCCTCCCCGAAACTGGCCGACCTCCATCCACTCGCCCTGGACGCCCTCGGTCACGGCTACTCGATCGGCTTCGTCGTCTGCGGCACGGCCGCCCTGTGTTCCGCGCTCCTGGCCCTCGCCACCCTCCTCCGCAGTCGAACCCCCTCACCTGACGCACCCGTGGAGCAGTAGAGCCCCGCACCCGTCACAAGCCTGACCGGCCTCCGCGCCCCACCCCGATCACCGCCGCACCGGAGCCGCCAATCTCCTTAGTCTCAGCGCGAGTTGAACCTCCAGCACACGGGCCGGTTCCTGCCAGTCCTCGCCCAGGAGCTGGCCCACGCGCTCCAGCCGCTGGGCAACCGTGTTCACGTGGACGTGCAGGTCGTCCTTCGTCCGGGCCGGGCTCATCCCGCAGGCGAAGTAGGCGTCCAGCGTGCGCAGCAGATCCGTACCGCGCCGCTCGTCGTACCGCACGACCTCTCCGATGGTCCGATCGACGAAGCCGCCGATGTCCCGGTCCCCGGCGAGGAGCAGCCCGAGGAAGCCGAAGTCCTCGGCGGCTGCACCGTCTCCGGTTCGGCCGAGGAGGCGCAGGTTCGCGGTGTCCATGGCGGCCGCCGCGAGTGCGGCGAAGGAGCCGAGCAGTGCGATCTGCTCGCGCTCGAAGACCCGCGCCCGCCGGTCCGCCGCGAACAGCACCCCGATCACCCGGTGCCCGAGCATCAGCGGCACACCGAGGATCGCCACCAGCCCCTCGTCCCGTACACCGGAGTCGATGGTGACGGTGTGCTCGAAGCGCTCGTCCCTGAAGTAGTCGTCGGTGAAGTACGGCCGTGCCGTCTGGGCCACGAGTCCGCCGAGCCCCTCCCCCATGCCCAGCCGCAGCTGCTGGAAGCGGGCCGCGACCGAACCCTCGGTCACTCGCAGGTAAGTGTCGCCCCTGGCCGGGTCGTTGAGGCTGAGGTAGGCGACGTCGGTGCCGAGGAGCGAGCGGGCGCGCTGGACGATCGCCTGCAGTACGGCGTCCAGGTCGCGCAGTCCTGCGAGGTCGTGGGCCGTCTCGAAGAGCGCGGACAGCTCGGCCTCGCGCCGTCGGCGTCCCTCCAGCTCCGAACGCACGCGCAGCGCGAGGGTCTTGGCGTATTCGAGCCCGGCGATCAGTCCGGCCGCTCTACCCTCGGCGCGGGCGAGCAGCACGGGCTGCTCATAGGCGTCGGCGGAGGCGCCCCGGGCGAGCAGCTCCAGGAACGGTGCCTCGGCACTGCTCGGTCGCGCTGCGGCGCCGGTGGCGGTGGGGGAGCGCTCGGCGGACTGCACGTGATCGCTGGACATGCTCACAGGATTCCCCATCGCCGGGCCGGCCGGTCAGGCCTGTGGATAACTCGCCGTGGCCCGCGCACCGGGTGCTTCAGTGCACGGTCCAGCCGCCGTCCAGCACCAGCGAGGTGCCGGTGACGAAGGACGTGTGCGGGCCGCACAGGTAGGCCACGGCCTCGGCGACCTCCTCGGGTTCGATGAGCCGTTTGACCGCGCTGTCCTGGAGGAGGACCTCGCTCAGGACGCGTTCCTCGGGGATGCCGTGCGCCTGTGCCTGGTCGGTGAGTTGGCGTTCGACGAGGGGGGTGCGCACATAGCCGGGGTTCACACAGTTCGAGGTGACGCCGTGGGGTGCGCCTTCGAGGGCGGCGGTCTTGGAGAGTCCCTCCAGACCGTGTTTGGCGGCCACGTACGCGGATTTGAAGGCGGAGGCGCGCAGTCCGTGGACGGAGGACACGTTGACGATCCGGCCCCAGCCCTGGCCGTACATGTGGGGCAGGGCGCCGCGGATGAGCCGGAAGGGCGCCTCCAGCATCACCGTGAGCACCGTGTGGAAGACGTCGGGCGGGAACTCCTCGATGGGGCGCACCAGTTGGAGCCCCGCGTTGTTCACCAGGACGTCCGTGCCGGCGGCGGCATGCTCGGCGGCGTCCAGGTCGGTGAGGTCGAGTTCGTGCGGCTCGACGGTGCCCGCGAGGTCCCGGGCCCGTTCGGCTAGGGCGGCCAGTCCCGGGGCGTCCACGTCGAGGGCTCTGACCTTCGCCCCGGCTGCGGCGAGCCGCAGGGTGCAGGCGCTGCCGATGCCGCCGGCGGCACCGGTGACGAGGGCGGTTCGGCCGCTGAGGTCGAGGAGGCCGGCGTGGGGACCTGGGAGGGCGTGGGGCACGGTCATAGGGCGAGCCTAGACAGCGCCCCTGCCCCACCACATATGGGCAGCCCACATACTTCAGTCAGAACTCGTGGTGTCGAACCATGTGGGTGCATCGGCCAGGGTCTGCTTGATCCGGAACAGCTGGTGATCGCTCAGCTCGGGCAGCGCGTCCAGCTCGAACCAGCCGACCTCCAGCGACTCGTCGTCGTTCACGGCCGCCTCACCGCCGACGGCCCGGCACTGCAGCGTGATGTCCATGAACTGGCAGGCGTCGCCGTTGGGATAGCTGACCGGTCCCCCGGCCTGCACCACGACGACCCGTTCCGCGACGCATTCGACGGCCGTCTCCTCGAACACCTCGCGCACCGCGCAGACGGCGGGCTGCTCCCCGGGCTCGGGAATGCCGGACGGCAGCGCCCACTCGTGGTTGTCCGCCCGCTTGCCCAGCAGGACGCGACCCGCGTCGTCGAACACGACGGCGCTGACCCCGGGGAGCCACAGCAGTTGATGCCCGGCCGAGGCCCGGATCGTACGGATGAAATCAGGAGTAGCCATGTTCCGACCCTAACGGGACGATCCATGGCCACTCCACGAACTGCCGCGCGCGGGGCGGGCGTACCAGAGGCGTACGGCTACACGCCGCCCGCGCGCCGCCCGCGCACCCCGGCGGCGACCGCCCAGCCGAGGCCGCCCGCGGCGATGAGCACCAGGGCCATCTCCGGCAGGATGCCGAGCTTGGTGGCCGGGGTCTCGGAGGAGCGCAGCGGCACCTTCTGGACCAGGGAGTCGGCGACGAACATGCCGGTCTTCTGGGTGATCTTCCCGTCGGGCATGATGATCGCGCTGACGCCGCTGGTCACCGGGACGGTGACGGTCCGGCTGTGCTCGACCGCGCGGACCCGGGACATCGCGAGCTGCTGGTAGGTCATCTCGCTGCGGTCGAAGGTCGCGTTGTTGCTGGGCACGGAGATCAGCTGGGCGCCGTCGGTGACCTCGGAGCGCACGGCCCAGTCGAAGGCGGCCTCGTAGCAGGTGACCAGGCCGATCTTGGCGCCGTTCATGGTGAAGACGCCCGGCTTGGTGCCCCGGCTGAAGTCCTGGCGGACCATGGTGGTCCAGTTCTTGTTGATGGTCCCCAGGAGCGAGCGCATCGGCAGGTACTCCCCGAAGGGCTGGATCTGCCGCTTGTCGTAGGTGTCGGTCGGGCCCTTCACCGGGTCCCAGAGAATCTGCTCGTTGTAGAGCTTGCCGTCGCGCTCCACGACACCGCCGACCGAGATAGGGGCGCCGATCGCCTTGGCCGCCTCGTCGATGTCGGTGTACGCCTGGGCGTCGGCGAAGGGGTCGACGTCGGAGGAGTTCTCCGGCCACAGGACGACGTCCGGCTTCGCGACCTTGCCCGCCTTGACCTTCGCGGCCAGCCGCAGGGTCTCCTTGACGTGGTAGTCGAGCACGGCACGCCGCTGGGCGTTGAACTCCAGCCCCGCGCGCGGGACGTTGCCCTGGATGACCGCGACCGTCGTGGTGCCGTCCTCGGCCTTGTCGCTGACCAGGCCCCGCGCGGCCAGCGCGCCCACCACGGGTACGGCGACGCTCAGCAGGGCCACGGTCGCTGCGGACCGCCGTACGACCCGGGTCCGCCGGCTCTCCAGGGCCAGCCGCACGACCTCGTAGAGACCGAAGCCGCACAGGACGACGGCGAAGCCGAGGACCGGGGTGCCGCCCACCGCGGCGAGCGGGAGGAAGACGCCGTCCGCCTGGCCGAAGGCGATCTTGCCCCAGGGGAAGCCGTGGAAGGGGACACGCGCGCGTACCGCCTCACCGGCGATCCATAGTGCCGCCGCCCACAGCGGCCAGGCGGGGAGCTTCGAGATCGCGGTGATGCCGGCGCCGACCAGCGCGACGAAGATCGCCTCGACCGCGACCAGCGCGATCCACGGCCCGGGACCGACCTCCACGCCGGTCCACACCAGCAGCGGCAGCAGGAATCCGAGGCCGAAGAGGTAGCCCAGACCGAGCCCCGCCTTCCAGCTGCGGCCCCGCAGCACCCACCCGAAGCAGGCGAACGCGGGCAGCGCCAGCCACCACAGGGTGCGTGGCGGAAAACTGACGTAGAGCAGCACTCCGGAGAGCGCTGCTACGGCGGCCGGGACCAGACGGACGAGGCGGGCGAGGCGCGATCCGGGCGCGGCCTTCGGCTCCAGCTGGTCCGACTCGTCCACGGAAGTTGCGGTGACGGTCACTCCGGGAGTGTACGGCCGTCGACCTTGGACCCGACAGCACGGTCCGGACGGCGGCGCAGGGCACTGAACAGGGCCGCAGCCGTACCGTTCCTGCGCAACTCGTCCACAAATCGGCCATGAGCCGTTACGGTGAGCCGGAGCCCCTGTCGCACGGTCGGTCCAGGCCAGGACGGTCGGGGGCCGGTCACGGGTCGGGGGCGGCCTGGTTCAGGGGGCGGCGGGGTGAGTTCCACGGGGATGGCGTCGGCGACCGGTCCGGACGCCGACAGTGAGAGACGAAACGTTTCGGATGCCGCGGGCATCGTCGTGCTCGGATCATGTGCCGCGTGGTCGCTGATCACCGCGGCCCTGCACGACGGCAGGCCCGAGGGGGTGCTGCTCGCGGTCCTCGCGGTCGCCGCCGGTTACGCGTCGGGGCGGATCTCCGGGGCGCTCGTGCCGGTCGCCGCGCCCTGTGTCGGGGCGTTGGCCGGACTCGGGCTGGCGCTGGCCGAACCGCATCTCGCCCCGGGCCCCCAGTTCGTCGTCCCGCTCGGGCACGCCGGGGCGACCGCGGCCCTGCTGACCGTGGCCGCGGGTTCGGCGTGCTGCGCGGCCTGGGCCGCCACGGCACCGGTCCTGCGGCTCGCGCTGGGGCTGCTAGCGGCCGGGATCACCGTCACCGCGGCCGTCCTGGGATCGAGCACCGGATTCCTCCTGTGCACGGCGGTCCTGCTGTGCTCGCTCGCGGCCGGCCGGCTGCGCCACCGCGGCCCGGGCATCGCGGGCCTGGGCCTGGCCACGGTGCTGGTGACCGGCGTGTCCTGGGCGCTGGCCGGAAACGTGCTCCCGGACGGACTGACCGCGTCCCTGGAGGGCCAGCTGACCCCGCACCGGATCCAGCTGTGGCAGGACGCCCTGCACATGGCACACCAGGACTCCTCCACCGGAGTGGGCCCCGGGCGCTTCGGCGAGCTGAGCAGCGCGGCGGCCGAGGCGCTGCTGCCGGACGGCAAACCGCACTCCGCGCCGCTCCAGCTGGCGGCCGAGCAGGGAATCGTCGGCGTGCTCCTGCTGGCGGCGGCCTACGGCTGGATCCTGCACGCTCTGTGGCGCACCACACGCTCCACCCCGATCGCGCTCACCGCGGCCGCGGCGCTGACGGGGCTCGCGCTCGTCGCCTCGGTCGGCAACGCGCTGAGCTTCACCTCGGTGTCGGTCGGCGCGGGTTTCCTGGCCGGGCTGGCGACGGCCCATCCGATCGCCGAGGACGCCTCACACACCAGACCGGACGCACACGCGCGTGGCGACCGTCTGGCCCCCTGACGACCAAGAGGGTGTCAGAGCAACGCGCCGGGCGTGGGCGGCACCAGCCGGGCCGTGATGATCCGTACGGCCGCCTCCGCGTTGTCCACGGTGATCGTGAACGTGTGCCCGTCCCACAGGCGCAGCACGATGCCCTCACCACGGCGTACGACGACGGCGGTGCCCTTCTCGGGCCGCCAGCGGTAGCCCCAGCCGCCCCACTGGCGCGGGGTGACGTGCGGGGCGAACTCGGCGCCCGCGACGCTCGCGAGGGGGATGCGGCGGCGCGGCACACCGATGTGGCCGCAGCGCACCTCGAGGGACTCCGTGTCGACCTTCAGGCCCACGTGCACGAAGGCGAGCGTGCCGAACATCATCAGCAGCCCGGCGGCGATGCACCCGACGACGGACATGACGAGCGGGGCGATGCCGGACGTCCAGGCGGAGTCCACGGCCAGCTCGATGCCGAGCGCCATGCAGGCGGCACCGGCGAGCGCCAGCAGCCACTGGAACCGGTTCGTGGCGCTTCCGGTCCAGATCTCGGCCTGCGGGAAGATTTCGTCGCGGGGGTGGTCCCTCATGCCTACGAGACTACTCAGGTTTCGCTGCGCGGGTACGGCGTTGCGGAGAGTGACCGTTTTACGTGGCGGCACGGCGGATGTGCGCGCCGGTACGGCGTCGATCCATCGCCATAGGTCAGTGCGCGGGGGCCACGGTCCGCAGGAGCCGTCCCTCGGCGTAGGTCGAGGCCGCGGCGGGCAGCTCGCCCTCACGGCCGTTCAGGATCACCGTGAGGGTGCCGTCGGCCGCCGCGTCCGGGGCGGGCTGAGCGCCGATCCGGCGCAGCGCCTGGGCGGCCACCGCGTCGGCGGAGCCGTGCAGGACGAGCGGCGGGCGGTCGGGACGCTGCACGGCGGCGCGGATACGCTCGGCGACCAGTTCGTAATGGGTGCAGCCCAGGACGACGGTCGTTACATCGTCGGGGGTCAGCTCGGCGGCCGCGGCGACGGCGGCGTCGATGGCCGCCTCGTCACCATGTTCCACGGCTTCGGCCAGTCCCCAGCACGGCACCTCGGTGACCCGGACGCCGTCGGCGAAGTCCGCGATGAGGCCGCGCTGGTAGGGGCTGCCGGTGGTGGCGGGCGTCGCCCAGATCGCGAAGGGCGTGCCACCGGCGGCGGCCGGCTTGATCGCCGGGACGGTGCCGATGACCGGGATGCCGGGTTCCAGGCGGTCGCGCAGGGCCGTCAGCGCGTGCACGGTCGCCGTGTTGCAGCCGACGATCAGGGCGTCGGGCCGGTGCGCGGCGGCGGCCTCGGCGACGGCCAGCGCGCGCTGCGTGAGATCTTCCGGGGTCCTCGGTCCCCAGGGCATGCCGTCGGGGTCCAGGGAGAGCACCAGGTCCGCGTCGGGGCGTACCCGCCGTACCGCGGCGGTGGCCGCCAGAAGGCCGATTCCGGAGTCCATCAGCGCGATCTTCACCCGGCCACGATAGACGATGGCCTCTGCGGACCCGGTCCCGTGGGGCAGACTGCGCCCGTGAGCGCCTTCGTGTGGATCGCCGCCGGATCACTCGCCGCCTGGCTGTGGCTGCTGTGCTGTCAGGGCTTCTTCTGGCGCACGGACATCAGACTTCCGGCCCGTACCGACCCGGACGACTGGCCGTCGGTCTGTGTCGTCGTCCCGGCCCGCGACGAGGCCGCCGTCCTGCCCGACAGCCTGCCCTCGCTGCTGGCCCAGGACTATCCCGGGCGGGCGGAGATCTTCCTTGTGGACGACGGCAGTTCGGACGGCACCGGGGATGTCGCCCGCGAACTGGCGTCCCGGCACGGCGGTCTGCCGCTGACCGTGGGCTCCCCCGGCGAACCGCCCCCGGGCTGGACCGGCAAGCTGTGGGCCGTACGCCACGGAATCGGTCTGGCACGCGCGCGTGGACCCGAGTACCTGCTCCTGACGGACGCGGACATCGCCCATGCCCCGGACAGCCTGCGGGAGTTGGTGGCGGCGGCGCGCACCGGTGGCTTCGACGCCGTGTCGCTGATGGCGCGGCTGCGCGTGGAGAGCCTGTGGGAGCGGCTCGTGGTGCCGGCGTTCGTCTACTTCTTCGCGCAGCTGTATCCGTTCCGCCGGATCGGCCGGAAGGGTTCCCGTACGGCCGCCGCGGCGGGCGGCTGCGTCCTGCTGCGCGCCGACGCGGCGGAGCGGGCGCGGATCCCGGACGCCATCCGGCACGCGGTGATCGACGACGTGGCGCTCGCCCGGGCCGTCAAGGGCGGCGGCGGTCACATCTGGCTGGGGCTCGCCGAACGAGTCGACAGCGTGCGTCCTTACCCCCGGCTGCACGACCTGTGGCGCATGGTCTCGCGCAGCGCGTACGCCCAACTGCGGCACAACCCGCTGCTCCTCCTGGGCACCGTCATCGGCCTGGCGCTCGTGTATCTGGTGCCCCCGGTGGCGCTGTTGGCAGGTCTGGCGGCGGGAAGCACGGCAACTGCGGTGCTCGGCGGGCTCGCGTGGCTGGTGATGACCGGGACGTACATCCCGATGCTCCGCTACTACGGGCAGCCGCTCCGGCTCGCTCCCCTGCTGCCGTTCACCGCGTTTCTGTACCTCCTGATGACCGTCGATTCCGCGGTGCAGCACTACAGGGGACGCGGTGCGGCCTGGAAGGGCCGCACCTACGCGCGTCCGGACGCCGTCGTCGGCGAGGAGAGCTGAGCGGTCACTTGCGACCCGGGGTCCAGTTCATGCCCCACCCGTAGACGCGGTCGACGGTCCGCTGCGGGCTCACCCCGCGGTCCGGGACGAGGTACCGGGCCTCGCGCTGGACGACGAGGTCGCCCCCGGTGTTGGTGATCAGGGCGAGCGCGCACACCGTGGAGGGCACCGTGCACTCGTCGAGGGAGAAGTCGATCGCGGCGCCGTGCTGCGGCTGGAGCGTGACCGTGGCGTGCAGGTCGGCGAAGGAACGGGCGCCTTCGTAGATGGTCACGAAGACCAGGATCCGCCGGAAGTCCTTGATGTGGTCGAGGTTGACCGTGAGGTTCTCGCCGCTCGCCGAGGCGCCGGTGCGGTCGTCGCCGTCGAGGTGGATGTACGGGGGCCGCTGCAGGGAGCCGTACGCGTTGCCGAGGGCCTGGACGACGCCCTTGCGGCCGTCCGCGAGTTCGTACAGGGCGCACAGGTCGAGGTCGAGGTCCGCGTGCATCGCAACCGCCCGGCCGCGCTTGCTGCCCCAGCCCGAGAACTGCTTGCGCACCTCCCAGTTGAGGTTCACACGCAGGGCTCCCGAGGTGCCGCCCTGCTTGGTCAGGGAGACCGAGGGCGCCGCCTTGGTGAGCGTCACCTTGGAGAGCCGCACCGGGGTCGCCGAAGGGGGCGGGCTCACCGGGGGCGCGACCGGCGGCGGAGGCATGGTCACGGGCGGCTGGACCGGCGGCGGCAGGTTCACGGGTGCCCCGGAGGGCGGCGGCAGGTTCACCGGCGGACCGGACGGCGGTGGCATGGTCGCGGCCGGTGCCGACTGCTGCGGCTCGTCCACGGTGATGCCGAAGTCGGTTGCCAGGCCGCCGAGTCCGCTGTCGTAGCCCTGGCCGACGGCCCGGAACTTCCAGGCGCCCTGGCGGCGGTAGAACTCGCCGAGCACGAACGCCGTCTCGACCGTCGCGCCGGTGCTGTCGAAGCGCGCGACCGTAGTGTTCTGGGCGGCGTCCCGGACCTCGATGTAGAGGTCGGGGACGCGGCCAAACGTTCCGCCATCGGCCGAGGCGGCGAGGACGATGCGGTCGACGGCGGGCTCCACGCGCGCGAGGTCGACGAGCAGCGTGTCGGTCACCTGCCCGCCCGCGCCGCCCTTGCCCTCGTGGCGGACCGCTCCGGAGGCGTGCGCAGGCTGGTTGTAGAAGACGAAGTCGCCGTCGGAGCGCACCTTGCCGTCGACCAGCAGCAGGGCCGAGGCGTCCGCGTCGGGGACGCCGGGTCCTGAACGCCAGCCCAATTCGACGCGCAGTGCCGTCGTCGGCACCGGAACATTCGACCCTTTCGGCATTGACATGCCTGCCCCCATCACGTGTCACCGTGCCAGGACACACCCCGGCAGCCCTACGGGTGTCTACCCGCACAACCTATTCCCCGGGGCGCCGAACCGCTCCTGAGAGGTGCCCGGACACCGTCGGTCAACCGCTGGTAACCCGCCGGGAACTCGGCTTTTACCCGATCCGAACA
The DNA here is from genome assembly GCF_036187565.1 of Streptomyces sp. NBC_00252. NCBI lineage: Bacteria > Bacillati > Actinomycetota > Actinomycetes > Kitasatosporales > Streptomycetaceae > Streptomyces > Streptomyces sp. NBC_00252. The sequence continues at coordinate 8,859,214 of NZ_CP108087.1, read as the reverse complement.
CTGGTCGATGCCCTTTTTTGCCAAGTTCGCTCGCATTGGGGATCCCGTGCCGCCACCGACACGGAAAACAACCCTCTTATCGGTCTCCCCAACCAGCACATCCTGGGCTTAACTTATGTGCCATGACCTCCCCCCGCTCCACTTATGGCGGCGGCTACTACTCCGCCTCCTTCCCGGACACCCCGATCTACGACTCCCTCGTGGCCGAGCGCGGCACCCCGCAGATCGCCCCGATCCGGGTCCCCGCCGCCTACGACATGCCGGGGAGCAACCTTCCGGCGCTGCCGTCGGCGCTCCCCGCCCTCCCGGCGGGACCCTCGCAGGCTTCCTACGGCGGCTATCCGCAGGCGCAGCAGCCCGCCCCGCTGCAGCAGGCGCCCGCCGCCTACATCCCGCAGCAGGCCCCGCCGCGCGGTTACCCGCAGCAGCAACAGCAGCCGCGCCCCATGGCGGCCCCGGCCGGCTACGAGGCGATGCGTCCGGCGGCTCCCCGCCCGGCCCCGGCGCCGTACCAGCAGCAGGACCCGTACAACAACCAGCAGCAGTACCGCGGTTACTGATCCCCACCCTGCGTTGTCGGTGCCACCTGGCACGATGGAGCGATGGGGAATGCGGAGCTGCGGTCGATCCACGTTCATCCGGTCAAGGCACTTCGGGGCTTTTCACCCCGCGAGGCTCTCGTGGAGCCTTGGGGACTGGCCGGGGACCGACGCTGGGTGCTGATCGACGACGGGGGAAAGGTCGTCACGCAACGCGAGCACCCGCGTCTCGCACTGGCCGCCGCCGAGCTACTGCCCGGCGGCGGCATTCGTCTGTCCGCGCCCGGCCGTGAGCCGTTGACCGTGCCCGTCCCGGCGCCGGACGCCACCGTGGCGATGGAGATCTTCGGTACGAAGGTCGACGCGGTGCCGGCGCAGGATGTCGCGCACAGGTGGTGCGGCGACTATCTGGGCCTCGGCGTACGGCTCGTCCACATGGACGACCCGGCCACGCGCAGACCCGTCGACCCGGAGTACGCGCTTCCCGGCGAGACCGTCAGTTTCGCCGACGGCTATCCGTTGCTGCTGACTTCGGAGGCCTCTCTCGACGCCCTCAACTCCCTTGTCGCGCAAGGCGATCACGCGGCCGAGGGACCGTTGCCCATGAACCGGTTCCGGCCCAATGTGGTCGTCACGGGCACCGAGGCCTGGGCCGAGGACGACTGGTCGGAGGTCACGATCGGCGAGGTCGCCTTCCGGGTCGCGAAGAAGTGCGGGCGCTGCGTCGTGACCACCACCGACCAGCACACCGCCGAGCGCGGCAGAGAACCGCTGCGCACCCTGGCCCGGCACCGCCGCATCGGCGGCAAGCTCGTCTTCGGGCAGAACCTGGTGCCCCGCTCGACCGGCACGATCCGCGTCGGCGATCCGGTCCGCGTCTTCGAGTAGACGGCGTTCCGCTTGTCGCGCCGGAGAAGTTCCGCGGTGGGGGTGCGAGGCGGGAACCCTCCCTGTGGGCCCGGTCGTTGAGATCGCGTGAGAAGTTCATGAGAGGGCTGGGGAGAGGTGATTTCGCTCTCTCTTTGGCGGCTCCCTTGGGTGAACGGCGGAGCGCGGAGTTATGACGGAGCGGGAAGGGGGTGCGGGACGGTGGGAGCAATCAGGGGTCTGTGGCGCTGGCGGCACAATCCGCTGCGTCGCGCGACCGATCTGGCCGAGGCGTGGCTGGCTCTCGTGGTCATGCTGCTGGTCCTGGTCGCCGCACCCGTGATCGGTTCGCTCGTCGGCGCGATCGCGCAGGACAGCCTGCAGCGGTCGGTGCGGGAGCAGCGCGCGGACCGGCACGCCGTGACGGCGACGGTGGTCAGGAAGCTGAAGGGTGCCGAGCTGGACCCCGACCCGGACTCGTCCACCGCGCGGGACATCCGCAGCCGCGTCCTCGCCGACTGGACGGCCCCGGACGGCACCGCCCAGCACGGCGCGGTCATGGCGAGCCTCAACACCCCGCACGCGGGCGACCACTTCAGGCTCTGGACGGACCAGCGCGGGCACATAGTGGCCCGCCCGCTGGACGCGGCCACGGCGACGACCCACGCCGTGCTCGCCGGGCTCGGCGCGGCACTGCTGACCGCCGGGCTCGTCGACAGCGCGAGACGGTTTGTCCTGTGGCGCATGATCCGCCGCAGGTACGCCCGTTGGGACCGGGCATGGGAGCGGGCGGGCCCGGACTGGGGCAGGACCGGCACCGGCAGCTGACGGCCTTCCGGCTCTGGTCAACCCACCGCCCGCACGCACGCTACGGTGGACCGGCGAAGGCTTCGGCATCAACCCGCGTACCACGAGGTGGGGGCACAGCAGCGCCATGGCACAGGGCACGGTCCAGGTGACGCACACCGGTACATCGCGGTGGCGGCGCCGCACAGGTGAGTACGCGTCGCTCGCCGCCGCCCTGGAGGCCGCGGCCGAGGGAGACGTGCTCACCGTCGCTCCCGGCACCTACCGGGAGAACCTCGTCGTGGCACGGTCGGTGACCCTGCGCGGCCCCGAGGGTTCGCCCGGCTCGGTGCGCATCGCGCCCCTGGACGGCGTGCCGTTGACCGTCCGCGCCTCGGCGATCGTCCAGGACCTGCATGTCGAGGGCCAGGACTCGGCCGCGCCCGCGCTCCTTGTCGAGGACGGCGCACCGGAGTTGACGGACCTTCGGATCGTCACCCGCTCCGCGTCCGGCATCGAGGTCCGCGGCGGCGCCCGCCCCACCGTGCGGCGGTGCACGGTCGACAACCCGGCAGGCATCGGGATCGCCGTACTCGACGGCGGTGGCGGGGTGTTCGAGGAGTGCGAGGTCGTCTCGGCAGGCCAGGCGGGCGTGGCGGTCCGCGACGGCGGTCACCCGCGCCTGGAGCGCTGCCGTGTCCACCACGCCTCAGGTGTGGGTCTGTCCGCCACGGGTGAGAACTCCGCGCTGGAGGCGGTGGGTTGTGAGGTCTACGAGACGCGGGGCAGCGGCGTCCAGATCACCGGCCGGGCCACCGCGCACCTCACCGACTGCGATGTGCACCGTACGACCGCGGACGGCGTGACGCTCGACACGGACGCGGTGCTGACGCTGGCCGACTGCCGCATCCACGACATCCCGGAGAACGCGGTGGACCTGCGCTCCCGTTCGGTGCTCACGCTGACGCGCACGACGGTGAGCAAGTTCGGGCGCAACGGACTGTCGGTGTGGGACCCGGGCACGCGCGTGGACGCCAACCAGTGCGAGATCTTCGACAGCACCGGCGACTACCCGGCGGTGTGGGTCAGCGACGGCGCGACCGCGGTCCTGGACTCCTGCCGGGTGCACGACGTACCGGACGCGCTGTTCGTGCTCGACCGGGGCTCCCGCGCGGACGTCGTCGACAGCGACATCTCCCAAGTGCGCAACACCGCCGTGTCGGTGAGCGACGGCGCGACCGCGCAGCTCGACGACTGCCGGATCCGGGACGCGGCCACGGGCGCGTGGTTCCGCGACCACGGCAGCGGCGGCACGCTCAACAACTGCACCGTGGACGCCACCCAGACCGGCGTGATCGTCACCAAGGGCGCCGACCCCGTCATCGAGCGCTGCACGGTCGACTCCCCCGCCGAGGCCGGCTTCTACGTCTCCGCGGGCGGCCGTGGCACCTTCCTCGGCTGCCGTGTGACGGGCAGCGGCGGCTACGGCTTCCATGTGATCGACGGCTGTCGTACGACGCTCAAGAAGTGCCGTACGGAGCGCTGCGCGCGCGGCGGTTACGAGTTCGCGGACGCCGGTCCGGACGCGGCGCCCGGCACGGGACCGGTCGTCGAGGACTGCACCAGCGACGAGAGCGGCCTCAAGCCGCCCGCCGTCCACGAGACGGCGGTGGAGACGGCGAGCCAGTCGACCAGTGTGCTGGGCGCGATCCCCAGCCAGCGCACGGCCGAGCAGGACCCGCTGATCACCCCGGCGGACCCGGAGAAGGAGTCCCGCTCCTCCAAGGCCGTCCTCGGTGAACTCGACGCGCTGGTCGGCCTGGACAGCGTCAAGCGCGAGGTGCGCGCCCTCACCGACATGATCGAGGTGGGCCGCCGCCGCCAGCAGGCCGGCCTCAAGGCGGCCTCCGTCAAACGGCACCTGGTCTTCACCGGCTCCCCCGGCACCGGCAAGACGACGGTCGCCCGGCTCTACGGCGAGATCCTCGCCTCCCTCGGTGTCCTGGAGAAGGGCCATCTCGTCGAGGTGTCGCGCGTCGACCTGGTCGGCGAGCACATCGGCTCCACCGCGATCCGCACCCAGGAGGCCTTCGACAAGGCGCGCGGCGGGGTCCTGTTCATCGACGAGGCGTACGCCCTCTCTCCGGAGGACTCGGGACGCGACTTCGGTAAAGAGGCCATCGACACGCTCGTGAAGCTGATGGAGGACCACCGGGACGCGGTCGTGGTGATCGTCGCGGGTTACACGGCGGAGATGGAGCGGTTCCTGTCCGTCAACCCCGGTGTGGCGTCCCGCTTCTCACGGACCATCACCTTCAGCGACTACAACCCCGAGGAGCTGCTCAGGATCGTCGAGCAGCAGGCCGAGGAGCACGAGTACCGGCTCGCCGAGGGCGCGTCCGAGGGACTCACGAAGTACTTCACGGCGATCCCCAAGGGTGCCGCGTTCGGCAACGGCCGTACGGCGCGGCAGACGTTCGAGGCGATGGTGGAGCGGCACGCGAGCCGGGTCGCCCAGGTCGAGGAGCCGAGCACGGACGACCTGACGCTGCTCTACGCGGAGGACCTGCCCGAGCTGCCCTGAGGCGGCACCTCGGGCCGCAGCCGGGCCAGCAGCCGCTCGCGTTCCTCGGCGAACGCCGGGTCGGCCTGGTAGTCGGAGTGGCCCAAAATCGGTGCGGGCAGCGGGTGTTGGGCCGTACGGCCGTACTCCAGGGGGTCCTTGAGAGGCGGTTCGTGGTCCACCTCGGGGCCGCAGTCGCCGGACACGTGGACCGGGCCGCCGATGGGGTCGGTGAGCCGGTACAGGTTGCGCCAGCAGTCGACCTCGCGGTGCAGCCTGGTCAGCGCGGCCGGTCCGAAGTGGGCGGGGAACCAGCGGCCGTAGAGGCGCTCCAGGGGTGAGCCGTAGGTGAGCAGGGCGACGCGTTTGCGCTGGGCGGGCTTGAGTTGCCAGGCCGCTGCCGCGGCGAGGACGCTGCCCTGGGAGTGGCCCGAGATGACCAGGCGGCCGCCGGTGGCGCGGGTCCAGGTGGCCATGCGCCAGGTCAGGTCGGGGACCGCGCGCTCGGCGTAGCAGGGCGGTGCGAAGGGGTGGGCGGCGCGCGGCCAGAAGGTGCCGACGTCCCAGAGGATGCCGATCGTGCGCCGCGCGGAGGCGTCCTTGTAGGCGCGCCTGCCCCAGGTGACGAACAGTATGAAGCCGAGCCCGATCAGCCAGGAGCCGAGCGCCTGCGAGGTCTGGGCCGTGCCGTGCACGAAGGCCTGCGCCTCCTCTCCGGCCCGTTCCGGTGTCCGGTCGGTGGTGAACGCGCCGACCAGCGCTCCGGCCCCCAGGAGCAGCGTCGCGGTGGAGGTGACGGCGACCAGGAGGGGCCCGCGGTCGGTCAGCGTGGCCATCGCGCGCGTGCTCGCGATCCGCGCGGTGCGCGCCCGGTCCTTCCGCGCCCCCGGGTAGTCCTGCGCCACCGCGGCCAGTTCGCTACGGCGCAGCCGCCAGGTGCGATGGCCGAGCGCGGCGCACAGGACGAGGACGACGACGAGCAGCGTCGGGATCACCGACGCCTGCCAGGTGAGCAGCACGGGTGGGCCCGCGATGGACGTCCCGGTGCCGTCCAGCCAGTCGGAGACCCGCTGGGAGACCCCGCCGGACATCACGCCGCCCAGCGCGCAGGCCAGCATCGCGACGGCCGGTCCGCCGAGGCCGTGCATCGCGGAGCGCGAGTCGGGGTGCGTGCGGTGCAGCAGGTGGGCGACGACGGCGAGGACGATCACCAACAGGCCTTGCACTAGCGCGATCCCGCCGAACGCCGTGTCACCCGGCAGCCGCCCCGACGACTCCCATCCCGGGCGCGACCAGCCGCCGTAGAGGAGGGAGAGGGCGAGCAGGAGGAGGGCGCTGAGCGGGAGGCGGCGGACCAGACGGCGGTCGAGGGCCTGGTCGAGGCGGTTCTCGCTGCGGCCCCGGCGGCACACCACGTAGACGACGACGAAGGCCACTCCGGCGAGGGCGGTCTCCAGGAGGGTGCCGAGCGTGGCCAGCGCCTGGGAGCCGGCCGGGCCGCGGTCGAAGCGGGCCGGGGCGACGGTGACGGCCGCGGCGACCGTCAGGAGTCCGGCGGCGGTGTGGGCGGCGCGCAGCCGGGCCACCAGGCGGCGGCCGTACCAGAAGCCGGGGCGGCCCAGGGAGCTGTGGCCGGTCTCGTCCTCGGGTTCGGGCCGGCGGTTCATCGGCTGCTGGGACTCGTACGCGCTCCAGGTGCGGCGGGAGAGGTACCAGAGGAGGACGGTGAGCGTGGTCGGCACCAGGGCGGCGAGTGCGAGGCGGCGGCCGGGGCGGCTCCACCAGCTGTCGTGCGACACCGTGGGTGACAGGAAGCCGAGCCAGGTGTGCCGGTCGGCGCACGCGCGCGTGCCCGCGCACTGCCAGGCCGCGAGGTCGAGGGCGACCTCGCATGCGGCGGCGACGAGCAGCACCGTCAGCGTCAGTCCCGCGAGCCGCACGAGCAGGCCGTAGAAGCGCACCGTCCGTCTGCGGCCGCGGGCGGTGGGGCGCATCCAGTGGGCGAGGTTGACGACCATGAACGGCAGCAGCAACAGCCACAGCGCGCGGGTGCCGTTGCCCGAGGTGAGGTTGCACCAGACGTAGGCCTCGCGGATCGGGCCGGTGCGCCGGTCGGCGGGGCGGGACTCGGCGTCGACGTCGGCGGCGCGGCGGAAGACGGCCGCCGTGTCGTCGCCGGTGACCCGCACCGTGCGCGGATCGCCGAGCATGTCCTCGGGTGTGGTGCCGCCGACTCCGTGGACCAGGAGTTCGAGGGCGGGTTCGGTCTGATCGGGCCGTCCGGCAGGGCTGTTGGCCTCCGTGGTGACGGCATGTCCCTGTACACGCTCCACTGTTCGCACATCCCCCGTGACGCACTGTTCGTCTGTGTCCGTGTGCACACCAGGATCGTCCTTTCCGTCGCGTCGCACACGCCCCGTCACCGAATCTCCCCGATCCGGGTGACACACGAGGGACGGATGATGGCCGAATGGCATGTGCGCGTCGGGACAGGTGGTGGCGCGGTGGGTGCGGAGGCGTGCGAGGATGGGACGTCCGCGCACCGCCGCCGCGAAGAACGACCTGGTCGGGGCAGGTGCGGGGGCAGTCTGACGGGTTGCGGCGAAAGGACCGGAGCGTACGTGAGTGAGAATCAGAACCTCCTCGCGGAGCAGCGGCGCGCCCTGATCCTCGACGAGGTCCGACGCCGCGGTGGCGTCCGCGTCAACGAACTGACCCGCAAGCTCGGCGTGTCGGACATGACCGTCCGTCGCGATCTCGACGCGCTGGCCCGCCAGGGCGTCCTGGAGAAGGTGCACGGCGGAGCCGTCCCGGTCGTCGAGGCGAGCACCCACGAGCCGGGCTTCGAGGCGAAGTCGGGCCTGGAGCTCACCGCCAAGGAGGACATCGCGCGCGCCGCCGCGGAGTTGGTGGCGCCGGGCACGGCGATCGCGCTCTCCGGCGGTACGACGACGTACGCGCTCGCACATCATCTGCTCGAGGTCCCCGACCTCACCGTGGTCACCAACTCGGTACGCGTCGCCGACGTCTTCCACGCGGCGCAGCGCACGTCGGGGCAGCGGCAGGGTGCGGCGACGGTCGTGCTGACCGGTGGAGTGCGCACCCCCTCCGACTCGCTGGTGGGTCCGGTGGCCGACCAGGCCATCGCGGCGCTCCACTTCGACATGCTGTTCCTCGGTGTGCACGGGATATCGGCCGAGGCCGGCCTGTCGACCCCGAACCTCGCGGAGGCCGAGACCAATCGCAGGCTCGTGCAGTCCGCGCGGCGGGTCGTGGTCGTCGCCGACCACACCAAGTGGGGGACGGTGGGCCTGAGTTCGTTCGCCGCGCTGGACCAGGTCGACACGCTGGTGACCGACGCGGGGCTGCCGGCGGAGGCACGCGCGGAGATCTCGGAGCAGCTGCGGCTCGTGGTGGCGGGCGAAGTCGCTGAAGGGGCAGACATCTGACGGAGCGTCAGCTATCGTTGCCTGGCCCCGGTCAACTTCCCTTCTCCGTCAAGGGGGTTCGCGTCCATGGCCCACAGTCTGCGCCCCGTCGGGCTCGACTTCATCGACACCGCGCCGGTACGGCTGGTCTTCGCGCGGGAGATGTCCGCGACGCCTGACGCCGTCTTCCACGCCCTCAACGACGATGTGCCCGGATGGGCGGAGTGGTTCTCCGCCGTCACCAGTGCGCGGTCCGTCGACGACGGCGCCGGGCGCGACATCCGGCTGACGGGTGGCGGGCACTTCCGCGAGACGGTGATCGCGGCGAAGCCCGCCGAGGTGTACGCGTACCGGGTCGATGTCACCAACGCGCCGCGCGCGCGGGCGATGGCCGAGGAGTGGCGGCTCAGCCCTGCCGGGGGCGGGACACGGGTGCAGTGGACGTTCGCCGTCGACGGGTCCGCGGTGTTCCGGGGGGCTGTGCGGGTGGCTCGGCCAGGGTTGGGGCGGGCGTTCAGAGGAGCCGTGACCGCCTTGGACCGCCGGTTGGCCGGATAGGGGTTCCGCGGGAGTACAGGACGCCGGCCCGTTCGGTGCGGAACTTCAGCTTGGCCAGACTCCCGTCGCCAGCAGGGAGTCGATCGCCCTGCTGTACGGGGTGATGTCCAGGCCCTGTGCCTGCAGCCACGTATCCGAGAAGTACTTGTCCAGGTAGCGGTCGCCCGGGTCGCACAACAGCGTTACCACGCTGCCCTGTTGGCCTGCCGACACCATCTCCGCGATGATTTTGAGGGCGCTCCAGAGGCCGGTGCCGGTGGAGCCGCCCGCCTTGCGGCCGATGGCTTGTTCCAGCGCTCTTACGGCGGCGACGCTGGCCGCGTCGGGGACCTTCATCATGCGGTCGATCGCGCCGGGGACGAAGCTCGGCTCCATCCGGGGCCGGCCGATGCCCTCGATACGGGAGCCGCAGTCGCAGGTGACGTCCGGATCGCCGGTGGTCCAGCCCTCGAAGAAACAGGAGTTCTCCGGGTCGGCGACACAGACGCGGGTGTCGTGCTGCATGTAGTGGACGTACCGCGCGAGGGTCGCCGACGTACCGCCGGTGCCGGCCGTCGCGACGATCCACGCGGGCTCCGGGAAACGCTCCAACTCCAGCTGGCGGAAGATGGATTCGGCGATGTTGTTGTTGCCGCGCCAGTCCGTGGCCCGCTCCGCGTAGGTGAACTGGTCCATGTAGTGGCCGCCGGTCTCCACCGCGAGGGCGGCCGACTCCTCGTACATCTTGCGCGGGTCGTCCACGAAGTGGCACTGCCCGCCGTGGAATTGGATCAGGCGGATCTTCTCGGCGCTCGTCGTGCGCGGCATGACCGCGATGAAGGGGACGCCGATCAGTTTGGCGAAGTACGCCTCGGAGACGGCCGTGGAACCGCTCGACGCCTCGATCACCGGACGGTCGGGCCGGATCCAGCCATTGCAGAGGCCGTAGAGGAAGAGGGAGCGGGCCAGGCGGTGCTTGAGGCTGCCGGTGGGGTGGGTCGACTCGTCCTTCAGGTACAGGTCGATGCCCCAGCTCTCCGGGAGCGGGAAGCGGAGAAGGTGCGTGTCGGCCGAGCGGTTGGCGTCGGCCTGGACCTTGCGGACGGCTTCTTTCAGCCAGCTCCGGTAGGCCGCGTCACTGCGGTCGACGTCGAGGGTCGCGCCGGTCAGGGCCTGCGGGGTGGTGCTCACGACGGGGCTCCTTACGCTTCGCGCCGACGGCGCCTCGCGCGGCCGACACCTCGATCATAAGCACCTTCCGCACGCTCCTCACCTGCATAAACACACCTTTGGGGAGGTCAAAGGCGGCCCTGGGGCAGAGCTTTGGCGCGGGGATGGCGGTCTTGCGGCGGACCTCGGGCCGGCCCCCGGGGGCGCACTCGCGCGAGTGCTCCGGATACTCACCGTGACCGCGTCGTACGTACTGGTGCTCGACGCGCTTGGCGGGCAGACTGCACCGCAGCGGGACGAACGTCCACAACGGGGGCGCACACTGGATCACCAGATGTCCTGGACCAAGGGGGCGGGGAAGCATGGCGGAGCCGGAGTTCACGGCCACGGGCGTGCGGATCGGGAAGCGGCTGCGGTCGCTGACCCGGGCCGGACAGGTCCGGATCAATGACGGCAGGCTTGAGTTGCTCACCAGTTACGGCAGCGAGATCGACAGTGCGCCGGTGCAGGCGGTGCGCGCGTCGAAGCCGTGGTTCGCGCCCGAGGACCGGGCACTCGCCGACCTCAACGGCAACAGGTACCTGCTGACCCTCGGCGAGCACGACCCCGCGCCGGGGCAACCGGGCCCGCCCGCGGCCCGCCGGTTCATCGAAGCCGTGCGCAAGGCGGCGGGGCGGGGCGCGTGATCCGTACGGCGGGGGCGATGCCCGTGCGGTGCGAGCGGTACGAGGCGTGCCGTTACGGCGGGCGATGCGGCGGGGGCCGTGGCGGAGGCTGCGGTGCGGGAGCCGTCATCGCGAACACAGCCGTCGTGAACACAGCGGTCACGGGAGCAGCCGTCGTGGGAGTAGCCGTCGCCGGAGCAACCGTCACGGAAGTAGCCGTCACGGAAGTAGCCGTCGTGGGAGTTGTCCGTCCGTGCCGTGAAGCGGTTCGTGCCTGGCGCGGAACGGATCGCCATCACCGCGAAGCGGTTCGTCGTCACCGGGGAGCCGCTCGGCCTCGCTCCAGAGCGGAGCATCCTCGCCCTGGAGCAGAACATCCGCGCCACGGAGCGGTTCATCCGCGCCATTGACGAGCAGTGGCCGGCCGCGAGTTGCGGGACCGCGGCCCCTGAGTCACTCTGGTCTCACGTCACTCTGGGTTTACCGGCGATAACGCTGCGAACCAGCCCGCCGGACACAACAGCAGGCGGCCTTTCCTTGACCTCCCTGCTGGATCCGAACTCCGTGTTCTTCCGGACCTCAGTCGGGGAGTCGCAGCCGTGATCAGTCACCCAAGCAGGCACTGCACGGTGGAGCTCCAAGCCCTGCCGTCGCGGATCGGCCAGGTCCGCAGAATCGTATCTGCGCAGTTGCGCTACTGGCATCTGGATCCTCTGATAGACCGGGCCGCGCTCGGTGTGACAGAGCTCCTCACCAACGTCCACCGACATGCCCAGCCCGACAAGACGTGCGTCGTCGAGATCGAGCTGCTGCTGGACCAGCTCATGGTCTCGGTGCGCGACCACGATCCCCGGCTTCCGGTGGTGGGCGACATCGACGAGGTCTCCCCCACGGCCACCTGTGGACGTGGGCTCGCGATGGTCGCCGCCGTGAGCGAGACCTGGGGCGTGCGGCCGGACGGGGAGTCCGGCAAGGTCGTGTGGTTCACGCTCACCGCGCCGACGCCCGCCACTGCCACGCCGAGCCGTCCTCCGCGCCGTGCGGCCACGGAGAAGCCCGCGCACCGGTTCGTCACCGAGGTCGAGCACCCGGTCGACGGCCATCGGCCTCAACACGCTCCCGCCCGGTCGGCCGTTGCCGGTTGATCGGGCGGTGATCCGTTGCGGGGCGGCTGTGGGGGGGGCGGTGTCCCGGGCGGCCAGACAGCCGAGCCGGTGACCAAGACGGCGGGCGAGGCGGGCCGGCTCTCAGTCGCCGACCCGCCTGGCCCGGTCCTGACATCGGGATCACTCGGTGGCGATCGCCCGGAGTACGTCCAACCGGGCAGCCCTGCGCGCCGGGCGGAGGCCCGCGAGTGCCCCCGCGGAAACGCCCACCAGGGCCACCACCACGAGCTGCACCGGCGGGATCGCGAAGGCGAACGCGCTGTCGCTCGCGCCGTCCGATGCCTTCACCAGGACCCAGCCCAGGAAGGCGCCCAGGGACAGTCCGCCGAGGGTGCCGAACGCGGCGACCAGGATCGACTCCCAGCGGACCATGGCCCGGAGTTGGGAACGGGTCTGGCCGACCGCCCTCAACAGGCCCAGTTCCCGGGTGCGTTCGTGGATCGCCAGGGTGAGGGTGTTGGCGATGCCCAGCAGGGCGATCAGGACCGCGAGGGCGAGCAGTGCGTAGACGAGGGTCAGCATCATGTCGATGCCGCCGGCCGACGACTGGGCGTACTCATGGCGGGTCTGGACCTGCGGGTTGCCGTAGTGGGCCGCGACCTTCTCGACCGCCGCTTTGCCCTCGGCCGCGCTCACACCGTGCTTGAAGGAGACGGCGACCAGGGTGTCCGAGTCCTGGGTGCGGTGCGGGGCCCAGGCGGCTCGGGTGATGACGTAGTCGCCGGCGAGTTCGGAGCGGCCGTAGACCGCTCGGACGGTGAAGGTCTCCTTCTTGCCGTCGGTGAAGGTGAGCCGGGTTTTGCTGCCGGTGGTGAGGTGGTGGCTGTTCGCCTCTGTTCTGGTGATGGCGATGCCGTCGTTGCCCAGGGTGCGCAGGGAGCCTTGGACCCTGCCCAGGTCGAAGGTGCGGGCGAGGGCTGTGGGGTCCGTCACCGTCAACGCCCTTCCCTGGCCGTCGACTTCGGCCACTCCTCGGCCCAGGCCCACTGCCGTGTCCACCTCGGGCAACTTGCCGATGGCTCCGGCGAGCCGGGGGCTCATGCCGCTGCCGCCCGCGCCGAAGGAGGGGGTGCTGACGGCCACGTCTCCGGCGAAGGAACGGGACACCGTCTGGTCCATCGTCGCCTTCAACGAGGCGCCGAACACGGTGAACAGGGACACCACGGCCACCCCGATCATCAACGCGCTCGCGGTCGCGGCCGTACGGCGGGGGCTGCGCAGGGCGTTGCGGCGGGCCAGGCCGCCGGTGACGCCGCGCAGTCGGTCCAGGGGGCTGCCGAGGACGCGTACCGCCGTGGAGGAGGCGACCGGGCCGAGGACCACGAAGGCCAGCAGGGCGAGGACAGCGCCAAGTCCCGCCAGCAGCAGGGTCGGTGAGATCAGTACGCCGGTGAGGGTGGTTCCAAGTGCCAGTGCCGCCAGGGCCGTTCCCGTCACCGCACGCACTCGGGACGCGCCGGACTGGTCCACCGCCGTCTCGCGCAGCGCGGCCAGGGGTGCGGTGCGGCCCGCGCGGACGGCCGGCATGAGTGCGGAGCCCAGGCAGACGACGATGCCGACTGCGAGGGGGAGGGTCATGGAGAGCGGGCTGATCACCAAGTCGCCGCCGGGGAAGGGGAATCCGATCGCCGGGAACAGGATCTTCAGGCCCGCCGCGATGCCGATGCCACCCGCGACTCCCACGGCCGAGGCAGCCACGGCAACGACGCTCGCCTCGGTGACCGTCGCCGCGGTGACCTGACGGCGGGATGCGCCGAGCGCCCGCAACAGGGCGTTCTCGCGGGTGCGTTGGGCGATGACGATCGCGAACGTGTTGTGGATGGACAAGGTCGCGACCAGCAGGGCGATGCCGGAGAACACCAGCAGGAAGGTGGTGAAGATGGTCAGGAACTGGGAGGAGATCATGTCCGTGTCCTCCTGCGCCGACTGCTGACCCGTGATCGCCTCAACACCCTTGGGCAGGACGGGAGTCAGCCGGTCGACCAGCGTCTGCTGACTCACCCCCGGGCCTGCCCTCACCTGGATGGTCGACGCCTCCCCCGGCTTCGCGGTGAGGTACTTCTCGGCGTCGGACTGGGTCATGCCGGTGAAGGTCACCTGGGCCATGCCGTCCTCGCCGCCGAAGGTCGCGAGGCCGACGATCGTCACCTTGACGGGGTCCGGTGTGCGCAGGGTCGTCGTGTCGCCGATCTTCAGATGGCCCTTGGCGGCGGCGCCCCGGTTGACGACAACCTCGCCCGACCTCGCGGGAGTTCGGCCCTCCGCGAGCCGGTACGGGTTGAGTTCCGGGTCGGTGATCCAGTTGCCGGCGAGGGTGGGCGGGCCCTTGCCGCCGATGGCCTCGCCGTCGGCGCCGACGAGTTGGCCCGCGCCCTGGATGTCCGGGGCGGCTGCCGCGACGCCGGGGATGCCCTCGACGGTCTTGACGAGGGCCGTGGGCACCGGCTGGCGAACTCCCTGGCTCTCGCCGGGTGCTGTGATGGCGTCGGCGCTGCGGACCACGGCGTCCGTGCCGCTGGTGGCGTCGCCGAACATGGTGTCGAAGTTGGCGCGCAGCGTGTCGCCCATGACGAGGGTCCCGGCGAGGAAGGCGACCCCGAGGAACACGGCGAGGACCGTACCGGCGAAGCGCCTTTTGTGGGCCCGCAGGGAGGACATGCTCAGGCGCACGGACGCGTTCATGACCTCACGTCCTCGAAGGCCTTCAGGCGGTCCAGGACCTTCTCCGCCGTGGGTGATTCCATCCGGTCCACCAGGCCGCCGTCCGCGAGGAAGACGACCTCGTCGGCGTGGGCGGCGGCCACCGGGTCATGGGTGACCATCACGACCGTGCGGTCGGTCTGTTCCACGGCGCGGCGCAGCAGGGCGAGGACCTCGCCGCCGGAGCGGGAGTCGAGGTTGCCGGTCGGCTCGTCGGCGAAGACGACCTCGGGCCGGCCCGCGAACGCCCTTGCCACGGCGACGCGTTGCTGCTGTCCGCCGGAGAGTTCGGAGGGGCGGTGGTGGAGCCGGTCGCGCAGGCCTACGACGTCGACGAGCGCGTCGATCCAGTCCTGGTCGCCGCTGGTTCCGGAGAGGTCCAGGGGCAGGGTGATGTTCTCCGCGACGGTCAGCGTCGGCACCAGGTTGAACGCCTGGAAGACGAAGCCGACGCGGTCGCGGCGGAGGAGGGTCAGGCGTCGGTCGTCGAGGGAGCCGAGTTCCGTGTCGCCGATGTAGGCGGCGCCCGAGGTGAGCGTGTCCAGGCCTGCCGCGCAGTGCATCAGCGTGGACTTGCCGGAGCCCGAGGGACCCATGATCGCGGTGAAGCGGCCGGCCGGGAAGTCGACGCTCACCCCGTCCAGGGCGCGTACGGCGGTGTCGCCGACGCCGTAGACCTTGACGGCGTCGACGACCCGGGCGGCCGTGCGGGTGGTGGTCGCGGTGGTCATGCGGGGCCGCCGCCCTTGCCCGCGGCGCGGCCGAACTGCTCGTCCAGGACGGACAGCCGGCGCCAGTACTCGTCCTCGTCGATCTCGCCGGAGGCGAAGCGGCGGCCGAGGACGGCGAGCGGGGAGTCGCCGGTGGGGCGGGGGTCGGCCATCGCGCGCCACGGACCGCCGCGCCCGACCCCCCGACCGCGCCAGCCGGTGCGGCACAGGATGGTGACCACGCCGACCACCGCGGCCGCCCAGATCAGCGGGAAGAACAGGATCCACGGGCCGGGCCCGCCGCCGTGCCAGTTCGCCAGAGTCTGCATGTCGATACATCTCCAAGTAGTCCCGAGCCCCTGGAAGGGCTTCCGTTGGCGGAGCCCTCGACGGGCTTCCTGTGATGTATCGAGACTCGCTCCGGGGAGGGGTCCAGGTCGTCGTACGGGCAGCGGCAGTGTGCGTACCTCCCGGGGAGTACGCGCGTGCGTTCCGGTTACTCCGTAAGGTCTCGACTTCTGTACCTACTAGTATGTACAGTCCTTTCATGAGCACCCCGGAGCGACTGATCGAGTCCACACGCGAGCTGCTGTGGGAGCGCGGCTATGTCGGCACCAGCCCCAAGGCGATCCTGGAGCGGTCCGGCGCCGGGCAGGGCAGCATGTACCACCACTTCAAGGGCGGAAAGCCCGATCTGGCGCTGGCCGCGATCCGGCGGACGGCCGAGGAGCTGCGGGCGACCGCCGAGGCCGTCCTCGACGGGCCCGGCACACCGTACGAGCGGATCGAGGCGTATCTGCGGCGCGAACGCGATGTGTTGCGCGGGTGTCCGGTCGGGCGGCTGACGATGGACCCGGACGTGATCGCCAGCGCCGAGCTGCGGGAGCCGGTCGACGAGACGCTCGACGCGATCCGTGAGCGGCTCGCCGGGATCGTCGAGGAGGGCAAGGAGCAGGGGCAGTTCGGGCCGGAGCTGGACGGCGAGGAGATCGCCGCGACGATCCTCGCGACCGTGCAGGGCGGCTATGTGCTGGCCCGCGCCTCCGGCTCGCCTGCCGCCTTCGACACCGGTGTCCGGGGACTGCTCTCCCTTCTCTCGCCCCGATAGGAGCCTCCGTTCATGCACATCACCAGGCAACGCCCCGAGACCCGGCAGGGCCCGGCGGAGAACTTCACCGGCACGGTGTGGCTCGACGAGCTCGCCGCGCCCGAACCGCCGTCCCGGCTGCGGATGTTCAGCGTGCACTTCGCGCCGGGCGCGCACACGGCATGGCACACCCATCCGCACGGGCAGGTGCTGCACGTCCTGGAGGGCGAGGGGCTCGTGCAGCGCAAGGGCGGTGCCGTGGAGGCGATCCGCGCGGGCGACACCGTGTGGATCGAGCCCGACGAGTGGCACTGGCACGGCGCCGCACCGCGCACCTTCATGACGCACATCGCGCTCGTCGAAGCGGCGGAGGACGGCACGACCGCCCACTGGCACGAGCACGTCGACCCGGCGAACTACCCGTCCTGAGGGGGCATTTGATGCACGCGATGCAGTACGAACTCACCCTGCCCGCCGACTACGACATGGACGTCATCCGGGGGCGGGTCGCGCGGGTCGGCCATCTGCTCGACGACTGGGACGGGCTCGGCTTCAAGACGTATCTCCTGCGTGAGCGCGGGGTGCACGGTTCGCCGGTCAACCAGTACGCGCCGTTCTATCTGTGGAACACGGTCGAGGGCATGAACCGCTTCCTCTGGGGCGGTGCTTTCCAGGGGCTCGTCAACGACTTCGGACGGCCCGAGGTGTTGGGGTGGTCGGGGCTCACGTACGAGGAGGGCGGCGCGGCGGGTTCCCCCGCGGTCGTTGCCGTGCGGCGGCGTCAACCGATCGCGGAGGGCGTCGAGTTGGCGGCGGTCATGGAGGACGCGGTGGGTGAGACTCGTCGGTTGGCCGGGGAGGACGGCGTGGTGCTCGCGGCGGCTGCCGTGGACCCGCACCGCTGGGAGCTGGTCCACTTCTCACTCTGGGAACACGACACGCCGAAGGCGGAGGGCGATGTGTTCCAGGTGCTGCATCTCTCGGCGCCGGGGCGGGGCGTTCTTCCGCGAGGCCGGCAGTGGTAAGTCCCTTCGTCCGTACGGTGCTTGGGGATGTGGACCCGGGGGTGCTGGGTGTGTGCGACGCGCACGACCACCTCTTCCTCAAGAGCCCGCGACTCCCCGGCCAGGAACTGGGCGACGCCTCCGCGGCGCGGGCCGAGTTGGCCGCGTTCCGTGCCGCCGGCGGGGGTGCCGTCGTGCAGTGGACGCCGTACGGGATGGGGCGGCGGGTCGCCGATCTGCCGCTGCTGTCGCGGGACACCGGGGTGCGGGTGGTCTGCGCGACCGGATTGCACCAAGCGGCGCACTACAGCCCGGAGTTGCTGGAGAGCCTGCGCGGCAGGCTGGCCGAGGTCTTCGTCGGCGAACTGACCGAGGGCATCGGGCCGTCGGGCGTTCGCGCCGGGATCATCAAGGTCGCGGGCAGCTTCCACGGCCTCGACGCGCACGCCCACTGGACGATGACCGCCGCCGCCGAGGCCCACCGGGCGACGGACGCGCCGATCGCCGTCCACCTGGAGGCGGGCACGGGCGCGCTCGACGTGCTCGACCTGCTCTGCGGCGAGTTGGAGGTCGCACCGCACCGGGTGATCCTCGGCCACCTCAACCGCTCCCCCGACCTCACGGTCCAGCGACAGGCCGCCGCATCCGGCGCCTACCTGGCCTTCGACGGACCGTCCCGCGCCCATCACGCCACGGACTGGCGGATGCCGGACGCCGTACGGGCGCTGGCGGACGCCGGGTTCGGGGACCGGCTGCTGCTCGGCGGGGACACGGTGGTCGCCGGGGCGCGGTCGGTGGACGGCGGTCCGGGGATGCCGTATCTGCTGCGGCGGGTGGGGCCCCGGCTCGCGGTGGAGGTGGGCGAGGAGTTGGTGGGTCGCATCCTCACGGAGAACCCGGCGCGGGCGTTCGCCCTGAACTGCCCCTGAGCGACGTGGGTTCGCCCTGAACTGCCCCCGAGCGACGTGGGTTCGGCGTGAACTGACCTGAGCGACGACGTGGTGTTCAGCGTGAACTGCCCCTGCGAGAAAGGGAGTGCAACTCCATGCCCTTCGTCCGCATCGACGCCCTCCGCGCCGACCCAGCCCAACTCGACGCGCTGGGCCGTGCCGTGCACGACGCCCTGGTGGAGACGGTCGGGATTCCGGACGACGACCGGTTCCAGGTGCTGGTCGGTCACGACGGTGCGCACGGCACGCTCCGCTACGGCGGATACCTCGGCGTGGACCGCGACGACGGGATCGTCTTCGTCGCGATCACGATGCGGGCCGGGCGCGGCCCCGACGTGAAGCGAGCGCTGTACCGGCGGATCGCCGAGCTCGCCCAGGCGTACGCGGGCACCGAACCCCGGAACGTGTTCGTCACCGTGACCGAGAACGAGTCGGTCGACTGGTCGCTCGGGCACGGCCTCGCGCAGTACGCGCTCTCCCCGGAGCCGGTCACCGAGGGCTGACACGGGACCGCTATGTTCGACGCGGACATCGAACATGTGGAGCTCGTGTGCAGACGACAGTGGAGCCGCCGAGAACGGCGGAGGCGGATGTCGCGACGGCCGGCTGGCCCCGGTCCTGGCCGCTCATGCTGCTCGGCGCGGCCGTCGTCCCCGGGCTGCTGCTGTTCGCCGTCGGACGGTGGCTGGACGCGCCGGCCGTGCAGGCCTGGCGGACCGTGTGTCTCGCCATCACCACACAGGCACTGCCGTTCCTGCTGCTCGGTACGGCGCTGTCGGGGGCGATCAACGCGTTCGTGCCGGCGCGGGTGTTCACGAAGGTGCTGCCCAAGCGGGCCGCGTTCGCCGTGCCGGTCGCCGGGATGGCGGGCGTCGTGCTGCCGGGCTGCGAGTGCGCGTCGGTGCCGGTCGCGAACAGCCTGATCGGGCGCGGGGTCACCCCCGCCGCCGCGTTCGCGTTCCTGCTCTCGGCGCCCGCGATCAACCCGGTCGTGCTCACGGCCACCGCGATCGCCTTCCCGGCCAGCCCGGTCATGGTGCTGGCCCGGCTGCTCGCCTCGCTCGCGACCGCCGTGGTGATGGGCTGGCTGTGGCTCTGGCTGGGGCGCGACGAGTGGCTGCGGCCGGTCGCGCGGCACACCGGTCACCGGCCGGGGCACAGCCGTTTCACCGAGTTCCGGACCGGTTTCCAGCACGACTTCCTGCACGCGGGCGGGTTCCTGGTCGTCGGCGCGATGGCGGCGGCGACCTTCAACGTGGCCGTACCGCGCTCCGTGCTGGACACCTTCGCCGGTTCGCCCTGGCTGTCGGTGCTGTTCCTGGCGGCGCTGGCGATCATCCTCGCGGTCTGCTCCGAGGCCGACGCGTTCGTCGCGTCCTCCCTCACGGGCTTCTCCCCCACGGCCCGGCTCGCCTTCATGGTCGTGGGCCCCATGGTCGACCTGAAGCTGATCGCCCTCCAGGCAGGCACGTTCGGGCGGGCGTTCGCGGTCCGCTTCTCCGCCGCCACGACGGTCGTCGCGGTGCTGTCCAGCGCGCTGATCGGAGCGGTACTGCTGTGAGACGCCCCCTCCAGGTGACCCTGCTCGTCCTCAGCGGCCTGGGCCTGCTCCACGCCTCCCTCTTCACCGACCTGTGCCTGCGCTACGTCAAGCCGAGCATGCGCCCGATGCTCGTCATCTCGGGGTTCCTGCTGATCGTGCTGGGCATCGCGGAGGCGTGGTCACGGCGGAAACCAGAGGAAGGCGACGACCACGCGGGCCACAACCACTCCAAGGTCCCCCGCGTCGCCTGGCTGCTCTTCCTCCCCGCCCTCAGCCTCCTCTTCTACGCCCCGCCCGCCCTCGGCGCCTACACGGCCTCCCGGGCCGCCACCAAGGCCGTCCCCGTGCAGGACGCCTTCGACCCGCTGCCCGCGACCTCACCGCTGCCGATCACGCTCACGGACTTCACGACCCGCGTGCAGCAGGACCGCAAGCGGGCCATCAAGGGCCGCACCGTCCAGATGACGGGGTTCGTCACGCCCGACAAGGGGACCGAGTACTGGGACCTGACCCGGATCATGATCTCGTGCTGCGCGGCGGACGCCCAGTCCATCAAGGTCCGGGTCTACGGCATCCCGGCCCTGTCCGCCAACACCTGGGTGACGATCACCGGGACCTGGCACGCGAGCGGAACCCTGGGGACGAGTTCCGCCGCGGCCGCGCTCGACGGCGTCACCGTCGAGAAGGTCGCCAAGCCGGTCAACGCCTACCAGGACGCCCTGCCGTTCGGGACCCCGCGCTGAACCAGGCGACTCGGCCGGGCAGTTGGGCTAGGCCACCGAGATGTCCACGGAGGGACGCAGTTTCGCCGCCGAGGCCAGCGCCTCGTGCACGGGGTGGGTGTCGAAGGCCGTCAACAGGGCCTCGTCCGCCGGGAGTTCGGACCCCGGGTAGGCGATCTGCTCGTAGGCCGCCTGGAAGCGCGGGCCCCAGCGACGGGCGCCGAGGCGGGCCGTACGGGAGCAGTTGTCGACCATGTAGGCCACGTCCCGCGCGTGCATGTACGGCAGCAGGGAGTCGACCGCCTCGATGACGGACTCGTTGACGATCTCCGACCAGGGGTGGCCGCGCTCGGCGAACTCGTCGACCTGGGCGGTCATCGTTGCGACGAACACCCCGGCGGTGAACGGCTCGACGGGCAGGGCGCGTTCGGCCCGGCATGCCCGCACCTCCGTCCCCGTCGCCCACATCGGTGAACCGCCGATGCCGCTCATCTCCCGTGCTCCGAGCCGCCGTTCGGTCAGGACGACGCTGCGCAGCTCGGTGCCGTCGGCGACCTCGTCGTAGATCTCGGCGACGATCTCGCGGGCGGGTCCGTAGGTCGCGGAGTATGCACGGTCGAAGACCTCGCGTCCGGCCGGGGTCAACTCCTCGCGGACGGCGCGGAGTCCGGCGTGGGAGATGGTGCGGGCGATGGGTCCGGTGACGTTCTCGCAGGACCGCTCGTACGCGGTCACCGCGTCGTCGCCGGTCAGGCGGTAGCGCGTGAAGAGGCTCTCGACGATGCCGTGGACGGCGCCGAGGAGGATGGCGCGTTCGCCGACGATGTCGGAGCGGTACTCGCTCTCCAGGGTGGTGCGGAAGGTGTACGGCGAGCCGAGCGCGACCGACCAGGCGAGCGCGCGGTCGCCGGCCCTGCCGTCGGGGTCGGCGTGGACGGCGTAACTGCTGTTGATTCCGGCGCCGTTGATCTCGGCGCCCTGTTCGTAGAGCCGCCGTACGGAGTCGCCCATGCCCTTGGGGCAGACGGCGATGACTCCGTGTCCTGACGGGAACTCCCCGCCGGTTTCCCGGAGATGACCGAGCAGGAAGCCGTGCGAGAGGCCGATGGTGGCCCCGGGCTTGAGGGCCGCGAAGATCTCCTCGTGGTGGGCGGCGAGGGCCGCGTCCGCGATGAGCAGGATCACCAGGTCGCTCTCGGCGGTGACGGCGAGCCAGTCGCCGAGCGAGCCGTCCGCTTCGGTGAAGCCGTGCGCACGGGCGTCGGCGGCTGATGCCGAGCCGGGCCGCAGGCCGACGCTCACCCGGATGTCCGTGCCGGCGAGGGAGTCGCGCAGGTTGCGGGCCTGGGCCCGGCCCTGCGGACCCCAGCCGATGACGCCGATGCGGCGGACGCCGGCGAAGGCCTGCGGGAGCAGCGGGAAGAGGTGCCGGCCACCGCGCAGGATGGTCTCCGTGCCGCCGGGCACGTCCATCGTTTCGAGGGCGAAGACGGCGGAGGTGTACGTGGTCGAGGTCATGCTGGAGTTGTAGGCTCCGGACGAACGTTGCGGCAAGCGCAACCTGTGCAGCGGCCTGTTGCGCAAGATGAAAGGGCCAGGTCACACCATGCGGGACGACCATCGGGAGCTACGGCTTTTCCTGCATCTGGCGCAGACGCTGAACTTCGGGCGGACGAGTCTCGACTGCCATGTCAGCCCGGCGACGCTGACCCGGACCGTGCAGCGGCTGGAGGCGGACCTCGGGCACCGGCTGTTCGACCGGGGCGCACGTGGGGTCTCGCTGACCGCCGAGGGCCACCGCTTCCGTGAATACGCCGTCCAGTCACTGGAGTTGTGGCGCGCCTACCGCGAGGAGCATCCCGACCCGGCCGAACTCACCGGCAGACTGGCCCTGTTCGCCACGGTGACCGCCTGTCAGGCCCTGCTGCCCGACCTGTTGGCGCCCTTCCGGGCCGCGCACCCTCAGGTACGGCTCGACCTGCGCACCGGCGACGCGGCGGCCGCGCTGGCCCGCCTCGACGAGGGCGAGGTGGACGTGGCGGTCGCGGGCATCCCGCCCCGGCTCCCGGAACCACTGGTGAGCCGCACGGTCGCGGTGACCGAACTGGTCCTGGTCACCGCCCTCGACCGCCCCGACCCGGAGCTCGAAGGACCGTTCGTCCTCCCCCACCGAGGCCTGGTCCGCGAAGCTGCCGACCGCTGGTTCCGCACCCGGGGCACGACACCCGACGTGGCCTGCGAACCGGACGGCCACGAAGGCCTGTTGACCCTGGTGGCCCTCGGCTGCGGAACGGGCGTGGTACCCCGCCAGGTCCTCGACAACAGCGCCGTACGGGAACGGCTGAAGGTGATCACGGCAACCCCACCCCCAGAGCCGTTCCCGATCGGCCTCTGCGTACGCAGAACAGACCTACGCCGACCGTTGGTGGCGGCGTTGTGGAGCCTGACGGCACCGTGAGCGCCCCAAAGGGGCGCGGGGAACTGCGCGCCCAGCCACAACGGCGCCGCACCAAAAAACGACGCACACCACCCCGGGCTGCCCAGCGGAGCGCTCAGTCCAGGTCAACCGGCCCGTCGTTCTTCTTCTCGTCCTTCTTGGCCTGCAACTGCAGCAGGTTCTTGACCTCGTCACCGGGCCGACGCCCGTCGGGGTCCGCCCCACTCAGGTTCCCCCGCACCGAGTCGAGGATGGTGAGCCCCTGCGAAACCAGGCCGGCCGCGATCTCGCCCAGCCCATCCGCCCCGTTGAGGACGTTGACGTTGGCCCCCGCAAGACCCCCCGCCGCTTCCTTCACGATCTGCGGGAGCTGATCGATGAGCATCCGGTCCAGCGCGACACGGTCGTACGACGCCGCCGCCTCCGCCTGAATCTTCATCCGGTCCGCCTCGGCGATGGCGAGCAGCTTGATCCGCTGAGCCTCCGCCTCCGCCGGCTTCACGATCTCGGCGACCAGCTGCTGCTGCCGCAACTCGGCCTGGCGCTGGGCCAGTTCGGTCTGCGCGGCCAGCACCTCCTGCTGGGCGTGGGCCTGCGCGAGCGGCCCGGCCTGCGCGGCCTGCGCCTGCGCGCGGTCGACCTCGGCCGAGTACTCGGCCTTGACGACCGCGGTCTGCCGCGCGTACTCCGCCTGGTTGCGGGCCGCGACCTGCTCCGCCTCGACCGACGCCTGCGTGGCCTGCGCCTGGGCGATCTGGGCCTGCCGCTGGATGGCCGCCTTGTGCGGTGCGGACATGGCCTCGATGTAGCCGACCTCGCCGTCGTCGATCGACTGGATCTGCAGCGAGTCGACGATCAGGCCGATCTTGGCCATCTCGACCTTCGACGTGTCCAGCACCTCGGCGGCGAGCTTCTGCCGCTCCGTGACGATCTCCTCGACCGTCATCGAGCCGATGATGGACCGCAGGTGACCTGCGAAGATACGGCCGGTCAGCACCGACATCTGGTCCTGGTCGGAGAGGAAGCGCTGGCCCGCGTTGATGATGCTCTCGGTGTCGTTGCCGACCTTGAACGCGATCACGGCGCGGACGTGCAGCGCGATGCCCTGCCGGGTCACACAGGTCTCGGTGACCTCGGCCTCACACATCGACAGCGTGAGGAAGCGGGTCTTGCGGAAAACCGGCAGCACGAACTTTCCGTGCCCCGTCACCACTCGGAACGGCGCGCCCCCCAGTCCCCGCCTGCCACCCGAGATCAGCATCGCCTCATCGGGGGCGGGAACGCGGTAACCGAACATGTCTTGCTCCTCACTCTGCGCCGACGGGATCGCCGCCCAGCGCGTCCAATGGATCCGCCCACTCGATGACGTGCACGGCACGCCGTCCACGGGACTCGATCACGAGCACCCTGGCCCCCGTGGGCAGGGGATCATCCGACCAGGCCAGGAAGGTCTCGGAGCCGCCCCGGACCCGCACGAGGATCTCGCCGGGGCCCGCACTTCCCCGGGTCTCGATGATCACCTCTCCCGTGCATCCGATCACGGCCTCGTCCTGCGGCATCACCGGCCGCCTCCATCCTCTGGCCTTAGGTTTCCGACGATAGACCCACTCGGGTCACGGACCCAACGGGCCCGCCACACACCTTTTCCACGGCGTCCGCCCCGCGGCTCGGCGCGCGGTCAGGACAGTGCGGTCAGCGGGTCGTCGAGGACCGGCTGCCACGCCAACTCGGCTGCTCCGACCAGGCTGTTGTGGTCCAGGGTGCAGGCGAGGATCGGCACGCCACCGCTCTGCCCCCACAGGCTCCGGTCGGCGACGACCGCGCGCAGCCGGTCCGGGTCGGCGTCGAGGAGGGTGCGGTGCAGTCCGCCGAGGATGATCCGGTCCGGGTTGAGGATGTTGACCAGCCCGGCGAGCCCCAGTCCGAGCCGGTCGATCAGCGCCTCGGTGGCCTCCCGGACGGACGGGTCGTCGTAGTGGTGGCGGATCAGTTCGTTGGACTCCTGGAGCAGGGAGACCTCGGGGCCGGGCTCGCGGCCGGCGGCGGTGAGGAACGCGAGCGGGTCGGCCTCGACGTCGAGACAGCCGCGGCTGCCGCAGTAGCAGGGGCGGCCCTCAGGGTTCACGGTGAGGTGTCCGACCTCGAGCGCGAGGCCCGAACTCCCGGTGTGCAGACGCCCGTCGAGGACCAGCGCGCCGCCGACTCCCCGGTGTCCGGTCGCCACGCACAGCAGGTCGCGGGCGCCCCGGCCGGCGCCGTGCCGGTGCTCGGCGAGGGCGGCGAGGTTGACGTCGTTGCCCGCGAACGCGGGTCCGGTGAGACCGGCCGCGCGCACGCACTCGGCGAAGATCCGCCGCACGGGCGCGCCCGCGGGCCAGGCCAGGTGGAGGGGGTTCAGTGCCAGCCCGTCGGGTTCGGCGACGGCGGACGGTACGGCGAGTCCGGCGCCCACGCAGCGGCGGCCGGTCTCGCGCAGCAGATCGGCACCGGCCTGGACGACCGAGCCGAGCACCTTCGCCGGGTCGGCGTCCACGGCCTCGCAGCCCGGGGCGGTCGCGACGATCTGGCCGCCGAGGCCCACCAGCGCGGCGCGGAAGCCGTCGGCGTGCACCTGTGCGGCCAGCACGACGGGGCCGTCCTCCGCCAGGGCGAGCCGGTGCGAGGGGCGGCCCTGCGAACCGGCCGCGGCGCCGGGGCGGGCGTCGACCCTGATCAGGCCCAGCGCCTCCAGTTCGGCGGCGACCGCGCCTGCCGTCGCCCTGGTCACGCCGAGTTCGGCGGTGAGGACGGCGCGGGTGGGGGCGCGGCCGGTGTGCACGAGCTCCAGCGCGGGGCCGAGGGCTCCGCGGCCCCGGTCCAGTCGCGCTCTCGAGGTGGTCCCATCCCCCGCCGGCCGGGGGTCCGCCTTGCCGCCGCTCATGAGGGCGAGTCTCCCATGATCCTCAAGCAACAGCCCCGTGCCCCTGAAACCCGCTCACTCTCAGCGTGACATTCAACCTGCCCTTCAACCCCAACTCCCCCGGCGCCGTGCCCTCGTGAACCCTCGGCACCCCGTGGTACGCCAAGCGCGACGCCCCGCCGAACACGAACAGGTCGCCGCTCCTCAGCTCGACGTCCGTGTACGGCTTGGTGCGGGTCTCGGGGTTGCCGAAGCGGAAGACGCAGGTGTCGCCGAGGCTGAGGGAGACGACGGGGGCGTCGGAGCGCTCGTCGGCGTCGCGGTGCATGCCCATGCGGGCGGCGCCGTCGTAGAAGTTGATCAGGGCGATGTCGTACGACGCCGTCGGCGCCCCCAGTGCGTCGGTGACCGCTCGCTGCGCGAGGTCGTCGAGCCAGGTCGGGAAGGGCTTCACCGGGGTGCCGTCGCCGTCGGTCACCGTGCGGGCATAGGCGTACGGGTACCAGTGCCAGCCGAGGCAGACCTGGCGGGCGGTCATCGTGCCGCCGCCGGGGGTGTGGACCGTGCGCAGGCCCGCCGGGGGTCTGGCCCACTCGCGGCAGGCCGTCAGGAGGTCGCGCTGCCGGTCAGGGTCCAGCCAATCCGGAACGTGCACCGCGCCCGGCGCGATCTCCGTGCGGGCCCTCGGAAAAAGCTCGGCGTCCATGGCTCCATCCTGCCCCGACCGGCCGTGAGCTGGGACTCGGTTAGCCTTGGCGCACGATGGACGACCATATCGACCGAATGACGACTCCGTGGGGCGACCGCGCCCTGTCCCGCTTTCCCGAGGACCCCCGCGACCGGCTGCGCGCCTGGGACGCCTCCGACGAATACCTTCTGCGGCAGCTCGCGGAACAGGACACCCCGCTGTCCGGCACGGTCGTGATCGTCGGCGACCGCTGGGGCGCCCTGGCCACGGCGCTCGCGGAGCACCGTCCGGTGCAGATCACCGACTCGTTCCTGACCCAGGAGGCGACGCGGGCGAACCTCGCCCGCAATGAGGTCGACGCGGATTCCGTACGGCTGCTCACCACCCAGGATCCGCCGCCCGAGCGCGTGGACGTGCTGCTGGTCCGGGTGCCGAAGAGCCTCGCGCTGCTGGAGGACCAGTTGCTGCGGCTGGCGCCCGGGGTGCACGCGGACACGGTGGTCGTGGGCACCGGCATGGTGAAGGAGATCCACACCTCGACGCTGAAGCTGTTCGAGCGGATCCTCGGCCCGACCCGGACCTCGCTGGCCGAGAAGAAGGCCCGGCTGATCCACTGCACGCCCCGGTCGTCGGCGTCGCGCGCCGCCAACCCGTGGCCGCACAGCTACGCCCTGCCCGACGGCATCGGCTCGGTCTCGGGGCGGACCGTGGTCAACCACGCGGGTGTGTTCTGCGCCGAGCGCCTCGACATCGGCACCCGTTTCTTCCTCCAGCACCTGCCCGAGGGCCGCGGTCCGCGCCGGGTGGTGGACCTCGGGTGCGGCAACGGTGTCGTCGGTACGGCGGTGTCGCTGGCCGACCCGGAGGCCGAAGTCCTGTTCGTGGACGAGTCGTTCCAGGCCGTGGCCTCGGCGGAGGCGACGTACAAGGCCAACGGGGTGCCGGGGCAGGCCGAGTTCAGGGTCGGGGACGGCATGGTCGGGGTGGCGGCCGACAGCGTGGACCTCGTGCTGAACAATCCGCCGTTCCACTCCCACCAGGCGACGACGGACGCGACGGCCTGGCGGATGTTCTCCGGGGCGCGGCGCGCGCTGCGGCCCGGCGGTGAGCTGTGGGTGGTCGGCAACCGCCATCTCGCCTACCACGTGAAGCTGAAGCGGCTGTTCGGCAACAGTCAACTCGTGGCCAGCGACGCCAAGTTCGTGGTCCTGAAGGCCGTCAAGAGGTGACGGTCCTCAGCTGAGCACCGCGATGATCCGGGTCACCGCTCCGGCCATCGCCTCCCGGCCCACACTCAGGTACTTGCGGGAGTCGACCGCCTCGGGGTGCGCCGCGAGGAAGGTGCGGATGGCGCCGGTCATCGCCTGGTTGAGGGCGGTGCCCACGTTGACCTTGGTGATGCCGCCGGCGACGGCCGCGGTCAGTTCGTCGTCGGGGACTCCCGAGGAGCCGTGCAGGACGAGCGGGACATCCAGGGCGGCGGCGAGCCGCTTGAGCAGGTCGTGGTCGAGGCTCGCCGTTCGCGTGGTCATGGCGTGCGAGCTGCCGACGGCCACGGCGAGCGCGTCCACGCCGGAGTCGGCGACGAAGGCGCGGGCCTGGGCGGGGTCGGTGCGGGCGCCGGGTGCGTGGGCGTCGAGCGGCGGCTCGCCGTTCTTACCGCCCACCTCTCCCAACTCGGCCTCGATCCACAGCCCTTGGGCGTGTGCCCAGTCGGCGGCGGCGCGGGTCGCGGCGAGGTTCTCGGCGTAGGGCAGGCGGGCCGCGTCGTACATGACGGAGCTGAATCCGGCGCCGGGTGCCTGGCGCAGCAGGTCGTCGCTCTGGACGTGGTCGAGGTGCAACGCGACGGGTACGGCGGCCCGTTCGGCGGCGGCGACGGCCGCGCGGGCGAGCGGGAGGAGACGGCCGTAGCGGAACTTGACGGCGTTCTCGCTGACTTGGAGGACGACGGGGGATTCCGCCGACTCGGCGCCCGCGATGACGGCCTCGACGTGTTCCAGCGTGATGATGTTGAAGGCGGCGACGGCGGAGCGGGTGGTGGCGGCGCGGGTGACGAGTTCGCCGGTGGTGACGAGGGGCACGGCCTGTCCTTTCCTGTCCTGGAATGCCGGGTTCGGGCGTCAGGGGGCGAGGATCACCGAGCGGGTGAGGTGGCGCGGGCGGTCGGGGTCGAGGTCGCGGTGGGCGGCGACGGCGACCGCGAGGCGCTGGGCGCGGACGAGTTCGGCGAGCGGGTCGAGACCGCCGTCGATCCACAACCCGCCGGTGTCGCCCACCTGTTGGGCGAGTCCCTCGGGTGCCTCGCCGAACATCCAGGTGGCGGTGCCGCGGGTGGTGATGCTGATCGGGCCGTGCCGGTACTCCATCGCCGGGTAGGCCTCGGTCCAGGACAGCGAGGCCTCGCGCATCTTCAGTCCGGCCTCGTTGGCGAGCCCGACGGTCCAGCCGCGGCCGAGGAAGGTGAACTGGGTGCAGGCGACGAGCTGTTGGGGCAGTTCGGCGGTGAGCGCGGTGCGGGCGTCGGCGACCACGGCGTCGGTGTGCAGGCCGAGGTGGGCGCGGAGCAGGGTGACGGCGGTGGTCGCGAACCGGGTCTGCACGACGGACCGTTCGTCGGCGAAGTCGAGCACGACGACCTCGTCGGCGGACGTCATGACGGGCGTGTGCGGGTCGGCGGTGATCGCGGTGGTGCGGGTGCTCCCCCTCAACTGCCGCAGGAGGTCCAGGACTTCGGTGGTGGTGCCGGAGCGGGTGAGGGCGACGACACGGTCGTACGTCCGCCCGTGCGGGAACTCCGAGGCGGCGAAGGCGTCGGTCTCGCCCTGGCCCGCGCCCTCGCGCAGGGCGGCTATCGCCTGGCCCATGAAGTACGAGGTGCCGCAGCCGACGATCGCGACCCGCTCCCCCGGCGCCGGCAGGACGTCCCGGAACTCCGGCGCCTGTGATGCGGCGCGGGTCCAGCACTCGGGCTGGCTGGTCAGCTCGTCCTCGACATACGTCATGGCGTACCCCTCCCCGGTTATGCTTGTTCCTGCAAGATATAGCGAGCTTTCGAGCACAATCAAGCATTCGAACCAAGGGGCCGTGCGCTAGGGTCGCGGGAGATCGAGGAACGGAGAGTGCGGATGTCGCGCGACGCCCGCTGGAAGGCGCTGCTGGACCTGCTCGTCGAGCGCGGCCGGCTCGATGTCGAGGAGGCCGCGGCCGACCTCTCTGTGTCGGCGGCGACGATCCGCCGTGACTTCGACCAGCTCGCCGAGCAGCAGATGCTGGTGCGCACCCGGGGTGGCGCGGTGGTGCACGGGGTGTCGTACGAACTGCCCCTGCGCTACAAGACCGCCCGGCACGCCTCGGAGAAGCAGCGCATCGGCAAGGCGGTCGCCGAACTCGTCGCGCCCGGCGAGGCGGTGGGCCTGACCGGCGGCACGACGACCACGGAGGTGGCCCGCGCCCTGGCCGTGCGCACCGACCTCACCTCCGGCACACCCGCGCTCACCATCGTGACGAACGCGCTCAACATCGCCAACGAGCTCGCCGTGCGGCCCCAGTTCAAGATCGTGCTGACCGGCGGGGTCGCGCGCCCGCAGTCGTACGAACTCGTCGGACCCCTCGCCGACGGGGTGCTCTCGCAGATCACCGTCGATGTGGCGGTGCTCGGTGTGGTCGCCTTCGACGTGACGCACGGCGCGGCGGCCCACGACGAGGCGGAGGCGGCGATCAACCGGCTGCTGTGCGAGCGGGCCGAGCGGGTCGTCGTCGCCGCGGACTCCAGCAAGCTCGGGCAGCGGGCGTTCGCCCGGATCTGCTCGGCGGAGTCCGTGACCACACTGGTGACGGACACGGCGGTGGCGCCGGAGACGGTACGGCGGTTCGAGGACGCGGGGGTGCGGGTCGTCGCAGTGTGACGACGAGGCCGCACCGGACACCGCGTCAGGACTTGGCCAAGACCTCGAAGCGCAGGTGGGTGATGTCCGGCGACTCGCGGGACCAGAGCCGACGGAGTTCGACGGGGCCGCCGAGGTGGTCGAAGAGCCGCTTGCCCGCGCCCAGCAGCACAGGGACGAGCATGATGTGCACCTCGTCCAACAGCCCGGCGTTCAGGGCCTGTTGGGCGACGGCCGCACCATGGACCCCGATGTCCCGGCCGTCGGCGATCGCCTTGGCGCGGGCCACCGCGGACTCGATGCCGTCGGTGACGAAGGTGAACACGTCGGGGGCGACGACGTCCGCCGGGTCGGGGGCGCGGTGGGTGAGCACGACACAGGGGACCTTCCCCACCGGCCCTCCGTCGCCCCAGCCGCCCTCGCCTTCGCAGATGTCGTAGGAGTGGCGGCCCATGAGGACGGCGCCGACGCCGTCCGCCATCTCGGCGAGGACCTTGGCGTCGGCGTCGTCCATGTCCTGCACCCACTGGTGCAGGCGTTCGCCGCCGATGCCGAGGGGGTGTGCGCGGCTGTCGTCCGGGCCGGTGATGAAGCCGTCCAGGGACATGGACATTCCTGAGATCACTTTGTCGGTCATGTCAGGTAGACCGTCCGCGTCGCCGGAACTCATCGGTCGGCGCGGTCCCGATCGTCACCGGGCGGAGAGGCGCGGGACGCCGAGGGTCGACGCCCCGCGCCTGCTGGACCGTCAGCCGAAGACCTTCACGGCCTGGTAGTACGTCCACGCCGTGCTGTTGCAGGTGGTCGCGGTGGCGCCGCCGTAGCCGGCGCAGACGCGCTTGAGGTCCTCGTAGAAGGCGCTGTCGAGCCGGGACTTGTTGGCGTCGAAGGCGTTCGCGGCCTTGTAGTTGCGGTAGCCGAAGTCGTGGCGGGCGCAGGAGGTGGCGAAGGGGAAGCCGAAGGGGTTGTCGGGCGAGTCGGAGCAGTAGTCGGTGGTCCAGTCGAACGCGTAGGCGGACCAGGCGGCCTGGTTGGCGCGGGCCGCGGCCCAGAGGTTGTAGCTCGACGCGCTGGTCTGCGTCCAGCTGGAGAGGACCTGGGGCTTGTCGGCGGGGGCGGCACCGGCGGCTGTCGCGGTGGCGACGACGGCTGCCAGGGCCAGGGTCGAAGCGGCGAGACCGGTGGCGAGTCTGCGGTGCATCCAACACCTCCATGAGACCGCGATCCGCCCGTCGGATCGCAGGTTCATGACAAGAGGATCGGCATGTGGACCCCCTCTTCACACCGCATGTGCCCGAATGACCCGTTAACTCTCGGACCTGCCAGGCGATCGGGACGTGAACCCGGCGGGAGGGACCGGCGGAGTCACCGGAGTGGAGACCGGCAGCGGGGGTGCTCAACTCCCCTGCCGCCGGACGGAGTTCACGTTCGCGCCACCGTCTCAGGACGGCGTCAGAGGCAGGTCGTCCGTGAAGGCGTTGACCGGTTGGGCGATGTTCCGGGTGGCGTGGACGTCGAGGGCCGGCGCCGCGGTCCGCGTGCCGAGTGCACCCTGCGAGTGCCAGGTCCCGGTGACGGCCAGCCAGGTGTTCGCGGGCGGGGCCGGGGTGCCGTACATGTGCACCTTGACGGTCTGGGCGTCCGCCGCGCAGCAGGTGAAGATGATCCGGGTCAGATCCCAGCCGCCGCCCTTGACCGGTGTCGCGAACCCGGTCATCTCGACGCTGCGGCCCTTGATCGCCAGCTCCTGGTCCTGCTGGACCCGGGTGGTGAAGTCCGTGAGGGTCATCGGCAGGGGTGAGGTCGCGGGCAGCGCGGCGAACCCCTTCTGCTTCTTGACGGTCTCGCTGCCCGCATGGGAGGCCGTGTAGGCGCCGAGGGCGGGCGGCGCGTAGAAGAGCAGGCTGAGCGCGGGGAGGAAGAGGAGCCAGGCGATACGGGGTGCGGTGGAGTGGTCGTGTCCGTGGCCGTGATCGTCACCGTGACCGTGGCCGTGGTCGTGGTCCTCCGTCTTCGCAGGGCCGCGGTCGAGCATCGCGTGTGCCAGGCCAAGGAGCAGGAGGAGGACGCCGGAGATGATCAGGAGCGGGCGGAGGCCCTCTTTGACGTAGCGCAGATAGAGGTCGGTGAAGAGGGCGGTGTGCAGGAGGCCCAGGCCGGTCAGGACCAGGAGCGGCACTTGCGCGGTGCGCTTCACAGCAGGGCGCCTCCGATCAGGACGCTGGCCGCCACGGCCACCACGGTGGTCGCGCTGGAGAAGCGCACCGCGAACCCCCGGCCGAAGGTGCCCGCCTGAAGGGCGATCAGCTTCAGGTCGACCATCGGGCCGACGACCATGAACGCCAGCCGGGCGGTCGGCGAGAAGCCGGTGAGCGAGGCGGCGACGAACGCGTCGGCCTCGGAGCAGACCGCGAGGACGACGGCGAGACCGGCCAGGAACAGCACGGACAGCCAGGGCGAGCCGGAGAAGGTGTCGAGGACCGAGCGCGGGACGGTCACGTTGAAGGTGGCCGCGGCCATGGCGCCGAGCACGAGGAAGCCGCCCGCGTGCAGGAAGTCGTGCTGGAAGCCGAGCCGGAACTCCGTGAAGCGGCTGTGACCCGGCTGGTGTCCGGTGTGCCGCACGACGGGCCGCAGCCACTCCTCGCGCCCCAGCCAGAGCCAGAGCCAGCCCATGACGGCGGCGGTGGCGAGCGAGGCGAGCAGCCGGGCCAGCACCATGGCGGGGCTGCCCGGGAAGGCGACGGCGGTGGCGGTCAGCACGATCGGGTTGATCGCGGGCGCCGAGAGCAGGAACGCGAACGCGGCGGCCGGGGTGACGCCCCGCCGGATCAGGCTGTTCGCGACCGGCACGGACGCGCATTCGCAGCCCGGCAGGACCGCTCCCGCGACCCCGGCGACCGGCACCGCGAGCGCGGGGTGCTTGGGCAGCACCTTGGTGAACAGGTCCGCCGGCACAAAGGCGTTGATGGCCCCGGACAGCGCGGTGCCCAGCAGCAGGAAGGGCAGTGCCTGCACGGTGATGGCCAGGCAGACGGTCCGCCAGGCCGCCACGGCGGGGTCGTTCAGCCAGGGCGTTCCCGACAGCACGAGGACGGCCGCGGCCAGGCCGAGCGCGCTCACGACCGCCGCGGTCGGCGGGGGCCTGCGGAGAAGGCGGCGCCGTCGCTCGGGTGGGCGGACGGCGGCCGGGAACACCGTCTCCGTCACATCAAGCAGCTCATCCGTTTTTGGCATTTTTGCTCCGAATGTCTGATGTTGTGACCGAACATAGCGAGGAGTACGGCCGCCGCCGCGCCCACACGCCGTCAGGACCGCAGGTCGGGCCGCGGGGTTCGGGAGTACGGTTCCGGTGTGATCAGCCGACTGCTCGTCACGATCGTCCGCGCGTGTCTGCGGGAGGGGCGGGGCGGGAGCCCGACGGCGGTACTGGACGAGACCCCGTTGAGCGACGACGAACGCCGCCGGGTGCCGGTCCTCGCCGGGACGTCGCACGCCGTCTTCGTCGCGGAACGCGGATCGGCCGTGTCCCTGCGCTTCTTCACCGCCGAGGGCGAACTGCCCGCGTGCGGCCACGGCACGGTCGCCGCGCTGGCCTGCCTCGCGGAGCGGGCCGGGGGCACGGAGTACCGGGGCACGCTGCGGGCGGCGGGGCGCGACTTCGCGGGCTGGGCCGTACGCGAGGGCGCGTTCTTCCAAGCCGCCTTCACGTCAGGCCCCGTCGCGTTGCGCGAGCCGACCGCCGCCGAGTGCGGGCTCGTCCTCCCCGCGCTGGGCGTCACCCCGGACATCCTCGCGCCCGGTGCGCGGGTCGCCTCGGTCGGGCGGGCGCGGCTGCTGGTACCGGTGACGACACGGGCCGCGCTCACCGCGCTCGCCCCGGACTTCGGTCAACTCGGTGCGGTCTGCGACCGGTTGGGGTTCCTCGGCTGTTACGTCCACTCGACGGAGGCGGGCTCGGGCCGGATCGCGGCGCGCATGTTCGCGCCGTCCATCGGCGTCCCGGAGGACATCGCGAACGCCAACAGCACGGCCTGCCTCGCCGTCGACCTGGCCGGCCGGGGCGTCACCGCGATCACCGTGGACATGGGCGACTCGCTCGGCGCTCCCGCCACGATCACCGCGTCGGCGCGGGGCGCCTCGGAGGTGCGGCTGGGCGGTGCCGCCGAGGTCGTGGGCGTGGACCTGGTCCGGCTGTCGTAGGGGGCGCCGGCACCGCCGTTGCCCCTTGATCGACTGAGGGTACGGAGGGTGGGCGCGGCATGATGGGCCGTATGCGCATTCGTATCGACGCCGTCGAGCTGCCCGGCCGTACCTTTCCCGCTCCCGCCGACAAGCCCGTCGCGACGTACGACAACGTCCATGTCGCCGTGCAGCGCCGGGACCGGCCGGCTGAACTCCTCGACCCGCAGCCGGGGGACGCCGTGTCCGTGAGCTGGACGCTGGAGTGCGCGGCGGAGGTGACGCCGGACGGCGTCGTGGTCACGGGCCCCTATGTGCAGCACCGGATGGGTCTGCGGTTCGTGTATCTGTCGTGGGGGACGGTCGACGCGGCCGGGGTCTTCACGATGTTCCGGCGCGCCAAGCTCATGCTCGACTCCGTGCCGGACGAGGTGCTGGCCGCCGCCGCGTCCGACGGGCTGCTGGTGGGGCGGCTCGGGCTGACCGACGCGAACGGCGGCCCGTTGTGCGCGCGGGTCGATCCCCCGCACATCACCTGGACCGCCGAGAGCGTCGTCAGGTCGTAGCCGTCCCCTCCGTCAGGCGTCCGAGTCCTTCTTGTTCGTCGCCGCCTGGTACGCCTGGGTCGGGGTCATCGGGACGCCGTTGAGACTGACCGTCTTGTAACGGCTGACCTTGGCGCAGGACTTCGACTGGTCGGCGGTCGCGGCCTGGGCGTTGGAGGTGGCCGCCTTGGTGTCGGCGGGCGCCGGGGAGGAGCCGCCGCCGGGATACGTCGTGCCGCTGGGCCAGTCCGTGCCGATCACCAGGGTCAGCCCGGTGCCTGTGCCCTGCTTGAGGTGCGAGGAGGCGAGGCCGAGCGCCTTGGCCACCGTCTGCGCCTCGGCCTTCTGGCCCGAGCCGTAGGTGAGCGTGGTCGAGGTGGCGCTGACGGAGGCGTTGCCGGTCGTGGTGCCGGAGCTGAAGCCGCCGTCTATCAACGAGGTGGCGACCGTGGAGGCGCGTCCGCTGATGCTGGTGCCGTTCTCCACCGTCACGGCGATCTGCGCGGCCGGGACGGCCGCCGCCGTGGCGGTCGCGGTGGCCGCGGCGGACTTCTTGCCGTTCGAGCTGGTCAGCGACTGGTCGTTGGCGATCGTCGCGAACAGGCTCTTGGCCGCCGCCGCGGGCACCACGCGGTCGGCGTTGCTCGGGTCGGCGCCGGTCTGCATCGTGGTGAACGTCATGCGCTTCGTCGGGACCTTGTCGAGGTCCGCGGCGAGCCCGATCAGCTTCTTCACGGTGCCGAGGCCCGTGTCGACGGTGAGCGCCTTGGTGGCGGCGTCGGCCAGGTTGTAGACCGCCTGAGGATCGGTGAGCGTGCCGGCGCTCTTGAACTTGCGGATCATCGCGCTGAGGAACAGGTGCTGGGAGACGGTACGGCCGAGGTCGCTGCCGTCGCCGAAGCCGTGCCGGGAGCGGACGAACTCGAGCGCCGCGTCGCCCTTGAGGGTGTGGGTGCCCTTGGCGAGCTTCAGGTGCGAGTAGGTGTCGTAGACGTCGGCGTCGACGCACACGGAGACGCCGCCCACCGCGTCGGACATCTTCACCACGCCGGAGAAGTCCATCTGCACGAAGTGGTCGATGGTGATGCCGGTGAGCTGGTGGACGGTCTTGACCTGGCACTCCTGGCCGTACTGCAGCGCGCTGTTGATCTGGCCGTAGTAGCCGGCCGTCGACTGGCTGCTGTCCGGGTCCTTGCAGGCGGGGACCTGGGTCATGGTGTCGCGGGGGATGCTCATCACGGTGGCGTTCGAGCGGTCGGCGGAGATGTGGACCACCATCTCGACGTCCGCGTTGCCGTTGCCGGTCTGGACGCCGGTCGACGAGCAGCCGCCGCCGAGCTTGCAGTCGGTGGCGCTGCTGCGGGCGTCGCTGCCCATCACGAGGAGGTTGATCGGCGTGCGGCCGAAGGCGTCGGCCTTCTCCTTGCCGCCCGCGCCGTCGTCGATCGCGATGCTGTTGATGTTGCCGTTCAGGTGCTCGTAGAACCACCAGCCGCCGCCCGCGGTGGCCAGGATCAGCGCGGAGAGGGATATCGCGCTGATCTTCAGCACTCGCTTGCCTCGCGGGGTGGGCTTGGCGCGGCGGCGCGTGTCGGCGCGTCCGCGTGCGCGGGAGCCGCCGCGCGGGGCCTGGCGGGCCGCGGCGCGTGCGGCGGCCCGGCCGCCGGTGGGCAGGGGCTCGTCGGTGTCACCCGCACGCGGCCTGGGCACCCCTCGTGTGCGGCTGCGCGTGGCGTGTCCCACGGGGCCGTCCCCGAGGTCGGTCATCTGGCACTCCCACAAAACGGTCGGGCCGGTCGGGCCGTCGAAGCTGCGGCCTGGGGCTCGCGGCCGTGTCGGGTCGGGCGAGGCGGGGTTCCCGTCTCTCTTGCGTGGTTGCGCAATATAACAATCTCAGATGAGAACCTCGCAGGGCCTTTCTCATTTACGGGATATCCTTTTACGTCAAACTCGGTCAACTGAGCGGAATCCGTGCGGTGGTGATGGTCATCGGGGTACCGGTGACGGCGACGAGGTAGAAGTGCGGGTCCGACCCTCCGGGCGCCCGCCGGACACCGCCCGGTGGCCGTACGACGTAGGTCGCGGAGGCGTGTGCGGCGAGGGTGCGCGGGCCGTGGGATGCGGTCCACCAGTCGGAGGCGCCCTGGCCGAAGCGGCTGGCGAAGTGAGGGGTGAGCCGGGTGCCGGTGATGTTGACGACCCGGACCGCGAGGCGCGTGATGTCCCGGTGGCCGGCCCGCTCCACGAAGCTCGGTGTGACCTGCATCCGCAGCGGCGGCGCACTGGCCGCGGCGACCGCCGCGCACGCTACGGCGGGTGCGACGAGCGCCGCCGCGAGGACGGCCTTGGCCCGGTGCCCGGTCAGGCGCGGGATGCGGGGCTGCCAGGCCGAGGCGAGCGCGGCGGCGGGGACGGTGGCGGCCGCCGCGAGCCACAGCGGGGTCATCATCAGGAAGTAGCCGTCCTGGGACCGGGTGGCGAGGTAGAAGCTCAGCCAGGGCAGCACGGTGATCGCCGGTCCTAGCCGGCGCACGAAGAGCAGGGTGGCGGCGAGCAGGCCGAGCAGGAGCAGCAGGCTGGCGTACGAGTAGTAGTCGAGGTGCCTGCTGCCCGCGGTGAAGTAGTACGAGATCCCCATGAGGCCCTGACCGTGCAGGATCGCCTTCTGGGTGAGCGGGAGCAGCAGGCCGTGCAGCCAGGTGGGGAAGTCCTGGGTGGCGAAGTAGGCGTTGATCGCGGCCCAGGTGAGGGCGGCGGTGCCGGTGTAGCGGGCGACCACGCCGAGGGCGGGCCTGGGGCCGAGTTCGCCGCGGCGGACGGCGTAGAGGCCGATGAGGAGGAACGGCGTGAGGAACCAGGCGAGTTGCTGGCTCGCGCAGGCCGCGCCGAGGCAGAGGGCCTGGACCACTCCGGGGAGGCCGAGCCGGCCGCCGGCCCCGGTGTCGGTCCAGCGGACCACCACGGGGATCAGGAGGACCAGGGCGAGGACGGCCGGGTAGCCGGAGTAGGCGTAGCCGGGCAGGAAGCCGAAGCCGAGGCACACGGCGGTGGCGCCGGATCGCCAGGGCGCGGGCAGCAGCAGCCACAGCAGGACAGCGCCGCCCAGCAGCGCGGCGGTGGTGACGAGGGTGGCGGCGGCCGTCGAGTGGATCACGGCGTGCACGGGGGCGGCGAGCAGCGCGGTCAGGGGCGGATAGCCGTAGGTGTAGTCGGCGCCGCCCGACATGGTCTTCGTGATGCCGACCGAGGAGCTGTCGAAGAGCCACGGCCAGGGCTGGCCGTAGATCGGGTGTCCGCGCAGGATCTCGTGGGCGGCCTGCGCGGTGAGGACGCCCTCGTCGGTGCCCATGTGGTTGAGCCAGTAGCCGCAGAGCACCAGGACGACGGCCAGCAGCAGGACGCCCGCGTCGACCCGGGTGAGGGTGCGGCGGGTGCGGGTGGTGAGGGCGAGGACGCCCGCGATCAGGATCCCGGCGTAGCAGACGGAGATGATCCCGGCGACGGGCGGATGGGAGGTCATCGCCTTCGTCCAGGCGCCGCGGGTGCCGATGAACAGGCTGATCGTGGCGATCAGGGTCATCCCCCGGTGCAGCTGCTGCGGCGCGGCCGGGTCGGATGCGAGCGGCCTGGCCCGCGGCGGACCGGCCGTGGAGGGCGCGTCGTGCGGCCTCAGCCGCAGACCACCGCCGGCACGGGGACCGTCTTCCATGGCGTCCTTCTCCTCGTTCCCCCCGGCGATCGGCAGTTCATGCCGGGGTCACCTCCACTACATGTCGTAGAGGTGAAAGGAAGCGGCGAGGTTCATCGGAGGGAGGGAAGAGCCGGGCAAGAAAACGGTGGATCGGGGCGGTCCGGTGCGTGGACCTGCCATGGGAGGCGACGGCGAGCGGTCAGCACTGCTGCTCGTACACGAGCCCGTCGTACTCCCCGGCGGCGATCTCCTCCCGGGTGCCCACGATCAGGTTCATCGTGAACACGTCGTGGTCGACGGCCTGTCCGGCGAGTTGGGCCAGGAGTACGAGTCCGTCCGTGTCCGGCGCCATGTCCCAGGAGTCGGAGAATCCGCCGAGCTGCACGCGGACACCGGGGCGACGGCCGCCGAAGGCAAGGTCGCCGACGGCTTCCTCGAAGGCGTCCAGGGCCTCCTGGCCGCCATCGCCTTCGGCGTCCAGAAACGCCCTGGTGTGCGGGCCGCCGTCCGACTCGCCGTCGAAGGAGAGGCCGGGTACGGGATACAGGGTGCGTGGCTCGTAGACCCTGCTGTCACCGGCGGGGTGTTCGGTGGTGGGTACTCCGGCGGGTATGTGCAGCAACGCCGACTGCTCCGGCGGGTATTCGACCTCGGTGAAGAACAACAGGTGCCCGTCGGCGGGCAGTTCGATGTCCAGGGCGCCGAGCGGCAGGGCCGCGCAGTCGACGCTCAGCACCAACGGCTCGTGTCCGTCGGGCCAGTTGACCCCGTCCGGGAGTGCGGGGAGGCCGCCTGTCCGGGCGGCGGGGCGGGCGTGCTCGCGGCTCGGCTCGGGCAGTTCGCCGTGCTGCACCAGGTAGAGGCACGGCCGCGTCCGGGCCATCAACTCCCTTACGACAGGCCCGGGTACGCCATGCTTGGCGGCCGTCTCGAGGAGCAGTGGTTCGTCGATCGATGTCATGCAGGTGATCGTGCCACGGGGCACTGACATGCGGACGGGACCGCGCTGCCGGGGCCTGCGGTGCGGCACCGGGCGCCTGAGCGAAGGGAGTTGGTCAGGCGCCCGGGTCGGCCGGACCGGCGGGTCAGTTCTTGATGACGGACTTCACCCAGGTGATGAAGTTCGCCGTCGGGTCGCCGGTGCGCTCGGCCATCGTGTGCGCCTCGGCCCACACGGTGGCGAAGTCGACGTCACGGATGCCGTAGTTCCGCAGCGCCAACGCGAGGTTGATCTCAGTGGTGTTGGCGGTGTCGCCCTGCATGATGCCGGTGCGGATGCGCCAGTGCCGTGCCACCTGCGACTGCCGGTAGCCGTCG
This sequence comes from Streptomyces sp. NBC_00252, assembly GCF_036187565.1. Taxonomy (NCBI): domain Bacteria; kingdom Bacillati; phylum Actinomycetota; class Actinomycetes; order Kitasatosporales; family Streptomycetaceae; genus Streptomyces; species Streptomyces sp. NBC_00252. The sequence continues at coordinate 8,819,131 of NZ_CP108087.1, read as the reverse complement.
AAGGCGGGCGACAGGAAGTACAGCGGGTTGTACGCCTCACCCCGCCAGGTTATGTCCTTGCCGACGCTGTCCTTCTTGGCGAAGTCGCTGTCGTACGCGGCGAAGCCGTAGTCGGCGTTCCAGTCGGAGTACGTGGCGTACGTCGTCTGGTTCGCCTTGACGACGTCGCGGGTGAGCGGCGCGAAGTGCGAGGGGAGGTTGAGTCCCATCGCGAAGACGCTGTTCTCGCCCTGCCCGCGGGAGTAGCCGTCGAACGCGCCGACCGGCTTGTTCGCGGTCTTCTGGCTGGTGACGAAGCCTTCGAGGCCGGACACCGTCGCCGTGTTGGTCGTGGCGTCGTAAGTGACCCACGTGCTGCCCGAGTTGAGGTACGCGATGTAGTCGTCGACCGTCTCGTACGTCGTCGAGGTCCCCGTCGAACCCGATCCGGGCGGGCCGCCCATCGTCGTGATGGTGTACGGGAAGGTGTTGTCCGCCAGGAAGTTGTTCAGCGAGGTGGTGATCACCCCGATCAGGTGGTCGTAGTAGCTGCCCGCGAGGTAGGTGCCGCTGCTGGACGGGGTCAGTTCCAGGCGCTTGCCGTGCTCGTCGCGCAGGCCGAGGCGGTTGAGGTACTTGGGCCAGGCCTGCGCGAGGTCCGCAGAGTAGGCGCTGGTCCACGTGGTCGACGCGCGCGTGCCGGTCGAGGCGAACTGGCCCATGTTCCACTCGTAGGACAGGTTGGCCTCGTGCAGGTCGGTGATCGGGCACCAGGCCATGACACCGGCGACCGCGTCGCTGAGGGGACGGCCGTCGGCGTCCTCCATCGCGGCGCCGATCGTGCGCAGGTAGGGGGCGTACAGCGGGCTGTCGCCCGACGTGCCCGCCACGGTGTCCTGGGCGCCGCCGCCGCTCATGCCGAACAGGACGATGTCGTCGGTGCTGCCGGGCAGGACGCTCCGGTTGTACCGGAGGAACCGCACCGCGGCCTTGAGGTCGGTCACGCCCCAGGGGGCCGCGTCGGAGCGGGTGCTGGTGGAGCTGTCCCGGCCGCGCAGGCCCGGCCACACGTAGATGAGCCCGGCTTCGAGGTACTCCGACACGCTGGTGTAGCTGTACGACGTGGCCGGCGCCTGGTGGGCGTAGCCGGGCGTGTTCACCGGGATCACGATCGGCGCCGTGCGTCCCGAGTACGGGCCGACCGTGCCCTTCGGGTCGGCCTTCGCGGTGTACGTCGTCCCGTCGCTGTTCGCGGTGGCCGTCAGATAGGCGCCCGGGACGTAGATCGACAGGTTCTCGTAGTCCGTCGCCGCCGGGTTCGCGACGTACACCTTCCCGACCTGGTAGTACACGTCGTTCGTCGCGTCGTACGACCACGCGGTCGGGTCGAACTCCAGCGAGTACGCCGCGGACGCGCTCGCGGAGCGGCTCGACGAACCGCCCGACGACGAGGTGGCGGCGAAGGCCGTGGCCGCCGTGCCCTCGGCGATTCCGAACGTGGCCAGGGCTGCGGCGCCCGTGACGCTCCGGATGACGGTTCTGCGGTTGATCTCCACCCGTAGACCTCCTTGTGGGGGCAAGTTGCTTGGTCACAGCCGTCCTTGGGCACCACCCCCGGCGACGCCGCGGGCAAGTCGGGCTGTGCGGCTCGTACGAGTCCCCGACTGTAGGCCGGGATCATGAGCCGACGCCGCAGGATTGTTAACAATTTCGATGATAATTTTGTTAGAAGAAATTCGGCATCCCGGCCGCCTTTTATTCGGTTGTCGCTCCCCGGGTCCGGCCCTCACCATGGGCGGGACACCGGGAGCTGCCCGGTGCTCCAGAGAGGAGGCACGACTGTGACCACGACTGTCGTCGGCCTGTCCACGGCCCGCCTTCCTCTCACCTCATGGAGCACCCCCAGCGATGTCTCGCGACGATCTCCCGCAGTACCCCCAGCACTCTCAACACCCGGCGTTTCCTGACGACTTCGGCACCGAGCCGTACCCCGACGGGCCGCCGTCGGACGGCATGGGCGACATCGACGACCGGTTCGTCTTCGACTTCCGCCAGTACGACGACCTCGCCGACGGCCAGCGCTGGTCGACCTGGCTCAGCGTCGAACCCCTCAGCCGCGGCCCCGAGCCGCTCCCGGACTGGGTCGTGACCTCGCAGGGCGCGATCGACACCGAACTGGGCGTCCTCAAGACCGGCAAGGAGGCCGACGTCCACCTCGTCGAGCGTGCCGACCCGCTCGACCCCGACGCCGGCGTGGTGATGGCGGCCAAGCGGTACCGCTCCTCCGAACACCGGACCTTCCACCGCGCCGCGTCCTACACCGAGGGCCGCTCGATGAAACGCTCACGCGACGAGCGCGCGGTCAAGCGGAAGAGCACGTTCGGCCGCCAGGTCGCGGCCGGCGAGTGGGCGGTCTCCGAGTGGGCCGCGCTGGTGCGGTTCTGGAAACTCGGGCTGCCGGTCCCCTACCCGGTCCAGATCGACGGCACCGAGATCCTCATGGAGTGGATCACCGTCGTCGACGAGGACGGCACCGTCCAGACCGCACCCCGGCTCGCCCAGACCCGCCCCTCACCCGAGCTGCTCGCGTCCTACTTCGCCCAACTCACCGACGCGCTCGCGACGATGGTGCAGAACGGCATCGTGCACGGCGACCTCTCGGCGTACAACATCCTGGCGGCGGGCGACCGGCTGGTCGTCATCGACCTGCCCCAGATCGTCGACCTGGTCGGCAACCTCAACGGGATGGCCTTCCTCCAGCGCGACTGCGCCAACATCTGCGGCTGGTTCCGCTCCCGGGGCCTGGACGTCGACGAGGACGCCCTGTTCGGGGAGTTGATGGCCCACGCCTTCTGAACCCACCGCGCGCGGCGCTACGGCGGCGGGGAGGGCCGGTGCCCGCCCCGCCGCCGTAGCCGCCCCGCCGCCGCTCCTGCACAGCCGCCGTGCCTGCCCAGCCGCCGTGGCCGACGCGTCAGCCGATGCGCGTCCCCTCGCCCCCGACACGGACGCGCGGGTCACCGGCGCGCAGCGTCACGGTGAGTTCGCCGGGGCGGCCCAGGTCCTCACCCTGGTGCAGGGTGAGGACGGCGTCCTCGGGGACGAGGCCCAACTCCCTTACGTACGCCCCGAATGCGGCGGCCGCGGCACCGGTCGCCGGGTCCTCCACGACACCGCCGACCGGGAACGGGTCCCGGACGTGGAAGACGGTGGCCGACTCCCGCCACACCAACTGGACAGTGGTCAGGTCCAGTTGGTGCATCAGGGTTTCGAGGCGCGCGAAGTCGTAGGCCAGACCGGCGAGTCGGGCGCGGGTCGCCGCGGCGAGGACGAGATGACGGGCACCGGCGAAGGCGATGCGGGGCGGGAACGCGGGGTCGAGGTCGGCTTCGGGCCAGTCGAGCGCGGCGAGCGCCTCCGCGAGGTCGGCGTCGGCGATCTCCTCGACATGCGGCTCCACGCTGGTGAGCGTGGCCCGGAGCGTCCCGTTTTCGTCGACGACCTCGACCGGCACGACGCCCGCGCGCGTCGCGAACACCAGCTCACCCGGCCCGACCCGCTCGGCGAGCGCGACGGCGGTCGCCACGGTGGCATGCCCGCAGAACGGCACCTCGGCCTTGGGACTGAAGTAGCGGATGCCGTACGCCCGCCCCTCCTCACCGCCGAGCCCCTCCGGCGGCGCGGTCAGGAACGCGGACTCCGAGTACCCGAGCTCGGCGGCGACGGCCAGCATGGCGCTGTCGTCAAGGGCGTTGGCGTCCAGGACGACACCCGCGGGGTTGCCGCCGTCGGGGTCGCTGGAGAAGGCGGTGTATCGCAGCACCTCGGGCCGCGGCGGGTTCGTCGTCATACCCGCCGCAACGTGGGGCGGGTCGCGACCATTCCCGGAGGTGAGCGGGGCGGAGGTGAGCGGAGGCGGCGGCTTCTTCCGCGACCGTGCCGCCGCGTCCAACGCCCGCCGCGAGACCCGGGGTTACGACATCCGACGGGACTCCGCTCCTCCCACGCCGGCACCGCCACCTCACTCGGGACCAGCCCGCCGATCCGCCCGACAACGCCCTCCGGCACCTTCTCCCCGGAAGTCCCCCACACCTTCTCCATCAACCGCCGCGCAGACACCTCCCGCCCCGAAGCCGCCACAACCTCTCTCCGTGAGCACCACACCCTCCACATCGAGGAAGTGCGACGGTGACGTTCACCCACAGTTCCCGCACAGCCGAAGCAGCTTCCCCGGTCGCGGAGGCCGCACCGAGGTCTCCCCACGCCGCGGTCGCAGGGGCCCAACCCCCTTGCCCTGGAAGCCACTTCACGCCACACGTCACTGACCCCCAAAGCAACCCCTCCCCCCTCACCCCGCACACTCGAAAGGCGCCCGCCTTGAGCGCTCCTGTCCTTTGTGGAATCCCCGTACGTCGTCTCGCGACAGCCCTGACCGCCTCGGCGTCCGCGCTGGCCCTCACCGCGTGCGGCGTCATCGACGGAGTCGGCGGCAGCGACAGCTCCGCGTCTCCGGAGAAGGGCGACGACATCACGGTGGGTCTGCTCCTGCCCGACAAGGACACCGCACGCTTCGAGAGCTTCGACCACCCCGTCATCAAGAAGGAGGTCGCCGCCCTCACCCACGGCAAGGGCAAGGTCGTCTACGCCAACGCCGAGGCGAGCCAGGACAAGCAGAGTCGCCAGTTCCAGCAGATGGTGGACCAGAAGGTCGACGTCATCCTCGTGGACGCCCTGGACGCGAAGGCCATCGCGCCGGACGTGCGGAAGGCGAAGGCCGCCGGCATCCCCGTCATCGCCTACGACCGCCTCGCACAGGGCCCGATCACCGCGTACATCTCGCACGACAACGAACTCGTCGGCGAGATCCAGGCCCGCGCGATCATCACGGCGCTCGGCAGCAAGGCGGCGTCCAGCAAGATCGTCATGATGAACGGCGACCCCTCCGACGCGAACTACGCGAAGTTCAAGGAGGGTGCCCTCGGCGAGCTCAAGGACAGGGTCCAGATAGCGAAGCAGTACGACACCGCCAAGTGGTCCCCCGCGGTCGCCGAGGCCAACATGAAGAACGCGATCAGGACCATCGGCCTCGACAACATCGCCGCCGTCTACGCGGCGAACGACGGCCTCGCGGGCGCCGTCATCAAGGCCCTCAAGGACGCCGGTGCGACGAAGATCCCGCCGGTGACCGGCCAGGACGCGAACCTGGACGCGGTCCAGCGGATCGTCTCCGGCGATCAGTACATGACCGCGTACAAACCGTTCATCGAGGAGGCCACCCGCGCCGCGGACATGGCGGTCTACAAGGTCCAGGGCCACGACATCCAGTTCGACGCGCTGACCCGCGACACGGTCGACAGCCCCACGGAGCGGAAGATCCCCACGATGCTGGTGCCGGTCGTCGCCCTCACACAGGACAACATCAAGGACACGGTGATCACTGACGGCGTCTACTCCGTCAAGGACATCTGCACGTCGAAGTACGGGGCGGACTGCTCGGCGATCGGGTTGAAGTAGGGCGCTGGGTGACTGGGGCGGGGCGGGGGCTCGGCTGCCCCGGGGGGTGGGTGACGGGGGACGGGGGCTGCGGTTCCGGGGGGAGGTGACGGGGGACGGGGCTGGGATTCCGGGGGCCGGTCTCCGGGGTTCCGGGCGGTCCCGCCGGTGGTCCTCGGAACGCCTGTGCCGAGAAGCCGCGCCCCACGGGCACGCCCGGGGGTCGGGGTTGGTGTCGGGGTCGGCTTCCGCGTCGGTACCGGCCTCGGAATCGGTCTCGGCTTCGACGTCTGCGTCGACATCGGCTTCAGCTTGGGCGTCGACCTCGGTCACAGCCCCTACCCCGACCCCGGTGTCGGTTCGGCTTCGGCTTCGGCTTCGGCTTCAACCCAGACACCCTTCTGGACTCCGGCCGCGGCTTCATTCCTTGCCCATCCGGTTCCGGCCTCGACCGCAGCTAAAGCTCGGCTCCGGCCCCGGTTCCATCTCGGGCTCCGAGCCGGAACCGGCCTTGGCCTCAGCTTGAGCTCCGAGCCGGCTCCGGCCTTGGGTTCGGCTTCAACCCCGCCCCTGTCCTCCCTCCGGCCCCGGGCTTCATTCCTGGCCCACCCCGGCCTCCCACCCAGACCTCACCTTCGACCCCGACCCCGGCTCCAACTCGGGCTCCGAGCCGACCTCGACCTCAGCTCCGGCTCCGCCCCCACATCACCACCACTGCCGCACGTAGTCCGACGCGATCCCGAGCAGCGTCCTACGACCATCCCCGGATCGGACTCGCACCCCGACCGGACCCCAACGCGGCAGCCTCCGCACCCAGGCCGAGCCCGCACGGCCCACACCGGACCACCCTGCACCCCCAGCACCCCCAGCACCCCCAGCACCCCTACACCCCCAGCGTCAGCCACCAAACACAGCGAGTGACACAGCGGGGGGAGAAAGCAACCCCGAGCCCACCCCCACCCAACACCCTGGCGCAGCCCACCCCCCGGCGCCCTTGTCCCCGCCCCCTCACCCCCCTAGCCTGAGTTTGTGCCGCAAATAAACAAACCCCGAACGCACAACGTCGTGCCGGGCGCCCTCACCGACCTCACCCGACTCCGGATCACCCTCACCGCGTTCTTCGCCCTGGACGGCTTCATCTTCGCCGGGTGGGTCGTCCGCATCCCCGCCATCAAGGAACAGACCGGCGCCTCCGCCAGCACCCTCGGCCTCGCCCTGCTCGGTGTCTCCGCCGGCGCGGTCATCACCATGATGCTCACCGGCCGCCTCTGCCACCGCTACGGCAACCACCAAGTCACCGTCGTCTGCGCCGTGTTGCTCTCACTCAGCGTCTCCCTCCCCCCGCTCACCCACTCCGCGCTCACCCTCGGCCTCGTCCTCCTGGTCTTCGGCGCGGCCTACGGCGGGATCAACGTCGCGTTCAACAGCGCGGCGGTCGACCTGGTCAGGGCCATGCGGCGGCCCATCATGCCCAGCTTCCACGCCGCGTTCAGCCTGGGCGGCATGGTCGGCGCCGGGCTCGGCGGACTGGTCGCGGGGGCCCTCACCCCGACCCAGCACCTGTTCGGCCTGACCCTGATCGGCCTGCTCGTCACCGCGCTGGTCGGCCGCAGCCTGCTGCGCCAGAAGCCCCCGGCATTCCCCGACGACGTACCGAAGGACTCACCGAAGGACTCGAACGACTCTCCGCAGGGTTCGCCGAAGCACTCACCGACGGACTCGCTCAAGGGCTCGTCGCAGCGCGAGCCGGAGGGCTCACCACATCGCTCATCAGATCGCTCACCAGAGGACTCACCACACCCCTCGCCGACAGGCCCACCGGACCAAACACCGAGGCACTCGCCCTCACCGAACACCCCTCCCCCACCCCGCCGCCTCAACACCCGCACCCGAGGCCTCGTCTTCACCTTCGGCCTGATCGCCCTCTGCACCGCCTTCGGCGAAGGCGCCCTCGCCGACTGGAGCGCCCTGCACCTGGAACAGGACCTCGACGCCACCGCCGGAGCCGCCGCCATCGGCTACTCCTGCTTCGCGCTCGCCATGACCGTCGGCCGGCTCTCCGGCACCCGGCTCCTCGAACGCCTGGGCCGCACCCGCACCCTCGTGTCCGGCGGCACGACCGCCGCAGCCGGGATGCTGCTCGGCGCCCTCGCACCCTCCCTCTGGCTCGCCGTCCTCGGCTTCGTGATCACCGGGCTCGGCCTCGCCAACCTCTTCCCCGTCGCCGTCGAACGCGCCGGCACCCTCGCAGGCCCCGACGGTGTCGCCATCGCCTCCACCCTCGGCTACGGCGGCATGCTCCTGGGGCCGCCCGCCATCGGCTTCATGGCCGACTGGTACTCCCTCCCCGCCGCCCTCACCAGCGTGGCCGTCCTGGCCGCCGTCGCGGCCGGCATCGGCTTCCTCACCCGACACGTGTCAGAGGGCTGATTACACGTCACCAAGGGCGGCGAACAAGCCAACACCCCTGCGTTACATGGTCAGTTGGGGCCGAGGAGGCGCATGATCCGAACCGCTGGGTAATAACGTGGTTGCCCACGACCGGAGTTCGACGGTTCCGTGGCCCTCGCCGCGCACGCACGCACGCACAGGAGCGTCCATGACCGAAGAGGCCCCCCACTCCGCGCCGGACCCGCTCGCCAGGTTCGACACGACCGTGCCGCAGTCCGCCCGGATCTGGAACTACTGGCTGGGCGGCAAGGACAACTACGAGGTGGACCGCGCCGCCGGTGACGCGTTCCGCGAGATCTTCCCCGGCATCGAGACCGGCGCCCGCGCCGCCCGCTACTTCCTCGCCCGCGCCGTCCGTCACCTGGCCGGCGAGGAGGGCGTCCGGCAGTTCCTGGACATCGGCACCGGCCTGCCCAGCGTGGACAACACCCATGAGATCGCCCAGCGCGTGGCCCCCGAGTGCCGCATCGTCTACGTCGACAACGACCCGCTGGTCCTGGCCCACGCCCGCGCCCTGCTCACCAGCTCCCCGGAGGGCGTCACCCATTACGTCGACGCCGACCTCCGCGACCCGGACACCATCGTGCGCGAGGCCGCCGGCACCCTCGACCTCGACCAGCCCGTCGCCCTCATGCTGATGGGAATCCTGGGCCACATCGAGGACTACGACGAGGCGCGCGAGATCGTACGCCGTCTCATGGCCGCCCTCCCCGCAGGCAGCTACCTCGTCCAGTACGACAGCACCGACACCAGCAAGGCCTACGTCGACGCCATCCGCCAGTACAACGAGGGCGGCTCGATCCCGTACATCCTCCGCACCCCCGAACAGATAGCAGGCTTCTTCGAGAACCTGGAACTCCTCCCCCCAGGCGTGACCTCCTGCTCCCGCTGGCGCCCCGACGAGAGCGCGTGGGGCCTACCGGCGGAGGTCCACCAGTACGGCGGAGTCGCCCTCAAGCGCTAACCCCTGCAGGGCAGTTGAGGTCACCGAACGGACTCTCATCCAACCCGCGACGCAAAGCGCGGCCGACCGCGCCGAGGAACAAAGACGAGCCGCGGCGCTGGCCGCGGAGCGGCGTGCGGAGCGGATCAGGACCGTGTTGGAGTTCGTCCGGTTCACGCTGGAGGCCGAGAGCGTGGCGCATGCGCGGCCGTCCCGATGGGAGGTCGGTGACGAGTGGTAGCTGACCGCCAGGCCCGCGATGGACGGCCTGCGCATAGCCGAGCACGGCATCGGGTTGCTGTGCGCTCCCCGCCTTCACGCACCGGCAACCGCCTATGCCCGCGCGCTGAATCAGGCGGTGTGGCAGGAGCGCGCCGGGGAGAGCCCGGCCGACCACCTGGAACCCTTCAAAGCGGAGTTCCTCGGCGCCGCCCGCCGCAGCCTGAGCTGACGACGAAGGTCGCAGACACTCGGCGCGGGCTCGCTGCCGGCGCTAGAGCAGGTCGCACGGCCGACACCCGGCCCGTTGCCGCCAACCCGACACCCAGGACCATTTCCTATATGATTCCCCGCCCAGCCGGGGCGCCTGCGCAGCGCGGTCACAGCACCCACGGGTGCACATAACGCGCACTCAGCACCCCTTTCCTGCCACAACCCTTGACGCGCCCCCATTCCTCCCTCACGATCGCCGCATCGATTTCCTATCTGATTCCGATGCGAATCCGCAGGGGTGGGTCATGCGCTTCCCAACCAGATCTGTCCTGCCCGGAGTTGTCGCGGCCGTGTTGCTGGCCTCGGGAACCGCGGCCTGTACCTACCGCAACTCCGTTGCGCAGTCCGGCAGTCAGGCCGCGCCGGCCGGGCGCACGGGTGCGGGGGCCGACCTCGTGGACGGTTCGAAGACCAAGGTCGCTCTCGTGCCGGGCGGCGCGCACCCGTACTTCCAGCCCTGGAAGACCGCGGGCGCGGCAGCGAAGAAGACGTACGGTCTCGGAGACGTCGCCTTCGACGAGACGGCGGAGTGGGACCAGCAGAAGCAGAACAACCTGCTGTCGACCCTCGCGGCGCGCGGCTACAACGCGTTCGGGGTGTTCGGCGTCTCCCCCACCGACGTCAACTCGACCTTCGCGGACCTCACGTCGCAGGGTTTCCCGGTGGCTTCGCTGGGTTCGTGCCCCGCGGGCGACAAGGACGAGGCCGACTTCTGTCTCTCCACGGACGTCCAACTCGCCGCGTACAAAGCCGCGAAGGCCGCGATCGACGCCATGGGCGGCAAGGGCACCCTGGTCCATCTCACCGGCAACAACGTGGATGCCAATACCCAGTTGAGGATCAAGGGCGTCGCCCAGGCCGTGAAGGAGTCCGGCGGCAAGGTCAAGCTCCTGCAGACCATCACCGACATCGACACGGACCTGCAGACCGCGCAGAAGGCGGTGTCCGACCTGATGGCGGCGAAGGGCAGCCAGATCACGGGCATCGTCGCCACCGCGTACAACCCGGCCGTCGCCGCGGCCGACGTCGTCAAGTCGTCCGGGTCGAAGGCGAAGGTCATCGCCATCGACGACGACGCCAAGATCCTCAGCGGCATCAGGCAGGGCACGGTCACCGCCACCGTGGTCCAGAACCCGGTCGGGCAGGCCGAGATCGGGATCTGGGCGCTGGCGCTGCTCCAGACGAAGCAGTGCACGGTGCGTTCACCCGGCGTGGAGGTCGACTCGGGTTCGTTCGTCGTGACCAAGGCGAACGTCTCCGGCTACGACAAGGCGCGGCAGGCGAAGACCGCCCAGCTGAAGCAGCAGTTCACCGACAAGATCCTCTCCTGCGGCTGACGCCCGACCACCCCCGGCGGCCAAGCACCGCCACCCACCCGGCACCGCCGATCTCCAACTCCCCCGACAGAAACCGGATTTGCTGAATGAGCAGCAGCATCATCACGGCCGCCACCGCGAGGCTGGTCGACATCGCCGTCGAGCAGGACCGTACCGACGCGGTGCAGTCGTTCGTGAAACAGGAGACGGTCCTGGTCGACCTCGAGACGGCGGAGGGCCGCACGGGAACCGGCTACGCGTACACGATCGGCACCGGCGGCAGCTCCGTACTCGCCCTGCTGCGCGACCACTTGCTGCCCGCGCTCGTGGGACAGGACGCCCGCAACGTCGAGGCGCTCTGGCAGCGGCTGTTCGCGCTGACCCGGGCGACCACCACCGGAGCCATCACCTCGCTCGCCCTCGCCGCCGTCGACACCGCCCTGTGGGACGTGCGGTGCAAGCGCGCGGGCGAACCCCTGTGGCGGCTGGCCGGCGGTCACCGCCAGGAGGTGCCGGTCTACGACACGGAGGGCGGCTGGCTGCATCTCAGCGCCGAGGAACTGGTCAAAAGCGCCCTGCGCGCCCAGGAGTCGGGCTGGGCGGGCGCCAAGATCAAGGTGGGCCGCCCGCACCCCGCCGAGGACGCGGAGCGCCTGCGCGCCGTACGCGAGGCCGTCGGCCCCTCCCTGCACATCATGACCGACGCCAACCAGTCCCAGTCGGCGTCCTCCGTCCTGCGGCTCGCGGCGGCGCTGGAGCCGTACGACCCGTACTGGCTGGAGGAGCCGCTTCCCGCCGACGACATCAGCGGCCACGCGCGGCTCGCGGCGGCGACCCGCATTCCCGTCGCCGTGGGCGAGTCGATGTACTCGCTGATGCAGTTCCGCAGTTATCTGGAGGCCGGTGCCGCGTCCGTCGTGCAGGTCGACGCCGCGCGGATCGGTGGCATCACCCCCTGGCTGAAGGTCGCGCACCTGGCCGAGAGCCACAACGTCATGGTCTGCCCGCACTTCCTGATGGAACTCCATGTGAGCCTCGCCGCCGCCGTACCGAACGGCCAATACGTCGAGTACATCCCACAGTTGAGGGCGGTCACCCGCACCGAACTGACCATCCGCGACGGGAAGGCCGTGGCCCCGGACGTCCCGGGCATCGGCATCGACTGGGACCCGGACGCGCTGGACGACCGGAGGGTGGCATGACGACCATCAGCCCACCCGACACCGTCCCGGAGGAGCGGACGGCGAGCCACCGCATGCCGTTCTGGGTCAACCAGCGACTCGGCCTGCTGGTCCTGGTCATCGCGCTCAGCGTGCTGTTCGGCGTGCTCCGACCGGCCTTCCTGGACCAGCAGTTGGTGCTCTTCCCGCTCCTCCGCGACGTCGCCACCCTCACCGTCGTCGCGCTCGCGCAGATGGTCGCCCTGTCCGTGGGCCACATGAACCTCGCCGTCGGCCGCATGGCCGCCTTCGGCGCGATGTTCGCGGGCCTCGGCTACGACCGTCTCGGCGTCCCCATGCAGGTCGGGCTGCTGATGTGCCTGGCCGCCGGGGCGGCGATCGGCGCGGTCACCGGCTGGCTCATCGCCCGTACCGGAGTCAGCTCCTTCGTCGTCACCCTGGCCATGGACTTCGCCCTGCTCGGCCTGGTCTCCCTCCTCTACTCGGCCCTCACCGACGACGCCGCCTTCACCACCCACCCGACCGGAATCGACCAACTGCGCTCCTACTCCCTCGCCGACATCTGCGCGGGCCCGGTCTGCGGCTCCCCGGCGGTCCCGCAGATAGCCCAGTTCACCGTCCTGGCGATGCTCGCCCTCGGCTTCCTCTACGGCTGCACGCGCATCGGCCGGGAGCTGCTGCTCACCGGCGCGAACCCGGCCGCCGCCGAGCTGTCCGGCATTCCCACCGGGCGCCGGGTGCTGCTCGCGCACACCCTGTCGGGGCTGCTCGCGGCGCTCGCCGGGTTCATGGCGGCGGGCACGGGTACGTTCCGTGCCTCCATCGGCGACGACTTCATGCTGCCGTCCTTTCTGGGCGCGGTACTTGGCGGCACCCTGCTCACCGGTGGGGTGGTGTCCGTGCTGGGCACGCTGCTCGGCACCGCCCTGGTCGGCGTGATCCGCAAGGGCCTCGACCTGCTCGGCGTGGGCCTGGAGAGCCTGAACATCTATCTCGGCTGTGTCCTCCTGCTGGCCCTGTCGGCCGACCGGATCCGCACGGTGGTGTCCTATCGCAAGGTGGTGCGTTCGACATGAACCGCTTGAACGTGACCCTGGGTCAGGGGAGTTGGGGCGGCGAGGCGCTGCGCCGGTTCTCCCGTTCCACGGCGGCGCTGCTGCTGTGCGTGGTGGTGGCGGGGTATCTGGCGCTGGGGGTCGCCTCGTCGGGCTCGTTCTTCGAGGGGCCCTCGGTGCGGGTCTTCCTCCAGTATCTGGCCACGCCCATTCTCATCGGGCTGGCCCAGATGGTGGCGCTGTGCGTGGGTCAACTCAACCTGGCCGTCGGGGCGTTGGTAGGCTTCACCGCCTGTCTGATGGGCGTCCTCATGGCCGATCACGGGATGCCCGCCGGACTCGCCGTGATCGTGGGCCTGTTGACGGCGACGGCCATCGGGCTGGCGACCGGTGTCGCCATCGTGGCGACGCAGATCAACGGGTTCATCGTCACCCTCGCGACGATGACGATCCTCCTGGGCGCGCAGTACCGGCTCACCGGCACCCGTACCGTCGACGGCTACTCGCGCACGCTGCGCGACTTCGGCACGGCGGCGCCACTGGACATCCCCCTGGTCTTCGTCACCGCGCTCGTCGCGGCGGCGCTGCTGGCGGCGTTCATGTACCGCACGGTCGCGGGCCGACGGCTCCTCGCGGCGGGCGGCAACCCGCTCGCGGCCCGCCTGTCCGGCATCTCCACCGACCGGCAGATCGTCGCCGCGCACACCCTGTCCGGGCTGCTGATCGGCGTGGCCGCGGTGACCGCCACGGCCTCACTGCCCGGCGTGAACCGCAGCGTCGGCGGCGACTGGCTGCTGCCGAGCTTCGCCGCGCCGATCATCGGGGGCGTGGCGCTCACCGGCGGTTCGATCGCCGTGCTGGGCACGGTACTTGCGGCCTTCGTGACCCGGCTGATCGACGCGGCACGGGCACAGTTCTCGCTGGACCCGAGCTGGGTGAACCTGCTGATCGGCCTGGTCGTGCTGGGCACGGTCGCCGGTGGCCGGCTGCACCAGACCCGCCTGGAGAAGGCCACGACGACCGACGGCGCCGTCCTGCCGCAGACCGGAGGTGCCCAGTGAGCGGCACGGTTCTCCTCGAATGCCACGACCTCGTCAAGGTCTTCCCCGGGGTGCGGGCGCTGGACGGCGTGGGGCTGCGGCTGACCGCCGGGTCCGTGCACGCGCTGCTCGGCGAGAACGGCGCCGGCAAGTCGACCCTCATCAAGGTCCTCACCGGCGTCCACTCCCCCGACGGCGGCGGCCTCACCCGGGACGGCCAACCGGTCCAGCTCCGCTCGCCGTTGGAGGCCACCCGCGCCGGCATCGGCGTCGTCCACCAGGAACGCAACCTGATCCCGGGCTTCTCGGTGGCGGAGAACATCACCCTGCAGAACCCGCCCTCGCACCGCGGCCTGGTCGACCGCGAGGCCATGACCGCACCGGCCGTCGCCTGCCTCGCGGAACTCGGCGTCGACCTCGACCCGCAGCAGCCGGTGCGTGAACTCTCCGTGGCGCAACAGCAGTTGGTGGAGATCGCCAAGGCCCTCTACACCGAGAGCCGGGTGCTCCTGCTCGACGAGCCCACCGCCTCCCTCTCCCCGCAGGAGACGGAACGCCTCTTCGAGGTGATCCGGCGCCTGGCGGCCCGGGGCGCCTGTGTCGTCTTCGTCAGCCACAAGCTGGAGGAGGTCTTCGCGGTCTGCGACACCGTCACCGTGCTGCGCGACGGCAGGTCGGTACTGGATTCGTCCCCCTTGGCCGAGCACACCCACGACGACATCGTCGGCCTGATGGTCGGCCGCGCCCACGCGGCGACGGAGATGCGCCCCCGCACGGTGGACCGCTCGGCCACCCCAACTCTCGTACTGGACAAGGTGTCCACGGCCGGCGGACACCGTGACATCAGCCTGGAGGTCCGCCCCGGCGAGATCGTCGGCCTGTACGGCCTGGTCGGCGCCGGGCGCAGCGAACTCGTCAAGGCGGTGCTCGGCCTCGACCGCATCACGGGCGGCGAGGTCCGGGTGCACGGCAGCCCCGTCCGCATCACGTCACCCCGCCAGGCCCTGCACGAGTTCGGCATCGGCTATGTCACCGAGAACCGCAAGGAGGAGGGCGTCTTCCTGGAGCAGCCCATCGTCCGCAACATCACGGTGACGGTGTGGAAGCGGCTCGCCAAGGCCCTCGGGTTCGTCTCCGCGCGCGAGGAGCGGGACGTCGCGCAGGACCTCGTGGACCGGCTCGGCATCCGTGTCTCGGGGCGCGGGCAGAACGCGGGCGAGCTCTCGGGCGGCAACCAGCAGAAGGTCAGCCTCGCCAAGTGGCTTGCCGCGGACACCAAGTTGCTCGTCATCGACGAGCCGACGGTCGGTGTCGACGTCCGCACCAAGCGCGCCTTCCACGAACTGATCTGGGACCTGGCCCGCGACGGCCTCCCCCTCCTCCTCATCAGCAGCGACCTCGCCGAGATGGTCACCCTCGCCGACCGCATCGTCGTCATGACCGACCACCGCATCCGCGGCGAGGTCGACAACGACCGCGACTACGACCGGATGAGCGGCCGGGTCATCCGCCTGATCCACGACCGTGACGCGGTGCGCTCGTGAGGCGCGTGGCCCAGGTGATCGCCGTACACCCCGAAAAGCTGCCCGCATACCAGGAGTTGCACCGGAACGTGCCCGAGCCGGTGCTCGACCGCATCCGGCGCAGCCACATCTCCAACTACTCGATCCATCTGCTGGGCGACCGCCTGTTCAGCTATTTCGAGTACCACGGCGACGATCTCGAGGCGGACCTGGCTCTGATGGCCGAGGACGAGGCCACCCGGCGGTGGTGGGAACTCACGGCCCCCTGCCAGGTGCCCGTTCCGGAGGCGGCGCCCGGCGAATGGTGGGCCACCGCGGAGCAGGTTTTCCTCATGGAGTGAGCGGGGGCGGGTCTCCAACTCCGGTTCCTGCGGCGGCCGTTCAGGACGCGGACGTCTCGCCGTCATCGAGCTGCCGCTCCAGGCTCCGCGTCAGGTGCTCGGTCATCGCCTCGGCCGCCCGCTCTGGATTGCGGCGCAGCACGGCTCGTACGATCCGCTCGTGCTCGGTGACGGTCGGGCCCTCGGCGCCGACCACCCTGCTGAGCCGGAAGATGTGCAGATGCGCGTGGAGCCGTTCCACCGCGTCCGCGAGCAGCGGGCGGTGCGCGGCCTGGCCGATCGCCTCGTGGAAGCGCTGGTCGAGGGCGGCGAAGTCGCGGTACGACGCGTACCGTCCGTCCGGGCTCGGGTGGGCCTGCATCTCCTCGACGATCCGCTCCAGGCCGTCGAGTTGGGACTCGGTGGCGTGCTCGGCGGCCAGCGCAGCCGCCCGGGGCTCCAACAGGAGCCGCATCTCGAAGAGTTCGTCGAGACCCTGGCGGGTGAGCAGCTGGGTGGCCCGGTATCCGGAGAGCGTCCGCTTGACCACCAGACCGTCGGACTCAAGCCGGGCGAGGGCTTCCCGTACGGGAGTCGGGGAGACCTTGAGGGTGCGGGCGAGTGCCTCGATGCCGACGCGGCCGCCGGGGGCGATCTCGTGGTCCATGACCATCGCCTTGATGCGCTCGTACACGCTGTCCGACAGCGCCTGCCGGACGGGCGGCACGCTCCGCTCCTCACCCTCGTCCGGGACCCCGGCCGCGGAAGGACTGTGCGGCGGCATCCCGGCTCCTCCTCAAGGCACTTCGCGTTTCCCTCAGTTTACCCAGGTAGACGGGTTGAGCGGGCCTCCCGGGAAACATCGCCGTCAGCCCGCCTCCGCGGGAACCGCCGCTCCCCCGCTCTTCTCGGCCAGGTCGAGACTGCTGCGCAGGCTGACCGGCTTCAGCAGGATCGCGGCGATCACCGCGAGGACGGCCGCGGCGGCGGAGAGCAGGAAGATCTGCGCGGTGGCATCGCCGTACGCGACCCGGATGATCTCCTGTACGGCGGCGGGCTGCCCGGAGACGTCCGTGGCGGCGCCCGTGGTCCGCAGCCCGGCCGAGACGAGTCCGTGGGCGATCTGGTCCTGGACGTGCCGGGCGAGCACGGCGCCGAGGACGGAGACCCCGATCGTGCCGCCGAGCGAGCGGAAGAACGACACCGTCGAGCTGGCCGCCCCGATGTCCTTCAACGGCACGGTGTTCTGCACGACGAGCACCAGATTCTGCAGCGTCATGCCGACGCCCATCCCGACACACAGCATCGCCACGCCGAGCAGCACCATGGACGTCCTGGAGTCGATCGTGCCGAGCACGGCGAACCCGGCGGTGAGCAGGACGGCGCCGGTGATGATGAACGGCTTGATCTTCCCGGTCCTGCTGATCAGCCGGCCCGCGACCGTCGAGGCGACGAGGATGCCGGCCATCATCGGGATCGTCAGCAGGCCCGCCTCGGTCGGACTGTGCCCCCGGCTGAGCTGGAAGTACTGGCTGAGGAACACGGCGGCCCCGAACATCGCCGTACCGACGGCCAGGCTCCCGACGATCGCGAGCGCGGTGGTCCGCTGCCGCACGATGCCCAGCGGTACGACGGGTTCGGCGGCCCGCGACTCCACCCGCACGGCCGCGCCGATCAGCAGCAACCCGCCGGCCACCATGACGGCGCTCTGCCAGGAGACCCAGCCGAAGGAGTTGTCGACGAACGACACCCACACCAGCAGCACGCTGACCCCCGAGGCGATGAGGGTCGCCCCCAGGTAGTCAATTCTGACGTTCTCACGCCGGAGGACGGGCAGGTTCAGCGTCCGCTGGAGCAGGAACAGTGCCACGGCGGCGATCGGTACGCCGATGAAGAAGCACCACCGCCAGCCCAGCCACGAGGTGTCGACGACGACCCCGCCGAGGAGCGGCCCGCCGATGGTCGACGTGGCGGTGACACTGCTCAAGTAGCCGCTGTAGCGGCCGCGTTCGCGGGGCGGGATCATCGCCGCGAGGGTGATCTGGACGAGCGCCTGCACACCGCCCACCCCGACACCCTGCAGCGCCCGTGAGGCGATGAGCTGCCCCGCGGTCCGGCTTGCCCCGGACGCCACGGCACCCAGCACGAAGACCGCGATGGACACCTGGACAAGGGTCTTCTTGCTGAACAGGTCGGCGAGCTTGCCCCAGATCGGCGTCGTCGCCGTGGTCGTGAGCAGGGTCGCGGTGACGACCCACGTGTACTGCGTCTGCGATCCGTGCACCGCCCCGATGATCTTCGGCAGCGCGCTGGAGACGACCGTACTGCTGAGCGTGGAGACGAACAGCGCGAGCAGCAGCCCGCTGAGCGCCTTCAGCACCTTCCGCCGATCGGCGGCCGACGCCCCCGCCGGACCCGACCCGTTCACGCCACTCACTGCCGCGCTCATACGACGGTCTCCAAGCCACCCGCTCGCCATACGCCACGTATAGCGAAGTCGGCTCACCATACATGGCGTATAGCGACGGGAAACAGAGCCGCTACGGGCCGATCCGCCCGGTCCGCCCGGACCCTCCGCGTCACGCCCCGATCCGCGCGCGGACGGGGAACTCGCCGAGGGCGTCCGGGCGTTGACCAAGAGGGGCGGCGACAACAACGTGATCGGCATCGCCCACCGGACCCCGGCTCCGTCCGCGGTCAGGATGCGGTGCCGCAGGTCGCGGCGCCGCGGGCCGGAACCGGCCCACGTGCCGCTGCGTCAACGCCTGGGAAACACCTGGCAGTTGAGGCCGGATGGACTCGGGTCGGGACGATCCGAGCCGCTAAGCTTCGCGCCGGAAGAGGGCGCAGTCTTCAAAGGGGGCGGGATGGCGCGGTGGCGTGCCTTGCCTGCGGGGATCGACCCGGCGGTGGCCGCACTGGTGGCGCACCTGCGTAAGGCCAAGGACTTCAGCGAGTTGTCGATCAAGCAACTCGGCTCGGCGACCGGGTACAGCACGTCGTCCTGGGAGCGCTATCTCAGCGGCCGTGCGCTGCCGCCGCCCGCTGCCGTGCGGTCCCTCGCGGAGGTGGTGGGCGCCGATCCGGTGCGGCTCCTCGCGCTCCTGGACGCGGCGGTGAACGCTCGGCGGTCCGGGCCCTTCGAGCCGACCCCGTCCTCCGAGCCGACCCCGTCCTCCGTGCCGACCCCGCCGTCCGAACCGGTCCCGCCGTCCAAGCCGGTCTTACCGCCCGAGCCCGCGACGACCGGGGCCGTGGAAGCGGACGACGACCGTTCGGACACCGGCGTGGACGGCGACCGTCATCACCTCGCCGGATGGCGGCAGTTGGGCCTGCTCGGCTGCGGGATGGTCATGGGCGCCGTGATGGTCCTGCTCCTCGTGCAGCCCACCCAGGTCGCCGCGGCCCGCGGCGTCAGCGGTACGGCGGTGGCGGTCCCCGAGGCGACGGCCTTCGCGTGCTCGTACACCCGGCAGGGCGGGCGGTGGTACGCCGGGAACAGCGAGACGCGCACACACCAACTGGTCGTCGACATGAGCGGACCGGCGGTCGCCGAACTGCAGTGTCTGCTCCAGCGTGCGGGCATCACCCCCGGGGGCATCGACGGGAACTTCGGGCCCCTGACCGAGTCCGCGGTGATCCAGGCGCAGAAGAAGTTCCACCTCGACGTGGACGGACAGGTGGGCCCGTCGACCTGGGCCGCCCTGCGCGGATGAGCGGGGCCCGACCGGAGTTCGTCCTGCTGGCCGCCGAACTGCGGGTACTTCGCGAGCGCGCCGCGCTGTCCATCACGGAGCTGGCCGGCAAGTCCGCGTACAGCAGGTCCTCCTGGCACCGCTACCTCGGCGGCACCGCGCTGCCACCGTGGCTCGCGGTACGCGCCCTGTGCCAGCTGGCAGACGAACCCACGCCCCGGATACGGGCGTTGTGGGAACTCGCCGAGGCCGCCGCCAGCGGGCGCGCCGCGGTGCGGGAGGCGCCGGTGTCAGCGGCGCCGACCGAGCCAACTCGGGCTGCGGACAGTGCCGTTGCTCCCGTGCAGCAGACCGCTGCTCCGGAGACCCGTCCCGCACCGCGCCGACACGAGCAGCGCTGGTGGGGTGTGCGCGCCCTGGCGTTCACCTGCGTACTGGCGCTGTGCGTGACCCTCGGCCTGGTGGCGGCCTGGCAGCGGGTCGGGACACCGGAAGCCGCCTCGCCGGATGCGGCCACGCCCCGCGCGTCCGGTTTCCACGTCGGCTGTGTGGCCGGCGCCTGCACCGGCCGCGATCCGAGCGTGACCCTGTGCGGGGCCCAACCGCAGACGCTGCTGCACCGGCTGACCCCGAGCGGTGCCGGTCTCGAAATCCGTTACAACCCGCTGTGCCGGGCCGTCTGGGCCCGGGTCTGGAACACGCGCCTCGGCGACACGCTCACGCTGTCCGCGCCCGGGCAGCCCGCACAGAGCATCGCGGTGCACAGCACGCGCCAGCTGAACGCGTTCGTCCACACCCCTCTGCTCGGCCTCCACGCCGGCCCCACACCCCTGACCGCGTGCCTGTCGGAGACCCCGCACACCCCTGCCACCTGCTACCGCCTCACCGCGCACTGAAGATCCGTCAGGTTCGGCAGTGGACGCCCTGTCGGCGACCGCCCCCGAACTGTCCCGCCCAACCGTCACATCACCGTGCATCCCCGCAGGTCGGAGCCGGTACCGTCCCGTCATCCCCCCAGATCCCCACCCGCTGTGGACACGGGCCCGACCGGAGCCCAAAGATCACCTGCAGCGCTGCTTCCGCTCCAGCAGGACTCCCACGCCGCGTCGCCCAGCGGCCCCCACCGTGCACACCGCATACAGACGTCAAGGATTGGAACGTGTCATGGACCCGTTTGACAACGGCCGTCAGCTGTCTCGACGCAGACTCCTGACCCTCGCCGGCGGCGCCGCGGTGGCCACCGCGACCGGCATCGGATTCGCCCAGTCGGCTTCCGCCGCCACCACCGCGGCCGCGACGACCAGCTACGGGATCGACTACTCCGACGCGTCGCTCACCGCCGCTTCGGTCGCCTCGGCGGGCTACGGCTTCGCGTGCCGCTACCTCAGCTGGCTGCCGAACCCGAAGGTCCTCACCCTGTCCGAGGCGCAGGCCCTGACCGCCGCGGACATCGGCATCGTCTCCAACTGGGAGTCCGACGGACTGCAGGACTGGCAGAGCGGCGTCCCCGCGGACCCGTACTCCCAGGGGGCCGGGCATGCCACCGAGGCGCAGCGGCAGGCGTCGGCCAACGGGATGCCGTCGACGCGGCCGATCTACTTCAGCGTCGACTTCGACCTCCAGTCCTCGATGTACTCCGCGCTCAACTCCTACTTCGACGGCGTCGCCTCGGTGATCGGCCGGTCCCGGACCGGTGCGTACGGCGGCTATCACGTGATCAAGGAACTCTTCGACAGCGGGAAAATAACCTGGGGCTGGCAGACGTACGCGTGGTCCGGCGGAAGCTGGGACAGCCGCGCGCAGTTGAGGCAGGTCCAGAACGGCATCTCGGTCGCCGGTCACGACGCGGACCTCGACCAGGCGATGGCCGCCGACTACGGGCAGTGGGGCGGCAAGGGCGGCGGCGGTACCGGTGTCATCCTGCCGTCCTGGCCGAACATCACCGACGGCATGACGGGTCCCAGCGTGCAGGCGGCGCAGTACCTGCTGCGCTACCACGGTGCCTCGATCACCGCCGACGGCCAGTTCGGGGCGGACACCCTCGCCGCGGCCAAGAGCTTCCAGTCCGCGCACGGCCTCGGCGTCGACGGCCAGATCGGCCCGCAGACCTGGTCGGCACTGATCGTCCAGGTACAGACGGGCTCCAGCGGCGACGCCGTCCGCGCCGCGCAGGTGGAGTTGAACCGGTTCGGCTACGGCCTGACCGTCGACGGCAACTTCGGTTCCGGCACCGAGACCGCGGCCCGCGCCTTCCAGTCCGCGCACAGCCTCGGCGTCGACGGCCAAGTCGGCCCGCAGACCTGGCAGATGCTCGTCGGCACCGGGAACGGCGCCTCGGGCGGCAGCACCGTCGCACCGCCCTGGCCGAACGTCATCGACGGCGACACCGGGAACAACGTGCTGGCCGCGCAGTACCTGCTGCGCTCCCACGGTGCCACGATCAGCGCCGACGGCCAGTTCGGGTCCGGCACACTCGCCGCGGCCAAGAGCTTCCAGTCCGCGCACGGGCTCAGCGTCGACGGCCAGATCGGCCCGAAGACCTGGTCCGCGCTGATCGTCCAGGTACAGACGGGCTCCAGCGGCGACGCCGTCCGCGCCGCCCAGGTCGAACTGAACAAGTTCGGCTACGGCCTCACCGTGGACGGCGACTTCGGCTCCGGCTCCAACAGCGCCACCCGCGCCTTCCAGTCCGCGCACAGCCTCGGCGTCGACGGCCAAGTCGGCCCGCAGACCTGGCAGATGCTCGTCGGCAGCTGACCTCCGGGCCCCCCAGTGGTGAGCGGGTGCGGGGCGGGACGACCATCACGGTTCGCTCCGCCCCGCACCCGCTCTGGTCGGCTCAGTCCTCCGCCGCCCGCCACGCCGTGACCCCGAGCTTCCCGGTGGTCCCGAGATCGAGGTTCGGTGTCACGATCACCGGAGCGGCACCGGCCTTCGCCCGTACCCGTACGTAGGGCACGTTCACCGCCGTGCCGAACTGGGTGGTGTTGCGCCAGACCAGGGTGGCGAGCGCCGACTCGCCGGGCTTGAGCGTGACAGGACCGGCCGGCTTGTCGTTCACGCCGCCGGGGGCGATCCCGCCACCGCCGTCGAGGATCTTGATGCCGTCGACGTGCTGGAGGTCGTCGTCGAGGAGTTCCAGCACCGGGTACCCGTCGACGGAGTAGTCGCGCGTACCGCAGTTGTCGAGATGCAGGCCCACGACCCGCAGCCCCATGGCCGCGTCGCCCCGGTCGGCGCTGACCCGGATCCCGGAGGCGGGGCACGTGCCCGCGGCGGCCGGTGCCTCGTTCGAGGGGACCTTGGTCACTTCGAGGACCTTGGCCCCCGTCACCCGCGGTGTGGTCAGCGGCAGCACACCGGCCCGGACCGTGCCCCGCACGGTCTTGCCGGGACCGACGTCGCGGACGGTCACGGTCTGGTTGGCCATGGCCCCGCCGTCGGCGCTCGTGAAGGTGACGATGACCGTGTACGTCAGGGTCTCGGTGCCCTTGTTGACGACCTCGTAGGCGGCGACGATGCCCGAGTCCTTGGGGAGGCTGTCGGCGGAGACCGAGTAGCTGCGGGTGGGCGAGGGGGAAGGCGACGGGAGGGTCAGCGAGGTGACCCGCACGCCGTCCTTGCCCGGATCGTCGACCTGCGTGCGGGCCGGCGACTCGGACCCGCCCGCCCCGGCCCTCCCGGCGCCGTCGTGCTCCGTACCGCAGGCCGTGAGCAGCAGGGCGGTCGCGGCGAGAGCCGACAGGAAGGGAACGGTGCGGCCGAGGGCCGGGCGGAGTGGGGCGGGTCTGCGCATCCGGTCATCCGATCAGCGCGTGCACCCCGCGCATGTGACGGAGGCCATAATTCCGGTCACAGGGCTGTCACAAGTTCGGTGAGGCGAGAGGCAGTTGAGGGTTCCCGGGCCCTCGGCATCACCGCCCCGGCCCCACCACCGCCGACGCGGGGTCGCGTGGGCGTCTGATATATCGCTGCTATGCGCACTGAATTCAACCCGGCCCAGATGGATCCGTTCGCGGTCTACCGGCTGCTCACCGCGACGGTCGTCCCCCGGCCCATCGCCTGGGTGTCGACGATCTCCGCCGACGGCGTCGACAATCTCGCACCCCACTCCTTCTTCACGGTCTCGTCGGCCAGGCCGCCGGTCGTGCAGTTCACCTCGGTCGGCCGCAAGGACTCCCTGCGCAATGTCGAGGCCACCGGGCAGTTCGTGGTCAACCTCGCCCCGGAGCCGCTCATCGACGCGGTGAACAAGACCGCCACCGACTTCCCCGCGGGCGTGAGCGAGTTCGACGCGGTCGGGGTGGAGCGCGAGGCCGCGCTCCGGGTGAAGCCGTCCCGCGTCGCCGGTTCCCCCGTGGCGCTGGAGTGCGAGCTGCACAGCACGCTCCGGCTGGGTCAGGACACCGTGGTCTTCGGCCGGGTGGTGCATCTCGCGATCGACGAGAACGTCCTCGTCGACGGCCACCCGGAGATCGACCGGCTGCGTCCGCTGGCCCGTCTCGGCAAGGACGAGTGGAGCACCGTAGGGGACGTCCTCGAACTGCGCCGCATCCGGTACGACGACTGGCCCGCGGAGAGCTGAGGGGTTCCTCTCCAGGCATGGATTGCCCTGGCGGAAGGGGGGTGCCGGTACCGCGGTGACTAGCGCCCGCCGATCGCCGACAACAAGGAGGGCATCTGGCGGAGGGTGGTTCACGGCGGCCCGTGAGCCACCCCGTCACGTGTCGCGGCGCCCATGCAAGACACTGGTCGGATGGAGCCGACGCCCCGCAGGAACCTCCGCGAAGAACAGAAGAACCTCACCCATCGCCGACTGCTCGACGCGGCCGTCACGGTCCTCACCGAGAAGCCGTTCCTGGACGCGCGCATGGAGGACATCGCCCAGGCCGCGGGGGTGACACGGGCCACGGTCTACGCCCATTTCCCCGGCAAGGCCGAGATCGTCGACGCGCTGGTCGCGCGGGTCTACGGCGTGATGGGCGAGGCGTACGCGGAGCTGGCGGCGCTGCCGCGCTGGACCCGGGCCGGCATCCGCGCCTGGCTGGACGAGGCGGCGGCCGACTGGCGCGCGATGGCGCCGGTCCGGCGGGTCGCCAACGCGGCGGCCCCCGCGGCGCTGCGGAGTCTCGGCGAGGGCCGGGTGCAGTACGTCGAGGCGCACGAGCGCTATGTCGCGATGCTGGTCGGTCCCCCGGAGCGGTGGCGGGGCGTCGACCCGGCCGAGGCCCGTCAGCGCGCGCTGATGGCCGTCCTGCAGACGGAGTCGTTCTTCGCCGCGTGGATCGCCGTCGAGTGGCCGTTGGAGACCGCCGATCCGCTGCGTCTGCTGGCGGACTCCCTGTGTCATCTGCTCGCCCCGGCGGTGGAGAACGACAGCGCGGGAGGGTCGTAACACAGGGGTGGTCGGCCTCCGGTGTCACGACCGGAGGTCAACCACCCCTGGGGCAGCGGGTGTTGGTCAGCCGGTCTCGCCGAGTGCGGTCGCTCCGGCGGCGGGGTGGGTCGCCGCCGTGGCCTCCGGCTCGCCGTGCGGTGCGCGGGCGCGGACGCCGATGGTGGTGAAGGCGACGGCCGCGGCGACCAGCATGCCGATGCCGCCGACGAGGGCGCAGGTGTGCAGCGCGTCGGTGAAGCTCGCTCCGTAGGCGGCGAGCGCCTGGCCGGTCGCCTCACCGGAGTCGAGATGGAGGAAGGCGCCCGCCTGGATGCCGGCGCCGTTGACCATGCCGATGACCTGGCCCTGGTCGGCCGGGTCGAGGCCGGACGCGGCGACGTGCGCGGGCAGTGCGTCCAGGGTGCGGTTGGTGAGGACGACGCCGAAGATCGCGGGGCCCAGGGCGCTGCCGATCTGCCGGAGCGCGCTGTTGGCGGCGCCCGCGGTGCTGCCCAGGCGGCGCGGGAGGCTGTTCATGGCGATGGTGGTGATGGGGGCGATCGCCAGCGCGATGCCGATGCCGAACACCGCGATGACCAGGGCCGCTTCGCCGGTGCCGGTGCCGGCGTCGAAGAGGTTGACCAGAAGCGCGCCGATGCCGCCGACGAGCAGTCCTGTCACCAGCACGAGGCCGGGCGAGAAGCGGTGCATCAGCCGGCCGACCACCGGGCCGAGGACGACGGTGAAGCCGTTGAGCGCGAGCAGCCGCACTCCGATGTCCCAGGTCGAGGCGTGGTGGACGAGCCCGAAGTACTCGCTGAGCGAGAAGACCAGGCCGACCTGCGCGAACAGTGTGAGCGCCATGACGAGCGCGGCCCCGGAGAACGCCGAGGACTTGAACAGCCGCATGTCCAACATCGGGCAGGGCGACCGCAGTTCGACCAGGACGAAGGCCGGCAGGGCGAGCGCCGCCACGACGAACGCGATCACGACCTCGGCGGAACCCCAGCCCGGGGCGCCGCCGCCCTCGATGACGCCGTAGACGACCGCGGTGATCGCGACGATGGCGAGGAGCTGGCCGGGGATGTCGAGGTGGCGTTCGCGGTCCGAGCGGGAGTCGGTGAGGACGACGGCGCCCACCAGGACCGTGACGGCGCCGATGGCCAGGGTGGGCAGGAAGATCCAGCGCCAACTGGCGTGCTCGACGATCAGGCCGTTGAAGAGCGGGCCGAGGGTGAGGCCGAGGCCGAGGGCTGCCGTCCACAGGGCTATCGCGGCGCCGCGCCTGCGGTGGTCGGGGCAGACATGGCTGATCAGTCCGAGGGTCGCGGGCAGCAGCGCGGCGGTGCCCACACCGGTGAGCGCCTGGCCCACGCAGACCTGGACGACGCTGTGGCCGGTCAGGGCGATGAGACAGCCGAGACAGGACAGCGTCAGACCGATCAGGTACATCTTCTTGCGGCCGAAGAGGTCGCCGATGACACCGCAGGTCAGGAGGAGTGCGGCGGTCGGCAGGATGAAGGCGTCGGTGATCCACTGGAGTCCGGTGGTGGACGCGTCGAGCGCCTGCTGGATCACCGGGAGCGCGACCGACACCCCGACGACCGGCAGATAGGAGACGAAGACTCCCACGCAGGCCAGGGCGATGGTCGCGGTGACGTTCCGGGACGGGGCGTCCGGCTGGGGGGACGGAGGCGAGACTTCGGGAACCAGGGTCGGCATGGCACCTCTAAACGTCGTCGTACGGGGGCGGGTTGACCGGGTGTGCGGTGCGCGAGGCGTTCCGTGCGTGGCTACGGCGGGGGTGACGGTGCCGACTCCGTCGGTCGCGTTCCGTGGCCCGGAAGGTGACGTGGTTGTTCGGCTTGAATCTCCATTGACGTAAGCCATTTCTTTTCGGGAAATCGCTTCGGACCGTATACCGGGGACCCGGTCCTGGAGATGCCGTTGGACCTGCAAACTAAGCTGAACAGCGGCGACGACACACCGCCCCGCGAAGCGGAAACACGCAGGTGGCGGGTGGTTCAGCCGGCGCTGACGTTGGCGGTGATCAGCCGGAGGAGCTGCTTGGCCAGGGCGTCCTGAGCGGGCGTCAGGCCCATGGCGTCCCCGATGGCGAGGGGCACGGCGGCGGCCCGCTCCCGCAGCCGCTCCCCGGTGTCGGTGAGCCGGATCGCGACCGACCGCTCGTCGTCCCGCCGGCGCTCCCGGCGCAGCAGTCCGCCCGCCTCCAGCCGCTTCAGCAGCGGGGAGAGCGTGCTGGACTCCAGTTGCAGCGCGGTCCCGAGGTCCCGCACGGAGATCGAGTCCTGCTCCCAGAGCACGAGCATGACGAGGTACTGCGGGTAGGTCAGCCCCAACGCGTCCAGCAGCGGCCGGTACCTCGCGGTCACCGCACGCGAGGCCGCGTACAGCGCGAAGCACAACTGGTCGTCGAGCAGCAGCGACCCCTCGGCCGGTCCCTCGGCGGCTGGGCTCATGGCGCGACTCCTCGCTCCGGCATGCACGACATCCGCGGCTTCTACGACGTCCACGGCGCCCGATGGGGCGATCCGCACCACTTTACCGTTCAGGTCCGGCCGATTCTATAGAGAACGCTTTAGTTGTGCACGACTTAATCGCACGCTACTGTCATCTCCGTGCCGCACCACCGGCCCGGTCCCCGCCGGAACCCACTCGCGGCACCCGATCCGAGGAGATCGCCATGACCGACAGCACCGCCCCCCGCCCGGTCCTCGAACCCGCCGCCCAGGCCTTCGTCGAAGCGACCGCGAACCCGCCCTACCTGTTCGACCTCGCCCCCGCCGAGGGCCGCAAGGCCGTCGACGAGGTCCAGTCCGGCGAGATCGCCAAGCCCGCCGTCGACGAGGAGTGGATCACCGTCCCCGGCGGCCCGACCGGCCAGGTCAGGACCCGCGTCGTCCGCCCCGCCGGGGTCACCGGCACCCTCCCCGTGATCATCTACATCCACGGCGCGGGCTGGGTCTTCGGCAACGCCCACACCCACGACCGCCTGGTGCGCGAACTCGCCGTCGGCGCCAACGCCGCCGTGGTCTTCCCGGAGTACGACCTCTCCCCCGAGGCCCGCTACCCGGTCGCCATCGAGCAGAACTACACCGTTGCCCGGTGGGTCGTGGAGCAGGGCGCTTCCAAGGACCTGGACCCGGCGCGCATAGCGGTGGTCGGCGACTCGGTGGGCGGCAACATGACCGCGGCGCTGACGCTGATGGCCAAGGAGCGGGGCGATGTCCCCCTGCTCCAGCAGGTGTTGTTCTACCCGGTCACCGACGCGAACTTCGACACCGGCTCCTACGACCAGTTCGCCACCGGCTACTTCCTGCGCCGTGACGGCATGCAGTGGTTCTGGGACCAGTACACGACCGACGAGGCCGAGCGCGCCCAGATCACCGCGTCCCCGCTGCGCGCCACGACCGAGCAACTCACCGGTCTGCCCCCGGCGTTGGTCATCACCGGCGAGGCCGACGTGCTGCGCGACGAGGGCGAGGCCTACGCCAACAAGCTGCGCGAGGCGGGGGTCGCGGTCACGGCCGTCCGCTTCCAGGGGATCATCCACGACTTCGCGATGCTCAACGCCCTGCGCGAGACCCATGCCGCCGAGGCCGCCATCACCCTGGCCGTCGACACCCTGCGCAAGGCCCTCGCCGCCAACTGACCTACGACCGGCCGGACCTGACGAATCCTCAGGCGGTCAGCATCTTCGTCAACACCGCACGCTGCACCGGGAGTACCTCGCCGTGCAGCGTGCGGCCTTTTTCGGTGAGGGTCACGCGGACGCCCCGCCGGTCCTCCGCGCACATGCCGCGCTCGACGAGACCGTCCTTCTCCAGCCGGGCGATCAGCCGGGACAGGGCGCTCTGACTGAGGTGGACCCGCTCGGAGATCTCCTGGACGCGGAACGCGCAGGGCTCGGCGGACAGCACGTCCAGCACCTCGAAGTCGCTGCCGCACAGGCCGTGTTGATGCAGGGCGCGGTCGAGTTCGCACTGCGTGCGGGCGTGCAGCGCCAGCATCCCCCGCCACTGGTCCACGAGCGCCTGCTCGGCCTTCTTCGCCGCCATGACAGCGCACCGTAGCAGAGAACCTGGTTTGTTGCATCGGAATTAAATGCGCTTGCATTCGATGCATACGCATGTAGTGTCTGCGCCATGACCTCTCCGCTCTCCCCTCCATTGTCCGAGGGACGTTGGACCCCCCGGCTGTGGGGCACTCTGCTGGTGCTCTGCGCCGCGATGTTCCTGGACGCGCTCGACGTGTCGATGGTCGGTGTCGCCCTGCCCTCGATCGGCTCCGAACTCGACCTCTCCACCTCGACGCTCCAATGGATCGTCAGCGGCTACATCCTGGGATACGGCGGCCTGCTCCTCCTCGGCGGCCGGACCGCCGACCTGCTCGGCCGGCGCCAGGTCTTCCTGGTCGCCCTGGGTGTCTTCGCCGTGGCCTCGCTGCTCGGCGGGCTCGTCGACTCGGGCCCGCTGCTCATCGCCAGCCGCTTCATCAAGGGCCTCAGCGCGGCCTTCACCGCACCGGCCGGCCTGTCCATCATCACGACGACCTTCGCCGAGGGCCCGCTGCGCAACCGCGCCCTGTCCATCTACACCACCTGCGCGGCCACCGGTTTCTCCATGGGCCTGGTCCTCTCCGGCCTGCTCACGGAGGCCAGTTGGCGCCTGACCATGCTGCTCCCCGCACCCATCGCGCTGCTCGCCCTGCTCGCCGGCCTGAAGCTGCTGCCGCGCAGTGAACGCGAGAAGGACCACAACGGCTACGACGTCCCGGGCGCGGTGCTCGGCACGGGAGCGATGCTGCTGCTGGTGTTCACCGTCGTGCAGGCACCGGAGGTCGGCTGGGCATCGGCCCGGACCCTCCTCTCCTTCCTGGCAGTTGCCGTCCTGCTGACCGTGTTCGTGTTCGTCGAGCGGCGTTCCGCGGGGCCGTTGATCCGGCTCGGGGTGCTGCGGTCCGGGAACCAGATCCGGGCCCAGCTCGGCGCGATGGCCCTCTTCGGGTCGTACGTCGGCTTCCAGTTCTTGGTCACGCTGTACATGCAACAGCTGCTCGGCTGGTCGGCGTTGCACACGGCGCTCGCCTTCCTGCCGGCCGGGGCGCTGGTGGCGGCGTCCTCGACGAAGATGGGGGCGATCGTCGACCGGTTCGGCACCCAGCGGCTGATCGTGGTGGGCTTCGCGCTGATGGTCGTGGGGTACGCCCTCTTCCTGCGGGTCAGCGTCGATCCGGTGTACGCGTCGGTGATCCTGCCGTCGATGCTGCTGATCGGCGGGGCGTTCGCGCTGGTCTTCCCCTCGCTCAACATCCAGGCCACCAACGGGGTCGACGACCACGAACAGGGCATGGTCTCCGGGCTGTTGAACACCTCGGTGCAGGTGGGCGGCGCGATCTTCCTCGCGGTCGTCACGGCCGTGGTCACCGCCCACGCGCCGACGCACGCCACCCCGCAGGCGGTCCTGGACAGTTATCGGCCCGGGCTGGTCGTGGTGACGATCATCGCGCTGGTCGGCCTGCTGGTCTCCCTGCCGGGTCTGCGCACGCGCCGTGCCCAACAGTCCATCGTCGTAGCCAAGTCCACTGTGACGGAGGCGGAGACGGAGCGCGTCGCAGTCCGCGACTAGACGCTCCGCCAGGCGGCCTGTGTCGCCTGCGGGTCCGTCGTGGCCGGTCGCGCCGTTCCCCGCGCCCCTTGGGGGCACGGCCCGGCGGGACCGCGTTCGGACGGACCGGCTCACGGGGACGCCTCCCTGAGTGTGCGCCCGGCGGGGTTGTTTGTCCCGCCGGGCGCACACGTGTGAGACTTTCGGGATGACGACGTACGGGGGACGGCGCACTCAGGCCGAGCGGGACGCGGTGACCGTGGAGATCGGATACGCGCTGGTCAGTGCCGCGTTCGTGGCGGCGGTGCTGTTCGGGGTCGTCGCCGGGCCGGCGCTGCTCTTCGAACTGCCGGGCTCCGTCGAGACGTTGCTGATGCGCGGGGGACTCGTGCTCGCGCCGGTGGCGTTCCTCGTGCGGGTGGCGACCGTGCTGTACCGGTACCGGCCGGGGGCGGGTCAGCCCAGCCAGCCGGGGCGCACCAACCCCGACTCGTAGGCCAGCACGACCAGTTGGGCCCTGTCCCGGGCGCCGAGTTTCACCATCGTGCGGCTGACGTGGGTCTTGGCGGTGAGCGGGCTGACGACCAGACGGCGGGCGATCTCCTCGTTGGAGAGGCCGATGCCGACGAGGGCCATCACCTCCCGTTCCCGCTCGGTGAGTTGGGTGAGGGCGTCGGCGGTCGCGGGCTCCTTGGAGCGGGCCGCGAACTCGGCGATGAGCCGACGGGTCACCCCGGGTGACAGCAGCGCGTCGCCGTCGACCACCGCCCTTACCGCGCGCAGGAGTTCGTCCGGCTCGGTGTCCTTCACCAGGAAGCCGGACGCGCCGGAGCGGATCGCCTCGAAGACGTACTCGTCGAGTTCGAAGGTCGTCAGCATCACCACCTTCACGTCCTTCAGATCACCGTCCCCGGTGATCCGGCGCGTCGCGGCCAGGCCGTCGAGCAACGGCATGCGGATGTCCATCAGAACGACATCGGGGCGCAGTTCACCCACCTTGCGCACGGCCTCCTCACCGTCGGCGGCCTCGCCGGCCACCTCGATGTCGGGCTGGGCGTCGAGCAGCGCCTTGAACCCGGCCCGGACCAGGGACTGGTCGTCGGCGAGCAGTACGCGGATCACCGGTCGTCCTCCTTCGGCGTGACCTTCAACGGCAGTACGGCGAGCACCCGGTAGCCGCCGTCCGGACGGGGACCCGCCTCGATCGTGCCACCGAGCGCGGCGGCCCGTTCCCGCATCCCGGCCAGCCCGTTGCCGCTGCCCCCGGCGTCCGCGCCGGTCGCGGGCCCGTCGTCGTCGATGCGCAGCCGTAGCTCCCGGGGATCGTGCTCGACGTGCACGCGCGCGTGCCGTGAGCCCGAGTGCCGTACGACATTGGTGAGGGCCTCCTGCACGACGCGGAAGGCGGCGAGGTCGGTGCCGGGCGGGAGGCGGGGCGGGGTGCCGTCCAGCTCTACGGTGAGGCCGGCGCTCGCCGCCTGCTGGACCAGTTCGGGGAGCCGGTCGAGGCCGGGGGCCGGGGCGCGCGGGGCGTCGCCGGGGGTGCGCAGGGTGTCGAGGACCTGGCGGACCTCGCCGAGCGCCTCCTTGCTGGCGGCCTTGATGGTGGTCAGTGCCGTACGGGCCTGCTCCGGGTCGGAGTCGAGGAGCGCGAGACCGACGCCCGCCTGGACGTTGATGACGGAGATGCTGTGCGCGAGGACGTCGTGCAGTTCGCGGGCCATCCTCAGCCGTTCCTCGTCGGCCCGGCGCCGGGCCGCCTGGGCACGCTCGGCACGGTCGCGGGCCCACTGGTCGCGCCGGGTGCGGGCCAGTTCGGAGATCGCGGCGATGGCCACCACCCAGGTGGCGACGGCCAGTTCACCACCCCAGGGCATCGCGTGATCGTGTGCCGGGGGCAGCCACCGGTACAACCAGTGCGAGATCAGGAGGTGCGCCACCCACAACACCCCGAGCGCGGCCCAGGCGGCCCACCGCCGCCCGGCGACGACCGCGCTGAAACACCCGAGGGCCACGGTCACGAAGACCGGGCCGTACGCGTATCCGGCACCGACATAGACCACGGTGGCCACCACCGTGCCGAACGCCACCCACACGGGGTACCGGTGCCGCCACAGCAACAGCACCGACGCGGCGATGAGCAGCAAGCGCCCGAAGAGATCGAGATAAACGCGATCGGGCTGACCGTGCGAGGCGAAGTTGCTGCCCCCCAGCACCAACACGGTCACCAACAGCGTCGACCGCCACGGCCACCGCGCCGAGTCCCCCCACGGCGGCCCGTGCCGCCACCAGGGCGACCCCCCACCGCCGACCCGCTCCACATCCATGCACGTCACGCTAGACGCCGAGCGGCATCCACGGCGTCAGCCGGTCGGCGTGATCACGCGTACTTCCCAGGGAGTACGTCCACTGCAGCGCCCCTGGAAGGGGCGCGGGGAACTGCGCGACCAGCCCCCACCGGACGTGCGGCGAACGAACCACCTGTCGAGGCGCACCCTCACTCGCCGGCGAGACCCACCCCGAGCGCCAGCCGCCGAGCCGCATGCCGAAAAAACGCCCCCCGGTCCTCCACCACACGCCGAAACTGACCAAAGAGCTCAAAGCTGACCATCCCGTAGAGCTCGGCCCACGCGCTCACGAGAGCCACGGCCACCGCGGGCGGGAGATCCCCGGCGAAATCCGCGACCATGCGCTCGCCCTCGGCGCAGAGGTCGGCAGGGAGTGGAGGCTCGGTCAGACTGCCGTCCCGGTACGCATCCCGCGCGGTCCCGATCAACAGCAGGGCAACCCGCGCGGCGGACTCCACGGTCGTCTCCGGAGCGACATACCCCGGAACAGGCGACCCGTAGATCAACGCGTACTCATGCGGATGCCCGAGCGCCCACCCCCGCACCGCCTCACACACGGCCACCCACCGGCGCAACGGCCCCGCATCCACCACAACGGAATGCGCAGCCTCCGCCGCCTCCCCGAGGGAGTCGTACGCATCGATGATGAGAGCGGTCAGCAGATCGTCACGGCTGGGGAAGTACCGGTACAGCGCGGAGGACACCATGCCCAGCTCCCGCGCCACCGCGCGCAGCGACAGCTTCGACGCCCCCTCGGCCGCCAGCTGTCTGCGCGCCTCGTCCTTGATGGCCGCGGTGACCTCGATCCTGGCTCGGGCGCGGGCGCCTTGTGTGGTGCTCATACGGCCCAGTGTGGCACGAAATCAGAGCACCGCACACAAACAAGAGCACCGAACAAAAAAGAGAGCACTGCTCTTGCATTGGATCGCCGCGCCGATGCAGACTGTTCACGAGAGCGAGAGCAGTGCTCACAAAAGTGAGCCGCGCTCTCCACACCCTGGGAGCAGTCATGACCACGCACGTCCAGAAGCCCGGCTGGTTCACCGTGAACGTCCTCAACCGCACCGTCGCCTGGTCCACCCGCCGCGGTCTCAGCGTGTGGGGTTCACGGGTGCTGGCGGTCCGCGGCCGTAAGAGCGGCGAGTGGCGGACCACCCCGGTGAACCTGCTGACGGTGGACGGACAGCAGTACCTCGTCGCCCCGCGCGGGCACGTCCAGTGGACGCACAACATGCGGGCGGCGGGCGGCGGAGAGCTGCGGCTCGGCAAGAAGGTGGACGTGTTCACCGCGACCGAGGTCACCGGCGACGACAAGGTGCCGCTGCTGCGTGCCTACCTCAAGCGGTGGAAGGCCGAGGTCGGGGTGTTCTTCGGAGGAGTCGGCCCGGACTCCTCCGACGACGAGCTGCGCCGGATCGCCCCCGACCACCCCGTCTTCCACGTCACGGTCAGGAGCTGACCTCGTCCTCCGCGGGCTCCTCGGGCGGCTCCACCGGCTCCGCGTTCCTCCGGTCGATCGCGGTCAGCGCGCGCTGGGCCATCGGGTGGCTGCGCACGAGTTCGCCAAGCGTCGTCGAGCCCCGGGTGATGTCCATGAACGCCTTCCAGGCCGGCCGGAAGCCGGTGAGCGCGGCGTGGAACAGGCCGGGGCGCCGCTCGAAGATCGCGAGCATGCTCTTGCCGACGCTCATCTCGACGCCGAGGCCCGCCTTGATCGCGAAGGCGTAGTTCAGCGCCTGGCGGCGGGTGTCCACCGCGTCGTGCGCCTCGGCGATCCGCACGGCCCACTCCCCCGCGAGCCGCCCCGACCGCAGCGCGAACGAGATGCCCTCCCGGGTCCATGGCTCCAGCAGTCCCGCCGCGTCGCCGCACACCAGCACGCGACCGCGGGAGAGCGGCGAGTCGTCGGCCCGGCAGCGGGTCAAGTGCCCCGAGGAGATGCTCGGTTCGAAGCCTGCGAGGCCGAGCCGGGCGATGAAGTCCTCCAAGTACCGCTTGGTGGCGGCGCCCTCACCGCGCGCGGAGATCACGCCGACCGTGAGCGTGTCGCCCTTGGGGAAGACCCAGCCGTAACTCCCGGGCATGGGGCCCCAGTCGATGAGCACCCGGCCCTTCCAGTCCTCGGCGACCGTCTCCGGCACCGGGATCTCCGCCTCCAGCCCGAGGTCCACCTGGTCGGTCTTGACGCCGACGTGCGCCCCTATGCGGCTGGCACTGCCGTCGGCGCCGACGACGGCCCGCGCGAGCACCGTCTCGCCGCCTTGGAGGACGACCGCGACCGTACGCCGGTCCGGGACCGCCGAGCCGTGCTGCTCGACCCGCGTCACGGTGACGCCCGTGCGCAGCTCGGCGCCCGCCTTCTGCGCGTGCTCGACGAGCTGCTGGTCGAACTCGGGCCGGTTGATCAGCCCGAACAGCATCTGCCGGGAGCGGCGGGTGCGCGTGAAACGTCCGTTGTTCGAGAACGTTATGGCGTGCACCCGGTCCTTGAGCGGCAGTTCGAAGCCGGGCGGGAGGGAGTCGCGCGAAGGTCCGATGATGCCGCCGCCGCATGTCTTGTAGCGGGGCAGCTCGGCTTTCTCCAGCAACAGCACGCGCCGTCCCGCGACCGCCGCCGCATAGGCGGCCGAAGCCCCCGCGGGTCCCGCGCCCACCACGACGACGTCCCACACCCGCTGTTCGTCGTCCGCCGAAGAGTTCTCGCTGCTCACGATGGTCTACTGCTCCCGATCAAGCCGCTGCCGCACCTGTCCCCCGCATCCTACGGCGGACATCGCCACAGACCGCTGTGGGAGGATCGTCGGCATCATTCGTACAACGTCGCACCCACAAGGAGCGTGCCCATGTCGTCGAATCCGGTCGCCGAGACCGTCGCCTCGCTCATGCCCACGGCGCGGAGGGAGCTCACCGAGCTGGTGGCCTTCCAATCGGTTGCGGACTTCGACCAGTTCCCGAAGAGCGAGAGCGAGGGCGCCGCGAACTGGGTCGCCGACGCGCTGCGCGCCGAGGGTTTCCAGGACGTGGCCCTGCTCGACACCCCGGACGGCACCCAGTCGGTCTACGGCTACCTGCCCGGCCCGGAGGGCGCCAAGACCGTGCTGCTGTACGCCCACTACGACGTGCAGCCCCCGCTGGACGTGGCCGGCTGGACGTCCCCGCCGTTCGAACTGACCGAGCGCGACGGCCGCTGGTACGGCCGCGGGGCCGCCGACTGCAAGGGCGGCGTGATCATGCACCTGCTCGCGCTGCGCGCCCTCAAGGCCAACGGCGGCATCCCGGTGCACGTCAAGGTGATCGCCGAGGGCTCGGAGGAGCAGGGCACCGGCGGTCTGGAGCGGTACGCCGAGGACCACCCTGAGCTGCTGAAGGCAGACACCATCGTCATCGGCGACGCGGGCAACTTCCGGGTCGGGCTGCCGACGGTCACCTCGACCCTGCGCGGCATGACCATGCTGCGGGTGCAGGTCGACACCCTCGAAGGCAATCTGCACTCCGGCCAGTTCGGCGGTGCCGCGCCCGACGCGCTGGCCGCGCTGATCCGCGTCCTGGACTCGCTGCGCGCCGAGGACGGCTCCACGACGGTCGAGGGCCTCGCCGCAGAGTCCTCCTGGGACGGGCTGACGTACGCGGAGGAGCAGTTCCGCAAGGACGCCAAGGTGCTGGACGGCGTCGAGCTGATCGGTTCCGGTGCGGTCGCCGACCGCATCTGGGCGCGCCCGGCCGTCACCGTCCTCGGCATCGACTGCCCGCCGGTCGTCGGCGCCACCCCGTCCGTGCAGGCCGGCGCCCGGGCGCTGGTCAGCCTGCGGGTGCCGCCGGGCACGGACGCCGCCGAGGCGACCAAGCTGCTCCAGGCCCACCTGGAGTCCCACATCCCGTGGGGCGCCCGCGTCCGCACCGAACAGATCGGTCAGGGCCAGCCGTTCAGCGCCGACACGACCAGCCCGGCGTACACGGCGATGGCCGACGCGATGGCGGTCGCCTACCCCGGCGAGGAGATGCAGTACGCCGGTCAGGGCGGCTCCATCCCGCTGTGCAACACCCTCGCGGCCCTCTACCCGCAGGCGGAGATCCTCCTCATCGGCCTCAGCGAGCCGGAGGCCCAGATCCACGCGCTGAACGAGAGCGTGTCGCCCGAGGAGCTGGAGCGGCTGTCGGTGGCGGAGGCGCTGTTCCTGCAGAACTACGCGGCCAACTGAGCCTGGACCGACGGTCCTTGAGGAAGGGCGGCGCGGCGATGAGGCTCGTCTTCACCGGCCGGGTGATCGAGTGGCGCGGCCCTTCGCCGTACTACTTCGTCCCCGTACCGGACGAGGAGTCGGCCGACATCCGTGAGGTCGCCGCCCTGGCCTCGTACGGCTGGGGCGTGATCCCGGTCGAGGCCAGGATCGGTGACGTGGTCTTCACCACATCGCTCTTCCCCAAGGACGGCGGCTATCTGCTGCCGCTCAAGAACGCCGTGCGCACACCGCGGGGTCTCGCGGCGGACGACGAGGTGACCGTGGCGATGACCGTCCGGCTCGGCACCGCCTGAACGAGGATGGTGGCATGTCCCGCACCGAGCGCGTCGCCGCGCACACCGACATCGCCACGTCCCTCGCGCTGCTCTCCGACCACGAACTCGCCGAACTGGTCGACGCGGGTTCTCCGTTGGGGACCGGTATCGGCGGGCGCACGGTGCTGATCGAGGTGGACGGCCGGAAGGTGTTCGTGAAGCGGATGCCGCTCACGGACGTGGAGCGGCGGCCGGAGAACGTGCGGTCGACGGCCAACGTGTTCGGGATGCCCGCCTATTGCCACTACGGCCTCGGAAGTCCGGGTTTCGGTGTCTGGCGCGAGCTGGCCGTGCACACGATGACCACGAACTGGGTACTGGCGGACCGGTTCCCGGGCTTTCCGCTGCTGCACCACTGGCGGGTGCTGCCCGACACGCCCCAGCCCCTGCACGAGGAACTGGCCGATGTGGAAAGGGTCGTGGCCTACTGGGGCGGTGCCCGACAGGTGCGTGAGCACATCGAGGCGCGGCGCACGGCGAGCGCGAGCCTGACCCTGTTCGTCGAACACTTCCCGCACACGCTCCACGACTGGTTCGACGAGCAGCTGCGCACCGGCGATCCGGACACCGCCTGCACTCTCGTGGAGCAGCAGCTCAGGACCACCACCGACTTCCTCCACGAGCGACAACTGCTGCATTTCGACGCCCACTTCGAGAACATCCTCACCGACGGCCGACAGCTCTGTCTCGCCGACTACGGCCTGGCCGTCTCGTCCCGCTTCCGACTCGCCCCCGAGGAGCGCAAGTTCTTCGACCGGCACCGGCACTACGACCGCTTCTACGCCACCGCCCGGCTGGTGAACTGGCTCGTCGTCGCCCTGTACGGGTACGACCTCCCCGAGCGCGAGGCCTTCGTGCGCGCCTGCGCCGACGGCGAGCGGCCCGCCGGGGTCCCCGACGCCGCCGCCTCGATCATCACCCGGCACGCACCGCTCACCGCCGTGCTGGCGGACTTCAACCGCCGTGTGCAGAACGAGAGTCGGCTCACTCCGTACCCGGTCGACGAACTGAACCGCGCCTACAACAACTCCACGCTCTCCGCGTAGTGACAGGCGACCGGGTTCCCCCCGCCCCGGTCCACCAGCGCCGGTATCTCCTCGACGCACGACGTCCGTTCGCTGTCGGTGAGTTGGTCGGCGAACTTGGGGCAGCGGGTGCGGAAGCGGCAGCCGCTGGGCGGACGGACCGGGCTCGGGACGTCGCCCTGGATGGTGATGCGGGTGCGGGCGCGTTCCTTGCGCGGGTCGGGCAGCGGGATGGCCGAGACGAGGGCCTGGGTGTACGGGTGCGCCGGATGCGTGAACAGCTGCCGCGCCGGGGCGATCTCGACCAGCCGCCCGAGGTACATGACGGCCACCCGCCCCGCCACGTGCCGCATCACCGACAGGTCGTGGGCGACGAAGAGGAAGGACAGGTTCAGTTCGCTCTGGAGGTCCATCAGCAGGTTGAGCACGCCCGCCTGGATCGACACGTCGAGCGCCGACACCGGCTCGTCGAGGATGATCACCTTCGGGTGCAGGGCCAACGCCCGCGCGATGCCGATGCGTTGGCGCTGCCCGCCGGAGAACTCGTGGGCGAAGCGGTTCCCGTGCTCGGGGTTGAGCCCGACGAGACGCAGGAGTTCGCTCACCTCGCGGCCCGCCCCGGCTCCGTACCGGCCGTGGATGCGCAGGGGTTCGGCGACGATCTCGTGGACGGTCATCCGCGGGTCGAGGGAGGCGTACGGATCCTGGAAGACGATCTGCAACTCCCGTCGCAGCGGCCGCATCTGACGTCGGCTCAGCCCGGTGAGCTCGTGCTCGCTGTAGCGCACCTGACCCGACGTGGCCTGCTCCAGGCCGAGGACGGTACGGGAGATCGTGGTCTTGCCCGAGCCCGACTCCCCCACCAGCCCCAGGGTCTCGTTCTCGTAGAGGTCGAAGGAGACGCCGCACACGGCGTGCACGTCGCCGACGCGGCGGCGGATGACGCCCTTGGACATCACCGGGAAGTGCTTGACCAAGTCCCTCACCTGGAGGACCGGTTCACCGGTTCCGCCGTGGCCGGGCAGCGGCGGCAGCGGGTCGGCGGCCCGCACGGGCGCGGTCATACGGCGTCCTCCTCGGGGTTCGTGACGGGGGCCGCGTCGGCGAACCGGGCCAAAGCCTCGGTGTCCGCGCCGACCGCGTCGAAGACCTGTCCGGCGCCGGTGTCGACGAGTTCGTCGGCGAAGTGACAGGCACTGAGGTGCAGGTCTCCCCCGGCCCTGCGCAGCGCGGGTTCGTCGGTGTCGCACACGTCGCGGCGCATGGGGCAGCGGGGCGAGAAGGGGCAGCCCGGTGGCAGGTTGAGCAGGCTGGGCGGTGAGCCGGTGATGGGGGTGAGCCGTGCCTCCTCGCGGTCCATGCGGGGCAGGGAGCCGAGCAGGCCCAGGGTGTAGGGCATGCGCGGGGTGTAGAAGATGTCCTCGACGGAGCCGGTCTCCACGATCCGTCCGGCGTACATGACCGCGACCCGGTCGGTGTGGCCGGCGACCACCCCGAGGTCGTGGGTGATGAGGACGAGCGCCGCGCCGGTCTCGGCGCGGGCGGTCTCCAGGGCCTCGAGGATCTGCGCCTGCACGGTGACGTCGAGGGCGGTGGTCGGCTCGTCGGCGATGATGACGTCCGGGTCGTTGGCCATCGCGATGGCGATGACGACGCGCTGGCGCATGCCGCCCGACATCTCGTGCGGGTAGTTGTCGACGCGCCGTTCCGGGCTGGGGATGCCGACCGTGCCGAGCAGTTCGATCGCCCGGCTGCGGGCGTCCTTGTGTTTCATCTCGGGGTTGTGGCGGAGCAGGGTCTCGGCGATCTGATAGCCCACGTTGTAGACGGGGTTGAGGGAGGTCATCGGGTCCTGGAAGATCATCGCGATGCCGCTGCCGCGCAGGTCGGACAGGCGCGCGTCGGACAGGCCGAGCAGCTCGGTGCCCTCGAAGCGGACCGAGCCGCGCACCCTGGCACCGGACGGCAGCAGCCCCATCACGGCGAGCGCGGTCACCGACTTCCCGGACCCCGACTCCCCTACGATGCCCAGCGATTCGCCCCGGTCGAGCCGGTAGCCGACGCCGCGGACGGCCCGTACCAGACCGTCCTCGGTGGCGAACTCCACGCTGAGGTCCTCGACTTCGAGCACGGCGGACGTCACGGGGACCTCCCGCACTCCATGACTCGTGGTCGTCACTGTCGCACCCTTTGCTGCCGGGGGTCGAAGGCGTCGCGCAGTCCGTCGCCGATGAAGTTGATGGTCAGCGCGATGGCGATGATGAACGCGCCGGGGATGTAGAAGAGCCAGGGCCGGGTGTCGACCGCCGTCTGCGCCTGGGAGACCAGCAACCCCAGGGATGTGTCCGGGGGTTGGACGCCGAAGCCGAGGAAGGACAGCGCGGTCTCGGTGAGGATGCCGGTCGCCACCAGGATCGTCGCGTTCACGATGATCGGGCCCAGCGCGTTCGGCAGCAGATGCCGGAAGATGATCCGGGTGTCCGAGGCGCCGAGCGCGCGTGCCGCCTCGATGAACTCCTTCTCGCGCAGCGACAGGACGGCCGAGCGCACCACACGGGCCACGTACGCCCAGGTGAGTCCGGCGATCACGATGGCGATCCAGTACCAGGAGCCACCGGTACGCGAGGAGATGACCAGTGCGATCGCGAACAGCGGCAGCGTCAGCACCAGGTCCGCGATGCGCATCATGACCGCGTCGACGATGCCCCGGTAGAAGCCCGCGACGGCTCCCCAGACCGCGCCGAGCAGCGTGGAGCCGAGCGCGATCATGATGGCGATTTTCAGCGAGGTCTGGGTGCCGCGCATGACCTGTGCGTAGCCGTCGTAGCCCGAGGAGTCGGTGCCGAACGGGTGCTTGAGGGAAGGGGGCTTGGAGTTGTCCTCGGTGTACTTCTGGTACGAGTAGTGCCACAGGTGCGGGCCGATGAACGCCCACAGGATGATCAGCACGAACACGACCAGGCTGACCATCGCGGCCCGGTGGCGCACGAAGCGGCGCAGCACCAGCTGGGTCTGGGTGCGCTGCCGTACGGTGAACTCGTTGTCCCCGCGCGGTAGTTGAGTGCCCGCGGACCCCGGTGCCTCGATGTCAGTCATAGCGGATCCTCGGGTCGAGAACGGCGTAGAGCAGATCGGCGATGAGGTTGAACCCGATGACGACGACGGCGGAGAGCAGCAGCCAGGCCATGGTGCGGTAGACGTCGAGCGTGGTCGCCGCCTGGACCAGCATCTCGCCCATGCCGTGCCACTGGAAGATCGTCTCCGTGATCACCGCGCCGCCCAGGATGATCGCGATGTCGAGCGCGGTCACGGTGGCGAGCGGGATGAGGGCGGTGCGCAGCGCGTGCCGGGTCATCACCCTGCCTCGCCGCAGCCCCTTGGCGCGGGCGAGCCGTACGTAGTCGCTGTTGAGGACCTCCAGCATGGAGGCGCGGGTGTAGCGGGTCCAGGACGCGAAGGAGACCAGCGCGAGGGTGATGGTGGGCAGGATCAGATGGCCCACGTGATCGGTGAACTGGTTCCAGGTGGTGTCGACTTCGAGGTACGGCGACTTCTCGCCGATGGTGCCGAGGAACTGGCTGCCGGTCTTCTGGTTGAACCAGATCCCGGCCTGCTTGAGCAGCACCGCGAACCAGAACACCGGCATCGCGAGGAACAGGAAGCCGAAGAAGGTGATGGTGTAGTCGGCGGCCGAGTACTGGCGGATCGCGCTGAACACCCCGAACACCACGGCCAGGATGAGCGCGAGGATCATCGCTGCGGCGACCAGGGTGATGGTCACCTTGAAGCGGGTGAACAGGTCGTGCCCGATGTTCAGGTTGGCCTGCACGGACGGGCCGAAGTCGCCGTGCAGGACGCCGGTGATCCAGTTCCAATAGCGTTCCATCACCGGCTGGTTGGCGTGAATGTGGCGGGCGAAGGCGGCCACCGCCGCCTTGCTGGGCGCGGGTTGGCGCGAGGTGGCGAAGTTCGCCACCGGGTCACCGGAGTTGATGACCACGAGGAACACGACGAACGTCGAGATGATCAGGACGGGTATGGAGACGAGGATGCGACGCACGGTGTAGGCGAGCATGCGGTCTTCTCTCGGGGGCCGGCGGGTCGTGGATGCCGTCCGGGCCGGACCCGGCCCCGCTGTCCGCGGGGCCGGGCGCGACGGGCGTGCCGGTGGAGCTGTCGGTCGTAGGACTACTTCTTCAGGCCCCACGTGCCGGTGTTGTAGGCCGGTCCGACGTTGGTGGAGTTGTTCCGCATGTTGACGAACCTGGTCTGTGTCGCGAAGAACGTCGGCTTCTGGTAGAGCGGCAGGACGTAGGCGTCGTTCACCATGAGCTGGTCGGCCTGGTTGAGGAGCGCGGCGGACTTGGTGGCGTCCGTCTCGCCCACGGCCTGGGAGATCAGGGCGTCGGCCTTCTTGTTGCTGTAGCCGCCGTAGTTGCCGCCACCGCCGGTGAACCAGTTCTGCTGGGCGCCGCTGCTCGGGAACGGTGCGGCGACCCAGGCGAAGACGATGATGTCGTACTGGTGCCCGGCGAGGACCGTGCCGAGGTCGGCGGCGCCGATCGGCTTGATGGTGATCTTGATGCCGAGGCTCGCCAGGTTGCTCTGCAGGATCTGGCACTCGCTCTGCCGGATCTGGTTCCCGGTGGTGTAGCGGCAGTTGAAGGGACCGACGGCCTTGCCGTCCGGGGTCTTCAACGCGGTGCCCACGCCGGTGAACTTGGCGGCCGTGAGATACGCCTTCGCCTTGGTCAGGTCACCCGATCCCTGACCGGTGCCGGAGACCACGTCCTTGTAACCGGCCTGCCCGGGAACGAAGTTGTGGTTGCCGAGCGGCTTCACGGCCGGGTCGAACTGGCCGACCGTCTTGGCGATGATGTCCTTGGTGTTGATCGCCGTGAACATCGCCTGCCGCAGCGCCAGGTACTTGCCGATCACCGGGTCGTGCAGGTTGAGGTCGAAGTGCTCCCAGGTCAGCCCGTTGCCGATGGTGTACGTGATGCCGGGGATGTCCTTGACCTGGTTCACCAGGTCCACCTCGGGCTGCGGGTAGATCGCCTGGACCTCGTTGTTCTTCAGGGCTGTCGGCTCCTGCGTGGCGTCCGAGATCACCTTGAAGATCAGCCGCTGCAGGGTGGCCTTTTTCGCGCCGGTCCACTTGGGGTCGGGCACGTAGGTGGCGTGGTCGTTGTCGACCCACTGCTGCATCTTGTAGGCGCCCGCCGTGGGGTACTTGGTGGGCGGCGTCTTCAGGAAGTACTGCCAGGCCGTGGCCATCTGCGCGGCCGTCATGGCGGTGGCGTCACCGGCCTTGGCGCCGGAGATCTTCTCGGCGGTGTGCGCCGGGTACAGCGGATAGCCCGCGCCGAACAGGGACTTCCAGTCCGAGTACGGCTGCGACATCACCATGGTGAAGGTCTTGCCGTTGTCGGAGGGCGTGAGGGACTTGATGCGGTCGTAGCCCGCGGTGCTCTGCGGCAGACAGCCGTGGGTCTGCGTGGAGTCGCTGGCGGGCGGCGGCGGGCAGTCCTTGCCGTTGTTGGTGCGCCAGTAGTACGTGAAGTCGTCGGCGGTGATGGGCGTGCCGTCGTTCCACGTCGCCTTGGGGTTGATCTTGTAGACGATGGTCTGCGGGCTGGTGCCGGTCTGGGTGGCCGAGGTCACCAGGTCGGTGTTGAGGACGACCGTGAAGTCCGGCTGGGGGACGAACACCTGCGGCAGGACGACCTCCAGGGCCTCCCCGTTCTCGAAGGTGTTGCCGTTGACGTCCTGGACGTTCCACTGCTGGATGTTCTTCTCCAGCACGTAGGTGAACGTTCCGCCGGACTTGGTGCCGGCCGTGTTGCAGGTGTTGGCCTTGCCCACGGTGTTGCAGGACGTGAGTCCGGCCGAGCTGCTCTTGCCGGAGCCGCCGCCCCCGCCGCCGCTGCTGCAGGCGGTGAGCACCAGGGCGAGCCCGGCGGCGAGGGTGAGGGCCCGGGTGAGGGCCGAGGATGGCGCGCGCATGTTCCTCTCCTTCGACCGGCTGAAGGTCCGGTCCCGTCAAGGCGGCCGGCGGCCGCGAGAGAACTGAGCTGCGCAAAGACGTTAGAGCTCGGATGTACCTTCTTCACGTTCTTGTTCATACCGGGAAGGCGACAATTCACCCTCGCTTTGTTATCGGAATGACCCACGCCCCGCAAAATCGCCAGGTGGTGTCCCCGG
Source organism: Streptomyces sp. NBC_00252 (assembly GCF_036187565.1). Lineage (NCBI taxonomy): Bacteria > Bacillati > Actinomycetota > Actinomycetes > Kitasatosporales > Streptomycetaceae > Streptomyces > Streptomyces sp. NBC_00252. Next base: position 8,774,507 of record NZ_CP108087.1, on the reverse strand, counting down.
AAGAGCAAAGTCCCGTCCAACATCGTTGATCAGACCACACATTGACGAGTCGTCAGCCAACGGGAACGCCCGCCTCCAGATACAGCGCGGCGCCGCGTTCCCGGGCCCTGAGCGCCCAGCGCAGCCGCTCGTAGCGGACCGGCGGCAGCAGATCCGCGGCCTCTTCCTCGGAGGCGAAGCACCAGCCGCGCAACTCCGGTCCGGGCAGCAGCAGTTGACCGGCCACGTCGGCGTCGAGCCGGCCGCCGTCGAAGAGGAGGCGCAGTCCGCCGTAGCCGGGCGGCACGGGTGGTTCCCAGTCGACGACGAGCAGCCGGGGCACGTCGTCGAGGACGAGGCCGGTCTCCTCGGTGACCTCACGCATGCCGGCCCTGGCGGGCGCCTCGCCGGACTCGACGACGCCGCCGGGGAACTCCCAGCCGGCCTTGTAGGTGGGGTCGACGAGCAGCACGCGGTCCTGTTCGTCGAAGAGGAGCACACCGGCCGCGAGGGTCTCGGAGGTGGGCTCCGGGGTCTGCACGATGTCGCACACGGGCACGGTGCCGCTGCCGACGGCACCGGCGATGCGGGCGGCCGTCTCGTACGGGGTGAGCGCGCTGGTGTCGACGAAATGGGCGTCGGCGGTGAGCCAGGAGTCGAGTGCGGCGCGGTAGGTCTCGATGTGGTCGTAGGCCCACTGCCGGGTCCTGATCTCGCCGTCGGGGAGGTCCGGTGGGATCTCCCGGCCGGATATTCGCTCGCGCAGGATCGTTTCCGCCGGAGCGAGGAGGACATGCCGGACCGCGACCCGGCGGGCCGCGAGACCGCCGAAGATCTCGTCCCGGTACTCCTGGCGCAGCAGGGTCATCGGGACGACGAGGGTCCCGCCCAGCTCGGCGAGCATCGCCGCCGCCGTGTCGATCACGAGCCGCCGCCACATCGGCAGGTCCTGGAAGTCGCCGACCTCTGCGAGGTGTTTGGGCGGGAGCAGCTGAGGCAGTGCTCCGCCGATGACCTCGGGGTCGAAGAGCGTGCTGTTCGGGATCAGGTCCACCAGTTCCCGTGCGGTGGTCGTCTTCCCCGCACCGAACGCGCCGTTGATCCAGACGACGGTCACAGTTCCCCCTCTTCTGTTGGCCCCCTGAGGCTTGCCCGTTCCACCCTGCCACGGAAACCAGCCGCAGTTGAGGGCGTGCATACGACGGCGCCGGTGCCCCCTCCGACGAGGCACCGGCGCCGAGCTCTTGCGGGTGGTATCAGGTGTTCTGTCCCAGGAGACCCTCGTCGGCGGCGAAGCTGCCGTCGCTGACGAGGTGATCCATGGCACCCACGGTGTCCTTGACGTTCAGGTCGCCGAGCACGTCGTGGTCGTGGGAGTGCGACGGGGTGATCGCGGCGACGACGAAACCGGTGGCGAGGGAGGCGATGGCCAGCATGCTGCGCTTCTTCATGCCCCGTTCAACTGACGAACCGCGCAGGGGTCACGCCCGAACCGGCCGCCGGGTGGAACCCGTCCCGTGCCGGGCCCGCCGTACGAGGTCCACGGCGGCCTCGGGCCACTGCGGATGGTCGAAGGTGAACCCCTCCGCGAGCAGCCGTCCGGGGACGACCCGGCGGCTCTTCAGGAGGAGTTCGGTGTCGGAGCGCAGGGCGAAGGCGCCCAGTTCCGCCATCCACTTCGTGGCGGGCAGACCGAAGGGGATGCCCCGGGCGGCCCGGAGGACGCGCATGAAGGCGCGCTGCGGGAGCGGGCCGGGGGCGGCGAGGTTCACCGGTCCTGCGATGTCGTCCCGGTCGACGAGGAACTCGACGGCGCGCACGAAGTCCTGGTCGTGGATCCAGGAGACGTACTGGGCGCCGCCCGCGACCGGCCCGCCGAGGCCGAGCCGGGCCAGTCCCAGCAGGACGTCGAAGACGCCGCCGCGGTCGGGGCTCATCACCATGGCGGCACGCAGGGCGACCTTGCGGGTGCCCGGGGTGTCGGCGCGTGCCTGCGCGCGCTCCCAGGCCTTGGCGATCTCGACGCTGTAGGACCAGTAGTCGGGTACGCCGGGTTCGTCGCCGCCGATCACGCCGGTGGCCTCGTCGTTGGGGGCGTCGTGGCGGTGGGCGTACACGGTGGCGGTGCTCATCTGCAGCCACACGCGCGGCGGGTGCGCGGCGGCGGCGATGGCCTCGCCCACGACGCGGGTGGAGCGCACGCGCGAGTCCATCATGGCCCTGAGGTTGGCGGGGGTGTAGCGGCAGCTGACGCTGCGGCCCGCCAGGTTGATCACGGCTTCGCTGCCGTCGATCTCCCTGGCCCAGGAGCCCAGGGTCTCGCCGTCCCACCACACCTCGCGGTCGCGCGTCGGCCGCCGGGTCAGGACGACGACCTCGTGACCGGCCTCGGTCAGGGCGCGGTCCAAAACCGAGCCCACCTGTCCCGTGCCACCGGGAATGACGATCTTCACCGGGCTCCCCCTTCTGTCAGGAGGAGCCTAGCGCAGAAACTTGAACGTGTTCAAAACCAATCGCGTCACCCCTTGGTGGAGCCCAGCGTCAGCCCCGCGATGAAGTGCCGCTGCAGCAGCAGGAAGACGAGGATCGTCGGGAGGGCGACCAGGACCGAGCCCGCCGCGAGGAGGTTGTAGTCCGTGAAGAACTGCCCGCGCAGATTGTTCAACGATGAGGTGATCGGCAGTTTGTCCGGGTTGGAGATGAAGATCAGGGCCCACAGGAAGTCGTTGTAGACCCAGGTGAACTCCAGCGTCGCGAGCGCGGCCAGGGCCGGACGGCAGAGCGGGAGCGTGATGCGCCAGAACTGGGTCCACACACCGGCGCCGTCCACGATCGCCGCCTCCAGGATCTCCTGGGGCAGCGTGCGCATGAAGTTGGACAGCACGAAGACGCAGAACCCCATCTGGAACCCGATGTTGACGATGATCACGGCCCACAGGGAGTCGTACATCGTCAGCGAGTCGGACATCCACCACGGCAGCGGGATCTTGTTGAACAGCACGTACAGCGGGGTGACGATGACCTGTTGGGGCAGCAGGTTGCCCGCCGTGAAGAACATCAGCACGACGATGCCGCCGCGCAGCTTCAGCCGGGACACCGCGAACGCCACGAACGAGGAGAGGAACAGCGTGACGATGACGGCGGGGATCGCGATCGTCAGGGTGTTGGTGAAGTACTTCCCCATGTCGGACTGGGTGTAGGCCTGGCGGTAGTACGTGAGGGAGATGTGCTTCGGCCAGGAGAAGTAGCCGTGCTGCGCCGTCTCGTCGTAGGGACGCAGCGAGGCGTAGACGGCGAGCAGGAGCGGTGCGATGAACGCGAGCGAGACCGCCGACAGGAAGATGTGCACGCCCCAACGGCCGCGCCGGGGGCGGGACTTGGGGGTGGCGGCCGGTGCCGTGACCGGGCGGACGGGTGCGGTGCGGATGTCTGCGGTCATCAGTCGCGCGCACCTCGCAGCTCTTGGACGAGGAACGTCACGATGGACCCCAGGGAGACGACGAGCAGGACGACCGCGATGGCGGAGCCGAAGCCGATGCGGCTGGCCTCGCCGATGATGTTGTCGGTGATCAGCACGGACAGCAGTTCCAGGCCGTTGCGGCCCTTGTTGACGGCGTAGACGATGTCGAAGGCCCGGAGCGCCTCGATGACCGTGATCACGCCGACGATGACGTTGACCGGGCGCATGGTCGGGAACACCACGCGGAAGAACGTCTGCCGTTCGTTCGCGCCGTCGATCGACGCCGCCTCCTTGAGCTGCGGGTCGACGGACTTGAGGCCGGCCAGGTACAGGATCATCACGTAGCCGACGTGCCGCCAGCTCGCCGCGATCATCATCATCCAGATGTTGATGTGGGCGTTGCCGAGCCAGTCGACCGGATCCTGGTGGTTGTTGAGGATCGTGTTGACGACCCCCTGGTCGGTGCCCAGGATCAGCTGCGAGATGAAGCCGACGATGGCCAGCGAGAGCACCACCGGCATGTACAGGACCGACTGGTAGAAGCGGCTGAAGCGGACGCCCCGGTCGATGACGACGGCCAGCAGCAGGCCGAACGGGGTCGCGATCAGGCCGAGGAAGAGCAGCCACATGATGTTGTGGCGGACCGCGGGCCAGAACGGCGGGTAGTTGGTCGCGAGGTTCTTGTAGTTGTCCAGGCCGACCCAGTGGATGTCGCCGATGCCGTCCCAGGCCGTGAAGGACAGCCCGATGGAGGCCAGTGTCGGGCCCCAGATGATGACGACGTCGAGCAGGACGGGTATGCCGAGCAGCACGCCGAGGACGACGACGTCACGGCGGGTGAACCGCCTCAGTCGCCGTCCTCCGGCGCGCCGTGGAGAGGTGAGCGCCACGGAACGTATCTCCCAGGGAACGGAACGGTCTCGCGGTGATCAGCCGACGGGCTGCGAGAAGATGGTCTTCTTCTGCCGCTCGATGCTGTTGCAGAGCCCGTCGACGTCCTTCGGGTTGCTGATGAAGTCCTGGATGGACTGGATCATCACCGTCGAGGCGAAGTCGGGGCGGGTGTCGCGGTCCATGAACTGCGAGATCTGCTTGGCACCCGAGACCAGTGCGGCCGACTTCTTCTGCAGGGCGCTGTACTTGGCGGTGTCCGCGCCCGAGTTGACGGCCACGTTGTTCGGGTCGAGGGCGAGGTAGTCGTTCTCCGCCTCGGGGGTGCCGAGCCACTTGAGCAGGGCCTTGGCGCCGGTGACGTTCTTCGACTTCTTGGCGATCAGGAAGCCGTCGATGGGCGCCTCCACGGCGTCCTGGCCGTACTGCGCGTCGATCTCGGGGAAGGCGAAGAAGTCGATGTCGTCGCGCTGGTCCGCCGGGAACTGGCTGCCGGGGTGCGGCATCCCGAAGACGGCCATCGCGGTCTCGCGCTTCTGGAGACCCTGCCCGGCCTCCTCCCAGGTCCGGCCGAGGGCGCCCTTCTGGTAGTACGGCATCAGCTCGCGCCAGGTGTCGAAGACGTTCTTGACCTTGGTGTCGGTCCAGGACTTCTCGCCGGCCATCAGGGCCTTGTGGAAGTCGTAACCGTTCAGGCGCATGTTGATGTAGTCGAACGTGCCCATGGCGGGCCAGCCGTCCTTGTCGCAGAAGGCGACCGGTGTGCCGTCCTTGCTCATCCGCTTGGCGAGCGCGATGAACTGGTCCCAGGTCGTGGGCTGTTCATAGCCCTTCTGCTGGAAGAGGCTCTTCCGGTGGAACACGGCCCAGGGATAGTAGTAGTACGGGACGAAGTACTGCTTGCCGGCGTGCGTGGACTGCGCCTTGAGGGCGTCCGAGAACCCGTTGAAGGAATTCCAGACATCGGTGATCTCGCTGAGCAGCCCCTTCTCCGCGAAGTACTGCATGCGGTATCCCGCGAACCACATGAAGACGTCGTCCGGAGAACCCTGCAGATAGCGGTTGATGTTCTCCTGGAAGTCGTTGTGGTCCTTGGTGTTGACCTTCACCTTCTTGCCGGACTTCTTCTCGTACGCGGCAAAAGCCGCGGCAAAGGCTTTCTTCGGTACGGGGTCGGAAGCGTTCGAGCCGACGGAGACCTCGTTCTTGTCCCCACCGGGCCCGGAGCCGCACGCCGACAGCAGGGCCGGCAGCGTGACCGCGCCGACCCCCAGAGCCGCACCACGCAGGAGTTTCCGTCTGGACATCCGATGTCCTGGCACGCCTGCTGGCAGGACGAGCCCATCGAACGATGACTGTGCCATGTCCCCCTCCTCGGGGTGCCACCCAACACAACCGAACGCGAGGGTTGGATCTCACCCCCATGCGACTGTGCAGTCAAGAGGTATGACGAGATATCGAACAACCGTTACTGAAGTCTTCCAACAGAGTCCGACACGTCCTACCGTAAACGCGCACCATGACACGTACATGTAGTCATCCCATCTTTCGCGAGTCCGGAGGAACGTCACGATGCGTCACCTTCACACCCGCACGACCCGCAGAAGACTGGTCGGAGCCCTCGTCACCGGGCTGTTGTGCACGGGCGGCCTCACCGTGCCGGCCGTCGCACAGGACCCCGTGACCCCCGCCCTGGCGGACGGTCAGGCGCTCACACCTCCCATGGGTTTCAACAACTGGAACTCCACCAACTGTCGTCCCGACTTCAACGAATCCATGGTCGAGGGAATCGCGGACATCTTCGTCGCCAAAGGCCTGAAAGCGGCCGGCTACCAGTACGTCAACCTCGACGACTGCTGGGCCCTGCCGAACCGCGACGCCGACGGCAAACTCGTCCCCGACCCGATCCGATTCCCGCACGGAATCAAGGCGGTCGCGGATTACGTGCACTCCAAAGGGCTCAAACTCGGCATTTACACCAGCGCCGGCACCAAGACATGCAACGACGCGGGATTCCCGGGCGGCCTCGGCCATGAGTACAGCGACGCCCAGCAGTTCGCCGACTGGGGCGTGGACTATCTCAAGTACGACAACTGCAACAACCAGGGCGTGGACGCCAAGACGCGCTACACCACCATGCGTGACGCTCTGAAGGCGACGGGCCGCCCGATCGTCTTCAGCATCTGCGAATGGGGAGAGAACAAACCCTGGGAATGGGCCTCGGACATCGGACATCTGTGGCGCACGACCGGCGACATCAGCGACAACTGGGGCTCGATGCTGTCGATCCTCAAGCAGAACCTGCCCCTCGCGCGGTACGCCGGTCCCGGGCACTGGAACGACCCCGACATGCTGGAGGTCGGCAACGGCGGCATGACGGACACCGAGTACCGCTCGCACTTCTCGCTGTGGTCGATCATGGCCGCACCCCTCCTCATCGGCTCGGACCTGCGCACCGCGACCCCCGCGACCTTCGACATCCTCGACAACAAGGAGGTCATCGCGGTCGACCAGGACCCGCTGGGCAAGCAGGGAAACGTTGTCACGTCCGAGGGCGGACGCTGGGTCGTCGCCAAGGAGATGAAGGACGGCAGCCGTACGGTCGCGCTGTTCAACGAGTCCGGCAGCGCCCAGCGCATCGCCACCACCGCGGCGGCCGTCGGCCTCCCCGGCGCCCGCGCCTACACCCTGCGCGACCTGTGGCAGCACAGGAGCTACAACACCGCGGGCGCGATCTCCGCGACCGTCCCGGCCCACGGCACGGTCCTCGTACGGGTCTCCGCCGACCGGCACGCGCTCAAGAACCCGCCAGCCGTCGAACTCGCCCTGGCGAACGCCCCGTTGGTGCAGGCGGGCACTCCGACCCCGCTCACCACGACGGTCACCGACCTCGGCCGGACGACCGCCGAACACGTCTCCACCGGCCTGACCGGGCCCGCGGGCTGGAAGATCCGGGCTGCGTCCCCGACGACCGCGCGGGCCGTACGGACAGGCCGGGCCCTGCGCACGAAGTGGACGGTCACCCCTCCCGCCGGAACACCGACGGGGTCGTACGACCTGACGCTCAGGGCGAGTTACCGCTCGCCGACCGGTACCCGGGTCACCGGCACACTGCCGTTCACCGCGTCCGTGGTGGTCGCGCCGCCGGCCGGGACCTCGTATCTCGGTGACCTTCCGTGGATGTCGACGGCCAATGGATACGGGCCGGTCGAGCGCAACACGAGCAACGGGGAGAGCGCGGCGGGCGACGGTCATCCGATCACCTTGGGCGGTGTGGTGTACGCCAAGGGGCTCGGTGTCCATGCCGAGAGCGAGGTGCGGTACTACACCGGGAAGGCGTGCGAGAAGGTCACCGCGGACGTCGGTGTGGACGACGAGAAGGGCGCCAACGGCACCGTCGCCTTCGAGATCTGGGCGGACGGCACCGAGGTCGCCTCGACCGGCGTCCTCACCAACGCGATGCCCGCCCAGCCGGTCACGGCGGACGTGACCGGCGCCCAGGTGGTCCGACTCGTCGTCACCGACGGCGGCGACGGGGTCGACTCGGACCACGCGGACTGGGCGGACGCTCAACTCACCTGCTGAGCCGGGCGAAGTGGCGTTCGCGAGGCATAAGCCGCTGAACGAACGTTTCGGCCGCTCGACGGTTCACACCACGGCCGAGGTCGTGCTCGTCTGCCCGGCGAGCGCGGCCGCGGCCGCTCCCACCAGCCCGGCGTCCGTGCCCATCTGAGCCGGGGTCACCGTGAGGCGCTGCACGAAGGACAGCGTCGCGTAGTCGCTCAGCGCCTTGCGCAGCGGCGTGAAGAGCACGTCGCCCGCCTTGCCCACACCCCCGCCGATCACGGCGATGTCGATCTCGACGAGGGTCGCGGTGGCCGCGATCCCTGCCGCGAGCGCCTGCGCGGCCCGCTCGAAGGAGGCCACGGCGACCGGGTCACCGGCACGGGCCGCGGCGGCCACCGCGGCGGCCGAGGCATCGCCGTCGGGACCCGGCCGCCAGCCGCCCTCGACCGCCCGCCGGGCGATGTTGGGCCCGCTGGCGATCCGCTCGACACAGCCGCGCGAACCGCACGGGCAGAGGTCGCCGTCCAGGTCGACGCTGATGTGGCCGATGTGGCCCGCGTTGCCGGTCGGCCCGGGATGCAGCTGGCCGTTGAGGACGAGGCCCCCGCCGACACCCGTCGAGACCACCATGCACAGCGCGTTGGCGTGTCCGCGTGCGGCGCCCTGCCAGTGCTCGGCCGCCGTGATCGCCACGCCGTCGCCGATCAGCGCGACGGGCAGGTCACCGGTCGCCGCACGCACCCGCTCCACCAGCGGAAAATCACGCCAGCCCGGCACGTTGACCGGGCTCACGGTGCCCGCGGAGGCGTCCACGGGACCCGCGCTGCCGATGCCGAGGGCGCCCGCGCGGGACCACGAAGGCGATGCGGTGAGTTCTCCGAGCACCTCCTCCACGGCTCGCATCACGGTGTCGCCGTCGTCCTGCGAGGGCGTCGGGCGATGTGCTCGCACCAGGATCTTGCCGTGGCCGTCCACCAGCGCCCCGGCGATCTTGGTGCCGCCGATGTCGAGCGCGGCCACGAGGTCGGTGTGCATCAGTGTCAGATCTCCCCGTCAAACATGAGAACCACCAGAAGGTGAGTTGGGCCGGTCTCGCGGTGGGGGCGCAGGCCGTTGATATCGGTGGACAGTCTCTCTCGCATATGACAACGTTGTCCAGGCTCTATGCTCGACGCCACATCCTCATACAAACCCATGGACCTATGCATCCCCCGTGGACGACAGGACAGGACAGCGCATCGTGCCAGAGACCGCCCGCCGCCCCGAGAACCGCTACGGCAACCGTCCGACCATGAAGGACGTGGCCGCGCGCGCCGGTGTCGGCCTGAAAACGGTGTCGCGCGTGGTCAACGGCGAACCGGGCGTCACCCCGGACACCGAGCGCCGGGTCCAGGAGGCCATCGACGCGCTCGGCTTCCGCCGCAACGACAGCGCCCGCGTCCTGCGCAAGGGCCGCACGGCCAGCATCGGCCTCGTCCTGGAGGACCTCGCCGACCCGTTCTACGGCCCGCTCAGCCGCGCCGTAGAAGAGGTCGCCCGCGCCCACGGTGCCCTGCTGATCAACGGTTCCAGCGCCGAAGACCCGGACCGCGAGCAGGAGTTGGTGCTCGCGCTGTGCGCCCGGCGGGTGGACGGTCTCGTGGTGATCCCGGCCGGGGACGACCACCGCTATCTGGAGCCGGAGATCAAGGCGGGCGTCGCGACGGTGTTCGTGGACCGTCCGGCCGGGCAGATCGACGCGGACGTCGTCCTCTCGGACAGCTACGGCGGCGCCCGGGACGGCGTCACCCATCTCATCTCCCACGGCCACCGGCGCATCGGCTTCATCGGTGACATGCCCCGCATCCACACGGCCGCCGAACGACTGCGCGGGTACCGGGCGGCGATGGAGGACGCGGGGATAGAGGTCGAGGACGCCTGGATGTCCCTCGGCGTGACCGACCCGGTGCGGGTGCGGCGGGCCGCCGAGGAGATGCTGACCGGGCCCTCGCCCGTTACCGCGATCTTCGCCGGCAACAACCGTGTGACGGTCACCGTCGTCCGCGTCCTGGCCGAGCAGTCGCGCCGGATCGCCTTGGTCGGCTTCGACGACTTCGAACTCGCCGATCTGCTCCAGCCGGGCGTGACGGTCGTCGCGCAGGACGCGGCGGCTCTCGGACGTACGGCCGCGGACCGGCTCTTCCGTCAGCTGGACGGCACGCTGATCGCGCCGGAGCGCATCGAGTTGCCGACCCGGCTGATCACCCGGGGATCGGGCGAACTCCCGCCGTCGGAGTGAGCGGCGCGTGCACGACCGTATGAGCGACCGCGCGGACCGCACGGACCGCACGTTGGAGGCGCTGGGGCTGGCTCGGGCGCCGCGTGAGGAGCCGCTCCTCTATCCCGGCGTGTGGCCCGCCGAGTCCGGACTTCTCGTCGGGGACCGGCTGTTGCCGCTCGACGGCCACGTGACGTACGAGGACCGCACGCCGGTCCTGGCGATCGGCTCCAACGCCTGTCCCGCTCAACTGCGGCACAAGATGGCGGAGTTCGGGATCTCGTCCCCCGTCCCGATGGTGAAGGCACGGGTCACGGGGATCGGCGTCGGGGTCTCCGCGCATGTGAGTCGCATGGGGTATGTGTCGGCCTCGCCGGTCCACGCGCCCGGTGTGGTGCGGGAGTTGTTCGTGACGTGGTTCGACACGCGGCAGCTCGCGGTGGTGGACGCGAGCGAAAGGGCGTACGACCGGGCGTGGTTGCCGGGATCCGTCGTTCAAGTCGAGCCGGGGCCAGGGCAGTTGCTGCGGGGCGTGTACGTCTACGTCAACCGGAACGGTGTCCTGCGGGACGGTACCGGTGTACCGCGCCGGCACCCGGGCGAGCGGGTGCTCCTCACCGAACTCCTGGGCGGCTCGGCGGAGTTGAGGAGGCTGTTCGGGCGGACACCGGAGGAGTTCTGCGCGCGGGCGCGGGCCGACCGGTCGTTGTGCGACCGGGGTACGCGGCTGTTCCTGGAGGAGGGGCTGGTGACGGTGTCGGGTCTTGAGCGCTTCGTACGGCCTCAGCAGACCGGGAGCCCCGGGACCGGTTCGTCGTTGTCGCCGCCCTTGAGGTAGACGGCGCTGACATAGACGTTCGTGTTGCCGCTGTCGTCGTCCGTCTTCGCCCACCACGTGTTGGTCCACTGGCCGTAGGTCTCGCGGCGGCCCAGGTTCTGTTGGCAGAAGAAGTAATTGGTGCCCGCGCCGAGGACACCGACTTCGGTGCCGGAGGCGGTGTAGGACCTGGCACTGCGCCACACCTGGCAGTTGTACTTTCCACCGCCGATGGCCTGACAGGCGGCGGCCGGACTGGGCGAGCTGGAACCGCCCGTCGAACTCCCTCTGCCCGAACCGCCCTTGCTGCCGCCGGCGGTGCTACCGGCCGTGGGCTTGACCGGGGCCGAGGCGGAGCCGCGCTCCGAGGGCGTGGGCTCGCTGCGCCCGCCCTGCGTCCCGGCCGGGGCGGGAGTCTTCTCCTCGTTCTTCCCCGTGGGCTTAGGGCCGCCCGAGTGACCGGCGTCGGTGCGCCCGGCGGGCGAGGAAACGGCACTTGCCGGAGCCGACGCCACCGAAGGCCGCGTGCCGGCCTCGTTGTCGTGCGCGTTGTGCAGCGCGTAGGCGACCCCGGCGCCGATGAGGACAACGGCACTGGCCACGGCGGCGATCAGGATGCGGGCTCTTCGGCGGGGAGGGGCGGCGGGGGCGATGGGCCCGGTGGGGGCGGACGTATGCGGTGGTGGGCCGAAGCCCTGAGGTACGGCTGGGGAAGGCGCGGTGGAGCCAGGCCCCTGCGGGTGCGCCGCGGACCAGGGCGCGGAGTACGCGTCGGGCGTGACCGAGCTGGGCTGTCCCGGGGCTTCCGGGCTCCACTCGGCCGCGCCGAACTCCCCCGAGGAGCCAGGGTGTTGCGCCGCCGCTTCGGACCCCGCCGCTGTCTCCGACTGGTACGCCGACGCCCAGGGATTATGGGGTGCCCCAGGTGCCGGTGTGTCCGGCTGCCCGGGGTCATCGACGGAACCGGTCACGGCTGCCTGGGCCCTGGGCTGTTGGGACGGGGCGGCGCTGTTGGGCGCCGCGCTACCGGGTCCGGGCTCGGAGGGACCGGCGCCGTCCGACGCAGCACCGCCGAAACTCGGCTCGGACCGACCGTCGCTGCCTGGCGCGGCACCATCGAACATCGCCTCGGACCGGCCACCGCTGTCCGGCGCCCCACCGCCGAAGCCCGGCCCGGACTCGCCGCCGCTGCCTCGCGCAGCACCACCAAATCCCGCCTCGGACCGGCCGTCGCCGCCCGGCCTCCCACCGCCGAATCCCGGCCCGGACCCGCCGCCGCTGCCTCGCGCAGCATCACCAAATCCCGCCTCGGACCGGCCGTCGCCGCCCGGCCTCCCACCGCCGAATCCCGGCCCGGACCCGCCGCCGCCGCCCGGTACAGCACCACCGAAATCCGCCTCGGACCGGCCGTCGCCGCCCGGCCTCCCACCGCCGAATCCCGGCCCGGACCGGCCCCCGCCGCCCGGTACAGCACCACCAAATCCCGCCTCGACCGAATCGGAGGCCTCCGCCGCCCCGATCCCCTGTCCGACCGGAGCCCCAGACGCTGCGGATCCCGAGCGCTTCCCGGCAGCCCCTCCGACCCCGTCGCCCTGCCCGGCCGCGCCTTCGCCCCCAGCGCCCTGCCCGACCGAGCCGCCGGCCCCCGCGCCCGTCCCCGCCGCGTCCCCGACCCCCGCGCCCTCCTCGGACCCCGTCAACTCACCGGCATCCGCGCCCGATTCCCCGTCCCGAGCGCGCCCCGATCCCTCAAGTCCCGCTCCCCCAGGACCCGTTACGCCCTCGGCCCCGGCCGCCACGCCTCCCCCAAGCGGCACGCCGAAAGCCCCGCTCCCCATCATCCCGTACGAACCACGCAACACAGCCGTAGGCGTATCCGTCCCCGCCCCCCGCGCCACCGCCTCCAACATCCCCCGCGCTCGCCCGGCGTCAGGGCGCAACTCCGCCCGCTTCTCCATCAGTTGGCTCAGGACCGGCCCAAGTCGGCCTGCCCGTCGGGGTTCCGGTAGGGGCTCGGAGACGATGGCCGTGAGGGTGGAGTACGTGGAGGTGCGGCGGAAGGGGGACGTGCCCTCGACGGCGGCGTACAGCGTGGCGCCCAGGGCCCAGACGTCGGAGGCGGGGCCGGGGTCGGCGCCTTGGGCTCGTTCGGGGGCCAAGTAGTCGAGGGAGCCGATGAGTTCGCCGCTGCGGGTGAGGTGGGTGGCGGAGCCGTCGCCGGGGTCGTCCATCGTGGCGATGCCGAAGTCGGTGAGGACGACCCGGCCCGAGCGGTCCAGCAGGATGTTCCCGGGTTTCACATCGCGGTGCAGGACACCCACGGCGTGCGCCGCGGCCAGCGCCTCCATCACCTTCGCGCCGATCCCGGCCGCCTCGCGCGGGTCGATCGGGCCGCGCTCGGTCAACACGTCGTCCAGGGACGGCCCGTCGATCAGTTCCATGACGATCAGCGGGCGTCCGTCGACCTCGGCGATGTCGTGCACGGCGACCACCCCGGAGTGCCGGACCCGCGCCGCCGCCCGCGCCTCGCGCTGCATCCGCAGCCGTAGATCCGCGAGTTCGGGCCCGTGCGCGTCGGTGAAGGTGCGCAGTTCCTTGACGGCGACCTCGCGGCCGAGGACCTCGTCGACGGCCCGCCAGACGACACCCATGCCGCCGCGCCCGAGTCGCGCCACGACGCGGTACCGCCCGGCCAGCAACCGGTCGACCCCGTCCACGCGTCCGCTCTCCCCCGAAGGCACCGCCGCTCCGTCCCGTGGCACATCCATGAACGCCGTACAGCCTACGGGGCGGCGGTGACAACAGACGCGGGCACCAACACCTGTGACAGGTCCGCTACTTGGCGGACGCCGTGAGGTCGCCCCGACGCGGTGACGCGAAGCCCTCAAGGTCCATCCGGGTCAGGCCGGTCGCCCTGGCCACCTCGGCGATGTCCAGCGCGCCGCAGTCCAGGCCGCGCAGCAGATAGCCGCTGAGGGCCTTGGCGGTGGCGGGCTCGTCCATGACGTCGCCGCCGGCGTGGTTGGCGTAGCGGGCGAGCCGCGCGGCGGCCTGTTCGAAGCCCTCGCGGTAGAAGGCGAAGACGGCCGCGTAGCGGGTGGGGATGTGGGCGGGGTGCATGTCCCAGCCCTGGTAGTACGCGCGGGCCAGGGCCCGGCGGGTGAGGCCGTAGTGCAGGCGCCAGGCGTCGTGGACCTTCGCGGTGGGCCCGACGGGGAGGACGTTCGTCGAGCCGTCCGACACCCGTACGCCCGTCCCGGCCGCCGCGACCTGCATGACCGCCTTGGCGTGGTCGGCGGCGGGGTGGTCACTGGCCTGGTAGGCGGCGGAGACGCCGAGGCAGGCGCTGTAGTCGAAGGTGCCGTAGTGCAGGCCGGTGGCGCGGCCCTCGGCGGCCTGGATCATGCGGGCGACGGTGGCCGTGCCGTCGGTGGCGAGGATGGACTGGCTGGTCTCGATCTGGATCTCGAAGCCGATCCGGCCCTGTTCGAGCCCGCGCGCCTTCTCGAAGGCCTCCAGGAGGCGCACCATCGCGGTGACCTGCTCGGCGTAGGTGACCTTGGGGAGCGTCAGGACCAGGCTGTCAGGGAGCCCGCCGGCCTCCATGAGCCCGGTGAGGAAGATGTCGAGGGTGCGGATGCCCCGGTCGCGCACCGGCGCCTCCATGCACTTCATCCGGATGCCCATGTACGGCGCAGCGGTGCCCTGCTGGTACGCCTCGGCGATGAGGCGGGCCGCGCGGGCGGCGGCCGCGTCCTCCTCGGCGTCGGGGCGGGGGCCGTAGCCGTCCTCGAAGTCGACGCGCAGGTCCTCGATGGGCTCGCGCTCCAACTTGGCCCGCACGCGCGCGTGGACGGGCTCCGCGAGGTCGTCGGAGAGGCCGAGGACAGCGGCGAAGGAGGCCGCGTCGGGGGCGTGTTCGTCGAGGGCGGCGAGCGCGCGGTCGCCCCAGGTACGGATCGTGTCGGCGGCGAAGACGTCACCGGGGACGTAGACCGTGTGGACGGGCTGGCGGGTGCCGGGGTCGCCGGGGTAGCGGCGCTCCAGTTCGGCGTCGACCGGTGCCAGGGAGGCGCTGATCTCCTCGCCGACCGCGCCCGCGAGGCTCGTCGCCACCTTCTCCTGCTCGCCCTGACCCATTCCCACACCCTCCAGTTTTCCGCTCTACGGAATCAACAATCCGTAGAACGAAGTTATCCGTGGAGCTTCCCGCCGGTCAACACCCTGTCCACGCCGTGAACCGTCCTGTTCACTGCCGCCCCGAGGCCCTCTTCCGCCCGGCGCCGCGCACCCTCATCCTGACTCGCAAGGGGAGGGATGCACATGTCGACTGCCAGGACGGTGACCCGTCGCGCGGGGCTGACCACGCTCGTGGCGGCCGCCATCGCCCTGCCACTCATCGGAACCGCACGCTCCGCCTCCGTCCGGAAGGAGACCCGTCTGCTGGACGTCATGACCTTCAACCTGCGCTTCGCCGACACCACCGAACCCAACAGCTGGAAGGTCCGCCGCCCGGTCATGCGCGATCTGCTGCTGCGCGCGGCCCCCGACGTCATCGGCACCCAGGAGGGCCTCTACGCGCAGCTCCAGGACATCAGGCAGGACCTGGCGCCGCACTACGACTGGATCGGCGGCGGCCGCAAGGGCGGCAGCTTCGACGAGGAGACGGCGATCTTCTACGACACCCGCCGCCTCGCCCCCGTCGAGTACGACCAGTTCTGGCTCTCCGACACGCCCGCCGTGATCGGCTCGAACACCTGGGGCGGCGCCCACCCGCGCATCGCCACCTGGATCCGCTTCCGCGACCTCGGGGACGACGAGCGGGAGTTCTACGTCCTCAACACCCACCTGGACAACGCGAGTCAGTACGCACGCGAGCGCGCCGCCACTCTCATCGCCGAGCGCCTCGCCCACCTGGACGGCTCCCTGCCGCTCGTGGTGACCGGCGACTTCAACACCGCCGCGTACACCACCTCGGTCTACTCCACGATGCTGGACGCGGGCCCGGGCCTCAGGGACACCTGGGACGCGGCGGCCGCACGCGGGCAGCTCTACGGCAGCTTCCACGGCTACCGCGCGCTCGTGCCGGAAGGCCCCCGCATCGACTGGATCCTGGTCTCCCCGGGTGTCACCGTGCGCCGGACCGCTCTCAACACCTTCTCCGAGAACAGCCAGTTCCCGAGCGACCACCTGCCCGTGCAGTCCACGATCAGCCTGGGATGAGCGGCCGGGGCACGCGAAAGGCCCCCACGACCACGCGGGTCGCAGGGGCCTCGTAGCGCCTGGAGAGATCAGCCCTTGCGGGACTTGACCTCGTCGGTGAGCTGCGGGACGACGTCGAAGAGGTCGCCGACGACGCCGTAGTCGACGAGGTCGAAGATCGGGGCCTCGGCGTCCTTGTTGACGGCGACGATCGTCTTCGAGGTCTGCATGCCCGCGCGGTGCTGGATCGCGCCGGAGATGCCGTTGGCGATGTAGAGCTGCGGGGAGACGCTCTTGCCGGTCTGGCCGACCTGGTTGGAGTGCGGGTACCAGCCGGCGTCCACGGCGGCGCGGGAGGCGCCCACGGCCGCGCCGAGCGAGTCGGCGAGGGCCTCGATGATCGCGAAGTTGTCCGCGCCGTTCACACCGCGGCCGCCGGAGACGACGATCGCGGCCTCGGTCAGCTCCGGACGGCCGGTCGACTCGCGCGGGGTGCGCGCGGTGACCTTGGTGCCGGTGGCCTTGTCCGAGAAGGTGACCGCGAGGGCCTCGACCGTACCGGCGGCCGGGGCGGCCTCCACGGCGGCCGAGTTGGGCTTCACGGTGATGACCGGGGTGCCCTTGGAGACACGGGTCTTGGTGGTGAAGGAGGCGGCGAACACCGACTGCGTGGCCACCGGGCCCTGGTCACCGGCCTCCAGGTCGACGGCGTCGGTGATGATGCCGGAGCCGATGCGTACCGCCAGACGGGCGGCGATCTCCTTGCCCTCGGCGGAGGACGGCACCAGGACGGCGGCCGGGGAGACGGCGTCGTAGGCGGCCTGGAGGGCGTCGACCTTGGGGACGACGAGGTAGTCGGCGTACTCGGAGGCGTCGTGCGTGAGCACCTTCACCGCGCCGTGCTCGGCGAGCGCGGCGGCGGTGTTCTCCGCGCCGGCGCCGAGGGCGACCGCGACGGGCTCGCCGATGCGGCGGGCCAGGGTCAGCAGCTCCAGGGTGGGCTTGCGGACGGCGCCGTCCACGTGGTCGACGTAGACGAGAACTTCAGCCATGGGAATGGTCTCCTGCGTGCGTGCGAAGTCTGAGGGGCGGTGAGCGAGTCGGGCCTTGGGGCTTAGATGAACTTCTGGCCCGCGAGGAACTCGGCGAGCTGCTTGCCGCCCTCGCCCTCGTCCTTGACGATCGTGCCGGCGGTGCGCGCGGGGCGCTGGGCCGCGGAGTCGACGGCGGTCCAGGCGCCCTCGAGGCCGACCTCGTCGGTGTCGATCTCCAGGTCGGAGAGGTCCCAGGCCTCGACCGGCTTCTTCTTGGCGGCCATGATGCCCTTGAAGGACGGGTAACGCGCCTCGCCCGACTGGTCGGTGACCGACACGACGGCCGGCAGGGAGGCCTCGAGCTGCTCGGAGGCGGTGTCGCCGTCACGGCGGCCCTTGACGACCCCGCCCTCGACGGAGACCTCGGAGAGCAGCGTGACCTGCGGGACGCCCAGGCGCTCGGCCAGCAGGGCGGGGACCACACCGGCGGTGCCGTCGGTGGAGGCCATGCCGGAGACGACCAGGTCGAAGCCGGCCTTCTCGATCGCCTTGGCCAGCACCAGGGAGGTGCCGATGGCGTCGGTGCCGTGCAGGTCGTCGTCCTCGACGTGGATCGCCTTGTCGGCGCCCATGGACAGCGCCTTGCGCAGGGCGTCCTTGGCGTCCTCCGGGCCCACGGTCAGGACGGTGATCTCCACGTCGTCGTCCGAGTTCTCGGAGATCTGCAGCGCCTGCTCGACCGCGTACTCGTCGAGCTCGGAGAGCAGACCGTCCACGTCGTCCCGGTCGACGGTCAGGTCATCGGCGAAGTGCCGGTCGCCAGTGGCGTCGGGCACGTACTTCACAGTGACAACGATCCTCAAGCTCACGCCGGCTCTCCTACTGCATCGTCATTTTCGGCTGCCTACTTCCAGGCAGCATAGGCGCCCTGAACGGCCGTTCCCGGTGGGGGCGACCGGTGCTCCCGACGAAATATTACTCGCCAGTACGCACCCCTACGCTCCCCCAACGGGTGCCCGCTAAGCAAGCGCTTTGAACTGTGACCTGTGCAACGCAGCGTAATCGGAACTCGACGCTTCCGCAGGGTGGCCCGTCACCCACCCGGAGTGGCCTCAGTCACGCAGTCCGTTGAAACGCCCCTGGTGGTAGAGGAGCGGGCGGCCGGTGCCCGCGTGGTCACCGAGGACGACCTCGGCCAGGACGATGCGGTGGTCCCCCGCGGGCACGCGCGCGGCGACCCGGCACACCAGCCAGGCGAGCACGCCGTCCAGGACCGGCACCCCTTCGGGGCCCTCGCGCCAGACGGTGGGCGCACCGAACCGGTCGGCGCCACTGCGGGCGAAGGTGGCCGCCAGCTCCTCCTGGTGCTCGCCCAGGACGTGGACGCCGACATGGTCGGCCTCGGATATCGCGGGCCAGCTGGAGGCGCCGGTGCCGATCCCGAAGGACAGCATCGGGGGCGCGGCGGAGACGGAGCTGAGCGAGGTGGCGGTGAAGCCGACCGGGCCGTTCTCACCGAGTGCGGTGATCACCGCCACACCGGCCGCGTGCTGCCGGAAGACGGACCGCAGCAGGTCGGGAGAGGCGTGCTGAGGAGTACGGGTGCCGAGGTCGGGCGTGGCCGTCATGGACGTGTCCTTCTGCCGAGGGGACGAGCTGGGACCGTGGCTGCTCAACAGCCCGGACAGCGCGCGCTCGCGGTGCGGGCCAGGTCGACGTGCACCCGCCCGTAGAGAAGGAGTTCCGAAGGCATACGGTCAGGCTGACGATAGGTGGTGCGCACAGTCAAGTACGTTCCGACATATGGGAGATGGCTCACCGTCATCGTCACAACCGTCAAACCGCCTCACCCAGAGCTGCGATGACATCCGCCTTGCGGGGGAGGCCGGTGGCACGCCGGACGACCCGTCCGTCGGCGTCGAGGACGAGCACGGTGGGGGTCTTCAGGATGTCGAGTTCCCGTACGAGGTCCAGGTGGTCCTCGGCGTCGATCTCGATGTGGCTCACTCCGGGGACCATGCCGGCCACCTCGCCCAGCACCCGGCGCGTGGCCCGGCAGGGCGCGCAGAAGGCGCTGGAGAACTGCACCAGGGTGGCCTTCTCGCCGAGGTCGCCGCCCAACTCGGCGGCGCCGAGCCGCTTTCCGCCGTCGCGCCCACGCACGCGCACTCTCCCGCTCCGCCGCCGATGCAGCACTCCGTAGGCGCTCGCCGCCGCGAGCACGATCACGCACACCACAAGTCCGGTCATCGGTCCTTCCAGCGTTCACGAGACTGCAAAGATTCCCGGCACCCCGAATCCTTTCCGTTGCGGAATCCTTGATTCATGGACATCGACGTACGAGGACCGCGCTTCGGGGCGGCCCTGACGACCGTAGTACTGGCGGTCGTGCTCATCACCGGCAGCTTCTGGCTGCTGGCCTGGCAGACCCTGGCGTTCGCGCTGGGCGCGGCGGGCGGCGTGGGCCGCTCGCCGTACGGCTGGCTGTTCCGGAAGGCGGTACGGCCGCGGATCGGGCCGCCGACCGAGTTCGAGGCGCCGGAGCCGCCGCGGTTCGCGCAGGCGGTCGGGCTGGTCTTCGCCGGGGTGGGCCTGGTCGGTTTCGGCCTGGGTCCCGAGTGGCTGGGGCTCGCGGCGACGGGGGCCGCGCTCGCCGCCGCCTTCCTCAATGCCGCGTTCGGGTACTGCCTGGGGTGCGAGATGTACCTGCTCGTGCGTCGAGTGACAGTTCGCGCACAGTAAAGGAAACTTAAAAGGCCGAGGTGGATCAAGCGATGGACGTGACGAGGATCTCGCCGTTCTGGGGCACGAGGACTGGCCACTCGTCCGTTCTTCGGGCACGATCTGCGCAATGCCGTAAACCTACGGCTGCGTAACTTTCCCGCCCGGAGAACCCCTTCAGGCAGAGAGAAGGGTCCACCCCGTCCATGGCTGAGCTTGTCTACCGCCCTGTCATCGGTCTCGCCCAAACGCTGTTCAAGGCCTGGGACCTCAAGATCGACTGCAAGGGGTCGGAGAACATTCCGCGCTCGGGCGGCGCCGTGCTGGTCAGCAACCACATCAGCTACCTGGACTTCATCTTCGACGGCCTGGCCGCCCTGCCGCAGAAGCGCCTGGTGCGCTTCATGGCGAAGGAGTCGGTCTTCCGGCACAAGATCTCGGGTCCGCTGATGCGCGGCATGAAGCACATCCCGGTGGACCGCGAGCAGGGCGAGACGGCGTACCAGCACGCGCTGGATTCGCTGCGCTCCGGCGAGATCGTCGGCGTCTTCCCCGAGGCGACGATCTCCCAGTCCTTCACCCTGAAGAGCTTCAAGTCGGGTGCCGCGCGCATGGCCCAGGAGGCCGGCGTCCCGCTGATCCCGATGGCCCTGTGGGGCACGCAGCGCCTGTGGACCAAGGGCCACCCGAAGAACTTCAAGCGCAGCCACACCCCGATCACCATCCGGGTCGGCGAGCCGGTGGAGGCCCCGCAGGACCAGTACGCGGGCGCGATCACCCGCCGCCTGCGCGAGCGCGTCCAGGAGCTGCTCGAAGCGGCCCAGCGCGCTTATCCGGTACGGCCCAAGGGCCCGGACGACACCTGGTGGATGCCGGCCCACCTCGGCGGTACGGCCCCCACCGCCGAAGAGGTCAAGGCCGCCGAGGCCCGCTGAGTCTCACGCCGGGGCGTGGACGGTGATCTGCGCCCCGGGGCTGAACTTCCCCAGCAGTTCCGCGAGTTCGGCGCCCGCGGCCTCGACCTCGGCGACCGGCATCGGCGCCAGGCTCTCCAACAGGAAGACGGCGGACGTCGATTGCTCCGTCAGCCGGGTGCGCGGCCCCTGTCGCCAGTTCCAGCGGCGGCAGGTGACACCGACCTCGTCACGCCACACCACCTCGCCCGCGTCGGGATGCTCGACGACCTCCTCACCACCGGCCGCGGTCACGAACTCCTCGTCCCCGACGGCTCGTTGAAGGATCATCCCGCCCTGGATGCGGTCGATGTCCTCACCGCCCACGGGGATCAGGTGGGCGACGCTGATGGCGTTGTAGAGGTCGACCAGCACATTGATCCGGGGCAGCCCGGCGTCCGTCAGCGCCCTCTTGGCCAGCGCCTCCGCCGAGTTGCGCGTCCGCGACGGCTTCGACCCGAACGCCGTGTACACCTCGCGCCAGGCCGCCATGTGCGGGTCCTCGTGCGGCGCGCGCCCGTCCAGCCGTACGGCGAGCCGGCGGGCCGCGTCGTCGAGCAGCGCCGAACTCTCCTCGGTGCTGGGCCCGTTGACGAGTCCGTGGGCCTCGATCGCGACATGGGTGAACCCGGGCGCGAGGGCGCGGACTTCGTCGGACACGGTGAGCGTGAGCGTCATGGCTTGCCTCAAAGTGCGGTCGGGAGCGTCTTCCAGAGGTGCGACCGGTCGGGGGCTGCCGTGAGGGCGCTCAGGACGGCCGGGTGCGGTTCAGCGTACAGCACCGGATAGTCCATCTCATTGAACTCCGGGTCGGGTATGAAGGCCAGCCGCTCCCCGTCGAGCGAGAACTGCGCGTCCACGCCCGGCTTGTTGCCGCGCGGGTCCTGCCGGTGCCAGGCCCCATTGAAGCGCACGGCGACCAGACCGTGGACCACGTCGAACTTCTGGTAGCAGAGCGCCGTGGGAATGTCCTCGGCCCGCAGCAGCGCGGCGAGCGCGTGCGCCTTGGTGTAGCAGATGCCGGTGCCCTGCTCCAGGACGTCGGAGGCCCGCCAGGTGACGCGCGGATCACCGGAGTCCTGCGAGTGGGGAATCCCGTCCCGGACGAACTCGAACGCCAGGCGTGCATAGGCATACGAGTCCTCGGCACTCCTGGCGAGCCGCGCGGCCGTCTCCCGCACACGGGGATGGTCGTGGTCGATGACCTCGTCGGCGACCAAGTAGGCCGAGAGATCAGGGGTGTTCTGGATCAGTTGCATGGCTGCAGAGCATAGGAAAGCGATCACCCAACAGTCAATGACTTTTCAGGTGACCGCATACCTATGCATGAGGCGATTCCAGCCGCCGCTCTAGCGGGCCATCTCCTCCTTGAGTGCCGCCACGAACGCGTCCACGTCGTCCTCGGTCGTGTCGAAGCCGCACATCCAGCGGACGTCCCCGGCGGCCTCGTCCCAGAAGTAGAAGCGGAACCGCTTCTGCAGGCGCTCGCTCACGTCGTGCGGGAGGCGGGCGAAGACGCCGTTGGCCTGCACGGGGTAGAGGATCTCCACGCCGTGCACCGCGCGCACGCCCTCGGCGAGGCGCTGGGCCATCTCGTTGGCGTGGCGGGCGTTGCGCAGCCACAGGTCCTTGGCGAACAGCGCCTCCAACTGCACCGAGACGAAGCGCATCTTGGAGGCGAGCTGCATGGACAGCTTGCGCAGGTGCTTCATGTGGCTGACGGCGTCCTGGTTGATGACGACGACCGCCTCGCCGAAGATCGCGCCGTTCTTCGTCCCGCCCAGGGAGAGGATGTCGACGCCGACCGCATTGGTGAACGTCCGCATCGGAACGTCGAGTGAGGCGGCCGCGTTGGCTATCCGGGAGCCGTCGAGGTGGACCTTCATGCCGTGCGCGTGGGCGTGGTCGCAGATCGCGCGGATCTCGTCCGGCGTGTACAGGGTGCCGAGTTCGGTGCTCTGGGTGATCGAGACGACCTGCGGCATCGCGCGGTGCTCGTCGTCCCAGCCGAAGGCCTGCCGGTCGATCAGGTCGGGCGTGAGCTTGCCGTCCGGAGTCTGCACCGTGAGGAGTTTCAGGCCGCCCATGCGCTCGGGGGCGCCGCCCTCGTCGACGTTGATGTGCGCGCTCTCGGCGCAGATCACCGCGCCCCAGCGGTCGGTGACCGCCTGAAGGGCGACGACGTTGGCGCCGGTGCCGTTGAAGACCGGGAACGCCTCGGCGGTGGCCCCGAAGTGGCTGCGGATGATGCCCTGGAGGTTCTCCGTGTAGTCGTCCTCGCCGTAGGCGACCTGGTGGCCGCCGTTGGCGAGGGCGAGGGCGGCGAGCACCTCGGGGTGGGCGCCGGCGTAGTTGTCGCTGGCGAAGCCGCGGATCTCCGGGTCGTGATGGCGACGGGCGTCGGTCTTCGGAGGGTTCACGGCTTCTCGGTCAGCCACAGACGGTTTCCGTTCACTTCGGTGGCGGGCTTGTCCCAGACGCCGGCGATGGCCTCGGCGAGGTCCTTGACGTCGGTGAAGCCCGCGAACTTCGCGTTGGGGCGCTCGGCGCGCATCGCGTCGTGCACCAGCGCCTTGACCACCATGACGGCGGCGGCGGAGCTGGGCCCGTCCTCGCCGCCTGCCTTGCGGTAGCCGTCGGCCATGGCGAGGGTCCAGGCCTCGGCGGCGGCCTTGGACGCGGAGTACGCCGCGTTGCCCGCCGTGGGCTTGCTCGCGCCCGCCGCGCTGATCAGGAGGTAACGGCCGCGGTCGCTGCGCTCCAGGCCGTCGTAGAAGGCCAGGGAGGTGTGCTGGACGGTGCGGATGAGGAGCTTCTCCAGCAGGTCCCAGTCGGCGAGGTCGGTGTCGGTGAAGGACGCGCTGCCGCGCCAGCCGCCGACGAGGTGGACCAGGCCGTCGACGCGGCCGAAGTCCTTCTCGATGTGCTCGGCCCACTCGCGCGTCGCCTGCGGGTCGAGCAGGTCGACGGTGTCCCCCACGACGGTCGCGCCGCCGTGCGCGTAGCGGGCCGCGTCCACGGCCTCCGCCAGTCGCTCCGGATGCGCGTCCGCCCCGACGACGGTCGCACCCGCCTCGGCCAGCCGCAGCAGCACGGCCCGGCCCGCGGGCCCGCCCGCTCCCGCCACCGCGATCACCGCGCCGTCCAGCGCCCCGTTCCCCATGGTCCTCGCCTCCTGAGCCACTTCGGTCGTACGGCCGCTCACGCGGCGATCCGCTCTGCACTCTCCGCCGTGATACCCCGCGTGGACGCGATCACGTTCTTCAGCTTCTTGGAGAGGGCCTCATAGAACATGCTCAGCGGAAACTCGTCCGGAAGCACGTCATCCACGAGTTTCCGGGGCGACAGGCTCAGGTCCAGCGCGTCCGGGCCCTTGGCCCAGCGGGAGCCGGGGTGCGGGGCGAGGTAGGTCGCGACCAGCTCGTAGGCCTTGAACCAGTGGACGAGCTTGGGGCGGTCGATACCCGCGCGGTAGAGGTCCTCGATCTCGGCGCACAGCTGGTTGGTGACCTCGGGGGCGCGCTGCCAGTCGATGTGCAGGGTGTTGTCGGTCCAGCGGACGACGTCGTGCTTGTGCAGGTAGGCGAAGAGGAGCTGGCCGCCGAGCCCGTCGTAGTTGCGGACGCGTTCGCCGGTGACCGGGAAGCGGAACATGCGGTCGAAGAGGACCGCGTACTGCACGTCACGGGCCTGCGGGACGCCGTCGGCCTCCAGCTTCACGGCCTCCTTGAAGGCGGTGAGGTCGCAGCGCAGCTCTTCGAGGCCGTACATCCAGAACGGCTGGCGCTGCTTGATCATGAACGGGTCGAAGGGCAGGTCGCCGTGGCTGTGGGTGCGGTCGTGGACCATGTCCCACAGGACGAAGGCCTCTTCGCAGCGCTTCTGGTCGTCGACCATCGTGGCGACGTCCTCGGGCAGGCGCATGCCCAGGATGCCGACGGCGGCCTCGGTGACCCGGCGGAAGCGGGCGGCCTCGCGGTCGCAGAAGATGCCGCCCCAGGAGAATCGTTCCGGCGCCTGTCGTACGGCGATGGTCTCCGGGAAGAGGACGGCCGAGTTGGTGTCGTAGCCGGAGGTGAAGTCCTCGAAGGTGATGCCGCAGAACAGCGGGTTGTCGTAGCGGGTCGCCTCCAGCTCGGCCAGCCAGTCGGGCCAGACCATGCGCAGGACGACCGCCTCGAGGTTGCGGTCCGGGTTGCCGTTCTGCGTGTACATCGGGAAGACGACCAGGTGCTGGAGTCCGTCCCGGCGGTCCGCGGCGGGCTGGAAGGCCAGCAGCGAGTCGAGGAAGTCGGGCACCTGGAAGCCGTCGTCGGCCCACTGGCCCAGATCCCTGACGAGCGCGGCGTGGTACGCGGCGTCGTGCGGGAGCAGCGGGGAGAGCTCCTCCACCGCGCCGGTCACACGGCACACGGCGGACTCGGCCTCCGTGCGCGCCGGGGCGCCCTCGGCCGTGAAGTCGATCGAGCCGTCCTTCGACTGCCATGGCCGGATCCGCTCCACGGCATCCTTGAGCACGGGCCACGCCGGATGCTCCACCACCCTGGTCACGGGAGGAAGCCCCTGCTCCGAACCCACCTGCACAAGAATTTCCGTCATGTCCCATCCTCCACGGGAGAACCTCGCGTATGGACACCGTATGCGTTCACGGTTTCCCCTAGCAAGGCAAGGCTCCGCAAATTATCCTGCACCCCCTGTCCGTCACCGCTCTTTTTCCTGCCGGACACACAGAAGGCGATTAGTTCCGCCGTGGCGGGGTAGACAGGTCGGCGCCTGCGATCAAGGGCCGCCGAGGGGCCGGTTTCGGTCAGGCCCGCCGGACGCGCCCACGGCCGGACGGCGGCGGCGCGCGGTACGTTCCGGGAACTCCCCCGCCGTCACCCCCGATCCCCCGTGTACGCGCGGGTACAACGCCGGGCCCGGCCATTAGGCTGCGGCTCTGCCGCGTGGACGCCGATGTCCGGCCGCGCCCGCGCGCGCAGGCCGAGCCGCCGTCGACGGAAGCGAGTTGAACCTTGAACTTCCTTACCATCGGTCACCGCGGAGTCATGGGTCTCGAACCCGAGAACACGCTCCGTTCCTTCGTCGCCGCCGAGCAGGCCGGCCTCGATGTCATCGAACTCGATCTGCATCTGAGCCAGGACGGCGCCCTCGTCGTCATGCACGACGCCGACGTGGACCGCACGACCGACGGGACCGGTCCGATCGCCGAGCGGACCCTCGACGAGCTGCGCACCCTGGACGCGGGCCGCGGCGAGCGCGTCCCCGTCTTCGAAGAGGTCCTGGACGCGGTCGGGTCGCCGCTCCAGGCCGAGATCAAGGACCTGGCGGCGGCCCGGGCGCTGGCCGAGGTCATGCACCGGCGCAACCTCGTCGAGCGGGTCGAGGTGTCCTCGTTCCACGACGAGGCGATCGCCGAGATCGCCCGCCTTGTGCCCGGCGTACGGACCGCGCTGATCGCCAGCCGATTCGGACCCGAGGTGGTGGAGCGCGCCACCGAGGCCGGTGCCGAGACGGTCTGCCTCAACATCCGGCGCCTGACCCTGGAGGTCGTCGAGGCGGCCCGCAAGGCGGACCTGAAGATCATCGGCTGGGTGGTGAACACCCAGGACCAGCTGCGCCTCGTCCGCGCCCTGGGCCTGGACGGCGCGACCACCGACTACCCGGAGATCAAACGCACCGGCCGCTTCACGGCGTAACTCCCGTGGCGCCTAAGCGAGTTCCTTGACCAGCAGCTCGAACTGCAGGTCGTCGCGCTGCGGAATACCGAACCGCTCGTCGCCGTACGGGAACGGGGTCATCCGGCCCGTACGGCGATAGCCGCGCCGCTCGTACCAGGCGATGAGGTCGTTCCGTACGGAGATCACGGTCATGTGCATCTCCCGCACACCCCAGGTCTCCCGCGCCGTGCGCTCCGCCTCCGCGATGATGACCTTGCCGAGGCCCGCGCCCTGGAGCTGCGGGCTGACGGCGAACATCCCGAAGTAGGCGTGCTCACCCCGGTGTTCGAGCTGACAACAGGCGACCACGCGCCCGTCGCGCTCGACGACGAGCAGCCGGCTGTCGGGCGACTTGATGACAGCCAGCACGCCCTCGGGATCGGTCCGCTGCCCTTCGAGGATGTCCGCCTCGGTGGTCCAGCCGGCCCGGCTCGCGTCCCCCCGGTACGCCGACTCGATCAGCACCACGAGGGCGTCCGCATCGGCGTCGGTGGCGTCGCGGAAGGTCAGTCCGGTGGCGGCGGTGTCCATGGGTGCACAACTCCGATCAGGGCGCGGCTCAGGCAGAGACGAGGGTAACCCGGCCCCTGCCACTAGGCTCCGGCCGCATGGTGCACGTACTGAGCAGCCGCGTCCTGCTGCGCCCCACCGACCCCGACCGCTCCCGCGCCTTCTACGGCGAGCAGTTGGCCCTGCCCGTCTCCCGCGAGTTCGGCACGGGCCCGGACCGCGGAACCGTCTACTTCCTCGGCGGCGGCTTCCTGGAGGTCTCCGGCCGCTCCGACACCCCGCCCTCCCCCGCCGTACGGCTGTGGCTCCAGGTCGAGGACGCGAGCGCGGCACACGAGGAACTGCGGGCGAAGGGCGTCGAGATCGTCCGCCCACCGCTGAAGGAACCCTGGGGCCTGATCGAGATGTGGATCACGGACCCGGACGGGACCCGGATCGTCCTGGTGGAGGTGCCTGCGGACCATCCGCTGCGATACCGCCCGGGCATCTAGGTCTACGACGCCCAGGGCGCCCTTCCCTCGCCGGATGGCCGGGGTCGCGGGCCGGGCTTAGCGTGCTGGGAGGGGAGCTTTCTGCGGAAGGAACGCCATGAAGCTCGACAGGCCGGTGCCCGGCGGACCCTGCTGGACCGAACTCGGGACCAGTGATCTGGAGGCGGCCAAGGGGTTCTACTCGGCCGTGTTCGGCTGGCGTCCTGAGACCGATCCCAGGCCGGAGGCGGGCGGTTACACCGTCGCGCACGTCGGTGACGCCGCCGTCGCCGCGCTGACCCCGCTGTTCCAGGAGTCGCAGCCGGTGGCGTGGAACGTGTCCTTCGCGGTGCCCGACTCCGACGCGGCGGCGGAGACGGTACGGGCGGCGGGCGGGACGCTGCTGATGGAGCCCATCGACGTCTTCGACATCGGGCGCTTCGCGGTCGCCCTCGACCCGGGCGGCGCGGCGTTCCAGATGTGGCAGGCGCGGACCTTCCCGGGCGCCGGGCTGTTCAACGCGCCCGGCGCGCTGGGCTGGGTGGAGCTGCTGACCCGGGCGCCCGAACGCTCGGAGGTCTTCTACACGACGGTGTTCGGCTGGACCGTCCGCCCCTCGGAGCAGTACCCGCAGTGGGGCATCGACGGCGCCGACTTCGGCGGCATGATGACGATGGACGCGAAGTTCCCGCCGGAGGTGACTCCGCACTGGCTGCCCTACTTCTCGGTGGCCGACGTCGACGCCACCGCCGCCACGGCGTCCGGGGCGGGCGGCACGGTCCTGATGGAACCGACGTCCATCGGCGACGTGCGGCGGATCGCGGTGCTGCGGGATCCGCAGGGCGCGGTGTTCGGGGTGTACGCGGCGGGCGACGAGGAGCGCTGACCCGCCCGCGCCCCGCCCTCAGGCCAGCCGCGTCACCGTCACCGTGTCGATCACCGGTGCGTACGCGCTGCGTTGGCCGTACTGGTTCCTGGAGTGGCCGTCGTGGGCCGGGAGTTCGTCGGCCGTGAACGTGAGGGTGTTGGCGCCCTCGTCGAGAGTGACCGGGACCGAGAGGGCGTGGAAGTTGTTGAAGTGGAAGGTGGTCGGGAACAGCACGCGCCGCGGGGCACCTCCGTTGACCGCGATGTCCGCGTGACGGCAGACCGGGTCCGGGTTGTAGTGGGTGGCCGGCGCCTGCTCGCCGTTGGAGTAGCGGATGGTGAGCGCGTGCCGACCTGCCTGCTCAGCCGTCACGGTGAGCGTGAGCGCGTTTCCGAGGCCGCCGCCGATGCCGTCGACCGCCTTGCCACCCGTCGCGAACGTGTGGGCGCCGGTGACTCGCGCGCCGCCGGTCGTGGTGCCGTTCTCGGCGGGGTACGTCGAGGTGGGGAGGAGCCCGTGTGAGGGGCCTACTTGGAGGCGGTCCAGGACGAGGGTGTCCGAAGTGGCGGTGACGGTGGCCTTGTTGATGCCTGCCGCGAGGAACAGGGGAACACCAGATCGTTCAACAATCCCCACGACCTCGCCGTTGACCGTCAACTCGCCCTCCCCTGCGCCGATCCGGTCCACGGTCACGGTCGCCTCCCCGTCGTCCGCCGCGTGCACCCAGAAGGTGGCGGTGCCGCCCCGGGGCAGTACGACGGCCCCGGGACCCGAAGCGCCGCGCTGCCCGTAGTCGAGGCGCGCGCCATCGCCCAGGGCCGCGAACTCCGCGTCGTAGAGCGCGGGTGCGGTCACCTGGTCGTCGCGCAGGGCGAGGTCGAGCCGGTCGACGACCGCGTCGCCGCGCGTGACGCCGAGGTCGGGGTCCTCGGCGGCGAGGGTGATCGTGTGCGCGCCGGCGGTCAGCTCGACCCGGGTGTCGGTGTGGCCCCACACGGCCCACTTGTAGCCGAGCGGCAGCCGGAGTTCCTGCGGATCGTCGCCGTCGACGCGGAGGAAGACGTTGGTGGGACCCTGCTCGCGCACCGCGTCGGCCAGGTTGTAGGAGTTGGCGAAGACCCGCACGTCGTACGTCCCGTCCCGCGGGACCTCCACGGAGAAGACGAGCACGCCGTCGGAACCGGTGCGGAGTCCGCCCACGTGGAATCCGGTCGAGCCGGCGAACTTGTCGACGTCGGACGGGGACCCCTCGGGCCCGTTCAGGGAGTGGCCGTCACCGATGTAGGCGGCGTCCTCCGCCTGGTACGAGCACCGCCAGCCGACCGAAGGGGGCAGCAGCGCGGCGCCGTTGCCGCCCGGAGAAAGGATCACCTGGTGCGCCGACATCTCGTCCAGGTCAGTCAGACGGAGCGTCACCTTGCCGTCCACCACAGGGAGTTCGTGATCGGCGTGCCTCAACGGCTGCGCGGAGGCGCCGACTTGGCCCGTCCAGGGGATCTCCAGGAGCCGCGCGTGGACGGTCGTACCGAAGATCTCCGGGTCGACGTGCTCGAAGACGACGTCCGCCGATCCGCCCCCGCCACCGAGCAGAACCCGCGCCTGGCGCTTGGCGCGGTCGAGGGCGGCGACGCCCTGGAGCGTGTACTGGACATTGGGGCAAGGGGCGTTGACCTTGACCGTGTTGCCGGTCAACTGCCCGTAGGCGTTGAACAGCCACCACTGGCCGTTGCCCTTGTTGGCCTCCACCACCGAGTCGTTGAGGTTGCCGTCGATGTTCCAGTACGCCATGTCGGCGTCGACCTTGGACTCCTCGATCGCCGCGATCCACTGGATCATCTGGCCCGGGACCGACAAGTGGTAGTTGTGGGCGTACTCGTTGATGTTGACCGGCAGCGGGCCCATGCCCAACTCCCGTTCCAGCGCACGGTACTTGGCGACGCTCGTGCGGATCTCGTCGGGCGTGGTCAGCTCGTGCCAGGTGATGACGTCGGGCAGGACGCCCTCGGCCTTGGCGAACTCCAGGAAGCCCCTGACCTCGTCGTACAGGAGGCAGGTGTTGGGGCCGGCGATGCGGGCGCCCGGGTCGAGTTCCTTGATCAGGCGGTAAGTGTCGCGCCAAGCGGTGAAGTAGTGGTGCGGGTCGGTGCGCCAGGAGGTGCGGTCGTAGCTCCACTCCTCCGTTCCGAACATGTTGCCCTCGGGTTCGTTGAACGGGACGTACACGACATGGGACCGGTACGCGCCGAGCGTCAGCACCTGCTCCACCTGGCGGCGGATGCGTCCGGTGAAGTCGGCGAGGCGTTCGGCTCCGGTGGCGCCGGGCCATTCGTAGGGGAAGCCGCGGTAGATGTCGCTCATGTAGACGTAGACGTCCTGGCCGCCCGCCTCGACGAAGGGCCGCAGGATCTCCAGGGCGTCGGCGCCCGGGTGCTGGATGCCGTCCTGGGCCTTGGTGGCGACCGTGCGGACGTACATGCCCTCGACGGCGGCGCGGGTGGGGACGCCGTCGCCGTACAGGCCGTACAGCGTGCCGCTCGCGCCGCCGTGGAAGGGGCCCGTGTCGGTGCCGAGGTCGATGGTGAGCGTCCCGGAACCAGGCGCGGCGGAGGCTTCGGCTGCCACGGCATCCCTCCCTTGTTCGACATTCCGGACGTCAGTCGGTTTCCCGAACCGATCTGGTCGAACGTAGAGAGATCACCCGGTTCGCGTCAACGGTGCCCCGGCGCCCGCGGGGGCGGCTCAGACGCGCAGCATGCCCGTCCGGCCTTCCAGCTGGACCAGCAACTCGCCGAGCCGGGACGCGAGTTCGTCCTGCGCGGGGGTGTCGAGACCGGCGAGCACGGTCGTCTCGTAGGCCAGCTGCTCGGGCAGGATCGCGTCGACGAGGTCGCGGCCCGCGTCCGTGAGGCGGACATGGGCGACGCGCCGGTCGCGGGTGTCGCCACGCCGCTCGACCAGTCCGCGCTCGGTCAGCAGCTTGAGGCGTTTGGTGACGGCGGCGCCCGAGGAGAAGGTCTCCCGGGTCAGCTCGCTGGGCGTCAGTTCGTGCCCGGTGCGGCGGAGCGCGCCGAGCAGGTCGAACTCGGGGCGGCTGAGCCCGGCCCGGCGCAGCGGCGCGTCCTCGGCCTGCTGGAGCAGGGCGGCGCACCGGTTGATCCGGCCGATGATCTCCATCGGGCCGGTGTCGAGGTCGGGGTGCACGGCCTGCCACTGCCCGACGACGGCGGCGACGGTGTCCCCCCGGGTCGCGCTCGGAGGGGTCGGGCGGGCCGCGCCGTCCCCGTCGACCGGCCGTCCGTTCATCGCCGTCATCCCCGTACGCCCTCCGTCTTTCCGTCCGTGCGCCGATCCGCGGCCGGCCAGGAGTGCGACTCCCGGCGTCGTACCGTCGCGGCGAGCGTACGGTGTCCGGACCGCTCGGCGAACACGACCCGCTCCTGCGGCAGCGCGCGCTGCCACCACTCGCCGGACGCGGCGTCGACGGTGGCGCGGAGTTCGACCAGCGCGGCGGCGAGCGCGCGGTGCGCGGATTCCAGGGTTCCGGGCGCGGGAGCGGGCTCCGCCAGGAGCCGCGCGGCCCGCTCACGGGCCTGTTCCACGCCGGTCAGCGCCTCCTCGATACGGTCCGTCGCGCGCCGGTTGGTGACGACGGCAGCGGCGGCGAGGCCGACCAGCGCGCCGACGAGGGTGTCGACGACCCGCTCGGTGATCAGCTCACCGGGCTGCTGGGCCCGCGCGAACTCGGTGATGAGCAGCGCCATCGGGGTCACGCAGACGCTGCCGAGCCAGTAGTTGCGGCCGATCAGCGCCTCGGCGCCGAAGTTGAAGGCGAGGCAGCACAGCACGAGGGCCGCCGGGTGGGCGTGTGCGAACGGCACGACGGCGGCGAACACGAGCACGCCCGCGAGGTTGCCGACGACCCGCTGCACGCCGCGGCCCCAGGTGAGGGTGATGTTGGCCTGGTAGAGGGAGGCGGCGGTGACCAGCGCCCAGTACGGGCGGCCGACGCCGAGCGCGAGCGAGACGTACCCGGCGAGCGCGCAGCCGATCGCCGTGCGCAGCACGAGCGGGGTCAGCGGTCCGAGCCTGGTCCACAACGGCCGTGCGGGGGCGGCGAGTTCGGCGTCCACGCCGAGCAGTTCGGCCACGGCCGCGTCGTCCGCCTGCGGGACCGGACCCCTGCCGCGCAGATCGCGGGCCCAGGCACGCAGCCGCTCCGGATCGGCGTCCGCGGGCGCGGCGAGCGCGACCTCGGCACGGACGACGAGACGTTCGAGAGCGATCCGGGG
This sequence comes from Streptomyces sp. NBC_00252, assembly GCF_036187565.1. Taxonomy (NCBI): domain Bacteria; kingdom Bacillati; phylum Actinomycetota; class Actinomycetes; order Kitasatosporales; family Streptomycetaceae; genus Streptomyces; species Streptomyces sp. NBC_00252. The sequence continues at coordinate 8,741,769 of NZ_CP108087.1, read as the reverse complement.
CGCGGTGCGGGCGCCGGTCGCGAGGAGGGACTGCCAGGCGGCGTGGATGGCCGCCGCCGCGGCGGCACGCGCGCGTGCGTGGGCCGTGTCGTCGGTGCCGGGCGTGGCGGCGTACGTCGCGGCCGCGTTCAGCGCGTGGGCGGTGGCCCGGCGCTCGGGGCCATGGGGCCGGACGAGGGCGGGTGCCATGCCGACGAGCCAGGCCCAGGCGCCCGCCACGGCGGCCAGGGCGAGGTGGCCGGGGACCTGGCCGAGCGTCTGCGGGGCGAAGAGCGAGGCGGAGCTGATGAAGGTGAGGACGACGTTGCCGGGCGGGCCGATCCGGGTCGCGTCGCACAGTCCCTTCTGTACGGCGGCCAGGGCGGCGCCGACCGTGACGAGCACGACGGCGTCGGTGGTGAGGGACGCGGTGACCAGCGCGACGGCGAGTCCGCCGATCATGCCGAGCACCACCCAGACCAGGGCGCGGGCCCGGGCGGCGTACGGCTTGTTGTGGGCGTAGAGCGCGCACAGGGAGCCCGCCATCGTGTACATCGCGAGGTCGAGGCGACCGAGGGCCAGCAGGGTCAGGTTGGGCGGCGCGACCGAGGCGACCGCGCTGAGCGCGGGCTTGAACCAGATGTCGGAGGGTCTGCCGAGGCGCAGCACACCGGTGAGCGGAAGGCGTCGGACGCGTCGGGTGGTGGCGGGGGTCGCACTGCTCATGGCATATAAGCTTAGCAGGTGTTTTACTCGTAAAATATTCCGAACGGGCCCGTCACCGGCGCCTCGCCGACCTGCGCGCTCCCTCCAGTGCTCCCCACGTACTCCGTTGCGCTCGATTGCGCCCCGTGCGGCACGGGCATCCTGTGACCGAACATCGACGGAGAGCGATGTCCGGGGCGGAACTGCGGAACGGGGGACGCGCGTGCATGGTGGACCGGCTTCGCCCGGCTGGCTGCTGGTCGCGCTGTGCGCGGCGACCGGGGCCTACTGCCTGCTGCGGATGCGCAGCCCCGTCGAGGAGCAGCGCCGGGCCGCGGGCGGCGAGGCGCTGATGGGCTTCGGCATGGCCGCGATGGCCGTGCCCGCCGCGGTGTTCACGCCACCGTCGTGGGCGTGGCCCGTCTACGCGGGGGTGTTCGGCGCGGCGGCGCTGCGCGCCCTGTGGGGCGCACGCAGAACCCCGCACCACCTCCACCACCTCCTGGGCACCGCGGCCATGGTCTACATGGCGCTCGCGATGGCCGCCTCGCCCGCGCACCACCACGAGCACGGCGACTCCGGAGTCCCGCTCGTCACGGGCGTGTTGCTCCTCTACTTCGTGGGCTACGTGCTGCTGTCGGGCATCCGGCTGGTGCCCGTCACCGGCGCGGTCGGCGGTGCGGTCGGCGGTGCGGTCGGCGGTCGCGGGAGCGTCGGGTGGGGCGACCGCCCGGAGTTGGCACGGGCCTGCCGGCTGTCGATGGGGATCGGCATGGTCGCCATGCTGCTGACGCTCTGAGCGGGGATCGGGGCGGGGGCGTCCAAGGGGACGGGGCGGTGCGGATTCCGTTGTACGAGATCGTGGTCTGCGTCACTTTGCCGTGACAAGCCGTACCCCTGATCACCGCGGCGCTCATAGGGTGCTCCCATGATGGTCCCCGCGGCACTGTTGCTGCTCGGCGCCTTGGCCGCCGTCGTCGCCCCACGGCTGCTCGCCCGGGCCGACTGGCCGGACCACGAACCGGTGCTCGCGCTGTGGGTGTGGCAGTGCGTGGTCGCGGCCGTCCTGCTGTGCTGCGCCCTGTCGATGACGCTGAGCGCCGCCGCCGCGTGGCAGGCGGTGCGCGGCCATGTGTTCGCCAACGCCCCGCACGGGGTCGTGGACGCCTATCCCCTGGTGACGACCGGCCCCTGGGCCGCCACCACCGCGGTCGCCCTCGCGTGCGGCGGTGCGTGGACCGCGGCGATGCTGGTGCGTGAAGTCGTACGGGCCCGGGCGCGACGTCGGCAGCGACGGGCCGAACTCCTCGTGCGCGCACCGGTGTTGCCCGGCGAGGAGCCCGGTGCCGAGCCGCTGGTCATCCTGGAGGGGGAACGCCCCGACGCCTGGTGGATGGCCGGTGCCGCGCCCCAACTGGTCATCACCACGGCCGCGTTGAGACGCCTCAAGGGGCGCCAGCTGGACTCGCTGCTCGCGCACGAACAGGGGCACGCGCAGGCCCGGCACGACTGGCTGCTGCACTGCTCGGGCGCCCTCGCCAACGGATTCCCGCAGGTGCCGGTGTTCGCAGCGTTCCGGGACGAGATGCACCGGCTGGTCGAACTCGCCGCCGACGACATGGCCTCCCGCCGCTTCGGCCGCCTGACGACCGCCCTCGCACTGGTCGAACTCAACGAGGACCGCGGGGTGTTCGGCCCCTGCCCCACCCCGCACGCCCATGTGCCGCAGCGGGTCAACCGCCTGCTCACTCCCCCGGACCGGCTCACGGCCCTGCGCCGCGTAGGACTGTCCGCGACGGCGGCGCTGGTTCCCGTGGTCCCGGTCCTGGTGGCGTTCGTACCGGGGTTGCGGGCGCTCGGCTGAGGACTGACGGGGGGGCGGCCGGAGAAGAGACGGCCGAAGGGGAGATACGCGGCCAGAAGAGACCCTCGCTCTACGGCACGCCACGACACGGCTCGCTCCGCACAGCGTTCGGCTCCGCGCACCGCGCGTCGGCGAGGATCGTTCCATGCACGCCCCCACCCGCCCGACCGTCCTGCAGACCGGCGCGACCCTCGCCCTGTGCTCCGCGCTGCTCCTCACCCTGGTCGTGGTCGAGTGGCGTCCGCTGATCGACGCCGATGAGCGGATCGCCCGGACCACGCACCGGTGGGCGGTCGAGCAGCGCGGACTGACGCATACGTTCCGCATCCTGACGGACTGGGTCTGGGACCCGCTGACCCTGCGCCTGGTGTGTGCGGCCGCCATGGCGTGGCTGGTGTGGCGGCGCTCGGCATGGTGGACGGCTCTATGGCTGGCGGCCACATGTGCGCTGGGCACAGTGCTGCAACAGGCCCTGAAGGCACTGGTCGACCGACCCCGCCCGGTCTGGCCCGACCCCGTCGACTCGGCCCACTACGCCGCCTTCCCCTCGGGCCACGCCATGACCGCCACGGTGGTCTGCGGCCTTCTCCTGTGGCTGCTCCACGACTACGGCGCCGGACGCGCTGTGTGGCGTACGGCCATGGTCGCGGCCGTGATCTCCGTCGTGGGTGTGGGCCTGACCCGTGTGTGGCTCGGCGTGCACTGGCCGTCGGACGTGCTGGGCGGTTGGCTGCTGGGCGCGTTCGTGGTGACGGTGGCCGTAGGGGCGTACGAACGGCGGCGGGTGTGAGCGCGGCCGGGTGGCGGCACGGTTACGTCGGTCCGCCGGAACTGCTGGTGACGGTACGGCCGGGTGCGGAGGGCCGGGTCGTGCGGTCCGCCGGGGACCTGGACGCCTGGCTCACCGGACGGGCGCGAGCGGAGCTGGCGGAGCCCTTCACCTACGTCGTCGACCTTGACGGGCTGCTCCGGCTGGCGCCGCGCCGGAGTGAGCATGTGGCGTGCGCCGGGGGCGCGGATGTCCTGGGCGCGGGCGAGATGGGGTTCGAGCGAGCGGCGGGGGGCTGGACCATCCGGGAGGTCAGCAACCAGTCCACCGGGTACTGCCCGCGCCTCGACTCCTGGGACGCGGTGGCCCGGGCTCTCGACGGGGCCGGCGTCGGCCGCCCCGCCGGTTTCACGCACGCCGTGGTGTTCCGGCGCTGTGTGTCGTGCCGGGAGATCAACATCGTGCGCGAGGACGACTTCGTCTGCGTGTTCTGCGGCGACGATCTTCCCGGCGAGTGGAATGTGGCTGCGTAGGATCACCGCATGAATGCCGTTCTCTTCGACTTCTCCGGGACCCTCTTCCGTATCGAGTCCACCGAGTCCTGGCTGCGGGCCGTGTTGCGCGAGGCCGAAATCGCCCTGCCCGAGCGGGAGTTGACGGTGGCCGCGCGGGCGCTGGAGTCGGCGGGGGCGATGCCGGGTGGAGCCCAACCCGAGCGGCTGCCCGAGGAGTTCGCGGAGGTGTGGGCGATCCGGGACGAGAGTTCCGCGCTGCACCGGGCCGCTTACACCGGCGTCTCGCGCCAAGTCCCGCTCCCCGACCCGGCGTTGCACGACGCGCTGTACGACCGGCACATGACGCCGGCCGCGTGGACGCCGTACCCGGACACGGCGGACGTGCTGCGGACCCTGCACGAGCGCGGGATCGGCGTGGGCGTGGTCAGCAACATCGGCTGGGATCTGCGGCCGGTGTTCCGCGAGCACGGGCTCGACCCGTACGTGGACGCGTACGTCCTGTCGTACGAACACGGCATCCAGAAGCCGGACCCGCGCCTGTTCACGGTCGCCTGCAAGGCGCTCGCCGTCGATCCGAAGGACGTGCTGATGGTCGGCGACGACCGGCGGGCGGACGGCGGCGCTGCGGCCCTGGGATGCGGGGTGCACTTCGTGGACCACCGTCCGGTGACGGAGCGGCCGGACAGTCTGCGTCCGGTGCTGGAACTGGTGGGGCGAGGCCGATCCGGTCGTTCGGCGGTGTGATGCCGGGCCTCCGCAGACCCGACGCGCGGGATGGCCGAAGCTTCCTCGGACCCGAAGAAATCGTCAATTAGAAGTTGACGCTCCGACATCGTCAACTTAAGATTGACGCATGAGCCCACTCGACATCAGCCTCGCCGACCTGATCGCCCGGCTCGACGAGGAACTGCCCCATTCCAACGAACTGACGCGCATCAGCGAGGCACGGCTGCGCGCCCAGACCCTGTCCGACCTCGGTGACCAGCTCATCGACCACTACGTCAGCCAGGCCAAGCAGGCCGGGGCGTCGTGGACCGAGATCGGCGACGCCATCGGGGTGTCCAAGCAGGCCGCCCAACAACGCCACGCACCCGCCGCGTTCGAGCGGTTCACCAACCTGAACCGGCACGGCATCGTGCTGGCCCAGGAAGCCGCCCGCACCCACAAGCACGACTCCATCGGCACCGAACACCTCCTGCTCGGCCTCCTCGGCGAACCGCGGGGGCTGGCCTACGAGGTGCTGGTCGCGAAGACCGGATCCGAACAGCGCGTCCGTGACGCGATCGAGGCGGCGTTGCCGCCGGCCGGGCCGAAGGCACTGCGCGGTCACATCGCGTTCCACGCGGATTCCAAGGAGGCCGTTGGGCAGGCCCGCCGCGCGGCGGCCGACCTCGGCCACGACTGGGTCGGCACCGAGCACATGCTGCTGGGCCTGATCCGCGTCGAGGAGAGCCCGGCGGCGCGCATCCTGAGCGAACTCGGCTTCACACAGGACGAGTTGCGCGAGACGGTGAAGACCGCGATCGCCGAGCGGCTCATCACACGCGACGGGCGGTAAGCGCCGCAGGAGCCGCGGAAACCCGCTGAAGCCGCAGCCACCGCCAGGACAAGCGGCGGCGAACGGCGAGGACGAACGGCGCCGAACCGACCGGTGCCCGCGCAGAGCCGGCCTGCGCGGCCATCCCGCCCGTCAGCTCACCCGTCGCCCCGCCCGTCAGCCCACGCGCCGCCCCCTGTCACCTCAGCCCTGATACCCCTCCACCTCGGACTCCGGCCGCACCCGCGCCTCGTCCGGGTTCTCCCCGAACTCCGCCTTCGCGCGGCGCTGCCTCAACAGGTCCCAGCACTGGTCGAGTTCGCGCTCCAGTTGCCCGAGTCGCTCGTGTTCCGTCGCGCTGTCGATGGCGCCGGAGGCGACGGCCTCCCGGAGCTTGCGCTCGTCGTCGACCATCTCGTTGATGCGCGCGAAGATCTGCTGGTCTTGCCCCATGCCCGTGCTCCTTCTCGGCTCGACACCCGTGCCCACTTTAGGGATGGATCACGTGCCGTGCGACAGGTGTGCGAGAAGGGGGCGCCGAACGCCGATTCAAAAGTCGCCCAAGGAAACCATTGGGGAGAAAAGGAGCCGCCCGCCTGAGACGATCCCCCGCGTCGCCCCAGACGGACGGCAGCATGCGCCAGGCCCCCTCGACGGGAGACCCGGACGGTCCTGAGTATAGTTGGCTGATAGCCAGTCAACGCAGGAGTTACAGCATGTCCCCGCGAAGCGCATCGGTCAATGAAGAGTTGCGACGGCGTTCCCGGGAGCGACTCCTCCAGGCGGCCGTGGAACTGGTCGGCGAGCGCGGCTACGAGGCCACGACCTTGGGAGACATCGCCGACCGGGCCGGTTCGGCGCGCGGTCTGGTGTCGTACTACTTCCCCGGAAAACGCCAACTCGTCCAGTCCGCCGTACACCGTCTGATGCACCGCACACTCGAAGAGGCCCTGGAGCGCGAGCCCCGGACCGACGACGGGCAGGAGCGGATGGCCCGGGCGATCGACGCGATCCTGGGTCTGGCGCACGACCGGCCGGTGCTGATGCGCCAGCACATGGCGGGCCTCCTCCAGGGCGAGGGCTTCGTGCAGTGCCCGGAGCAACGGCGCCTGTCCGAGCTGCTCGGAGAGACCATCGCGCGCTACGGCTCGGGCAACGTCCGCTCCGACTACCCGATGCTGCGCGCCCTGCTCATGGGCGCGGTCTACTCGGCGCTCGTGCCGGGGGTCCCCATGGCGATCCCGGTCCTCCGCACCGAGTTGTTCGACCGGTACGGACTGGACTGGGAGTTGGGGATCCCGCCGGAACCCGGAGCCCGGCCCGCGACGGCCGACACGGACCTGTCCCGCTTCTTCGCGACGGACGACAGGTCCGCGTCCGCGCAGACGTCGGAGGGCTCGGCCGACGACCGCCCGACCGAGCCCTCCGACGTCTGACCGCCTGTTCAGCGCCGAGCCCTCCGACGTCTGACCGCCTTGTTCAGCGCCGAGCCCTGCGACGTCCGACTGCCCTGTTCAGCGCCGAGCGTGACGAGGTGTCAGGAACCCGGCGTCCCGCGCCTGCGAGATGAGCCGGAGCGACCGGCGCCGGCTGTGCCCGGTCGCGCACATCACCGCGAGGACGGGATCGGCGCCCTCCTCCTGTGCGGCCCGGTACTCCTGGGCGATCAGCCAGCGCCCTTCGATGCCCCGCGGCCAGGCGGGCCGGGCCCGGCGCGCTCCGCCGGGCTCCTCGCCCGCCTCGCCCTCCGGCTCCAGGCCGCACGCCTCGAAGAGCGGTGCCTCGATCCAGTCGGCCAGCATGGTCAAGTCGTCGAGGGACAGGGCTGGTTGGGCCCGTACGTCCTCGACGGAGACGTTCTGCTCGCACACGACGGCGAGCGCGTCGACCCGGGCGCCGTCGGGAAAGGCCAGCCGGACGTGGAACCAGGACGTGGCGCCGTCATGCTCCTGCACTTCCCACGCGGGCCACACGGACACCGCACCATCCGTCGGACAACGATCAGAAAGATTAAGAAAGGATGCTTCTAGCACACACGCAACGTAACCGCATGATCACATTCCATACAAACGGACACGCGCGCCCACCCGGTACGGGTCCGTACCGCACCCTGTCAGCGGAGCACCGGTGGTGCGATCCTGGACGTGTCAGTGGTCTGGCGAGTCAGCGATCTCCTGTGTGCCTGACGGGTGAGGAGTTCCGCCGTGCTGCGTGTCGCCGTCGTCGGCTCCGGTCCGAGCGGGGTCTACACCGCCCAGAGTCTGGTCCAGTCGGAACCCGGGGCACTGGTCGACGTCCTGGACCGACTGCCGTGCCCCTACGGCCTGGTGCGCTACGGCGTGGCACCGGACCACGAGAAGATCAAGTCGCTGCAGAACAATCTGCGGGCGGTCCTGGAGCACGAGCGGGTGCGGTTCCTCGGCGGGGTGCTCGTGGGCCCCGGCGGGCTGTCGGCCACCCGGCTGCGGGAGTTGTACGACGCCGTCGTCTACTGCGTGGGCGCCGCCACCGACCGCCAACTGGGCATTCCTGGTGAGGAGTTGCCGGGCAGCTGGTCGGCGACCGAGTTCGTGTCCTGGTACAGCGCCCACCCGGACGCCACCGCCGCCGGTTTCGTGCGCGGCGCGCGCTCGGCCGTGGTGATCGGCGTGGGCAATGTCGCCGTGGACGTGACGCGGATACTGGCGCGCGGCGCGGCCGAGCTGAGCCGTACCGACATACCGCAGGCCGCGCTCACCGCGCTGGCCGCGAGCGGGATCACGGACGTCCACATGGTGGGCCGGCGCGGCCCCTCGCAGGCCCGTTTCACGACGAAGGAGCTACGTGAGCTGGGTGGCCTCCCGGGCACCGAAGTGACCGTGGATCCGGCCGAGTTGGCGCTCGACCCGGACTGTCTCGACCCCGCCGCGCTGCCCGCCGTCCGGCGTCGCAACGTGGAGGAACTCCGCAACTGGGCCGCGCTCCCTCCCCAGGGCGCCCCACGCCGTATCCACCTCCGGTTCTACCTCCGCCCCGTCGAACTCCTCGCCGACGCGGGCCGCGTGGGCGCCGTACGCTTCGAACGCACCGCGCCGGACGGCCAGGGAGGAGTGCGGGGCACGGGTCAACTGATCGACATCGAGGCGCAGTTGGTGCTGCGCTCGGTGGGCTATCGCGGAGTCCCACTGGACGGGCTGCCCTTCGACGCCGAGCGCGGCACGGTGCCGCACCGGGCGGGCCGGGTCGTACGCGAGGGGCGGATCGTGCCCGGTGAGTACGTGGCCGGCTGGATCAAGCGGGGTCCGACCGGCGTCATCGGCACCAACCGCCCGGACGCCAAGGAGACGGTGACGTCCCTGCTCGCCGACGCCTCCATGCTCATACCGAAGGAGCCGTCCGACGATCCGCTCACCGTGCTGCGCGCCCAGGGGTTCGAGCCGGTCGAGTGGGGCGGGTGGGAGGCCATCGAGCGGGCCGAGGCGGAGTTGGGGGTCTCGCTCGGGCGGGGTGGTGTGGTGAAACTGCCGGACTGGGACGCCCTGCTGGCGGCGGTGCGCGAGGCGCGCGCCTAGGGGTGTGTGGGGCGCACACACAGCAGCTGGGCAAGACACACGGCGGCAACAACCCAGAAATCAACAAACTGTTCAAGGCGCTTACGGTCTCGAACTGTTCGCATGTTTCCCTTTCCCTCCGCCGCCCAGGAGTGTCCATGGCCACGACCACACCCGTGCATCCCGTCGACGAGGTCCCACCCGTACGGCAACTGGCCGCTTTCGGGCTTCAGCACGTGCTCGCGATGTACGCGGGCGCGGTGGCGGTGCCGCTGATCGTGGGCGGGGCGATGAAGCTGTCGGCCGCCGACCTGGCGTATCTGATCACCGCCGACCTGCTGGTGTGCGGGATAGCCACGCTCATCCAGTGCATAGGTTTCTGGCGGTTCGGCGTACGGCTGCCGATCATGCAGGGCTGCACGTTCGCCGCGGTGTCCCCGATGGTGCTGATCGGCACGACGGGCGGCGGACTGCCCGCGATCTACGGCTCGGTGATCATCGCGGGGCTCGCGATCGCGTTGCTGGCCCCCGTCTTCGGCAGGCTGCTGCGCTTCTTCCCGCCGCTGGTCACCGGCACGGTGATCCTGATCATCGGCCTGTCGCTGCTTCCCGCGGCGGGCAACTGGGCGGCCGGCGGGCAGAGTGCGAAGGACTTCGGCGAGCCCAAGAACATCGCTCTCGCCGCGTTCGTTCTCGCGGTCGTCCTCGGTGTGCAGCGCTTCGCGCCCGCGTTCCTCAGCCGGATCGCGGTGCTGATCGGCATGGCGGTGGGACTGGTGGCCGCGGTGGTGTTCGGGTTCACCGACTTCAGCGGGGTCGGGGACGCCGACTGGGTCGGCATCAGCACGCCGTTCCACTTCGGTACGCCCACCTTCCACGCGTCGGCGATCGTGTCGATGCTGGTGGTGGCGCTGGTGACGATGACGGAGACGACCGGTGACCTGATCGCGGTGGGCGAGATGACCGACCGCAAGATCGAGCCGCGTTCCCTCGCCGACGGGCTCCGCGCCGACGGCCTCTCCACCGTCCTCGGCGGGATCTTCAACACCTTCCCGTACACGGCGTACGCGCAGAACGTCGGCCTCGTCGGCATGACCCGCGTCCGCAGCCGCTGGGTCGTCGCCGTCGCCGGTGGCATCCTCGTCGTCCTCGGTCTGCTGCCCAAGCTCGGCGCGGTCGTCGCGGCGATCCCGGCGCCGGTGCTCGGCGGCGCGGGGCTGGTCATGTTCGGCACGGTCGCCGCGAGCGGTCTGCGGACGCTGACCCAGGTCGACTTCAAGGACAACCACAACCTCACCGTCGTCGCCGTCTCGGTGGCCGTGGGGGTGCTCCCGGTCGGGGTGCCGACGATCTACGCGCAGTTCCCCGACTGGTTCCAGACGGTGATGAACAGCGGCATCAGCGCGGGCTGCCTGACAGCGATCGTGCTGAACCTGCTCTTCAACCACCTTCCCGCGAAGGGCAGTTCACCGGTCACCGCGCCTGCCCCCGCCGTGCAGGAACCGGCCGCCTAACGCAGCAGTCCGGCGGGGACCGTCGCGGCCAGCACGCCGTACCCCGCCGGATTGAGATGCAGCCAGTCGCCGACCTGAAGGTCTGGGAGCAGTCGGCGTGGGTCGGCGGGGTCACGCACGGCCCGGTCGAAGTCGAGCACCGCGTCGAAGCAACCGGCCCCGCGGATCCAGGAGTTGACCGCCCGGCGGGAGGACTCGCGTTCCCCTGCCGAGTCGTCGTAGGTGTTGCCGCCGAACGGAAGCAGGGTCGCGCCGAAGACGCGGATACCCTGCGCGTGGGCGCGGACGACGATCTGGCCGTAGGCCGCCAACAGGTCCTCGGTGACCTGGTGTTGGGCGGCGGGGGTCGCGTCGGCGGTGCCGATGTCGTTGACGCCCTCGAAGACGATGAGGCGGGTGACCCCGCTGCGCGAGAGGACGTCACGGTCGAGCCGGGCCAGGACATTGGGCCCGAGCCCGTCGTTGAGGACGCGGTTGCCGCCCGCGGCCTGGTTCAGGATCGCCACGGACGCGGTGGCGGGGTGGGCGCGGAGGCGGTCGTAGAGCTGGTCGGGCCAGCGGTCGTTGGCGTTGGTCGTGGACCCCCGCCCGTCGGTGAGCGAGTCGCCCAGGATCGCTACGGCCGTGGTGGCGCGCGGCGCCAGGACCTCCACGTCGCTCAGCAGATACCAGTGGTCGACCGGGGTCGCCCCGGGCAGCAGGTCCTGGGCCTCGGCGTGGTCGCCGGCGCGGAGGTACGACGTGGTGCGCGAGCCCGGGTGCGAGGTGAGCGCGAGCGAGGGTTGGCCCGTCGCCAGATAGGTCGTCACGGTGACGACGGACGCGGGGCGCAGGTCCAAGTCCACTGGGTCGGAGACGAGTTGGGCGCCTACGGGGACGGTCGCCGATCGGCGTCCGGCGAAGGTGACCGGTCTGCCGCTGCCCGGCACGATCGCGCTCGCCCCCGCCTTGCCGCCCTGCGGGAGGGCCAGCGTCACGGCGGTGAGCGGGAGCGGGGTGTTGCCGTAGGCGTTGGAGAAGCGCAGGCGGAGTCGCCGACCGCCGGTGGTGACGCGGAGTGTCTGGCGCAGGGTGGTGTCGGCGAGGACCGAGGCGGTTCCGGTGAACGGCGCGGGCGGCAGGTTGGCGGGCTCGGTGAGCTGGGGCATCGCCGTCCAGGTGTTCACCCAGTGCGTGCCGGTGGCCGCCGAACTCCCCTCGGCGCGTGCGGGGTTGGTGGCGACCAGCGCGGACAGTGCCGTGGTGGTCGTGGCGACGATCGCGGTCCGTCTGGTGGGCTGCACGGAACCTGCCTTCCGCTGGGGGGAGTCGGGGGCGGGGTGCGCGCCGGGGCGGCGGGCGCGCACCCGGATGGGGTCAACCGACCGTGCAGGCCGTCCCGTTGAGCGTGTAGGCCGTGGGCGCGGCGCTGTTGCCGGTGTGGTTCGCCTGGTAGCCGATGGTCACGCTCGCGTTCGGCGCGATGGTGCCGTCGTACGAGGCGTTGGTCGCCGTCACCGCGCCGGAGACCGGTGCGTAGGTCGCGCCCCAGCCGTTGGTGACCGTCTGTCCGGTGGGCAGGGTGAAGCCCAACTGCCATCCGTTGACGGGACTTGAGCCGGTGTTGGTGATGGTCACGGAGGCCGTGAGGCCGGTGTTCCAGGCGCTGGTGGTGACGGTCACCTTGCAGGGTCCTGTCGTGGGCGGGGGCGTGGTGCCGCCCCCGGTCAGGCCGAAGAAGGTGAGGACGCGGGCACCCATGCCGTAGGTGTAGAGGTTGTGGCCGGCGCCCTGGAGGCTGATCGCCTCGACGGGGGCCTGGTCACCGGTGGCGCCGTAGCGGGTGCGGGTCCAGCCGGTGGCCGGGGAGTCGGTGGCGGCCGGGGTCTGGCCGACGCCCAGCACGTTGGTCCACTGCTTGATCTCCTCGCCGAAGTTGGGGTAGCGCAGGGTGTCGTCGGCGGTGCCGTGCCACAGCTGCATACGGGGGCGCGGGCCGGTGTAGCCGGGGTCGGCTCCCCGGACCAAGTCGCCCCACTGCTGCGGGGTTTGGATGACGGTGCCATTGGCGCAGGCGGTGTTCCACTCGGAGCCGTCGGTGGTGGCGAAGCAGCCGAACGGTACGCCTGCGAAGGCGGCTCCGGCCGCGAACACGTCGGGGTAGTCACCGAGGAGGACGTTCGTCATCATCGCGCCGGAGGAGATGCCCAGGGCGTAGACGCGGGAGGTGTCGGCCGCGTAGGCGCTGGTCACCCAGTCGACCATCGACTTGATGCCGACCGGGTCGCTGCCGCCGTTCCGGCGCAGGGCCTGCGGCGAGGAGACGTCGAAGCACTTGCTGGCGCGGGTGACCGACGGGTAGACGACGATGAAGCCCAACTGGTCGGCCAGGGAGGCGTATTCGGTGCCGGAGTACATCGCCGGGCCCGATCCCCCGCAGTAGTGCACGGCCACGACGATCGCCGGGTGCGCGGTGACGGCGGCCGGGACGTACACGTACATCTGGAGGTTGCTGGGGTTGGCGCCGAAGCCGGTGACCTCGGTGAGGGTGGCGGCGGGGACGGCCTCGGTGCGGGCGGTGGCCGGGGGTGCCATGAGGGTCAGGGCCGCGAGTAACGGCACCAGCGCTCCGAAGAGGGCGACGAGTACCGAACGCGGCGGTTTTCTCGAGGACTTGAGGGTGTCGGCGGCTGTGGGGCGCACGTCATCGTCCCTTCCTGATCGCGGCTCGTGCGGCATCTTTCGGGGAGAACAATCGGCATCGTGGCATGGACATGAGTGCCATGGAAGCGCTCCCACGCTTCGAATAGTTTCTGCACAAGCGTTGACTAGAAAGCGCTTGCACCCTACGTTCCGTTCAGAAGTGTGACCGCGCGGTCTCTTCATGGCGTACATCGTTCACGTACACGATCACCCCATTCCCCCCGGAAGGGACGCACCCGCATGCGTACTCGTAGATCAGCTCTGACGGCGATCGCTCTCGCCGCGACGGCTGTGCTCGTACTCCCCCACTCGGCATCGGCCGCCGACGCGTCGCCGGTCGGTTTCGGTGCCGGGACGACCGGTGGCGGCAGTGCCTCGGCGGTCACGGTGTCGACGCTGGCCACGTTCAAGTCGGCAGTCACCGGCAGCAGTTCGAAGGTGGTGAAGGTCAACGGGCTGATCTCGCTGAGCGGTCAGGTCGACGTCGGGTCCAACACGACGGTCCTGGGCGTCGGTTCGGCGTCCGGGTTCACCGGCGGCGGGCTGCGCCTGAAGAACGTGACGAACGTCGTGGTCCGTAACCTCAACATCAGCAAGTCGGTCGCGCCCGCCGACGGCATCACCGTGCAGGCCTCGACGAAGGTGTGGATCGACCACAACGCCTTCTCGTCCGACCTCGACCACGGCAAGGACTACTACGACGGCCTGGTCGACATCAGCCACGCCGCCGACTACGTCACCGTCTCCTGGAACACCTTCAAGAACCACTACAAGGGCTCGCTCGTCGGCCACAGCGACAACAACGCGAGCGAGGACACCGGGCATCTGCGGGTGACGTACCACCACAACTGGTTCGACCAGGTCAACTCCCGTATCCCCAGCCTGCGTTTCGGCACCGGGCACTTCTACGACAACTACGTCGTCGGCGCCGAGACAGCCGTGCACTCGCGCATGGGCGCCCAGATGTTCGTCCAGAACAACGTGTTCCGTGACACGGAGGTCGCCGTCACGACGAACCGGGACAGTGACGTGGACGGCTACGCCAACCTCAGCGGAAACGACCTCGGTGGAGCCGCCACCGAGATCTCGCAGGTGGGCACGTTCACCAGCCCGCCGTACAGCTACACCGCCGAGCCCGCCTCGACCGTCGTCGCCTCGGTGACCGCGGGCGCGGGCACCGGAAAGCTCTGACCACTCCCCCACTTCGGAGAAGGAATCGGGACATGACTTCTTCCATCCGGCCCCGCGCGCTCACCGGCGCGGTGGCCACCTTCGGACTCACGGTTGGCATGATCATGGCATCCGGGGCGCTGTCCCCGGCCAGCGCCGCCACCTGGCCCACCGCGAGCGGCAGCCAGGCGGTCACCAAGACGATCTCGGTCTCGGGCACCAAGGACTACGGGATGCTGCGGCTGTACGGCAGCGGTGACCTGGGCACGGGCAGCCAGGACGAGGACCAGGGCCCCATCCTGGAGCTGGCCCCCGGCGCGGTCGTCAAGAACGTCATCATCGGCTCGCCGGCCGCCGACGGCATCCACTGCCTGGGCAGCTGCACGCTGCAGAACGTCTGGTGGGAGGACGTCGGCGAGGACGCGGCGACTTTCCTCGGCCCCTCGTCGTCGAACGTGTACACCGTGAACGGCGGCGGCGCGAAGGAGGCCAGCGACAAGGTCTTCCAGTTCAACGGCGCCGGAACCCTCAACGTCTCCAACTTCGCGGCGCAGACCTTCGGTACGTTCGTCCGCTCCTGCGGCAACTGCAAGACGCAGTACAAGCGCACGATCAACCTCAACACCATCGAGGCGACCTACAAGGGCAGCCGGATCGTCGGCATCAACACCAACTACGGCGACAGCGCGACCCTGAAGGCGATCACGATCGTCGGGGACACCAGCAAGAAGATGATCCCCTGCCAGAAGTACATCGGAAACAACACGGGCGCCGAGCCGACGACCAACGGCACGGGCGCAGACGGCACCTACTGCAAGTACGCGTCCTCGGACATCACCTACAAGTGACGCCCGCAGGGTGAAGGCGGCCGTACGGAGCACCCCCGCACGACGCTCCGTACGGCCGCTCCGACTTGAAGCCGCGCCTGCCGAAGCCGGGACACTCAGCAGACCGACCACGCCACCCGGGGAAGGAAGTGGGAAAGGTCGTCCATCGCTTCTCGCGGCACGAACACCGGCCGGGTGAGCAGATGATCCCCCGCTCGCTGGACGTCGATCGCGGCACCGAGGGGATCCGGCTCACCAGCGGCATGCCGCCCGTGAGGACCTGGGCCCGCGCAACGCGTCGACGACAACGCCGGCCAGGCGTTCCTTCCGGTAGTACAGCTTCAGGCCGAACTCCTGGTACCTGCCATCCACAACCGTGGGAACGGCGTCGCCCGCGGAACGCCGCAGAGTCTGCCGCTGGGAATCCGTCGTGACGCCGCTCAGCGCCCCCGACAGCTCACCAGGGTTCATGCCGAAACGCAGCGGCCCCACGCCCACGAAAGGATCCAGCGTCCACTGCTGCCGCTCGTCTTCCGGCAGCACATCCCACCAAGTGAACATGGCACCCGGCCCTAGGCCTGGTTCCCCAGCACGGTCGCGATCAGTTCCCGTCGGTGGCGGGTGTACGCGGTGCGCAGGGCGGGGGCCGGCCAGTCGGTGGGGAGGAGTTCGGGGGGTAGGACCGGGTCGGCGAGCAGGTGGCGTACGGCGGCGGCCAGGACGGTGAAGCGGTCGGAGGGGTGGGCAGCGGTGGCGGTGATTCGGTCGAGCAGGGCCTCGGCCGTTTTCGCCCAGGCGTCGAGTGGCCAGAGGGTTGTGGCCAGTTGGCGGGCGGGTTCCTCGGGGCGGGTGGTGAAGTGCCGGGCGACCTCGCCGAGTTCGTGCGGTCGGGGTCGTAGGAGATTGGCAGGGCGGAGCCAGACTCCCTCACGGAGTTCCGCGAGGCGGAGGGCGGTCAACTCGGCGCGCAGTACGGCGCGTTCGGCGGGGACGCGGCCGGTCGCCGTCACGACGGTCATCTCCCAGTCGCCGTCCCAGGGGCGGGTCTCGGGGTGCACGGCGGCGTCCTGGCGGCGCTGGCGGTCCAGGAGGCGATCGCTCAGGCGGTAGACCGCGTCCGTGCTCCGCAGGTCACCGGCGGCCACCATCCGGCTGAGCGCGGCGCGGAGGGTGGAGCCGGCCACGCCGAGCGGTTCGACGGCGCGCAGCAGGTCCCGTACGGGCAGCTCGGGCGGATGTGTGCCCAGCAGCAGGCTGAGGACGACCGACCGGGCGGACAGCGGGCGCAGGTCCACCTCGCCGGTCCCTTCTGACACGTTCATCCGCATGGCCTCGTACTCTACGGCGCGATTCTCGTGTTACATCATTGATGCGACCGCAGGAATAGTGCAACACTGCTGGTATGGCCCAGACACTCGCGCACATACCGCCGCAGCCGCGGAACGCCACGCACGACGTCACCAACCAGCCCCCGCCCCTGACCCCGTACGACTCCTCCGAGGACGCCGCCCTGCTGGAGGGGCTGCGCCGCGAGGGCGCCGGCTGGGCCGAGGAGGACGTACGGCGGCTCGGCCGGGCGGCGGGCAGCGCGGAGGCGCAGGAGTGGGGCGACCAGGCGAACCGGCACGAGCCGGAGCTGCGCACGCACGACCGCTACGGCAACCGGATCGACGAGGTCGAGTTCCACCCCAGCTGGCACCGGCTGATGGGCGTCGCCGTCGCCGAGGGGCTGGCCGGAGCGCCCTGGACGGACGAGCGTCCCGGCGCCCATGTGGCCCGTACGGCACGGGGGTTGGTGTGGGGGCACACCGAGGCCGGGCACGGCTGCCCGACGTCGATGACGTACGCCGCCGTCCCCGCCCTGCGCGCCACCCCCGAACTGGCCGCCGTCTACGAGCCGTTGCTGACCAGCCGGGTGTACGACCCCGTCCTGCGCGTGCCGACCGAGAAGCGCGGGCTGCTCGCCGGGATGGGCATGACGGAGAAGCAGGGCGGCTCCGACGTCCGCACGAACACCACGGTGGCCACGCCCACCGCCGAACCCGGCGTGTACACCCTGCGCGGCCACAAGTGGTTCACGTCGGCGCCGATGTGCGATGTTTTCCTCGTACTGGCACAGGCGCCTGACGGACTGTCATGCTTCCTCGTACCGCGCGTGCTGCCCGACGGCAGCCGCAACACGTTCCGCATCCAGCGGCTGAAGGACAAGCTCGGCAACCGGTCCAACGCGTCCTCGGAACCCGAGTTCGACGGAACCGTCGCCTGGCTGGTCGGCCCCGAGGGGCGCGGCGTCAAGACCATCATCGAGATGGTCAACTGCACCCGCCTGGACTGCGTGATGATGTCGGCGACTCTCATGCGCAAGACGCTCGTCGAAGCGGGTCACCACGCGCGACACCGGTCCGCGTTCGGCGCCCGGCTCCTCGAACAGCCGCTGATGCGCAACGTGTTGGCGGATCTGGCGCTGGAGTCGGAGGCCGCCACGACCCTCACCCTGCGACTCGCGGGCGCGGCCGACCGGTCGGTGCGCGGTGAAGAAGCCGAGTCGGCGTTCCGCCGTATCGCCACCGCCGTAGGCAAGTTCTGGGTCACCAAGCGCGGCCCGGCCTTCACGGCGGAGGCCCTCGAATGCCTCGGCGGCAACGGCTACGTCGAGGGCTCGGGCATGCCCCGCCACTACCGCGAGGCCCCGCTCCTTTCCATCTGGGAGGGCTCGGGGAACGTCAACGCCCTCGACGTACTACGGGCGTTGACCCGCGAACCCGGCACGGCGGAGGCCCTGTTCGCCGAACTCGCCCTGGCCCAAGGCGCGGACGCCCGCCTGGACGCGTCCGTGAGCCGCCTGAAGGACGAGTTGAACCAGGCCACCGAGACGAGCGCCCGCCGTCTCGTGGAGCACATGGCCCTCACGCTCCAGGCCTCCCTCCTCGTACGACACGCCCCGGCCGCCGTCGCCGACGCCTTCTGCGCGACCCGGCTGGCCGGCGACTGGGGGCACTCCTTCGGCACCCTCCCCGACTCCGCCGACCTCGACACGATCCTCACCCGCGCTCTGCCCACAGGAGATTGACCCTCGGTCACCCCCCGATTCCGCTTCGTTGTCAGTGGCGTGGTGCAGACTCGCGATCAGTCGGGCACTTCGTCTGGGGAGGGCAACGTGTTCACGGGGATCGACGAGATCGGCTGGGCCTCACTGCGGCATGCGTACGGCAGCGCGGAGGACGTGCCCGGACTGCTCCGGGGACTCGCCTCCGCGGACCCCGTCGAGCGGGCGACCGCGCTCGACGGGATGTACGACGCGGTGCATCACCAGGGGATCGTCTACGACGCGACGCTCGCCTGCGTCCCGTTCCTGTTCACGCTCGCCGCCTGCGAACAGGTCGCGGACCGGGGCGGGTTGGTGGAGCTGCTGATCAGCATCGGAAGGGGGACACGAGCCGGAGGAGGGCGCGGGGGACGGAGGTGAGGCGGGGGCGGACGCCGGCCATGCGGACACGGCGGCGGACGCCCGCCGGAGTGGTGCGTCGGCGAACGCCGGCCAGAGAGGTGCGGCGGCGGACGCCGCCGTCCAGGCGCGGGCCGACGAGTTCGCCGGGCTCCTCGGGGACCGTGACCCCGGTGTGCGCCGCGCGGCGGCCGAGGCGCTGGTCCGGTTCCTCGACCAACCCCCGCGCGTGCTGGACCTGTTACGGCAGCGCATCACGGTGGAGCGCGACGACCGGATCCTGCTCGCCCTCACGGAGAGCCTCGGCCTGTTCGTACGACAGCACCCGGCCCACGCCCCCGAGGCGCTCGACATCCTCCTGACCCTCGGCACCCCGCCGTACGACCCCGGTCTACGGCTCGCCGCGCTCGGCCAACTCGCGGGCTGCGCACCGGAACTGCTCCCCGCCGACCTGGTCCCGACAGTCGTCGAACTGCTCGGGGAGCGCTCCGAGCGACGCCGCTCGGGGCTCTCGGCACCGGCCGAGGACGACTCCCCCGACCCCGACTCGCTCGCGGGCCGGTTACGACGCCTTCGACCCTCGGACGAGGAGGGCGCGCTGCTGCTGCGTACGCTGCACACCGCGCTCGGCGACCGGGTGGGCGACCGGATCGCCCTCCTGGAAGGGCAGTTGAGCAGCCCCGATCCGGCCGACCGGTGCAACGGGGTATGGATGGCGGCGGGGTTGTTCCGCGAGTGGCGCGCCGACTATGCGGTGCCGGTCGAGTTGATCGGTGAGCAACTGAGCACGAGTGCGGAGCCGTTGCTCGGCGCGGCGGTATCGGACCGGTTGCGCGATGCCGCCGTGTCCGTCCTCGGGGATCTCTTCCACCTGGCCGCCCCGGCCGCCGACCACCTCCACACTCTGGTGACCGCACGCGCCGACCTGTGGATCCACCGCTGGCAGCACCGGGCACCGACCCTCGGCGGACCCCTCAAGGCCCTTGCCCGCTGCGGCGATCCACGGGCGACACCGGTGCTGGCCCAGGTCCTCGCCCAACCGGTCCCGCCCGTCGACCTGGGCCGCGTGATCATCCACCTCGGCCGCTCCGCCGCCCCGCTCGCCCCCGCGCTGAGACACCGGCTCGGCCTGGTTCCCCTCGACTCCCCCGACACGTACGACCACGCGGTACCGCTCCTGTCGGCGCTCACCGCGCTCGCCGATCGGGAGGCGGTACCGGAGGTGCTGCGGTTGCTGAGCGGGGTGGCGGACGGGGTGCGGCTGAGACACCGGGTCGTGGAGTCGGCGGTGCGGGCGCTCGACGTGATCGGGGGCGGCGCTGAGGGGGTCGCACCCGTGCTGCGGGGGTTGCTGGACTCCGAGTGCGCCGGTGTCGCCGCGGGTGCGCTGTGGTCGGTGGAAGGGGACGCACCGGCCGTACTGCCCGTGCTGATACGGGAGTTGGCGGTGGCGGATGCGGGGCGGCGCCGGGTTGCCGCGGAGGTGCTGGGGCGGCTGGGGGCGTCCGCGCGGGCGGCAACGCCGGGGCTGGCGCGCATGGTTGGGGCGGAGTGTGCCTGGGAGCGGACGGCGGGGGCGTGTGCGCTGTGGCGGGTCGGTGGGGAGGTGGAGCGGGTGCTGCCGGTGCTGCGTTCGGCCTGGGTCGAGCAGCCGGGGGTGCGGGGTGTCGTGGCCGCGTGTCTGGTCGACATGGGGGTGGCGGGGGCGCCTCTGCGTGACCTGGTGAAGGCGGAACTAGGTTCGCCGCGACGGCATTTGGTGCGATCGGGTGGGCATGGGAGCCACGACGTGCTGGACGACGAGCGGTTGTCGGTGGCGTGCCGGGAGGTGCTGGCGGGGTGAGATCGGGCGGGGCTGCTTCCCGGCATGTCAGAGCGACTCGACACCCGGCCGACGAATTTGCAGGACGTGACGAGAGCCCCTGCCTGCGATACGTAGGTCAGGGGCACTCCGGTCAACCACCGCCGTGCGCCGGGGTGTTCAGCCGGTCTTGCGTCCCCACAGGGGGCCGAAGCGGGCCCACTCCTCGTCCCACTGCTCCATGCGTCGGCGTTCCAGTCGGCCGCGGAGGGCTCGGGCGCTGACGAGGGGGACGGCTGCCGCGCCCAGGCCGAGGAGGGTGCCGATCAGGATGGCGCGCAACCGGGCCTGGGAGGCGGTGGCGGGCTTGGTCACGAGGTGGCCCCGCGGGTCGGTCCAGACGGTCACCGGGGTGCCGATCGCGCTGCCCGAGGGGACGCGTATCTGGCCGCTGTGCGAGGAGCCGTCGGTGGCCGTCCAGCGGACCTTCGCCCAGACCAGCTCGCTGCTCGCTCTGCTCGAGTTGGCCGGGGCGGATCCTGGCGCGTCCTGGGTGACCAGGGCCACCACGGGCTTCCAGTCGACGCGTTCCTGAGCCAGTTCGTGTTCGACGGACTGGGTCGCCGTCAGACCGGCGAGCACACCGGCGAGGACGGTGATCAGCCAGGCGCCGAGCACGATCCACGATTCCACCGCATCGGCACGGCGCTTGAGCGGATTCCGCCGCCACCGCCACAGCCACACCTTCGGACCTCGGAACGCCATCGAAGGCATCCTCCTCATGAACGCACTGACATGCCGAACCGCCCTCCCATACGGGAGACGACTGCTCGATGCTCACGACGAATACCCCGACTCGACGTTCCCATGGCATCCCTTGCTTTCGCAGGCACTTCGCGAGAGGCACTCGCGGAACCGCCCCCGCGGGCCGGTATCGCCACCCTGACCTGCGGTGATGACGGTTCCGGGGGTGACTGTCAGTGGTGGGGTGCAGACTGGCGAGTGGTGGGGGCGAAATAGCCAAAAACGCAGCGGAGGTGATCGGAATGACGGAGATTCTGCTCGCGGTGGGCACGCGAAAAGGCCTGTTCATCGGGCGTAGGCGGGGTGGGGTCTGGAAGTTCGACGAGAGTCCGTACTTCAACGCGCAGGCGCTGTATTCGGTCGCCGTCGACACCCGGGGCCCCACGCCGAGACTGCTGGCGGGTGGTGACAGCTCTCACTGGGGTCCTTCGGTGTTCCACTCCGACGATCTGGGCCGCACCTGGGCCGAGCCGGCGCGGCCTGCGGTCAAGTTCCCCAAGGACACCGGGGCTTCGCTGGAGCGCGTGTGGCAGTTGCACCCGGCGGCGGCCGAGCCCGACGTGGTGTACGCGGGGACGGAGCCGGCCGCGCTGTTCCGCTCCGAGGACCGCGGCGAGAGCTTCGAGCTGGTCCGCCCGCTCTGGGAGCATCCGACGCGCTCGCGGTGGGTGCCGGGCGGCGGCGGAGAGGGGCTGCACACCATCCTCACCGACGAGCGCGACCCGCAGGCCGTGACGGTCGCGGTCTCGACGGCCGGGGTGTTCCGCACGGGCGACGGCGGCGCGAGCTGGGAGCCGTCCAACTCCGGTGTCTCCGCGGTGTTCCTGCCGGATCCGAACCCGGAGTTCGGGCAGTGCGTGCACAAGGTCGCGCAGGACGCGGCGACCCCGGACCGGCTGTATCTGCAGAACCACTGGGGCGTGTACCGGAGCGACGACGCGGGCGCGCACTGGACGGACATCGGCGAGGGCCTGCCGTCCACGTTCGGTTTCGCCGCGGCGGCCCACCCTCACCGCGGCGACACGGCCTACGTGTTCCCGATCAACGCCGACGCGGACCGGGTGCCCGCCGAGCACCGGTGCCGGGTGTTCCGTACGGCGGACGCGGGCCGCAGCTGGGAGCCGCTGTCGGCGGGGCTGCCGGCCGAGGACCACTACGGCACGGTGCTGCGGGACGCGCTCTGCACGGACGGCGCGGACCCGGCGGGCGTGTACTTCGGCAATCGCAACGGCGAGGTGTTCGCGTCCGACGACGACGGCGACAGCTGGCGGCAGTTGGCGTCCCATCTGCCCGACGTGCTGTGCGTGCGGGCGGCGGTGATCGCGTGACGGCGAAAGCCGCGATGGGGGCAACTCCCGGGTGGGGACGCTTCGTTCAGCGGAGTCGACGGTTCGGTCGTTCCCGGTCGGGCTCGGGCCACCGGTTGATCGCCGGGCCCTGTACGGCAGTAGGGTGACGCCCGTGGCACCACGACCGTTGCATGAGATCGTCGAACCGGGCTGGGCGAAAGCCCTGGAACCCGTGGCCGGACGCGTCGCCGAGATGGGGGACTTCCTGCGCGCGGAGATCGCCGCCGGACGCACCTATCTGCCGGCGGGACCGAATGTCCTCCGAGCCTTCCAGCAGCCCTTCGACGACGTCCGCGTCCTGATCGTCGGGCAGGACCCGTATCCGACCCCGGGGCACGCCGTGGGGCTGTCGTTCTCGGTGGCCCCCGAGGTACGTCCGCTCCCGCCCAGCCTGCTCAACATCTACCGGGAGTTGAACACCGACCTGGGACTGCCCCAGCCGTCCAACGGCGACCTGACCCCGTGGAGCCAGCAGGGAGTGCTCCTCCTCAACAGGGCGCTGACCACGGCCCCGCGCAGTCCGGCCGCGCATCGCGGCAAGGGCTGGGAAGAGGTCACCGAGCAGGCGATACGGGCGCTGGCCGCGCGCGGCAAGCCGTTGGTGTCGATCCTGTGGGGGCGTGACGCCCGCAACCTCCGCCCCCTGCTGGGCGACCTGCCCTCGGTGGAGTCCTCGCACCCGTCCCCGATGTCCGCCGACCGCGGCTTCTTCGGCTCCCGCCCCTTCAGCCGCGCCAACGACCTGCTGGTCCGGCAGGGAGGACAACCGGTGGACTGGCGTCTGCCGTGACCGTCCAGGGGTTTCTCGCCGTGGACTCGGGAGGCTCCGGGCTCCGGGTCGTCATGGGCGAGGTCGGCGGTGGCCGGACATCCGGCCCGCTGACCTCCGGGGAACCCGTCCGGACCGGTGCCCGTGGGATCGACGCCGGGCATTTCATGGAGCAACTGGTCCCCATGGTCCGGGCGTTGACCACGTTGTCCGAGACGTCCGAGACGTCCGAGGCGTCGGAGCCGGCCGAGCCGTCCGATCTGGGCACGGCGGTGATCGGGGCGGCCGGGCTCGCCACTCTCGGGGACGGGCTGCGGGAGGAGTTGCCGGGGGCGCTGGCGCGGGAGTTCGGGGTGCGGACCGTCGCGCTCGCCGCCGATGCCGTCACCGCTTACGCGGGCGCCCTCGGGACCCGGCCCGGTGCCGTGGTCGCCGCCGGGACCGGGCTCATCGCGATCGGCACCGATCTCGTCGGATGGCGGCGGGCCGACGGGTGGGGGCATCTGCTGGGCGACTGCGGTGGCGGGGCCTGGATCGGGCGGGCGGGCCTGGAGGCGGCGCTGCGTGCGTACGACGGGCGGGACGGCGGTTCCGCCCGGCTGTTGACCTGCGCCGAGGAGCAGTTCGGGGCGATGGCGGGGTTGCCTGGCAAGGTGTATCCGCGGACCGACCGGCCCGCCGTACTCGCGGCGTTCGCGCCCCGTGTCGCCGAGTGCGCTCCGGACGATCCGGTGGCCGCCGGCATCCTGCGGGCCGCCGCCCGGCACATGGCCGAGTCAGCCGCCGCCGTCTGTCCGACCGTCGGTGAGCCCCACGTCGCGCTCACCGGTGGCCTGTTCAGGCTGGGCGAGCCTCTCCTCGGACCGCTGCACGAGGAGTTGGCGAAGCGGCTGCCGCACGCGCGGCTGGTTGCGTCGGAGGGGGATCCACTGGACGGTGCCGTGCGGATCGCGCGGGATCTCGCCGCGGGCGCCCTCGCGTTGCCGGGTGACGAGCTGATGCTGACCGTGGTGGCACCAATGGGACGAGGTGATCACTTCTGATCCGTACGTAACTCATCAGACAAAACAGGACGGATACCGCTCACCTGCACCCTCCCCGAACAGGGGAGCCCAAGAAGCCAGTAACATGCCTCGCCATGAGCTCCCCCACTGGGCCCGCGTCCGGCCTGCCAGTACGAATGCCGCGACCTCGCCAGCCCGGGCGGCACCGCCGACCCGAGCAGCTGGCGGCTCCCGAGGGCGCGCCCGCGCTGGTCCTGGCCGTGCCCGGCACGCCCAGCGCCGCCACGCGCAGCCTCGCCGAGGAGGTCGTGAGCATCGCGCGCTCCGAGCTGCCCGGTCTCGACGGCCGCATCGGTTATCTCGACGGGGACGACTCCGAGTTCCCCACGCTGACCTCCGTGCTCGCGCACGCCGCCGAGGAGCGCACCGCCCGCTTCGAGCAGGCCAGGGCCGCCGGCTCCGACGTCAAGGAGCCCGACGGGCCGGTGGCCGTCGTCGTGCCGCTGCTCGCCGGTCCCGACAGCGCGCTGCTGCGCCAGGTCCGCCAGGCCGTCATGGACAGCCGGGTCGCGGCCGATCTGACCGATGTGCTCGGCCCGCACCCGCTGCTCGCCGAGGCGCTGCACGTCCGGCTGTCCGAGGCGGGTCTGGCCCGTGCCGACCGCGCCCGGCTGTTCACCGTGGCGACCGCGGCGGACGGCATCATCCTCGCCTCCGTGGGCGGCGAGGAGGCCGTGCAGGCGGCCGGTATCACCGGCATGCTGCTCGCCGCGCGTCTCGCCGTGCCGGTCATGGCCGCGGCGCTGGACCAGGAAGGTTCGATCTCGGCGATCGCGGAGCAGCTGCGTTCCTCGGGTTCGCAGCAGCTGGCGCTCGCGCCCTACCTGATCGGCCCCGAGATCGACCCGGGTCTGCTCCAGGCCGCCGCCGCAGAGGCCGGCTGTTCCGCCGCCGAGGCGCTCGGTCCGTACCCGGCGATCGGCAAGCTCGCCCTCGCCAAGTACACGACGGCACTGGGCATCGCCCCGCCGCAGCCGCAAGGCGCTCCGGTCCGCTGATCCATCCCGCACACGTACCGCCGTAGCGCCGAAAGGGCCCCTCCTCACGCGGGAGTGGGCCCTTCGGCATGTCCGGGGACGGACGGGGTGTGCTCGGTCAGTCGAAGACCACGCAGGACGCGGCGGGCACCTTGATCGAGCCGCCGCGGCGTGGGAGGCCCGTGGCCGGGTCGAGGGTGAACCATGTGACGTCGCCGGAGCGCTCGTTGGCGACGTACAGGTGTCCCCCGGCCTCGGTGAGGGCGCGCGGCCAGTGGCCCTCGCAGGGCACCGTGCCGATCAGGCGCAGTTCGTCGCCCTCGACGGCGAGCACGGACAGGACGTCCTCGCCTCGGGTCGCCGTCCAGACGAAGCGGCCGTCCGGTGAGGCCACGATGCCGGAGGGGTAGGCGGCGTCGCCGTCGGGCGGGCCCGGCAGGACCGACACCTCGGTCAGCGGCTTCAGGGAGCCGCTCTCGGCGTCCCAGCGGCAGACGGTGACGGTGGGCGTGAGTTCGTTGAGGACGTAGGCGTGGGTGCCGTCCGGGTGGAAGGCCAGGTGGCGGGGGCCCGAGCGGGGCCGCAGCGCGATCTCGCGGTGGAGTACGGGACGGCCCTCGTCCAGCGTGCACACCCGCGCGGAGTCGGTGCCGAGGTCGATGCTGACCGCCCAGCGGCCGCTCGGGTCGGGCTGGATCTGGTGGGCGTGCGGGCCCTGTTGGCGCAGCTGGTGCGGGCCGGAACCGGTGTGCCGGAGCTGGCCGGAGGGGCGGTTCGCGAGCGTGCCGTCCGCGCGGACCGGTACGGCGGTGACGCTGCCGGAGCCGTAGTCGGCGGTCAGGACATGGCCGTCGAACAGGCACAGGTAGGTCGGTCCTGACGCTCCGATGCGCACCGGCGACCCGAGCAGGTCGGGCTTGTCGCCGTGCACGCGGTACGCGGCCACCGCGCCCTCGGCCGTCTCGCTGACGGCGTAGAGAGTGGCTCGGTCGGGGGCCAGGGCGAGATAGGAG
The DNA here is from genome assembly GCF_036187565.1 of Streptomyces sp. NBC_00252. Lineage (NCBI taxonomy): Bacteria > Bacillati > Actinomycetota > Actinomycetes > Kitasatosporales > Streptomycetaceae > Streptomyces > Streptomyces sp. NBC_00252. The sequence goes on along the minus strand of NZ_CP108087.1, from coordinate 8,715,455 downwards.
GGGTCGGGGACGCCGTCGACCCCGCTCAGGACGGTCAGCGCGCCGCTGTCCGCGTCCACGGCCGCCGTGACGACACCCGGGCCGCCCGCCGCCGTGAACGACCCGATGAAGGCCCGCCGTCCCCGCGTGTCGCCGTCTGCCACCGCTGTCCCCTCTCGGTCTGTGCTCCGGTTCGTGCTCCGGTCCTTGCTGTCGGGGGTGACGGTAGCAGTCGATCAAGACCGGTCTAGACCAGAGTGCCGAGCCCGTTCCAGCGCGGCACGCCGGACCGCTCGCGCAGCGGCTCGGCGAGCTCCGCGAGGGCACGCTCCAGGCCGTGGAGGTGGGCCAGCGCGGGTTCCACCGGCGGCCGGGCCGCAGCGGCCGTGAGCCGTGACGTGTCGCCGTCGGTGAGCGCCTCGACCGCGGTCTCCACGCGCCAGCACGCGGCGGCGAGGCGGGCGTCGTGCGAGGCCTCCGGGTCGGCGGCCACCGCGACGAGACCCCGGATCTCGCGGGCGCAGTCGTCGAGCAGGTCGAGCACCCGGCGGGCGCGGCGCTTGCGGCCCAGCACGGGGTTCAGCGGGTGCACGAGGGGCGCGACGGACAGCCGGACCCGGCCGAGGAGCTGCTCGAGCTCGGCGACGCGTCCCGCGGGGTCGGCCGTGGCGGAACCGGCGAGGCGGGCGGCGGCCTCGGCGGTGCAGGTGTGGACGCAGCGCAGGGCGCGCTGGATCCAGGCGTCCGTGGTGGTGTGGGTGGTCACCGGCAGCACGAGCAAAACGGCGAGTACGGCGCCGAGCGCACCGATGCCGGTCTCCGCGAACCGCAGCGCCAGCAGTGCGGGGTTCAGGACGCCGAGGAGGCCGTAGAGCAGTTCTGCCATCAGGGTCACCGAGAGCATCATCCAGGTGTAGGAGACGGCGGCCGAGTAGAAGATGCCGAAGACGCAGGCGGCGACCAGGATCGCGGTGGGGACGGGGGCGCCGTGGACCGGTACGGCGACGAGCAGGCCCAGGGCGATGCCGAGGACCGTGCCGAGGACGCGGCGGAAGCCCCGGACCACGGTCTCGCCGCGCGAGGCGGTGTTCACGAAGATCCACCAGGTGGCGCCGACGGCCCAGTACCAGCGCTGCCCGGACACCAACTGGCCCACCACGAGGGCGAATCCGGCACCGGCGGTCGCCTGGACCGCCTGCCGGGTGGTCACACGGGCCAGGCCGCGACCGGCAGTCGGGGCGGGTACGGCGATCGGGGGCAGCCGGTGTTCGTAGCACCAGAAGCCGAAGCGGACCGTCGCCGCGGTGAGCACGGAGAGGCCAACTGCCGCGTACAGCCTGGGCAGTTGGTCGGTGGTCGCGTGCAGGAACTGGGCCACGAAGAAGGTCATGAACGCGAAGACGCCGAGGCTGTGGCCGCGCGGTCCCCAGCGGCGCGCGTAGACGCCTGCGCCGACCACGGCGAGGAAGGTGAGGTCGCGGGCGACGGGGTGGTCGTGCAGTTCGGCCGCGGCGGCGAGCACCGGCAGGCCCACGCAGGGCAGCAGCGCGGTGGTGACGGCCTGCCCGCGCACCGTGGCGTCCGTCACCGTGAACAGGGCGAGCAGCGCGGCGAGGCCACCGGTGACGGCGCCCGCGAGGGACTGTCCGGTCAGCCCGCAGACGACGACCGCGAGGCCGATGCCGAGCACGGCCCGGCCGGCGAACCGCAGCCGTACGCGCCCCGGGTCCGGAGCCACGAACACCCTTTTCAGCACTGCTTCCCGCCCCCTGCGCGCACCCGGACACCGGCATGAAAAAGGCGCCGCGGAGGTCCGCAGCGCCATCGACATGCCCATGAGAGCATCATCGGGGCGAGTGGCTCAAGTCGCTCGCGAACAGCTGGTCCATTGGCCTGGTCGCAATGCGCTGAGCCATTGGTACAGTCGAGCCTCATGAGCGTGGACGAACTCGACACCCGGATCCTAAGGCTGCTTCTGGAGCAGCCGCGTACCAGCGTGCGGGAGTACGCCCGGCTGCTCGGGGTCGCCCGGGGCACCCTCCAGGCGCGGCTGGACCGGATGGAGCGGGACGGGGTGATCACCGCCACGGGCCCGTTCCTCTCCCCCGCCGCGCTCGGGCACCCGGTGCTCGCGTTCGTGCACATCGAGGTCACGCAGGGGCATCTCGACGAGGTCGGGGACGCCCTGGCCGCCGTGCCGGAGATCGTCGAGGCGTTCTCGATCACCGGCGGCGGAGACCTGCTCACCCGGGTCGTGGCACGGGACAACGGTCACCTGGAGGACGTGATCCAGCGCCTGATCAGCCTGCCGGGCGTGGTCCGCACCCGCACCGAGATGGCGCTGCGCGAACGCGTCCCGCACCGTCTGCTGCCGCTGGTCGAGTCGATCGGTCGCGCGACCGGCACGTGACCCTTGGCATCCTGAACCCATGAGCAACCTCGGCGCCCTCTCGGTCATCTTCGATCTCGACGGAACACTCGTGGACAGCGAGCCGAACTACTACGAAGCCAGCCGGCAGACCCTCGCCGAGCACGGCGTCCCGGACTTCACCTGGGCCCAGCACGAACGCTTCGTCGGCATCAGCACCCAGGAGACCCTCGTCCTGCTGAAGGAGCGCTACGGCCTGAAGGCCCCGGTGGAGCAGCTGCTCGCGGAGACGAACCGGCACTATCTGGCGCTGGCCCGGGCCGCGACGCGCGTGTACCCGGAGATGCGGAAGTTCGTGGAGCTGCTGGCGGCCGAGGGCGTGCCGATGGCGGTGGCCTCGGGTTCGTCGCCGGAGGCCATCGAGGCGATCCTGACCGGCACCGGGCTCGACGCGTCCCTGCGGACCGCGGTCTCGGCCGACGAGGTGCCGCGCGGCAAGCCCGCACCGGACGTCTTCCTGGAGGCCGCACGCCGCCTGGGCGCGGCCCCGGCCGACTGTGTCGTCCTGGAGGACGCGGCACCGGGCGCGGCGGCGGCCCACGCGGCCGGGATGCGCTGCATCGCGATCCCATACGTGGCGGCGCAGGCCGACGCCCCCGAGTTCGCGACGGCGCGACTGCTGCTGCGGGGCGGGCAGGCGGAGTTCAGCGCGCAGGGGGCGTACGACTGGCTGAGCTGACGTCCGGTCCGGGCACGGGGCGCCGCGCGAAACCCGAATGCGTCCGCTTGTTCGGTTCTGGGACCATGCCGGAATGATCGACCGACTCGAACCACTGGTCATCCGGCACACGTTCCGCGTCCCGCTCCCCAAGAACCCCTCGGGTGAAGCCGGGAGCCTCTCGGGTGAAGCCACGGGCTCCGCGGGTGAAGGCACAAGCCGCGTGGCCGAAGGCGCCGTCGCAGCGCGGCAGTTCGACGCCGCGCTGCTCTCCGTCGGCTTCAAGCTCTCCCCCGACCTGCTCGCACGGCTGTCGGGGCTGCCCGAGAAGACGGTCGTCCGGATCGCCGCGCGCACCCTGCGGACCGTCCGCGAGCTGGTCGGCGATCACGTCCAGCACAACGCCTACTTCATCGACTTCCCGGCCAACGTCCCCTCCACGGAGGACTTCTGGATGGAGTGCCTCCTCGGCGCGCTCCGCGACGAGAAGACCCGTGAGGGGACGCTCGACCAGCTGTGGTCCGGCGTGGTCGATCTGCTCACCCTCCCGGCCTACGGCAGGTACCAGCACACGTACGCCGAACTGCTCGCCGCGCAGGACGAGTTGATCGCGGCGGCGAGCGACCGGCTCACCGTGCTGCACGCGGGCGGCGAACTCGCCGGTGAACTCACTGCCCTGTACCTGGCGTTGGCGGGCAGCACCACTCCCCTGGGCGAGGAGCACCGGGCCGATCTGCGGGCGCTCGCCGAGCGGTGCGCCGACGGGCCGCAGCCCGAGGCGATCCCGGTGCGGGAGAACCGCGCGATCGTCAACCAGGCCCGCCTGAAGACGGGTTCGGCGCTGCTGCTCGACACCGTGACCGATGTGCTGCGGCTGGCCTGCGCGCTGTCGGACGGTGATGTGACCCTGGTGGAGCCGACCCGTTTCCGCTCGCCGTCGCGCCCGGTGCGGCGGGCGCTGCTCGCGGGCCTGGACTCGGTGATCGCCGCGTCCCCCGCGAAGCTCGCCGACGTGCACGCGCACCGCGAGGCATGGAAGCGGCTCGGTGAGCGGCTGCACCCGCACGAGTACCCTCAACTGCCGCACGCCGCCAAGGTGTTCGGGGTCGCGCGCGGTGAACTGAAGGCCCGTTCGTTCGACAGCCGGGTCGAGGAACTGCTCGCCCGGCACGACGTGCTGGGGGCGGCGGAGCTGCTGAAGTCGGCGCCGGGCAAGCTGTTCCGCGCGCTGGACCGGCTGCTGCGCATGGCGCTCACGCAGGAGGAGCGGGACGCCGTGGTGGCCGCCGCCGAACAGGTCGCACCCCAGGTGTCGGGCCGGGTCGTGCTGTCGGTGCGCGAGCATCTGCACAACAGGGCCCGGGAGAGCGGGGAGTTGCGCGTCTTCGTGAACCGGCGGGGCCGCGCCTGGGTCGCCGACGACGAGCGGCCGATCGTATGGCCGGCCGAGCGTGAGCGGCTGATCGCGGCGCTGGACGACGAGACGCGGCGTCGACTGCCTTCTCCTGAGCGGCTGTTGGTCGATCCGGAGGTGCTGGACGTGGCCCTGCCGCTGAGCGGGAAGGCGACGGCGGCCGGGCTCGGGGTGCTGCCGCGCGGGTCCCTCTCCGTGGTGGAGGGCGAGTTGCTGCGGTTCTTCGTGTACTGGAAGGAGACAGAGCAGCGCACCGACTTCGACCTGTCGGCGCTGATGCTGAACGCGGACTACTCGACGCACTCGTGGCTGTCGTACACCGCGCTCACCGAGGTCGAGGGCGAGCACTCCGGTGACATCACCGAAGCACCGGACGGAGCCTCGGAGTTCATCAATCTGCGGCTGGGCGCCGTACGCGGGGCGTTCGTCGTGCCGCAGGTCAACATCTTCGCGGGCGAGGGGTTCGAGGAGGTCGAGGAGTCGTTCTTCGGGTTCATGCTGCGTGAAGGCGAGCAGCGGGGGCGGCCGTTCGAACCGCGTACCGTGCGGATGAAGTCGGAGCTGCGCGGTACGGGCCGGGTCGCCCTGCCGCTGGTGTTCCTGCGCGGGGAGGACGGCACCTGGCGGGCGAAGTGGCTGCACCTGTATCTCCGGGGCACCCCGTCGGCGAACCGGGTGGAGCAGAACCGGGTGACGGTGGCGAACCTGCTGCGCGGGATCGTCGAGCGCGAGCAGCTCACCGTGCGCCATCTCGTAGAGCTGATGACCGGTGGGGCGACGACCGTGACGCGGTGGGACGGGGCGACAATCCCCGACGAACCGGTCACCTACATCGGTCTGCATCGCCCGGACGGGCTGCCCGCCGGATCTCTTGTCGTCACTCTCGAAAATCTGCGCGACCTGATCCCCGCCTGACTGCTAACGTCGTCCCCGGCGAGGCCATGGACGGACTTCCTTCTCCACTCCTTCTGAAACCAGTGCGTCCGCTTTCCTCGCCCTCGACGTTCCGTGAGGGGTGCCCCAGGGCGCCCCTCACGTTCTTTTTCCGCCGAAACCTCACTTCACAGACTTGTGGGACAATCCTCTATGCGCGGACGAAAGGCCAGTTCAGTGAGCGGAACGCACGACGGGTCCGATTACGGCAGTCTGCGGCCCGACCGATCAGGTCAGGCCGAGGCCTTCGATGCCATCGGGGACCGGTACGACGAGGCCTTCCCGCACAAGGAGGGCCAGGTCGGCGCCGGTGACTGGCTCGTCGAGTCGCTCGACCCGGGCGCCCGCGTGCTGGACCTCGGCTCCGGCACCGGCGTGCCGACCGCCAAGCAGCTCGCGGACGCGGGTCTCGACGTCGTCGGCGTGGACCTGTCGGCCCGGATGGTGGAGCTGGCCCGGGAGTACGTGCCCGCCGCCACCTTCCATCAGCTCGACCTCGCCGACCTGCGCCCCGGCGGCCCCACCGACCTGGGCCGTTTCGACGGCGTCGCCGCGTTCTTCTCCCTGCTGATGCTGCCGCGCGCGGAGATCCCGCTCGCCCTGCGCACGATCCACCACCTCTTGAACCCGGGCGGACTGTTCGCCCTGTCGATGGTGGAGGCCCATGTGGACGACTTCGAGATCCCCTTCCTCGGCCACACGATCCGGGTCTCCGGCTATCTCCTCGACGACCTGCACAAGATCCTCGACACCGCGGGCTTCGAGATCGTGAAGGAGACCTCGTACACCTACGCCCCGGCGGTCGCCGACGTCCCGCCCGAGGAGCAGGTCTTCCTCTGCTGCCGACGACGCGACTGAGGCCGTAGCACCGACACGGCGGCCATGCCGCACCAGTGGACGGGACGAACGTGTGACGGAGTATCCCAGCCCTCGCGAAGGCCCCGCCGGTACCGCCCGGCGAGGCCCCTCGGCGAGCGGCCCCGCACCCGTCGTACCGCTCGGCCGGACGCCCGTACGACAGCTGGACCGGCTGCAGTACCTGGACGTGGCCACCCGGCGGATCGCCCGCGGGATGGACCTGGACGAGACGCTGCGGGAGCTGCGGTGGGCGGCGGTGCCCACCTTCGCGGACGCGATCGTGATCCACCTGCACGATCCGCTGCCCGTCGGGGACGAGAAGTCGGCCGCGCCGGTCGTCCTGCAGCTGCACAGCATCGACCGGGCGCCGGAGGCCAGGACCGCGCTGCTGATGCCGCACGCCGAGTACGAGAACGTGGCCGAGCGCGTGCAGCCGGCCCTCACCGGGCGGCTCGCGAAGCTCCTGCTGGCCGGGCGTCCAGCGTTCGGCGACACCCCGGACATCCATCCCGCCGTGGCCGAACTGCTCGGCCCCGCCGCCAGCGCGCGGGGGACGCTGCCGCCGGGCCGCCGCCTGATCATCGCCCCGCTGCACGGCCGCCACCACGTCATGGGCACCGTCGTCCTGCTGCGCCGCCCCGGCCGTGCCGCGTTCACCGCCGACGACCTGCTCGTCGCCTCCCAGCTGGCCACCCACACCGCGATCGGCGTCCAGAAGGCGGTGATGTACGGCCACGAGGCCTCCGTCGCGGACACGCTCCAGCACACGATGCTGCCGTCCTCGCTGCCCGAGCCGACCGGCATCCGGCTGGCCAGCCGCTATCTGCCCGCCTCGAAGACCGCGCAGGTCGGCGGCGACTGGTACGACGCGATACCGCTGCCCGGGAGCCGGGTCGCGCTGATCGTCGGTGACGTGATGGGCCACTCGATGACCTCCGCCGCGATCATGGGCCAGCTGCGCACCATCGTGCAGACCCTCGCCGGCCTCGACCTGCCCCCGCACGAGGTCCTGCACCACCTCGACGAACAGGCCCAGCGCCTCGGCAGCGACCACATCGCGACCTGCCTGTACGCGATCTACGACCCGATCTCGCACCGCCTGCTCATGGCCAACGCCGGCCATCCGCCCGCCGTCCTGCTGCGCCCGAACGGCCACGCGGAGGTCCTGCACGTCCCGCCGGGCGCCCCCATCGGCGTCGGCGGTGTCGTCTTCGAGTCCGTCGAGATGCCCGCGCCCACCGGCACGACCCTGGTCCTGTACACCGACGGCCTGGTCGAGTCCCGCGACACGGACGTGGGTACGGGCGTGGAGGCCCTGCGCACCCACCTCCGGTCCACTCCGCACCGGCACCGCCACGCCTCGCTGGAGCGGCTCTGCGACCGCATCCTCACCGCCCTGGCGCCGGGCCCCCGCGACGACGACATCGCGCTGCTCACCGCCCGCTTCGAGGGCTTCCCCCCGGACAGCGTCGGCTACTGGCACCTCGACCCCCACCCCCTCACCGCGGGCCAGGCCCGCCGACTGACGCGCAGGGTGCTGCACCGCTGGGGCCTGGACGCCCTGCTCGACACCACGGAACTCATGGTCAGCGAGGTCGTCACGAACGCCGTGCGGTACGCCTCGCGCCCCATCTCGCTACGGCTGCTGCGCACCGACGTGCTGCGCTGCGAGGTCACCGACGACTCGCCCCAGGTGCCCCGCATGCGGCAGGCCTCACCCGGCGACGAGGGCGGCCGGGGCCTGTTCCTGGTCGACCGGCTCGCCCAGCGCTGGGGGGCGACGCGGCTGAGCACGGGCAAGGTCGTGTGGTTCGAGCAGCAGATCCCGAAGTTCTAGCTCCCCCGAAGTACTGGCTCCCCCGAAGTACTGCCTCCCTCAAGGGAGTTGGCGGTCAGACCGGCCCGACACCCGTGCCGCCCTTGAGGCGTTCGAGGTCCGAAGGACGGACCTGGATCACGATGACGGCGATCAGCGCGGCGACGACGGTGAAGATCGCCGCCATGACGAACGCGGCCGAGACCCCGGCGGTGAGGACGTGATCGCCCCAGATGCCCGGGAGTTGGCCGGTGCGCCGGAACTGGAGGCGTTCGGCCGGGGTCGCCTGGGACAGGAACGCGGGGATGCGGTCCTTCGCCTCGTTGCGGCTGGCCGTGCCGAACATCGTGACCAGGATGGACAGCCCGAGCGAACCACCCACCTGCTGCATGACGTTGAGGAGCCCGGAGGCCGCGCCGGTCTCCTGGACGGGCACGTCGGACAGCGCCATCAGGGTCAGCGACACGAACTCCATGCCCATGCCGAGGCTGAACACCAGCATCGGCCCGAGAACGCTGCCCAGGTACGTAGAGTGGACGTCCGTCAGCGTCAGCCAGGACAGGCCCCCCGCCGCGAGGACCGCGCCGACCACCATGAACGGCTTGGGTCCGTACGTCGGCAGGAACCGCGAGGCAAGGCCCGCGCCGACCGCGATCACCGCGCTGACCGGCAGGAAGGCGAACCCGGCCATGAGCGGGCTGAAGCCCAGCACGTCCTGGACGAAGAGCGTGAGGAAGAAGAACATGCCGAAGATCGCGGCGGCGAGGCACAGCATGATGCCGTACGTCCCCGCGCGGTTGCGGTCGCGGAACATGTGCAGCGGGGTGATCGGCTGCCGGGAGCGCCGCTCGACCAGCACGAACAGGGCGAGGACGACCGCGGCCGCGCCGAACGAGGCCAGGGTGAGCCAGTCCCGCCAGCCCTCCTGCGCGGCCCGGATGAAGCCGTAGACCAGGAACACCACGCCCACGGTGGAGGTCAGTGCGCCGGTGATGTCGAAGTGGCCCGGGTGGCGTGCGGACTCCTTGATCCAGCGCGGGGTGGCGAGGACGATCAGCAGTCCGATCGGGACGTTGACGAAGAGGACCCAGCGCCAGTTCAGCCACTCGACGAGGATGCCGCCCATCAGCAGTCCGATCGCGCCGCCGCCGGCCGAGACACCGGCGAAGACCCCGAACGCCCGGTTGCGTTCCGGGCCTTCACGGAACGTGGTGCTGATCAGGGCGAGGGAGGTCGGCGAGGCGATGGCACCGCCGACGCCCTGGAGGGCGCGTGCGGCGAGGAGTTGGCCGGAGTTCTGGGACAACCCGCCGAGCAGGGAGGCGAGTACGAAGAGCAGCACCCCGAACACGAACACCCGTCGCCGGCCGAGGATGTCACCGGCCCGCCCGCCGAGGAGCAGCAGTCCGCCGAAGGTGAGGGTGTACGCGTTGACGACCCAGGCGAGGCTGGTCGTGGAGAAGCCCAGGGAGCTCTGGATGTGCGGCAGGGCGATGTTCACGATGGTGATGTCGAGGACCACCATCAGCTGACAGGACGCGATCACCAGCAGCGCCATCGTGCTGCCGCCACCGCCGGTGTCCGGGGTGGTGGACTGCGCTGGGGATGCGTGCCGAGGACTGCTCATGGGGAACCGCACTCACGGGAGTACGGCGGACGGCTCCGTCCGCCGACTGCCCACCGTTCGACCGTACGCCCGGCCCCTCGTCCGCACCACTCGATCATCGGGGTCCCAGGCGCTAGGTTCACACGTGACGGGACGTGGGGAGACGCTCTTGGTCGCCTGGGTCGTCGCGGGCGGACAGACGCTGTCCGAGCACACTGAACGCCTTGGCGGGAGAAGCGACATGACCAACGTCGACGTACACCAGCATCTGTGGACCCCCTCGCTGGTGACGGCCCTGCGCGCCCGCCGCGAACCGCCGTTCCTGGACGGCTGGACGCTGTTCCTGGACGGTGAGCCGCCGTTCGAGATACCGCCCGCCGACCACGACATCGCCCGGCGCGCAGACCTCGCCGTCGCCGACGGTCTCGGCCGGGTCCTCGTCTCGCTGTCCGCCCCGATCGGCGTGGAGTGGTTGCCCGCCGCCGAGGCGCGGCCCCTGCTCGACGCCTACCACGACGGCGCGGCCTCCCTCCCGGAGCCCTTCGGCGCCTGGGCCGCGGCCTGCGTGCGGGACATCGACACGGAGGCGACCGCCAAGGACCTCGACCGAGGCTTCGCCGGTCTCCAGCTCCCCGCCAACTCCCTTGCCGACGCGGCCGGTTACGCGCGCTGTGCCCCGCTCCTGGACCTCCTCGAGGAACGCGACCTCCCGCTCTTCGTCCACCCCGGTCCCGCGCCCGGCTCCTCGACGGACCCCGCCTGGTGGCCCGCGATGGTCCCCTACGTCCAGCAGATGCACGCCAGTTGGCACGCCTTCCGCGCCTTCGGCCGCCCCCGACACCCGCGCCTGCGCGTCTGCTTCGCCCTGCTCGCGGGCCTCGCCCCGTTGCACGGCGAGCGTTTCACCGCCCGCTCCGGCCACCAGCAGCCGACCGACCCCGGCACGTTCGTCGAGACCTCGTCCTACGGCCCGACCGCCGTCGCCGCGATCGTGCGCGCCCTCGGCGTCGACGCCGTGGTCCAGGGCTCGGACCGCCCCTACGCCGAACCGCCCCGGTACCCCGGGTACGGCCTCGGCGGAGCCGCCGCGTACGCCTTCCGCATCGCCAATCCGCGACGGCTCCTGACCGGGGAGGGGTGACCTGCCCTGATGTGACGGCGTGTCAGTTCGCCGCGTTCATCAGGTCGAGCGCGCTCTGCTGCCGGGCCGCGTCGGTCGAGTCCAGCGGCCCGGCCCAGTGCAGGCCGTACGCGTCAAGGGAGTTGCGGTCGTTCGCGTAGGCGGTGTCGGCCTGACGCTTGATGTAGGCGGTGTAAGGACGGTCGGACAGACGGGAGTTGAAGGCGCTCAGGCCTCGGACGTACGCCCCCTTGAAGGTCGGCCCGTCACCGCCGCACCCGCTCGCCTCGCACGGTTCCCGAAGGATGCCACCGGAGTTGAGGGCCGTGGAGGTGGTCGAGGCGTCACCGATCTGACGACCGGTGGTGAGCAGAGACGAGTCCCCCGTCGCGCGGTACAGCTCCGAGAGGCCGCCGAGCAGCACACCCTGGTTGTACGACCACGTCGTGTCGCCGTTGTTGCCGCAGGTCGACAGGTTGATGCCGTCGTTGACCAGATGGGAGCCGTTGATCATGCCGGTGCCCTTGAACCAGGACCACTCGGCGTTGGCCCGGCCGAGATAGGCCGAGTCGCCCGCGATGCGGTTGTGCAGGGCGGCGGTCAGCTCCAGGTAGAGGGAGTTGGCGATGGCGTTCTTGTACGTCTTCGCGGTGCTCCACCACACCCCGCCGCCGCAGGTGTTGTCCCAGTAGCGGGCCATGTAATCGGCGTCCGCGCGGGCGGTGTTGAGGTAGCGGGAGTCGCCGGTGAGGTCGTAGGCGTCGACCCAGGCCAGTCCCCACCAGCCCGTGTCGTCGATGTAGTCGTTGGTGAAGTTGCCGCCCTGGGCCGAGAGGTTGCGGTCGTAGGTGTTGCCGATCGCGTACTTGTAGCTGCCCATGCCGGTGACGCGGACGTTGTCGATGAGGGCGGTCAGGGCGTTGGCCGAGTTCCACCAGCCGGTGGTGTCGAAGAGGCCGGTGCCCAGGTTGTACGACTGCATCAGCGCCGTGGCGGCGGCAGTCGACCGGCTGCCCGCGTTCCACGTCGTGCGGGCCCACGGCGTGCAGGCGATCTCGGCGCGGTCCCCCGCCTTGCCGCAGGCGCGCAGGGCACCGACGCCGAGGGCGTTCCAGTCGTCGACGTTGTACATCAGGGTGCGCCAACCGCCCTGCCCCGCGGGCACGGTGGTGTCGCCGAGCTTGCTGCCGGAGCTCCAGGTGCGGCCGCCGTCGAAGGAGCGGTCGAGCCAGACCTCGTCGCCGGCGCTGCCGTTGGTGATCGAGGCCCAGCCCATCGCGTCGGTGTCGTCGAAGTGCAGGGCGATGCCGCGCGAGTAGATCGATGCCGTCACCGGCTGCCGGTCCCCCGGGGAGAGGGCCGGGTCGCGGGCGTCGCAGTACTTGTTGCACACGCTCGCCTGCGCGTCGGCGACCGCGGTGCCGCCCAGGGCCGGGACGAGAAGGGCGAGGGCGGCGGTCAGGCCGGCTCCGGTTCTGCGGACGCGCGCTGCTGTGGATGTCATGCCGGCTCCATCGGGGTGGGGGGATTGCGGGCGGTCAGCCCAGGCGCCACTGCTGGTTGGCGCCGCCGTTGCAGGACCAGAGCTCCAGCGGGGTGCCGTTGACGTTGCCCGCGGGCTGGTCGCCGCCCGTCACGTCGAGGCAGAGGCCCGACTGGGTGCCGGTGATCGTGCCGTTGGGGTTGACGGTCCATTTCTGGTTGGCGCCGCCGTTGCAGCCGTAGAGCTGGACCTTGGTGCCGTTGGTGGTCTGGTTGTTGTAGGCGTCCAGGCACTGGGTGCCGCCGTAGAGCCGGAGTTCGCCGGCGGCGGTGATGGTCACGGCCTGGTTGGTGCCGCCGCCGCAGTCCCAGATCTCTATCTTGGTGCCCGGCGTGGTCTCGCCGTTGTAGGCGTCGAGGCAGCGGTTGGAGGAGGCGCTGATCAGCGGGCGGGTGCCGCCGACGCTGGTGCCGCTGCCGACGGAGACCCGGTACATGACCGTGCCGTGGCCGGGGACGCTCGCCGAGATGGAGCCGCTGGTGCTGCTGACGACGTGCGACCAGAGGTTGTTGAGCTGGTACGAGGAGGCGGAGGGGAGTCCGGCCGCCGTCGCGGAGGTGGAGATGGTCGCGGCGGAGGTGTTCTCGTTGAAGAGGACCACCGAGACGTCGCCGTTGGCGAGGGGTTTGGTGAGGACGTGCAGGCCACCGGAGTTGGAGATCTCGGTGCCCTGCTTGCCCAGCGAGTCCTGGTCGACGGCGATGACTTCCTTGTTGCCGTAGAGCGAGAGGGTCGCGGCGGTGGCCTTGCGCAGGTCGGTGCCGGCGATCAGCGGGGCGGCCATCTCCGACCAGAGGCTGAAGTGCGAGCGGTCCTCGGTGAACGACATGCCGTTGCCGACCTCCAGCATGTCCGGGTCGTTCCAGGCGCCCGGCTTGGCGTACGCGGCGAGTTTCACGTTGGCCTTGTAGATCGACGTCACGGTCGAGAAGTTGACGTTGATGTCGTCGGTGGTGCGCCAGCTGTTGCCGACGCCCGACCCCCAGGTCCAGACGCTCGCGAGGCCCCAGTTGCAGAGGCTGTAGACGATCGGGCGGCCGGTGTTGGCGAGGGCGTCGCGCATCGCGGTGTAGCGCTGCTGGTCGGGCACGTTCTGGTGGTTGCAGTTGTCGTACTTGAGGTAGTCCACGCCCCACGCGGCGAAGCTGTTGGCGTCCGTCTGCTCATGGCCGAGGCTGCCCGGGTAGCCCGCGCAGGTGGCGGTGCCGGCGCTCTCGTAGATGCCGAGCTTGAGGCCCTTGCTGTGGACGTAGGCGGCGGTGCCGCTGATGCCATTGGGGAACTTGACGGGATCGGGGACGAGTTGACCGGCGGAGTTGCGGGCCGAGGTCATCCAGCAGTCGTCGATGTTGACGTACTGGTACCCGGCACCCTTCAGCCCGGAGGAGACGAGGTAGTCGGCGGTCTGCTCGACGAGTTGCTCGGTCACGTTGCAGCCGAAGGAGTTCCAGTCGTTCCAGCCCATCGGGGGTGTCCTGGCGAGGCCGTTGTCGAGGGCCTGGGCGGGCGGCGCGGCGCGCAGCACCAGCAGGGCCGGGACGAGGGCGAGCAGCAGCGCCATCGTGAGGGCGGCGCTGAGCCGTCTGGTGAAGAGGGACGGGACGGTCATCTCGTTGTCTCCTGTTTCGCCGTGTGGGGCCGGACGAACTCACCTGTGGAAACGTAACCATCGTGCAGGTTCCATCAGCACGGCTTCACCGTCAATGGTCCGGACCTAAATCTCCCGGGAGTGAACTACCCGTGCTGTCAGATGCGTTGACGACCTCCTGAGTCAATGACAACGTTTCCATCACCCGCACCTTTGGAGGCCCCATGTCCCTGCGTCCCTCCCGGCGAGTGCTGATCGGCTCCGGCCTGGCCGCCCTGACGGCGACGGCCGCCACCCCCGCGACGGCGGCCGAACGGCCCAGCTCCGCACGGGCGTTGTCCCGCGCCACGGCCCTGTACGCAGCACTGAGAAGACACCTCGACGCGACCGACGGCTCAGGACTGGTCCGCGAGCAGATCCCGGCGGTGGCCGGCGACAACCCGTACTCGTACGAATGGCCCTTCTCCCAGGTGCACATCGCCGCGCTCGATCTCACCGTGGTGGACGCCGGGTTCGAGCCGGAGCTGGCGCGGCGGGCGGCCGCGCAGGAGCACCACTGGAACGCGGCGGGCGGCACGACGAAGCTGCCCGGGTACGCCTCCTACCCGGTCGCGCCGTACGGGGCGGGCGGTGACATGTTCTACGACGACAACGAGTGGGTCGGGCTGGCGAAGGTCCAGCGGTATCTGCAGACCGGCGATGCCGCCGCGCTGGCCCGCGCGAAGGAGATCTTCGCCCTGGTCAGGTCGGGGTGGGACACCGACAGCGGTCACGCCGCGCCGGGCGGGGTCTTCTGGACGCAGGCCGACTGGAGCCACGACCGCAACACGGTCTCGAACATGCCGGGCGCCCAACTCGCCCTGCGCCTGCACCAGATCACCGGCGAGGCCGACTACCTGAACTGGGCCACGCGCTTCTACGACTGGACGAACACGCATCTCCAGAGCCCGACTGGCCTGTACTGGGACCACCTCGACCTGCAAGGGACGATCGAGAAGACCATCTGGTCCTACAACCAGGGCGTACCGGTCGGCGTCGCCGTGCTGCTCCACCAAGTCACCCGCGACCGCGCCTACTTGCGCCAGGCCGAGCGGGTCGCCGCCGCCGCGTACGCCTACTACGTCACGCAGGGGCGGCTGTTCACACAGCCCGTGTTCTTCAACTCGATCTTCTTCAAGAACCTGCTGCTGCTGGAGTCGGTGACCGGGAAGGACACCTACCACCGGGCGATGGCCGCCTACGCCGACCAGGTGTGGGACACGATGCGTGATCCCGCCACCGGCCTCGTGCACTTCGACTCGGCCGGCGGCACCCAGGCCATCCAGCAGGCGGCCCTGGTGCAGCTCTACGCCGTGCTCGCCTGGCCGCGCGCCAAGTGGCGGATCCTGTACTGACGTTACGGGTGGCCGATCTCCCCGGTGCCGCGTGCGATCAGCTGCACCGGGAGGACGGTCCGGTGGGAGGGGCTGTCGTCACCGTCGATGCGGTCCAGCAGGATGTGGGCGGCCCGGCGGCCGAGTTCCTCGGTGTCGGAGGTGACGACGGTGACCGGGGTGGGGAGCATGTCGGCGAGCTTGAAGTCGTCGAACCCCACGACCGCCACGGAGACCTGGAGGTCGCGGCAGGCGCGCAGGACGCCCTCGGTGAGGAAGCCCGTGGTGGAGAAGACCGCGGTGGGCGGGTTCGCGGAGGTGAGCAGGGCGCGGGTGGCGCCCTCGGCCTCCTCGGTGGTGCCGCGGCGCAGGGTGACGACCAGGTCGTTGTCGGGCTCGATGCCGCTGCGGCGCAGGGCCTTGCGGTAGCCGCGCAGCCGTCGGCCGGTGCTGTAGTACGAGGGCGCGACGAGGATCGCGATGCGGCTGTGGCCCTGGTCGACGAGGTGCTGGGTGGCCTTGCGGCCGCCGTCCTCGTTGTCGACGAGCACGACATCGGCCTCGGCGCCGGTGGCCGGCCGGTCCACGAACACGATGGGCACGTGGTCGTGGCCGTTGATCTCGTTCAGGAAGGCGTGGTCGCCCTGGTCGGGGACGATGATGAGCCCGGCGACCCGGCGGCCGATCAGCTCGCCCACGGCCCGGCGCTCGACCTCCGGGTCCTCGTCGGCGGTGCTCAACAGGACCGCGTAGCCTGCCTCGTTGGCGACCTCGACGGCCGCCTTGGCGAGAGAGGCGTAGAACGGGTTGGTGAGGTCGCCGAGGAGCAGCCCGATGGTCATGGAGTTCTGGCCGGGGCGCAGGGAGCGCGCGATCTCGTTGCGCTGGTAGCCGATCGCGGTGATCGCCGCGTTCACGCGCTCGGCCGTCTCCTCGCGGACCGTGCCGATGCCGTTGACGACGCGGGAGACGGTGACGACGGCGACTCCGGCCCGCTCCGCGACGTCGCGCATCGTGGGCCTGGTGTTCTGACGGTGCGGGGGACGACTTCTCACGTGAGGTGAAGACCAACCTTCCATCGCGTACCGGGGGCCGGGACCGACCTCAGGATACGTATCGGGTCCCGGCCCGCCGCTCGGTCCGGGCCGCTAACTGTTGTTCTTGATCACATCGTTGATCTTGTCGGTCATGGTCTGGAGGTCGGACAGCGGCTTCTTCCCGTTGAGGATGTCCGGCCAGTACGCGGTGATCAAGTCATTGGACTGACTTGCCCACTGGGTGGTGAAGCGCACCCCGATGGTGGTCGGCGTGTTCAGCCCCGTCTTGACGGTGGACGCGACGGTCGTCTGCCCGGCCTTGTCGAGGGCTCCGAAGTAGGCGCTCTGGGCGGAGAGATAGGCCGGGGCCGCGACCGGGGAGTCCGGCAGCACCTTGGACCACACCGTGGAGTCGAGGTACTTGAGGACCTTGAAGGTGGCGTCCGCGTTCTGGGTGTACGACGGGGTGCAGATGCCCACGGCGTCGTAGAGGGTGGCGGGCTTGGTCACCTGGGGCAGCGGCGCGAAGCCGTACTTGATCTTCGGCTTGTCGGTGAGGAAGCCCGCGGCGAGCCACTGGCCGCTCCACAGCATCGGGATCTGTCCGGCGGCGAACAGGCCCTGCTGGTTGCTGATGTCGTAGCCGGGCGGCGCGATCGCTCCGCTCTTGATGCCGGCGACGACCTTGCCGACGCCCTCGGTGTACGTCGTGTCGATGGTCGTCCTGGTGGGCTGGTGCACGTTGTCCGCGAAGGGCTTGCCGCCCGCGGACAGGGCGTACGTGCTCATGGAGAACGGCCCGTCCGTGGAGGTCAGCGCGTCCGCGACCAGGCCGTACTTGGCGCCCTTGGCGTGCAGTCTCGCGGCCGCGTCGAACATCTGGTCCCAGGTCCAGCCCGCGGCGTGCACGGTGATGCCGGCGGCCTTGAAGGCGTCGACGTCGTACCAGATGCCGTAGGTGTTCAGCAGGGAGGGGACGCCGCCTATCTTGCCGTCGGCGGTCTTCCAGTTCTTCATCGTGGACGAGACGAAGCTGCTCGCGCCGAAGTCGCTGGAGCCGGAGAGCCGGGAGGCCCAGTCGGTGAGGAGGCCCTGGCTGGTGTACTGCTGCTCGGTGTCGTTGCCGCACCAGAACAGGTCGGGGAGCTTCTTGGCCTGGGTCAGGGCCGCGAGCTTGTCGCTGTAGTTGCCGTTCGGGGTGTCGACGCGCTTGACCGTGATGTTCGGGTCGTGGAAGCCGGTCAGGGCCTGGTCGATGGCCTTGTTGGTGGTGGCGGACTCCCAGGTCATGAGGGTGACCGTGGCCTTGCCGTCCGACTGTTTCCCGGACGAGCCGCCGCAGGCCGCCGTCGCGAGCAGTCCCCCCGCCGACAGCAACACTCCGGCGCAGCGGATCCATCGTTTCATCGTGGCCTCCTGATACCTGGCTGGCATACGGCTCGTAGGTGGGTCGGGGTCCAACGCGGCGCCGGTCAGCGCTGGTTGACGGTGCCCAGGGCGCTCAGACCCTGGATGAAGTAGCGCTGGGCGACGAAGAAGACGATCAGCGGCGGGAGCATGTAGAGCAGGTTGGTGGCCATGTAGAGGTTCCAGTCCGGGGTCTGTCCGGCGAACTGGGTGACGAAGGAGGCCATGCCCACGCTCAGCGGCCACTTCTGGGACGAGTACAGGTAGATCAGCGGGTTGAGGTAGTCGTTCCAGGACATCTGGAAGGCCAGGATCGACATCGTGATCCAGGCGGGCTTGGTGATCGGCAGCATCACGCTGACGAAGATCCGCACGTGTCCCGCGCCGTCGACCTTGGCCGCCTCGTCGATGGAGTGCGGGATCGACAGGAAGTACTGCCGGGCCAGGAAGATGAAGAGCGGGTTGCCGCCGAGGAAGGCCGGGACGATCAGCGGCAGCCAGGTGTCGTACCAGCCGATGTCCTTGAAGAGCTGGAACAGCGGGATGATGCCGACCACCGGGGGCAGCAGCATGCTGCCGACGAAGACGTAGAACCACACCTTGCGGCCGGGGAAGCGCAGCCGGGCCAGCGCGTAGCCCGCCATCATCGAGGTCATCACCCCGCCGATGACCGAAAGCCCGGTGATGACAAGGGAGTTGAGCAGCAGCCGCGGGAAGTGGATGACCTTCGGGCCGTCGATGAAGTTCTTGAAGTGGAACTCGTGCGGCAGCAGTTTCGGCGGGACCTCGAAGACCGCCGAGGGGCCCTTCAGCGCGACGGTGAGCATCCACAGGATCGGCAGGATCATCACCGAGCTGATCAGCAGCGCGGTCGCGTACCAGGACGCTTTGCGTACGGCCCGGCCGCGCGGTTTCGCCGGCGGGGCGGTCGGGGTCGCCGTCGTCGGCGCCCTCGTGACGTCAGGAGACGTGGTCACTGTAGGTCCAAATCGACGAGAAGCGGGCGGTGGCGGCGATCACGACGACGATGACGAGGAACAGCACCCACACCTGGGCGGAGGCGTAGCCGAACTGGGAGACCTGGCCGAGCCGGGGGAAGCCGTTGTCGTAGATCGACAGCATCAGGGTCCTGGTGCTGAAGCCGGGGCCGCCCTGGTTGTCCGGCGAGAGGATCTTCGGCTGGTTGAAGGCCTGGAGGGCGGTCACCATCTGCAGGACGACCTGGAGGATCATGATCGGGCTGATCAGCGGCAGGGTGATCCGGAAGAACACCGTGCGGGAGCCGGCGCCGTCGAGCCGGGCCGCCTCGTACAGCTCGGTGGGGACCGCCTGGAGCGCGGCGAGGAAGATGATCATCGTGGAGCCGACGCTCCACAGCATGACGATCACGATCGACGGCATCGCGGAGTCGTCCCCCGACAGCCACTCGCTGGTCGGCAGGTGGAACCACTTCAACACCTGGTTGGCCAGGCCGACTTGGGGGTTGAAGACGAACTTCCAGAGCGTGATGGTGGCGACCACGGGCAGCACGACCGGCAGATAGCACAGGGTGCGCAGCAGACCGACGCCCCGTACCCGCTGGTTGCAGAACACCGCCAGGGCGAGCCCGATGATCAGCGACAGCGGCACGTACAGCACGACGAGCAGCAGCGTGGCGCGCACCGAGGGCCAGAAGGACGGGTCGGTGGTGAACATGCGGTGGAAGTTGTCGAGGCCGACGAACGTGGGGTCCGTCAGGCCGTTGTAGGTGGTCAGGGCGAAGTAGCCGGACCGGAACAGCGGGTAGACGACGAACGCCGTGAAGCCGATGAGCGCCGGGGCCAGGAACACGTACGCGGCCAGGGTGTCCGAGGACCGCTTCGGCGGTCGTCGCCAGAGGCGTCCGAGGCGTCCGGGACTCCCCCGGCTGGGCCGCCTGTCCACGGGCGGTACCGCAGTGCGCGTCTCTTGGTGCGGAGCGGCTGTCACACGCGCTCACCTTCTTCCTCCGAGGAGTTGACGATCACTCGGATCGGGCGGACCCGATCGTCTGGTGGTCGTCGGCCCGCTCAAGGTAACGTTTCCATTCCCTGGCGATCACACGGTGGCGCACGCCACATGAGGGAGTCAAGAGGCGCGATGGTAACGTTTCCCGGATCAACATCCGGAACAGTGTGGGCAGTTCCGGAGTCGCTGAGCACGCTCGGGCGGCGGCTCGCCACCGGGCTGCGGGGCGGTCCGGCGGGCGACATCGTGGCGCGGTGTCTGACCAACACGTGGACCACGTCGATGAGTTGGGGCAGTCCGTCGTCGCACGCCCCGGAGGTCTTCGTGAAGACCGGTGACATCCCGGCGATGTGGCTGCGGGACAGCACGGCGCAGGTCCGTCCGTACCTCGCGGTGGCCACGGACCCGGAGGTCGGCGACGTCCTGGTGGGGGTCTCGCGCCGGCAGATCCGCTGCGTGCTCGTGGACCCGTACGCCAACGCCTTCAACGACGGCCCCACCGGCGCGCACGGCGAGCCGGACGACCGGCCCGCGCCGGGCGACTGGGTGTGGGAGCGCAAGTACGAACTCGACTCGCTGTGCGCCCCGTTGCAGCTGGCGTACGCGATCCGGCGGGCGACCGGCCGCGAGGACCATCTCGACGAGGCGTTCCACCGCGCGGCCCGGCTGATCGTGCGGCTGTGGCGGGCGGAGCAGTCCCACGCCGACTCCCCGTACCGGTTCGTGCGGCCGTCCGGCCCCTTCGCCGGGGACAGTCTGCCGCTCAACGGGCGTGGTGCGAAGGTCGGTTGGACCGGAATGACGTGGTCTGGCTTCCGGCCGAGCGACGACGCGTGCGCCCACGGCTATCTGGTCCCGGCGAACGCGCTGGCCTCGGCGAGCCTGCACGGCCTCGCCGACATCGCGGCGGCGGTCCTCGACGACACCGAACTCGCCCACGAGAGCCGGCGGTTGGCCGACGAGATCGACGCCGGGATCCTGGCGCACGCGGTGACCGAGGCCGACGGCGACCCTGTCCTCGCCTACGAGGTCGACGGTCTGGGCGCGGCGCTGACGGGCGACGACGCGAACCTCCCCAGCCTGCTGAGCCTCCCGCTGAGCGGCTGGTGCGGACCCGAGGACCCGCTGTACCGCGCGACCCGGCGCTTCGCGCTCTCCACCGCGAACCCCTCGTATTTCAGCGGGAGTTACGCCTCCGGCATCGGCAGCACGCACACGCCGGACCGTCACATCTGGCCGCTGGCGATCGCCACGGCGGGACTGACCGGCGACGCGGACGAGGCGGCCCGGGCCCTGGAGACCCTGGCCGCCACCACCGCCGGTACCGGTCTGATGCACGAGAGCTTCCACGTCGACGCGCCCGACCGCTTCACCCGCGACTGGTTCGGCTGGGCCAACGCGATGTTCTGCGAGCTCGCGCTCGATGTGTGCGGGGGCGGGGTGCGGCACTTCTTTCCCCTGCATCCGCGGGCGCTGTCCGGCGGGTCGGGGGCAGGTGGCGGACCGGAGTGACCTGCCGTCGTCCGCCCACCCCCCTCCCGAGGAGCCCCCGTGCCGCACCTGCCCGACTCCGTCCACGTCATGACCGACGACACCCGCCCGCACACGGCGACCCCGACCACCGAGGGCGTCTGGTCGGTACGCGGCACCCGGATCACCGCCGACCGCACACCCGAAGGCCTGCGGCTGCGCGCCCGCGCCGGTGCCGAGGGCCTCACCCGGATCGTGCTGCGCTGGCGGCTCGACACCCCCGAGGACGCCCGCATCCTGGGCGACGCCTGGGAGCGCGGCTACGGCGACCTCCAGTGGCGCACGCTGCAACCCGACCGCGCGCTGCCCTGGTACGCCCTCATCACCGGCGGGGCGTTCGGGGGCCCGACCACCGGGTGGGGCGTGCGGACGAGGCCCGGCGCGCTGTGCTCCTGGACCGTCGACGAGAGCGGTATCGCCCTCTGGGCGGACGTCCGCAGCGGTGGTCTGCCCGTGCTGCCGGGCGAGCGTGAGGTGGACGTGGCCACGGTCGTGACGGCCGCGGGCCCGACCCCGTTCGCCGCGCACGAGGCGCTCTGCACCGCCATGAGCCCGGACCCGCTGCCCGCCGTCGGTCCCGTCGTCGGCTGCAACAACTGGTACTACGCCTACGGCCGCGACTTCGGCCCCGACGCGGTGCTGCGGGACGCGCGGACGGTCGTGGAGTACGCGGACGGGCATCCGGTGCGCCCGTACTGCGTGATCGACGACGGCTGGACCGAGGGCGGCGGCTCCGCGCCCGGCGGCCCCTGGGACACCGGACTGCCGGGCGTCTTCGACGACATGGCGGACCTGGCCGCCCGGATCGCGGAGACCGGTGCCCGCCCCGGGCTGTGGTTCCGCCCGCTGCTGTCGCGGACCGAGACCGCCGCCGTCCGCCCCGGGCTGCTCCGGGACTCCGGCTTCCCCCTCGATCCCTCGCTGGACGTGGCGCTGGAGACGGTCGCCGAGGACGTGACCCGGTTCCGGAACTGGGGATACGGACTCATCAAGCACGACTTCTCGACCTACGACGTCTTCGGCCGGTTCGCGTCCCACTCCCCCGCCGAACTCGCCCTCCCCGGCTGGTCGTTGAGCGACCGCTCCCGGACCAGCGCCGAGATCCTGGTCCGGCTCTACGGCACGATCGCCGAGGCCGCCGGGGACGCGGTGGTGATCGGCTGCAACACGGTCGGGCATCTCTCGGCCGGGCTGGTGCGGGTGCAGCGGTGCGGTGACGACACGTCCGGGCGGAGCTGGGAGCGGACCCGGCGGATGGGGGTGAACACGCTCGCCTTCCGGCTGGCCCAGCACGACAGGTTCTTCACCCTGGACGCGGACTGTGTGCCCTGCACACCGCGGACCGACTGGAGGCTCAACCGGCGGTTCCTGGACCTGGTGGCACGCTCCGGTACGGCCCTGTTCGTGTCGGTGGACCCCGCCGCCCGCACGGACCGCACGGACGCCGATCTCGCGGCGGCCGTACGGCTCGCGCTGGACGGCGGGACCCCCGGCGGTGTGGAGCCGCTCGACTGGCTGTCCACCACCGCTCCCCGTCGCTGGCGGTCCGGCACTGAGACTCTCGTCCACGACTGGGCCGAACCCTGGGGAGCGGTGCCCCTGGCTGTCTGAGGTCAGGGCGTGATGGTCAAACTGCCGTAGTCCGACAGGTTGGTGAGGTTGACCTGGCCGAGGGTGGTCGCGCCGGTCGTGCTGCCGGGCATCACGATGTGGCTCAGGGCGACGCCCGAAATGGGCGCGCCCGGCTGGCCGTTGACGCGGGCGGCGGTCGTACCGGCGTTGCGGACGCGGACGTTGGAGATCGTGACGCCGGTGACCGGACCGACGCCCGCCGTGTTGCCGGTCATCAGGGCGAGCCATGTCCGGTTGCCGTCGTTGCTGAAGCTGAGCCGCTCGATGTCGATGTCGTCGAACGTGAGGTTCGTCGCGCCCGCCGTGCCGTACTTGTGGTGGACGCCGATGCCCACGGCCGCGTCGTAGACGACGACATGCTGGAAGGTGACCTGGTTCTGCGACTCGTAGACGCCCTGGCCGACCTTGACGCCGTAGCAATAGGTCCAGGAGACAAGGTCGTTGAAGGTGACGTTGTTCAGCGGGTCGGGGGTGCCGGGGACCGTGCTGTAGATGTCGGCGCCGGCGGGCCAGGTCTTGGTGCTGAAGGGGTCGTCGAGGCCGATGCCGATCGCGTGGTCGACGGTGACGTTCGTGGACTCCATGACGTCGATGCCGTCGTTCTCACCCATGTCGAACCTGTTGAAGATCTTGATGTTGCGGAAGGCCAGGTCCGAGGAGCGCAGCGGGATGACCGCCCAACTGCTGGATTCCCGGAAGGTGATGCCGTCGACCGTGAAGCCGCTCGTGTAGATCGGGGCGAGGAGGTTCACGCCGAGGTTGGAGGGCGCGAGCGCGGCCTGGCCGTTGCCGTCGATGATGCCGCGGCCGTAGATCCTGATGTTCGTCGAGGAGTACCGCGTGGAGATGAACCAGGTGAGGTCGCGGCCCTGCGAGGTCTTGTGGCCGTTCACCACGTAGTGGGCGGCGTCGCCCGTGTAGCGGAGGACCGCGCCGGGGGCGAGGTAGAGCGCGAGGTTGCTGCGCAGGTAGAGGTTGCCGAGGGTGTAGACGCCGGCCGGGACGTACACGATGCCCTGTGTGCCGTTCGCCGAGCCGTACGCGGCGGCGTCATTGAGGGCGTTCAGGAAGGGAGTTGTGGTGTAGGCGCCGGTGTTCGGCTGGGCCGAGTAGGGCGCGCTCCGCACGTTGAAGATGCCGGTGCCGCCGGTCGCGGGGCGGTTGGTCTCGGCCGGGTCGGCGGCTATGACCAGGTTCGGGCGGCCGTCGATTTTGACGATCAGGTACTCGTCGTTCTGGACGGTGAAGGTCAGGGTCGCGCCGCTGACGGTCCCCGTGATGCCCAGCTTCTGCGGGCTGATGCTGTACGCGCCGATGGCCGTGTTGTTGAGCTTCGTGACCGAGATGCCGGCGGTGCCGGTCCCCAGGGCGAGCTGCGCGATGTCGTACCCGGTGTACTTGGTGACGGGCACGGACGTGCCGTTGACCGTCACCTTGTAGTCGGTGGACGCCGGGTAGATGGACGCGACCGGGTACGCCGACACGGTGCCCGCGGCGGCCTGTGCGGGGTGGGGGGTGCCGAGGAGGGCCGCGACGCCGAGCAGGAGTGCGGTCAACCCGAGGGCCAGGGGGCGCAGTACGCGGTTCGCGGTTCCGTCGGCCGCGATCAACAGGCTGCTGTGGGCCGCGCTCGGCGGCCTGCTCGTCGACGATCTCATCGGGGGTCCTCCTGCGGTCACATCGGTGGGGGGCACGTAAGACAGGATGGAAACGTTGCCAGTGACGTCATCACATTAATGGTCTGGACCGATGCCGCCTATGTGTCGGTGCGGGCGAAGTCGGTCCCCTGTCACCTCAGGACGAACCTCCGTCGCCCGGGACTCAACCGCCCACCGCTGGACCGAACCAGCCCCCGTCGTCGGGGACTCGGTGACCGCCCGCCTCAGCCACCTCAACGCCACCGTCACCGTCACCGTCACCGGCCAGCCGGTGACCCGCGTCGCCCCCATCACCGCACTGACCGGCCTCAGCCCGGCGGCGGTGAGCGCGCCGGCGGTGAACAGCACCGCCGGCGCGGCACCGGGCCATGTATCTCCCGCGCTCGCGGCTGCGCGCCGTGAACTCCCTTTGCTGCGGCCGGTGTTCATGGCCGGACCGCAGGACGGCCGGATCAGGCGGTGCTCACTGGAACGCAGCGCATGCCCGAACCCTTGTCACCTGCTCGCAGGGAACCTCGGGGAGGAGTGCGGGAGGGTCAGGCGTCCTTGATCGTCGTGGTGACGGGGGTGCCGGTCTCCACCGTGCGGCTGACCGTGCACAGCCGCTCGTGCGAGACGGTGACGGCGCGGGGCAGGATCGCGCGGGCGCGGTCCCCGGCCTCCCCCTCCGGGAAGGTCACGGAGAAGGTGACCGCCAGGTCGGTCATCCGGTTGCCGAGGTCGTCGCTGACCTTGTTGCCGGTCACGGTGACGGTGAACCCGTCCGGCTCCGTGTGCCGCGTGGTCGCCACGTCGACATCGGCGGCGGTGCAGCCCCCGATCGCGGCGAGCAGCAGCTCGACCGGGGTGAACTCGGTACCGTCGCCGACGGCGGTACCGAAGTCGATCGTGCCGCCGCGCGTATTGGTCGCGGTGAAGCGGCCTGGGCCGGTGCGGTCGACGGTGACGAGGCGTTGGGGGTTATCGCTCATGGGGTGATCCTCGCAGGCACCCCGCCGAAGAGCGTGCACCGGTGCGGGCAGGACCTGCGTGTGCTGCCCGCACCGGCCGCGTCAGGAGACCTGGGAGGCGTCGACCAGGACGACCCGGTGGTTGTACTGGATGGTGTAGTACTTGGCCGCGCCGGTGACGTAGGTGTCGCCCGTGACGAAGAAGTCGTCGGCGCTGACCGGGGGTTGGGTGGCGACGTAGGCCTGGCCCGCCGGGAAGCCGTAGACCGTCAGGGGCTTCTGGGTGGACGGGGAGAGGCCGGAGGGGTACTCCGAGGCCTGCGGGTAGCCGGAGCCGTAGAGGGTCGCGGCCTGGTCGCCGGAGTGGAGGACCTTGACGCCGTGCGCGGAGCGGGTGTTGACGCCGTGCGGGTTGAGGAACCACACCTTCGCGCCGCTGAACCAGATGGCGGTCCAGTCGCCCTGGACGTCGGCGACGACGAACTGCTGGCCCGCCTGGACGGTGCTGCCCCAGTCGTGGATCGAGTCCGTGCCCGCGGTCGCGCCGGGGTGGATGGCCGGGTCGGCGAAGAGGGGTGCGTCCGCGCTCGGACCGGTGCGCACCGGAAGGAAGTTGGCGGGTGCGGTGGACTCGGTGCATGCGGTGGTGGCGCCCGTGGGGTCGTCGGCCGGGCAGACCTGGACGGTCTGCTGGTTGGTGGCGAACCTGGGGCTGATGGTGACCGCCGAACCCACCCTCGGGGTGTGCCGGGAGGCGCTCTGCGCGTGCTGCCCCCTCGACGGGGCGACCATGTTCATGAACCTCGTCCAGTCCCAGTACGGACCGGGGTCCCAGTGCATCCCCGGCACGTAACTGTCCTGCGGGCCGGGCACGTTGTCGTGGCCGATGATGTGCTCGCGGTCGAGCGGGATGTCGTACTTCTTCGCGAGGTACTTCACCAGGTCGGCCGTCGCCCGGTACTGCGCCTGCGAGTACCAGGTGGCGCCGTGCGCGGCGTAGCCCTCGTGCTCGATGCCGATCGAGTGCATGTTGAACCAGTAGTTGCCGGCGTGGAACGCGATGTCCTTGGTGTGCGTCATCTGCGTGACGGCCGCGTCCGAGGCCCGCATGACGTAGTGCGCGGAGTCGCCGGACCCCACGGTCTGGAACGTCTTGATCGCGGCGTCGTAGGACGACTCGGTGTCGTGCAGGACGATGTACTTGATCTGCACGCCGTCGCCCGGGCGGCCCGCGACCTGGCCGTTCGAGGGGGCCGCGGCGAGGAACGTGCAGTCCACCGTGGGCGGGCACTCGGTGTCGGTGGCCGTCGTGGCGGTCCTCAGCTTCAGGGCGGACAGCTGCCGGGTCTCCGGGTGGACCGCGCCCTGCGCCGCGAGGCGGACGTGCTGTCCGTCGACGGTGGTGCGCGCGGCGCCCGAGGCCACGGTCGTGAAGACGCGGTCGGCGAAGAGCTGCGCGGCCTTCTGGTCCGAGGACCGGCTGTACTCGGCCACCGCGCCGTACCAGTCGGCCGGGTCGGCGGACCCCTTGCCCGTCAACTTCCGCTGGTACGAGGCGAGTAGCGCGGCACCGGCCCGGATGTTCTCCCGGTCGTCGGTGCGCACCTTCGCCGCCGGGGCACCGGCGAGCTTCGCCGCCGCGTCGAGGGTGTGCAGGGCCGGGTCCGACGTCAGCTCGGCGAGATCACCGCGGCCCGCGGCACCCGCCGCGCCCCCGGACACCATCTTCGCGGTGACGTCCGTCAGGTTCATCGGGCCGTAGCCGCCCGAGGTGTTGTACTGCCCGTCGTGGTCGTCCCACTGCGACTCCTGGTACGACACGGCCAGCAGCACGGGCAGCGGTACGCCGAACTCCTTGGCCGCGTCGGCGAAGGAGGACTGCCGGTCACCGTCCGCGGACTGCGCGGCCTGCGCCGTCGACGGCAGCACGGCGAAACAGCCGGCGGCCACGGTGCCCCCGGCCAGGATCCCGGCCAGCACCTTCCGACGGGATCTTCTACGCGAGGATTGCTGCAAGGATCTTCCCCTGTGTGTGTTCCCCTGAGGCGGACGTACGGTACGACGCCTGCCCGAAGCTCTGTGCAGAAGCTTCCAGCATCACCCACGGGACGTCACAACTGCCCCAGGCATAAGGCGAGTCGGCGTCTTTCTCGGCTCCGGCGAGCACGGTCAGGGTGACCCCGGCAGCGCCCGCACCAAGGCCCGCTGTGCTGGAGAACCGACCCTGGTCGCCCTCGACGCGCCGCGTCCTACCCGAAGGTTGTGATTGAAACCGTTCAATTCCCTTGCTTCCGGCTCGCGCACCGACTTCCTCCGAAGGCAGTTGCGAAGTAGCCGTGTCACGAAAACAGTTGCACGACGATTGACCCCGACCACACCAGGCTCTACGTTACCCACGCCTCTCATGAATGAATCGATTCACCCCATTCCGTGCGAGTGAGGAGTCGTAGTGATCAGCAGGAGGAACATGCTCGCGGGCGCGGTCGCCACGGTCGCGGCAGCGGCCATGGACAGCGTGCCGGCGACGGCCGCACCGGCATCCGGGCAGGCGCAGGCATCGACACAGGCACAGCGCGGCGGGCTGCGCGTCACGGCCCCGACCGTGGAGTACGTCCAGCACCCGCTGGGGATCGACGCGCAACGCCCGCGGCTGAGCTGGCCGTTGGCGTCCGACGGGGTGGGGGTGCGCCAGAGCGCGTACCAGATCCGCGTCGCCACCAGCGCGTCGGGCCTGTCCCGCCCGGACGTCTGGGACAGCGGGAAGGTCACGTCCGGCGACTCCGTGCTGGTGTCCTACGGAGGTCCTGCCCTCAAGCCCCGTACGCGCTACCACTGGTCCGTCCGCGTGTGGGACGCCGACGGGCACGTCTCCGGCTGGAGCGCGCCCTCGTGGTGGGAGACCGGGCTGATGGGCGCCCAGCAGTGGGGCGCCGACTGGATCTCCGCACCGGCGAGCCTCGTGGACGCGCCGTCCTTCGAGGGTGGTTCGTGGATCTGGTTCCCCGAGGGCGATCCGGCGAGCAGCGCTCCGGCGGCCACCCGTTGGTTCCGCCGTACCGTCCAACTGCCCGACGGCATCACGTCGGCCACGCTCGCCATCACCGCCGACAACGTATATGCCGTCTCGCTGAACGGAGTCGAGGTCGCCCACACCGACCTAGACACCGACAACGAGGACTGGAAACGCCCGGCGGTGATCGACGTGCTGGCAGGCGTGCGGGCCGGCGACAACGTTATCGCCGTCGCCGCCACCAACGCGACCGAAGGCCCGGCGGGGCTCGTCGCGGTGCTGGTCGTCCGGACCCCCTCCGGTGAGCGGAAGGTGTTCACCGACGCTTCCTGGAAGGCCACGGACCAGGAACCGGCCGCCGGGTGGCGGGAGTTGGGGTTCGACGACGGGGCCTGGCCTGCGGTCCGGGTGGCCGCGGCCTGGGGCGCCGGACCGTGGGGGCGGGTCGTCCCCGTGTCCTACGCCGTCACGCAACTGCGGCACGAATTCCGGCTGCCCCGAAGGAAGGTGGCCCGCGCCCGCCTGTACGCCACGGCGCTCGGCCTGTACGAGAGCCACCTCAACGGCAGCCGGGTGGGCCTCGACCAGCTCGCGCCCGGCTGGACGGACTACCGCACCCGCGTCCAGTACCAGACGTACGACGTCACCGACCTCCTGCGGCCCGGTGCCAACGCCCTCGGGGCGTATCTGGCACCCGGCTGGTACGCGGGCAACGTGGGCATGTTCGGGCCCGGCCAGTACGGTCAAGTCCCGGCGCTCCTGGCCCAGTTGGAGGTGGAGTACGCGGACGGGACGAGCGAGCGCATCGTGTCGGGCGCCGACTGGCGGGCCGCCGCCGGACCGATCGTCGCCGCCGATCTCCTGAACGGCGAGACGTACGACGCGCGCAAGGAGACCCCCGGTTGGGCCTCGCCCGGCTTCGACGACACCGGCTGGCTCGCCGTGCGAGGCATGGGTGGCGTCGGCGACATCGGACCCGACCTGATCGTCGCGCAGGTGGACGGTCCGGTGCGGGTGGAGCAGGAGCTGACACCCAAGACGGTGACCCAACCCAAGCCCGGCGTCTACGTGTTGGACCTGGGCCAGAACATGGTCGGCTCGGTGCGGCTGCGCGTCTCCGGCGACGCGGGCACGACCGTCCGGCTCAGACACGCCGAGGTCCTCAACCCCGACGGCACCGTCTACACCGCGAACCTGCGGACCGCGGCGGCGACCGACACGTACACCCTCAAGGGCGGCGGGAAGGAGGAGGTCTACGAGCCCCGGTTCACCTTCCACGGTTTCCGGTACGTCGAGGTGACCGGCTTCCCGGGCACGCCCTCGACGAGGACCGTCACCGGACGCGTCATGCATACGTCCGCCCCCTTCACCCTCGACTTCGAGACCGACGTCCCGATGCTCAACCAGCTGCACCACAACATCACTTGGGGCCAGCGCGGCAACTTCCTCTCCGTCCCCACCGACACACCCGCGCGCGACGAGCGCCTGGGCTGGACGGGGGACATCAACGTCTTCGCGCCCACGGCCGCGTACACGATGGAGTCGGCCCGCTTCCTGTCCAAGTGGCTCGTCGACCTCCGGGACTCCCGGACCGCGGAGGGCTCGTTCACGGACGTGGCGCCGATGGTCGGCACGGTCGGCAACGGCACGGCCGGCTGGGGCGACGCGGGGGTCACGGTCCCCTGGTCCCTCTACCAGGCGTACGGCGACCGCCAGGTCCTCGTGGACGCCTGGCCGTCCGTCCGGACCTGGCTGACGTACCTGGAGAAGAACAGCGACCGACTGCTGCGCCCGGACCAGGGATACGGCGACTGGCTGAACGTCGACGACGAGACCCCCAAGGACGTCATCGCCACCGCGTACTTCGCGCACAGCGCCGACCTCGCGGCGCGGATGGCCGGCGAACTGGGTGAGGACACCGCCCCGTACCGCGATCTCTTCGAGCGGATCCGAACGGCCTTCCAGAACGCGTACGTCACCTCCGACGGCAAGGTCAAGGGCGATACGCAGACGGCGTACGTCCTGGCGCTGTCGATGAACCTCCTGCCGGACGCGGCACGGACGGCGGCGGCCGACCGTCTCGTCGCTCTGATCGAGGCCAAGGACTGGCACCTGTCGACGGGATTCCTCGGCACTCCCCGACTGCTCCCCGTCCTCACCGACACGGGTCACACCGACGTCGCCTACCGCCTGCTGCAACAGCGCTCGTTCCCCAGCTGGGGCTACCAGATCGACCGGGGCTCCACCACGATGTGGGAGCGCTGGGACTCCATCCGGCCCAACGGCACCTTCCAGGACGCGGGCATGAACTCCTTCAACCACTACGCCTACGGCTCGGTGGGCGAATGGATGTACACGAACATCGCCGGCATCTCGATGGGCAGACCCGGCTACCGCGAGATCGTCGTCCGCCCCCGCCCCGGCGGCGCCGTCACCACCGCCGGCGCCACGTTCACCTCGGTCTACGGCCCGGTCTCCACCCGTTGGCGGCTGCGGTCCGGCCGGTTCACGCTGACCTGCGCGGTGCCGCCGAACACGACCGCCGAGGTGTGGATCCCCGCGTCCTCTCCGAAAGCGGTGACCCACACGCACGGGACCTACCTCCGTCAGGACGACGGCTGCGTGGTGTACCGGGTCGGCTCCGGCACCCACCGCTTCACCACCTGACCCAGGCGGTACGGCTGCCCGGAACGGTCACCCGGGCCGGGCAGCCCGACCCACGGCGGCACCCGGAGATCAGAGACAGCGTCAAGACCCGGCAAGGAAGGTGAGCCGCACCTTCCGGTCGGGGTTGTCGCGGTTCGTGTCGACCAGGCACACCGACTGCCACGTCCCCAGCTCCAGTCGTCCGCCCACCACCGGCAGCGTCGCGTGCGGGGGTACGAACGCCGGGAGGACGTGGTCGCGGCCGTGGCCGGGGCTGCCGTGACGGTGCTGCCAGCGGTCGTCGGCGGGGAGAAGGGTGTGCAGGGCGGCGAGGAGGTCGGTGTCGCTGCCGGCTCCTGTTTCGAGGATCGCGATGCCCGCGGTGGCGTGCGGGACGAAGAGGTTGAGGAGGCCGTCGCGGCCGGCCGCCGCCTCCCTCAGGAAGGCCTCGCAGTCGCGGGTGAGGTCCATGACCCGCTCCCTCGAACCGGTGGTGACGTTCAGGACTCGGGTGGTGAAGGCAGCAGACATGTCTCCATCCTGGCCCATGCGGCGGACTCGCCGTCCGCTTCGCGCCGCCCGGACCGTGATACGAGGGGTCCAGTCCGCGAGACACCGTTGACCGTGGCACGCCATCTGACCTATTTTCTGCCGCATGTTGCGTTCAGTTCTGCTCACCACGCGCGGTCACATCGACCTGCTGCGGGTGGCCTCCGCCGCGTGTCGCCGCGGCTGCTGACGTCTTCTTCCGCCTCACCCCCGCTCTTCTCCCGCACTCCGTCGCGCCCGCTCACATCGTCGTGACGCGGCGGCGTTGAGGCGTACCCCCTTCCTCACCGGACGCTCTCCCCCACCCGTGGAGCACCCATGAGCATCAGTCATGCACCGCCCGATTCCTCCGGGCCCGATATTTCCCCTATATCGACATCGAAGGCCGAGACCGGCGAACCCGCTCCGCTCGATCTCGTCCCCCTCGTCCCCACCTCCTCGCGCCGCACCCGCGTCCCCCGCTGGCTGCGCCGCACCACCGGCCCGCTGGTCCTGCTCGCTCTGTGGCAACTCCTCAGCAGTACAGGCGTGTTGACCTCCGACGTGCTCGCCTCCCCCGGGCGGATCGCCCACGTCGGCTGGGATCTGATCGACAGCGGTTCACTGACCTCCGCGATGACCACCTCGCTCCAGAGGGTCGCCATAGGGCTGCTGCTCGGGACCGTCATCGGTACCGGACTCGCCCTGGTCTCCGGGCTGTTCAGGGTCGGCGAGGACCTGGTCGACGCCCCCGTGCAGATGCTGCGGACCGTGCCCTTCGTGGGGCTGATCCCGCTGTTCATCATCTGGTTCGGCATCGGCGAGGCTCCGAAGGTCGCCATCATCACGCTCGGCGTGACCTTCCCGCTCTATCTCAACGTCTACGCCGGAATCCGGGGCGTGGACAGCCAGTTGATCGAGGCCGGTGAGTCGCTCGGGCTGTCCCGCTGGGGGCTCGTACGGCATGTGGTGCTGCCGGGCGCGCTGCCCAACGCGATGACCGGGCTGCGCTACTCCCTCGGCATCGCCTGGCTGGCGCTCGTCTTCGCCGAGCAGATCAACGCGGACGCCGGGATCGGCTTCCTCATGGTGCAGGCACGGGACTTCCTGCAGACCGACGTGATCGTGGTCTGCCTGATCGTCTACGCCTTCCTCGGCCTGCTGGCCGACTTCCTCGTCCGCACCCTCGAAAGGCTGCTGCTGCAATGGCGACCGACGTTCACGGGCCGGTGACCACCCGACCGGCGGCCCCCTCGCCGGTGGCCGCGCAGGCGGTACGCGTCGAGGGGCTGACCCGCTCCTTCGACGGTCGTCCCGTCATCGACAAGCTCCAACTCGACGTGCACCAGGGCGAGTTCGTGGCGCTGCTGGGCCGCAGCGGCTGCGGCAAGTCCACGCTGCTGCGCATCCTCGCCGGGCTCGACCGGGACATCAAGGGCACGGTCCTCGTGCCGCGCCGGAAGGCCGTCGCGTTCCAGGCACCCCGGCTGATGCCGTGGAAGAAGGTGTGGCGCAACGTCCTGCTCGGACTGCCCGGGAAGCCCGAACGGGGCGTGGCGGAACAGGCGTTGGCGGAGGTCGGGCTCGGGGATCACGCCGACGTGTGGCCCAAGACGCTGTCCGGTGGTGAGGCGCAGCGGGCCTCGCTGGCCCGGGCCCTGGTGCGCGAGCCGGATCTGCTGCTGCTCGACGAGCCGTTCGGGGCGCTCGACGCGCTCACCCGCATCAAGGCCCAGCGGCTGGTGGGCGAGCTGTGGCAACGGCGGGGCTGCGCCGTCCTGTTGGTGACCCATGACGTCGAGGAGGCGGTGCTGCTCGCCGACCGGGTCCTGGTGATGGACGACGGCGTCATCGCGCACGAGCAGCGGATCGACCTGGACCGGCCGCGCGACATCACCGACCCCCGGTTCGCCGAGCTGCGCGCCGGACTCCTGGAACGCCTCGGCGTCGACACCGCCGCCGAAGCCGCCTGAACTCCCCCACGCACCACCCCAGTCACCGAGAACGGATCCCCCATGCGACGACGTCTCGTCCCCGCCGCTCTGCTGCTCCCCCTCGCTCTCCTGCTCGCCGCCTGCGGCGGGAACTCGGCCGCCGAGACCTCGACCGGCACCGACGGCAAAGGCTCCCTCACGCTCAACGGCGGTGACCAGAAAGGCGGTTCGGAGGCGGTGCTGCGGGCCGCCGGCGAACTCAAGAACCTGGACTACAAGATCAAGTGGTCCACGTTCACCTCCGGGCCACCACTCCTGGAAGCCGTCAACGCCAAGGCCGTCGACATCGGCGGCGTCGGCAACACCCCGCCGGTGTTCGCGGCGGGTGCCGACTCGAAGATCAAGGTGGTGGCCGCCTGGCACGGCACGTCCGACGGTGACGCCGTCCTCGTACCGAAGGACTCGAAGCTCTCCCGACCCCAGCAGTTGAAGGGCAAGTCCATTGCCGTGGCGCAGGGTTCGTCCGCGCACTTCCAGCTGGTCGCCTCGCTCAAGGCGGCCGGGCTCTCGCTGAGCGACGTCAAGGTGAAGTACCTCCAACCGGCCGACGCGCTGGCCGCGTTCACCTCCGGCAAGGTCGACGCGTGGGCGGTGTGGGACCCGTACACCTCGCAGGTCCTCCAGTCCAAGCAGGGCCGCATCCT
This sequence comes from Streptomyces sp. NBC_00252, assembly GCF_036187565.1. Lineage (NCBI taxonomy): Bacteria > Bacillati > Actinomycetota > Actinomycetes > Kitasatosporales > Streptomycetaceae > Streptomyces > Streptomyces sp. NBC_00252. Next base: position 8,681,117 of record NZ_CP108087.1, on the reverse strand, counting down.
CACCTCCGGCGAGGGCGTGACCAACGGCCTCTCCTTCCAGGTGGCGGCGCCCGGCGCGCTGGCGGACAAGAAGAAGGCCGCCGCGATCAAGGACTACCTCGACCGACTGCGCCGCGCCCAGACCTGGGTGTTCACGCACCAGGAGGACTGGGCCAAGGTGTGGGCGAAGGACACCGGGCTCCCCTACGAGGTGGCGCTGGCGTCGGTGAAACGGACCAACTCCACCCGGGTCTCGGTCGCCGTCGACAAGCCGCTCATCGCCTCCGAGCAGCAGATCGCCGACACCTTCACCCAACTCAAGCTGATACCGCGGAAGGTGGACTTCGCCGACTTCGTGGACACGCGCTACAACGGCGATCTGCCGGCCTCCACCTCCGCCCCGCGCACCACGGGAGGTTCGTGACATGAGCGTGCGTCTGCACTGGTTCCTGCCGACCGGCGGCGACGGCCGCACACTCGTCGACCGCCACGCCTACGGCCCCAACCGCGCCGGCGCGGTCCGCGGGGTGCGCCCGCCGGACATCGAATACCTCGCCCAAATCGCCAAAGCGGCCGAGCAGTTGGGCTTCGAGGCGGTACTGACGCCGACCGGCACATGGTGCGAGGACGCCTGGCTGACGACGGTCGCACTCGCGCAGCACACCGAACGGCTGAAGTTCCTGGTGGCGTTCCGGCCCGGGGTGATCTCACCGACGCTGGCCGCGCAGATGGCCGCGACCTATCAACGCGTCACGCGGGGGCGGCTGTTGCTCAATGTCGTCACCGGCGGCGACTCGGCCGAGCAGCGGCGGTTCGGCGACCATCTCGGCCACGACCAGCGGTACGCGCGTACGGACGAGTTCCTGTCGGTCGTACGCGGGGTGTGGCGCGGGGAGCCGTACGACTTCGACGGTGTCCACTACCAGGTCGAGGGCGGACTGACGGCGCTGCCGCCCGACCCGGTGCCGCAGGTGTTCTTCGGCGGGTCGTCGGCGGCGGCCGGGCCGGTGGCCGCCCGGCATGCGGACGTGTATCTCACCTGGGGAGAACCGCCGGCGCAGGTCAAGGAGAAGATCGACTGGATTCGCGGGCTCGCCGAGCGGGAGGGGCGGGACGTGCGGTTCGGGGTGCGGCTGCACACCATCTCGCGGGACTCGTCGGCCGAGGCGTGGGCGACCGCGAACCGGCTCCTCGACGACCTCGACCCGGACACCGTTGCCGCCGCGCAGTCCGCGCTCGGGCGCAGTGAGTCGGTGGGGCAGCAGCGGATGCTGGCCCTGCACGGGGGCTCGCGGGACAAGCTGGAGATCCACCCGAACCTGTGGGCGGGCGTCGGTCTCGTCCGGGGTGGCGCGGGGACCGCGCTGGTCGGCAACCACTCCGAGGTGGCCGACCTGATCCAGGAGTACCACTCGCTGGGCGTCGAGCACTTCGTGCTGTCCGGCTATCCGCATCTGGAGGAGGCGTACTGGTTCGGGGAGGGCGTGATTCCCGAGCTGGCCGCGCGTGGGCTCGTCGAGGGGAGGGCGAAGGGCGGCCTGCCGTTGCTCGTGAGCAGCGGACGCTGAACCGGCGGGAAGATCGGCGCCCCCGGTGCTGTTCGTACAAACGTGAACAACACGCGTGAGGTCGACGTGGTCGTCATCGGCGCCGGGCAGGCTGGACTGGCCGGCGCCCATCACCTGCGGCGCACCGGTTTCGAGCCGGAGCGCGACTTCGTGGTGCTGGACCACGCGCCCGCGCCGGGCGGGGCCTGGCAGTTCCGGTGGCCGTCACTGACGTACGGCAAGGTGCACGGGATGCACGCGCTGCCGGGCATGGAGCTGACGGACGCCGATCCGGACCGGCCGTCCGCCGAGGTGATCGCCGAGTACTTCGCCGCGTACGAGCGGGCCTTCGATCTGCGGGTACGCCGGCCGGTGGATGTGAAGGCCGTGCGGGAGGGCGTGGGCGGGCGGCTGCTCGTCGAGACGTCGGACAGGTCGGAGGGGTCGGAAGGATCAGAAGGGTCTGACGTCACGTGGTCGACGCGGGCGCTGATCAATGCGACGGGGACGTGGGACCGGCCGTTCTGGCCGCGCTATCCGGGTCAAGAGACGTTCCGGGGGCGGCAGTTGCACACCGCGCAGTATCCGGGGCCCGAGGAGTTCGCCGGGCTGCGGGTGGTCGTGGTGGGCGGGGGTGCGTCCGGTACCCAGCATCTGATGGAGCTCGCTCCGTACGCGGCCGCGACCACGTGGGTGACCCGGCGTCCGCCGGTGTTCCGTGAGGGGCCGTTCACTGAGGACCTGGGACGGGCGGCCGTCGCGCTGGTGGAGGAGCGGGTGCGGCAGGGGTTGCCGCCGAAGAGCGTGGTGTCGGTGACCGGGCTGCCCCTGAACGACGCGATCCGGCAGGCGATCGCGGACGGGGTCCTGGACCGGCAGCCCATGTTCGACCGCATCACCCCCGACGGCGTCGACTGGGCCGACGGCCGCCATGTGGACGCCGATGTCATCCTCTGGGCGACCGGCTTCCGTGCCGCGATCGACCACCTGGCCCCACTGAAGCTGCGCGAGCCGGGTGGGGGGATCCGGATCGAGGGGACGCGGGCGGTCGCCGATCCGCGGGTCCACCTCGTCGGGTACGGACCGTCGGCGAGCACGATCGGGGCGAATCGGGCGGGGCGGGCGGCTGTGCGGGACATTCGGCGGTTGTTGGCGGGGGACGCGGTGGGTGTGACTGTGGGGTGATGGGTGGCCTTCAGCTGACGCTGTTTCCTACGGTTGCGAGGCGTCCAACAGGCGCTGCCCGAACGGGTCGTGGGTCCATGCCGAACAACACCTCAGCCAGCCCCGTCACGTCTTCGTGCCCGGCATCAGGCGACTTCCCGTCAGAGTGGCGGGTGTCGCCCGGTGCCGTTTCTTGTGGTCACTTCTTGGGCTGGGTGCTGGTCTTCTGGGCCGCGTTGAACTCGGCGACATTGCGCTGGTGCTCTTCGTAGTTGGCGGTGAAGCGGGTGTCGCCGGGCTTGACGGTGACGAAGTACAACCAGTCGCCCGGGGGTGGGTTGATAGCGGCGCGCATCGCGTCCTCGCCCGGGTTGTCGATGGGGGTGGGCGGCAGACCCATGCGCTGGTAGGAGTTGTACGGGCTCTCGACCCGGGTGTCGCCCGAGGACGTCTTCAACGTGGCGCGGTTCAGCGCGTAGTTGATGGTGGAGTCCATCTGCAGCGGCATGCCCCGCTCCAGCCGGTTGAAGATGACCCGGGCCACCTTCCCCATGTCGGCCTTCGTGGCCGCCTCGGCCTGCACGATGCTCGCGATGGTGACGGCCTGGTAGACGTTCATCGCGTTGCGCTGGGCGCCCGCGGCGACCGGGGCGCCGTTGAACTTCTGGTTGGCGGTGTTGACCATGAACGACAGCAGTGACGTGGGCGTCGACTTCTTCTCCAACGGATACGTCGCCGGGAAGAGATAGCCCTCGGGGTTGCCCTCCGCATCGTTCGGCAGCTTCAGGCCGGCCTTCGCGATCGACTTCTTCGTGCTGCCGACCGGCAGCGCGAGGGCCTTGTCCACGGCTTCGTAGATCTGGCCCGAACGCCAGCCCTCCGGGATCACGAGGGACGTCGGTCGGGTGTCCCCCTCGCTCTCCAGGCTCAGCAGCGGCACCGCCACGGCGGTGCCGGCCACGACGGCCCCCGTCGCGATGAGGGCGACCCGGCCCCTGCGGGTCAGTCGAATCGTGCTCCGTGGCGGAGTGTTCATCTGCATGCGGGCACGGTAACCCGCATATGGTCATAAACCCGGCATATCTTCAGCTTGTCGGTTCCAGTTGGGCATCCCGGCGTACGAGCGCCGCGTACCGCCCGTCCTGATCGAGCAGTTCCTCGTGCGTGCCCCGCTCCGCGACGCGCCCGGAGTCGAGGACCACGATCTGGTCGGCGCTGCGGATGGTGGACAGCCGGTGCGCGATCGTGAGGGTGGTGCGGTTGGCCGACAGGGCGTCGATGGCGTCCTGGACGGCGGCCTCGGTGCGGTTGTCCAGCGCGCTGGTCGCCTCGTCCAGGATGAGGACCGGCGGGTCGCGCAGGATGGTGCGGGCGATGGCCAGGCGCTGCTTCTCGCCGCCGGAGAACCGGTGGCCGCGCTCGCCGACGACCGTGTCGTACCCGTCGGGCAGGCCCGCGATGTGCTCGTGGATCTGCGCCGCGCGCGCCGCCGTGTACAGCTCCTCGTCGGTGGCGTCCGGCTTGGCGAAGCGGAGGTTGTCGGCGACCGTCGCGTGGAAGAGGTACGTCTCCTGGGAGACGACCCCGACGGCACGGGCGAGCGTGTCGAAGTCCAGGTCGCGGACGTCGACCCCGTCGAGGGTGACCCGGCCGCCCGTCACGTCGTAGAGCCGGGGCACGAGATAGCCGAGGGTCGACTTTCCGGCGCCGGTCGGGCCGACGATCGCGAGGCTGTTGCCCGCGGGGACGGATATGTCGATGCCGTCGAGGATCGGGCCGCTCTTGTCGTCGTAGTGGAACTCGACGCCCTCGAAGCGGACTTCGCCCTTGATGGTGTCGAGATGGACCGGGTTCTCGCGCTCCGTGATGTCGATCGGCAGGTCGAGGTACTCGAAGATGCGGGCGAAGAGCGCCAGTGAGGTCTGGATCTGGACGCCGGTCGACAGCAGGCTGACGGCCGGGCGGAACAGGCCCTGCTGGAGCGAGACGAAAGCGACGATCGTGCCGATCGAGGCGTGCGGGCCGCCCAGGTGCAGGGTCATGCCGGCCGTCCAGTAGATGACGGCGGGCATCGCGGCCATCACGATCGAGATGACGGCCATGCGCCAGCGGCCGGCCATGTTCGACCGGACTTCGAGGTCGACCAGGCCCTCGGACTCCTCGGCGAAGGAGCGGGTGAGCGAGTCCGACCGGCCCATCGTGCGGCCGAGCAGGATGCCGCTCACGGACAGCGACTCGGTGACCGTGGCGGCCATCTCCGCCATCTGGCGCTGGCGCTGGGTGGCGATCTTCTTGCGTTCGTTGCCGACGCGGCGGCTTATCCACACGAAGACTGGGAGCAGCAGCAGCGAGACGACGGTCAGGCGCCAGTCCAGGGCGATCATCGCGATGATCGTGGCGACCACGCTGGTGAGGTTCGAGACCAGGGAGGTGGCCGTGGAGGTGACGGTGGCCTGCATGCCGCCGATGTCGTTGGCTATGCGGGACTGGACCTCGCCGGTGCGGGTCCGGGTGAAGAAGGCGAGCGACATGCGCTGGAGGCGGCCGTAGACCGCTGTGCGCAGGTCGTGCATGACGCGCTGGCCGACCGTCGTGGAGATCAGGGTCTGCAGCACGCCGAAGATGCTGGTCAGGACGGCGCTCAGGATCATGCCGAGCGCGAGCAGGCTCAGCAGGCCGGTGCGGCCCTGGGGGATCGCGGTGTCGAGCGTCGCCTTGAGGAGGAACGGGGTGGCCACGGTGACCAGGGACGCGGCGCCGACCAGGAGGCCGACGACTGCGAGCCGGGCGCGGTAGGGCTTGAAAAGCCTGAGGATGCGGCGCACCTGCCGGGGCTGGTCGGTCGAGGTGCCGGGGGACGGTGTCCAGTTGATTTCGTCGCGGGGCATGGTCTCCTACGGATGGTGAGGCGATCAGGACTGGTCAAGCGCTCAGAGCTCAGGAAGCGATGAGGCTTGATGGAGCATAGCTCATTGTTACCTATACTCACAATGAACCAGGTCCTGATATTGTTCCCGTATGACCACCCCCGATTCCGACGGCCTGCTCGCGGAGCAGTTGCTGCGGCTCACCCGCCGGGTGCACCGCATCCAGAAGCACCATCTGGAGCAGCGCGACCTCGGCATCACCCCCGCCCAGTCCCGGCTGCTGCGCACTCTCGCGCACTTCGACTCCCCGCCGCGCATGGCCGACCTCGCCGAGCGCCTCGAGGTGGTCCCACGCGCCGTGACGACCCTGGTCGACGGCCTGGAGGCGAGCGGCAAGGTGCGGCGGGCGCCCGATCCGTCGAACCGCCGCGTGATCCGCATCGAGATCACGGACGACGGCCGCAAGGCGCTGCGCGAGCTGAGGGGTGCGCGGCGGAGCGCGGCGGACGAGATCCTGGCGCCGCTGACGGATGTGGAGCGGGCGGTGCTGCGGACGTTGCTGGATACGTTGGTGGACGGGGCGGCGGGCGAGCGTGTGGGGGATGGGGAGCACGGGGGGCATGGGGGGCATGGGCTTGGGAGGTCCTGCTGACGCGGGGGTCTGTCCGCCTGCCGGGCCGTTGCTGCGCGGGGCCGCTTGACCGGCTGATCGGCCGACCTGCCAACGCGCCTTCTCACAGGGCTACTTGACTCGCCGACGTGCCAACGCGCCTTCTCGGAGGGCTACTTGACTCGCCTGGCCTACCAACCCGACCACCTACCTGGCTCCATCCTTCACCGGTCGACTGCCCCCCCCAGCAAGGTCCCGCGCGACCCTTACCCCTCACTCCCCCCAGGCCGACCCCTGAATCCGCTCCACGAAGTCCCCCCGCACAAACCCCGGCACGAAGTGCTCCAACACATCCGCCTTGATATTGCCGAACGTGGTCTCGGGGCGGTCCTTGATGCCCTCGGTGAAGGCGGCGAGGATGCCGTTCTTGAAGTCGGGGCGGGGGTGTGCCGCGACGACGGCCGCGCGCTGCTCGTCGGTGACGGCGTCGTAGCCGATGCCTACGACGTCCAGTCCCACACCCCGGTTGACCAGGGCGATCTCGGCGGACATGTGCAGGGGGATCTCCTGCGTGGTGTGCAGCGCGATGCTCGCCCAGACCCGTTCGGCCGGCTCGCCGGTGATGCCGTGGGCGTGCAGGAAGCGGCGGGCCTCGTCGGCGCCGTCGATCTCGAAGCGCTGGTCGGTGCGGCGGTACTTCTCGGTGAGCCCGAGATCGTGGAACATCGCGGCGACGTAGAGCAGCTCGGGGTCGTAGTCGAGCCCCTGGTCACGGCCGCGCAGGGCTCCCCAGAGGAACACCCGCCGGGAGTGGTCGAACAGCAACGGCGACGCCGCCTCCCGCACCAGCTCGGTCGCCTCCCTCGCCAGGGCGCTGTCCGGGATCTCCACACCTGCGATCACTTCGCTCATCGTTCTTCCCTCTCCTCGGTGCCGCACGACCTGATGCCGTCCCACCTGGCTCGACGCCGTCCGGCTCGCTGTCCTGTCCCTCCACTTTCGTCGTCGGCGTACCCTGGAGCCATGTCCTCACAGCCAGGAAGACCACAGATTCGGACATGCATCCCTCCGGGGACCCGCTCACGGCTCCAGACCTGCCTCCCGGCATGACGACACATCGCGTCGCCTTCATCGTCTTCGACGGCGTCACCATGCTCGACGTCAGTGGGCCTGCCGAGGTCCTGCATCAGTCAGGCAAGCTCGGTCACCCCTACGAACTCGTGCTGGTCTCCCCTCACGGCGGGACAGTCACCGCCGCCAACGGACTGACCCTGACCGGCACGGTGACCGCGGCCGACGCCGGTCCGGTCGACACGGTCGTCGTCGCCGGGGGTGATCTCCTGGCCCAACACCCCGCTGAGGAAGGCCTGTTGACTGCGACCCGCGCCCTCACCGAGCGCGCCGCCCGCGTCACGTCCGTCTGCACCGGCGCCTTCGTCCTCGCCGAACTCGGCCTGTTGGACGGCAGGTTGGCCACCACGCACTGGCGGCAGGCCGAGACGCTCGCCCGCCGCTACCCCCTCGTGCGGGTCGAGCCGGACGCCATCCACATCCGGGACGGGCGCTTCGTGACGTCCGCGGGCATCAGCGCCGGCATCGACCTGGCGCTCGCTCTCGTCGAGGACGACCACGGAGCGGACGTGGCCAGGGACATCGCGCGGGAACTGGTCGTCTTCATGCAACGCCCGGGCGGACAGTCGCAGTTCTCCACCGCGACGACCACTCCCCCACCGCGCACGGATCCGCTACGGTCCCTGATCGCGTCGGTGCTGGCCGACCCCGCCGCCGATCACAGCCTGCCCACGATGGCGGCGGCCGTCGCCGTCAGCCCCCGGCACCTGACCCGCCTCTTCCGCACCGAACTCGGCACCACCCCCGCCCGCTGGGTCGAACGCGTCCGGCTCGACCGCGCCCAGCACCTCCTCCTCGAAGGCCACAGCGTCACCTCCGCCGCCCACCACAGCGGCCTCGGCACCGACGAGACCCTCCGCCGCGCCTTCGCCCGCCACCTGGACACCACACCGACGCACTACCGCAGCCGTTTCGCCAGTACGCGGCAGCAGGCACCCATGCCGTGAGCGGCGGCCCTAACGGTCCGTCGGCGCAGCGCGCAGCCCCGTGAGCAACGCGGCCAGGATGCGCGTCAGTTGGGGCTCGACGTCGACCAGCGCGTGCGCCAACTCGGGCCGGGCCTCGTACAGTTCACGGAGCCGCGTACCCGGCGCCGCCATCTGCCACAGCGCGCCGGCCATGCTCGTGGCCGTGGCGATCACATCGACGGCCGCCCGCTCGCCGATCGGGAACAGTCGGCACAACTCCTGTGTCAGCGCGGCGACTTCGCCGAGCGCGACGGTCTTGAACGCGTACGCCGCCTCCATCGAGACATTGCGCTCCAGGTTCAGCGGCGCCTGAGCGAGCAGGTCGCAGAAGAGCGGCCGTGCGACCAGCGTGCTCGCGATGGCGGCGGCGACCGTCTCGGGGTCACCCTCGGCGAACTCCCCTGTCCGCGCGCGCAGTTCGGCCGACCACTCCCGCCAGCCCTCGGCGGTCAGCGCGAGGAATATCTGCTCCCGGGTCTCGAAGTACCGCAGCATGGCGGACTTGTGCATGCCCACGGCGGCGGCGATGTCCGTGAGCGTGACCTCGCGCACGCTGCGCTCGGCACCGAGGGACCGGGCGGCGTCGAGGATCGCCTGCTCGCGCTGCTGCTTGGCCGCCGCACTGCGGGCGCGCTGGGGGACGGGCGTGCTCATGACCCAGAGCATAGCGCAACCCAGTTGCACTAATAACGAAACAGTGTTTTGCTAGCTCTATGACTCAGACATGGTTCATCACCGGTTCGTCCCGCGGCTTCGGCCGCAATCTCACCGTCGCCGCCCTGGAGGCGGGCGACCAGGTCGTCGCCACGGCCCGCAGGCCGGAGCAGCTGGACGATCTCGTCAAGGAGTACGGCGACCGCGTGCTCCCCGTCGCGCTCGACGTCACCGACGGGTCGGCCGCAACGGCAGCCCTGCAGGCGGGAGTTGACCGTTTCGGCCGGATCGACGTGGTCGTCAACAACGCCGGATACGCGAACGTCTCGCCAGTCGAGACGACCCCAGAGGACGACTTCCGCCGACAGTTCGACACGAACTTCTGGGGCGTCTACAACGTCTCGACGGCCGCGCTCCCGTTCCTCAAGGCGCAGGGTGCGGGGACGGTCGTACAGTTCTCGTCCATCGGCGGCCGGGTCGGCGGGACGCCCGGGCTCGGGTCGTACCAGGCGGCGAAGTTCGCTGTCGACGGCTTCACCCGTGTCCTCGCGGCCGAGACCGCGCCGTTCGGCATCAGGTACCTCGTCGTGGAACCGGGCGGCTTCGCGACCGACTGGGCCGGTTCGTCGATGCGGATCCCGGACGTCCCGGCGGACTACGACGAGACCGTGGGCGCGATCGTCCGGCTCTTCGACGGCCCTGTGACCGCCGCAGGCGACCCGAAGCGGGCCGGCGAGATCCTGGTCCGCATCGTCAAGGAGCCGAACCTCCCCTCCCACTTCCTCCTGGGCGCCGGTGCCGTCGAGATGGCGCAGACCTACTCGCGCGGCCAGCTAGCGGAGGCCTCCACCTGGGAGGCGGTCAGCCGCTCGGCCGACTTCGGCCAGGAGTACCCGGTCGGCCTCCCGGACGTCGACGCGTAGGACACCGCACCGACGGAAAGAACGGGCCGCGACTCCCCCGCCGTAGCGACGAATCGGGAGCCACGGCCCGCGGCGGGCAACCTCAACTGGCTTCCGTGGCGGTCTCCTTGACGAGCTGCGCGGGGACCCTCGCCTCGTCCTGGTCGTCGTCCGCGGTCCCTTCCGCCGCGTCCGTGACCTCGCCGTCGAGGACCTTCTTGGCGCGCTCGATGTCCAGTGCGCCCTCCCAGCGGGAGACGGCGAAGACTGCGACGCAGTTGCCCAGGAGGTTGGTGACGACGCGCATCGAGTCCATGATGCGGTCGACGCCGAGGAGCAGGGCGACCGCGCCGGCCGGGATCGCGCCCAGCGAGGACGCGGTCGCGGACAGGGCGAGGAAGGCCGAACCGGGGATGCCCGCCATGCCCTTGCTGGTGAGCATGAGCACCAGGACGACCGTGATCTGCTGGCCGAGGCTGAGGTCGACGCCGACGGCCTGGGCGATGAACAGCGTGCCGATGGAGAGGTAGAGCGAGGCGCCGTCGAGGTTGAAGGAGTAGCCGGTGGGCAGCACCAGGCCCACCGCGTCGTCCCGGGCGCCTGCCTTGCGCAGCTTCTGCATCACGCGCGGCATGACGGACTCGGTGGAGGCGGTGCCGAGCGCGAGGAGCATCTCCTCGCGGATGTACCGGAGGAACTTCCAGAGGCTGAGCCCGGTGACCAGTCGTAGCGCGACGGCGAGCAGCGCGAGGAAGAGTGCGGCGGCGACGTAGCAGAGGATGATCAGCTTGGCGTAGGTCTTCATGACGCCGAGGCCGTACTGGCCGACCAGGACGGCCATCGCGCCGAACACGGCGAGCGGCGCGAGGCGCATGACGAAGCCGACGATCGCGAAGATGATCTCCTGGGCCTGCTCGATCGCGGGCAGCACCTGCGGCACCTTGGTGTGGCCGAGGTGGAGCAGTGCGGCGCCCACCAGGCAGGCCAGGATGAGGACTTGGAGGAGCGAGTTCTCGGCGAAGGCGCCGATGAAGCTGGTGGGCAGCGAGTTGACGATGAACTCGGTCGTCGAGGGCAGCGCGGCGCCGCCCGTCTTCGCGTCCACCGCCGAGGTGTTGAGGGTGGCCGGGTCGACGTGCATCCCGGAGCCGGGCTGGACCACGTTGGCGAGGACGAGCCCGATGATCAGCGCGGCGGTGCTCGCGACCTCGAACCAGATCAGCGCCTTGAGGCCGATCCGGCCGAAGGCCTTGAGGTCACCGGCCTTGGCGATGCCGACGACGACCACGCAGAACACGAGCGGCGAGATGATCGTCTTGATGAGCCGGGTGAATCCGTCGCCGAGGGGCTGGAGGTCCGTGGCCACGTCGGGCCAGAGCTTCCCGACGAGGATGCCGAGGACGAGTGCGCAGGCGACCTGCGCGAAGAGTGAGGTACGCAGTATGCGTGCGACGCGTCGCGGCAGGGGCGGGACGGACGGCGGCACGGGCACTCCTTGAGGGGGGACGGTCGCTCGCGGACGTCGAATGAGGGGGCGACTTCTGCGATACGGAAAACAGCTTCCGAGTGGACACTTTGAAGCCGTTGTTGATCGTCCGGAAAACCTCCGTGTGACGGCCGTGTAAATCACGCACCCGAGTGACGCATCGCACGCACAGCAGGTCAGCAGCCGCTGCGGTCCTCGGTGAGCACCCCCTGCGCGGTCGCCAGCGAACGGTCGTAGCAACCACCCGAGCCGTACAGCCGGTAGCGCTCACCGGACGTCCCGACCGCGTGCCGCTGGTCGCGCGGCACGTTCAGCGTGTACGTCGCGTCCCCGCGGTAGGTGTCGTCGAGCCGCGACCACCCGGTCCGCCGCCCCTCACGCGTGTCGACGACCGCCGCCCGGTCGCCGAGCGTGAGAACGGTACGCAGCCGGTCGTCCGTCCCGATCGTCGTCGCGCCGTCCATCGTGTACGTCCGGTGCGTGGCCGTCGTCCGCGCTGGCCTCCGCCCGTCTACGGTCACCGACTCGTCGTCCGTCCAGGTCGCGTCGAGGCCGTCCATGTTCTCGCCGTCGGTCCAGCGGTGCTCGGAGGTGTTCGCGAGCGTCCGGTCGACGGTGGTCCGCACCCGCCCGTGCGAGGTGTCGATGTACCCGGCCGTGGTCAGCCGGTGACCCGCGTCCGTGTCCACGCGCTCCTCCGAACCGGGCGTGTACGTCGAGGAGTTGGCGAGTTCGCCCGCCTTGTCGAGGGTGAGCTTCCCGGTGACGTGGGCGCGCCGCGCGTCCTGCCAGACGAGTACGTTCACCGGCGCGCTCCACCCGCTCTGCCCCTCGGGCACGCCGACGACGGAGACGTCGATGTGGTGCGGGCGGCCGTCGTTGAGCAGGCCGGCGAAGGGGGTGAGGTCGTATTCGATCGGCTTCACGTCGAAGGCGCGCGGCGCCGGAACGACGTACCAGAGAAAGGGATTCGACCAACCACCGGTCCACACGTTCGGGAACGGGGCGGCGATTCCCGCGAGTTGACCGTCGACCTTGATCTGCACCTCCCGGTAGGGGCCCTTGTCGGCCTGGCAGGAGTACGGCGCCGAGTCGGGCACCGCGAGATACCAGAACTCCTCGCAGCCGCCGCCGGATCCGGTGGCGTAGACCTCGGCGACGACGCGTTCGGTGTTGCGCGGGGTGGTGAGCGTCGCGTCGGGGGCGAGGGTGAGGACGCGGTCGGGGGTCTGTGCCGCCGGGGGCCTGCCCTCGTAGAACGTCAGCGTGGCCTTGACGCCGATGACTCCGGTGTAGGTGTCGTCGACGACATTGCCGATGAGCATCTCGACGTCCTGCGCGCTGCGGAAGGTGGCGCTGTAGCGCGTGACGTCCTTCTCCACGGACCACTTGATGCCGTCGGGCGAGGGCTCGGGGGTGGAGGTGCGGAGGATCTCGACGCCGCCGACGTGCAGATAGCCGAGGCGGTCGTACTGCCGTCCGGCGACCGTCCCGTCCAACCGCAGGACGACCTTGCTCCAACTATCCCCGCAGGCCTTGGGCGGGGTGTACGTCCCCTTGTACGGGGTGAAGTCGCGGAACTCGGTGTCGGCGAGGGTGACTTGACAGGACTTCGTCGTGGGTCTGGCGATGGGCGGGGCTGCGGTGAGCGGGTCGTGCCAGTCGGTGCCGAACTCGGCGGGGGCGTCGGCGACTTGGGGTTTCGCGGTGGCCGCCTGGGCGGGGCTCGCTCCGAGGAGGGTGCTCGCCAGGAGGGTTGCCCCGGCGAGCATGGACATGACTATCCGGCTTCTCATGGGCGGTGTTCTACCCCTTGAGGTCCGCCCTGTCCCCCATCAGCACCACGGGATGCCGGGCCGGTTCGAGGGTCCGCAGCAGGTACTCCATCGCGTCCTTGGACATGCTGACGCAGGCCGACGTACCGCCGCCGTGGTCCAGGTGCAGCCAGATCCCGCCACCCTTTTCCTCACCCATCGGCTGCTCCGCGTCGTCGGGCGGGGTGCCCGGGACGCGGTTGTAGTCGATGGCGATGACGTAGTCGAAGTCGTGCCAGTGCGACTCGTCCCAGTCGCGCGGCGCCTCGAACGACTCGTCCTGCGTGTACGGCAGCGCCGTGCCCGGGTCGTCGAGCACACCGCCCGCGGCGGTCAGCGTGAACACGCCGACCGGGCTGCGTTCGTCGCCGAGGTGGTGGTCGGTGGTCCAGCCCCGCTTGCCGTTGTGCGTGGGCCAGTCGGCGGTCCGCTCCCAGGTCGAGCCGTTCTTCGTGAACAGGACGGCGGTGGAGTCCGGGGAGTCCTTGCCGTCGCCGTAGACCGTGAGGACCTGGGTCGTGTCGGTGGGGATGGCGCGCTGGAGCCGGTCGCCCACGTCCGGGATGCGGGTCGGGGCGGAGGGGGTCACGGCCGGTCTCGGGTGGGTCGCCTGTGCGCCGGGTCTCCCTTCCGTACCGCCGGGGTGTCCGGTGTGCGCGCTGCCGCACGCGGACAGGGTCGTCATCGTCAGGAGGGAACCGAGAGCCGCCATCGCGACCGTCGCACGTCGTGTGCCGCCACTCTGCATCGGGCCATGGTCACATCGCATTCCATGTCATCGCGTGAGGTCACGGACATCTCGCCCCTGATGGGTGAACGCCGGTTCCGACCCCCGGCAGGGAAAACCGCTTGCTTCCGAGCACGCTGCGACGCGAACCTTTCACGGTTTGTTGCCGTACTCCGCTCGCGGTGTGTCGCCGCGCTCCGCGGTCCCTCATCCCCCTTCCCGCCTGAACAAGATCCACTGGGACGTCATGCAGATTCAAGACCTTCCGTATCCCGACCCGGGTGTGCCCGACGCGCGCTCGGGGCCCCGATTCCTGTGGTGGCTCGGCCGGAATCAGCTCGGTGGACAGTTCAGATCGCTGGCCTGGGGGCTGCTGCACTTCGTGTCGGTCTCCGCGCTGCCGTTCTGTGTGGGGTTCGCCGTGCAGGCCGTGGTCGACCGCTCCGGGAACCGGCTGGCCCTGACCGGCGGGCTCCTGTTGCTGTGCGGGGCGGGCATCGCCGTGGGCGACACCTTCCTGCACCGAGCCGCCGTCACCAACTGGATCACCGCCGCCGCCCGCGTCCAGCAGCTGCTGGCCCGGCAGGCCGCCCACCTCGGCTCGGCCCTGACCCGGCGGGTCGCAGCCGGCGAGGTCGTGGCCGTGTCCACCGGTGACGTCGAGAAGATCGGCTGGTTCGTCGAGGCGCTCTCCCGCTTCCTTGCCGCCGCGCTGACGATCGTCATCGCGTGCGTCGCCCTGTACCTGTACGAGCCGGCGCTCGGTGTCATCATCGCCGTGGGCGTACCCGTCCTCGCGGTCTCCGTGCTGCCGCTGCTGCCCCGCGCCACCCGGCGTGCCGACGTGCAGCGCGAGAAGGCGGGCCGCGCCACCGAACTGGCCTCGGACACCGTCGCCGGGCTGCGGGTGCTGCGCGGCATCGGTGGCGAGGAACTGTTCCTCGACCGCTACCGCCGTGCCTCCCAGGAGGTCCGCCACGCGGCCGTGCGCAGCGCCCGGATGTGGGCGGTCATCTCCGCGATCCAGGTCCTGATGCCGGGCCTGCTGCTGATCGCGGTCGTCTGGTACGGCGTGCACCTGGCCCGCCAGGGGCGGATCACCGTCGGCGAACTGGTCACCGTCTACAGCGCGGTGATGATCATGTCCTATCCGCTGCGGCACTTCGAGGAGATCGCCATGGCGTACTCCTTCTCCCGGCCCTCGGCCAGGCGCGCCGCGCGCGTGCTGTCCCTGGAGCGGGTCACCGACACCGTGGGGACGCGCGCCGCCGAGGTGCCGGGCGGGGATCTGTTCGACCCGGACACCGGGCTGCTCGCCCCTTCCGGGCTGCTGACCGCCGTGGTGTGCGGCGACCCGGACGCGGCCGGGCGGCTCGCGGAACGGCTCGGCGGACACCCCGCCGAGGCGGGCACCTCCGTGCTCCTGGACGGCGTACCGCTCGACGAACTCCCCCTCGACTCCGCCCGCACCGCCGTCCTCGTCCAGGACAAGGACCCGGTGCTGCTGTCCGGCTCGCTGCGTGAACTGCTCGACGTGCCCGCCTCGGGTGCGGTCGGTGCGGAGGAGGCCCTTGCCGCCGCCCAGTGCGGGGACGTGCTGGTGGCGCTCGCGCAGGGCTCGGTCGGCGCCGAGGACCCGATGGACGCCCGCATCACCGAACGCGGACGCTCCCTCTCCGGCGGCCAGCGCCAACGGCTCGCCCTGGCACGGTCGTTGATCACGGACCCGGAGGTCCTCGTCCTGGACGAACCGACCTCCGCCGTCGACTCCCACACCGAGGCACGGATCGCCGACGGCGTACGGGAGTTGAGGACCGGCCGGACCACGGTGGTGTTCACCTCCTCGCCGCTGCTCCTCGACCACGCGGACCGGGTCGTGCTCGTCCATGAGGGCAAGGCCGTCGCGGTCGGCACACACCGCGAACTGCTCCGGGGCGAGCGTCGGTATCGGGTGGTGGTGACGCGGGAGACGGAGGAGGAGATGGTTTCGCGGGACGCGCTGGACGCGGACGACTCGGCTTCGCGTGACGTGCCGGACAGTGAACAGGGTTCTCTGCGGGGCGAGTTGGACCATGACGAGGCTCCTCTCCGGGGTGTCTTGGGCGACGGGAATGCTCCGCTCCGGGGTGCCTCGGAGGACGGCGAGGCTCCGCGACGGGGCGTCTCGGACAACGACGAGGCTTCTCTTAGGGGCGCCTCGGACAGCCGCGAGGCTCCGCGCCGAGGCGCCTTGGGCGACGGCAACGACCTGGACGACGAAGCCGCTCTGCGGAGCGCACTGGAAGAAATCGAGGAAAGCGCATGATCGGCGTGGCGCCCCCGGCCTACGACCCGGCGGCCCCGACGACGGCGAGCACGCTGCCGGTCGGCGCCCCCGCGACCGTACGCGCCTACGTGTCCGAACTGTTCCAACGGCACCGCCGTGCCTTCCTCCTCCTCGTCACCGTGAACACGGTCGCCGTCATCGCCTCGATGGTCGGCCCCTATCTCCTCGGCGACCTCGTCGAGCGGGTGTCGGACGGTGCGCGGGAGCTTCATCTCGGCCTGACCATCGGGGTGTTCGTGGTCGCGCTCGCCGTCCAGGCCGTGTTCATCCGGCAGGTGCGGCTGCGCGGCGCGATGCTCGGCGAACGGATGCTGGCCGACCTGCGCGAGGACTTCCTCGTACGGTCGGTCGGCCTGCCCCCGGGTGTCCTGGAGCGGGCGGGCACCGGCGACCTCCTGTCCCGCATCACCACCGACATCGACCGGCTCGCCAACGCGATGCGCGAGGCCGTGCCGCAACTGGCCATCGGTGTGGTGTGGGCGGTGCTGCTGCTCGGCGGGCTGGTCGTCACTGTGCCGCCGCTTGCTCCTGCCGTGCTGATCGCGGTGCCGGTGCTGGTGATCGGCTGCCGCTGGTACTTCAAGCGGGCACCGGCCGGCTACCGCTCCGAGGCCGCCGGATACGCCGCCGTGGCCGCGGCCCTCGCCGAGACCGTGGACGCCGGACGGACCGTCGAGGCGCACCGGCTCGGCGAACGGCGCATCGCCCTCTCCGAGCGCCGCGTCAAGGAGTGGACCGCCTGGGAGAACTACACCCTCTGGCTGCGGTCGGTGCTCTTCCCGGTCATCAACGCCACGCACGTCACCGTGCTCTGCTCGGTGCTGATGCTGGGCGGGGTGTTCGTCCTGAAGGGCTGGATCGGGGTGGGCGAACTGACGACGGGCGCCCTGATCGCGCAGATGCTCGTCGACCCGGTGAACCTGATCCTGCGCTGGTACGACGAGCTCCAGATCGCCCAGGTCTCGCTGGCCCGGCTGGTCGGCGTCCGTGACATCGAGCCCGACGCCGGGGACGCCGGCCTGTCCCCCGAGGGCCGGGACGTGCACGCGGACCGGGTGCACTTCGGCTACCTCGAGGGCGTCGACGTGCTCCGCAAGGTGTCCCTGGAGGTCGCGCCCGGCACCCGGTTGGCCCTGGTCGGCCCGTCGGGCGCCGGCAAGTCCACCCTGGGCAGGCTGCTCGCCGGCATCTACACGCCCCGGGACGGCCGGATCACCCTCGGCGGCGCCGAACTCTCCCTGATGACCGCGGAGCACGTCCGCTCCCATGTGGCCCTCGTCAACCAGGAACACCACGTCTTCGTGGGCTCCCTGCGCGACAACCTCCTGCTCGCCCGGACCGACGCGGGGGACGCGGAGCTGTGGGAGGCGCTGGGGGCGGTCGACGCGGACGGGTGGGCGCGGCTGCTGGACGACGGCCTGGACACCGAGGTCGGCTCGGGCGGGCTCGCGCTGACCCCGGCCCAGGCCCAGCAGATCGCGCTGGCCCGGCTGGTACTGGCCGATCCGCACACGCTGGTCCTGGACGAGGCGACCTCGCTGCTCGACCCGCGAGCGGCCCGTCATCTCGAACGGTCCCTGGCCCGCGTCCTCGACGGCCGCACGGTCGTCGCGATCGCGCACCGGCTGCACACCGCTCATGACGCGGACGTCATCGCCGTCGTCGAGGACGGGCGGATCAGCGAGCTGGGCAGCCATGACGAGCTGGTGGCGGCGGAGGGGGCGTACGCGGCGCTGTGGCGATCCTGGCACGGGTAGCTCCGCTGGATGAGCGGTGACCGGGGTGCGGGTGCGTGGGAACCTGCGGGCCGGTGGGGTTTGGTCGGGGCGGGAAGCCGGTGACCTGCGGGCCGATGGGGTTTGGTCGGGGCGGGAAGCCGGTGACCTGCGGGCCGATGGGGGCTGGTCGCGCAGTTCCCCGCGCCCCTTTCGGGGCGCTGTGTCGCACCGGAACCGGACGTCTGCCGTTGCGCCCGGGGAAGAAGGGGTGGAAGGCTGGGGAGCGGCACCGGTTCGGGGTGTGCCCGGGGACCATGTGGTTCGTGCCGGGCGCCGACTGTGCCCCGCACAGCCGCGACCCGCCGCCGACCGCGGAAAGAACGGGGCGGTCCCCATCACCTGGAGGTATCCGTGAACAGCGTCGACGGATGGGGAGACGACGTCTACCAGCCCGACGGATCCGAGGTACAGGACGACGCGGGTCTGCTCGACGGGGAGGACACCCTGGTGGGCGACGGCGTCGAGGACCCCCTCGACCGCGGCTGGTCCCCGCCGGAACGCCCCTGGGCGGTGGAACGCGACGACGTGACGGCCTCCGGACGCGAGCACGGCGAGACCCTCGACCAGCGCCTCGCCGAGGAGATCCCGGATCTCGCCGATTCCGACGGCGACGGCATCGGCGACTCCGAGGACACCGACGGCGAACTCCTCGACATCGAGGTCGGCGACACCCGCTCGGGCCGGCTCGTGGCACCGGACGAAGGTGCGCACGAGGACGAGGAGAGCGCCCTGGTCGCCACCGACGTGGGCATCGACGGTGCCGCCGCCTCCGCCGAGGAGGCCGCGATGCACATCGTCGACGAGGACGAGGACTCCCTCTACGGCTGACCTCGCCGCCCCTTCGCCGTCCATCGCACCACCCCAGGAGGAGCAGCCATGCAGCAGGACAAGCAGCCCGACTACCACCCCGTGGTCTTCCGGGACCGCGCCGCCGGATACGCCTTCCTGACCCGGTCCACCGCGACCAGCGAGCGGACCATCGAGTGGGACGACGGCGAGACCTACCCGGTCGTGGACGTGGAGATCTCCTCGGAGAGCCACCCCTTCTACACGGGCAAGGCGCGGACGGTGGACACGGAGGGCCGTATCGCCCAGTTCGAACGGCGCTACGGCGGCGGGACGGGCGAGAGCTCCGACGGCTCCGGTGCTCCGGGTGGCTCCGGCGGCGCGTGAGCAGTCAGTGGGACGTGAGCCGGCGCCGGTGTGTGACCGAGCGCCGGCGCCGGGACTGAGGCCGGACCTCAGATCACGTTGAGTGCCGCCGCGCAGCCCACTCCCCCGAGGAGTATGAACACCGGCATCAGCACCTTCAGCTCGACCCAGCTGCCCGCGCGGAACCGCATCACCTTCGGCGGCCCGATCGGGTACCAGCGCTTGCGGCCCAGCGGGATCGGCCACAGGATCGGGCAGCCGGAGACGGTCAGCGCGTCCCCGATGTCGTGCACCAGCGCACCCAGCACGATCGGCAGACCAAGCCACAGGTACTGCTGGTGCGGCTCCGTGAACAGCCAGTGCGAACCGTTGCCCGGCTTGTCCAGCACGCCGGCGAGGATCCACGCGCTGGTCGCCGCCAGCAGCCACACCAGGACGTCGCTGCTGGAGCCGCGCGCCGCCCGCCACAGCAGACCCTCGATGGCCAGCACCATGTGCACGAAGAGGATCGCCAGCACGCCCCAGCGGCCGCCCACGAGCGCCACGGCCGAGCTGCCCGCGCCGATCAGGACCGCCCACAGCCAGGTGTGCGTGAGGGTGCGGTGCCCACCGGAGCGACGCGGGTCGCCCGGCTTCCTGGTCCCCTTGTAGACGGCGTACGAGAGCTTGTCGACGACCTCGCACACGCCCCGGGAGATGGGTCCGAAGGCCCGCGAGATGGTGGCCGCCTTGTGGTCGAGGTCCGGGGCGAGCGCGGCACCGGCACAGATCAGGGCACCGACCAGGATCACCGGCCAGGGCATCGGGTGCCCGGCCGCTGCGGTCGCGGCTCCGACGCCGAGCCAGGCCGCCGCTCCCGACAGTGAGTGTGCTGGTCCCATCATGGCCGTTCCCCGCCCCATTCCTCTTACGCCGCCGGTCAGTTGCTCGGGCGCCCTGACACTCCGTCGGCGACACAGCGTAGCGGTAGCGATCTTCGTCCTCGCAGCCGATTCCCCCATCGGCCGGGCGGACAGGCAAGATGGGGTCGTGACCCTCATCGACCAGTTGCCGCCGACCGCAGATCCCGACGCCCTCTACGAAGCCTTCGAGTCGTGGGCCCGGGAGCGCGGTCTCACGCTCTACCCCCATCAGGAGGAGGCGCTGATCGAGGTGGTCTCCGGTGCGAACGTGATCGTGTCGACGCCCACCGGCTCCGGCAAGAGCATGATCGCCGCCGGTGCGCACTTCGCCGCCCTGGCCAGGGACGAGGTCACCTTCTACACCGCCCCGATCAAGGCGCTGGTCTCGGAGAAGTTCTTCGAACTGTGCAAGATGTTCGGCACCGAGAACGTCGGCATGCTGACCGGCGACGCGTCCGTCAACTCGGACGCCCCCATCATCTGCTGCACCGCCGAGGTCCTCGCGTCGATCGCACTGCGCGACGGCAAGCACGCGGACGTCGGCCAGGTCGTCATGGACGAGTTCCACTTCTACGCCGAGGCGGACCGCGGCTGGGCCTGGCAGATCCCGATCCTGGAGCTGCCGCAGGCGCAGTTCATCCTGATGTCGGCCACGCTCGGCGACGTCGCGATGTTCGAGAAGGACCTCACCCGGCGCACCGGGCGCCCCACCTCGGTGGTCCGCTCGGCGACCCGGCCGGTGCCGCTGTCCTACGAGTACAAGCTGACCCCGCTCACCGAGACGCTGACCGAGCTGCTGGAGACCAGGCAGGCGCCGGTCTACATCGTGCACTTCACGCAGGCGCAGGCCGTGGAACGGGCGCAGGCCCTGATGAGCATCAACATGTGCTCGCGCGAGGAGAAGGACCAGATCGCCGAGCTGATCGGCAACTTCCGCTTCACCACCAAGTTCGGCCGCAACCTGTCCCGTTACGTACGGCACGGCATCGGCGTCCACCACGCCGGGATGCTGCCCAAGTACCGGCGCCTGGTGGAAAAGCTCGCGCAGGCGGGCCTGTTGAAGGTCATCTGCGGTACGGACACGCTCGGCGTGGGCGTCAACGTGCCCATCCGCACGGTGCTGTTCACGGCGCTCGCCAAGTACGACGGCATCAGGGTGCGCACGCTGCGTGCCCGTGAGTTCCACCAGATCGCGGGCCGCGCGGGCCGCGCCGGCTTCGACACGGCGGGGCTCGTCGTCGCCCAGGCCCCCGAGCACGTCGTCGAGAACGAGAAGGCTCTCGCCAAGGCGGGCGACGACCCGAAGAAGCGCCGGAAGGTCGTCCGCAAGAAGGCGCCCGAGGGCTTCGTCGGGTGGTCGGAGGGCACCTTCGAGAAGCTGATCACCTCCGAGCCGGAGCCGCTCACGTCCCGCTTCCGGGTCACGCACACGATGCTGCTGTCGGTGATCGCCCGCCCAGGCAACGCATTCGACGCGATGCGGCATCTCCTGGAGGACAACCACGAGCCGCGCAAGCAGCAGCTGCGGCACATCCGGCGTGCGATCGCGATCTACCGCTCGCTGCTGGACGGCGGCATCGTCGAGAAGCTCGACACCCCGGACGCCGAGGGCCGTATCGTGCGCCTCACGGTCGACCTCCAACAGGACTTCGCGCTGAACCAGCCGCTGTCGACCTTCGCCCTCGCCGCGTTCGAACTGCTGGACCCCGAGTCCCCGTCGTACGCGCTGGACATGGTGTCCGTCGTCGAGTCCACGCTGGACGACCCGCGCCAGATCCTGGCGGCCCAGCAGAACAAGGCGCGCGGCGAGGCCGTGGCCGCGATGAAGGCGGACGGGGTCGAGTACGAGGACCGCATGGAGCGCCTCCAGGACGTCAGCTACCCCAAGCCGCTGGAGGAGCTGCTCTTCCACGCGTACGACACGTACCGCAAGAGCCACCCGTGGGTCGGCGACCACCCGCTGTCGCCGAAGTCCGTGATCCGCGACATGTACGAACGGGCCATGTCCTTCACGGAGTTGACCTCCTACTACGAGCTGGCCCGCACCGAGGGCATCGTGCTGCGCTACCTCGCGGGCGCCTTCAAGGCCCTCGACCACACCGTCCCGGACGACCTCAAGTCCGAGGACTTGGAGGATCTGATCGCCTGGCTGGGCGAGATGGTGCGCCAGGTCGACTCCAGCCTGCTGGACGAGTGGGAGCAGCTGGCCAACCCGGCGGAGATGACCGCCGAGGAGGCCCAGGAGAAGGCCGACCAGGTCAAGCCGGTCACCGCGAACGCGCGCGCCTTCCGGGTCCTGGTGCGCAACGCCATGTTCCGCCGCGTCGAACTCGCCGCCCTCGACAACGTCGATGAGCTGGGCGAGATGGACGCCGAGTCCGGATGGGACGCGGACGCCTGGGGCGAGGCGATGGACAAGTACTGGGACGAGTACGAGGACCTCGGCACCGGCCCCGACGCCCGCGGGCCGAAGCTCCTGCTCATCGAGGAGGAGCCGCAGCACGGCCTGTGGCGCGTTCGGCAGATTTTCGCCGACCCGAACGGCGATCATGACTGGGGCATCAGCGCGGAGATCGATCTCGCGGCCTCCGACACCGAGGGCCGCGCGGTCGTCCGTGTCACCGACGTCGGCCAGCTGTGAGCACAGGAGAAAGCCACCCATGACGAACCCGGCAGAGCGGCTCGTCGACCTGCTCGACCTGGAGCAGATCGAGGTCAACATCTTCCGTGGCCGCAGCCCGCAAGAGTCCCTGCAGCGGGTCTTCGGCGGCCAGGTCGCCGGCCAGGCGCTGGTCGCCGCGGGGCGCACCACGGAGGGCGACCGCCCGGTGCACTCGCTGCACGCGTACTTCCTGCGGCCGGGCCGACCCGGCGTGCCGATCGTGTACCAGGTCGAGCGGGTACGGGACGGCCGGTCGTTCACCACCCGTCGGGTCACCGGTGTGCAGCAGGGCCGCACGATCTTCAATCTCACCGCCTCCTTCCACAAGCCTGAGCAAGGTCCTTTCGAGCACCAGCTGCCGGCCCGCGAGGTCCCGGACCCGGAGTCCCTGCCGACGGTGTCGGAGGAGGTCCGGGCTCATCTGGGCGTGCTGCCCGAGCAGTTGGAGCGGATGGCACGCCGTCAGCCCTTCGACATCCGGTACGCGGACGGACTGCGCTGGAGCGCCGAGGAGATCAAGGACGCCGAGCCGCGCAGCGCGGTGTGGATGCGCGCGGTCGGACCGCTCGGCGACGATCCACTGGTGCACACCTGCGCGCTGACGTACGCCAGCGACATGACGCTCCTGGACGCCGTCCGAATCCCCGTCGAACCCCTCTGGGGACCGCGGAACTTCGACATGGCGTCGCTGGACCACGCCATGTGGTTCCACCGGCCGTTCCGTGCGGACGAGTGGTTCCTGTACGACCAGGAGTCCCCGATCGCGACGGGCGGCCGCGGTCTGGCCCGCGGACGCATCTACGACCTGGAGGGACGCCTGCTCGTCTCGGTCGTCCAGGAAGGGCTGTTCAGAGCGCTGTAGCGGGTGCGGCTGCGCTGCGTGCCGGTCACTGTCGTGGTGAGCGACGCGTCTGCGCCATGCCGCTCACGCGCTTCTGCGGCGCAGCCAGCCCAACATGCCGCGTGATCGCTCGGGTTCGGGTGCCGGCTCGGCATCCGGCGTCGGGGCGGGTTTCGCCATCGGCTCGGGTCGGCGCTCGCTCAGAAAGGGCGACGATGCGGTCGGCTCGACGGTCGGCCGGGGTACGGCCAGTTCACCGTTAGGCCGGGGCGCGGGGCGATGGCAGCGTGCCTCGTCCAGCACTTGCGTCAGATCCGCGCGCAGCCAGCTGATCTCGTCCGGGTCGTCCGCCGTCATGATCCGCTCGGCAAGGTGGGCGGCGGCCGAGCCCGGAGCCCCATGGGCCGGCGGTTCGGGTCGGAACCGGTTCAAGTGGGCGCGCTCGTAGGGATCCTGGACGATCTCGGCGACCTGGACGGGGTCCAGCAGTGCGGCCAGGGCGCCAGCGCGTTCCCACGGATCGGTGGCCTGATGGAGCAGGAACCCGAGATGTCGTCCGCGCCAGTTGCGGGGCCGTAGATCCAGGCCCCCCTGGAGTTGGTCACGCAGGCGCTCGGGCGTGCGGCCGTTCAGCAGTGAGGTGTGGTTCTTGTCGGCCGCGAACTGCCGTAGTTCTTCGGCGAGATAGAGCCAGACCACGGCCCGATAACGGTTGAGGTAGAACTTGACCGGCACCACCAGTCCCAGCCGGGCGAGGCGGGTGAACCTGGCGGAGGTGACCTCCATGAGGGCCGCGCCCTCCGTGGTGCCCACGGTCCTGACGCTCTCGATGAGGGTGTCCGGGAACCCGGCCGCCGAGCGCAGTCGGTCGATCTCGGCGTGGGTGACGCGTCGGCCGCCGCCCTCCTCGTCGGGCACGGTGCGGACGCGTCCGAGATGTACGGCGAGGTCGAAATCGCCTCGCTTCAGGCCCAGTTCACGTGCCGCGCGACTCGGCGTGCACGAGAGGCCGGACGGTTTGATGATGGTGCTTCCTGCCATGGTCGTTCTCCCCCGCGGAGTTCGATGCTCACGCTGTGTGCGTTTGCGATGAACAAACCGTAACCGCCGCGGCGGATCTCGTGGCAGGCCTGTGGATAACTCTGCGAGGTCGATGAAGCCGCAGGTCAGGGGTCCGTGATGGGGGTTCGCTCGGGATGCCGGGCGTCCACGCCGAGGTGCTCGCCGACGCGGTTCACGAGCAGTGTCATCTCGTAGGCGATCTGACCGATGTCGGCGTCCGCGCCGCTGAGTACGCACAGACAGCTGCCGCTGCCTGCCGCGGTGACGAACAGGACGGCGTCGTCGAACTCGATCATCGTCTGCCGTACCCCGCCCGCGCCGAAGTGACGGCCCGATCCCTTGGCGAGGCTGTGCAGTCCGGACGAGACGGCGGCGAGGTGTTCCGCGTCCTCGCGGCGCAGGCCCGTGCTCGCACCTGTCACCAGACCGTCGTTGGACAGGACCAGGGCGTGGCGCACGTGCTCGACACGCTCGGTCAGATCGTCCAGCAGCCAGCTCAGTCCCTGGTTCTGCGCCATGTCATGGCCTCCCCGTGTGACGTCTCCCCGATCTCCCGTCAGCCTTCCCCACGCCCGTCGCCCGGGCAAGGAGGATGGGGGCATGGCACAGAAGATGACCGACGAGGAATGGCGGGCGTTCGTCTCGCACGGCACCCGCACCGGCAAGCTGTCGACCGTACGCGCCGATGGGAGCCCACATGTGGCGCCGATCTGGTTCCTACTGGACGGGGACGATGTGGTGTTCAACACCGCGAAGGAAACGGTAAAAGGGCGCAATCTAGCCCGTGACGGGCGAGTCGCCCTATGCGTGGACGACGATCGGCCGCCCTTCGACTTCGTGATCATCCAGGGACGCGCCCATCTGTCGGAGGATCCGGCCCAACTCCGGCACTGGGCCGCCCGGATCGGAGCCCGCTACATGGGCGAGGACCGCGCCGAGGAGTTCGGCGCCCGCAACGGGGTGCCGGGCGAACTCCTCGTCCGCGTCACGGTCGAGAAGGTACTGGCGCAGAAGGACATCGCGGACTGAGGACCGCCGCCGCTCAGCCCACGGAGTCGAGCATCCGGGCGGTGTGCATCCGCCCGGCGTACTCGACGAGCCGGATCAGCACCTCCTTCCCGGAGTCGCGGTCACGGGCGTCGCAGAGGACGACCGGTGTCCCCCGGTCGAGGTCCAGGGCGCGGGAGACGTCGAGGGCGCCGTAACTGCGGGCGCCCGCGAAGCAGTTGACGGCCACCACGAACGGGATGTGCCGGTGCTCGAAGTAGTCGACCGCGGGGAAGCAGTCCTCGAGTCGCCGGGTGTCCGCGAGGACGACGGCCCCCAGGGCACCCTGCGACAGCTCGTCCCAAAGGAACCAGAAGCGGTCCTGCCCCGGGGTGCCGAACAGGTAGAGGGAGAGCCCGGACCTGATGGTGATGCGGCCGAAGTCCATGGCGACGGTCGTCGTGACCTTCTGGTCCACGCCGTCGGTGTCGTCCACCAACTGGCCCGCCTCGCTGAGCAGTTCCTCGGTGCGCAGCGGCCTGATCTCACTGACCGCGCCCACCATGGTGGTCTTGCCCACGCCGAATCCACCGGCGACCAGGATCTTCAACGCCAGGGCGGTCGTGTCGCCCTCGGCATCGGAGTGCTCGGAGACCATCGATCACTTCTCTCGGGAGTGCCGGCGACGCTCGACGTCCGTAGGTGTGCATCGTGGCAAGTGCGGCCCCGCTCCGGGTGGTTGGACCGCTTTGTGCCCGATGTGACCGCCTCGTGCCCGTTCGGTGCGCGAAAGGGTGCACAAGTCGGTGCCGTACGCGTTCGCGTGCTTCTGATGTTTCATCACAGTGCCCGTAGTCCTTCGATCACCTCGCGCAGAATCCGTTCGTCGGGCAGCTGCGCGGGCGGCACCGGACGGCTGACGGTGACGCAGCCGAGCTCCAGGAGGTCGCCCAGGAGCACCCGGACGACCCCCAGGGGGAGGTCTGCTCCGGCGGCGAGTTCGGCGACGGACTGGGTCTCCGGGCGGCACAGGTCGATGAGCGCGCGGTGTTCCGGTCCGAGCCCCGTGTCGTCGTCGAGGCCGGGTGCGCCGATGTCCAGCGTGACGAGCGCGATCAGGTCGAAACGCACTCCCGTAGGGCCTGGTTTGGTACGTCCTCCCGTCATGGCGTAGGGGCGGACGAGAGGCCCGGCCTCCTGGTCGTACCACTGGCTGCCCGGTTCGCGCCGGTCGTCTGTCGTGTCCTCGGTCATCGGAGCGGACCGCCTTCTCGCCTCATCCGGCGACGGGGGGCTGCGCACCGACGCGCGGCGGCGTGTAGAGGTGCTCACCGACGCGCTTGACCAGCCGTGCCATCTCGTACGCCACCAGGCCTATGTCGGCCGTGACGGCGGTGAGGACGGCGAGGCAGGAGCCGTCTCCGGCCGCGGCCACGAACAGGAACCCGTCGTCCATCTCCACCATCGTCTGGCGCACTCCCCCGGCGCCGAAGTGCCGGCCCGCGCCCTTGGCGAGGCTGTTGAATCCGGAGGCGACGGCGGCGAGGTGTTCCGCGTCCTCGCGCGCGAGGTCTGTCGACGCGCCGACGGCGAGGCCGTCGTTGGACAGCACCACGGCATGCCGTACTTCGCCCACGCGCAGCACCAAGTCGTCCAGCAGCCAGTCGAGTTCGCCGGATCGTTGGGCGGCCCTCATGCTCGGGTCCTGGATCACGCGGGGTCTCCTTCGCTGCTGTCTCTGCCCGTCGCGGGGCCTGGGGTGGCGCCGCGGCCCGGTGGTCTGCCGCCGCCACGCGTCCAGCCCTCGCGGTAGGCGGCCATCCGGTCCCGTACGACCTCCGGGGTGCGGTGCTCGTCGCGTGGGGCGGCCTGTGACTGTTCCCGTTCCCCAGTGGGCTGTTCGCGGAGTTGGGGGGCGAGGTGCGCCTGGCGTACGCGGCGTGGGAGGTCGTCGGTCTCTTCGGTCCCTTCGCTGTCCTCGGGCGGGCGATGCAGTCGCAAGGTGGTGACTCCGGGGGGCGTGGTGTCGTTCGCCGCGGCCGCCGAGGCCCGTGCGGTGGCCGCGAGGGCGGGCCGGTCGGCCGGGGCCGGGACGGACTCCTGGTGCTGGGGCGCGGTGGGCACGCGCGCGTACTCGCGTTCCACGGCGTGCTCCCCGTCCTCGGCCGCCGCGCGCGGGGCGCGTTCCAGCGCGCCGCCGTGCAGCAGCGCCGTCGGCAGGAGCACGACCGCCGTCGTACCCCCGTAGGGCGATGTCCGCAGGTGCACCTTGATGCCGTGGCGGGCGGCGAGCCTGCTGACCACGAAGAGGCCGAGCCGGTCGCTGTCGAAGAGGTCGAGGGTCTCGGACTGCTCGATACGGCGGTTGGCGTCGCCCAGGGACTCCTTGCCCATGCCCAGGCCCCGGTCCTCGACCTCCACGGCGTAGCCGTTGCCTACGGGTTCACCGGTGACCCGCACGCGCGTGTGCGGTGGCGAGAACTGGGCGGCGTTCTCCACGATCTCGGCGAGCAGGTGCGTGAGGTCGGCGACGGCCGCGCCGACCACGGAGGCCTCGGGGAGTTGGCGTACCTCCACGCGCGCGTAGTCCTCGACCTCGGAGACGGCCGCGCGGACGACGTTGGTCAGGGAGACCGGCATGCGCCAGGCCCGTCCGGGTGCCGCTCCGGAGAGGATGATCAGGCTCTCGGCGTGCCGTCGCATACGGGTGGTGAGGTGGTCGAGGCGGAAGAGGTCGCTCAGTTCGTTCGGGTCCTCGGAGCGGCGCTCCATGCTGTCCAGCAGGCTGAGTTGACGGTGCACCAGGACCTGGCTGCGGCGGGCGAGGTTGACGAAGACCCCGGAGATGCCGCTCGCGAGTTCGGCGCGTTCGACGGCGGCCCGCAGGGCGGCGCGGTGCACGGTGCCCAGGGCCTCGGCGACCTGTCCGGTCTCGTCTTCGGCAGGCGGCCCGGGCGGCGCCTCCGCGCGGATGTCGATCTCCTCCCCCGCGCGCAGTCTCCGCATGGCCTCGGGGAGTTTGTGGCGGGCGATCCCCAGGGCGTCGTTGCGCAGGCTCACGAGTTCGACGACGAGACCGCGTCCGATGCGCACCGAGATGACGAGCGACGCGATGACGGCGGCAAGCCCGAGCAGCACGGCGGCACCGGCCGACGAGAGGAGCCCCCGGGTGAACGGATCGGCGCTGTCCGCGCCCCCGTTCCCCGCGTCCGCCTCGATGGCACGCATACCGTCCTGCACGCGTGTGTGCGCACTGTTCCAGGTGGACTCGGGCGCCGCCGCGATTGCCCGGGTACCCGAGGTGGCGCCGAGGACCTTGTCCTCGACCGTGCCGATCGCGTCGTAGGCGCTGGTGTCGGCGAGCGTCTGCCAGGCGGCGTGTTCGGAGCCGGACAGATCCGCGACGGCGGAGTCGATGAGGGTACGGCGGGTGTCGGCGGCGCCGTTGAACAGCCTCAGCCGCTCCCCGTCGAGGCGTCCGTCGAGACGCGCAGCGGCGAGCATCACGTCCTCCTGGGACAGCGATTCCCCGGCCCGGGAGAATTCGAGGAGCACGCGCGCGTCGGACCCGAGTTCGGCGTCCTGGACTCCGGAGAGCGCCCCGCCCACGGCGAAGGCCGTCGAGATGGTCTTCGTGTACTGCCCGTACGTCTCGTCCCAGCCCGCGCGGTGGGCGAGGACGTCGGCGCGCAGTGAGCGCAGTCGCTCGGCGCCGGTGACGAAGTCCTGCAGGCGTCGGCCGACTTCGGCCGGCAGTTCCTCACCGTCGGCGACGGTGTCGTCCTCGCCGAGCCGCAGTCGGGAGACCGCGCGGTCCGTGCTCGTCGCCAGCCTCTTCAGGTCCCCACTCTGCTCGGCGTCGGGGTCGGTCGCGTAGCGCACGGCGGCCGATCGCTCGGCCTGCAGCGCGGCGACGGCCGCCGTGACGGGGCTGCGCACCTCGGAGTCCACGCGCTGCGACTGCCGCAGCCGGGAGACGTCCTGGGCGGTGCTGACGGTGGCGTACGCCCACAGGGCGAGCAGGGAGACGACCGGCACCATCAGGAGGCAGATGATCTTGGCCCGCACGGTGCGGGGTCGCATCCGCCATCGTCCCGCGCGCGGGGATATGTCCTCCGGCGGGGCGTCCAGGGGCTCGTCGAAGAGTTCGTCTGCGGGTGGTCCGGCGTGCGCGCGACGACCGCGCACGGGCGGCGTCCCGGCGCCGGCTCTCGGGGTCCTGCGGCTCGGGGTCCTACGGGGGGTGCGCATGGCCTCCTCGCTCGGAAGTGGTTCGGGGTCGTGCGGTGCGGGCGACGGGCGGTCAGCGAGCGACGCCCTCGAGCGGACGCTGGGCCGAGGCGGTGGCCTCGCGCTCTCCTGTCGACGGCGACAGCGCGACGAACGCCGAGGTCAGGAACAGGTACGACCCGAGGCCCACGGCTAGGGGAAAGATGAACTGCATCGCCGTGGCACCCGGCAGGACCGCCCCGGAGGGGGTGACGTCCACGCGCACCGCGAACATGCCGGTGTAGTGCATGCTGCTGACGGCCGCTCCCATGACGAGGGAGGCGGCGCCGACCGCCACGGGCGACTTGATGTTGAGGGCCGCCCACAGGGCCGCGGTCGCCGCGACGACGGCGATGAGCACGGAGAGTCCGACGAGCATCGGGTCGTAGCTCACATGCCCGTGCAGCCGCATCGCCGCCATGCCCAGGTAGTGCATGCTCGCGACACCCAACCCAGTGGTCAGGCCGCCGAGGACGAGCGCGCGGCCCCGGTCTCGGCCGTAGCCGACGGCGAAGACGCCCGCGCAGACGACGACCATGGCGACGAGGAGGCTGAGCATCGTCAACGGCACGTCGTAGCGGATGTCGGTGCCGCTGACGCCGAAACCGAGCATGGCCACGAAGTGCATGGTCCAGATGCCGGTGCCGAGCGCGGAGGCCGCGGTGATCAGCCAGTTGCGGCGCGAACGGCCGGTGGCGCCGAGCGCGCGGACGGTGCAGCGCAGGCCGAGTGCGGCTCCCATACAGGCCATCACGTATGACAGCACGGGGGTCAGCCAGCCGAAGGTGGCGTGGTCCAGGTGTCCCATGACCAGGGGACGCTAGTAGGGGCACGGGCGCACAAAGGGGGCGCATTTCGAAAGGCGTCGCAATATGACGCAGAGAGGTTTCTGAACGACCGCGTGACGCTCGAACGTGTGCGCCGAAGCGTCATCCGTGTCGGTGAGGGATCATGCCGAACATGAGCGACGACCACACACGTGTCCAGGAGTTCTTCGGCGCACGCGCCGCCGACTGGGACAGCCGCTTCCCCGACGACGGCCCCGCCTATGCCGCCGCGGTCGCCGAACTCGGCCTGCGCGAGGGAGATCGCGTACTCGACGCGGGCTGCGGCACGGGACGCGCGCTGCCGCCGCTCCGTGCGGCCGTGGGACGCTCCGGAGTGGTGCTCGGGGCCGATCTAACCCCCGCCATGTTGCAGGCCGCCGTACGGGCCGGACGCGACCGAGAGGGGCAGTTGCTTCTCGCCGACGTGGCCGCGCTGCCGCTGAGGCCGGAGTCGCTCGACGCCGTGTTCGGGGCGGGTCTCATCGCGCATCTGCCCCGACCCGAGGCGAATCTGCGGGAGTTGGCGCGCGTGGTGCGCCCCGGCGGCACGCTGGCGCTGTTCCACCCGATCGGCCGGGCCGCGCTGGCCGCCCGCCAAGGGCGGCAGATCACACCGGACGACCTCCGCGCTGAGCCCAATCTCCGCCCCCTGCTGGCAGGTTCGGGGTGGCGCATGACGTCGTACGCCGACGAGGACGCCCGCTTCCTGGCGCTCGCCGTACGCGAGGACTGACCCGCGCGCGGGTCACCCGCCGCCCGCGAGCCTCTACGACGATGACCGGCCGTTGCGCGCCGAGGAGCTGGACGATCCGTTCCGGCGCGGCACCCTCACGATCGCCCGCGCCACGGGCCGCGCCGAACCGACCTGACTGCGGATCACGTTGGACGCGATCGACGGCTGACGCGCTTCCGCGCGGGGCGTCCGACGCGCTTCACCGTGCCGTCCCCCTTCTGTCGCCGCAACTCCAACTCTACGTTGGGTGGCGGTAGATGAACGGTCAGCGACAGAACAGCACGTAGGGGAAGGCGGTCAGCATGTTCGACAGGCCCCGTAAGACCTTCGCCAGATTTCTCGCCTCCACGCGCCCGGAGACGAGCAGTGGCCCGCGGCAACGCCCCCACAATCTGTTCGAGGCCGCCGCCGTCTACGTCTCGGCCCGCGCGGAGGACGATCAGGAGCGGATCGACGAAGCCGCGGGATGGGTGTCACCGGAGGCGCTGTCCTTCGGGGTCAGCGAGTTGGCGTGCCGGGCAGTCGTGGCGCTCGCGAGAGAGCGTGACGAGTCGCCGCGGACGGTGGCTCGCGCGCTTCTCGGGCTCCCCGCGGCCTGACAGTTCGGGTTACCGGTGGTCATTTCGCCCAGTCCAGACGGAAAACTGCAGCTCCGGGTGTACTTGGGAGTCGTGACAAGCGGCTTCCGCGCACACTAGGGTGCGCGCGGTTGGACGAACGATGGGGAGGCTGGGATGGCCGACACGGATGAAGAGGCCGTCGCCGCCGAGGACGATGCGCTTTATGTGCTCACGGCGGTGCTGCTGACACCGGCGAAGTTCCCGAGCGTGCTGGGCGACGACTACCCGGAGGCCTGTGCGGCGCTCGGGATGGCACCGCTCGCCGACGGGTACGGCCTGGTGCTCGGCCAGGACGGCGACGGGTCGCGGTGGACGGTCGTCATCGACGACGTGTCCCTGGTCGCGGTCGCCATCGCGTCCTGGGACTGCGGCATGGAGTACGACCTGTCGCCGAGCGAGCGCACGGTGGTCGCCGCCCTGCCGGGCTGGCCGCTCGCGGTCGCCGTCGCGGCACCCAACGTGCCCGCGCCGCACGACCCGGACCCCGACCTCGTGGACCGGCCACCGCTGGCTCCCCCGGACACCACCACCTGGGGTCCGGCGCAACGACGCCTGGGCGCCGACGAGATCGCGCTCCAGTGGGCCACCTGGCGGGAGCAGATCGACGACTCGACCTTCTCGACGGAGGACGGGGCGGGAGACGCGTCGAAGACGGACGAAGCCACGCCCTCCGAAGCGGCCTCGGACACGGCCTCGAACACCGCCTCGGACACGGCCTCGAACACCGCTTCCGACACGGACGGGTCGGAGAAGACGAACGGGTCCCAGACGGCGGACGAGCCGGAGAAGGCGGCCGAGTCGCGGGAGGCGAACGAGCCCGGGAAGCCTGACCGGACGGATCAGGCGGGCAAGACGCCGACGGCTGACACCGGAGCGAACAGCAGCCCCGCGGAAGGCCCCCAGCCGGGCCACAGCGGGGTCCGCCGCGTACTGACGGAGATCCGCGCCTACATCGACGCGCCGCCACCCCTCGGCCGCGTCAGATCCTCTTTCGCCCCCGGCGACGCGCGCACACTGCGCGCCGACGGCCCCGGCTGGTCGCTGGTGGCCCGGACCGACGACATAGCGTTCGTCCTGCTCGACGACGAACCCGGCGAGGTCCTGCCGGTGGGCCGGGGTCCCGAACTCCCCGGACTCCTGGAAGCACTCGACAAGCTGGCCGTACGGCCGAGTTGAGCCTTTGCGGGCGGAGCCTCGGGTGAGCGGGCCCCAGGGTCCGACGGGCTCCAGGTCACGCCCGAAGCCAAGACGGCAGTCGGCCGCCCCACGGCGGCGCGAAAACGGCACCCCCCCTCAGTCCGAGGCCAGCCCCCGGCCGAGCCCCGCCCACGAGGCCGCTGTCGGCAGTCCCGCGGGCGGCGACATGCTCCGCTCCCGTGCCCTGGGCGGCAACGCCCTAGGGCATCGGTGGTGCGTCAGCGCCCGATCTCCTTGCCTGCCACGCGGCGCAGCCTGCGCCGCTGCGAGGGGTCGAGCGTCAGATATGCGGCCGTCGGCACTCCCACGACGATCAGGAATGAGACCCACCAGGGCAGCCAGATCAACAGGATCAGTCCGACCGCCACACCTCCTACGGCGATCTTCGCGTTCATCGACATATGTCGCCTCCTCCGCGGCCGCAGCCGCTCTCTGATCTGAAAACGGGTTCGCGCTCCGCACAGTTCCGGATCGCGACCCTGATACATCCCTGAGGCGCTTCCCCTACTGGTACAGGGCCATCACTGGTACCGGGCCGTCGGCAGCTCCTTCACTCCGTCCACTCCATCCGCAGCGGCTCCCCCACCTCGTGGAGGTGGCGCAGGGCCTGCCGGTAGGAGTCGACGAGCCCCGTCTCCACGTAGGGGATACCCACATCCTGACAGTGAGCGCGCACCAGGGGCTGTGCCCGGCGCAGATTGGGGCGCGGCATGCTCGGGAAGAGGTGGTGCTCGACCTGGTAGTTGAGGCCGCCGAGGAACCAGTCGGTGAGGACGCTGCCGCGGATGTTCCGTGAGGTGAGCACCTGACGGCGGAGATGACCCCATCGCTCACCGTCAGGGTCGGGCATCTCCATGCCCTTGTGGTTGGGTGCGAAGGCCAGGCCCAGGTGCAGTCCGAAGAGGGCCTGGTGCAGCGCGGCGAACGCGAGTGCCTTCCCTGGGGACATCGATATGAGCAGCAAGGTCGCGTAGGCCACGACGTGGCCCACCAGAAGGGCGCCTTCGACGGCCCGCTCCCGGCGGGGCTGGCGCCGCAGATCCTGGAAGCCGTGGACCTTGAGGGCGATGCCTTCGAGCAGGGTGAGCGGGAAGAACAGCCAGGCCTGGTTGCGGGTGAGCCAGCGCCGGAATCCGGAGCGGTGCTTCGCCTGCTCGCCGGTGAAGACGAGGATGTCGGCGACGACGTCCGGGTCCTTGTCGATGTGGTTCGGGTTCGCGTGATGGCGGTTGTGTTTGTCGTTCCACCAGGAGTAGCTCATCCCCAGCAACAGGTTGCCGTGGATCAGTCCGATGACCCGGTTGACGGTCCTGTCGCCGGCGATCTGCGAGTGGCCGGCGTCGTGGCCTATGAAGGCCGTACGCGCGCCGAACACGGCGAACAACGGTGCCAGGAGCAGCGTCAGCCAGGAGTCGCCGATCAGGACGACGCCGGTGGCGATCCCGGCCAGTGCGAGGGCGTTGGCGGCGATGCAGCGTGCGTACCAGGCGTGTCGCCGCTCCAGTAGTCCTCTGCCCTTGACCGTGCGCAGGAGGGGCGCGAACTCGCTCCCTGGGGGCGCCGCTACGGCATCCCCAGGATCGCGTGCGCCGACGACTGCGGTGGTCTGGGACATGTCCGGTCTCCGGGTCTCTCAGGCAACGGGCTGACCTGAGCAAACGTACGAATCGGTGACCGTTGGCGACCATGGCGGCACCACCCGTGTCCCTACGGGGGAAAGCCGGATCCGCCCAGGGGGGCTGACGACACCCTCACTCACAAGATCGTCGGCATCGGGCTCGCGGAGAACCACCCGGAAAACACGAAAGCGAGGAGTTCACGCACTCCTCGCCACACCCAAGGTATAGCTCACCCAGGGGCTTGCGGCAAGGCCCAAGGGGTGCCGCAAAATGGCCGACCGAGGCCAGGACCTGCGGAAACGAAAGATCGTGATGTGCAGGTCCACGTAGTGGCCCACCGGAGACCGACCTCGTGGGATGGGCGTTCCTGATGATTGACGTGATCGTGGTCGGCGGCGGACCGACCGGCCTGATGCTGGCCTGCGAGTTGCGGCTGCACGGCGTGCACGTGGTCGTGCTGGAGAGGCTGACCGAGCCGACCGGGGAGTCCCGCGGGCAGGGGCTGCACACGCGCAGTGTCGAGATCATGGACCAGCGCGGTCTTCTCGACCGGTTCCTCGCGGTGAGTGAGACGTTCCAGGTGGGCGGTCTCTTCGGGGGCATCGTCAAGCCGTGGCCCGACCGGTTGGACACGGCTCATCCTTTCGGTGTCGCCACCCCGCAGCCGGTCACCGAGCGGCTGCTGGCCGAGCGGGCCGTCGAACTCGGTACGGACATCCGGCGCGGCTTCGAAGTGGTCGGGTTGAGTCAGACCGAGGACGGAGTGACCGTCGGGTTGGCGGACGGTTCGCAGCTGCGGGCGCGCTATGTCGTCGGCTGTGACGGCGGCCGGAGCACGGTGCGCAAGCTGCTCGGCGTCGGTTTCCCCGGTGAGCCCGCGACGGTCGAGACGCTGCTGGGCGAGATGGAGGCGACCGAGGACCCGGCCACGATCGCCGCCGTCGTCGAGGAGGTCCGCAAGACCCAGCTGCGGTTCGGCGTCAGCCCCGGCGAGAACGGTGTGTACCGCGTCGTCGTGCCCGCGGACGGCGTCGCCGAGGACCGCGCGGCCACGCCGACTCTCGACGAGTTCAGGCGGCGGCTACGGGCCGTCGCGGGCACCGACTTCGGTGTGCACACGCCGCGTTGGATGTCCCGGTTCGGTGACGCCACCCGGCAGGCCGAGCGCTACCGGGTCGACCGGGTGCTGCTGGCGGGCGACGCGGCGCACATCCATCCGCCGACCGGCGGACAGGGGCTCAACCTCGGGGTGCAGGACGCGTTCAACCTCGGCTGGAAGCTCGCCGCCGCGGTCAACGGCTGGGCCCCGGAAGGGCTGTTGGACAGCTACCACACGGAACGTCACCCGGTGGGTGCCCGCGTCATCGCCAACACGCGCGCGCAGATCACCCTCCTGGGGACCGATCCTGGCGCGACGGCACTACGGGAACTGTTCTCCACGCTCATGGACTTCGAGGAGGTGAACACGTACGTGACCGAGATGATCACCGCTGTCGCAATCCGCTACGACTTCGGCGAGGGCCATGACCTGCTCGGCCGACGCCTACGGGACATGCAGCTGAAGCAAGGCCGCCTCTACGAGTTGATGCACACCGGCCGAGGACTCCTGCTCGACCGGACCGGCCGTCTCTCGGTCGCGGGTTGGGCTGATCGCGTCGACCACGTGGTCGACGCCGTCGAGGAACTGGACGCACCCGCGGTACTCCTACGGCCGGACGGCCACGTGGCATGGGTCGGCGACGACCAGGAGGACCTGCTCGACAACCTGCCCAGGTGGTTCGGCACTCCACGCCTGGACGCGGCCAACCCCCGTGACCCTCAGGTCGCTTGAGATCCCATGGTGACGGTTCTACGCCGCCGGTGCCGCGTCCGTCCGACAAACGGCCGACACCCCTGGTTCACCTCGCCGTCGAGCACCGTTCCGCATGAGGACCAACTCTGGCCGCTGTCAGCGAACTTGTCCTCAGGAGGCCCGATGTCCCCGCACGCCATCGTCCGGCGCCGCGTCCGTCGTCCCGTAGCGGCGGGTGTTCCGCTCGCCGTGGTTGTCGCCCTCGTGGCGGCCGGTACGGCCGCGGCAGCCCCCGCGAAGGCCCAGGCCGCCCATGTCACGCGTACGGCGACGCTCGGCGACATCCCGCTCGGCGCGTTCAGCAACGCGCTGCTGCCGGGCACGGTGGCCGATGACCGGGGCGTGGACCTCGGCGGCATCGGCAGCGACATCTACCCGGCCGGCCGCAAGGGCGAGTACTGGACGGTCACCGACCGCGGGCCCAACGGCCAGATCAAGGTGAGCGGGACGAAGCGCCGCACGTTCCCCGTGCCCGGTTTCGACCCGGCGATCGTGAAGATCCGTGTCTCCGGGAACACCGTCAAGGTTCTTGACGCCCTCCCGATCACCACATCCTCCGGGAAGGCCGTCACCGGGCTGTCGAACCAGCAGGGGCGCGACGAGGCGCCGTACTCCTACGACGCGCAGACGGCACTGGCGTACAACCCGAACGGACTCGACACCGAGGGCATCGTGCGAGCCGGGGACGGCTCCTTCTGGCTCGTCGACGAGTACGGGCCCTCCCTGGTGCACGTCTCCGCGCGCGGGAAGGTACTCACGCGGTACGTGCCCAAGGGGCTCCATCTGACGGGGACCGACTACCCGGTGGTGGAGTCGCTGCCCGCGGTCCTGCTGCACCGGAAGATCAACCGAGGCTTCGAGGGGCTGGCCCAACTGCCCGGTGGTGACCTGGTGATGGCCCTGCAGAGCCCGCTGTCGCTGCCGGACGGGGATGCCGGGGACGCGTCGCTCAACACCCGTCTGCTGCGCTTCTCCACCAAGAAGAAGGCGGTCACAGCGGAGTACGCGTACCGCTTCGACCCGGTGAACGTGGTCGACCCCAGCGAGGACGACACCTCCGAGCTGAAGATCTCCTCCGTGGTCGCGTTGGGCGGTGACCGCCTCCTGGTCGAGGAGCGCACCGACAAGGCGGCCCGGTTGCAGGTGGTGAAGCTGGACCGACGGTCGAACATCCTGGGCGGTCGCTACGACGACGACACGACGTCCCCGTCGCTGGAGCAGCTCGACGACCCCGCCGCCTCGGGTGTCCCGGTGCTGGCCAAGAAGCTGGTCGTCGACCTGGGGACCGTCTCCGGGGTGCCGCAGAAGATCGAGGGCATCGCGCGCGTGGATCACGACACGCTCGCCCTCGCGAACGACAACGACTTCGGGATGACGGACGGCGCGGGCGCGTTCGACGCACAGGGGCGGCTGGTCGACAGCGGGATCGAGACGACCGTGGTGTACCTGAAGCTGCCGCACGGCATCTGAGCCTCCGTCGGCCTCCGGGGCGGCTAGCCGAACAGGGACGGGAGCAGTGACTCGATGTCACTGGGGACCTCGCTCGGCAGTTCCGAGGGGAAGTTCGACGGGAGCGCGGTCGGGAGCTTGGTCGGCAGGCTGGTGGGGAGACTGGTGGGGAGTTTCGTCGGGAGGGTGAGGGACGGGCTGCGGCTCGTGCTCGAACTGCTCGCCGCGGGCGCCTTCTTGTCCGGGGAATCGTGTCCTCCGGAGGCCATCAGTACGACGGTGACGACGGCTCCGGCGGCCACGATCACGGCGAGCAGGACGAACAGCGGCCGGGGTCGCCGACGCGGGGGCGGGGGCGGGTCGTAGCCCCCGTAGTCCCCTCCTGACGCGTGGCCGAAGTCTCCGGGAGGTGGTGGTCCGAAGCCGCCTCCCGGAGGCGGGGCGGCGCCGGGTGGCCCGGGCGGTCGAGGCGGTACGGGCGGCATGGCCATACCGTCCAGAGTCGCCTCACAGAGGTCATGACGCGACCCCCGCGCGGTGGTTGATACGGGCTCATGCCGTGGATCGCATGATTCCGGAGCATTCCGCGCAGGGGCCGGTCACGAACGGCAATTCACGTGCACCGGTGGGCTCGTGAGTGACGCACGCGTGCGTGCGGTCAGCCGCGCGCTCCCAGGAGGTGGTCCATGGCGAGCTGGTCGAGCTGCTCGAAGGCCATCCCGCGCTGGGCGGCGGCCTCCACGTCGAAGTCCTCGAACGCGGAGCGGTCCGCGAGCAGCGCCTTGAGGCCGTCCGCCGCGGTCTGCTGCGCCAGTTCGTCCAGACGCGAGGCGCGCAGCGCCTCCTGGACCACCGGGTCGGCACGGAACGCGGCCGAACGCTCCTTGAGGATCAGGTAGTTGCGCATGCAGCCGGCGGCCGAGGCCCACACACCGTCGAGGTCCTCGGTGCGCGGCGGCTTGAAGTCGAAGTGCTTCGGGCCGGCGTAACCGGCGCTCTCCAGGAGGTCGACCAGCCAGAAGGCGGCACGCAGGTCGCCGTTGCCGAAGCGCAGGTCTTGGTCGTACTTGATGCCGGACTGGCCGTTGAGGTCGATGTGGAAGAGCTTGCCCGCCCACAGGGCCTGGGCGATGCCGTGCGGGAAGTTGAGCCCGGCCATCTGCTCGTGGCCGACCTCCGGGTTGACGCCGTACAGCTCCGGGCGCTCCAGGCGCTCGATGAACGCCAGGGCGTGGCCGACGGTAGGGAGCAGGATGTCGCCGCGGGGCTCGTTCGGCTTGGGCTCGATCGCGAACTTCAGGTTGTAGCCCTGTTCGGTGACGTACTCGCCGAGGAGGTCGAAGGCCTCCTTCATGCGGTCGAGGGCGACGTGCACGTCCTTGGCGGCGCCGGACTCGGCGCCCTCACGGCCGCCCCAGGCGACGTAGGTCTCGACGCCCAGCTCGGCCGCGAGGTCGATGTTGCGGATCGTCTTGCGCAGGGCGTAGCGGCGCACGTCGCGGTCGTTGGCGGTGAACGCGCCGTCCTTGAAGACCGGGTGCGTGAAGAGGTTGGTGGTCGCCATCGGCACCTTCATGCCGGTCGCGTCG
Source organism: Streptomyces sp. NBC_00252 (assembly GCF_036187565.1). Classification (NCBI taxonomy): domain Bacteria; kingdom Bacillati; phylum Actinomycetota; class Actinomycetes; order Kitasatosporales; family Streptomycetaceae; genus Streptomyces; species Streptomyces sp. NBC_00252. Next base: position 8,641,403 of record NZ_CP108087.1, on the reverse strand, counting down.
AGGGCCTCGCGGAAGCGCTTGATGTGCGACTCGCGCTCGGTGTCCGAGGACCCGAAGGGGATCAGGTCGTCGTCGTGGAAGGTCACACCGTGGGCGCCGAGCTCGGACAGGCGCTGCACCGTCTCGACGGGGTCGAGGGCGCGGCGGGTGGCATCGCCGAACGGGTCCCTTCCCTGCCAGCCGACGGTCCAAAGGCCGAAGGTGAACCTGTCCTCGGGGGTGGGCTGGTAGTTCATGACGCGGCTCCTTGTTGCTTCGCTGCGACTATTTCGTCATGGCGGTTTACAAATTAGTATGCACACACAGCTCTGGGAAGGGACAACATGTCCCCGAAGGAGTGGGGTACGGGCCACCGCACCCCGGGCAGTCTTGAAAACAGCAGGTCAGAGCCCCGCAGAGCCGCGGAAAAAACAGGGAGAGCCCGATGTCAGCAGCCGAGGGTCCGCTCGTCGTCGGCGTGGACACGTCCACCCAGTCCACGAAGGCGCTGGTCGTCGACGTGTCCACCGGACGGATCGTCGCGAGCGGCCAGGCGCCGCACACCGTCTCCTCGGGGGCGGGCCGCGAGAGCGACCCGCGCCAGTGGTGGGACGCCCTGGGCGAGGCCCTGCGCCAGTGCGGGGACGCGGCCCACGAGGCGGCGGCGGTGTCGATCGGCGGCCAGCAGCACGGGCTGGTCACCCTGGACGCCCAGGGCGAGCCGGTACGCCCGGCGATGCTGTGGAACGACGTGCGCTCGGCGCCGCAGGCCACCCGGCTGATCGAGGAACTGGGCGGCCCGAAGGCCTGGGCGGAGCGCACCGGCAGCGTGCCCGGAGCCTCCTTCACGGTCACGAAGTGGGCGTGGCTCGCCGAGCACGAGCCGGAGTCGGTGCGCGCCACGGCGGCCGTACGCCTCCCCCACGACTACCTCACCGAGCGGCTCACCGGGCAGGGCACCACCGACCGGGGCGACGCGTCCGGCACGGGCTGGTGGGCGTCGGCGAGCGAATCGTACGACGAGGAGATCCTGCGGCACGTCGGCCTCGACCCGGCGATGCTGCCCCGGGTGGTGCGGCCGGGTGAGGTGGCGGGGACGGTGCGCGACTGCCATGACCTGCCGTTCTCCAAGGGCACGCTGGTCGCCCCCGGCACCGGTGACAACGCGGCCGCCGCGCTCGGCCTCGGGCTGCGCCCCGGCCACCCCGTGCTGAGCCTCGGCACCTCGGGCACCGTCTACGCGGTGTCGAAGCACCGCCCCGCCGACCCGTCCGGCACGGTCGCGGGCTTCGCCGACGCGCACGGCGACTGGCTGCCCCTGGCCTGCACCTTGAACTGCACCCTCGCCGTCGACCGCGTCGCGGCCCTGCTGGGCCTGGACCGGGAGGCCGTGGAGCCCGGCACCGCGGTGACCCTGCTGCCCTACCTGGACGGCGAGCGCACCCCGAACCTCCCCAACGCCTCGGGCCTGCTGCACGGCCTGCGCCACGACACCACCGGCGGCCAGCTCCTCCAGGCCGCCTACGACGGCGCCGTGCACGCCCTGTTGGGGGCGCTCGACCTGGTCCTCGACGAGGACGCGGACCGCACCGCGCCCCTGCTGCTGATCGGCGGAGGCGCCCGGGGCACCGCCTGGCAGGACACCGTACGACGGCTGTCGGGGCGTCCGGTCCAGGTGCCCGACGCGAAGGAACTGGTCGCGCTCGGCGCCGCCGCACAGGCCGCAGGCCTGCTGACCGGTGAGGACCCGGCCGCGGTGGCGCGGCGCTGGAACACGGCCGCCGGGCCGGTGCTGGACGCCGTGGAGCGGGACGAGGCGACGCTGGCCAGGATCTCCGGGGTACTCTCCGACGCGGCTCCGCTGCTCGAACGGGGGACGGACGCCCGCTGACCCGCAATCGACCGAGGACTGACGGAGGCATGACCGCACCGCTGCACGAGGCGCATCCCGCCGGGCCCGGCCGCGCGCTGCCCGACACCCAGCAGGGCATGCGCCGCCGCAACCTCGCGCGTGTGATGCACACGGTGCGCGCCGAGGGCCCGCTCTCGCGCGCGGCCGTGGCCTCGCGCATCGGGCTGACGCGTGCGGCGGTGTCGACGCTGGTGGACGAGCTGATCCGGTCGGGGCTCCTCGAAGAACTGGGCCCCGAGCGGCCCGGCCGGGTGGGCCGCCCCGGCTCCGCGCTCGCCGTCAGCGGGCGCGGTCCCGCCGGGATCGGCGCGGAGATCGGCGTCGACCATCTCGCGGTCTGCGCGGTCGATCTGCGCGGCGAGATACGCGCGCGTGCCGTCCGGCACGGGGTGAACCGCGGCCGCTCCCCCGAGCCGGTCCTCGCCGAACTCACCGCGCTGGTACGGCAGGTCGTGGCCGAGGCGGACGCGGAGGGCCTGTGGCCGGCCGGGCTCGCGGTCGCCGTACCCGGTCTGGTCGCACGCGACGGCCGCACGGTGGTCCGGGCCCCGAACCTCGACTGGCACGACACGGATCTCGGCGCCCTGCTGCCCGCCGAACTGCCGCCGACTGTGGACAACGAGGCCAACTTCGGCGGCCTCGCCGAACTCTGGCTGGGGGAAACCGCTCCCCGTGACTTCCTGCATGTGTCGGCCGAGATCGGCATCGGCGCCGCCGTCGTGGTGGACGGCGGTCTGCTGCGCGGAACACGCGGATTCGCGGGCGAGTTGGGCCATGTCCCCGTGCGTCCCGACGGGCCGGCGTGCGCGTGCGGCGGGCGCGGCTGCCTCGAACAGTACGCGGGCGAGGAGGCGGTGCTGCGTGCCGCGGGACTGGAGCCCGGCGCGGACCGGGTCGGCCTGCTCGCGTCCCGTGCCGCCGACGGCGACGAGGCGGTACGACATGCCCTGCACGAGGCCGGTACAGCGCTCGGCATCGCGCTGACCGGCGCGGTCAACCTCCTCGATCCGCAACTGGTGGTGCTGGGCGGCGCGCTGTCCGGGCTCGCGCCGTGGCTACTGCCGTCGCTGGAGGCCGAGTTGGCGGGCCGCACGGCGGGGCCCGCCTGTCCGGTCTCGGTCTCCCGGCTGGGACCAGAGGGTCCGCTGCTGGGCGCCGCGCACTCGATCGTGCGGGCCGTCCTCGACGACCCGGCCTCGGTGGCCGAACGGGCTGGGGACAACCTGGCCGAACAGGCCTGAAACGGGGCCGACTTCACCCGTCCGAGTGATCGGGTTGTCCACAGTTCCGCCACCGTCCACGGAACCACGCCACGCCCTACTGCCCAACCCGCAAGCGCCGTACCGTGATTCACGTGAGGCGCAGCCGTCGAGTCGTGACGACGCGGTGCGGATGACGGTGGACGAGGGGGGATTCACGTGTCGGGGGAGACAGTACGAGGGCAGGCGACGGTTCCAGGGCTGCGGCGGGATGCCGTCGGGCTGCGCGAGGTCCTTTTCCAGAGCATCACGGCGATGGCGCCGGCCGCAGCGGTCGCCGCGTCGATCCCGTCGGGCGCGGCCTTCGCGGGCGGCAGCCTCCCACTGTCGGTACTGATCGCGCTGGTGGCCTGCCTGTTCACCGCGTCCTGCGTCGCCGAGTTGGCCCGCGAGTTACCCGCCGCGGGCTCGGTGGCCACGTACGCGGCGCAGGGACTGCATCCGGCCGTCGGCTTCCTGGTCGGCTGGGGCTATGTCTTCGTGGAGGCGCTGATCCCACCCCTGCTGCTCCTCCAGCTCGGGTTCACCACGGCGGGCACCCTGCACCAGGAGTGGAACTCGTATCCGGAGAGCCTCTGGTGGCCGTGGGCGCTCGCGGGCGCCGCGATCATCACCGCGGCGGGCTGGTTCGGAGTCCGGGCCTCCGCCCGCTTCGGCACGGTCCTCGGGGTCTTCGAGATCCTCGTCTTCCTGGTGTTCGCCGTCTGGCTGATCGGCAAGGCCGGCAGCGCCAACACCCTGTCCGTGTTCGGGACTTCGCACACCGGCAAGGACTACTCGGGCCTCGGCGGGGTCTTCGCCGGATCGGTCTACACGGTGCTCGCGTTCGCCGGGTTCGAGGCCGCGGCGCCACTCGCCGAGGAGACACGCGACCCACGCCGGACCATGCACCGCGCGGTGCTCGGCGCGGCCCTCGGGATCGGCCTGTTCTACGTGCTCACGACCTATGCCATGACCGTGTACTTCGGGCCGGACCGCTTCAGCGGCTTCGGCGCCGACGGAGCGGCCTCCTGGGAGGGCGTGGCCCGCGCGTCGTTCGGACTGTTCTGGGTGCTGGTGTTCCTGGCCGTGGTCAACTCGACCATCGCCAACGCCAACGCGTGCGCCACCGTCTCGACCCGCACCGCTTTCGCCCTGGCCCGCATCCGGGTGCTCCCCCGGGTCCTGGCGACCCTGCACCCACGCCACCGCTCCCCCGTCGTCGGTATCGCCGTCCAGAGTGTCATCGCGGTGGGAGCCGTACTGGGCCTCGGCCTCGGCTACGACCCGGTGACCGCGTTCCTCCTCCTGGCCACGGTGATCGTGACGGTCGTCATCGCCGTCTACATCGTCGTGAACCTCGCCTGCGCGGGCTACTTCCTGCGCCGCAGACGCGAGTTGCTCAAGCCGCTACGACACCTGCTGGTCCCGCTCCTGGGAATCATCGCGTTCGTCCCCGCCCTGCTCACCGCGGCAGGCATCCCGGCCTTCGACTTCGTGACAGAGCTGACCGCCCCCGTGTCCTACGCCGGACCCGTCGTCGGCGTCTGGATGGCGGCGGGGGTCGTGGTCCTGCTCGTCCTGCTACGTCGCCACCCCGAGCGAATAGCCGAAACCGCCCGTGTCCACCTCGACGAACCAGACCCCACCGGTCATCCGCAGAACGGAGCAGTACAGCCATGAACGCCCCCCGGATCCTGACGGTGCGGCCCGAACCCGGCGACTACGCCTGGACGTTCGGCGGCGCCCCGCCCGTGGCCCGCATCGCGCCCGGCACGGTCCTCGACCTGTTCACCGAGGACTGCTTCGCGGGACGGGTGCGGTCCGAGAAGGACCTGGTGTCGGAGGTGTGCGAGTTCCCGTTCCTCAACCCGCAGACCGGCCCCTTCCATGTGGAGGGCGCCGAGCCGGGCGACACGGTCGCCGTGCACTTCGTGTCGATCGAGCCGGCGCGGGACTGGGCGGCCTCGACCACGGTCCCCCTCTTCGGGGCGCTCACCTCGACGCACACCACGGCCACGTTGCAGCCGCCCCTTCCGGAGACCGTCTGGATCTGGCAGTTGGACCGGACCCGCCGCACGGCGCTGTTCCGCGCACGGGACAGTGACATCGAGGTCGAGCTGCCCCTCGACCCGATGCACGGCACGGTGGGCGTGGCCCCCGCGAACCTGGAAGTGCGTTCGGCGCTGGTGCCGGACGCGCACGGCGGGAACATGGACACCCCCGAGATGCGGGCCGGGGTCACCTGCTACCTCGGGGTGAACGTGGAGGGCGCGCTGCTCAGCCTGGGCGACGGTCACGCCCGGCAGGGCGAGGGAGAGACCTGCGGAGTCGCCGTCGAGTGCGCGATGAACACCGTGGTGATCGTGGAGCTGCTCAAGGGGGTCGCCACACCCTGGCCGCGCATCGAGTCGGACACGCACATCATCTCGACGGGTTCGGCACGCCCGTTGGAGGACGCGTTCCGGATCTCCCAGCTCGACCTGGTGCGCTGGCTGGTCCGCGACTACGGCTTCAGCGAACTGGACGCCTACCAATTCGCAACCCAGGCGGTCGAATCACCGTTGGCCAACGTGTGCGACACCAACTACACCTGCGTGGCGAAGATCCGGAAGGAATGGCTGCCCGCGCGCGAGACACACCGCGGACTGCACGCACGGCTGCGGGAGACCGCGGCGGCGCTTCAGAGCTGAACAGCACCCCGGCACTGACCAGAAAGGCACCCGACCATGGAACGGGCACGACCGCTCCCCAGCAGGAGATGGCTGCTGAAGGGCGCCGCCCTCGCCGCCGTCCCCTACGCGTTACTCCCCCACGCTGAGGCCGACGCACAGACCCAGGCCGTCGACTACCCGTCGGCCGAGTGGCAGCCGGCGAGCACCTCCAACTACACGGCGTCCAACCGCCCGAGCACCTATCCGCTCGACTACGTGGTCATCCACGTCACGCAGGAGACGTACCCCAACACCCTGTCCATCTTCCAGAACCCGCAGAAGAAGGTGTCCGCGCACTACCTCGTGCGCTCGGCCGACGGAAATGTGGCGCAGTGCGTCCGCGAGGCCGACATCGCCTGGCACGCGGGGAACTGGGACTACAACACCCGCAGCATCGGTATCGAGCACGAGGGTTGGGTGGACCAACCCCAGTGGTTCACCAACGCGTTGTACGAGCAGTCGGCCAAACTGACGGCGGCGATCTGCACGAAGTACGGGCTCCCGAAGGACCGGGCGCACATCATCGGGCACTACGAGGTGCCGGGCACGGACCACACCGATCCGGGGCCGAACTGGGATTGGACGCGGTACATAAGGCTGGTCAATTTCGCCTGATCGGAGGCGGATGCGAGCCGGGTTCGGAGAGTGTCGCGGTTCGTTCGGGGCGTACCTGGTCGAAACGGTTGTCCGGATCGGTCTGCGGAGTAACGATGGCCGCATCCGTTGCGACGCCGTGTCGACTTCAGGGGAGGCCGAGTTGACCGATCCATGGGTGGCCCTGGAGCCGGGGGCCGACCCTGCCGAGCGGGTGCGGGTGCTGCGCCGGGCGCACGAGACGTTCGCCGCGGCCGGCACGGTGCCGCAGCCGGTGCGGTCGGTGGTGGCCGAGTCCTGGCGGCGTTCCGCACGGGCCGGTGTCGGTACCGAGGGCACGGCGAGCGTCGAGCTGACGGACGGCGACCTGGGTGTCTACCGCGCGGAGCATCCGCTGGCGCGGGTGATGCCGCTGATCCGGGAGCTGATGGGCACGTTCGCGGCGGACGGGGAGCATCTGCTCGCGGTGTGCGACGCGCAGGGCAGGCTGTTGTGGGTCGAGGGGCATCCGGCGACCCGTCGGAAGGCGGGCGGGATGAACTTCGTGCCGGGTGCGCGCTGGGCGGAGAGCGCGGTCGGGACGAACGCGCCGGGGACGGCGGTGGCCCTGGACCGGCCGGTGCAGGTGTTCGCGGCCGAGCACTTCATCCGGCGGGTGCAGCCGTGGACCTGCGCGGCGGCTCCCGTGCACGATCCACGCACGGGGCGGGTGCTCGGTGCCGTGGACATCACCGGCGGGAACGGCCTGGCGCATCCGCACAGCCTCGGCTTCGTACAGGCGGTGGCGCGGGCCGCCGAGTCCCAACTGGCGCTGCTCGCACCGGAACAGACACCCGTCGACGGACCCGAGCTGACGGCGCTCGGCCGGGACGAGGCCCAACTGTGCGTCGACGGACGCAAGGTGAAGCTGAGCCGCCGCCACAGCGAGATCCTGGTCCTGCTGGCCCGCCATCCCGAGGGACTGACCGGTGACGAGTTGCTGTGCGCGCTGTACGAGGACGAGTCGGTGCCGCCGGTGACATTGCGGGCCGAACTGGCGCGGCTGCGCAAGCTGTTGGGCCCGGGGCTGCTCGCCTCGCGTCCGTACCGGCTCACGGTGCCGGTCGAGTCCGATGTGACGATCGTCGAACGGCGGCTGGAAGGGGGCGCGGTGACGGGAGCGGCGTCGGCGTACACGGGTCCGTTGCTGCCGGGTTCGCAGGCTCCGGCGGTGGTCCGGCTCAGGGCCCGGCTCGCGGACGGTCTCCGTACCGCGCTGATCGCCCGCCGCGACCCCGACCTGCTGGCGGACTGGGCGCACGCGCCGTGGGGCGAGGACGACCTCGACGTCTGGCGGGCGCTCGCGGCGATACGCCCGACGGCACCGGTGCGTTCCCGGCTCGCCGCGCTGGAGTCCGAGCTGGCGGCACCGGCCGCCTGGTCGCACCGGGCGGGTCACTGACGTAGCGCGCGTATCGCGGTAACACGCGGTCGCAGTAGGCCACTTGACGCTCCCAGTCCCGCGCAACGTACATGCAACGTCCCGCCCCCTAGCCTCGCGCCGAGAGCTGCCCAACGGCGGGCAGCGCTGTTCCGGGAGGCAGACCAGGATGACCCGTTACACGGCACCCGGCACCGAGGGCGCGATCGTCTCCTACCAGGCGCGCTACGACCACTTCATCGGCGGCGAGTACGTGCCGCCGGCCCGCGGGCAGTACTTCGAGAACCCGTCACCGGTGAACGGGCAGCCGTTCACGGAGATCGCGCGCGGCACCGCGGAGGACGTGGAGCGGGCGCTGGACGCGGCGCACGCGGCGGCGCCTGGCTGGGGCCGGACCTCGGTGACCGAGCGTTCCGACATCCTGCTAAAGATCGCCGACCGGATGGAGGCGAACCTGGAGCCGCTCGCGGTCGCGGAGAGCTGGGAGAACGGCAAGCCGGTCCGCGAGACCCTCGCCGCCGACATCCCGCTCGCCATCGACCACTTCCGCTACTTCGCGGGGGCGATCCGGGCGCAGGAGGGTTCGCTGGGCGAGGTCGACGACGACACGGTGGCGTACCACTTCCACGAGCCGCTCGGGGTCGTGGCGCAGATCATCCCGTGGAACTTCCCGATCCTGATGGCGACATGGAAGCTGGCGCCGGCGCTCGCGGCGGGCAACGCGGTCGTCATCAAACCGGCCGAGCAGACCCCGGCGTCCATCCACTACTGGATGAGCCTGATCGCGGACCTGTTGCCGCCGGGCGTGGTCAACATCATCAACGGCTTCGGCGTGGAGGCGGGCAAGCCGCTCGCGTCCAGCCCGCGCGTGGCGAAGGTCGCGTTCACGGGCGAGACCACGACGGGGCGGCTGATCATGCAGTACGCCTCCGAGAACATCAAGCCGGTCACGCTGGAACTCGGCGGCAAGTCGCCGAACATCTTCTTCGACGACGTGTCCTCGGCGAACGACGACTTCCTCGACAAGGCGCTCGAGGGCTTCACGATGTTCGCGCTCAACCAGGGCGAGGTCTGCACCTGCCCGTCGCGGGCGCTCATCCAGCGCGGCCACTACGCGGACTTCCTCCAAGCGGCCGTCGCCCGCACCGAGTTGATCAAGCCGGGCCACCCGCTCGACACGGACACGATGATCGGCGCGCAGGCCTCCAACGACCAGCTGGAGAAGATCCTCTCCTACCTGGACATCGGTCGGCAGGAGGGCGCGAAGGTCCTCACGGGCGGCGAACGCCTCGACTACGACGGTGAGTTGAAGGGCGGCTACTACGTCCAGCCGACGATCTTCGAGGGCGACAACCGCATGCGGATCTTCCAGGAGGAGATCTTCGGGCCGGTGGTCTCGGTGACGTCCTTCGCCGACTTCGACGACGCGATCAAGGTCGCCAACGACACGCTCTACGGCCTCGGCGCCGGCGTGTGGACCCGGGACATCAACACGGCGTACCGCGCGGGCCGGGCGATCCAGGCGGGCCGGGTATGGACGAACTGCTACCACGCGTACCCCGCGCACGCGGCGTTCGGCGGCTACAAGCAGTCCGGCATCGGGCGCGAGAACCACAAGATGATGCTGGACCACTACCAGCAGACCAAGAACCTCCTGGTGAGCTACTCGCCGAAGAAGCTGGGCTTCTTCTAGACCCACCGATCCACACCCACCGATCCAGACCCACCGATCCAGGTCCACCGATGAGGGGTGCCTGACCCGGGAAATCTCCCGTCAGGCACCCTTCACTGCGAGCCCGCCGACCCGTCGACCGGAATCCCCAGCCGCTCGGCAACGGCAGTCAGCGCCGTTCCCAGCGGCAGCGCGACCCGGGTGACGGCGTGCGGGTCGCCTCGGGTGGGGTCGCGGTTGACGATCAGCACCGGCTTGCCCTCCTGTGCCGCCTGGCGGACGAACCGCAGCCCGGACATCACCGTCAGCGACGAGCCGAGGACCAGCAGCGCGGACGACTCGCGGACCATGCGCCGGCAGTCCTCGACGCGCTGCGGCGGCACCGCCTCGCCGAAGAACACCACGTCCGGCTTGAGGACGCCCCCGCACTCGACGCACGGCACCACGCGGAAGTCTCCGACCTGCGCGTCGGTGAGGTCTGCGTCGCCATCCGGGTTGATCCCGGCGGCAACCGGGTCGAAGCCCGGGTTCTCGGCCTCCAGACGCCGGGCGAGTTCGCGGCGCGGGCTCATGGCGCGGCAGGAGAGGCACACGACCCGGTCCAGGCTGCCGTGGAGTTCCACGACGCCCTCGCTGCCGGCCGCCTGGTGCAGGCCGTCGACGTTCTGGGTGATCACGCCCGAGAGGCGGGCGTCCCGGGCGAAGGCGGCCACCGCGAGGTGCCCCGCGTTCGGACGGGCCCGCCCGAAGGTGCGCCAGCCGAGGTGGCTGCGCGCCCAGTAGCGGCGTCGAGCGTGCGCGCTCGCGGTGAAGTCCTGGTAGGTCATCGGGGTGTGCCGGCTCAGGCTCCCGCCCTCGCCCCGGTAGTCCGGGATGCCGGACTCCGTGGAGATGCCCGCCCCGCTGAGCACCAGCACACCGCCGGCGCTCAGCGCGTCGACGACCGGCTCCAGGTCGGTGGTGCCCGGCGGCAGGTCCGTCGTCGGGGTCCAGCTCAGGGTGGGGCGCATACGCATGCCGCAAGGGTACGAAACCGACGGCCGATCGCGGCGGGCGCGGACGACCGGGCGGGTGCGGGCGGCGCGGCGGGCCCGCACGGTCGGGCGAGCTAAGGTCCACCCTCCTCCGTCCACCGTCCACCGTCCACCGCCCTCCGCCCTCCGCCCTCCGGGACCGAACCAGCGCCCGGCGCACCGGCCCGGCGCGCGGGCGCGCGGGTGCCCGCCGTAGTGAGCGTGAGCGCCGTTGCGGGGCGGTCGGCCGCGGAAATGCATGTCCTCAGCACCGCAGTACTGCGAGCGAGGAGACACGTGATGTCCAGCGAGTTCCAGCGGACCAAGCTCCGGGCGATGTTCGAGGCGTTCGACGCGGACGGCAACGGCTATCTGGAGGAGGCCGACTTCGTGGCCCTGGCCGACCGCTGGGGCCGGCTGCCGCGCGTGCGGAGAGAGGGATCGGAACTGGCGGCGCGCGTGGACGGCGTACTCAAGGGCTGGTGGCAGCATCTGTCGGAGACCGTGGACACGGACCGCGACGGCCGGATCGACATGGACGACATCCTCGCCATGGTGGACCATCTGCCGACCATCCCCGAGGCCGTCACCGCGACCGCCGACACCATCTTCGACGCGGTCGACGAGAACGCCGACGGCCGCATCTCGCGCGGCGAGCACCAGCGCCTCGTCGACACCTGGCACGGGCGGCCCGTGGAGACCGGCGGCGTCTTCGACCGGCTCGACCAGGACGCCGACGGCTACCTCAGCCGCCCCGAGTTCGCCGCGCTCTGGACCCAGTTCTGGATCAGCGACGACCCCACCGAACCCGGCAACCTGATGTGCGGCCCGATCGGCGCCGGGTGAGACATCGGCGACGGCGGTGAAGCCGGACCCCGGCCTGGCTTCACCGCACGCCAACCGATCACCTGTCGATCGCCCCCGCACACATCCCCGCCGCGAGAACGGCCCCATCGGCCGGACTGATCAACAGGAAGGACCCGGTGAGCCGGGAGTCCGCGTACGCGTCGAGCGGCAGCGGCTCGGCCGTGTGCAGCACCATCGAGCCGATGTCGTTGACGGCGAACTCGCCGGGATCGGTGTCGTGGGCCAGGCCCTGACTGAGGTCGATGCGATGCGGGAGTTCCCGTACGACGGCCTTGACCGTACGGGTGCCGTGCTTGAGCAGAACACGCGAACTGACGTGCAGCGGACGCTCGTTGAGATGACAGACCGTGGCCCTGACGTCCTGCGTGGTGGCCGGTGCCTGCGCGCTGGGCGCGATGAGGTCGCCGCGCGAGATGTCGATGTCGTCCGCGAGGAGCAACGTCACCGACTGCGGCGCCCAGGCCTCCTCGACCGGCGTACCGAGGGCGTCGATACCGGTGATCGTGCTGGTGAGCCCGGACGGCAGGACGGTGACCGGGTCGCCGACGCGCAGCACACCGGAGGCGATCTGCCCCGCGTATCCCCGGTAGTCGGGGTGCTCGGCGCTCTGCGGACGGATGACGTACTGCACGGGGAAACGGGCCGCCGCACTCGCGACGGCGGTGCCGACGGGGACGGTCTCCAGGTGTTCGAGGACGGTCGGCCCGCCGTACCAGTCCATGTGCGCGGACGGTTCTACGACGTTGTCGCCGGCCAGCGCCGAGATGGGGATCGCGGTGATCTCGGGGATGCCGAGTTCGCTCGCGCAGGCCGTGAACTCCTCGGCGATGGTGGCGAATACGGGCTCTCGGTAGTCGACGAGGTCCATCTTGTTGACGGCGAGGACGACGTGCGGGACGCGCAGCAGCGCGGCGATCGCGGCGTGCCGCCGGGTCTGCTCGACGACGCCGTTGCGGGCGTCGACGAGGATCACCGTCAGCTCGGCGGTGGAGGCACCGGTGACCATGTTGCGGGTGTACTGCACATGCCCCGGGGTGTCGGCGAGGATGAACCGCCTGCGCGGGGTGGCGAAGTAGCGGTACGCCACGTCGATGGTGATGCCCTGCTCGCGCTCGGCGCGCAGGCCGTCGGTGAGAAGCGCGAGGTCGGGGCCGTCCTGCCCCCGGTTCGCCGACGCCCGTTCCACGGCCTCCAGTTGGTCGGTGAGGACCGACTTGGAGTCGTGCAGCAGCCGTCCTACGAGGGTGGACTTGCCGTCGTCGACGGAGCCCGCCGTGGCGAAGCGCAATGTGCCGATGGTGGTGGCCATGATCAGAAATACCCCTCGCGCTTGCGGTCTTCCATGGCGGCCTCGGACAGCTTGTCGTCGGCCCGGGTGGCGCCCCGCTCGGTCAGCCGGGAGGCGGTGATCTCGTCGATGACCTGCTCGATGGTGACGGCACTGGAGTCGACCGCGCCGGTGCACGACATGTCGCCGACGGTCCGGTACCGCACCTGACGCTTCTCGACGGTCTCGCCGTCCCCGGGTCCGCCCCAACTCCCGGGCGTCAGCCACAGTTCGCCCCGTCGGAAGACCTCACGCTCGTGGGCGTAGTAGATGTCCGGGAGGTCGATACCCTCGCGGGCGATGTACTGCCAGACGTCCAGCTCGGTCCAGTTGGAGAGCGGGAACACGCGGACGTGTTCGCCGGGCGCGTGCCGGCCGTTGTAGAGGTTCCACAGCTCGGGCCGCTGCCGGCGCGGCTCCCACGCCCCGAACTCGTCCCGCAGTGAGAACACCCGTTCCTTGGCGCGGGCCTTCTCCTCGTCCCTACGACCGCCGCCGAACACGGCGTCGAAGCGCTCGCTCTGGATCTTCTCGGTGAGCGGGAGCGTCTGGAGCGGGTTGCGGGTCCCGTCGGGGCGTTCACGCAGCACACCGCGGTCGATGTAGTCCTGTACGGAGGCCACATGGAGCCGTAGCCCATGTGCGGCCACCACACGGTCCCGGTACTCAAGGACCTCGGAAAAGTTGTGTCCCGTGTCCACATGGAGGAGCGAGAACGGCACCGGCGCGGGCGCGAACGCCTTCAGCGCCAGATGCAGCATCACGATGGAGTCCTTGCCGCCGGAGAACAGGATCACCGGCCGCTCGAACTCCCCCACCACTTCACGGAGGATGTGGACCGCCTCCGACTCCAGGGCGTCGAGGTGCGGCAGCGCGTACGGGTTCTCCGTACCGGCCGCGTGCTTGGCGGCGACAGTCATGCCAACTCCTTTCGCACGAGCAACGCGTGCAGCGCGTCCACTGATTCGACGGCCCGCTCGGCGTGCGCGTCGATCCGCAGATCGGGGTGCGCGGGCTCCTCGTAGGGGTCGTCCGCGCCGGTCAGTCCAGTGATCCGGCCGGCCGCCTGCTGGGCGTACAGGCCCTTGACGTCGCGCTCCGAGCAGACGGACGCCGGGGTCGCGACATGCACCTCCAGATACCTCGTCCCGGACCTCTCGTGGCGTCGGCGGACCGACGACCTGGAGTCCGCGTACGGCGCGATCACCGGCACCAGGACCATCACGCCGTTGCGTGCGAGCACTTCGGCGACCAGGCCGATCCGCTGGACGTTGAGGTGCCGGTCCTCGCGGGAGAAGCCGAGCCCGGCCGACAGGAACTTGCGGATCTCGTCGCCGTCGAGCACCTCCACCCGCCGCCGGTCCTCGCGCAGTCGCTCCGCGAGCGCGGCGGCGATGGTGGACTTGCCCGCGCTCGGCAGCCCGGTCAGCCATACGGTCGCGCCGGGCCAGCAGGTGCAGAACTCCGGCTTCGCCAGGATGGATTGCCCAACGCTCATGACACGCCCCCGAGTTCGCCGGCGGAACCGGCGGCATTCGCGGAACGGGTCGGCAGGGTGGCCAACTCCCCCAGCGCGGTGGACAGTACGGCGATGCCGCGTAGGTAGTCGTCGACGAGGATGTGCTCCTCGTCGGAGTGGTCCAGCGCGCTGTCGCCGGGGCCGTAGGTCGCCATGGGGATGTCCCAGACCTCGGCCAGGGTGTTCATGTCGGAGGTGGCGGTCTTCAGCGTCGGGCGGGGTGTCCCGCCGATGCTCCGGATACCGGCGCTGAGGGCGCGCACCACCGGCCCGCGCCGCTCCGTCTCGACCGCCCGCACCCCGTTGACGACCGCCAACCGGCCCTCCCTGCCGTGGACTTGGTCTCGTTCGCGCAGGGCGGCGACGAATCCGTCCTGGTCGAACCCGACGGGCGTACGGATGCTGACGTCCAGTCGCGCCTCGGTGATGTCGCCGCGCATCCCGACCAGGGTCGCGCCGGGAGTCGCGAACGAGGCGTGCCCCTGCTCGGGGCCGAGCAGGTCCAGCACGTCCTGCCAGAACGCGGCGGCGGACTCGGTGGCCTTCTCGACCGGGTTGCTCGGGTGCGTGGCGGGGCAGTCGACCCGGTATTCCAGGTCCAGTTTCCCCTTGTAGCCGATGACGATCCCCGGCCACCCGCTGGGCTCCCCCACGATCAGCGCGTCCGGTCGCGCGAGGGTCCGCCCGATGTGCACGGCTCCACGCGACTTGGGGGTTTCTTCCTCCACGACTCCTACGACCACGAGTTGGCCGGGGAAGTCGAGGTGGGCGCCGACCGCGCGCACCATGGCCGCGAGGGGTCCCTGGGCGTCGGCCGCGCCACGGCCGTGCAGCCGGCCGCCTTCGAGATGGACGGCCAACTGCCCCGGGACGGTGTCCATATGGCCCAGCAGCATGATGCGCGGGCCGGGGCGGGCCGGGGTCTCGCCGATCACGTTGCCCGCGTCGTCGATGCGGGCGGTCAGTCCAAGTCCCCTTATGACGTCGGCCAGATGGCGGGCCAACGGGCCCTCCTCGCCGGACGGGGAGGGGATCTCCAGCATGGACCGCAGCATGTCGACGGCGGCGCCGGGATCGGTGTCGGCGAGGGCCGCGGTGAGTTCGTCGGTGAGTGCCGCGGCGGGGGCGGCTGTTTCGGTGGTCATCCGTCACTCCCTGTCTGTTCCGGGCAATTCCTGTTCCTGATCGGGGTGTTGAGGGAGCGTCGGCCGGGTCTCCGGTTCCGTTTCGCGCGGAGGCGTGAGCCGTACCTCCGTCCCGGCACCCCGCAGCGCCTCGCCGACCGCCCCCTCGCCCCGCCCGTCGGCGACGGTCACCTGGCCGACGCCGCCGAGCAACGCCTCACGGGCGGCGACGAGTTTGAGCGCCATGCCGCCCCGGGCGAACTCCCCCGGCGCGCCCGCCCGTTCCACGGCGCAGTCGGGCAGCAGGCTGTCGGCGTCGTCCGGGTCGGCGAGCACTCCGGGTGCGCCGGTGAGCAACACCAGCCGGTCCGCGTCGAGTTCGGCCGCGAGGGCCGCCGCGATGCGGTCGGCGTCGGCGTTGACCGGCTCGCCGTGCTCGTCGGAGGCGGGCGGCGACACGACGGGCACGTACCCGTGCGAGAGCAGGGTCGCGATCAACTCCCCGCGTACCGCCTCGATCCGGCCGCTGTGGTCGTCGCGCACGACGACGGTGCGTCCGTCGACGACCGCCTTCTGGCCCCTCTTGCGGCGGGTCAGTACGAGTCCGCCGTCGAGGCCGGTGAGGCCGACGGCGGGGATGCCCCGGCCCAGCAGCTCGCTCACGAGCTTCGGCTTCACCGAGCCGGCCAGCGCCAACGTCACCACCTCCAGGGTGGCTTCGTCGGTGTGCCGGGCCGAGACCCCGTCGGGCGAGACCAGGCGCCGTTGCGGTACGTCGAGTTCATCGGCCAGCCGGTCGATCTCGGCCGATCCGCCGTGCACCACCACGAGCCGGTGGCCCTCCTTCACCAGACCGGCGACGTCCGCGCAGATGGCGGCGGCGTTCACATCGCTGTTGCCGCCGCACTTGACGACGACCAACTGGGGCTCGCCCATGGTCGGTTCTCCCTTCGCGCTCATGCACGGTCCTCACACGGGGTGCAGCCCGGGGAAGGACAGTCCGTACGATTCGGGCCAGTCCATGCGTACGTTGAGGCACTGCACGGCGTTGCCCGCGCCGCCCTTGACGAGGTTGTCGAGGGCGGCGACGACCACCAGGCGACGCGACGCGTCGCCCCAGACATGGCCGATGTCGCAGTAGTTGGAGCCGAGCAGGATCTTGGGCTCGGGATAGCGGTAGGTGCCCCGCTTGTGGGCCACCAGGCGGACGAAGGGCTCATCGGCGTAGGCCTCGCGGTACGCCGCCCGCACGGCCCGCTCCTCGACGCCGTCGGGCACCTCGGTGTGGCAGACGACCTGCACCCCCCGTACGGCCTCGACGCCGGTCGCCGTCATCCGCGCGTCGAGGCCGGTGTGCTGGGCGACCTCGGCCTCGTGCCGGTGCGTGGCGGGGGCGAACACCCTTAGGGCGCCGCTGCGTTCGGCGTGCAGATTGGAGTCGCCGGCGGAGGCACCCGACCCGCTGGATCCGGTACGGCCGTCCAACAGCACCGGGGAGAGGGCCAGTTGGCGGGCGGCCAGCGGGTGCAGGGCGAGGATCGCGGCGTTCGCCATGCAGCCCGGGACGCTGATCAGCCGGGCGGTGCGCAGCCGGTCGCGGTGCAGTTCCGGTATCCCGGGGACGAACCGGTCGAGCAACTCCGGTGCCTCGTGCGGGACTCCGTAGTAGCGCTCGTACACCTCCGTGTCGCGCAGCCGGAAGTCGCCCGAGAGATCGACCAGCAGGTCCGTCCGGTCCGCCCAGTGCCGTACGAGATCCATGGTGGAGCGGTGCGGGGTGGCCAGGAAGACCACGTCGCAGTCCTCGGCCCGTTCGGGGGCGGTGAAGGTGAGGTCGGTCGCCGAGCGGAGGTTGGGGTGGACGCTGTCGAGGCGTTTGCCGGGGAAACGGGACGACACGGCGGCCGTCAGCTCCACCTCGGGGTGGCCGAGCAGCAGCCTCAGCAGTTCGCCGCCGATGTAGCCGGCGGCACCGAACACCGCGGCCCTGATCATGACTCCACCACCTCCCTGTGCAACACCAGGCGTTCCACGATGAGTTCGGCGACATCGACGCGGTCCGCGTGTGCTTCCTGGAAGCCCTTGAACTCGACTCCGTGGTTCACTTCGAGGACCTGGAGGCCGCCGTCCGCGTCCTCGACGAGATCGACTCCCGCGAGGTCCGCGCCCGTCTCCCGGGCCGCGGTCGCCGCGAGTTTGGCGAGGTCGTCGGTGAGGGGGCAGGACGTGGTCGTCGCGCCGCGTGCCACGTTGGTCCGCCAGCCGTCCGACGTGCGGTACATGGCACCGATCGGGGTGCCGCCGACGACGATCACCCTGATGTCGCGGTCGGGCTTGTCGACGTACCGCTGCAGATAGGCCAGCTTGGCCAGCGGTGACGGCAGTGCCTCGCTGTACTCCAGCACGGTGCGCAGCGCGGCGGCGTCCGGGAGCAGGGCGACCCGCCTGCCCCAGGAACCCACCAGGGGTTTGAGGACCACCGGGTAGCCGATCTCCTCGGCCGCCTCCTCCGCGGCCTCCGCCGTGAGGGCGAGGGCGGCGGGCGGAGTCGGGACCCCGGCGGCGCGGAGCGCGAGCGAGGTGCGCCACTTGTCGCCACATGTCTCGATGGCTGCCGCCGAGTTGACGACGGTGACGCCGGCGGACTCGTAACTGAGCGCCGCGTAGAGGGCCTTGGTCGCCGAGATCTCCCGGTTGAGCACCAGGTCCCACGGCGGCGGGGTGTCGTTCAGGTGGTGGCGGACGGTGCGGGTGTCGATGACAGTACGGGGTATGCCCCGGCGGTCCAGGACCTCCAGGAGGCGCTTCTCCTCGAAGCGCATCCTGGAAGCCAGCAACGCCGTCCGGGGCGCTGTGGAGGAGACCACCTCGTTACTCCCCCCAGTCCTCTTCGACCTCGGGGGCCAGGGCCAGCAGCACCGGTGCGGTGGTCACGACCTCCAACTCGCTGCGGCACTCGGGGCATTCGATGACCTCGCTGGCGCGGACGGTGTCGTCGACGTTCACCGGGCCGTCGCACTCCGGGCAGGTCTGGGTAGCGGTCGTCATGAAGTCGCCTTTCTGGGTTGGGTGTTGGTTGATTTCTGGTTGGGCTTAGGTCGATCCCGGCTGGTGAGGGATCGTCAGTCGGCTTCGAGAGCTGCGGTCACGGCGGCGGCGGTGCGCGCTGCCGTGATGCCGTAGTGGTCGAGGAGGTGCTCCTGGCCGCCGACGGTGTCGGAGAACTTGTCCGGCATCCCGATCCGCAGCACGCGCACCGGCTGCCGTTCGGCCAGGACCTCGCAGACGGCGCCGCCGAGGCCGCCGCTGCGCCAGTGCTCCTCCACGGTGACGACGAGCGAGGCGCCCGAGGCGGCCGTACAGAGGGACTCGGTGTCGAGCGGGCTCAGGGTGTGCATGTTGAGGACGGCGGCGGAGATGCCCGCCTCGCCCAGCAGGTCGGCCGCTTCGGTGCAGGCGGTCACCGGGTAGGGGCCGCAGCCGACGAGGACGACGTCGGTGCCCTCGCGCAGCCGTTGGGCCCTGCCGATGACCATCGGCTCGTCGCTCGGGACGGCCGGGGTGGCCTTGCGGCCGAGCCGGACGTAGAGCGGGCCCGGCAGGTCGAGGCTCTGCTCGACGACGGCGGCGGTCGCGGCGGCGTCGGCGGGCACGACCACCGTCATGGCGGGCAGCGTCCGCATGACGGCCAGGTCCTCCAACGCGTGGTGCGTGGGCCCGAGATGGCCGGCGGCCAGTCCGCCGTGTGTCGCCATGATGCGTACGGGCAGCGCGGGATAGGCGATGTCGACCTTCACGGCCTCCAGCGCCCGTGAACTGGCGAAGCCCGCCATGGTGTTGACGAACGGCATGCGCCCGCCGAACGCGAGGCCCGAGGCGATGCCCATCAGATTGTGTTCCGCTATGCCGAGGTTGAGGTACTGCTCGCCGGCCGCCTCGATGTGGTCGGGGCCGAACAGTCCGGTGTCGGTGTCCAGGCACATCAGCCGGGGATCGGTCCCGAGCAGGGCGATCAGCCGGTCGCGATAGGCCTCACGGGTCACGGCGCGAGCCGTTGCCGCGGGCGCTGCGGTGGTGGTCACCTGGTGTCCTCCTTCCTTGAACGGCCCAGTACGGCACGGGCCTTGGCGTGGTTGCGCTCGGAGAAGGTGACGTAGTGGCACGCGGTGCGTCCCTCCAGGAACGGCAGTCCGCGGCCCTTGACGGTGCGGGCGATCAGGACGCTGGGGCGGCCCGGTTCCCACGGCGTGGTGCCGAGGGCGCGCACCAGCGTCGCGAGGTCGTGGCCGTCGGCCTCCTGGACGGCCCAGCCGAAGCCGCGCCAGCGGTCGGCGAGGGGTTCCATGGCGGCGATGGAGTCCGTGTCGCCTGTCAGCTGAAGGGAGTTGCGGTCGACGACGGCGACCAGCCGGTCAAGTCCCAGTGAGGCGGCGCCGATCGCGGCCTCCCACACTGAACCCTCCTGGAGTTCGCCGTCGCCCATGAGGACGAACGTCCTGCTGTCGTGGCCGTCCAGGCGTGCGCCGAGGGCGAATCCGCAGCCCAGGGCGAGGCCGTGGCCGAGCGATCCGGTGGCCGCCTCGACGCCGGGCACGGCGCGGACCGGGTGGCCCATCAGCCGGCTGCCGGGGCGGGCGTAGGTGGCGAGTTCGTCGACGGGCAGGTAGCCGCGCTCGGCGAGGGTCGCGTAGAGGCCGACGGCGGCGTGCCCCTTGCTGAGCACGAAGCGGTCCCGCTCGGGGGCGTCGGGCCGGTCCGGATCGAGGTTCATGACGTCGAAGTAGAGGGCGGTCATGATGTCGGCGGCGGAGTACGCGCCGCCGAGGTGGCCTCCCTCGGGGCCCGCGCACATGTCGGCGACGTGCTCGCGGATCCGGGTGGCGCGCTCGCGCAGTTCACCGAGCCGGGTGTCCCCGATCGCGCCGATGGTCTCTGTTCCTGCCGTGGTCGTCATGCGCTCACCCCCGCGAACTGCCCCACCACGTCGAGGTGTTGCCAGGTCTTCTCGAAGGCGTCGGCGTAGCGGTCGAGGAGTTCACCGCTGCCGGGGTTGAGGTGCCGCTTCTGGAGGGTGAGGGAGTCGCGGATGACGGCACGGGTGACGGGATGATCGCCGTCCGGGGGTACGGTGAACTCCCCTTCCCCGGCGCTGACTTGGGCATCGCGGGCTTCATGCTCAAGCGCCGCCCAGGGATATCCGCGTCCGAAGCCGGTCCGGTCCCGGAAGACGGTCTGGTCCGGCAGCGGCATCAGCTGGTACCGCGACATCGCCACCCCTTCGGCCCGCAGCACCCGCCGCAGCGCGTCCCGGAAGCGCTCCGGGGTGACGCCGGGCAGACCGGCGGCGGCCGGGTCGAGACGGAAGCGCAGAATGTGCCAGACATGGGTGGTGCCGGGCGGCGCGGTGGGCACGGTCAGTCCCGGCAGCGCGGCGAGCCGGTCCAGGAAACGGGTGATGTTGGCCTGCCGGGACCGCTCGTAGTCGTCGAAGCGG
This sequence comes from Streptomyces sp. NBC_00252, assembly GCF_036187565.1. Classification (NCBI taxonomy): domain Bacteria; kingdom Bacillati; phylum Actinomycetota; class Actinomycetes; order Kitasatosporales; family Streptomycetaceae; genus Streptomyces; species Streptomyces sp. NBC_00252. The sequence continues at coordinate 8,620,530 of NZ_CP108087.1, read as the reverse complement.
GTCAACTGCGCCCGGGTGAAGGCCGCTTGGAGGGCGTTCATCTTCTGGTTCCAGCCGAGCCGGTGGGAGACGTAGTCGCGGTCCTTGCCGCTCTCGATGTCCTCCCCGAACTGCCGTGCCCGGCGCGCGGATCCGGCGAGTTCGGCGTCACCGGTCACCAGCAGTCCGCCCTCCCCGCAGGTGGGGATGTTCTTGGTGACCTGGAGGCTGAACGCCCCCATGTCCCCCAGACCGCCGACCGGACGCCCCCGGTACGTGGCGCCGGGCGCCTGCGCCGCGTCCTCGATCACGGCGAGGCCGTGCCGGCGCGCGATCTCGCTGATCCGGTCCATGTCGGCGGGGGCGCCGTGCAGATGGACGGGGATGATCGCGGCGGTCCGCGGTGTGATGCGCCGCTCGATGTCGTCCGGGTCGATGTTGAAGGTCACCGGGTCGATGTCGGCGAAGACGGGCACGGCCAGGTTGTGCAGGGGCGCGAGGCCGGTGGCGATGAAACTCAGTGCGGGGACGATGACTTCGGCGCCCGGCCCGATGCCGAGCGCGGCCAGGGCCAGCGAGAGCGCCGCTGTTCCATTGGCCACGGCGACACAGTGGCCGTAGCCGAACCGCTCGGCCCACTCGCGCTCCAGCAGGCTGACCGGTGTCTCGCCGTCGGTGTCGGAGACCAGTCGGCCCCCGTCCAGCGCGTCGAGCACGGCCTTGCGGTCGTCGTCCTCGATCACCGGCCACTCGACCTGGCGTCGTGCCGGTGGTACGGCGGCTGTTCCGCCCAGTACTGCGAGCTTGCTCATGTCGTCCTCTCGGCTCGGCTCGGCGTGGGTCGTCGAAGTGCGTTGCGGGGAGCGGGAGTTCACAGTTCGTCCAGGGCGCGTCGGACGGCTTCGATCGCCTCGGTGTGGCGCCAGCGCAGGACTCCCGCGTGCCGGCGCAGGTCGTCCGCGGCGGCGGCCGGGTCGTCGAGTCCATGGGCGGCGGTGATCCGCAGCGGGGTCCACGCGTGGGCCACGCTCTCCACGGCCCGCCCGGCTCCGGCCAGCGCGGGTGACCGCCACGCGGCGCCCCGGTCGCGCAACAGCTCGCCGTGCAGGGCGGCTTGGGCCTGCATGCCCCAGCCGAAGGGGTACAGCTCCTGCAGCGCGCGCACCTCACCGGCCTGTGCCCGCAGGGTCAACTCGCCGAGACAGCCGTCGAGTCCGGCCAGTCCGCCGAGTCCGGCGACCATGCCGGGGTCGTCGAACCGCTCCAGGTTGCCCCGCAGCCAGCCCGCGAGCTGCTCGGGACCGGGGTCGGCTCCGGCGCCTCCGAGGGAGCCGACCGAGACGGACAGACAGCGGCGGCTGATCTCCGAGTCGCTGAAGAACGCGTCCTGGTGGTCCTGCGGGTTCGCCGATCCCCAGCTGTTCAGGAAGTCGTCGAGCGGGATCGGCCCCTGGAACGCGGGCGGCATCGCGTCGGAGACATGGACGAGGCCGCGCCGCTCGTCGAGGCCGTAGACGACCAGCAGATGGGCGGCGTGGACGTCGCCGAACGCGGGCCGGAACGGGAGGTAGAAGTTGTCGACGGCGGCGATGACCAGCCGCCCTTCCGTCATCGCCTCGCGTATCTCGCGCAGCGGGTCGTCCGGGTCCGCCGGGCACCACCACGAGGAGCTCACGTCGTGGTGGGGGAAGAGGCTGCGGCCGAGGTCGCCCTCGTGGCGGCAGGGGTAGTAGAACTCCTCCGACCGCACGTCGTCCGGGACGTAGAGGAACTCCCAGCCCGCGCCGAGCGCGAACAGCGGGTTCACACCGGCCCGGTCCAGCACCGACGCGAAGGTGGACTGGAGGCAGCTGATCGGGTCCCGGTACCAGAGGACGGGTGCCTCGACCGGTACGGAGTCGGGCGTCGTGGTGGTCGTGGGCGTCGCGAAGTCACTGGTCATGGCCGGCCTCCGGGAGCGCGGTCTGCTGCAGGGTGGCGGCGAAGACATGGACGGCGGCGTTGCGCGGCAGGCGGAACCCGCTCAGGTCCGCGCGGCGGGTGACGGGGACGCGCTGCGACCACAGCATGGCCGAAACGCCCCGCTGGACATGGTGCGGATAGTGCATCACCGGCGTCGCAAACGCGGTCGTCTCGCCGAACCAGGCGGGCGCGGCCCAGAAGTCCGAGACGCGCAGCCACTCAGGATCGACGCTGCCGTCCGCGAAGTGCATCTCCACCACGTCCTCGGCCCGCCGCTCGGACGCGGTCAGCAGGTGCAGCCAGTCGAACCGCCCCTCCTCCACCGCGACGAACTGCCCGTCGCAGCGCACGTTGTCGTCCCCCACCCCCACCCGGGGAAATCGGAACGGGACACCGCCGACGCTCACCGGAGCCCCCGATTCCGGCAGATGTTCCGCCGGGAAGGAGTTGCCCCAGACGTTGAACGCACCCCGTGAGGTGTGCCCAGCGACGGAAATACCGACATTGTTGGAGTACGGCGCCAGCTCCACGGCCTGATAGGCCGAGGAAACCGAGGTATCGATCACGATCGCTCCCCTGCTCGTAGGGATTGCTCGTAGGGATTGTCCGTAGGAACTGCTCGTAGGAACTCATTGGGATCTCGTCTCCCTGGAGTCAAACACCCGTCGAGCCGGTCGACCTCCCCGAGCCGATTACATCGCCGTGCCAATTTCGAGGACGGCCGCAGCGGTACGGCTAATAATCCGAGAAGGCCCGCAGCTCACGCCGTAATCAGAATGATGACCCCGGCGCACCCTTCAACTGCGCACTCCCTCGGTGCTACGGTCCGAATGCGAAAGGAGGATCAATGAACAACGGAGGATCAATGAAGAATTCATCCCGGGCGAGCGATTCGGCCCCGACCGAGAATCCGCGCATCATCGCGATGTGGAGCGCGCCCCGATCCCGTTCCACCGCGTTCCTCCGCATGATGATGGAACGCGAGGATCTCACCACGCTGCACGAGCCCTTCTCCCACCTGGCGGACTTCGGTTCGACGGAGGTGGCGGGCCGCACGATCGACACCGAGGTGGGGCTGATCGAGGCCATCCGCGCACTGGCCGGGACCACCCCGGTCTTCTTCAAGGACACGACGGACTTCCGCTTCCCGGCGGTGCTGGCGGACCAGCGCTTCCTGACGGAGGCCCGGCACACGTTCATCATCCGGAAGCCCGCCGAGGTCATCGCCTCGCACTACGCGCTCAACCCCGACGTCACGGCCGACGACATCGGCTTCGGGCGACTGCACGAACTGTTCGAGGCGGTCGGTACGGCGACGGGTGACGTCCCCGTCGTGGTGGATTCCGACGACCTGCTCGACCGCCCCGCCCACACCGTCAGGGAGTACTGCGCCCAGGTCGGGCTCCCCTTCCTCCCCGAGACCCTGAACTGGGCGACCGGGATGCGCGAGGAGTGGCGCAAGGCCCCGCAGTGGCACCAGGACGCGGGCCGGAGCGCCGGCTTCACCCGGGCTCCCCGGGAGTACGAGTTCACCGTGGACAACCACCCGGCACTGGCCGACTTCCACCGTCGGCAGCTGCCGTACTACGAGGAACTGCGCCGGCACCGGCTGTCGCCGCGGGGCTGACGCAGCGGTTGACACTCATGCATGAGTCATGCATCGTCGAAGGTATGGACGCTTCACTGGACGGCCGTACCGGGAACCTGCTGGGAGCGTTGGTCACCGCGCTGGGCGACGCGCAGCGGGATGCGAGCGAGAGCACGTCCGGGCAGAGCGGGGCGACGCCCGCCGCGCTCACCTATCTGCTGCAGGAGCCCGGCGCGGGCATCGACCAGATCTCCGGGCCGCTCGGTCTGACGCAGTCCGCGGCGACCCGCCTGGTGGACCGGCTGGAACGCGACGGCAAGGCGCGGCGGGAACCGGGTGCCAACGGCCGGAAGGTGGCCATCTTCCTCACTCCGGAGGGAACACGTGAGGCGAAGTGGCTGCTGGAGCTGCGCGGCGGCCTGATGGATGACGCGATGTCCGTGCTCCGGCCGCGCGAGAGAACGGTGCTGACCGGCCTCCTGGAACGGATGCTGGCCCATCTGACGACCGACGCCGACCACGGACAACGCATCTGCCGCATGTGCGCCCTGGACGAGTGCCCCAAGCAGACGTGCCCGGTCGACACGGCGGTGGTCATCCGGACGAAAGGACCGTCATGAACGGCGTCATGAACGACAGGTTCCGGCTCCGGCCGGCGCGCGAGGACGCGGCGCACAGCAGGTTACGACTCACCGCCGTGGTCGGGCTGTTGCTCGTCACGGCCGTCTGGGGCGCCACGTTCCTGGTCGTCAAGGACGCCACCGAGGGCATGCCCGTCTTCGACTTCCTGACCTGGCGGTTCGCGCTCGCCGCGGTGGTGATGGCGGCGATCCGCCCGTCCGTCCTACGGCGTATCGACCGGGGCACCCTGGCGCGCGGCGCGGGCGCGGGGTTCCTGCTGGGGATGTCGTACATCCTCCAGACGCTCGGTCTGCAGCACACGTCGGCGGCCGTCAGCGGCTTCCTGACCGGCCTGTTCGTGGTGATCACCCCGCTGCTGGCCTGGGCGCTGTTCCGCCAGCACCTGTCCCTGACGGCCTGGGCGGCGGCCCTTACGGCGACCGCGGGCCTGGCGCTGATCACGCTCAGCGGGGTCTCGTTCGGCTCCGGGGAGGCGCTCACCCTGATGTGCGCGCTCTTCTTCGCGCTGCATCTGCTGGCGCTGGGCCGCTGGTCCCCCGGCCGGGACGCCTACGCCCTCACCGTGGTCCAGCTGACGACGGCGTCGCTGATGTGCCTGATCGGCGCGGCCCCTCATGGCGTACGGCCGCCCCAGAGCGGCAGTACCTGGATGGCGGTCCTCGTCACGGCGGTGCTTGCCTCGGCGTTCGCGTACATGGTGCAGACATGGGCCCAGAAGCATGTGACGGCGACGCAGGCCGCGGTGGTCCTGACCATGGAGCCGGTCTTCGCGGGCCTGTTCGCCGTGGTCGTCGGCGGCGAACGCCTCACGGTCTCCACGCTGGTGGGTGGGGTGCTGGTGGTGGCGGCGATGTTCCTGGTCGAGGTGCCGGGGTCGCCGTCGGAGAAGTCGGCGGAGGCGGAGTCGGAATCGGAATCGGAGTCGGAGTCGGAGTCGGAGTCGGAGTCGGCGGGATCCGAAAGGGCCGCAATCTCCGAGGGATTCGAGCGATCCGACGAACCCGGTCCTCAGAGCAAGCCGGCGCTGTGGGCGAAGGAGACGAGCTGAGCGCGGTCCCGGACGTTGAGTTTGTGCCGCAGCCGGTAGATGTGGGTACGGACGGTCGCCGAACCGATGACGAGTTTCGCGGCGATCTCCTCTATCGGCAGCCCCTCCCCCACGAGCACGAGAATCTCCCGCTCACGCGGGGTCAGTGACTCGACCTGGGGATCGGGGGCGCGATCCGGCCCGAACTCCCGGCTCCTGAACCAGCGGACGAGCCTTCCCGTCACATGGGGCGCGAGCATCACCTCACCCCTGGCCGCCGCCCTGACCGCGGTGAGCAGCATTTCCCGACCGGTCTCCTTCTCCAGGAGGGTGATCGCACCGGTCCGTAACAGCTTCTCTATGACCCGGTCCGTCATGTCACTGGCGAAGACCACGACCCCGGGCCGCCCGTCCCGCTCCTGCGCGTTCTCCCGGATCACCCGGTGAACGAAATCGATACCGTCCATACCCTCCGGACTGAGGTCGGTTATCAGCACGTCGGGCTTTAATTGCCGGGTCATCACCAGACATTCGACGGCATTACCGGTCGCGGAGACTCTCGTGACGTCCGGTGCCTCGGAAAGGAGCGACGTGAGGCCGTCCCGCACGACGGGAACCGAATCGCACACGAGCACTGTCATTGCCATGAATCCGCGTCTCCCGACTCTCCCGCAACATATTCCGACACCGACGACCGGCACAATTGTTAACGAGCATAAGATCCAAAGTTACACGGTCGCAACCAAGTGCATGTAAAGGCACACCACCCGCGAAGTGAACCATCCGGAAAATCGCGGACGGATTCCGTGATCGTCGATCATGCGGCGCCCGCCACAGACAACAGCAACAGTCAACAGCAACGAACATCGAACGATTCTCTGCTTCCCCATCACCAAGCGGACACTCCCTCCGGAACCGGCACCCTTGAATTTCGGCCAACGCGGGAGACCCGTAATACGGATGCCGTACGAGGTCGACGCGGTCCATGCGGGCGAAGACGGCCGTGGCCCCGGGGACACCGGCATCGGCGATGGACGCCGCCCGGCCGCCGGGCCGTAGCGTGCCCCGCGGCGCGCAACCCTCTCGCAACCTTGTGTGTGATGCGCTGGGCCGCCTGCACCACCCCCACCGGCTCCCTGGGACGGCTGACATGGACGACACCACCCCGCGCGTCGAACTCACCCCCGCCGCGGCCGACCTGCTGCGCCAACTCCACTCGGTGCACGGTCCGTTGATGTTCCACCAGTCCGGCGGCTGCTGCGACGGCAGCGCGCCCATGTGCTACCCGGAGGGCGAGTTCCGCACCGGCGGTTCGGACGTGCTGCTCGCCGAGCTGGAGGTCGACGGCGTGGCGGAGCCGGTGAGCTTCTGGATCTCGCGCAGCCAGTACGAGGTGTGGAGCCACACGCGGCTGATCGTGGACGTCGTAGCAGGGCGCGGCAGCGGTTTCTCGTTGGAGGCACCCGAGGGGGTGCGTTTTCTCACCCGTTCCCGTGTAGTCGGCGCCTAGCAGCCCCACCGGTCACCGCGATCTGCTGCACTTCCCCTGAGACCAGAGAGAGTTGACGAGACTTCAGGGGATTCCGTGACGCACCGTCAAACACGTTTAAGAGCAGGCAGATCCGCACTCACGTACCTCACGGCATTCGGCGCGCTGGCCGGTGCGGCCCTGGTCGGGGCGGCACCGGCCGTCGCCGTGCCGGGGGTCACGCGGCTCGCGCCGGGTGTCACCTACGAGCAGTTCGACATCACGGCGGCCAAGGGTGTGACCCACGCCCATGTGGTCGTCGTGGACCTGCGCAACACCCATGTGCGCGTCAACCTGCTGTACCCGGGAGCGGTCGCGGCCCGGGAGCCCGTCTCGCAGCTGGCCGACTCGGTTGGTGCGGTTGCGGGTGTCAACGGTGACTTCTTCGACATCACCGAGACCCAGCACCCGGGCGTCGAGGCCACCGGCGCCACCGACGGACCGGCGATCGCGAGCGGTGTCGCGCTCAAGGGGGCGGTGCCGGACGGCCAGCGCTTCGGGCCCGCGCTGCCGCCCGGCACGAACACCCGGAACGTGCTCGGGGTGGGCGTCGACCGGGTGGCCCGGCTGGACAGCCTCGCCCTGCGCGGGACGGTCCGCACCGCGCAGGGCCGGCTGACGCTCGGCGGGTTCAACCAGTACGCGCTGCCGGAGAACTCCATCGGTGCGTTCACCGCACAGTGGGGCAGTGTCTCCCGGGTGCGCGCCACCTGTGGCTCGGACGCGGACCGGGCCGCCGCCTGTAGTGCGGACACCTATGAGGTGGCGGTCCGCGGCGGTCGAGTCGTGTCGGCCTCCACCGCCCCCGGCAGCGGTGCCATCGCCGCGGGCACCACCGTCCTCGTCGGCCGTGAGGCGGGCGCGCAGCGGCTGCGGAAGCTGTCCAAGGGCGAGCGGGTCCAGGTGCAGCACCGGCTGGTGGCGTCGAGGTCCGGGGTCCCGTACCGCTTCGCCATCGGCGGCTACCCGGTGCTGCGGCACGGTCAGCCGCTGGCCGGACTCGACGACAAGACCTCGGCCGTGCGCACCGCCGTGGGTATCGCCGACGGCGGCCACCGTCTGCTGCTGTTCGCGACGGACGGCGCGGTCGCCTACCGCAACGGCCTCACCATCGCCGAAGTCGCCGCCCAGATGCGGAAGTTGGGCTCGGTCGACGCCTTCAGCCTGGACGGCGGCGGCTCGACGACCCTGGTCGCCCGCGCGTCCGGCGCGAGCGCCGTCACGGTCCGGAACCATCCCAGCGGCGGCGCCGAACGTCCCGTACCGAACGGCGTCGGGGTCTTCTCGACCAACTGACCGACCAACCGGCCGATCTCACGGATGCAGGCCGCTCATCAGGTCCGCGGTGGCCGTCAGGCCACTGTGGATCGTGGGCGCCATGCTGGTGCTCGCCATGAAGAACCCGAGCAGTGCGCAGACCAGCGCGTGGGAGAGCTTCAGCCCGCCGCTGCGCATGAAGATCACCGCAAGGATCAGGAGCAGCAGCACCACAGAGATGGAAATGGCCATCGTCACCCTCCTCCGCCACGCCGCCATGTCTGTTTCACGGCGTTCGGCCGTAAGTGTGGCGTAGCGGAGGGTTCGTCCGGGCTACTGACGTGTCCCCCGAACGTGTGGTGACCGTCCGTGCGGTGTCACGCCGTGCGGCGCGCGTCCAGGAACGCTTCCAGGCCTGCCAGGTCGTCGGTGTTGAGGAAGTCCACACCGGCGGCGAACAGTTCGGCCCACAGCGCGTCACGGGCGGGGCCCGCCACGTCCGGGGTGTTCCAGAACCGTACGGTCTGCCCGTGCGCGTGCGCCTGCCGGACGACGGAGCGCAGCTTCTGCCGCTCGGCGTCGGGGAAGGGGCCGGTGCCGAGCCAGGTGAAGTTGGCCTGCCAGTCGTCGCTGATGAGCGAGATGAAGGAGGCGGGCGCCGAGCTGCCGAGGTCGGCGAGCCGGCCGTCGTAGAAGGCGCGGCGCACGGTCTGCGCCTCCATCGGGATGCGGGCCGCGCGGTCGCCGGAGATGACGTTGGTGACGGCGCCGGGGTGGACGCGTCCGTGGGCGTAGGTCGTGAACAGGTGCTTGTAGCGCTGGAGATGGCGGTCGAGTTCGAGGTACGTCGAGGAGCCCTCGGTCTTGATGTCGATCAGGAGTTGCAGCGGGTGGCGCCAACCCCGGTACACCGAGCCGTGGTTGGCCTTCACGAGGGCCGAGAGCGGTTCGAGGTAGAGGGATTCGAGGGTGCGGCTCGGGTCGAGTTCGGTGGCGTCGTGACCGATGAGGAGCTGGTCGCCGACGAGGAAGATGTCGGCCTCGACGCTGCCGAACCGGTGGTCGAGGGCGTCGAAGAGCGGGCGGGGGTGCTCGTAGTCGTTGTGGGCGTGGGCGCGCCACAACGGCCGCGGACGGTGGCCTTGTTCGCCGGCGAACGCGCTGCCCGCGGGCGGGGCGAGGACAGCCGCGAGGGTGGCGCCGAGCCCGGTGAGCGCTCTGCGACGGGTGATGAGGGCCATGGTGTTCCTCCGTGTGGGGCGGGCTAGAACCACAGGGAGTATGAGGCTGTGCGGACGCCAACGAACCCGCGCATGCCAGGAGTTGGCCGGACCGCCCTCGCTTGTTCACTCCTTCGGCGGGAGCGCACGGAAAAGCCCGCCCCAGGTGGGACGGGCTTCACCGAAGGGACGATCGACGGTCAGGGGGCGGCCAGATCGACCAGTTCCGCCAGTGCCTCGCGGTGGGCGCCCGGGGTGCCGTAGGCGATCGAGTCGGCCTTGGCCCGCTTCAGGTAGAGGTGGGCCGGGTGCTCCCATGTCATGCCGATGCCGCCGTGCAACTGGACGGCCTCCTCGGCCGCGTGGACGGCGACGGACGCGGCGTAGGCCTGCGCGACGGCGACCGCCACAGCGGTGTCCTCGCCGGTCGTGAGGGCGTCGGCGGCGTTGCGCGCGGCGGCCCGCAGGCTGACGACCTCCAGCCACAGCTGCGCGAGCCGGTGCTTGAGCGCCTGGAACCCGCCGACGGGCCGGTTGAACTGCTTGCGCTCCTTCAGGTACCGCACCGTCTCCGTCAACGTCCAGTCGGCGAGCCCGAGTTGCTCGGACGCGAGCAGCCCGGCCCCGGCCCGCAGGGCCCGTCGTACGGCAGGTGCGGCGTCCCCGATGCGGCGCCCGGCGGCCCCGTCGAACACGACGCGCGCCAGCGGCCGGGTCAGGTCGAGGGACACCTGCGGTACGACGGTCACGCCGGCCGCGTCGACGGCGTACAACCCGCCGTCCTCGCCCGGTACCAGCAGCACATCGGCGGCGGCAGCGTCCGCGATGCCGGTCAACTCGCCGTGCAGGGAGCCGTTTTCGAGCCGTACGGTCTTGTGCGCGGCGCCCGGTGCGACGCTCAGGGAGACGGCGAGGACGCCGATCTTCCGGCCGGAGGCGAGCTCGGCGAGGAGGTCGTCCGCATCGGACGCGAGGAGTGCCTCGGTGGCGACGACCGCGCTCGTGAGGTACGGGACGGGGGCGACCGCGCGGCCCAACTCCTCCAGGACGACGGCGACTTCGCGGTGGGTGGCGCCCTGGCCGCCTCGCTCCTCGGGCACGAGGAGACCGGCGAGGCCCATGCCGTCGGCGAGGGACTTCCACAGGGACAGGTCGTGCGGGGCGTCCGACTCGGTGCGGGCGATGACACTCGCCGCGTCGCAGTGGTCGGTGAGCAGGTCCCGGACGGCGGCGCGGAGCGCCTCTTCCTCCTCCGAGTACAGCAGGTCCGTCATCGGGCGAGGTCCTTCCAGGCGACGTCCTTGTCGGTGCGCGGCTCGGCCGGGAGGCCAAGGACGCGCTCGGCGACGATGTTCAGCAGGACCTCGCTGGTCCCGCCCTCGATGCTGTTGCCCTTGGAGCGGAGGTAGCGGTAGCCGGCGTCGCGGCCGGTGAAGTCCACGAGTTCCGGGCGGCGCATGGTCCAGTCGTCGTACAACAGGCCTTCCTCGCCCCGGAGTTCGACCTCCAGGCCGCTGATCTCCTGGTTGAGGCGCGCGAAGGCGAGCTTCATGCCGGAGCCCTCGTGGCCGGGCTGGCCCGCGACGAGCTGCTGCCGGAGCCGTTCGCCGGAGAGGCGGGCGACCTCGGCCTCTACCCAGAGCTTGAGGAGACGTTGGTGGAGGTCGTGGGTGCGCAACTCCGGTCGCTCGCGCCAGGTCTGGCTGATCGGGCCGATCATGCCGCCCTCGCGCGGGATGCGCATGCCGCCGATGGAGACGCGCTCGTTCATCAGCGTGGTCTGCGCGACCCGCCAGCCGTCGCCGACCTCGCCGAGGCGATGGGCGTCGGGGATACGGACGTTGGTGAGGAAGACCTCGTTGAACTCGGCCTCGCCGGTGATCTGGCGCAGCGGCCTGACCTCGACGCCGGGGTCGGTCATGTCGCAGATGAAGTAGGTGATGCCCGCGTGCTTGGGCACGTCCGGGTCGGTGCGGGCGATGAGGATGGCCCAGCGGGCGACGTGCGCGCTGGACGTCCACACCTTCTGCCCGTTGACGATCCAGTCGTCGCCCTCACGCACCGCGCGCGTACCGAGCGCGGCCAGGTCGGACCCGGCGCCAGGCTCGCTGAAGAGCTGGCACCAGACCTCGTCACCGACCCAGAGAGGCCTGAGGAAGCGGCTCTTCTGCTCGTCGGTGCCGAAGCGGAGGATCGTCGGCGCGGCCATCCCGAGGCCGATGCCGATCCGGCGCGGGTCGTTGTCGGGAGCCTCGGCCGCCGCCAACTCGGCGTCCACGACGGCCTGGAGGGCACGCGGGGCACCGAGTCCGCCGAGGCCCTCGGGGTAGTGCACCCAGGCCAGACCGGCGTCGAAGCGGGCCTTGAGGAAGTCCGGCTTCTCCGTCTCCAGCGGCGGGTGCGCGGCCAGCAACTCCTGGGTACGGCGGCGCAGTTCGGCCGAGGCCGCTCCCGTGGTCTCTTCGCTCATACGGCGGCTCCGTGCTCCGTCGAGGCGGCCTGCGCCGCGTCCAGCGACGGCAGGACGACGACCCGGCCGGTCGTGACGCCGTCGGCGAGCCGCTGCACGGCGGCGGCGCCACCGCTCAGCGGCACGCGCTCGCTCACCAGGGGCTTGACGACACCGCGGGCGGCGAGTTCGGTGAGCTGCTCGTGGCAGTCGAGGATCAGCTTCGGGTTCTTGGTGGCGTACAGGCCCCAATGCAGGCCCAGGATCGAGTAGTTCTTCACGAGGGCGTGATTGAGGGCGGGGCTGGGGATCGTGCCGCTCGCGAAGCCCACGACGACGATCCGGCCCTCGAAGGCGACGACCTTCGTGGACTGCGTGTAGGCGTCGCCGCCGACCGGGTCGTAGATCACGTCGGCACCGCGTCCGCCGGTGGCCTCCTTGACGGCCGCGATGACGTCCTGCGTACGCCGGTCGATCACGACGTCGCAGCCCAACTCCCGTGCCACGACGGCCTTGTCGGCGCCGCCGACGACCCCGATGACGGTGGCACCGGCGGCCTTGCCGAGCTGTACGGCCGCGCTGCCGACGCCGCCGGCCGCGGCGTGCACGAGGAGGGTCTCGCCGGCCTCCAGGCGGGCGCGGCGGTGCAGGGCGAACCAGCCTGTCTGGTAACCGACATGGAGCGCGGCGACCTCGGCGTCGTCCAGCGACTCGGGGGCGGGCAGCAGGGCCGCGGCGTCCGCGACGGCGTACTCCGCCAGGCCGCCGTGCGGCAGCACGGGGTTGGCGATCACGCGGCGGCCGTCCTCGGTCTCCCCGCAGATCTCCACGCCGGGGGTGAACGGGAGGGGTGGCCTGACCTGGTACTGGCCTCGGCACATCAGGGCGTCCGGGAAGTTGATGTTCGCGGCGCGTACCTTCAGCAGGACCTGGCCCTCGCCCGGCGTGGGTCGTTCCACCTCCGCCAGGCGCATCGCCTCACTCGGCTCGCCGTTCTCGTGCACTTGCCATGCCTGCATGCGGGGCCTCCACGGGACTGCTCTGTCTGACCGGGGTCGGGTTGCATACTAAGCGGTCGCTTGCCAGTGAGGGAACAGTTGGGTTCGTCACGGTCGGGTGGGTGCGTGCAGTTCTTTGGGCGCGGCCCGGTGGGGGCTGGTCGCGCCCACGCGGCGGAGCCGCATGTCGATACAGCCCCGCGCCCCTGAAGCTCCCTCACTTGCCTTGTTTGGGGCGTGCGCGGACGTGCATTCGTTCGCCCTGGGGGCCGAACAGGCTCAGGAATTCCACCGGGCCCTCGCCTGTGGAGCCGAACCAGTGGGGGACGCGGGTGTCGAATTCGGCGGCCTCGCCGGGGCCCAGGATCACGTCGTGTTCGCCCAGCAACAGGCGCAGGCGGCCGGACATCACGTACAGCCACTCGTAGCCCTCGTGTGTGCGCAGGTCGGGTTCGTCCTTCCGCTGGGGTTCGAGGACCTTGTACGCCTGGAGGCCGCCGGGCTGGCGGGTCAGGGGCCAGTGGGTGCGGCCGCCCCGGACGATCGGTTCGGCGCGCACGCGGGGGTCGCGGACCGCCGGGGCTCCGACCAGTTCGTCCAGGGGCACCTGGTGGGCGCGGGCGATCGGGAGCAGCAGCTCCAGGCTGGGCTTGCGCAGCCCGGACTCCAGGCGGGAGAGCGTGCTGACCGAGATGCCGGTCGTCTCCGACAGGCCGGCCAGGGTCGCGCCCTTCTCCTTGCGGATGCGGCGCAGCCTGGGGCCGACCTCCGCGAGTACGTCGTCCGTGTCGTCGTTCATGCCCGACATTGCAGTTTCGGCAAACGCGTTTGTCAATACGGCAGGGTGGGCGCGACCTTCGGGGGTGGAGGTGGTCATCATGACCGAGACACACACCGGGACCTACGACGTGGTCGTCATCGGCGGCGGCGCGGCCGGGCTCTCCGCCGCCCTGGTGCTGGGCCGGTCCCGGCGCCGCACGCTGGTCGTCGACGCGGGCGAGCCGCGCAACACGCCCGCCGCGCACATGCAGGGCTATCTGACCCGGGACGGCATGTCCCCGGCCGAGTTCCTGGCCCTGGGCCGCGAGGAGATCGCGCGCTACGGCGTCGGCCTGGTCCGTGACCGCGCGGTGGACGTCACGAAGGGTGACGACTTCGCCGTGGCGCTGGCCGGTGGGGAGACCGTGCACGCGCGGCGGATCGTCGTCGCCACCGGGCTGAAGGACGAGCTGCCGGACGTCCCCGGGGTCGCCGAGCGCTTCGGGCGGGACGTGATCCACTGCCCGTACTGCCATGGCTGGGAGGTCCGCGACCAGGCGTTCGGGGTGCTCGCGACGACTCCGATGAGCCTGCACCAGGCGCTGATCGTCTCGCAGTGGTCCAAGGACGTGACCCTGTTCCTGCACACCGTCGCCGAGTCCGAGCTGACCGACGACGACCTGCGCAGGCTGGCCGCGGCCGGGGTCGCCGTGGTGCCGGGCGAGGTCGCGGAGATGGTCGTCGAGGGCGACCGGCTCACCGGCGTCCGTCTTGCCGACGGCACTACGCACCCCCGCGAGGCCGTGTTCGTGGCGCCTCGCGCGATCCCGCAGACCGGCCTGCTGGAGAAGCTGGGCGCCGAGCTCCAGGAGACCCCCTTCGGCGCGTACCCGGTGGTCGATCCGACGGGCCTGACGACCGTGCCCGGTGTGTGGGCGGTGGGCAACGCGATGGGCTTCGCGGAGCAGGTAGTGAACGCGGCCTCCGCCGGGTACCGCGCGGGCGCCACGATCAACGGCGACCTGCTGATGGCCGACCTCGACGCGGCCGTCCGCACCTAGGGCGGGCCCGCATCCGTACGGGCATCGCGGCCGTCCGGGTGTAGACCGGCCGCCTCCGTTGCAGGATGGCTGCATGCTGCTGACCCGGCTCGCGCATGTGTCCCAGGAGGTCGCCGCCACCTCGGCGCGCTCCCGGAAGATCGCTCTGCTCGCGGAGCTCTTCCGGGACGCGGAGGCCGACGACGTCCCGATCGTCATCCCGTACCTCGCGGGCCGGCTCCCGCAGGGGCGGCTCGGCATCGGCTGGAAGGTGCTGAGCCAGTCGGTCGAGCCGGCCGCCGAACCCACCCTCACCGTGCGCGAGGTGGACGCCCGGCTCACCGCCCTCGGCAAGGTGTCCGGCGCCGGTTCGCAGGCCGAACGCGGCCGCCTCGTCGGCGAGTTGATGGGCGCGGCCACCGCCGACGAGCAGCGCTTCCTCTTCGGGCTGATCACCGGTGAGGTCCGGCAGGGCGCGCTGGACGCGGTCGCCGTGGAGGGCCTGGCCCAGGCAACGGACGTGCCCGCGGCGGACGTTCGGCGGGCCGTGATGCTGGCCGGTTCGCTCCAGACGGTGGCCGAGGCCCTGCTCGCCGACGGGCCCGCCGCCCTCGACCGCTTCCGGCTGACCGTGGGCCGCCCGGTCCTGCCGATGCTCGCCCACAGCGCCACGTCCGTCGCCGAGGCGGTCGAGAAGCTGGGCGACTGCGCGGTCGAGGAGAAGCTCGACGGCATCCGCGTCCAGGTCCACCGCGACGGCGATGCCGTACGGCTGTACACCCGCACCCTCGACGACATCACCGACCGGCTGCCCGAACTGACGGCCGCCGCCCTGGAGTTGAGAGGCGAGCGGTTCATCCTGGACGGCGAGGTGATCTCCTTCGACGCGGACGGGCGGCCCCGTTCGTTCCAGGAGACGGCGGGCCGGGTCGGCTCCCGGGTGGACGTGGCGACGGCCGCCGAGACGGTCCCGGTCTCCCCCGTGTTCTTCGACGCGCTCTCCGTCGACGGCCGCGACCTGCTGGACCTCCCGTTCGCCGAACGGCACGCGGAACTGGCCCAGTTGGTGCCCGAGCCGATGCGGGTCCGGCGAACGCTCGTGTCCGGCCCGGAGGATGTCCCGGCGGCGGAGGGCTTCTTGGTGGAGACCTTGAAGCGCGGCCACGAGGGGGTCGTGGTGAAAGGGCTCGACGCCCCCTACAACGCGGGCCGCCGGGGCGCCTCTTGGCTGAAGGTGAAGCCCGTCCACACCCTGGACCTGGTCGTCCTGGCCGCCGAGTGGGGCCACGGCCGCCGTACCGGCAAACTCTCCAACCTCCATCTGGGCGCCCGGAGTTCGGACGGTTCCTTCGCGATGCTGGGCAAGACCTTCAAGGGCATGACCGACGCCCTGCTGACCTGGCAGACCGAGCGGCTCCAGGAGCTGGCCGTGGAGAGCGACGGCCATGTGGTGACCGTACGGCCCGAACTCGTCGTGGAAATCGCGTATGACGGACTGCAGAAGTCGACCCGTTATCCGGCCGGTGTGACGCTGCGCTTCGCGCGGGTGGTGCGGTATCGGGAGGACAAGCGGGCGGAGGAGGCGGACTCGGTGGAGACGTTGTTGGCGGCACATCCGGAGGTGAAGCCGTGAGCGGGGGCGCGAGGGGGAAGCGAAGCGCCGGGCTGTTGCTGTTCCGGCACACCGACCGCGGGCTGGAGGTGTTGCTCGGCCATATGGGTGGCCCGCTCTTCGCGCGCCGGGACGCGGGGGCGTGGAGTGTGCCCAAGGGCGAGTACGAGCCGGACGAGCCCGCCTGGGACGCGGCCCGGCGCGAGTTCCGGGAGGAGCTGGGGATCGCGCCGCCCGAGGGCGAGGCGATCGAGCTGGGCGAGGTGCGGCAGGCCAACGGGAAGGTCGTCACCGCGTGGGCGATCGAGGCGGATCTCGACCCGGCGGCCATGGTGCCGGGCACCTTCCGGATGGAGTGGCCGCCGAAGTCCGGGCAGGTCCAGGAGTTCCCCGAGCTGGACCGGGTGGAGTGGCTGAGCGTCGAACGGGCACGGAAGGTCGTCGTCACAGCACAGGCCACGTTTCTCGACCGGCTGGCGGAGCACTCGGGCTGAAGGGCCGTGTACGCGTTGCGGTCCCCCGCGCCGCGCGGGAAGGTCGAAGCACAGCCCGCTCCAGGAGGTCAGCCATGCCCATCGCGACGGTCAACCCGGCCAACGGCGAGACACTCAAGACGTACGAGGCCATGGGTGCCGAGGAGATCGAGCGCCGGCTCCAGCTCGCCGAGGCCACGTTCCGGACCTACCGGACGTCCGCCTTCGCCGAGCGCGCCCGGCTCATGCACCGGGCCGCCGACCTCCTCGACGAGGACCAGCAGGACATCGGCCGGATCATGACCACCGAGATGGGCAAGCCGGTCAAGCAGGCCCGCGCGGAGGCGGCCAAGTGCGCGAAGTCGATGCGCTGGTACGCCGACCACGCGGAGGAACTCCTCGCCGACGAGCAACCCGCGGCTGCGGACGTCAAGGACTCGGGCGGTTCCCGGGCGTTGGTCCGCTACCGGCCGCTGGGTCCCGTCCTCGCCGTCATGCCGTGGAACTTCCCGCTGTGGCAGGTGATCCGCTTCGCCGCGCCCGCGCTGATGGCGGGCAACGTCGGACTGCTCAAGCACGCGTCGAACGTCCCGCAGACCGCCCTCTACCTGGAGGACCTGTTCCACCGCGCGGGCTTCCCCGAGGGCGCGTTCCAGACCCTGCTGGTCGGCTCCGGCGCGATCGAGGAGATCCTGCGCGACGAGCGGGTCAAGGCGGCCACCCTCACCGGCAGTGAGCCCGCGGGGCGCGCGGTCGCGTCCGTCGCCGGGGACATGGTCAAGAAGACGGTGCTGGAACTGGGCGGCAGCGACCCCTACGTCGTGATGCCGTCCGCCGACATCGAGCGGGCCGCGCAGATCGCGGTGACCGCGCGCGTGCAGAACAACGGGCAGTCGTGCATCGCCGCCAAGCGGTTCATCGTGCACGCGGACGTCTTCGACGCGTTCGCCGAACGGTTCGTGGCCGGCATGAAGGCGCTCACGGTCGGTGATCCGCTGGAGGAGGAGACCGAGGTCGGCCCGGTCGCGAGCGAGGCGGGCCGCAGCGATCTGGAGGAGCTCGTCGACGACGCGGTGGAGAGCGGGGCGACCGTGCTGTGCGGCGGTGAGCGGCCGGACGGACCCGGCTGGTTCTACCCGCCGACCGTCCTCACCGACATCACCCGCGAGATGCGGATCCACCGCGAGGAGACGTTCGGACCCGTCGCCACGCTGTACCGGGTCGCCGACCTCGACGAGGCCGTCCTTCTCGCCAACGACACGCCGTTCGGGCTGAGTTCCAACGTGTGGACGCGGGACGAGGCGGAGGTCGAGCGGTTCGTACGGGACCTGGAGGCCGGTGGGGTCTTCTTCAACGGGATGACCGTGTCGCATCCGGCGTTCCCGTTCGGCGGGGTGAAGCGGTCCGGGTACGGGCGGGAGCTGTCGGGGCACGGAATCCGCGAGTTCTGCAACATCACCACGGTATGGCACGGAGCGTGAGCGTTCCGCGGCTACGATCCCCTCTGTGAACCGCGAAGTGACTCTGCCTCTGATCGTCGACGACCGCGGGACCCTGCAGGTGGCTGCCGCCGATGTCAGCAAGCTTCTGCGCACCGTGGGTGGGCGGTGGCTGCACCTTGTCGAGGCCGGGGAGGAGGGGCTCGACGAGGACACGGTGGCCGCGTTGACGATCGAGCTGGCGAAGTTGGCGGATCGGATCGACGTTGCGTGCATCGCGCACAGCAGTGGGGGCGCTTCGTAGTCTCGCGAGTGTGGGCTCGTCGTGGCTTGTCGCGCAGTTCCCCGCGCCCCTGGGGGGTTGCTCCCGGCGTGTGCCGGAAAGCCGGACGGTGCCGGGCGCGACGCGGGATACGACGGGGTTTCTGGTCACCGCGTGCTGATCCGACCTTTACACGGGGTCCCTGAATTGGAGTAGTCCACCGCGAGATCGCCGCCCTCACGGGTGATCGTGGGTGCACCACCCTCTGAGGTGAACCACCTTCTGACCGGCGGGCGAAGGCCTTCCGGAAGGCGAAAGCAGGGACGGTTCATGGCGACTTTGTGCAAACCCTCGGTGTCGGTTCCCGAGCACGTCATCACGATGGAGGAGACGCTGGAGCTGGCGCGCTCCCGTCACGCGGACCACCCCAACCTGCCGCTGGCCCTCCGGCTGATCGAGAACACCGGTGTACGCACGCGGCACATCGTGCAGCCCATCGAGGAGACCCTGAAGCACCCCGGGTTCGAGGACCGCAACAAGATCTACACGGCCGAGGCGAAGGCCCGTGTCCCCTCGGTCGTGCAGCGCGCGCTCGACGAGGCGGAGCTGCTCACCACCGACATCGACGTGATCATCTACGTCTCGTGCACGGGCTTCATGATGCCCTCGCTCACGGCCTGGCTGATCAACGAGATGGCGTTCGACGCCACCACCCGCCAGATCCCCATCGCCCAGCTGGGCTGCGCGGCCGGCGGCGCGGCCATCAACCGGGCGCACGACTTCTGCACGGCCTACCCCGAGGCCAACGCGCTCATCGTCGCCTGCGAGTTCTGCTCGCTGTGCTACCAGCCGACCGACCTCGGCATCGGCTCCCTGCTCTCCAACGGCCTGTTCGGCGACGGCATAGCGGCCGCGGTCGTGCGTGGGCGTGGCGGCACGGGCATCCAGCTGGAGCGCAACGGGTCGTACCTGATCCCGAAGACCGAAGAGTGGATCATGTACGACGTCCGGGCCACCGGGTTCCACTTCCTGCTGGACAAGCGGGTGCCGGCCACCATGGAGCCCCTCGCGCCGGCGCTCCAGGACCTCGCGGGACTGCACGGCTGGGACGCGGCCGACCTGGACTTCTACATAGTCCACGCGGGCGGGCCCCGAATACTCGACGACCTGAGCAAGTTCCTCCAGGTCGACCCGCACGCGTTCCGGTTCAGCCGGGCCACCCTCACCGAGTACGGCAACATCGCCAGCGCCGTCGTACTGGACGCGCTGCGCCGGCTCTTCGACGAGGGCGGCGCCGAACACCGGGCGCGCGGTCTCCTCGCCGGGTTCGGACCCGGCATCACCGCCGAGATGGCCCTGGGCCGCTGGCACAGCGACGACCGAGAGACGGCTTGAGTACGGCATGACTGAAGAGACGCTCACCGAGACCCTGCCCCCCGTCCGGCCCTGGCCGGCGCTCGACCTGGACGGGGTGGACTTCGACCCGGTCCTCGCCAAGCTGATGCGGGAGGGTCCGGTCAACCGGATCAAACTGCCCAACGGCGAGGGCTGGGCGTGGCTGGTCACCCGGCACGACGACGTGCGGATGGTCACCAACGACCCCCGGTTCAGCCGCGAGGCGGTGATGGACCAGCCCGTGACCCGGCTGGCCCCGCACTTCATCCCGGCACGCGGCGCGGTCGGCTTCCTCGACCCACCGGACCACACCCGGCTACGGCGCTCGGTCGCCCAGGCGTTCACGGCGCGCGGGGTGGAGCGGGTCCGGGACCAGTCCCGGCTGCTGCTCGACGAGCTGATCGACGAGCTGCTCGAGAACGGGCCGCCCGCAGACCTCACCGAGACCGTGCTGAGCCCCTTCCCCATCGCGGTGATCTGCGAGCTGATGGGTGTGCCCGCGGCCGACCGGCACGGCATGCACACCTGGACCCAGCTCATCCTGTCCTCCTCGCACGGCGCCAAGGTCAGCGAGAAGGCGAAGCAGGAGATGGGCGCGTACTTCGGCGATCTGATCGGGCTGCGGGAGGGCAGCGACGGCGAGGACGTGGCCTCGCTGCTCGGTGCCGCCGTGGGCCGGGAGGAGATCACGCTGGAGGAGGCCGTCGGGCTCGCGGTGCTGCTGCAGATCGGCGGCGAGGCGGTCACCAACAACAGCGGGCAGATGTTCTACCTGCTGCTGACCCGCCCCGATCTCGTCGAACGGCTGCGCGCGGAGCCGGAGTCGAGGCCCCAGGCCATCGACGAGCTGCTGCGCTACATCCCGCACCGCAACGCGGTCGGGCTGTCCCGGATCGCCATGGAGGACGTGGAGATCCGCGGCGTGCGGATGCGGGCGGGAGACCCGGTGTACGTGTCGTACCTGGCCGCGAACCGGGACCCGGACGTGTTCCCGGACCCCGAGAAGATCGACTTCACGCGCAGCCCGAACCCGCATGTCTCCTTCGGCTTCGGCCCGCACTTCTGCCCCGGCAACATGCTGGCCCGGCTGGAGTCCGAGCTGCTGGTGGACGCCCTGCTGGACCGGCTGCCCGGGCTGCGGCTCGCCGTACCGGCCGATCAAGTCCCGTTCAAGAAGGGCGCGTTGATCCGCGGGCCCGAGGCACTGCCCGTGACGTGGTGAGGTGCCGATGACGGCGACGGAGGGGCTGCTGGTACCGCCCGGTCACGGCCGGGTCGTGCAGACGCCCGCGCAGCACGTGACGTTCAAGGTGACCGGCTCGCACTCCCGGACCGCGTCGACCTTCGAGGTGGTGGTGCCGCCGGGGTTCGATGTCGGGGCGCATGTGCACACCCGCAGCGAGGAGTTGTTCTACGTGCTCGAGGGCGAGCTGGATGTCCTCGCCTTCGAGCCGCGGATCCGGACGCCGGACAACTGGCAGCGGTGGGAGTCGAGTTCGGGGTCCCGGGTGGTGCGGGCGACGCCGGGGACGGTGATCGTCGTGCCGCCCGGGTGTCCGCACGCGTTCTCGAACCCGACGGAGACGGCGGCGAAGATGTTCTTCCAGGCGTCTCCGCCGCCGGATCATGAGCGGTATTTCGAGGAGCTGTTGGAGATCCTGGGTGGTGGGGGGCCGCCGGATCATGCGGCTATCGAGGAGCTGCGGGGGCGTTATGACATCGAGCAGTTGACGCCCTTGAAACACCGGTGAGTTGCGTCGTTTTTTGTCTGCGGCCCGGTGGGGGCTGGTCGCGCAGTTCCCCGCGCCCCTGAAACCCGGGCTGCATTTAACTGCGCGCTCAGCCCCCACCGAGCGCGCACCCGAAACTCAACGAATCGGCATCCCGGACAGGGTCCGGGCGATCACCAACCGCTGAATCTCACTCGTGCCCTCGAAGATCGTGTAGATCGCCGCATCCCGGTGCATCCGCTCGACCGGATACTCACGGGTGTAGCCGTTGCCGCCGAGGATCTGGATCGCCTGCCCGGTGACCTTCTTCGCCGTCTCGCTGGCGAACAGCTTCGACATCGAGCCCTCGGCCGCCGTGAACTGCTTGCCGTTGACGGCCATCCAGGACGCCCGCCACACCAGCAGCCGCGCCGCGTCGATGGACGTACGCATGTCGGCGAGCTGGAAGGCCACACCCTGGTTGTCGATGATCGGGCGGCCGAACTGCTCGCGGGTCTTCGCGTAGTCGAGGGCGACCTCGTACGCGGCGCGGGCCGTGCCCACCGCCATCGCGCCGACCGCGGGGCGCGACGCCTCGAACGTCGCCATCGCCGCGTTCTTCACCCGCTCGCCGCCGCCGGCCTTCGCGCGCTCACGGGCGCGGGCGATGCGCTCGTCCAGCTTCTCCTTGCCGCCGAGCAGGCAGGAACCGGGGACGCGCACGTTCTCCAGGACGACCTCTGCGGTGTGCGAAGCGCGGATGCCGTGCTTCTTGAACTTCTGCCCCTGGGACAGACCGGGCGTGCCGGCCGGGACGATGAAGGAGGCGTGGCCCTTGGAGCCGAGGTCCGCGTCGACGACCGCGACGACGACGTGGACATTGGCGATACCACCGTTGGTCGCCCAGGTCTTGGTGCCGTTGAGCACCCACTCGTCCTTGGCCTCGTCGTACACCGCACGCGTGCGCATGGAGGCGACGTCGGAACCGGCGTCGGGCTCGGAGGAGCAGAAGGCGGCGACCTTCACGTCGTTGGCGTCGCCGTACATCTGGGGGATCCAGGTGCCGATCTGCTCCTCGGTGCCGTTGGCGAGGACGCCGACGGCCGCCAGGCCGGTGCCGACTATGGAGAGGGCTATGCCCGCGTCGCCCCAGAAGAGTTCCTCCATGGCCATCGGGATGCCGAGGCCGGTGGGGTCGAAATACTGCTGGGCGTAGAAGTCCAGGGAGTAGATGCCGACCTTCGCGGCCTCCTGGATGACCGGCCAGGGAGTCTCCTCACGCTCGTCCCATTCGGCGGCGGCGGGGCGGATGACGTCGGCGGCGAAGCCGTGCAGCCAGTCCCGCACCTCCTTCTGTTCGTCGTTGAGTTCCATGGTGAACTCGGCCATGACTCCTCCAGCGGCGCACTAGCATGTTACTTGCGGTAACCGAAGTCTGTTACCGACGGGTAGGAAAAGTCAACTCCCGATGACCAGTCGGCAGCCCGTTCGAGGTGTTGCGGCCATTGAGTGTTACTTTGCGCAGGCGTCACCGATTCAGCACGGGTGGGGAGAGCACATGGACACCACGCAGCGGACCGATCAGCAACGGTCCGCCGATCGCCGACGGCGCGAGTTGTTGGAGGCCGCGGACAGAGTGGTGCTGCGTGATGGTCCGCAGGCCTCTATGAACGCGATCGCCGCGGAAGCGGGTATCACGAAGCCGATTCTGTACCGGCACTTCGGGGACAAGGGTGGACTGTACGCGGCCCTTGCCAAGCGGCATACGGATGCCCTGTTGTCGTCGCTGCGGGCGGCGTTGGACGCTCCGGCCGAGCGTCGGGAGCGGGTTGAGGCGACGCTCGACACGTATCTCGCCGCGATCGAGGCGCTTCCTCAGGTGTACCGGTTTCTGATGCATCCCGTCGAGGGTGGGCAGACCGCGGATCAGGGGTTCGACACCGGTAACCACTCTGTTCCGTTGCTTCGGCGGATGGGCGAGGAGTTGGCCCAGGTCATCGAGGAGCGGGTGGATCTCGGTCCCAACAGTCAGCAGCTGGCTCGGGTGTGGGGGCATGGGATTGTCGGGATGATGCATGCGGCCGGGGACTGGTGGTTGGGGGAACGGCCTTGTTCTCGGGCGGAGTTGGTGCGGAGTCTGGCTGATCTGTTGTGGGGGCGGTTGGCTGCCGCCGGGGACAAGGTCGGTGGGCCCGGGTTCTAGCCGGTTGTGTTGCGGGTGCGGGTGCGTGGGGGCTGGTCGCGCAGTTCCCCGCGCCCCCAAAAACACCACGCTCGCCGGTGCTGCGAGGTGGTCGCTCCCCAAGGCATCGCCTTCACCTGTGCCATGACGCTCGGCTCACCTGGCGCATCAAGCGGTTGTGGCGCCAGCCGGTTACGCGGTCCGCGTATACCCGGCCCTCCACATGGTCGTGTTCGTGCTGGAGGCAGCGGGCGAACCAACCCGTGCCGTGGATGGTGATCGGGGCGCCGGTTGCGGTGAAGCCCTCGATGACCGCGTGGTCGTAGCGCTCCGTGCCCGCCTCGAGGCCCGGCAGGGAGAGGCAGCCCTCCGGGCCCCTGAGCACCATGCCGTCCGCTTCCACGAGGCGTGGGTTGACCACGTGGCCCAGGTGGCGCGTGTCCTCGTCGTCGGGGCAGTCGTAGACGAACACCCGCAAGGGGACGCCCACTTGGTTCGCGGCGAGGCCGACGCCCTGGGCGGCGTACATCGTGGCGAACAAGTCCTCTACGAGACGGGCGAGTTCCGGGCCGAAGTCTGTTACCTCGTCGCACGGGGTATGGAGCAGGGGGTCGCCGAGCAGGGTGAGGGGACGGACTCGCCCGCGGGCGCCCGGGATGGAGCCGTATCGCATGGGCGCAAGGGTACGGTTCTCTACGGCGCACGCCCGCCGCGAGGCGTTCGCGGTGCCGCGGTTCAGGCACCGATAAGGATCTCGATAGGCTGAGGTCCACACCACGTTGCCGGAGGCAGAGGCGCGGCGCGTACGCAAGGAGGATCGAGAACTGATGGCAGGCAACTCGGACCCGCTCACGCCGCGGGCCAAGCTGGCCGTGACGGCGGGCAAGGCGGTCGCGGCGGCATCCCGTGCCGCGGGGCGGGGCAGCGGATCGGTGATCGGCGGCCGAGTGGCACTCAAACTCGACCCCGACCTGCTCGCCAGGCTCGCACAGAGCCTGGATGTGACGCTCGTCTCGGCGACCAACGGCAAGACGACCACGACGCGGCTCATCGCCGAGGCCCTCGGGGCCGCGGGACCCGTCGTCTCGAACGCGCTGGGCGCCAACATGCCCGCCGGCATCACCTCGGCGCTGGCCGGCGGCTCGGACGCCAAGTTCGGTGTCATCGAGGTCGACGAGAAGTACCTCGCCGGCGTCGCCCGCGACACCGACCCCAAGTGCATCGCCCTGCTCAACCTCTCCCGCGACCAGCTCGACCGCGCGGCCGAGACCCGCATGCTCGCGGAGAACTGGCGTGAGGGGCTGTCGGGTTCGAAGGCCGTCATCGTCGCCAACGCCGACGACCCGTTGGTCGTGTGGGCCGCTTCCTCCTCCCCCAACGTGATCTGGGTCGCCGCCGGGCAGATGTGGAAGGACGACGCCTGGTCGTGTCCTTCGTGCGGTGGCGTGATGCAGCGTCCCGGTGACGACTGGTTCTGCGGTGAGTGCGGTTTCCGTCGGCCCACGCCGAGTTGGGCGCTGTCCGGGGATCACGTTCTCGATCCGCACGGTTCCGCCTGGCCCATCCACCTTCAGCTGCCGGGGCGTGCCAACAAGGCCAACGCCGCGTCCTCCGCCGCCGTCGCCGCCGTGTTCGGGGTGCCGCCGCAGGTAGCCCTGGAGCGGATGTACCGCGTGCAGGCCGTCGCGGGGCGTTATGACGTCGTCCAGTTCATGCAGCGCGACCTGCGGCTGCTGCTGGCGAAGAACCCGGCGGGCTGGCTCGAGACGTTCAGCCTGATCGATCCGCCGCCGACCCCGGTGATCCTCTCGGTGAACGCGCGCGGCGCCGACGGCACCGACACCTCGTGGCTCTGGGACGTCGACTACACCCGACTGACCGGCCACCCCATCTTCGTCGTGGGCGACCGCAAGCTGGACCTCGCGGTCCGTCTGGAAGTGGCCAACCAGCACTTCCAGGTCTGCGACAACCTCGACCAGGCCGTGCAGATGGCCCCGCCCGGCCGCATCGAGGTCATCGCGAACTACACCGCGTTCCAGGACCTGCGCCGCCGCGTCGGCAACTGACACTCAGAGGACGAATTGACCATGAGCGACAACCAGCTGCGTCTGGTGTGGATCTACCCGGACCTGCTGAGCACCTACGGCGACCAGGGCAACGCCCTTGTCGTGGAACGCCGGGCACGGCAGCGCGGCCTCGATGTGGCCCGGCTGGACGTGCGCAGCGACCAGCCCATCCCGACCTCGGGCGACATCTACCTGATCGGCGGCGGTGAGGACCGTCCGCAGCGGCTCGCGGCGGAGCGCCTGCGCCGCGACGGCGGCCTGCACCGGGCCGTCGGCAACGGCGCGATCGTCTTCTCGGTGTGCGCCGGCTACCAGATCCTCGGCCACGAGTTCATCAACGACCTCGGCCAGCGCGAGCCCGGCCTCGGCCTGCTCGACGTGGTGTCGACGCGCGGCGAGGGCGAGCGCTGCGTGGGTGACGTGCTCGGCGACATCGACGCGCGTCTGGGCCTGCCCCCGCTGACCGGCTTCGAGAACCACCAGGGCGTCACGCATCTCGGCCCGACCGCCCGCCCGTTCGCGCAGGTCCGCCTCGGCAAGGGCAACGGCACGGGCGACGGCACCGAGGGCGCGTACAACGACACGGTGTTCGGCACGTACATGCACGGCCCTGTCCTCGCCCGCAATCCGCTGATCGCGGACCTGCTGCTGAAGCTGGCCCTCGATGTGAACGCGCTCCCGCCGATCGACGACCGCTGGTACGAGGCGCTCCGCAACGAGCGCATCGCCGCAGCTCAGCAGCCTGCCTGAGACCGACCGCCCCGGACTCCGGGGCGCGCTCGGGAACCGACTCGGGGGCGGGTGTACACCTCGTCTTCGGACGTCGGCAACCAGCCCGTCTGACGGCCCGTCCGCGCAGGTGAGCGGGGTCGTCCAGCAGGCGGACGCGCGCTACGATCCCGCCCCCTCCTGCCGTTAGGGTGGCGGGGTTCGTACCGGACAACGTGGTCCGGTTTCGGCCCACGTTGAGAAGGTTCCTCGGGCTATGCGCATTGGTGTCCTCACGTCCGGCGGCGACTGCCCCGGCCTGAACGCCGTCATCCGGTCCGTCGTGCACCGCGCCGTCGTGGACCACGGCGACGAGGTCATCGGCTTCCGGGACGGCTGGAAGGGCCTCCTGGAGTGCGACTACCTCAAGCTCGACCTTGACGCGGTGAGCGGCATCCTTGCTCGCGGCGGCACCATCCTCGGCTCCTCCCGTGTCCAGCCCTCCCATCTGCGGGACGGCGTGGAGCGGGCCCGGGGCCATGTCGAGGAACTCGGCCTCGACGCGATCATCCCGATAGGCGGCGAGGGCACGCTCAAGGCGGCCAAGCTGATGTACGACGCCGGTCTCCCGATTGTCGGCGTCCCCAAGACCATCGACAACGACATCGCGGTCACGGACGTCACCTTCGGCTTCGACACCGCCGTAGGTGTCGCGACCGAGGCGCTCGACCGGCTCAAGACGACTGCCGAGTCCCACCAGCGCGTCCTGGTCGTGGAGGTCATGGGCCGCCACACCGGCTGGATCGCGCTCCACTCCGGCATGGCGGCCGGCGCGCACGCCATCGTCGTACCTGAACGCCCCTTCGACATCGAGGAGTTGGCCGCGCGCGTCGGCGAACGCTTCGAGGCGGGCAAGCGGTTCGCGATCGTCGTCGCGGCGGAGGGCGCGAAGCCTCGTGAGGGGTCCATGGACTTCGACGAGGGCAAGAAGGACGTCTACGGCCATGAGCGCTTCGCGGGGATCGCTCGGCAGCTGTCCCTGGAGCTGGAGGAGCGGCTCGGGAAGGAGGCGCGGCCGGTGATTCTCGGGCATGTGCAGCGTGGGGGTACGCCCACCGCGTACGACCGGGTGCTGGCGACCCGGTTCGGGTGGCATGCGGTGGAGGCCGCGCATCGGGGCGAGTTCGGGAAGATGACCGCGCTTCAGGGGACCGACATCGTGATGGTGTCGTTGGCCGACGCGGTGGAGACGTTGAAGACGGTGCCTGCCGATCGGTATGAAGAGGCCGAGTGCGTGCTCTGAGCGTCTTCTAGGTCGTTCGTCGGGTGCGGGTGTGTGGGGGCTGGTCGCGCCCGCGCGGCGGAGCCGCAGATGTCACAGCCCCGCGCCCCCAGGGGGTTGGTGCTGGCCCCGGTCACAGGTGCGGCCGGGGACGGTTCTAGTCTGGTGCGGACAGATGACGCACACCCCCACGAAACAGGAGCCGTCCGATGGATCACGGCGGGCACGGCATGGTCATGGATCTGCCGCCGTTCACGTTGGGGCGGGGGCTCGAGTGGTCGGCCGACCCGTTCTTTCTGACTGCCTGTCTCGTCGGGATCGGGCTGTACGGCTGGGGGGTCGTGCGGTTGCGGCGGCGGGGGGACTCGTGGCCCGTGGGACGGACGATCTCGTACGTCATCGGCGTGCTCACCGTCGGGCTGGTCATGTGCACCAAGCTCAACGACTACGGCATGGTCATGTTCAGCGTGCACATGGTGCAGCACATGGTGATCAGCATGCTGTCGCCGATCCTGCTGCTGCTCGGTGCCCCGGTCACCCTGGCGTTGCGCGCGCTGCCGCCGGCGCCCCGGGGGCGCAAGGGGCCGCGTGAGCTGCTGCTGATGTTCCTGCACAGCCGGTACATGAAGATCATCACGCATCCCGCGTTCACGATCCCGCTGTTCATTGCCAGCCTCTACGCGCTGTACTTCACGCCGATCTTCGACTTCCTGATGGGGTCCAAGACCGGGCACATCGCGATGATGGTGCACTTCCTTGCGGTGGGTGTGGTGTTCTTCTGGCCGATCATGGGCGTGGACCCCGGGCCGAGCCGCCCGGGCTATCTGATGCGGATGCTGGAGCTGTTCGCCGGGATGCCGTTCCACGCGTTCTTCGGCATCGCGTTGATGATGGCGTCCGAGCCGATGGTCACGACGTTCAAGCACCCGCCCGCCTCGCTCGGCATCGACGCGCTCTCCGACCAGAACGCGGCCGGCGGCATCGCCTGGGCGTTCAGCGAGATCCCGTCCGTGCTGGTGCTGATCGCCCTGCTGTTCCAGTGGTACGGCTCCGAGCAGCGGCAGGCTAAGCGTCAGGACCGGGCCGCCGACCGGGACGGTGACAAGGAACTCGAGGCCTACAACGCCTATTTGGCCTCACTGAACACACGCGGCAGCTGAACGGGAATTTTCTTCAGTAGCATAAAGCGCGATGGGGGAACCGCCGCCGGGGGGAGCGGTAATGACATTTCGCGTTGTTGTGCACAGTTGTCGGCGTGGTGGAATTGCGGTGGTCCGCAGAATCGCCGTGCCGCTGGTCTGTGTCCTGGTCGTGAGTGGACTGGGCGGCTGCGGTGGGGGCGCGGTCGGTGGCGTACACGCGTTCGCCGTGCAGGCGGTCGCCGCCGGAGTTCCGTCGCTCGCGCCTTTCTTCGACGAGAAAAAGGGGCTGGGGCAGGACGCCACCGTGCGTTCGATGCCGGTGCGGGGCAGCCTCCAGCAGGGGGACACACCAGGTCTCTACGGAGGCACCAAGAAGCCGACCGTCTGTGACGTGGCGAGGCTCAAGAGGTTTCTGACCGATCCCGCGAACCGTCGCAAGGCCGTCGCCTGGTCGGATGTGCTGGGTCTCCGCACCGATCAGATACCGGGTTATCTGGACCGGCTCACACCCGTACTCCTGCGTCACGACACTCTCGTACAGAATCACGACTACAAAAAGGGAAAGGCCACGCCCTACGACTCCCTTCTCCAGTCGGGAATCGCGATTCTCGTCGACGCGCGGGGAGAACCGGCCGCGAAGTGTTCGTGCGGAAATCCACTGCGTCCCTTCAACGGTGACGTGAACCGCATTTCCGTCAAGTTCGCGGACGGCACCAAGAAGTGGAGCGGATTTGCGGCGTCCTCGGTGGTGGCCGTGCGTCCGGCGCCCCGGGAAATGGAGCGGCTCGTCCTCGTCGACGTCGGCGATCCGGGCCGCGGTATGCGGCGTCCGGTGGGGACGACGGGTCGGAGTGACGCCACCTTCGACACCCGGACACGGCATCCCGTACCCGACCTCGCGGGGAGCACCTTCGGGGAGGCGCGGCGGCAACTGGTGAGCGCTGGTCTGGCGGCCGGGTACGCCGGGAGTGCGCCGCCTTCCGACGACGCCCGGGTCATCGCGAGCGATCCACCGGCCGGGACCGCGCTGCGGTTCGGGGAGTACGTGACGGTGAGCGTGGCCGGGGCGACGAGCGGCGGGGGCACGTCCACTCCCCCGGGTCCTACGGGTCCTACGGGTTCCACCGGTCCGCCGACGTCGTCCGGGCCGACGCCGGAGCCGCCGACATCCACGGCACCACCGCCCTCCACGTCCCCACCGTCGCCGCCCACGTCCTCACCCGCGAGTGAGCCACCACCGACGACGAGCGCACCGGTCACCAGCAGCGCCCCGCTGACCACGACACCCACCACACCCACCACACCCGCCACCACCGAGACGTGACGCGGACCGGGAAGGGGGACACCGGATGCCACACGGATCGCCGGCCTCGGGGGTGGGCCGGGTCATCGCCGGCCGTTATCTGCTGCTGAAGCCGCTGGGCAGTGGCGGAATGGGACATGTGTGGCTCGCACATGACCAGCGGCTGGCCTGTGAAGTCGCGCTCAAGGAGGTCGTGTTCAGCAACCCAGCCTACGCCGACGCCGAACGGGAGGCCCGGGTCGCACGCGCCCGGGCCGAGGCGCGGAACGCCGCCGGGCTGCGCGGTCATCCCCATGTGGTGACCGTCCACGACGTGCTGGAGCACGAGGGGCTGCCGTGGATCGTCATGGAGTACGTGGCGGACGCCGTGGACCTGCGCGACCTGATCGCCCGGTACGGCTCGCTCGCCCCGGCGGAGTGTGCCCGCATAGGCCTCGCCGTACTCGACGCGCTGACCGCGGGGCACCAGCGGGGCGTGATGCACCGGGACGTGAAACCGGCGAACATCCTTCTCGCACCGGACCGCACCGGTTCGCCGTACGCCCGTGTGCTGCTCACCGACTACGGCATCTCGGTGCAGCCGGACGCCGGGGACACGCGGTACACGCTGACGTCCGTGCTCGTCGGTACGGCGGGGTATCTGGCGCCGGAGCGGGCCACGGGCGGGCCGCCGACCGCCGCCGCCGACCTGTTCTCGCTGGGCTGCACGCTCTACCACGCCGTCGAGGGCCACGGCCCCTTCGTCCGTGACACCCCCCTCGCGGAGATCACGGCGGTGGTCACGGAGGACCCGCTGCTCCCGGTCCGCGCGGGCGCCCTGGCCCCGGTGCTCCACGCGATGCTGGAGAAGGATCCGCTACGACGGATTCCGGCGGCGGAGGCCGAGGGGGCACTGTCGTTGATCGTGACGCCGCAGACGGACCCGGGGGCGGGGGCGTACTCCAGGACGCAGACCGACCTGGGCTCGCCGTCGCCGTGGGAGGGGCAGCCGGTGCCGTTCGCGGCGGGGCCCCCGCCTCCCGCGCACTCCCCCACCGGTCGGCGTCGGCGCCCGCGTCCCCGGCGCCTCCGGGCCGCCCTCGCCGGTCTGCTCGGGCTCGCTCTCGCGCTGGGCGGTGTCTGGTACGCGATGGCCCGCCAGCCGCCCGGCGACAGCTCGGACACGGGCAACGACCCATCGCCGTACGGCAAAGGCGTCGGGCTCACCGCGCCGCTCAAGGACGGCGACTGCGTGACCGCCGACTGGCCCGGTGGGAGGCGGTTCAAGGGGACGCCCCGGATCGCCGTCGACCCCACCTGCCGGAACTCGGTGCCCGACGGGCAGGTGATGGCATCGGTCTCCACCGCGTCCGCGAGCGAGGCGCGGGTCGCCGGGGCCGAGCGGTGTGCGCAGCGGACGCAGGAGACGCGGGAGAAGCTCGCGGACGTGCGGGGCTTCGCCGTCGTGCCGACCGATGCCGGTTTCGGGGCCGCCGGGCATCGGACCGCGTGTCTGGTGCTGGGCGCGCACGGGCCGGTCTACGGGCCGCTCGGCAGTCGGCGTGCCCTCGGGTCGGCGTTCGCGGACACGTCGACGATGCAGAAGCGGGACTGCCTGGACGTGCCCTCCGACCGGGCCGCGAGTCTGGTCTCCTGTGCCGGGAAGCATGATCAGCTGGTGCTCGGATTCACCCGGTTGGGCGCAGGCGTCACGCTGGCCCAGGCGCGCACGGAGTCGGACGCGGCATGCGCGCGGGAGGTCCCGCCGGCCGACTACGGCTTCGATCCGTCGGTCTACGAGGCGGCCTCCTGGACGAGCCAGGGACCGTGGAAGTCCGGCACACATTTCGTCGTGTGCTCCGTTCGGAGGCAGAACGGGGGCACCATGGAGGGAGATGAGCCATGAGGAGGGTGTCGCGATGCCCGGTTCCACGAAGACCATGGGGGTGATCACCGTCGGCGGTCTGGTGGTGGTGACGGCCTACACGGTGGCGCTCGGAAGCAACGGCTGGCTGTGGTTCGGCTGGGTCGTGCTCGGGCTGATCACTCTCGGGATGGTGGCCACCCGCAGCGCCTGAGGCCCGCTACGCCTCGCTGGGCCTGCTCGCCGAGTGCACGCCCGGCTGGTACTTCGGCAGCCGGGCGGTGATCTTCATGCCCGCTCCCACGGCGGTCTCGATGACGAGGCCGTAGTCGTCGCCGTAGACCTGGCGGAGCCGGTCGTCGACGTTGGACAGGCCGATGCCGCCGGAGGGGCTGACCTCGCCCGCGAGGATGCGGCGGAGCAGGTCGGGGTCCATGCCGGTGCCGTCGTCCTCGATGACGACGAGCGCCTCGGCGCCCGCGTCCTGCGCGGTGATGCTGATGCGGCTCTTGTCGGCCTTGCCCTCCAGGCCGTGCTTGACGGCGTTCTCGACGAGGGGTTGCAGACAGAGGAACGGGAGCGCGACCGGCAGCACCTCGGGGGCGATCTGCAGGGTGACGGAGAGGCGTTCGCCGAAGCGCGCCCTGACGAGCGCCAAGTAGTGGTCGATGGCGTGGAGTTCGTCGGCGAGGGTGGTGAAGTCGCCGTGCCTGCGGAACGAGTAGCGGGTGAAGTCGGCGAATTCCAGGAGCAGTTCGCGGGCGCGCTCCGGGTCTGTGCGGACGAAGGACGCGATCACCGCGAGCGAGTTGAAGATGAAGTGCGGGGAGATCTGGGCCCGAAGTGCCTTGATCTCGGCCTCGATCAGCCGGGTGCGGGACTGGTCCAGATCCGCCAACTCCAGTTGGACGGAGACCCAGCGGGCGACCTCTCCCGCGGCGCGGACGAGGACGGCGGACTCGCGCGGGGCGCAGGCGACCAGCGCGCCGTGGACCCGGTCGTCGACGGTGAGCGGGGCGACCACGGCCCAGCGCAGCGGGCAGTCGGGTGCGTCGCAGCTGAGCCGGAACGCCTCTCCTCGGCCGGTCTCCAGGGCGCCCGCGAGGCGTTCCATGACCTCGGCCCGGTGATGGTCGCCGGCACCGTCCCAGGCGAGGACCTGCTGCTGGTCGGTGAGGCACAGGGCGTCCGTGCCGAGCAGGGTGCGCAGTCTCCGGGCCGAGCGGCGGGCCGTCTCCTCGGTGAGGCCCGCGCGCAGCGGGGGCGCGGCGAGGGAGGCGGTGTGCAGGGTCTGGAAGGTGGCGTGCTCGACGGGGGTGCCGAGTCCGCCGAGGTTCTCGGGGCGCGCGGTGCGGCGGCCGAGCCAGAAGCCGGCGGCGAGCAGCGGGAGGACGGCGACGCAGAGGCCGGCCAGGAATCCGCTCATATGGCCTCCTCCGCACGGCGGTTGAGGATTTCCCTCACGGCGGCGCCGAAGCCGCGCCCGGACTCCGTCACGCCTTCGCCTCCGCCCGCAGCTCCTCCGGCAGATGGAACCGCGCCAGAACCGCCGCCGTCCCCGTGGGCACCCGCCCCGGCGTCGCCAGGGACACCAGCACCATGGTGAGGAACCCCAGCGGCACCGACCAGAGAGCGGGCCAGGCGAGCAGGGCGTGCAGGGGGTCGGTGCCGGGGAAGCCCGCCATGGTCGCGGCCACGGCGACGAACGCCGACCCGCCGCCGACCAGCATCCCGGCCGCCGCGCCGGGCGGGGTGAGCCGCGTCCACCAGATGCCGAGGACCAGCAACGGGCAGAAGGAGGACGCCGATACGGCGAACGCGAGCCCCACGGCGTCGGCGACGGGCAGCCCGCCGACCAGCACGCTCGCGACCAGCGGCACGGCCATGGCGAGGACCGTGCCGAGCCTGAAGTGCCGTACCCCGCGCGACGGGAGGACGTCCTGGGTGAGGACCCCGGCGACCGCCATGGTCAGCCCGGACGCGGTGGACAGGAACGCGGCGAAGGCGCCGCCCGCGACCAGGGCGCCGAGCAGGTCGCCGCCGACACCGCCGAGCATGCGGTCGGGCAGCAGGAGGACGGCCGCGTCGGCGTCGCCGGTGATGGTGAGTTCGGGGGTGTACAGGCGGCCGAGGGCGCCGTAGACGGGTGGGAGGAGGTAGAAGGCGCCGATCAGGCCGAGGACGGCGACCGTGGTGCGGCGGGCGGCGACGCCGTGCGGGCTGGTGTAGAAGCGGACGACGACGTGCGGCAGGCCCATGGTGCCGAGGAAGGTGGCGAGGATGAGGCCGTACGTCGCGTACAGCGGGCGCTCCTCGCGGCTCGCGGCGAGCGAGGTCGACATGCCGCCGTTGGTGCCGCGGTCGGCGACGGGGACGGTGGCGCCCTTGGTGAAGGTGAGCCGGGTGCCGCGCTCGATGTGGTGGGTGCCGGCGGGGAGTTGGAGCTTCGTCGCGGTGTAGTGGCGGCTGTCGACCGTGCCGTTCACGGTGACCGTCAGGGGGTGGTCGAGTCTCAGGTCGAGTGTCTCGTCGACCCGGACTGCCCTTTGCTCACGGAAGGTTGCCGGTTCCTCGAAGGCATGCCGGGGTGCTCCGTCGCTCTGCCAGGCGAGGACCAGGAAGAGGGCGGGGACGAGCAGCGCGGTGAGCTTCAGCCAGTACTGGAAGGCCTGCACGAAGGTGATGCTGCGCATGCCGCCGGCCGCGACGGTGGCGACGACCACGACGGCGACGATCAGGCCGCCCAGCGAGTCCGGAGCACCCGTGAGGACGGTCAACGTGAGCCCGGCGCCCTGGAGTTGGGGCAACAGGTACAACCAGCCGACGCCGACGACGAAGGCGCCCGCGAGGCGTCGTACGGCGTGCGAGGCGAGCCGGGCCTCGGCGAAGTCGGGGAGGGTGTAGGCGCCGGAGCGGCGGAGCGGGGCGGCGACGAAGAGGAGCAGGACGAGGTAGCCGGCCGTGTAGCCGACGGGGTACCAGAGCATGTCGGGGCCCTGCACCAGGACGAGACCGGCGATGCCCAGGAACGAGGCCGCGGAGAGGTATTCGCCGCTGATGGCGGCCGCGTTGAGGCGGGGGCCGACGGTGCGGGAGGCGACGTAGAAGTCGGAGGTGGTGCGGGAGATGCGGAGGCCGAAGGCGCCGACGAGGACCGTGACCACGACGACGAGGGCGACCGCCGGCACGGCATAGCTGGAGTTCATCGGTCCTCGACGAGGCGGACGAAGTCGCGTTCGTTGCGTTCGGCGCGGCGCACGTACCAGAGGGCGAGCAGGACGAGCGGGGCGTAGAGGCAGAAGCCGAGGACGAGCCATTCGAGGCGGTGGGAGTCCGGGGTCGCCGCGAAGACCAGGGGCAGGGGCCCGACGAGGAGGACGAGGACCGCGAACACCGTGAGGGCTGCGCGGAGTTGGGTGCGCATGAGGGAGCGGACGTAGGTGTGGCCGAGGGTGGTCTGTTCGTCGATCTCGGTGCGGGGGCGGGAGTAGCCGGAGGCGCGGCGGGTGCGGCGCGGTGGGGCGGTGACAACCACCCTGCGTTCGCTGGGGTCCTGAGGCATCGTCAGGACCTCCGCATCAGCAGGTCGCGCAGTTCGCGGGTGTGGCGGCGGCTGACCTGGAGTTCCTCGCCGCCGACGAGAACGCTCACCGTCCCTGCGTCCAGGCGGAGTTCGCCGATGTGGCGCAGGGCGACGAGGTGGCGGCGGTGGATGCGGACGAAGCCGCGGGAGCGCCAGCGGTCCTCCAGGGTGGACACCGGGATGCGGACGAGGTGGCTGCCCCGGTCGGTGTGCAGACGGGCGTAGTCGCCCTGGGCCTCGACGTGGGTGATGTCGTCGACGGCCACGAACCGTGTGACACCGCCGAGTTCGACGGCGATGTGGTCGGGGTCGGGTTCGTGCACGGGTATCCGCGGTGCGGCGCCGCCGAGTTCGGCCGCCCGGCGCACCGCCTCCGCGAGCCGCTCCTTGCGGACCGGTTTCAGGACGTAGTCGACTGCCTTGAGATCGAAGGCCTGTACGGCGAAGTCCTCGTGCGCGGTGACGAACACGACGAGCGGCGGCTTGGCGAAACCGGTCAGCAGCCGTGCCATGTCGAGGCCGTCGAGGCCCGGCATCTGGATGTCGAGGAACACGACATCAATGGCTTCCGGTCCGTCCGGGCCTGATTCCAGGGCCCTGTTGATGCGGCGCAGCGCCTCGGTCGCGTCGCCCGCGCCCTCCGCGCTGCCGATGCGTGGATCGGCGTTCAGCAGATAGAGCAGCTCCTCCAGGGAGGGGCGTTCGTCGTCGACGGCGAGGGCGCGCAGCATGAACGTGGAGTGTAGGAGGAATCCGCACGCCTGGACATGTACCAGGCGTGGACGTTCGCGCTGGATACAGTGCCGACATGAACAGCAGGACCACCCCGTTCGACGAACTCGACCGGAAGATCATCACCGCGCTGATGGCGAACGCGCGGACCAGTTTCGCCGAGATCGGGGCGGCGATCGGGCTGTCCGCGACGGCGGTGAAGCGGCGCGTGGACCGGCTGCGCGAGACGGGTGTGATCACCGGGTTCACGGCGACGGTGCAGCCGTCCGCGCTCGGCTGGCGCACGGAGGCGTACGTGGAGGTGTACTGCGAGGGCGCCGCGCCCCCCAGGCGGCTCGCGGAGGTGGTGCGCAACCACCCGGAGATCACCGCGGCCATGACCGTGACCGGGGGCGCGGACGCGCTGCTGCATGTACGGGCCACCGATGTGGAGCACTTCGAGGAGGTGCTGGAGCGCATCCGGCAGGAACCGTTCATCCGGAAGACGATCAGCGTGATGGTGCTGTCCCACCTCCTCCCGGAAAGCCCGGAAGCGGGCGCCACCCATCCGGCCCCAGGTGACGCATCAGACGTGCGCTGACCCCGGAAAAGACGCAGCGTTACTGCGTATACGCGCAGCGTTTGTCCCTTGTCGGTCGTATCTGTCGCTTTCTACCGTGGTGTCAACCCCAGTCGTCATCACAGGAAGCGGAGGAACCCCTCTGTGCCCGAGACCCGTGTGCGGCGCCGGCGGCGCTTTCTCGTCTGCGAACCCAGACACTTCGCCGTGCAGTACGCGATCAACCCCTGGATGCACCCCGACACCCAGGTGGACGTCGATCTCGCCCATGAGCAGTGGCGGACGCTGATCGACACCTACCGCGCCCACGGCCACACCGTCGACACGGTGCCGCCGGTGGCCGGTCTCCCCGACATGGTCTTCGCCGCGAACTCGGCGGTCGTCGTCGACGGCCGCGTCTTCGGCTCCCTCTTCCACGCGCCCGAGCGGCAGCCCGAGTCCGTCCACTACGACACCTGGTTCAAGGCCGCGGGCTACGACGTCTACCGCCCCGAGTCGGTGAGCGAGGGCGAGGGCGATCTCGTCCCGACCGGCCGCTACG
Organism: Streptomyces sp. NBC_00252; assembly: GCF_036187565.1. NCBI lineage: Bacteria > Bacillati > Actinomycetota > Actinomycetes > Kitasatosporales > Streptomycetaceae > Streptomyces > Streptomyces sp. NBC_00252. The sequence goes on along the minus strand of NZ_CP108087.1, from coordinate 8,583,250 downwards.
TACTGGCCGGCACCGGGTTCCGCACGACCCGCGAGGCCCATCGCGAGGTGCAGGAGTTCTTCGGCGTCCCGGTGATCAGCCTGACGCTGGTCGACCCGTACTTCTACCACCTCGACACGGCGCTGTTCGTCCTGGACGAGGACACCATCTGCTACTACCCGGAGGCGTTCTCGCCGGGCAGCCGCGAGGTGCTCGCGCGGCTGTACCCGGAGGCGGTGCTCGCCACCCGCGAGGACGCGATGACCTTCGGGCTCAACTCCGTCTCCGACGGTCTGCACGTCTTCATCGCGCCCCAGGCCGAGGTGCTGGCCTCGCGCCTCGCCGAACGCGGCTACGTCCCCGTCCCCGTCGACCTCTCCGAGTTCCACAAGGCCGGCGGCGGCATCAAGTGCTGCACCCAGGAGATCCGCTCATGACCGCACCCGTCCGCGCCCGTACGTCCGCCGACCTCATCCGTGCCGAGGAGCCGGTCCTCGCGCACAACTACCACCCGCTGCCCGTGGTCGTCGCCAGCGCCGAGGGCACCTGGGTGGAGGACGTCGAGGGCCGCCGCTACCTCGACATGCTCGCGGGCTACTCGGCCCTCAACTTCGGCCACCGGCACCCCGCCCTGATCGAGGCGGCCCACCGCCAGCTCGACCAGCTGACGCTCACCTCGCGCGCCTTCCACAACGACAAGCTCGCCGAATTCGCCGAGCGGCTCGCGGAGTTGACCGGCCTCGACATGGTGCTGCCGATGAACACCGGCGCGGAGGCGGTCGAGAGCGGCATCAAGGTGGCCCGCAAGTGGGCCTACGACGTGAAGGGCGTCCCCGCCGACCAGGCGACCATCGTCGTCGCGGCGGAGAACTTCCACGGCCGTACGACGACGATCGTCAGCTTCTCCACCGACGAGACGGCACGGGCGGGCTTCGGTCCCTTCACGCCGGGCTTCCGGATCGTGCCGTACAACGACCTCGCGGCGCTGGAGGCGGCGGTCGACGAGACGACGGCGGCGGTGCTGATCGAGCCGATCCAGGGCGAGGCCGGGGTGATCATCCCGGACGCGGGCTATCTGGCCGGTGTGCGCGAACTCACCACTCGCAAGGGCTGCTTGTTCATCGCGGACGAGATCCAGTCGGGCCTGGGCCGCACCGGCCGCACCCTCGCCGTCGAGCACGAGGGGGTCGTCCCGGACGTGCTGCTGCTCGGCAAGGCGCTGGGCGGCGGCATCGTGCCGGTGTCGGCGGTGGTCGCGCGGCGCGAGGTGCTGAGCGTCCTGAAGCCCGGTGAGCACGGGTCGACGTTCGGCGGCAACCCGCTCGCCGCGGCGGTCGGCTCGGCGGTCGTCGAGCTGCTGGAGACCGGTGAATTCCAGCGCAGGGCCTCCGAGTTGGGCCTCGTCCTGCGGGACGGACTGACCGAGCTGGTCGGCAAGGGCGTCGTCGGTTTCCGGGCCCGCGGTCTGTGGGCGGGCGTCGACGTCGACCCGGCGATCGGCACCGGGCGCGAGATCAGCGAACGCCTCATGCGCGAGGGCGTGTTGGCCAAGGACACGCACGGCTCCACGATCCGGCTAGCACCGCCGCTGACCATCACGGAGGACGAACTCCGGTCGGCGATCGGCGCGTTGGAGAAGGTGCTGACGCGAGGGGCCTGAGGTGTGCGGGCGTGGCTGGACCGGCGCACGAGGTCGGTCCAGCCGGGCCCGTGAAGGGGGGGTGCTCGCAACTCCCCGGTGGCGGCGGCTAGTTGCCCGCCGCGCTCGGCTCCGCGGGAGCAGCGGTGCCCGTGTCGGCCAGGGCGGCCTGGGCGAGAAGACGACGGGCCAGGTCACGGGCCTCCGCGACGGTGAGCGAGGCCCACAGCCCGGGCTCGCCGCGTACGACGGGCCCCACGTCCAGGGTGACCCGTGTGATGGGCCGCTCCGGGATCGCCAGCCGCAGCCGCCTCACCGCGACGTGGCGGCCGCATGTGGTCACCAACGGCGCTTCACCTGACGGCGGGAGCGGCTCCTGCCCTGACCGATTCATCTCCTTCACGACCCTTCTCTGAGTACCCGGCGAGTTATCAGGAGCAGCGCCGAAGGGGGCCGCGTTGTTCCCGGGCCCCTTCGGCGCCACCCGTTCGCCGGGGGCGAAGCGCGGTCGACCCGACCCGCCCGGCCGTAGCCCACCGTGCACCCCCGCCCACCGCACTGTGGCGATCACGGACCGTCCGGTGAACCCCGGGCGAATTCTCGCCCGCCCTCCGGTCAGGACAGAGTCAAGGGACGCGGTGCGGGCGATGGCGCCCTCATAAGATCGCTGGTACCGCCACCTTTCGTACGACTCCCCTGGAGGCCCGGCGTGCCCGAAACCGCGCGCGGCGCCGAAGCCGATGCCGAGCCCGGTCCGATCCCCGCCTCGGAGCTGAGCCCGCCCACGCCCGCACCCCGTGCCGGTCGCCGACGTACCGTGCTGCTCGCGGCCGGTGCCCTGGTCGTCGTGGCGGCCGTGGGAGCCGGAGTGCTCACGGCGCGCGGCTCCGGCTCGGACGGGACGAAGGCCACTGCCGCCGCCGACGGGCTTCCGCACACCGCCGTCGAGGTCGCGACCGCCGGGTGCGGCAGCGGCTGGACGCATCCGCGGGCCGGTCACCAGGTCTTCGAGCTGCGCAACACGTCCAGCACGGCGGCCGAGGTGTATCTCACCGACGTGCGGACCGGTGCCGTCTACGGCGAGGTCGAGGGGCTGGCTCCGGGTACCGTCCGGCCGCTCGGGGTGACTCTCGGGAACGGGTCGTACGCCTTCAAGTGCCTGCCCGACGACGCCGACGCCGTGACGGGACCCACCGTCCGCATCACCGGCTCGAAGGTGAGGAGCGGGCCCGCCGCAGTGCCCATCACACAGCAGGAACTCATCCCGCCGACGCTCGCCTACCAGAAGTGGATCCAGGCCCGGACCGTCGAACTCGCCCGGAAGACGGACGTGTTGCGTGCCGCCGTTGACCGGGGCGACCTCGCGGCGGCCCGTAAAGCATGGCTGCCCGCACACCTCGTCTACGAGCGCATGGGCGCCGCCTACGGCACGTTCGGCGACTCGGACGGGGCGATCAACGGCACCACGGCCGGCCTCGCGGGCGGGGTGCACGACGCCGGGTTCACCGGCTTCCACCGGGTCGAGTACGGGCTGTGGCACGGCGAGCCGGCGAGCGGGTTGCGCGGTCCCGCCGATCAACTCGCCAAGGACGTCCACGCGTTGGAGAGCAGCTGGCCCTCGCAGCGGATGGATCCGTCCGACACCGGGCTGCGGGCGCACGAGATTCTGGAGAACACCGTGCAGTTCGAGCTGACCGGCCGGACCGACTACGGCAGCGGCACCAACCTGGCCACCGCCCGCGCCAACCTCGACGGCACGCGCGCACTGCTCGGGTACTTGAGCCCGCTGCTGAAGACCCGGGACTCGGGGTTCGCCGGACTCGGCACCTGGATGGACCGCGCCCAGCACACCCTGGACGGCCTGGACCACTCCGGCAAGTGGACGCCACTGACCCGACTCACCCGTCCGCAGAGGGAGAAGGTCGACGCCGACCTCGGTGGACTGGTCGAGCGGCTGGCCGACGTGGCCGCCCTCACGGACGTACGGAGGACCGCGTGAAGCGCGTGAACGAAGTGGGCCGCCGGGGTTTCCTGGCGAGCGCGGCGGCCGTGGCCGGTGCCGGGCTTGTGGCCGCCGACCGCGGCGCGGCCGTCGCAGCGGTGCAGGGCGCCGCGAGCGTGCCCTTCCACGGGGCGCATCAGGCCGGGATCATCACCCCGGCCCAGCGCGCCACGGCGTTCGTGTCCTTCGACACGACGGCCGCCGACCGGACCGAACTCACGGACCTGCTGCGGACGTTGACCGAACGGGCCCGCTTCCTGACCGCCGGCGGCAGCCCGGAGGACCTGGGCATCACCGCCCCGCCCTCCGACTCGGGCACGCTCGGCCCCGACCTCCCGGCGGACCGGCTGAGCGTCACCGTGGGCGTCGGCGCCTCGCTCTTCGACGACCGCTACGGCCTGGCGAAGCTCAAGCCCCGCCGCCTGACCGCGATGCCCGCGTTCCCGGACGACGACCTGAACGCCGACTGGTGTCACGGCGATGTGAGTGTGCAGTTCTGCGCGGACAGCCCGGACACCGTGCTGCACGCGCTGCGCGATGTCACCCGGCACACCCGCGGCGGCCTCCAAGTCCGGTGGCGCACCGACGGGTTCATCAGTCCGCCGCGCCCCTCGGGCACCCCGCGCAACCACCTGGGCTTCAAGGACGGCATCTCCAACCCCGAGGTGACCGACGCCCGCGCGATGAACGACCTCGTGTGGGTGGGCGGTAACAGCGGCGAGCCGGACTGGGCGACCGGCGGCAGCTATCAAGTCGTACGCCTGATAAGGATGTTGGTGGAGTTCTGGGACCGGGTCTCCATCACCGAGCAGGAGCGGATGTTCGGCCGCGCCCGGGACACCGGCGCCCCGCTGGACGGACGCCACGAGAAGGACACGCCCAACTTCGCGCAGGACCCGCAGGGCGATGTGATCCCGCTCGACAGCCACATCCGGCTCGCCAACCCGCGCTCCACGCAGAGTGCCGACCAGCGCATCCTGCGGCGGGGCTACAACTACGACCGGGGCATGGACAGCAACGGCAACCTCGACATGGGGCTGCTGTTCTGCTGCTACCAGCAGGACCTGGCCCGGCAGTTCGAGAACGTGCAGAAGCGGCTGGCCGGTGAACCGCTGGTCGACTACATCTCGCCGTACGGCGGCGGGTACTTCTTCGCGCTGCCCGGTGTGCGGGACGGGTCCGACTGGCTGGGGCGTGGCCTGCTGACCTGAGAGCCGGGTCAAGAACAGGCCAACAGACCATGAGAAATTCCTGACCGGGCGTTCGCTCCCACGTCATTGCCGCTCCCCCGCCCCGCCGCCACCATTGCCCAGGCTACGGCGGTAGGTGCCACGGCCATGGACGGTGTGGCAGCAGAACAACTGCTCCCGGAAGGCGAGACAGCATGATCGGCAAAGGAAGAAACCCCGGTGCACGGCGCCGGTTGACGCGCGTGGGCGCCCTGCTCGGCGCCGCGGCCCTGGCCACCGCGGGCGGGGCGGTCCCCGCGTCGGCGGCCTCGCACGGCCACCAGCCCTCGGGCAGCACGCACACGTCGACGCCGATCAAGCACGTGGTCGTGATCTACGACGAGAACATCTCCTTCGACCACTACTTCGCCACCTACCCCCAGGCCGCGAACACCGACGGCACCAAGTTCAAGGCGGCGGCGCACACGCCGAAGGCCGACAACCTGCTCAACGCCGGGCTGCTGACGAAGAACCCGAACCTCTACACGCCCACGCGGCTGAGCAGTTCGCAGGCGATGACCTGCGACCAGAACCACTCCTACGGCCCCGAGCAGTACGCGGCCGACGGCGGCAAGGCCGACAAGTACGTCGAGAACACCGAGGTCAACAAGTGCACCGGCCTCTTCGGTGAGCCCGGCCTGGTCATGGACTACTACGACGGCAACACCGTCACGGGGATGTGGAACTACGCCCAGCAGTACGCCCTCAACGACCGCTCGTTCAGCTCCAACTTCGGTCCCTCGACGCCCGGCGCGCTGAACCTGATATCGGGTCAGACGCACGGCGTGATCTCCGTCGACCCGGCCTCGGGCACCGAGAACCCGAAGCAGACGACGACCCCGGACTCGTACGCCGTGGTCTCCCCGAACGCCAAGGGCGTCGGCACGGTCGTCAACGACCCCGACCCGGCCTTCGACGACTGCTCGGACAAGGACCACACCGCGACCAGCGCGCTCGCGGTGATGCAGGGCAAGAACATCGGTGACCTCCTCAACTCCAAGAACGTGAGCTGGGGTTGGTTCCAGGGCGGCTTCCGGCCCAGCACCGCGTGGGACGGCAAGAGCGGTGACTTCGCCAAGTGCGCCGGCACCACCCACACCAACGTGGGCGGCGCCGCCTCGGAGGACTACAGCCCGCACCACGAGCCGTTCGAGTACTACAAGTCGACGTCCAACCCCCACCACTTGGCGCCGAAGTCGGTCGCCGAGATCGGGCACAACGGCCGCGCGAACCACAACTACGACCTGACCGACTTCGACGCCGCCCTGAAGGCCGACAACCTTCCCGCGGTGAGCTTCCTGAAGGCGGCCGAGTACCAGGACGGGCACGCCGGCTACTCGGACCCGACCGACGAGCAGAACTTCCTGATCAAGGAGATCAACGCCCTCCAGAAGTCGCCCGAGTGGAAGTCGACGGCGGTCGTCCTCGCCTACGACGACTCCGACGGCTGGTACGACCACGTCACGTCGAAGGTCCTGAACGGCTCCAAGGACTCGACCGTCGGCTCCAACGGCAAGGCCACGGACAGCCCGGCCTGCCAGTCAGGTCCGGCCGCCAAGGGCGGTTACGCGGACCGCTGCGGCCCCGGCACCCGGCAGCCGCTGCTGGTCATCTCGCCCTACAGCAAGGTCAACAAGATCGACCACACGCCGACCGAGCAGGCGTCGATCACGCAGTTCATCGAGGACAACTGGCACACCGGCCGCATCGGTGACGCGTCCTTCGACCAGCGGGCGGGCACCCTGGGCGGCATGTTCGACTTCCGGCACCCCAACGACAAGCAGGTGCTGCTGAACTCGAACGGCTCGGTGAAGTCGGTCAAGCGCATCCCGCACTACACGCAGACCTCGTCGACGGCCACCAAGGCCCCCTACCCGGCGTACGTCCAGGACCTCAAGGCCCAGAACGTCGCCGCCACCAGCGACTCCTCCACGGCCCTCCCGGTCGCCGTAGGAGCCGGTCTGGTCACGGCAGTCGGAGCGACCACGGCCTTCGCACTGTACCGGCGCAGGTCGCGCGCCAGGGGCATGACCGCGTAGGTGTGACCCGGTAGAACCGACCGGCGGAGGGCGGCGAGGAGGGATCTCGCCGCCCTCCGTCGTGCCCAACTCCCGTCTGATCGCCACCGGTTCCACGGGACGGCGGCTGCCCCTACACTGGCACCTCACGAGGTACCGGGTGACCTGCGAGAACAGGTCGGTCGAGCCGACCCGCCGGAGTGAGGAGCGACCCCCCTTGTTCTACTACCTCCTGAAATACGTCATTCTGGGTCCTTTGCTCAGAGTGGTGTTCCGCCCCCGGATCGAGGGCCTGGACCACATACCGGAGTCGGGCGCGGCGATCATCGCCGGCAACCACCTCTCCTTCGCCGACCACTTCCTGATGCCGGCGGTCCTCAAGCGCCGGATCACGTTCCTCGCGAAGGCCGAGTACTTCACCGGCCCCGGCATCCGCGGCCGCCTCACCGCGACGTTCTTCCGCAGCGCGGGCCAGATCCCGGTCGACCGCTCCGGCAAGGAGGCGGGCCAGGCCGCGATCCGCGAGGGCCTCGGCGTCCTGAGCAAGGACGAGTTGCTCGGCATCTACCCGGAGGGCACCCGCTCCCACGACGGCCGCCTCTACAAGGGCAAGGTAGGCGTGGCGGTCATGGCACTGAAGGCCCAAGTCCCCGTCATCCCCTGCGCGATGATCGGCACCTTCGAGGCCCAGCCGCCCGGCAAGGTCATCCCCAAGGTCCACCCGGTGACGATCCGCTTCGGCAAGCCCCTCGACTTCTCCCGCTACGAAGGCATGGAGAACGAGAAGGCCATCCTCCGCGCCGTCACCGACGAGATCATGTACGCGATCCTCAAGCTCTCCGAGCAGGAGTACGTCGACCAGTACGCGGCGGTCGCCAAGGCGGAGGAGGCGGCAGCGGCGAAGGAGCGCAAGTTCCCGCGCCTGCCGCTGAGTTGAGGCCACGTCAGTCCTGAGCGGACAGGAACGAGGGGCGGCCGGTTCAGAACCGGCCGCCCCTCGTCACGTACAACTACCGCCTACGACTGACTACTTACGACGTGCTGCTCACGGCTGCGGCGTCGCGTGCGGGGTGCACGTGAAGTCGGCCGAGTCGAGCTTGCCGGTCAACAGGTAGGCGTCGACACGGGAGTTGATGCACGGGTTGACCAGACCGGTCACACCGTGCGAACCCGCGTCCTTCTCGGTGATGAGACGGGAGCCCTTGAAACGCTTGTGCAGGTCGACGGCGCCGGCGTACGGGGTGGCGGCGTCACGCTGCGACTGGACGATGAGGACGGGCGGCAGACCCTTGCCGGTCTTCACCTCGACCGGGGACTGCTGCTTGACCGGCCACGTCGCGCACGGCAGGTTCATCCACGCGTTGGACCAGGTCAGGAACGGGTACTTCTTGTTGAGCGCCGTGTTGTCCTTGTCCCACTTCGCCCAGCTGGTGGGCCACTTGGCGTCGGTGCACTCGACGGCCGTGTAGACGGCGTTGCCGTTCTCCGAGGAGATGTTGCCCGCGGTGTCCGACAGGTCCGGCGAGGCCGCGTCGATGAGCGGCTGGGGGTCACCGGCGAAGTACTTGCTGAACGCGGTGGCGACCGGCACCCACGAGGAGTCGTAGTACGGAGCGCCCTGGAAGAAGCCGAGCAGCTCGGCCGGACCGACGACCCCGCCGAGCGGGTTCTTCTTGGCGGTGGCGCGCAGTTCGAGCCACTTGGCCTGGACGGCGGCGCGGGTGGTGCCGACGTGGAAGGCCGCGTCGTTCTTGGCGACCCAGTCCTCCCAGTCCTTCCAGCGGCCCTCGAAGGCGATGTCCTGGCCCAGGTTGGCCTCGTACCAGATGTTGTCGCGCGCCGGGTTGACGACGCTGTCGACGATCATGCGGCGGAGGTGGGACGGGAACAGCGTGCCGTAGACCGCGCCGAGGTAGGTGCCGTAGGAGACGCCCAGGTAGTTGAGCTTCTTCTCACCGAGGGCGGCCCGGATGACGTCGAGGTCGCGCGCGGTGTTCGGCGTGGTCATCTGCGCGAGCATGGTGCGGCCGGTGCGCTTGGCGCAGCCGTCCGCGTACTCACGGGCGAGCTTGCGCTGCGCGTTCTTGTCGGCGGTGCTGTCCGGTACCGGGTCCGCCTTGGGCGCCTTCACGAACTCCTGCGGGTCGATGCAGGAGATGGGCGCCGAGTGGCCGACACCGCGCGGGTCGAAGCCCACGAAGTCGTACGCCTTGGAGGTGTTGACCCACAGCGGGTTCTTGGTGGTGACCCGGAGCGGGAAGCGCAGCCCCGAGCCGCCGGGACCGCCGGGGTTGTAGACGAGCGCGCCCTGGCGCTCCGCCTTCGTCCCGGTGCTGACGGCGCGGTCGACGGCGAGCTTGATCTTCTTGCCGTTGGGCTTGGTGTAGTCGACCGGCACGGTGACCCACCCGCACTGGACCGGCTTCGCCAGCGCCCAATCGGCGGGGCAGTCCTGCCAGTTGATCCCGGCCTTGGCGGCGCGGGCGGCGGCGAGCTCGGCGCCCCGGGCCGCGCTGTCCTGCCGGTGCGCTGCCGCCTGGTTGGTCTGCGCGGTCGCCGTGGGTGCCACCACGGCGCCGGCTATGAGCGCCGCCGCCGCGAATCCGGCCGAACCGAACGCCATCACCCGGCTCTTCGGTCTGTTGTGCCTCAAGTGGGCCCCTCCCCGTACATTGTTGCGACAAGGTCTCGGTGGATCCTCGCGGCTGTGAGCCACCTGAGAACAGAGTCCGTTGACCTTCTTTACCAATCCGATAAGCGGAAACAGACGTACCGCTCAGCGGATAGTCAGGCCAGCGACGCCAACGCCTCGTCCAGCACCCGTCGCAACCGCAGCCCGTCCGCCGCGACGGCCGTCACCAGCGCGGCGGGCCCGGCGAGCGGCACCAGGGCCGCGGACTCCCCCAGCATGCGCGCCACGACCGGCTCCCGGCCGAACTCCGGCCGTACAACAAGGAGTTGACCCACCGCACGATGCCCCGCGAGAACGGCGGGCCCGTCCCAGCCCCCCGGCGCCCCGGGCCCACAGGCCAACGCCTGATCCAGCACGACCCGCCCGCCAACCCGCAGCGCAAGCCGACTGGTGAGCCGCCCGGGCTCCTCCCCCACCCTCCCCAGCACCTGCTCCTCACGCAGCACGAGCCGGCCGGAGGCGGCGACCTCGACCCGGGTCACCACACGCAGATCACTACCGCACACGGAGATCAACTGCTCGGGCAACCACTGCAGTTCACCGTCTTCCGCCACATTGATCCGCACGTCGTACCGCGACTCGCCCTTGGCCTGCCCCGGCAGCGCGATGGTGGCGGCGGCGGACCCGACCCGCAACCGCGCCCCCCGCTCGACATCCGCCTCCACGGCGAAGTGATCCCCTCCGAGGGGCCCACTCATCGCCCCGACGAGCATGACCCGCGCCTCGGCACCACTGGCCCGCGTCCGCCGCAGCGCGAGCGGCCCCTCCCCCTCCAGCACGGGCAGCGCGGTACCGCCCCGCCCGTCCTCCCGGGCCACGATCCGCGCGGTGGCCCGGACCCCGGTGGCGATCACACCGTCCACGCGGCGAGCCGCTCCCGTACCCAGGCGGCGACGTCGGTGACCCCGGCCTCGGTCCGCAACGACTGGAAGACGACCGGCAGTTCGGCTCGCTGCGCCTTCGCGTCGGCGGCCATCCGCCCCAGATCCGACCCGACATACGGCGCGAGGTCGGTCTTGTTGACGACCAGCAGATCGGCGGTGGTGACACCGGGCCCGCCCTTGCGCGGAATGTCGTCCCCGCCCGCCACATCGATCACGAAGATCTGCGCGTCGACGAGCCCCTTGGAGAAGGTGGCGGTCAAATTATCCCCACCGGACTCCACCAGGATCAGATCCAACGGCCCGACCGCGTCCTCAAGATCCTCCACCGCTTCGAGGTTGGCGGAGATGTCGTCCCGGATAGCGGTGTGCGGACAGGCCCCGGTCTCGACGGCAGCGATCCGCTCGGGCGGCAACACGGCCTCCCTGAGCAGGAATTCGGCGTCCTCGCGGGTGTAGATGTCGTTGGTGACGACAGCGAGGGACAACTCGTCGCGCAACGCCCGGCAGAGCGCGGCGACGGTGGCGGTCTTACCCGAACCGACGGGCCCGCCGAGCCCGATCCGCAGGGCACGGTGGGTCCCGTCGGGACGGTGAGCGTCCGCGCTGACGGCGGCGGGGCCGTCGTGGGTGTGGTCGAGATGCATGAGAGCGGCTCCTTCTTTTTCTACGACGCCTTTTCTGATCCTTCTGGTCTCTACGGCGCCTTGCTGCTGCGGGGCCTCGTCAGCCCAGGCCGACACAGATCAGCCCGTCCGGCGTTTGAGGACGAGGCCCCTTCAGGGCCGATCGGGGGTCTGGGGGCGGAGCTCCCGGCAACGGCGAGCACCACCCTCCACGTCATGAGGCGAACAGCCGGACAGCCCAAGCCGCATGCGCCTCCGCCCCGATCTCCAACAACGGCGCCGACGCACAAGGCAGTTCGTCAACTCCCCCGGCGACAACCCCCCGCCCCGCCTCCACCGCCCGATCGGCAACAAGGTCCAACTCCGGCGCCAACCGAGCCAGCACAGCCGTAGCTTCAAACGGGTCAAGACTCAGCAACCGCACCGTCGCCGACGCAGCCCCACTCACACTCTCGTAGGCCGCGCAGTACGCCGCGTCCTCCGCACCGAGCCCGGCCGCCCGAGCCACCACCCCCAACACCACAGGCTGATGCGCCCCCTTGGGGAACTCCCCCGCGAGGGCGTTGAGTTCGCCGGAAGGCCACGCGGCCCGAGCAGCCCGCATCAGTTGCCGCCCCAGCTTCCGCGAGGCGAGCCGCAACGCGGGCGACGGCGTCCGCGCGTCGACGGCACGGTCCAACTCCCCCGGATCCGCCCCGAGTACGGCGGCCGCGGCCACCGCGGCGGACACCAGCCCGGCCGTGTGCAACCGCCCCCGGCAGAACGCACCGAGACTCGAAGCCCCGGTGATCCGCCCGGCCTTGACGGCGGCCTCCGCCCCGCCGGAGTGCGCATGCCCCCCGGCGGGAAACCGCCCGTCGGCCAGAACCAGCAACGCTCCCCTGGACATCAGAAGAGGAAGTACCGCTGGGCCATGGGCAGTTCGGCCGCGGGAGTGGCCTCGACCAGCTCGCCGTCGATGTGCACGGCGAAGCTGTCGGGATCGACCTGAACACGGGGCCGCGCGTCGTTCTCCCGCATGTCCGCCTTCGTGACCCCCCGCGTGGACTCGATGGCGACGAACTTCTTCCCGAGGTCGAGCCGCTCGGGCAGCCCGTCCTCGATCGCCAACGGGGCGACGAAGGTGAAGGAGTTGGCGGCCGGCGCCCGTCCGATCGCCCCGAACATCGGCCGCGGCAGGATGGGTTGAGGCGTCGGGATGGACGCGTTGGCGTCGCCCATCTGCGCGTAGGCGATCTGGCCGCCCTTGATGACGAGGTGCGGCTTGACGCCGAAGAACGGCGGTTCCCACAGCACGAGGTCGGCGAGCTTGCCGGTCTCGACGGACCCGATCTCGCGGGCGAGCCCCTGCGCGAGGGCGGGGTTGATCGTGTACTTGGCGACATAGCGCCGTACCCGGTGGTTGTCCGCGCGCCCGTCCCCGGGCAGCGCCCCCCGTCGCCGCTTCATCACGTGCGCCGTCTGCCAGGTCCGCAGGATCACCTCGCCCACGCGCCCCATCGCCTGCGAGTCGGAGGAGATGATCGAGATCGCGCCGAGGTCGTGGAGGATGTCCTCCGCGCCGATCGTCGAGGGGCGGATGCGGGACTCGGCGAAGGCCAGGTCCTCGGGGACCGCCGCGTTGAGGTGGTGGCAGACCATCAGCATGTCGAGGTGTTCCTCGGCGGTGTTGACGGTGTAGGGCCGGGTCGGGTTGGTGGAGCTGGGCAGCACGTGCGGCTCGGAGACCACGGTCATGATGTCCGGCGCGTGCCCGCCGCCCGCACCCTCGGTGTGGTAGGCGTGGATGCCGCGTCCGGCGATGGCGGCGAGGGTGTCGCCGACGAACCCGGCCTCGTTCAACGTGTCGGTGTGGATGGCGACTTGGACCCCGGTGCGGTCGGCGACGGTGAGCGAGGCGTCGATGACGGCCGGGGTCGAGCCCCAGTCCTCGTGCAGTTTGAGGCCCAGCGCGCCGCCGCGGATCTGGGACATCATCGCGTCGTGCGAGACGGTGTTGCCCTTGCCGAGGAAACCGATGTTCAGCGGGTACTGCTCCATCGCCGCCATCATCCGGGCCAGATGCCAGGGACCCGGTGTCACGGTGGTCGCCTTGGAGCCCTCGGCGGGTCCGGTGCCGCCGCCGACCAGGGTGGTGATCCCGGCGGAGAGGGCCTCGTCGGCGATCTGCGGGCAGATGAAGTGGACGTGCGCGTCGACGGCACCGGCCGTGAGAATGCGTCCGTTGCCGGCGATGATCTCGGTCTCGGGGCCGATCACCAGGTCGGGGTGGACGCCGTCCATGGTGTCGGGGTTGCCGGCCTTGCCGATGCCGGTGATCCGGCCGTCGCGGATGCCGACGTCGGCCTTGACGACGCCCCAGTGGTCGACGATCACGGCACCGGTGATGACGGTGTCGGGGGTGCCCTCCGCGCGGGTGGCACGGGACTGGCCCATGGACTCGCGGATGACCTTGCCGCCGCCGAACACGGCCTCGTCGCCGGCGAGTCCGGGACCGCCGGAACGGTCCTCCTCGATCTCGATCAGCAGATCGGTGTCGGCGAGCCGGATGCGGTCACCGGTGGTCGGCCCGAACAGGTCCGCGTACGCGCCACGCGAGATCTCAGGCATCGAGGGCACCTCCGGTCTCCCCGCGCAGTCCGGGCACGACACGGGCGCCGGCCAGCGGGACGAGTTCGACGTCGACGGGGATTCCCGGCTCGAAGCGCACGGCCGTACCGGCGGCGATGTTGAGCCGCTTGCCGCGGGCGGCGGCGCGGTCGAACTCGAGCCCGGGGTTGGCCTCGGCGAAGTGGTAGTGGGAGCCGACCTGGACGGGCCGGTCGGCGGCGTTGAGGACGGTCATCGAGGTGACCTCGCGGCCCGCGTTGTAGACGATCGGGTCGTCCGCGAACAGGATCTCGCCGGGAATCATCGAGGCCTCCTACACGATCGGGTCGTGGACGGTGACGAGCTTGGTGCCGTCCGGGAAGGTCGCCTCGACCTGTACGTCGTGGATCATCTCGGGGATGCCCACCATGACGTCGTCCCTGGTGAGCAACTTGCGTCCGGAGGCCATCAGTTCGGCGACGGTGCGGCCGTCACGGGCGCCTTCGAGGATGTGCGACGTGATGAGGGCGACCGCCTCGGGGTGGTTCAGCTTCACACCGCGGGCCCGGCGCTTCTCGGCCACGTCGGCCGCCACATGGATCAGCAGCCTCTCTTGCTCGTGCGGGGTCAGTTGCACGCTCCCACCTCACAGTCCTCGCTCCGGACCGTGCGGGGTCCGGTTGCCGCAGCCCCGGGCAACGTCCCTGGTGGCGTGGATCGGCAGGCTAGTTGGACCGGGTTTCAAGCAAGTTAACCGAGCTGTGATCAGGACAATGAGATCTACGCCCGTAGAGCGGGCGTGTACACCGCCTCGGGCACGCCCCCGCGCGCGACCTGCCGCTACGAGGGATTCGGCCCCCGGTGTTCGGCCGCGATGCCGAACCGCTGGTGTTCGCGGGGAGCGGACGCGACCTCGCGCACGGCGGAGACGGCGCTGATCACGCGCTCCTCGCCGGCCCGGTCGAGTTCGTCGAGTCGTTCCAGGTCGGCGGCGGAGACGAGGGCGACGAGCGGCTTCCCGTGCCGTGTCACGACGACGCGCTCGCCGCCGTACACCACCCGGTTGATCAGGTCGGCGAGTTCAGCCCTGGCTTGCGTCACCGGAATCTCGTAGGCCATGGGCCCATCATACGTTCCATACGTCCTGTACATTTTGTACAGAGCCCGCCAGGGAGTGCGCCCGCCAGAGAGAGGTCACGCCATGACCCGACCGTCCGCCCGCCATGTCCTGCCCGAGTTCACGGAGCGCACCAGCTCGGGCCACCGGACCCTCGACCCGTACTCGAAGCTGCTGGAGGAGCGGATCGTCTTCCTCGGGACACCGATCGACGACATCTCGGCGAACGACGTGATGGCCCAGTTCATGCGCCTCGAGTACCAGGCGCCCGACCGGGACATCTCGCTGTACATCAACTCGCCCGGCGGATCGTTCACCGCGATGTCCGCGATCTACGACACCTTGCGGTTCGTCAGCTGTGACGTGGAGACGGTCTGCCTGGGGCAGGCCGGCTCGTCCGCTGCGGTGCTGCTGGCGGCGGGCACGCCGGGCAAGCGGTCGGCGCTGGCGGGTGCGCGAGTGGTGATCCACCAGCCCTCGCTGCCGGAGCCGATCCAGGGTCAGGCGAGTGATCTCGCCATCCAGGCCGAGGAGTTGGCGCGCACCCGGTCCCAACTCGAGTCCCTGCTCGCCCTGCACACGGGCCGGACGGTGGAGCAGGTGAGCGCGGACATCGAGCGCGACCGCATCCTGGATGCCCAACAGGCCCTGGAATACGGGCTGGTGGACCGGATCGTGACGACCCGCAAGACCTCGCTCGCCGAGCCGGGCGGGGAGTGAGCCGACGATGCTGCCGCCGGAACTGCCGCCGTTGCCCGCACTGACGCGCGCCGAGGGCGAGTTG
Organism: Streptomyces sp. NBC_00252; assembly: GCF_036187565.1. Taxonomy (NCBI): domain Bacteria; kingdom Bacillati; phylum Actinomycetota; class Actinomycetes; order Kitasatosporales; family Streptomycetaceae; genus Streptomyces; species Streptomyces sp. NBC_00252. The sequence continues at coordinate 8,567,694 of NZ_CP108087.1, read as the reverse complement.
ATCGACCGTTATCTGGATGTGGCCGACCTGCTGGGCCGTATCAACCCGGCGCACGACGGTGACACGTACCGTGGTCTGAGGGCCGCTCAGGCGCTCGTGGCGAAGGCCGCCGAGCTGCGGGACGCGCTGGCGCTGATGCACCAGCGGGGCGAGACCGAGCTGCACGCCCCCACCCTGGCGCGTGCGCTGCGCGTGCTGGACGGGGAGCGCCGCACGGCGCGGGTCACCATCCCCGCGCCCTCCGACAGTTGAGGGACCGGGAGCCGTCCCGGGCGGAGGCGAAACGAGCCGAACGGCGTACCCCCGATCGGCGTAGTCGTTCCTCCGTCCGCGAGGCGTCCCGGGTTGCGCAACACGCGTAGTCCGGAGGGCTCCTGAGGTGTTCCGGTGCTGGTCCGAGGGGTGCACCCGCGTCGACACCCGCTCGAACACGGGGGTGTCCACCCGAACGGGTGAGTGGTGAGTAACCCCACAAATCCCCGGTTCCGTTGGGATTTTCGGACATGCATAGGTGAAGATCCCTGTCTGACGACAAGACCCCGCCGCAGCGGCGGGGCGATCCGGGCGGACGCCGAGTCCTGCCGCCACCCGGATGACAGGTCGACAGGATTGCATCGGCAGGAGTGGAGGACCCAAGCACGACGGGTCGCCGGGACGGTCACGCCATGACCGGGTCGAGCAGCCCTTGGGGTGAAGCCGCGTCAGCGGCCGGGCAACTTCGCCAGCCCGAATCCGACAGGTCATCCTTCACAGGCGGCTGACGAAGGGTTGCGCATGACTGCGCTCAATCGTGTCCCGTCGCTGATGGTCAGGGCCGGTACGGCCTCGGCCTTCGCCATCGCCGCCGTGGGCGGCTCCGTCGTGATACCGGGCGTCGCATCCGACGCCGCGGCCGCGACACCCGCGACGAAGGCACTCCAGGTCGCGGCGTCCAAGAAGGGCGCTCCGTACAGGTACGGGGCCACCGGACCGGGCCGCTTCGACTGCTCCGGGCTCACGTTGTACTCGTACAAGAAGGCGGGCAAGAAGCTGCCTCGTACGGCTGCCCAGCAGTACAACAAGACCCACCACATCTCGGCCAAGAGCCGCAAGGCCGGGGATCTCGTGTTCTTCCACTCGGGCTCCAGCGTCTACCACGTCGGCATCTACGCCGGGAAGGGAAAGATCTGGCACGCCCCGAAGACCGGGGACGTGGTGCGGCTGCAGAAGATCTGGACCAAGAGCGTCTGGTACGGCCGGGTCAGCTGACCCGCGCTGAATCTCCCGAGGGGGTGGCGGCCACCTGACGGGCCGCCACCCCCTCGGGTGTCCGGAGGCCCTTCAGGAAGCCGTTCTACGGCTCCTGCTGGCCCGCGGCGGTCACCGGCCGGGCCGGGACGGTCCAGGGCACCTCGACGGAGACGGTCTTGCCGCCCTCGCGGGTGGGCCGGACCCTGAGTTTGCCGCCGCACTCCGCGGTCAGCCAGCGGATGATCACCATGCCCCGGCCGTTGTCCTGCTGGACGGCGGCCGGCAGGCGTTTGGGGAAGCGGGGGTGGCTGTCGGTGACCCCGATGCGCAGGTGTTCGTCACGCTCCAGCTCGATGTCCACCGTGAAGGTGGGTGACTGGCCGAAGGTGTGCTGTACGGCGTTGGTGGCGAGTTCCGACACGATGAGACGGATGGTGTCGGCGGCCTCCGTGTCCGCCGGGAGGCCCCATTCGACCAGGGTTCCGACGACATAGGTGCGGGCGGCGGACACCGAGGCCGGATCGCTCGGCAGAGTGACGGATGCTTCCAGATGGTCTGCCATGGCGCGGTCGTCCCTTTCCCGCGGGACCGGTGTCCGTCACGGCGCGGATGGTTCGAGTACGGTCCCGGACTGGTGCTTCTTCGCCAGACTGCCATTAGCTCGGCGGTAACGGTGCCGATCCACCAAGATATGCATATATCTGTCGCTCGAAGCGGTGAACTCTGCGACCTCAGACCGTATTTGGGCGGCTCGGAAGGAGTAAGGAGAAACCCATGCAGTACGGTCCCGCGGTGCGCCGCCGGAAACTGGGCGCCGAACTCCGCGCGTTGCGTGCGGAGGCGGGGCTCACCAGCGGAGAGGCGGCCCGGCTCGTGGGCTGGCACCAGTCGAAGGTGAGCCGGATCGAGACCGGGGCGAGTGGCGTGAAACCACCTGACGTCCGGTTACTTCTGGACGCCTATCAGGTCGGTGACCCACAACTTCGGGACATGCTCCTGGTGCTCGCGGGCTCCGACGACGTCGGCGGCCGGCACCACTGGTGGCACGCCTATCGCGGTGTACTCCCGCCCGCCTACCGGGACTTCATCAGTCTGGAGTCACAGGCCAGCACGCTCCGCACCCTGGAGACCTCGGTGGTCCCCGGTCTGCTGCAGACGCCGGAGTACGCACGGGCGGTGACCCGGGCGGCCGTGGGAGGCCCCGACAACGACGGGCCCGAGCGGCTCGACGCGCTGGTGCAGGTGCGGATGGCCAGGCAGGACGTGCTGCGCGCCGATCCGCCGCTGGCGCTGAGCGTGGTCCTCGACGAGGCGGTGCTGCGCCGCGAGGTGGGCGGTCCCGGTGTGATGGCCCGTCAGCTGGACCGGCTGGTGGAGGCGGCACGGCTGCCCCAAGTCCGGCTCCAGGTACTGCCGTTCGCCGCTGGGGCGCACATCGGCATCACCGGGCCTTTCGTTATTTTCTCCTTTCCGAGCACTTCTGATCTGGACGTGGTTGTTCTCGACCACTTGACGAGTAGCCTCTACCTCGAACGGAAAGAAGACCTAGAGGCCTACAGCGAGGCCTTCAGCACCCTTCAGTTCCACGCCCTTTCGCCCGAGGATTCGTCGGATTACATCGCCGGGATAGGTGACGGCGCGTAAGGAGGCACCATGTCTGCACTGCCTCGGAACGTACCTTCCAGTTCTGAACTGTCCGGTGTGCGGTGGCTGCGCAGCAGCTACAGCACGGGAGCGAACAACTGCGTCGAGGCGGCTCGTCCGCGCTCAGGCCCCCGCGCGGGGCTGCTCGCCGTACGCGACTCGAAGGACCCGCAAGGACCCGCCCTGCTGTTCTCCCCCGAGAGCTGGACGGGGTTCCTCACCGCGTTCCACTGATCTGTCCGCCCGTCAGCGACGCACGGCCGTGTCACGCCGACTCATGGTCGCGTCTCGCCGATCACACGTACAGCGCGTTCGATCTCGGCCCCGGAGAGGTCCGCTCGGGCGGTCAGCCTGAGCCGTGAGATGCCGTCGGGCACGGAAGGAGGACGGAAGCAGCCCACGGCCAGCCCTGCCGTACGGCAGTCGGCCGCCCACTGCACGGCCGCCTCCGGGGACGGCGCACGCACCGAGACCACGGCGGCGTCCGGACGTACCGCTTCCAGACCCGCCGCGGTCAGCCGCGTGTGCAGATCACCCGCCACGGCGCGCGCCCGGGCAGCCCGCTCGGGCTCGCGCCGCAGCAGGGTGAGCGCCGCGAGTGCCGCACCGGCCGCGGCGGGCGCGAGCCCTGTGTCGAAGATGAACGTCCGCGCCGCGTTGACCAGATGGTCGATGACCCGCGCCGGCCCGAGCACGGCACCGCCCTGGCTCCCCAGCGACTTGGACAGCGTGACCGTCACGACCACGTCCTCGTCGCCCGCGAGCCCCGCCGCGTACGGCGCCCCGCGCCCGCCGTCGCCCAGTACCCCGAGCCCGTGCGCGTCGTCGAGCAGCAGCCCCGCGCCGAACTCCCGGCACACCTCGGCGAACGCGCCCACCGGTGCCGCGTCGCCGTCCACGGAGAACACCGAGTCGGACACGACGACGGCCTGCCCGTCGTGCGTCCGCAGCGCCTTGCACACCCCGTCCGGATCGGCGTGGCCTACGACCTGGGTGGCGCCCCGCGCCAGCCGGCAGCCGTCGATGAGGGAGGCGTGGTTGCCCGCGTCGGAGACGATCAGCGAGCCGTGCGGCGCGAGCGTGGTGACCGCGGCGAGGTTGGCCGCGTAGCCGGAGGAGAAGACGAGGGCTGCCTCGAAGCCGGTGAACTCGGCCAGTTCTCGCTCCAGTTGAGCATGCAGTTCGGTCGTCCCGGTGACGAGCCGCGACCCGGTCGACCCGCCTCCCCAGGTCCGCGCCGCGTCGGCGGCCCCCTCGACGACCTCGGGGTGATGGGCCAGGCCCAGGTAGTCGTTGCTCGCGAGATCGAGGAGCGGTGAGTCGGCGGGACGGGGCCGCAGGGTCCGTACGAGCCCGGCGCGGCGGCGCTGCTCCGCCTGCTCGTCGATCCAGCCGAACGCCATGGTTCCTCCGGGGCTTTTGTAGGCAGTGCACAGACACTAATCGGACGACCGGCCGCCCATGGTGTGGTGATACCCACACCCCCAGCTCCATGTCTTGTGCATTCTCTCCTTGGCCGCGGGCGGTCCCGTAGGACAGGATCGGGCCTCATGGACCTGCTGAACACGCTCGTGGACAAGGGGCTTCGGCGCGAGCTGCCGACCCGCGCGGAAGCTCTCGCCGTCCTCTCCACCTCGGACGACGACCTGCTGGATGTCGTGGCCGCGGCCGGAAAGGTGCGCCGGCACTGGTTCGGCCGACGGGTGAAGCTCAACTATCTCGTCAACCTCAAGTCCGGCCTGTGCCCCGAGGACTGCTCGTACTGCTCGCAGCGGCTCGGCTCGAAGGCCGACATCCTGAAGTACACCTGGCTGAAACCCGACGACGCCTCGAAGGCGGCGGCGGCCGGTGTGGCGGGTGGCGCCAAGCGGGTCTGCCTGGTGGCCTCCGGCCGGGGTCCGACCGACCGGGACGTGGACCGGGTCGCGGGCACCATCAAGGCGATCAAGGACCAGAACGAGGGCGTCGAGGTGTGCGCCTGTCTCGGTCTGCTCTCCGACGGCCAGGCCGACCGGCTGCGCGAGGCCGGCGCGGACGCCTACAACCACAACCTCAACACGTCCGAGTCGACGTACGGGGACATCACCACCACCCACACGTACGCCGACCGCGTCGACACCGTGCAGAAGGCGCACGCGGCGGGCCTGTCCGCCTGCTCCGGCCTCATCGCCGGCATGGGCGAGACGGACGAGGACCTGGTCGACGTCGTCTTCTCCCTCCGCGACCTGGACCCCGACTCGGTGCCGGTGAACTTCCTGATCCCGATGGAGGGCACCCCGCTCGAGGCCGACTGGCACCTCACCCCGCAGCGCTGTCTGCGCATCCTCGCGATGGTCCGCTTCGTCTGCCCGGACGTCGAGGTCCGCATCGCGGGCGGCCGTGAGGTCCACCTGCGCACGATGCAGCCCCTCGCCCTGAACCTCGCCAACTCGATCTTCCTCGGCGACTACCTCACCAGCGAGGGCCAGGCCGGCCACGCCGACCTGGAGATGATCGCGGACGCGGGCTTCGAGGTGGAGGGCGCGGGCGAGGTGACCCTGCCGCAGCACCGGGCGACGGCGGGCGGCTGCGGGTCTCACGAGGGCGCCGGCTGCGGATCGCACGAAGGTGCCGGCTGCGGCGGGCACGAGGGCGCCGGAGTCTGCGGTTCCGCTCCCGCTGCCGCTGCTGCGGCCGCCCCCGCGCCGCAGGTCGACGAGCTGCGCCGCGACCTGGTCTCCGTACGCCGTCGAGGTGCCGGAACGGACATCGCGCCCAATGCCTGACCCGATCGGCCGTCTGCCCGTCCCGGAGCTGCTGGAGCTGGACCGGCGGCACGTCTGGCATCCCTACGGTCCGATGCCGGGCCGGCAGGAACCGCTCGTCGTGGAGTCGGCGAGCGGGGTGCGGCTCCGACTGGCGGGCGGCGGGGGCGAGTTGGTCGACGGGATGTCGTCCTGGTGGTCGGCGATCCACGGCTACAACCACCCCGTGCTCAACGAAGCCGCGCGCGAGCAGCTCGGCCGGATGAGTCATGTGATGTTCGGCGGGCTCACCCACGAGCCCGCCGTACGGCTGGCGAAGCTCCTTGTCGACATGTCTCCGGACGGCCTGGAGCACGTCTTCCTCGCCGACTCGGGTTCCGTGTCGGTCGAGGTCGCGGTGAAGATGTGCCTGCAGTACTGGCGCTCGCTCGGCCGCCCGGCCAAGCAGCGCCTGCTGACCTGGCGCGGCGGCTACCACGGCGACACCTGGCAGCCGATGTCGGTGTGCGACCCCGAGGGCGGGATGCACGAGCTGTGGTCGGGGGTGCTCCCGAGCCAGGTGTTCGCGGACGCGCCACCGGCCGAGTACGAGGAGTCGTACGCCGACCATGTGCGCGAGCTGATCGGGCGGCACGCGCACGAACTGGCCGCCGTGATCGTGGAGCCGGTGGTGCAGGGCGCGGGCGGGATGCGGTTCCACTCCCCCGCGTATCTGCGGGTGCTGCGCGAGGCGTGCGACGCGCATGACGTGCTGCTGGTGTTCGACGAGATCGCGACGGGTTTCGGCCGCACGGGCGCGCTGTTCGCGGCGGAGCACGCGGCGGTGACGCCGGACGTGATGTGCGTGGGCAAGGCGCTGACCGGCGGCTACATGACGATGGCGGCGACGCTGTGCACGTCACGCGTGGCCGAGGGCATCTCGCGGGGCGACGTACCGGTCCTGGCCCACGGCCCGACCTTCATGGGCAATCCGCTCGCGGCGGCCGTGGCCTGCGCCTCGCTCGAACTCCTCCTGAACCAGGACTGGTTGGCGGAGGTCAAGCGCATCGAGTCGGGCCTGCGAGAGGGGCTCGAACCGGCGCGGGAGATCCCCGGCGTCCAGGACGTCCGCGTCCTCGGCGCCATCGGCGTGGTCCAGCTCGACCACGCCGTCGACATGGAGGCCGCGACGGACGCGGCCGTCCGCGAGGGCGTGTGGCTGCGGCCGTTCCGCGACCTCGTCTACACGATGCCGCCGTACGTCACGGGCGACGCCGACCTCGCGCGGATCACCCGCGCGGTGTGCGCGGCGGCACGGGAGGGATGACATGCCGGTACTGGTGATCACAGGGACGGGCACGGAGGTCGGCAAGACGATCACCACGGCCGCGGTCGCCGCGGCGGCGCTCGCGTCCGGCCGCACGGTGGCCGTCCTGAAGGCCGCCCAGACGGGTGTACGGCCGGACGAGCGCGGGGACGCCGACGAGGTCGCGCGGCTCGCGGGCGTGGCGACGGCGGCCGAACTCGCCCGGTATCCCGAGCCGTTGGCCCCCGGCACGGCGGCGCGCAGGGCCGGCCTCGCGCCGGTACGCCCGCACGAAATCGCCGAGGCCGCCCAGAAGTTGGCCACCGAGCACGATCTGGTGCTGGTCGAGGGCGCGGGCGGGCTGCTCGTACGGTTCGACGCGGAGGGCGGCACGCTGGCGGACGCGGCGCGGCTGCTGGACGCCCCGGTCCTGGTGGTGGCGTCGGCGGGCCTGGGCACCCTGAACACGACGGAACTGACGGCCCGTGAACTCCGCACCCGGGGGCTCGACCTGCTGGGCGTGGTGATCGGCAGCTGGCCCGACAGACCTGACCTGGCGTCCCGTTGCAATGTGGCGGACCTGCCTGAGGTGTCGGGGGCGCCGCTGCTCGGGGCGCTGCCGGAGGGGGCGGGGACTCTGACCCCGGCCGACTTCCGTGCGGCGGCGCCGAGTTGGCTGGCGCCACTACTCGACGGGACGTGGGATGCGGACGGGTTCGGGGACCGGGAGGCACCGCCGTCCTGGAGCGCCGACCCGACCCCGGCCGTCTAGGAGGCCTCCCCTTCGGCCAGCAGCCGCACCAGTTCGATACGCGAGCGGATGCCCAACCGGCTGAAGACACCGCGCAGATGGTGGTCGATCGTGCGCGGGCTGAGGGCGAGGCGGACGGCGATCTCCCGGTTGGTGGCGCCCTCGGCTGCCATGCGGGCGACCATCAGTTGCTGGGCGGTCAGGCGGGTGGTCGGGGCGAGGTCCCCGGATGCGGGCAGGGCGGTCGCGGCCACCGGTGTGCCCAGGGCGCGGAGTTCGGCGCGGGCCTGGGCGGCGCAGTGCGGGGCGCCGAAGGACTCGAAGGCCTCCAGCGAGGTGTGCAGGCGGTCGCGGGCCTCGGTCCGTCGGCGCAGTCGGCGCAGCGCACCGCCCAACAGCAGCTCGGTGCGGGCCCGTTCGAAGTCACGGGTGCCGCGTGCGTGCAGGTCGAGGGCGATGCGGTAGTGCTCGACGGCTTCGGCGCCGGGTACGAGCAGGGCGCGGCAACGGGCGCTCAGGGCGAGGTCGTCGGGGCTGCGGACGGCGCGTGCCCAGCGGTCGTAGTCGGCGTGCGCGACCCGGGCGATCCGGGTGTCGCCGCTGCGGGCGGCGGCCTCGACGTAGTGCGGGGTGGCCAAGTGCCGTATCGCCCGGTGGCCGTGGCCCGGCCCGAACCCGGCGAGCGCGCGCAGCCGGGCCGCGGCGGCGGCGAACCGGCCGCTGCTCAGGTCGAGATAGGCGAGGGCCCACTGGGCGAGGGCTGCGGGCAGCCCGAGCCCCCGTCCCAGGGCGAACGCGCGGGCGGCGGCGGCCCGTTCGCGGCACACGTCCGCGTCGCCGGTGAGCGCGGCGAACATGGCGAGCGCGGCCTGCAGATGGCAGGCGCCGTTGTCCTGGCCGGTGGCGTGGGCCTGCCACAGGGCGTCCGCCGCGGCCGTCTCGGCGGCCCGTGGACGCCCGGTCCAGAACTCGGCGTACGCCCGGAACTCCATCGCCTGCGCCACGATCACGGTCGTACCCCGCGCCCGCGCCGAGGCCGCCGCGCGCACGGTCGCGGTGGTGGCACGGGTGTGGTCGCCGAGCATCAGCGCGGCGATCCCGGCGTGGATGAGGAGGGTGGGGTCACCCCCGGGCCCGCACCGGCCGGCGGCGGCCTTGAGCAGATCCCGCGCGTCCTCGTACCGCCCCTCGCACGCGGCGGCCAGTCCCCCGAGCGTGCCGTGCGGCACGATCCCCACCCGAGCGGCGACAGCCGCCGCCTCCCGGCACCGTCTCAGGTCCCCGGTGTAGACGGCGGCTTCGGTGGCGCGGGCGAGGAGGTGAACGGCGAGGTCGGGGGCGGGAGTTCGGGGGGTGGCGGTCAGGCGGGGTACCTCTGTCACCGGGGACGTCGGTCTCAAGTCGGCGTCGGATTGCGCCAGTTCACGCCGCATCACCGCCGTCACCAACGCGTCGAACGCCTCCGCCGCGTTCCCCGACCGCAACGCGAACACCCCGTTCAGCGCGTCGCTGTCCGTCGCGGCCGCGAGTCTTCGGGCGCGGTCGCCCTCGCCGGACTGCCAGGCGTCGGCGGCGGCGCGGTTGAGGAGGCGGGCGTGTTCGTGGGGGTCTCGGGTGAGGGTGGCGGCGCGTTCGACGAGGGCGCGGGCGAGGGTGTGTTCGCCGGCGGCGCGTGCGCGGTGGGCGGCTGTGCGGAGTTCCGCGGTGAGCCGGACGCTGGGGCCGAGCGCGCCCGCGCCCCGGTGCCAGGAACGTCGCGGGGTCTCCCCGTCCGCGCGCAACACCCGTGTCAGCAACCGGTGTACGTCCCTACGGTCGGCCGCCGACCCGGTCTCGTACGCGGCGATCCGCGTCCACGCGTCGCGGAACACCACGCCACCGGCCGTCCCTTGAGCGATCCCGGCCGTCTCGGCGGCGTCCAGACACCTGGTGTCGAGCCGCCCGGCGGCGACGGCCCGGAGGAACGCGTGGGTGGCGACCGGGTACTGGTCCGCCGCCGCGAGCAGCAGAAGCAGCCGGGTGTCGTCGGGCAACGCACGGATCTCCCGGCGGCGCCGGGCCAGCAACTCCGGTGCCAGGGAAGCGGGTTCGGTCGGCAGGGGGTCGAGGCCCGCGGTCTGGCGTGGGGTCAGCCGCGGGAGGAGTTCGGCGACGGCGCGCGGATCGCCGTAGACCGCGCGCTGTACTCGGATACGGACCCCTTCGGGGAGCGGGGGGTCGAGGGGCCGCCCTGTGTCGGTGCGGCGCGGTGGCGAAGTGCGGTCTGGGGAAGTGGGGTTCACCGGAGTCAGCACACAACTGACGTTACTGGCGAGTTAATTCACCCGTAAAGACCGGCGATTTCACCGATGCGGCGCGCGTAGAACGGCGCTGACACTCCTGACAACCCCACCCGTATCAGGAGGCATCATGCAGCGCCACAAGCGTCGCATCGCCACGGCCCTGTCGGCCGTGACCACCTCGCTCCTTCTGTCACTCTCCCTGGCCTCGACGCCCGCTCACGCGGCGAGCCACAACCCGATCGTGTTCGTCCACGGTCTGAGCAGCGACTCCACCACCTGGGACGACTGGATCGCGGACTTCGAGGCGGACGGTTACTCGTCCTCCGAGCTGTACGCGATCTCCTACGACTGGACGAAGTCGAACGTCACGACTGCTTCGACGCTGTCGACGTACATCCAGTCCGTCCTCGCCAGGACCGGCGCCTCGAAGGTCGACCTGGTGGTCCACTCCATGGGCGCGCTCAACAGCCGCTACTACCTCAAGAACCTGGGCGGGACCTCGTACGTCGACGACTTCGTGTCGGTCGCCGGGGTGAACCACGGGACGAGCATCGCCTCGCTCTGCGGCTGGCTGTACACGTCCTGCAAGGAGATGCAGACGGGGAGTTCGTTCCTCACGGCGCTCAACTCCGGTGACGAGACGCCCGGCAGCGTGTCGTACGCGGCCTACTGGTCGGACTGCGACGCGGCGATCGACCCGGACACCTCGGCCGAGCTGAGCGGCGCGACCAACGTGGACGTCGGGTGCATCTCGCACACCGACATGAACAACGACCACGGCGTCTACGAGCAGGTCCGGAACTTCATCTCCTGATCCGGGATCCGGGCCCCGATCCTCCGATCCCGGCCCCTTCCCCCGGCGGCAGCGGGGGTGGTCAAGGGCGGCAGGGGGGACAATCCCGGTAGGGACCGGTTTCGGCCCGGTCCGGTCCGGGAGGTCGCCATGCCGCTACGGTCCGCAGGCTCCGGCACGGTGCCGCGCGACGCCGTCCACCACCCGCTGTTCGCCCGTTACTACGCCCGTTTCAGCGTGAGCGCCGAGTCGCGGCTCGGGCTGGCCGGGATGCGGGACCGGCTGCTCGCCGGGCTCTCCGGGCGGGTGATCGAGATCGGCGCCGGGAACGGCCTGAACTTCGCGCACTATCCGGGCACCGTCTCGGAGGTCGTCGCGATCGAGCCCGAACGGAACCTGCGCCGGCTCGCCGTCGAGTCCGCGCTCCGCTCCGAGGTCCCCGTCGACGTGGTGCCGGGCGCGGCCGAGAAGCTCCCCGTCAAGAGCGAGGCCTACGACGCGGTCGTGCTGTCGCTGGTGCTGTGCAGCGTGCGCGACGTGCCGCGCGCCCTCGCGGAGGTACGGCGGGTGCTGCGCCCCGGTGGGGTCGTGCGGTTCTTCGAGCACGGCCGGGGCGGCGGACCGGCGATGGCGTTCACCCAGCGCGCCCTGGACCGCACGCTGTGGCCACCGCTGAACGGCGGCTGCCATCTGGCCCGCGACCCGGTCGCCGCGCTGCGCGACGCGGGGTTCGAACTCGGGCCGTACCGCAGGGTGTTGATCCCGGAGAAGGGTCCGACGCTGCCGACCTCGTACTGCGTCCTGGGCACCGCATGGCGCCCCGAGGCGGCCGACTGATCACAGGCTCCACTGGCGCAGCTCGCGCGCGATCTCGTCGACCGACGCCTCGCCGCTCTTGACCAACCGGGCCAGTTCACGGACCTGTTCGGGCGAGGTGACGACCTTCAGGCCGGAGGCGACGAGGTAGGCGTACGCGACGGCGGAGGCGAAGAGGGCGTTCGAGCGCGCCAACGCCGGGACGTGGATGAGGAGTTGCAGGAGGGCGGCGGCGCGTGCGTGCGGGCTGTCGTAGACGGGGACGTCGAATATCTCGGCCTGGTGGCGCGCCACGGCGGCGACGAGCGCGCCCCAGTCGGTGACCTCGGGGTCACCCGGTGTCTTCTGTTCGGCGAGCATCAGCAGCCAGGCGAGGTCGATCCTGAGATTGCTCAACGGATCAGCGGCGACCTTCGCGCGGGCGCTCCCCGTCGGCGCCGAACTCGTCGGCGAAGACGGACTCGTACTGCTTCATGAAATCGGCCGCGGCCTCCACGAACGTGTGGCCGACCTCGCCGGTGTCCTGTCGGACCAGTTCCTCTATGTACCGGTTGACGCTCATGCCGCGCGCCAGGGCACGTTCACGCGCCGCGCGGGCGGTGCCCTCGTCCACGCGTACGTTCAGCTGGGTCTTCGCCATACCTAGACGCTAGCGCCGAATCGCTAGCACCGGCAAGGGCTCGGCCCACCCGGGGAAGGTGGGTGGAGAGTGCCCCTTACACCGGTGTCGGGGGCCCGACCTGGGGTGGAGACCGCATCGGTCGCACGGGGGATATCGGGTGTGCGGCGCGTCACACTAGGCTCGGCCGGGACCAGGGAGTCGGGCACGTCCACACACGAGGGGGCGGCCTTGTCCACACCTGCTGCGGAGCACGCCCCGGGTCAGGCCCCCGCCGGCCCGAACGCGGCCCGCGCCCACGGTCTGACCAAGGCGTACGGCTCGGGCGAGACGACCGTGCTCGCGCTGGACTCGGTGGACGTGGAGATCGCGCGCGGCCGTTTCACCGCGGTGATGGGCCCATCGGGGTCCGGGAAGTCCACGCTGATGCACTGCCTGGCGGGGCTCGACACCGTCTCGGCCGGACAGGTCTGGCTCGGCGACACGGAGATCACCGGGCTGAAGGACCGCGAGCTGACCCGGCTGCGCCGCGACCGGATCGGGTTCATGTTCCAGTCGTTCAACCTCATCCCGACCCTGAACGCGGCCGAGAACATCACCCTGCCGATGGACATCGCCGGCAAGAAGCCGGACCAGAAGTGGGTGGACCAGGTCATCGACACCCTCGGGCTGCGTGACCGGCTCAAGCACCGGCCGGCCCAGCTGTCCGGCGGCCAGCAGCAGCGCGTGGCCTGCGCGCGGGCGCTCGCCTCCCGCCCCGAGCTGATCTTCGCCGACGAGCCGACCGGCAACCTCGACTCACGCGCGGGCCTCGAAGTGCTCGGCTTCCTGCGTGACGCGGTGGACGAACTCGGCCAGACCGTGGTCATGGTCACCCACGACCCGGGCGCCGCCGCCCACTCCGACCTGGTGCTCTTCCTCGGCGACGGCCGAATCGTGGACGAGATGGAGCGGCCCACGGCGGAGGGGGTGCTGGAGCGGATGAAGCGGTTCGATCTGGCGAGAGGCCAGTTCGAGGGACCCGATCCTGGTCCCGGTTCAGGACCCGGTATCCGCCCGGGGCCCGGTTCCTCGGAGGACGCGCCCGACGTGACCCTCGACAAGGACTGAGCCCGTGCTGAAGGCGACCCTCCGGAGTTTCCTCGCGCACAAGGGGCGGCTGCTGCTCTCGGCGCTCGCGGTCGTGCTGTCGGTGGCGTTCGTGGCCGGCAGCCTGATCTTCTCCGACACGGTGACCCGTACCTTCGACCGGCTCTTCGCCTCCACGTCCGCCGATGTGACCGTCGAGCCGAAGCAGGACCTCAAGTCCTCGGTGCCCACCGGCGCGACCGAGACCGTGCCCGCCTCGCTCGCGGCGCAGGCGGCGAAGGTGCCCGGGGTCGCGGCGACCCACGCCGACGTGTCCGTCGAGAACATCGTGGTCGTCGACAGCCGGAACAAGTCCGTCGGCCCGACCACCGGCGCCCCCACCATCGCCACCGACTGGCACCTCACCGACCGCAGCCCGGTGAAACTGACCTCGGGCCACGCCCCGCAGGGCGCCGACCAGGCACTCCTCGACGCGGACACCGCCGACGACAAGCACGTGAAGATCGGCGACACCCTGACGGTCCAGGCGCAGCCGGGCACCTTCCACGTCAAGATCGTCGGCATCGCGACCTTCACCACCACCAACCCCGGTGCCGCCCTGGTCTTCCTGGACCCCGCGACCGCGAAGTCCCAGCTCCTGGGCGCGTCCGACCGTGCCACGAGCATCTCGGTGGACGCGGTGAAGGGGGTCGACGACGCCGTACTCAAGCAGCGGGTGACGGCAGCGATCGACGCGTCCGGTATCTACGACATCAAGACGGCGAGTGAGCAGGCGAAGTCGGCAGCGGCCGATCTGGGCGGCTTCCTCGACGTCATCAAGTACGTGATGCTGGGCTTCGCCGGCATCGCGGTCCTCGTCGGGATCTTCCTGATCGTCAACACGTTCTCGATGCTGATCGCCCAACGCACCCGCGAGCTGGGCCTGTTGCGTGCCCTCGGCGCCGACCGCAAGCAGGTCCGGCGGTCGGTGCTCACCGAGGCACTGCTGCTCGGCCTGATCGGTTCGACTCTGGGCCTTGCGGCGGGAATCGGGCTCGCGGCGGGGCTGATCAAGTTGATGACCGCGTTCGGGATGAACCTCAAGACCACGGAGATGGTGGTCGGTTGGCCAACTCCCGTCGCCTCCTATGTGGTTGGCGTCGGTGTCACCTTCGTCGCCGCGTATCTCCCGGCCCGCCGCGCGGCCGGTGTCTCGCCGATGGCGGCGCTCGCGGACGCCGAAGTGGCGGGCGTGGGACGGCCGTTGAAGGTGCGGGCGATCGTGGGCACGGTCGTCGGGGTGATCGGTGCGGCCGCGCTCGCGGGCTGCGCCGCCGCGACGAGTACGGCCTCGTCCTCCTCCCTCCTGGGTCTCGGCATCGTCCTGACCCTGATCGCGACCGTGATCGCGGGCCCGCTCCTGGTCCGCCCGATGATCCGGGTGCTGGGCGGCGCGTTCCCCGCCCTGTTCGGCTCGGTCGGCCGGATGAGCCAGCGCAACGCCCTGCGCAACCCGCGCCGTACGGGTGCCACGGCGGCGGCCCTGATGGTGGGGCTCGCCCTGGTCGGCGGAATGTCGGTGGCGAGCGCCTCCATGTCCAAGTCCTTCGACCAGCAGATCGACAAGACCCTCGGCGCCGACTTCGTGATCCAGAACGGCAACTTCCTGCCGTTCTCCAAGGAGGTCACGGACCGGGTGCGCGCCACCGAGGGCGTCGGTCTCGTCGTACGGGCCCGCTTCGCACCCCTCGCGGTCCACCTGCCGGACGGCAGACGGGTGGAGACGACGGCGGCCGGTTACGACACCCCGCTCGACGACGTCGCCCACATCAAGTACGCGCAGGGCGGCACGAGTTCGGCACTCGCCGCCGGACACCTCGCCATGGAGGTCGACTTCGCGAAGAAGCACGGCGTACGGATCGGCAGCGTGCTCCCCGTCGAGTTCCCGGGCGGACGGACCACGAAGCTGACGGTGGGCGCCCTGAGCGATCAGGGTTCCTCGGGCGGTTTCGGAACGCAGGGCGGGCTGTTCTTCGGGATCGCCACGGTCGAGAAGTACGTCCCGAACGGCCAGGACTCCTCGCTGTACGTGAACGCCGCGTCCGGCACCGGGGCCGACCAGCTCCGCAAGTCCCTCGAGACGACGCTGAAGCCGTATCCGCAGGTCCAGGTCCGCGACCAGGCCGACTACAAGAAGCTGGTCCACGATCAGATCGCCGTACTCCTGTATCTGGTGTACGCGCTGCTCGGCCTGGCGATCGTCATCGCGGTGCTCGGGGTGGTCAACACCCTTGCCCTGTCGGTCGTCGAGCGCACCCGCGAGATCGGCCTGCTCCGCGCGATCGGACTCGGCCGGCGGCAACTCCGGCGCATGATCCGGCTGGAGTCGGTGGTGATCGCGGTGTTCGGCGCGGTGCTGGGCCTCGGGCTGGGCCTGGTCTGGGGCGTGTGCGCGCAACAGGTCCTGGCGCTCCAGGGCATGAAGGCGCTCGCGGTGCCGTGGACCACGATCGTCGCGGTGGTGATCGGCTCGGCGGTGGTGGGCATCGTGGCGGCCCTGCTGCCGGCCTTGCGGGCGTCGCGGATGAACGTGCTGGCGGCCATCGCGCACGAGTGACGGGGTGCGCGGCGGGGGAGGCACGTCGTAGGCCGCTTCCGGGCACGACGTGCCTCCCGGACCGTCAAGTCCCGTACTCGTGAGGAGAGTTCATGACGCGCCCCTTCCGCTTTGGAGTCAATCTGCTCATCCCCGCACCGGCCGACGCGTGGCAGGCGAGGTGCCGACGGGCCGAGGAGCTCGGCTACGACGTCCTTCTGGTCCCCGATCATCTGGGCATGGTCGCGCCGTTCCCCGCACTGGTCGCCGCGGCGGAGGCGACCGAGCGACCACGGGTGGGCACGTTCGTGCTCAACGCGGGCTTCTGGAACCCGACTTTGCTGGCCCGCGAGGTGACGACCACCGACGATCTGACCGGCGGCCGTCTCGAACTCGGGCTGGGTACCGGCTACATCCAGGCGGAGCACGACACGGCAGGGCTGCCCTTCGGCTCACCGGGAGAGCGCGTCGACCATCTGCGGCGCACGGTGGAGGAGTTGGAGCGCATCCTGGGCGCCGAGAACCGCCGCGTCCCGCTGCTCCTCGGCGGCAACGGCGACCGCATGCTGCGTCTGACCGCCGAGCACGCGGACATCGCGGCGTTCACGGGCGCGAGCCTGGAGCCGGGCAGTACGACGGGCAGGCTGGCGCCGGTCGACGCCGCCGGGTTCGGCCAACGGGTCGCCCGCTACCGGGAGTTCGCGGCCGACCGGGCGGAACCCGCGGAACTCAACCTGCTGCTCCAGCTGGTGGCGGTGACCGACGATCCGGCGAGCGCGCTCCGGCCGCTGCTGGAGCGCCGACCGGACCTGACCGTGGAGCAGGTCCTCGACCTGCCCGTCATGCTGGTCGGCACCCTGGACCAGGTCACCGCGAAACTGCGCGCGCTGCGCGACCGGCACGGGTTCTCGTATCTCAGCGTGCTGGAGCCGCACATGGAGGCGTTCGCGCCGGTCATGGCGGAGCTGCGCCGAAACCCGCTCGCCCCGCACGGCCGGCCTCTGCTTGGCTCGCCCCATGAGTGATCTCCACATCCGCGGTGCCGCCCTCTCCGACGTGGACGCCGTGCTGGCGTTCTGGGCCGAGGCCGCCGAGGGCACGAGCATCAGCGACGACCGCGACGGGGTGACCCGGCTCATCACCAGGGACCCGGACGCGCTGCTCCTCGCGGAGCGCGACGGGCGGCTCGTCGGCTCGGTGATCGCCGGTTTCGACGGCTGGCGCTGCCACCTGTACCGGCTGGCCGTGCACCCGGAGCGGCGGCGGCAGGGCATCGGCTCGGCGCTGCTCACGGCGGCCGAGGAACGCTTCGTGGCGCTGGGCGGGCGGCGCGGCGACGCGATGGTGCTGGAGCGCAACGAGACCGGTCAGCATGCGTGGCGCGCGGCGGGGTACGCACCCGAGGAGCAGTGGCGGCGCTGGGTGAAGCACCTCACCACCTGAACGCTTTGCCCATCCTTTACTATTGGCGGACCACTCCGAACTTCTGATTCTTTTCGAAAGGTGTGAGCGTCCGCCCATGGGCGAGCCTCCCAGTCCCGGCGCGCGACATCGCGCGAACCTCCCTGCCCTGTCCGATCATGGGACGGAGGTGAACCGATGACCGAAGTGCTTCTGCTGCTGGTGGCGATCCTGCTGTCGCTCGCCTGTGGTGCCTTCGTCGCGGCCGAGTTCTCGCTGACCACCGTCGAGCGCAGCGAGCTGGAGCGCGCGGTCGAGCGCGGCGAGCGGGGTGCCTCCGGCGCCCTGAAGGCCGTACGGAATCTGACGTTCCAGCTGTCCGGGGCGCAGCTCGGCATCACCGTCACCAATCTGGTCGTCGGCATGCTCTCCGAGCCGTCGATCGCCGCGCTGATCGCGGGCCCGCTGGAATCGCTGGGCATCTCGCACTCCGCGTCGAGGTCCGTCGCGCTGGTGCTGGGCACTGCGCTGTCGACCGTGTTCCTGATGGTCGTGGGCGAGCTGGTGCCGAAGAACTGGGCGATCTCGTCGCCGCTGAGCGTGGCGAAGCGGGTGGGGAACGCGCAGCGGTGGTTCAGTGCCGCGTTCCGCCCCTTCATCAGCCACCTGAACAACACGGCCAACCACGTGGTGCGCGCCTTCGGGCTGGAGCCCGCCGAGGAGCTGGCCTCCGCGCGCGGACCGCAGGAGCTGGCCGCGCTGGCCCGGCACTCCGCCAAGGAAGGTGCCCTGGAGCCGGACACGGCCGAGCTGTTCGTCCGGACCCTCAACCTCGCCGACCTCACCGCGGAGAACGTGATGACCCCGCGCGTCCAGGTCGTCGCCCTCGACGCCCAGGCGACCTGCGAGGACGTGGCCAACGCGACCCGGGCGACCGGGCTGTCCCGGTTCCCGGTCTTCCGCGACAGCCTCGACGAGGTCGTCGGCACCGTGCACATCAAGGACGTCCTGGCCGTGCCGGCCGACCGGCGGGCCCGCGTCCCCCTCTCCGAGGTGATGCGCGAACCCCTCCTCGTCCCCGAGTCCCTCACCGTCGACCGCCTCCTGGACCGGCTGTCCGGCAAGCGCACGATGGCCGTCGTCATCGACGAGTACGGCGGTACGGCGGGGGTCGCGACCCTGGAGGACATCGTCGAGGAGGTCGTCGGCGAGGTGCGGGACGAGCACGACCCGCACGAGACGCCCGACCTGGCCCCGGCCGGGACGGACGACGAGGGCCGCGCGCTGTACTCCGCGGACGGCGCCGCCCGGATGGACCAGCTGGCCCGCGTGGGTCTGCGCGCGCCGGAGGGACCCTACGAGACGCTGGCCGGGCTTGTCGCGAATGAACTGGGGCGGATTCCCGAGGTCGGGGACGGGGTCGAGGTCGCCGGGTGGCGGATCGACGTGGTGGACGCGTCGGGGCGGCGGGCGGCGAGGCTGCTGCTGCACGTGCCGCTGGGTGATGCCGGTTCGGGCACGGATTCCGACTCCGGTTCCGGTTCCGGCTCGGGTTCGGGTTCGGGCTCTGCTTCCGATTCCGGTTCCGACTCCGCGAAGGGGGAGCTGTGACCGCCGTACAACTGCTGATCGGGTTGGCGACGCTGGTCGTCAACGCCTTCTTCGTGGCCGCCGAGTTCGCGTTGATCTCGGTGCGCCGCAGCCAGATCGAGCCGCACGCCGAGCAGGGCGACCGGCGGGCCAAGAGTGTGCTGTGGGGGTTGCAGCACGTGTCGGCGCTGATGGCGGCGGCCCAGCTCGGGATCACGCTGTGCACGCTGGTGCTCGGCATCGTCGCGGAACCGGCGATCGCGCATCTGCTGGAGCCGGTGTTCCACGCGGTCGGCGTGCCGGAGGGCGCGGGGCACGCGGTGTCGTTCGTGATCGCGCTGGCCGCGGCGACGTACCTGCACATGCTGCTCGGTGAGATGGTCCCGAAGAACATCGCCCTGGCCGAGCCGGTCCGCAGCGCGCTGCTCCTCGGACCGCCGCTGGTGACGTTGTCCCGGGCGCTGCGCCCGGTGATCTTCACGATCAACGCGTTCGCCAACACCCTGCTCAAGCTGCTCCGCGTCGAGGTCAAGGACGAGGTCACGGCCTCCTTCTCCGATGCCGAACTCGCGCGCATCGTCCGGGACTCCGGCGAGGCGGGCCTCATCGACGAACGCGCCCTGGAGCGTCTGAACGACGCCCTGGAACTGGGCAGACGCCCCGTCCGGGACGTCGTCCTCCCCTTGGAACGCGTCGACTACGTGGTCGCGGGCATCACCCCGGCGGAGTTGGAAGTCCTCTCGGCCGAGTCCGGCTTCTCCCGCTTCCCGGTGGTGGACGCCGAACGCCGCATCATCGGCTACCTCCACGTCAAGGACGCGCTGGACGCGTCCCCACGCGACGAGCCCTTCAAGGTCGAGGACATGCGCTCCATCGCCAACGTGACGGAGACGACCCCGATGGACGACGTCCTCACCGCGATGCGGAGCAGCCGGACGCATCTGGCGGCGGTGCTGGATGAGGAGGGGCGGTTGACGGGGCTGGTGACCATGGAGGACGTGCTGCGGGAGTTGTTCGGGCAGCGGGCGTAGGTCGGCGTACGCGCGAGCCGGGCTCTGGTGGCGCCACCAGAGCCCGGTGAAGGCGGGGGCCCGGGCCCACCGACCGGCGGGTATGGACGCGGGATATCATCTTCGTCGCCATGCAGACGAATCCCACGTACACCAGCCTGGTCGCGATCGGCGACTCCTTCACCGAGGGCATGTCGGACCTGCTCCCGGACGGTACCTACCGGGGCTGGGCCGACCTCCTCGCCGGCCGGATGGCCGCGCGGACTCCCGGCTTCCGTTACGCCAACCTCGCCGTACGCGGCAAGCTGATCGCGCAGATCGTCGAGGAGCAGGTCGGCCCGGCCGCCGCCATGCAGCCCGATGTGATCACGCTGGTGGGCGGCCTGAACGACACCCTGCGCCCCAAGTGCGACATGGGCCGGGTGCGCGCCCTGCTGGAGGAGGCCGTCGAGCGGCTCACTCCCGCCTGCAAGCAGCTGGTGCTGATGCGCAGCCCCGGCCGCGAGGGCCCGGTCCAGCAGCGCTTCCGGCCGCGCATGGAGGAACTCTTCGCCTGCGTCGACGACCTCGCCGATCGGCACGGCGCCCTGGTCGTCGATCTGTACGGCGCCCCTTCGCTCGCCGACCAGCGCGCCTGGGACGTCGACCGGCTCCACCTCACGGCCGAGGGCCACCGCCGCGTCGCCGAGGCGGTGTGGCAGACCCTGGGCTACGAGGCCGAGGACACGGAGTGGCGTACGCCGATGCCGCCGACCCCGCCCCTGAACTGGACCGCCCGCCGCGTGGCCGACGTCCGTTTCACCCGCCAGTACCTCCTCCCCTGGATCGGCCGCCGCCTCACGGGCCGCTCCTCAGGAGACGGCCTCTCCCCCAAACACCCGGACCTGGCCCCGTACCAGGGCCCCACGGCGTAACTCCCCAGGGTGCCGACCTGTTGGTGTGCGGCGTTGCCTGTCACGCGGGTGTGTTGGCCGAGCTTGCCGATGGTGACGGCAATGCTGACGGTGGGGAGGGCGGGGCTTGATGTGCACCCCCTGGCCGGAGATCCCGACCGTGGCATGAGCCACGGGGCACGGGTTGTGACGACGGCCCCGCCCCGGAATCACCCAGGAACAGGGCCTGTCGCCCCCGACCCGCTGTGCCTCACTCGCCTTGGACGGAGACGTCCGTGATCTCCGCGGACACCTCGGTGCCCGCGGAAGCCGTACTGATCATCGACGACGTGTAGTTGAGGCTCGTCTGGTCCGACAACTCGGCCGTCTCGATGACCGGGCCGGACTCGTCGCCGTGGATCTCGTAGGTGATCTCGTAGACGGCGTCCGGGTCGACCTCCACCACATCACCCAGAAACGTCAGGTCCGGCTCGACCGTCACGTTGCACACCCCGCAGACCCGAATTGTTCGGTGGCATGGGCGGGATCGGTGGGATTGGCGGCACGCTGCTCTCGGTCATGGTCCCCCTGACGTGGTCGTTCCGTTGCTGTTCGGGCGCGAACGCCCCCGTGCCGGCGGAACCGGCTACGACCAGCCCCCGGTGAAGTTACTGCTCAGCTGCGCGTCGCAGATGTTGTAGCCGCCGGACGCGTGGCCCTTCTTCGTCTTCCCGTCCGCGGTGACCGAGCAGTTGATGTCTCCGGAGCCCTGGAGCTGCGCGTTCACGGTGTAGTACATGGCGCCCTTGTCGAGGGTCAGCGTCGCCTCGAACCTGCCGTCCTTGAACGTCCCCTTGCGCGTGTCCGAGTCGGAGCCGTACCCGATGTCGAGACCGCCGAGGGCGCCCGCGGGGGCGGTGCCCCACACCTTGAAGACGACCTTGCCGTCGGTGGCGTCCTTCGTGGTGTCGCTCTTCCCCGTACCGGCGCCTTGTCGGAGCTCTTGCCTGCGGGTGCCGCGCTCTTCGAGTTCCCGCTGCCGCCGGAGTCGTTCTTACTGCCGCCTCCGATGGCCGCGACGGCGATCACGATGACGACGAACAACCCGATGATGCCGAGACAGCCGAGGCCGACGACCTTTCCGACGGAGCGCTTCTTCGGGGGTTCCGGCTGGAACGGGGGCTGTCCGTACGGCGGTTGCCCATTGCCCCATCCGGGCTGCTGTGGCGGGTAGGGCGGCTGGTTGCTCATGTGTCCCCCTGGGGTCTTCGCTGGCAAATGCGAGATGTGTGACTTGTAAACACAGCGTGTGGTTGCCGGCTACTGGGGGTATTCACCCCATCGTGTTATAGGCGGATGTTTGGGTCTTCATTGCCGTCCAGCCGTCGAAAAGGGCGGGAGGCCAAGTCCGGCGACGTACACGCGCTGCTACGGCCGACGTCCCACACGCGCATCTCACGGTCCGCCGCGGCTTCCCCTCTGGAGAGTCCTTGACCTGGGATCTCATGCCTGAACGGACGGTCCGGACCTCGCGAGGACGCCGGGTAAACTCCGTACACGTGACTTCCGCTCCCGCCAAGCCCCGCATCCCGAACGTCCTCGCCGGACGTTACGCATCCACCGAGCTCGCCACGCTCTGGTCGCCCGAGCAGAAGGTGAAGCTGGAGCGGCAACTCTGGCTCGCCGTGCTGCGGGCCCAGAAGGACCTCGGGATCGAGGTGCCGGACGGCGCGATCGCGGACTACGAGCGCGTGCTCGACCAGGTCGACCTGGGCTCGATCGCAGAGCGCGAGAAGGTCACGCGGCACGATGTGAAGGCGCGGATCGAGGAGTTCAACGACCTCGCCGGGCACGAGCAGGTGCACAAGGGCATGACGTCCCGCGACCTGACGGAGAACGTCGAGCAGCTGCAGATCCGGCTCTCACTGGAGCTGATGCGCGACCGTACGGTGGCCGTCCTCGCGCGGCTCGGCAAGCTGGCCGGTGAGTACGGCGAGCTGGTCATGGCCGGCCGCTCGCACAACGTGGCCGCGCAGGCCACCACCCTCGGCAAGCGGTTCGCGACCGCCGCCGACGAGCTGCTCGTGGCCTACGGCCGGGTCGAGGAGCTGCTCGGCCGCTACCCGCTGCGTGGCATCAAGGGCCCGGTCGGCACGGCGCAGGACATGCTGGACCTGCTCGGCGGCGACGCGGCGAAGCTCGCGGAGCTGGAGCAGCGGATCGCCTCCCACCTGGGCTTCTCGCAGGCGTTCACCTCGGTCGGCCAGGTGTACCCGCGCTCGCTGGACTACGAGGTCGTGACCGCGCTGGTGCAGGTCGCGGCGGCGCCATCCTCCCTGGCGAAGACGATCCGGCTGATGGCCGGGCACGAGCTGGTCACCGAGGGCTTCAAGCCGGGCCAAGTCGGTTCCTCCGCGATGCCGCACAAGATGAACACCCGCTCCTGCGAGCGCGTCAACGGCCTCATGGTCATCCTGCGCGGCTACGCGTCGATGACCGGCGAGCTGGCGGGCGACCAGTGGAACGAGGGCGACGTCTCGTGCTCGGTGGTGCGCCGGGTGGCCCTCCCCGACGCGTTCTTCGCGCTCGACGGGCTGCTCGAGACGTTCCTGACCGTGCTCGACGAGTTCGGCGCGTTCCCGGCCGTAGTCGCGCGTGAGCTGGACCGCTATCTGCCGTTCCTCGCGACGACCAAGGTCCTGATGGCCTCGGTCCGTGCGGGTGTCGGCCGTGAGGTCGCGCACGAGGCCATCAAGGAGAACGCCGTCGCCTCCGCGCTGGCCATGCGCGAGCAGGGCGCCGAGCGCAACGAACTCCTCGACAAGCTCGCCGCCGACGAGCGCATCCCGCTCGACCGCGCCCAGTTGGACGCCCTGATGGCCGACAAGCTGTCCTTCACGGGCGCCGCGGCCGACCAGGTCGCCGTCATCGTGGCCCGCGTCGAGGAACTCGCGAAGCAGCACCCGGAGGCCGCGGGTTACACCCCGGGGGCGATCCTCTGACCCGCTTCACCCAGGCCGAGCTGGAGGCCGCCCGCGACCGTCTCGTACCGGACGTCGTCGCGGACGGCCTCGCCGTGCTCTTCTGCGGTATCAACCCCGGCTTGATGACGGCGGCCACGGGCCACCACTTCGCCCGCCCCGGCAACCGCTTCTGGCCGGTGCTGCACCTCTCCGGCTTCACCCCGAGGCTCATGAAGCCGTCGGAGCAGGGCGAGTTGCTGTCGTACGGGCTCGGCATCACGAACGTGGTGGCACGGGCGACGGCCCGCGCCGACGAGCTGAGCCCGGAGGAGTACCGCGAGGGCGGCCGACTCCTCGCCTCGAAGCTGACAGGCTGGAAGCCCCGGTGGCTGGCCGTACTCGGGGTGACCGCGTACCGGGCCGCGTTCGACGACAAGAAGGCCCAAGTCGGCCCGCAGGAGCGGACGTTCGGCGACACGCGGGTGTGGGTGCTGCCCAACCCGAGCGGGCTCAACGCGCATTGGACGGCGGCGACGATGGCCGAGGAGTTCGGACGACTGAGGACGGCGGCGCGGGACTAGGGCGTCGCCGTGGCCCCAACTCTTCGACCCCGGCGAGGAGTTGGAGCTCATCCCGACCGAACCGGCTCCGGACAATTGACGGAGCGTCAGCGCTCGCACGGGGTAAACGCTCCGTCACTCCCACGGTCAGGCATCCCGGCACTCCCTCGGTCATGCGTCCCGGCGCCTGACCCTCCACGCCCCAGCCGCCAACGCGGCTGCCGCCCAGGCCGCCGTCACCGCGAGCCCGGTCCACGGGCCCATCGAGCCGTCCCAGGTCCCGTGCAGCGCCACCTGTCCGGCCCGGTCGGGCAGCAGGTCCGCGATGTCGCTCGACGCGTCGCCGACCACGAAGGACACGATGAGCAGGAACGGGATGAGGATGCTCAGCGTCGCCACCCCGCCCCGCAGCACCGCCGTGAGACCGGCCGCGAGCAGCGCCATCAGCGTGAGGTAGACGGCGCAGCCGACCACCCCGCGCACCTGCTCGCCCGCGCCGAGCCCGTCGGCCTCGGTGCCGAGCACCGCCTTGCCGACCAGCAGCGTCACCACGCCGGTGACCAGGCCCACGGCGAACACCGGCACCGCGATCGCCGCCGTCTTGGCCGCGAACCAGCGCCCCCGGTGCGGCACCGCGGCCAGCGACAGTCGTAGCGCTCCGCCCTGGTACTCGGAGGAGACGGCGGTCGTGCCGAAGGCGATGGCCGCGATCTGGCCGAAGGCCACGCCGAAGAAGACCGCGAAGAGGGGATCGAAGCCGTCGCCTCCCGTGTCGGACGCGGCGATAGCGGAGAAGAGCACGGTCACCACGAGGATCAGGGCCAGGACCGCGATCTGTGAGCGCAGGGTGCGGATCTTGATCCACTCGGAGTGGAACACGGGCGCGAAAGTCATGGTCAGGCCTCCTGGCGTGGTGCGGTGAACTCGGTCTCGCCGGCCGTCAGATCGAGGTAAGCCTGCTCCAACGTGCCTTCGGTGGCGGCCAGTTCGAGGATCGGTACCCCGGCCGCGGACAACAGGGCGCCGATGTCCTCCACGCGTGCGTGCGTCACGGTCCAGTGCCCTTCCTCGTGCTCCACGGCGTCGAGACCGTGTCCGGCGAGCGCGCTCTTGAGGGCGCCGGGGTCCGTCGTACGGATGCGCACGTGGGGCTGCACGCGCGCGTCGATGAAGTCCCCCATCGGGGTGTCGGCGAGGAGGCGGCCGCGGCCGAGGACGACGAGGTGGTCGGCGAAGGACGCGGTCTCGTTCATCAGATGGCTGGAGACCAGCACCGTGCGACCCTCCGCCGCCAGCCGGCGCAGCAACTCCCGTATCCAGACGATGCCTTCGGGGTCGAGGCCGTTCGACGGCTCATCCAGAAGGACCACTTCGGGATCACCCAGGAGGGCAGCAGCGATGCCCAGCCGCTGGCGCATGCCCAGGGAGTACGTCTTCACCCGGTGTCGCGCGACCGACGCGAGTCCCGTCTCCTCCAGCATCGCGTCGACCCGGGTGACCGGGATGCGGTTGCTCGCCGCCAGGGCGCGCAGATGGTCGCGGGCGGTACGGGCGCCGTGGGCGGCCTGCGCGTCGAGCAACGCGCCCACGTGGCGCAGCGGTTCGGCGAGCGCGGCGTAGGGGTGGCCGCCGATGGTGGCGGTTCCCGAGGTGGGCCGGTCGAGGCCGAGAACGAGGCGCATGGTGGTGGACTTTCCGGCGCCGTTGGGGCCGAGGAAGCCGGTTACCTTGCCGGGGCGGACGTCGAAGGTGACGTGGTCCACGGCCCGCCGGGTGCCGTACTCCTTGGTGAGGTCTCGTACGTCGATGCTGGTCATGGCCAACAGCCTGGCCGTTCAAGGGGGTTGGGGCCTCCCCCGCCGGTGGAGATCGTCTCCCCCGCCCGGGGGAGGCCGATTGTCAGTACCGGCTGTCACGATGTCGGAATGGCCCGCTTCCTGCGCCCGCTGCTCCGGGGGACGACCTACACGCGTGTGCTGCACCTCTGGGTGCCGATGCTGATCACCAGCGTGTGGATCTTCGTCAGTCCGTCGACTCCGTACGCACCCGCGCTCGCGCTGATTCCGGTCGCGCTGATCCCGGCCGTGCGGATCGGTGAGGGCGTACAGGCACAGCTGCTGCTGACGCCGGGCGAGCAGGACTCGGGGATCTCCGTAGCGCCGTCGGTGACTTGGCGGGACCGGGGCCGCACCATGCTGTGGCTGGAAGCCCGGATGGTTCTGGGCTGGGTGACCTCGGCCCTCTGCGTCTGGCTGCCGGTCATCGCCTTCGAACTGATCGAGACCGCACGCGGACGCGTCCCCGACGACGTATGGGTTCTCAAGGAGGCGGCACCGCACGGGTGGTACGCCTTGCTGGCGCCCCTCCCACTGATCGCTCTGTACGCCGCCGTCGTCGGCCTCGGCGAGCTGGCCACGCTGCTGGCCAGGAAGCTGCTCGGCCCCTCACGCGCGGAACAGCTCGCCGCCCTGGAGGAGCGCACCGAGCAGCTGCTGGAACGCACGCGTATCGCGCGAGAGTTGCACGACTCCATCGGTCACGCGCTGACCGTGGCGGTGGTGCAGGCGGGTGCGGCCCGCGCGGCGGGTGACCCGGAGTTCACCGAGCGCGCGTTGGGCGCAATCGAGGAGACCGGCCGGGCCGCGCTGGAGGACCTGGAGCGGGTGTTGGGCGTCCTGCGGGAGACGGAGCGGCCGGTGAGCAGTCGGCCGACACTCGTGGACGCCGACCGGCTGCTGGAGTCTGCGCGGGCCTCCGGGGCGAAGGTCGACGCGGAGGTCACAGGCCCCTTGGAGAGGGTGCCAGGGCCGGTCTCCCGGGAGGGCTACCGGATCCTTCAGGAGTCGCTGACCAATGTGCTGCGGCACGCGGGCTCCGTGCCCGTGCGGGTCCGCATCCAGGTCGCCGACAACACCCTCGACCTGGAGATCCGCAATCCCCTGACGGCCCCGATACCCGGCCCGGGCCGCGGCAGTGGTCTGCGTGGCATACGCGAGCGTGCCGCGCTGCTCGGCGGGCGGGCGTACACCGGGCCGGACGAGGGCGACTGGCAGGTGCACGCCGAGTTGCCGCTGGGCTGATCTACGCTGGCCGGATGCCGGTCACCGTTCTCCTGGTCGATGACGAACCCCTCGTACGCGCGGGTCTGCGGGCCGTGCTGGAGGCGCAGCCGGACATCGAGGTGGTCGGGGAGGCCGCCGACGGGGCCGCGGTGATCCCGCTGGTGCGGCAGCTGCGGCCCGACGTGGTCGCCATGGACGTACGGATGCCACTCCTTGACGGCATCGAGGCCACGCGCGCGGTGCTGCGCACGGTCGACGATCCGCCGAAGATCCTGGTCATCACGACCTTCGAGAACGACGAGTACGTCTACGAGGCTTTGCGCGCCGGTGCCGACGGGTTCCTGCTGAAGCGGGCCCGGCCGGCCGAGATCGTGCACGCGGTACGCCTGGTGGCCGAGGGCGAGTCGCTGCTCTTCCCCGCCTCCGTACGGCAGTTGGCCGCCGAGTACGGCGACGGCGGCGGGAACCGGGCGGCCCGCGCGGTGATGGAGCGGGCCCGGCTGACCGAGCGTGAGGCCGAGGTGCTGCGGCTGATGGCGCGGGGTCTGTCGAACGCGGAGATCGCCGCGCGGCTGGTCGTCGGGACCGAGACGGTGAAGTCGCATGTGAGCGCCGTACTGGCGAAGCTGGGGGCCCGGGACCGTACGCAGGCGGTGATCGCGGCGTACGAGTCGGGGTTCGTGGCGCCGGGGTGACACGGTGGGCCGGACGGGTCGGGGGCGCCCGGCACTCGCCGGGGTCCGCCGCGCCGAGTACGATCCGCCCAACACGCGCACGAGCTGGGAGGACAGACCTTGGCGGGGCTGACCGGCGGGGACCCCTCGCTGCTGCGGAGGATCAACTCCGCGGTGGTGTTGCACGCGTTGCGTGCCACGG
This sequence comes from Streptomyces sp. NBC_00252, assembly GCF_036187565.1. Classification (NCBI taxonomy): domain Bacteria; kingdom Bacillati; phylum Actinomycetota; class Actinomycetes; order Kitasatosporales; family Streptomycetaceae; genus Streptomyces; species Streptomyces sp. NBC_00252. The sequence goes on along the minus strand of NZ_CP108087.1, from coordinate 8,539,532 downwards.
ACTGCGCCACGCTGACGGAGATCACCCGGGTGACGGGCCTGTCCCGGCCGACCGTCGAGGGCGTCGTCGAGGGGCTGATCGAAGCCGGGCTCGTCGTCGAGAAAGCGGCCGACGAGAGCGTTGTACGGCGGCAGGGGCGGCCCGCGCGGCGGTTCAGGTTCCGGGCTGAGGCCGGGCACCTGCTGGGCCTTGAGATCGGCGCACACCGCGTCGCCGTGCTCCTCGCCGACCTGGACGGCCGGGTGCTGGGCGCGATCGCCAAGGACGTCGACGAGACGGCCTCGGCGGACGAACGCCTGGAGCGGCTGCGCACCGCGGTCGCCGAACTGCTGCGCCGTGCCGGGGTCGCACGCGGCTCGCTGCGCGCGGTGGGTGTCGCGACGCCGGGCATCGTCGAGGCGGACGGCACGGTCCGGCTGGGCACGGCGCTGCCCCAGTGGACCGGGTTGCACCTGGGCGAGCGGTTGAGCCGCTCCTTCAAGTGCCCGGTGCTGGTGGAGAACGACGCGAACGCGGCGGCGGTCGCCGAGCACTGGAAGGGTGCGGCTACCGAGTCCGACGACATGGTGATGGTGCTGGCCGGGTTGAGTCCTGGCGCCGGGTCGCTGATCGGGGGGCGGCTGCACCGGGGGTATCGCGGGGCGGCCGGGGAGATCGGGGCGCTGCATCTGCTGGGGCGGGACGTGACCCCGGAGACGCTGCTCTCGACCACGGACGAGCCGTTGCATCCGCTGGACGAGCAGGCGGTCGCGAAGGTGTTCGCGCTGGCGCGGGACGGTGACCAGCGCGCGCGTGCGGCCGTCGACCGGTTCATCCAGCGGCTTGTGCATGACGTCGCCGCGCTGGTGCTGGCGCTTGATCCGGAGCTGGTCGTCGTGGGTGGGTGGGCGGCCGGGCTGGACGGTGTACTCGAGCCGTTGCGGCGGGAGTTGGCGCGGTATTGCCTGCGGCCGCCGAAGGTCGCGCTGTCGTTGCTCGGGGAGGCGGCTGCGGCAACGGGCGCGTTGCGGTTGGCACTTGACCATGTCGAGGAGCAGTTGTTCGCGGTCGAGGGCACGGTGACGCGGCGCTAGCTTGGCGGTGGGGTTCGTTTCTGGGTGCCGGTCCGTTGTGGCTGGGCTCGGTGGTTGGTTTTTCGTGCGGCGGTGTTGGGGCTGGGCACGCGGTGGTTGTCTGTTGGGTGCGGCGGCGGCGTCGTGGCTGGGCGCGCCGTTCCCCGCGCCCCTTTGGGGCGCCTTCCGCAGCCGGAGAAACCTGGAGAAAAACGTCGCGCCCCGGAGTGGTTCCGGGGCGCGGCGGTTCAGCTGGGGCCGGTCAGGAGGCCTGGCGTTCTGGGCCGTGGTGTATTTCCACGCCTCCGGAGTCGGCGAAGGTCAGGCGGCAGGTGTCCGCGCGGTAGGTCGCGATGGAGACCGCGGCCGTGCGGCCCTCGGTGAAGAAGCGGGTGGTGACGACGAGGACCGGGGCGCCGGGGAGGCGGTCCAGTTCCTTGGCGTCGTCCGCGCGGGCCGAGCCGAGTTCCACGGCACGGTCCTGACCCTCCAGTTCGAGGCGCTGCAGCTCGCGCAGCACGGCACGCGCGCGTGCCGTCGCCGAGGGAGTGTCTATGGCGGAGAGGTCGGGCACCGACGACTCCGGGATGTAGAGCAGCTCGGCGGCGACCGGCTGGCCGTGACTCACCCGGGAGCGCCGTACGGTGTGCACCAGTTCCTCGGAACCGGTTTCCAGGGCCTCCGCGACGGCCGCCGGCGGAGCCGCCAGCACACAGTCGACGGGCTGCCAGGCGTCCTCCCCCGCGCCCGGCCAGGCGTGCTGCTCGGTGCCGACGGCGACCCCCACGCGCGGCGGCGCGACGGTCGTGCCGACTCCGCGACGGCGCTGCAGCCGGCCTTCCAGTTCGAGTTGTTCCAGAGCCTGCCGGAGCGTGGCCCGGGCGACGCCGAAGCGGGCCGCCAGGTCTCGCTCGTTGGGCAGGATCTCGCCCACGGAGAACTCGGAGTCCAGTGCCTCACTCAGCACTGTCTTGAGATGCCAGTACTTCGGCTCCGGCACCGATTCCAACTGCGTGGTCCCCACCCTGTCCTCCGCAATCGCCGTGGTCCGGCGGCGTTTTAGCGCCCTTGTTTATTAAAGGTTGTTTCACTTATCAGCGACCATAGGACGCCCCCCACCCTTGGTCAAGACCAATCCTCCATGTCATATGCAACCCACAGAGCCCGCGCCGCGGAGCGTTCACAGGCCGTTCGTACTGGGGGTTCTTCGTGACATCGCGGCAAAGCCCCCGTCGCGAAACGGGGGCTCTGTCCGGGGGTACGGCTAAACGGAAGCCAGTGATCGAAGCTTGTCCGGGTTGCGGAGGACGTAGACGGAATTGATGCGTCCGGCGGATACGTCCACCTGGAAGACGCTGTCGGGCGTGTCACCCGAAAGGACCAGTACCGCGGGTCCTCCGTTGAGCTCGAGGAAGCGGAACGACATCTCCGGGACGCTCTTCCCGCCCACGGCGGCCAAGAAGCGGCCCACGTTGTCGGCGCTCTCCAGGACGCGCAGCGGTGCCTGGGCCTTGCCGCCGCTGTCGCCGACCAGACGGACGTCCGGGGCGAGCAGGTCCATGAGGCCCGCGAGGTCGCCCTCGGCCGCGGCGACGAGGAACCGCTCGGTGAGATCGCGGCGCTGGGCGGGGTCGACGTCGTAGCGCGGGCGTCGTTCGTCGACGTGTCTGCGGGCCCGTCCGGCGAGTTGGCGCACCGCCGGTTCGCCGCGGTCGAGCATGGTGGCGATCTCGGCGTACGGGTAGCCGAACGCCTCTCTGAGGACGAACACGGCGCGTTCCAGCGGCGACAGCGACTCCAGGACGACGAGGACGGCGAGGGAGACGGAGTCGGCGAGGACGGCGCGCTCCTCGGTGTCAGGCACGGTGTCCCCGAAGTCGGTGACGTAGGGCTCGGGCAGCCAGGGGCCCACGTAGGCCTCGCCGCGCGCCTTGACCTGGCGGAGCCGGTCGATGGCGAGGCGGGTGGTGATGCGCACCAGGTAGGCGGGCGGTTCGCGGACCTCGGCCCGGTCGGCGGCGGTCCAGCGCAGCCAGGCCTCCTGGACGACGTCCTCTGCGTCGGCGATCCGGCCGAGCATGCGGTAGGCGACTCCCATGAGGACGGGGCGGTGCTCTTCGAAGACTGCGGTTTCGGCGTCGGTGGTCACCTCGCCATCCCATGCGACGCGTCCGCCCGTGTCCAGGACCCTGTTCCGGAACCCCGGCCACATCGAGTCCCCGACCCCTGGGGCTACCGGTGAGTAGCAGTTGCTGACAAGCTGTCTACACAGCCTGTACGGCGTCCGTCGGCGCGTCCCAGACAAGGAGCACCCCCATGTCCGCCACCGTCTCCTTCCCGGTCCCCACTCCCCAGGGCCCGAAGACCGTGACCGTGTCCTACGCGCGCGTGGGCCGCGGCGAACCGCTGCTCCTGCTGCACGGCATAGGTCACCACCGCCAGGCCTGGGACCCGGTGGTGGACATCCTCGCGACCGAGCGCGACGTGATCGCCGTGGACCTGCCCGGGTTCGGCGCCTCGCCCGCGCTCCCGGAGGGGCTGTCGTACGACCTCCCCACGACGGCCGCCGTGTTCGGGGCCTTCTGCGAGGCGCTGGAACTCGACCGTCCGCATGTGGCGGGCAACTCGCTGGGCGGCCTGATGGCGCTGGAGCTGGCCCGCGAGAAGCTCGTACGGTCCGTCACGGCCCTCTCCCCCGCCGGGTTCTGGTCGCAGGCCGAGCGCCGCTACGCCTTCGGTGTGCTGCTCACCATGCGGCAGATCGCCCGCCGGATGCCGCTCCCGCTGGTCGAGAAACTGGCGCGCACGGCGGCCGGCCGCACCGCGCTCACCAGCACCATCTACGCCCGCCCGGGCCGCCGTTCACCCGAGGCCGTGGTCGCCGAGACGCTCGCGCTGGTCAACGCGCCCGGGTTCGACGACACGCTGCGGGCCGGTACGAGCGTCCGGTTCACCGACGACCTCCCCGGCATCCCGGTGACCGTGGCCTGGGGCACGCAGGACCGGCTGCTGCTGCGCCGACAGGGCGTCCGCGCCAAGCGGTTGATGCCCCGCTCCCGGCTGGTGCGGCTGCCCGGCTGCGGGCACTGCCCGATGAACGACGACCCGGCCCTGGTCGCGCGCGTCATCCTCGACGGCAGCCGCTGACGCTCGCGGGAGCAGCCCCAACGCGCCCGACCCCAGGGCGACTCCTGCGCCGACGAGGGCGCTGCCTGCGGCCTGGACGGCCCCGTAGGAGCCCGTTCCGACGAGCGGCGCCGTGGCGGCCGCGGCGACCGGGATGAGGCCGGAGAAGAGCGTGGCGCGCTCCGCGCCGATCCGCTGCATGCCCATGTACCAGCACACGAAGCCGACGACCGTGACGACCGCCGCCTGCCACAGCAGCGCGGCGGCCTCGGTGCCGTCGGGGCGCCGCAGCCAGCCGGTCCCGTCGACGACGAGCCCGACCGCCGCCGCCTCGACCGCGGCGACACCGCACACGGTGGCCGACAGCAACCGCGGTCCCAGGGGCCGCAGTACAGGCACCGCGAGCACCGCGAAACCCACCTCGCCCGCGAGCGCGCACCCGGAGAAGGCGATTCCGGCGCCGTCCGTACGACCCCACCCCTGGACCGTGAACGCGCCGACGGCGACGAGTGACGCCCCGTAGAGCACGATCCGGCGCGGACGGCGTCCCTCCAGGAGGGGGACGATGATCGCGACCGCCACGGGGGCGCAGCCCACGAAGACGCCGGGGACGGCGGGTTCGGCGCTGCGTTCGGCGGCGATGACGGCCAGGTTGAAGCCGACCATGCCGACGGCCGCGAGCAGGGCGAGACGGGCCCATTGGCGTGCCGTGAGCGCCCGCAGCCGGGCCCTCGCGTCCCTGCCGGTGAACGGGACGAGCAGCAGGCAGGCGAGGCCGTAGCGCAGGAACTGGCCGCCCGCGTACGGGTAGTCGCCCAGGACGCTGTTCGCGGTGAAGGACGCGCCGACGAGGACGCAGGCGAAGGCGGCGAGCGGGGCGCCGCGGACGGTGGTGGCGTTCATGGCAGCGACGCTAGGGAGCACGGCGGTCCGGTTTAAGGTCCACTTCCATGACGTCATCGCGGACCAATCCGGAGGAGCGGGCCGATCCGGAGGGACGGATTGATCCGGAGGGACGGATTGATCCGGAAGGGCGGACTGATCCGGAAGGACCGGCCGGTCCGGGAGGTCTGGCGGGTTCCGCCGCCTGGGAGTTGCTGCTGCCCGCCGTCGCGGCGCCGGCACGCGCGCGTGGGCGCTCGCTTCAGGCGGCGCTGCGGGAGGCGGTGCGGTCGGGGCGGCTGGCGCCGGACACGCGGCTGCCGTCGAGCCGCGACCTGGCGGCCGACCTCGGGGTGTCCCGGGGCCTGGTCACGGAGGCGTACGAGCAGTTGACGGCGGAGGGGTATCTTCGCAGCGGCCGAGGTGCGGGCACCTGGGTGGGTGGTGCCGTACGGGCGGCGCGGCCACGCGCGCGTGACCTCGCGCCGCGTTCCCCGGGCGCCCGGGCCGACTTCGTGCCCGGCACGCCCGACCTGTCGCTGTTCCCTCGTGCGGCCTGGGCGGCGGCGCAGCGCGGTGTGCTGGCGGAGCTGCCGCACGAGGTGCTGGGCTATCCCGATCCGCGCGGGCTGCCCCGGCTGCGCACGGCGCTCGCGGAACTCCTGGCACGCCGCCGGGGTGTGGTCGCCGACCCGGAACGGCTGATCGTGGTCTCCGGAGTGGCGCAGGCGATGGCACTGCTCGGCTTCGTGCTCCACGCGCGCGGGACGCGCACCGTCGGCGTCGAGGACCCGGGCAGCCCCCAGCACGACACCCTGTACGCCGCGGCGGGCGTCGGCACCGTACCGCTGCCCCTGGACGCGGAGGGCCTGGCGATCGGGCCTCTGCGGGCGTCGGGCGTACGGGCCGTGGTGACGACACCCGCCCATCAGTTCCCCACGGGCATCGCCTACTCCGCCGAGCGGCGCGCCCAACTCCTCGACTGGGCAAGGTCGGTGGACGGTCTCCTCTTCGAGGACGACTACGACGGCGACTTCCGCTACGACCGCGCCCCGGTGGGCGCGCTCCAGGGCCTCGACCCGGAGCACGTCGCCTACACGGGCTCGGTCAGCAAATCCCTGGCTCCGGGGCTGCGGCTCGGCTGGCTGCTGGTGCCCGAGTCGGTGACCGACGAGGTCGTCGAACGCAAGCGCACCATGGACCTCGGCCACCCGACCCTCGACCAGGCACTCTTCGCCCGCTTCCTGGAACGCGGCGACTACGACCGCCAGTTGCGCCGCTGCCAGCGCGCCTACCGGCAGCGGCGAGACACCCTGGTCGTCGCCCTGGAGGAGCACTTCCCGGGTGCAAGGGTGACCGGGATCGCGGCGGGCCTGCACGTCATCGCGGAACTGCCGGCGAAGTACGGCCCCCAGGAGGACTTCCTGGAACGCGCCACCCGGGCGGGGGTCGCGGTACGCCCGCTCACGGACTACAGCCACGCGCGCGTGGACGACGCGGTCGTACGGCTGGTCCTGGGGTACGCGCATCTGTCCCCCGGACGGATTCGCGCCGGCATACGTCTGATGGCCGACGCTGTGCGTCCCTAGGGCTTCCGACGTCGCCGCGCGTGGGCCCCCATGTCGTGGCGTTCCGTTGTTCACCCGTGGTTTCCGTGTGCGCTGTGGCGCACCAGTAGTTGTGGCAGTGCACCCTGACCGCATCCCGTCCGTGGAGGCGCAACCCCATGTCGCATCGTCCGTTCCCCGCCCGCCGCAGCGTCCTGCGCGGCACCCTGGCCGCGTCGGCGGCCCTGACCGTGCCCGTCACCCTCGGCGCGGCGCCCGCCCTCGCGCTGTCCGGGCGCCCCAAGGCGGGCTGGGGTGTGCAGGCCGGGGACGTGACCTCCGACTCCGGCCTGGTGTGGGTGCGTTCGGACCGCCCCGCGCGGATGATCGTGGAGACCTCGGCGACCGAGTCGTTCCGCAACCCGCACCGGTGGCACGGTCCGCTGCTCGGCGCGGACACGGACTTCACCGGCACCACCCGGCTGCGCGGGCTGCCCTCGGGGCGGCAGGTCCACTACCGGGTCCTGCTCGCCGACCCCGACGACCCGCGCCGTACGGGCGAGCCGGTGACCGGCACGTTCCGCACGGTGCCGGCCGGGCGGCGCGACGTGCGCTTCCTGTGGTCGGGCGACCTCGCGGGCCAGGGCTGGGGCATCAACCCGGACCTCGGCGGCTACCGGATCTACGACGCCATGGGCAGGCTCGACCCGGACTTCTTCCTGTGCAGCGGCGACAACATCTACGCCGACGGTCCCATCACGGCGACCCAGGCACTGCCCGACGGCAGCCTGTACCGGAACGTCACCACGGAGGAGAAGTCCAAGGTCGCCGAGACCCTGGCCGAGTTCCGCGGCAACTTCCGCTACAACCTGCTCGACGAGAACCTCAGGCGGTTCAACGCCCAGGTCCCCTCGATCATCCAGTGGGACGACCACGAGGTGCGCAACAACTGGTACCCGGGCGAGGTGATCGCCGCCTCCGACACCCGCTACACGGAGAAGAGCGTCGACGTCATGGCGGTCCGCGCCCGGCGTGCGTTCAGCGAGTACTTCCCGATCTCGACACTGCGGCCGGGCGCCAGGGAGGGCCGCGTCCAGCGTGTGATGCGGCACGGCCCGCTGCTCGACGTGTTCGTCCTGGACATGCGGACCTACCGCAACGCCAACTCGCCCGACAAGCAGACCGTGGACCCGCAGGGCATCCTCGGCCGGGAGCAACTGGAGTGGCTCAAGCGGGAGTTGTCGCGCTCGCGTGCCGTGTGGAAGGTGATCGCCGCCGACATGCCGCTCGGCCTGGTCGTGCCCGACGCCACGGAGGGCAAGCCGAACATCGAGGCCGTCGCGCAGGGCGACCCGGGCGCGCCGCTCGGGCGTGAGCTGCAGATCGCGGAGCTGCTGCGGTACATCAAGCACCGGCGGATCACCGGCACCGTCTGGCTGACGGCCGACGTGCACCACACGTCCGCCCAGCACTACCAGCCCTCGCGGGCCGCGTTCACCGACTTCGAGCCGTTCTGGGAGTTCGTCTCGGGTCCGCTGAACGCGGGCGCCTTCCCGGCCAGCGAGCTCGACAACACCTTCGGCCCCGAGCGGGTGTTCGTGAAGGCGCCGACCGCGCAGAACGTGTCGCCGGCCGAGGGCTACCAGTTCTTCGGCGAGGTCGACATCGACGGCCACAGCGGAGAGTTGACGGTCCGTCTGCGGGAGCAGGACGGCACCGTGCTGTTCACCAAGACCCTTCAGCCGGGACGGGTCGGCCAGTAACTCCACTACCCTCTTACCTGAGCCGCGCACCGGCGTCATCCCCCGGTGCGCGGCGCGGTGCGCAGCGTGCCGACTCCCCGCCCGCAGACCGCGTTTCCGCAGGTCAGGCCGATTGTCAGTGCCGGCCTCTACGGTTTTTCCATGACGCGATCTTTGCAGGACGTGACCTATCGCCGACCCTCCGTGCTGGAGTCCGCGGCGGACGGCCGGCGCCTCGGGCTGGAGACCTCACGCGGGGCCACTCCCTCGGGTGTCACCGACCATCCCCGGTTCTTCGCTGGCTTCCTGACGTCTCCTCAGGTGGCGTCGGCGGCGCTGCTGGCGGTGGCCGACGTGGCGGCCACGCGGTACTACCAGCGCCAACTGGCCGCCTCCTTGGACCCGGTGGTCACGGCGGGCGGCGACCGGCTGCGCTTCGAGTCCTTCTCGGGCTGCGGCGGGGTGTACGCGCGACTGGACGTCCTCGCCCCCGGACTCGACGGCGACGAGGTGGGACACGGCACCACGAACGTCGACGTCAACAACCCCCTGCGCGAGGCCCTCTCCCGGATCGGCACGGACGATCCGCTCCATCTCCGGGTCGGCCCCGAGGAGTTGGCGGTCACCACGCTGGACGGACCGGTCGTGGAGAAGAAGGTGCCGCTCCCGGACCGCTGGCTGCGCGGCTTCGCGGAGGCCCAAGTGATAGCGGCCGGCTTCGACCTGCGCGCCGAACTGCCCGCGGCCGAGGCGGTCCGCTTCCTGCGCTCGCTCCCGAAGAGCGGGGCGCGCGGCACCACGAGCGGCCCGCGCTGGGTCGTCCCGGCCGGCCGCGGCCTGCGCCCGACCACCCGCCCCGTGCCGGGCGCGGTCTGCCTCCCCGGCCCGGAGCGCCTGATCGCCCTCCAGCGCGTCCTGCGCCACGCGACGGCCCTGCGGATCTACGGCCCGTCCGTCATCGGCGCCTCGGCGACGGCCGGCGCCTGGGAGGCCGTTCTGCCCGGCATGCGGCTCACCCTCACGCTGTCGCCCGACGCGTCACGCGGCTTCTCCGGCGAGGGCGGGGTCCTGGACGCGCTCGCGGCCGACGAGGCGGGCGAGGACGCGGAGTTGATCTCCGTGCTGCTGGCCTGGGAGCCCCGTATCGACGTCGCCGACATGGCCGCGTCCTCCGGCCTCACACCGGAGCGGGTCCGCGCGGCACTGACCCGGCTGGGCACCTCGGGACGCGTCGGCTACGACACGGCGGAGGCGGCCTACTTCCACCGTGAACTGCCCTACGACGCACAGCGCGTGGAGCGCCACAATCCGCGGCTGCGCTCGGCCCGCGCATTGGTGGCCGCCGGGGCGGTGACCTTGGAGGGCGCCCTCGGGACGGTGACCGCCGAGGACGGCCATGTGCACCGGGTGCGGGACGAGGCGGGGGTGCTGAGCTGCAGCTGCGTGTGGTGGGCGAAGTACCGGGGCGGGCGCGGCCCGTGCAAGCACGCGTTGGCGGTGCGGATGGTGCGGCGGGGTGCCGCGGCAGAGCAGAACACGAAGCAGGACACGACGCAGGACATGGTGCGGGTCGACGGGGGTGTGCGATGAGTTCGCTGATGGAAGCGGTGCGGGCGGGCCGGACGGCCGAGGCGGTGGGCCTGCTCGACGGGCTGACCGATGCCGAACGGCGGGCGTTTCTGCCTGAGTTGAAGGCGCTCCGCAAGGAGCTGCGCAAGGCACCCTGGGAGGAGCCGTCCCGCCGCGCCTACCCGGCTCTGCACGCGGCCGGAGCCGCCTGCGAGACCGGGGCCGCCGCCGCGGCGACCTGGATCGCGGCCTCCGACATGCGCTGGTCGCAGTCCTCCCCGGCGCTGCTCCTCCACATCCTGGGCGACCGCGACACCGCCTGGCTGGCCGACGTGACGCACCGGCTCGCCGGACGCCCGGCCTCGTCGAGCGTGCCGTACGAGCTGATGGCCGGTCTGGTGCGGCTCTCCGGTTGCCCGGTGCCGACGACGGACGCCTATGTGCGCGGCTGGGTCGAGCACACCGGGCATCTGTGGCAGCGCGGGGACACCCTGCTCGACCGGCTGCGCAAGGACCCGCATCTCGCCGAGCTGGTGGCCGCGGTCTTCGAGACGGAGGACATCGGCAGCCCCCTGGAGTGGACGTCGGCCGACGGGCCGAACGGCTGGGTCGACGCGCTCGCCCTGCTCACCACCGAAGGCGTCCTGGACCGGAAGCGCACGGTGGACGCGTGCGTGGCCCGCCTGCTGCGGGGCGGCACGACCCTCGACAACCGGGTGTTCCTGCGCGTGTTGAAGGCCCTCGCCCTGACCCGCGAGGAGGAGCGGGAGCGGATCGCCGACTGGCAGGCGCTGGCCTCGGACGCGGTGTCCATGGTGGCGGCGCATGCCCAGTCGGTGCTCGGATCTCTCGCCCTGGACGGCGAGTTGACACCCCGTCGGCTGGCGGAGATGTCGGACGCGGTGCTGTTCCGCCCCGAGAAGAAGCTCGTCCGGGCCCAACTCGTGCTGCTGGGCAAGGCGTTGGCGCGGGACGCGTCGGCGGCCGAGGAGGTGCTGCCCGCCCTCGCGCAGGCCTTCGCCCACGAGGACGCGGAGGTGCAGGAGCGCGCACTGAAGCTGGTCGAGCGCCACCTCAAGAAGGTCGACTCCCCCGACGTACGGGCCGAACTCGCCGGAGCAGCAGACCAGTTGGTCCCCGCCCTGCGCACCCGCGCGGTCGAGACCCTGGGCGCGGCGCCGGTGACGGCGGCCTCGCTGGTCCACGAGGAGATGCTCCCGCCGGCACCGGAGGCGGCCCGCCTCGCGCCGGCACCCGGGTCGGCGGTCGAACTCGCCGAGGAACTGGGGGCGTTGCTGGCGACCGAGGGCGACGTCGCGGCGTTCGAGCGCGTGCTGGACGGGCTCGTCCGCCACGCGTACCAGGACCGGGACGCCCTGCTGGAGGCGCTGGGCCCGGTGGTCGCGCGCCGCTGGTGGGCCGATGACGCCCCCGGGTATCCCCAGCGTCCGGACGACCACTTCAGCAGGTCGCACCACGCCTTCGGCAGCGCGGCCTACGCTCTCGACCTCCTGCTGGCCACCCTTCTGGACAGGGTGCGCACGGTCACGCTCCACAACGGCGCCCACCACGAGCACCGGGGCCGCGAGTGCGGGCACAGCGCACTGACGCGGGTCTTCGACACCCGGGTGTGGGAGGTGGCGTACCGACTCCGCGCGGAGCCGCTGCCGTTGCTGCTGGCGACGCCGAGCTGGAGCACGGGGCTGCTGGAGCCGGACGAGCTGGTGGACCGGCTGGACACGTACCGGCGCCTGGGCGCGCGGGTCTCGGACACCGACTTCGCGCAGGCGCTGCTGCGGGTACGCCGCGAGGACCGGGCGGCGGCGACGGCTGCCGCCGGGCGAGCGGAGGCGCTCGGCACACCGGAGGGCACCCGGCTCGCACGCTGGCTGACGTCCGAGAGCCCCACCCTGCCCCTGAGCAGACGCCGGACGGCCGGGCTGCGCATCGTGGTGGAGCTGGGTGAACTCCTCGATCTGCAGGAGGACTTCCCGGCGGAGTTCCGCGCGCTGGGCAAGCCGGTGACGGCCTACGGCGGCCACTGGTACTGCTACCACTGGGACCAGGACTTGCAGCGGCACTGGCTCGCGATACTCCCCGAGCGCCGCGAACTGGTGGCGGCGCGGCTGGTGCGGGACGTGTCGGCCGTCGCGCTGGACGACACCCGGGGCACGGCCGCCGTGCTCCCGCTGCTGGCCGAGTCCGAGGGGCTGGCGGGGCAGGCCACGCACCTGTGTCTGGCGTACGGACTCGGGGCGCGCCACCCCGAGGACCGGCTGGCCGCCGTGGACGCGTTGCTGGTGCTCGCGGCGCGTGGGCAGCTGGACGTGGACCGGCTGGGCGAGGATCTCGGAGAGCTGGTGCGGAGCGGGGCCGTGAAGCCGTCGCGGCTCGCCGACTCGGTGCGGACCGGGGCCGCGACCGGGGCGAACGCCACCATCTGGGGGATACTCCGGCACACCCTGGCCGCGCTGCTCGCCGACCTCGACGCCGACGCCAAGCCCGCTCACACACGGGGTCTCGGGGACCTCCTCGCCGTGGCCGCGGAGTGCGCTGAGCGGTCCGGGGCGCGGGGCGAACTGCCCCATCTGGCGCAGACGGCGGCCCGGAGCGGCTCGTCCCGACTGGTCACGCAGGCACGTCGGCTGCGCAGCACGCTGGCGGCGGAGGTGGCCGCATGACGTAGGGCACCAGGGCTGACCTCCGGTGCACCTCACTCACCAAAAGAACAGCAAAAGGTACAGAACCACGCTTTTACCGGTCGGTCACAGAGCGTTCGTGATCACGCAACACCGTTCCTTCACAGTGGGTGCATGAGTCGAGACATGTCTGATGTGACGCGCGCGAAGCACGGGCGTCCGGTGCACCACTGGCGGCGGGACCTGGTGGAGCTGGCCGCGCTGTTCACGGCGGTCGCGGTGGCGGACGTCGTGGCGGATCTGGTGGGGCACGGGCCCGACGGTCCCATGCTGCTGGCGATGTCCGCACTGGCCCTGATCGCCACGGCGGGGTTCCACACGTGGTGGTCACGCCGCCACGGTCATGCCCCGCCGACGGGCGATACCGGTGCCCGGCCGGCCGCACAGTCGCGGCGGACCGGGCCGACCGGATCACCCGAGTCGAAGCCGAAGTCCACGTCCGCCTCCGGGTCCGCGTCCACCGCCGGGTCCACGTCCGGGTCCGGGGAGTCGTCCGCGACCCCCGACCCCGTCGCCGAGGCGCCGACCCTGTGGCGGATGCGGACGACGGTGCAGGACGCGCCGGGATCGCTGGCGGCGTTGTGCACGGCGCTGGCGGGTTACCAGGTCGACATCCTGAGCCTGCAGACACACCCGCTGGCCGAGGGCACAGTCGACGAGTTCCTGCTGCGGGCGCCGGGCGAGGTCGCCGCGTCCGAGATCACCCGGGCGGTGTCGTCGGCCGGCGGCTCCGGCACGTGGATCGAGCGTGCCGACGCCCACGACCTGGTGGACGCACCGACCCGCGTCCTGGGCCTGGCTACCCGCACGGCCCTGGACGCGGCGGAACTCCCGCTGGCGCTACGGCAGTTGCTCGGCCGCTGCACCATCCGTTCGCTGCCCGCGACCACCGCTGGCAAGGCACGCGAGCCGGAATCGGTGCCGGTGGAGGGGGCGTTGGAGGACACCGTCATGCGGCTGCGGGCGCCGGAAGGCGGAGTGATCACCGTGGAGCGGGCGTATCTGCCGTTCACACCCACCGAGTTCGCCCGGGCACGCGCGCTGGTCGAGCTGGACGCCCGGCTCGGTCCGCGCATCCCCCGCAGCCAGGACGTACTGACACTGCCCGAGGGCAACGCGATCACCGTACGGCGCGCGGACACCGGCGACCTCGACGCGGCCCGGGAGATGCACGAGCGGTGCTCGGCGCGCACGCTCGGCATGCGGTACCACGGGCCGGTCGGTGACGCCGACCGCTATCTCAACCACCTGCTCTCCCCGCGCTTCGGGCGGACGCTCGCCGTGCAGACGGCGTCGGGGCGGATCGTCGGGCTCGGGCACCTTCTGTGGGACGGGGACGAGACGGAGGTCGCGCTGCTCGTCGAGGACGACTGGCAACGGCGGGGTATCGGGAGCGAGTTGCTGGGGCGGCTGGTGGGGATGGCTGTCGAGGCGGGGTGCGAGAGCGTGTATGCCGTGACGCAGGCGTCCAACACGGGGATGGTCGCGGCGATGCGGGGGCTTGATCTGCCGCTGGACTATCAGATCGAGGAGGGGACCTTGGTGGTCACGGCTCGGCTGGGGGCGGCCGTGGGTGAGGGCAAGGATGTCGCCGACGTTACGGAGTTCAGGAAGGCCTGAGCGCCGTCGTCGTAGCTGTGGCGCCGGCCTCTGACGGTTCGTTTCGGCTGAGCGCGCAGTTCCCCGCGCCCCTTTGAAGGGGCGCCAGCGCCCCATCCAAATCCGCCCACAGGTCGTCCAAGTCCTCCAGTCCCACCGACAGCCTCAGCAGGCTGTTCCTCACGCCCGAGCCCGTTCTGTCCTCCTCGGTCACCACCCGGTGGCTGATGGAGGCCGGGTGTTGGATCAGGGTGTCGACGCTGCCGAGGCTGACGGCGGGGGTGATGAGGCGGACGGCGGCGATGACCTCGTGGGGGTCGCCGTGGACCTCGAAGGCGATCATCGCGCCGCCGATGCGCGGGTAGTGGACGCGGGCCACGCGCGGGTCGGCGGTGAGGCGGCGGGCGAGTTCGGCGGCCGCCGCGGACGCGGCCCGTACCCGGACCGGCAGGGTCGCGAGACCGCGCAGCAGCAGATAACCGGCCAGCGGATGCAGTACGCCGCCGGTGGCGAACCGCACCTGGCGCAGTCGTCCGGCGAACTCCTCGTCGCAGGCCACCACGCCCGCCATCACATCGCCGTGTCCGCCCAGGTACTTGGTGGCACTGTGCAGGACGAGACGTGCGCCCTGTTCGGCGGGGCGTTGCAGGACCGGCGTCGCGAAGGTGTTGTCCGCGAGCAGGGGCACCGAGCCGCAGGCGTGGGCGACGGCGCGCAGGTCCAGTTCGGCCAGGGTCGGGTTGGCCGGGGACTCGACGACGACCAGGCCGGTGTCCGGGCGCAGCGCGTCGGCGATCCCGGCGGGGTCGGTCCACGTCACCTCGGAGCCCACCAGCCCGGCCGTGAGCAGGTGGTCGCTGCTGCCGTAGAGGGGCCGTACCGCCACCACATGGCGCAGGCCCATCGCGCCGCGTGCCAGCAGTACCGCGGTCAGGGCCGCCATGCCGCTGGCGAACGCGACCGCGCTCTCGGTGCCTTCGAGGCGGGCGAGGGCGGTCTCGAAGCGGGCGACGGTGGGGTTGCCGAGGCGGCCGTAGACGGGCGGGCCGTCCGGTTCGGCGCCGGTGGCGGCGAAGGCGTCGACGCGGGCGGCCTCACCGCGGCTGTCGTACGACGGGTAGGTGGTCGACAGGTCGATCGGCGCGGCGTGCAGACCCTGCCGGGCGAGGTCGTCGCGGCCGGCGTGCACGGCTTCGGTGGCCAGGGCCCGGGGGGCCGGGGCGGGGTGCGGGTTCGTTGCGTCCATGGACGTAAGGGTGAACAACCAACGGGATCAGTGGCCAATGATCCGTGTAGCGTTCGGCCCATGACAGAATCTGTCGTACTGGATCCGGTTGACCTGCATCTCCTGCGGTTGCTGCAGAACGACGCCCGGGCGACCTATCGCGAGCTCGCGGCGGAGGTCGGGGTCGCGCCGTCGACGTGTCTCGACCGGGTGGCGCGGCTGCGCCGGGCCGGAGTGATCCTCGGGCATCAACTGCGCGTCGATCCGGCGAAGTTGGGGCGCGGCCTCGAGGCGCTGCTGTCGGTGCAGGTGCGGCCGCACCGGCGGGAGCTGGTCGGGCCGTTCGTGGAGCGGATCCGGGCGCTGCCGGAGTCGCGGACGGTGTTCCATCTGACCGGGCCCGACGACTACGTCGTCCATGTGGCCGTCGCGGACATGACGGACCTGCAGCGGTTGGTTCTCGACGAGTTCACGTCACAACGCGAGGTGGCGCGGGTGGAGACCCGGTTGATCTTCCAGCAGTGGGACTGCGGCCCCCTGCTGCCGCTTGCCACGCCCACAGCTGAATCGGGGTGACGGGGACAAGTTCCGCGTATGAGGATGGTCCCCATGTCGCAGACCAACACTCCGCTGCCCCGGCAGGTCGCCGATGCCTACGTCGACGCCCTCATCGCCCTCGACCCGGTCACCGGTACGTATCTCGGCGTGAAGGAGAGTTCGAGCCGCCTGGCCGACCTCTCCCCCGCAGGTCAGGAACGACTCGCGGAGCTTCAGCGGGCGACCCTCGCGCAGCTCGACGAGGCCGAGCGCCGACCCGGCGCGGACAGTGACAGCGAGCGCCGGTGCGCGCGCCTGCTGCGCGAGCGGCTCAGCGCCGAACTCGCGGTGCACGACGCCGAGGAGAGTCTGCGCGCGGTCGGCAACATGTCCACCCCCGCGCACTCGGTGCGCGAGGTGTTCACGCTGACGCCGGCGGACACCGACGAGGACTGGGCGGCGATCGCCGAGCGGCTGCGCGCGGTGCCTACCGCGCTCGCGGGGTACCGCGAGTCCCTCCAACTGGGCCTGGACCGCAAGCTGTTCGCGGGCCCGCGCCCGACCGCCACGTTCATCGACCAGCTCACCGAGTGGTCGGACACGGACGGCCAGGGCCGCGGCTGGTTCGAGGACTTCGCCTCGGCGGGCCCCGCGGCGCTCCGCCCCGAACTGGACGAGGCCGCCCGCACGGCGACCGCGGCCCTGGTGGAGCTGCGCGACTGGATGCGCGACGTGTACGCGCCGGCCATCGAAGGCGCCCCGAACACGGTGGGCCGCGAGCGGTACGCGCGCTGGTCGCGCTACTTCAACGGCACGGACCTCGACCTCGACGAGGCGTACGCGTACGGCTGGTCCGAGTACCACCGGCTGCTCGCCGAGATGAAGCAGGAGGCCGAGAAGATCCTGCCCGGCGCCGAGACCCCGTGGGTGGCGCTCGCACACCTCGACGAACACGGCCGGCACATCGAGGGCGTCGAAGAGGTCCGCGTGTGGCTGCAGGACCTGATGGACAGGGCGATCGAGAACCTGGACGGCACACACTTCGAACTCGCCGAGCGGGTACGGAAGGTGGAGTCCTGCATCGCGCCTCCGGGAAGCGCGGCGGCGCCGTACTACACGTCCCCGTCGGAGGACTTCTCGCGTCCTGGCCGCACCTGGCTGCCGACGATGGGGCAGACCCGTTTCCCGGTCTACGACCTCGTCTCGACCTGGTACCACGAGGGCGTCCCCGGCCATCACCTCCAGCTCGCCCAGTGGACGCACGTCGCCGGGAACCTGTCCCGCTACCAGGCCTCGGTGGGCCAGGTCAGCGCCAACGCGGAGGGCTGGGCGCTCTACGCGGAGCGGCTGATGGACGAGCTGGGCTTCCTGGAGGACGCCGAGCAGCGGATCGGTTATCTCGACGCGCAGATGATGCGAGCGGCCCGGGTCATCGTCGACATCGGCATGCACCTGGAGCTGGAGATCCCGGCGGACTCCCCGTTCCACCCCGGTGAGCGGTGGACGCCTGAACTGGCCGAGGAGTTCTTCGGCGCGCACAGCAGCCGCCCGGCGGACTTCGTGGAGAGCGAACTGACCCGCTACCTCACGATCCCGGGCCAGGCCATCGGCTACAAGCTCGGCGAGCGGGCCTGGCTGCTGGGCCGCGAGAACGCACGGCGGCGGCACGGCGACGCCTTCGACCTGAAGGCCTGGCACATGACCGCGCTGTCACAGGGTTCGCTGGGGCTGGACGACCTGCTGGACGAGTTGTCCCAGCTCTGACCCAAGGTGTGACGTACCGGCGGCCGGGTCCTGGAGTTGAGGACCCGGCCGTCGGCAACTCCGCACGCCGCCAGGTCAGTCGGAAAGCTTCCGCAGCTGAACGAGCCCGAGCCACGTCTCCGGTCCGGGCTGCGCCTGCCCCGCGCGGACCGCGTACCGCCCCGGTTCCAGGTCGACCTTCAGATGCTCCGTGCCCTCCGACTCCCGCCCCGGCCACGCCGAGTCGAAGAGGACGACAGGGCCGGGTACGTCCCACCGCACCTCGGGCTCCCACAGCGCCCCGGCGAGCGCGGCGGGCACGCCGGCCAGCACCTCGTCCTCGGAGTTCGCCGCACGCCACCGTACGAACGTGCCGTGTTCCGGCAGGAAGGCGGTCGACGCGGGATCGTCGCCCAGGACCAGGGCCGCGCTGTCCCCCACGGGCAGCAGCCCGGCGTACTCGCCGACCTCGCACGCCCGGTCGTAGTCCGAGGCGAGTTCGTCGCCGTCGGCTCCCGTCCAGAACGGCAGCACCGTCTCCGGCACCGCTATGAGCGGCCCGCCGCCCGACTCCACCCACTGCACCGCCGTGCCCGGCTCCGCGTATCGCGCCATGGGCAGAACCTACACGCACAGCGATCCCACATGTCCGCAGACCGAGAACTCACGCGAGGCCGCCCGGCTCACGAACTCGCCTGCCAGCGGCCCGAGTTGAGAGCGTCGACCGGAATTCAGCAGCCGCAGTCACCCGCGTCCACCGGCGCCGTCAACGCATCGACCGCACCCCTTTCACGACCTTCCCACGTCTCGAACTCGAAGCCCTCACGCACCCAGTACTCGAACCCGCCGAGCATCTCCTTGACCTGGTACCCGAGTTGGGCGAGCGCGAGGGCGGCCCGGGCGGCGCCGTTGCAGCCCGGACCCCAGCAATACGTCACCACCGGCACGGACTTGTCGAGGAGACCCTCGGCCTGCTCGGCGATGAGCGCGGTGGGGAGATGAATCGCCCCGGGGACGTGCCCCTGCTCCCAGGACGCGGTGGACCGCGAGTCGAGGACGACGAAACCGGGGTCGCCACCGACGGCGAGCGCGGCGGCCACGTCGGAGACGTCGGCGTGGAAGGCGAGGCTCGCGCGGAAGTGGGCGGCCGCTTCGGCGGGCGGGGCGGGGGCGACCCGCAGGACGGGGTTGACGGTCGTGGCACTGCTCATGGTCCGGCCTTTCAGAGAGGTGTCTCCGTCGCGGTGTCTCCGCCCCGGTCCCTCCACCGAGGCGTTTCCACCGACGTGTCCCTACGGCCGAAAATCTACGGGCGTCGGCCACCCCGCTGAAGGGACGATCCCCGCCGTCCCTCTTGTTCGGCCGGGGATTCCCCTGCTATTCCTCAGGGATGACCGTGCAATCCACGTACTCCCCGGACGCCACCGACTGGCGCATCCTCGACGTCCTCCAGCGGGACGGCCGGGCCAGCTTCGCCGAGCTGGCCCGGGCCGTCTCCATGTCCGCGAGCGCGGTGACCGAGCGGGTGCGGCGGCTGGAGGAGGCCGGGGTGATCGAGGGGTACGCGGCGGTCGTGGACCCGGAGCGCCTGGGCCTGCCGATCCTGGCGTTCGTGCGGCTGCGCTACCCGAACGGCAACTACAAGCCCTTCCACGACCTGGTCGCGGTGACGCCGGAGATCCTGGAGGCGCACCACATCACGGGCGACGACTGCTTCATGATCAAGGTCGCGGCCCGTTCGATGCGCCACCTGGAGGAGGTCTCCGGCAAGATCGGCGCCCTCGGATCGGTCACGACGAGCGTCGTCTACTCGTCACCGCTCCCCCGCCGTCCCCTGGGCCACTGACCCCGAGGACCGCGCCGGACCCGCACCCGTCACTGCCCCCGCTGCCGTACGGCCGACCCGTCGCGCCCCTTCACGACCTCCAGCTGCGCGTGGATACGGCGGCGCAGATCGGCGACATGGCTGACGATGCCGACGCTGCGGTCCCGTTCGCGCAGGGAGTCGAGGACGTCCAGGACCTCGTCCAGGGTCTGCTCGTCGAGGCTGCCGAAGCCCTCGTCGATGAAGAGGGTGTCGAGCCGGACCCCGCCGGCCTCGTCGGTGACGACGTCCGCGAGCCCGAGCGCGAGAGCGAGCGACGCGAAGAACGTCTCCCCGCCGGACAGCGTCGCCGTGTCCCGCTCCCGCCCGGTCCACGCGTCGACGACATGCAGCCCGAGCCCGCTCCGGCCGCGCCCGGCCCGGTCGTCCGAGTGGACGAGGGTGTAGCGGCCGGACGACATGCGCTGCAGCCGTACGGTCGCGGCGGCGGCCACCTGTTCCAGGCGAGCGGCGAGGACGTACGACTCCAGGCGCATCCGGCGTTCGTTGTCGGCCGAGGTGCCCGCGGTGAGGGCGGCGAGGCGGGCCACCCGGTCGTACTCCTCGCGCAGCGGGGCGAGTTGGCGTGCCCCGGCGGCGGAGCGGGCGGAGAGCCGGTCGAGTTCGGCGCAGCGCCGGCCGGCCGCGTCGCACGCGGAGGCCGCGGCCCGGGTCCGCTGCACGGCGGCCGTCGCGGCACGCTCCGCCAGGTCCAGTTCGGCGGGGGGCAGTTGCGCTGCCGCCGCCGTGTCGGCCTCCGCGAGCACGGCCCGTACGGCGGCCTCCTCCGACTGCCAGGCGTCCAGGCGCCGTTGGAGTTCGCGGTGGGCGTCGTCGTCGAGCAGGGCGTCCGCCGCTGCCTGCGGAGTGTCGAACCCGGCGCGGAAGGCGGCGTCGGCGAGCCGGGCGTCGGCGTCCTTGAGGCGCTGCGCGGTGTCCTCGGCGATACGGACGGCGTCGGCCGCGTCGGTGAGCAGCGCGGCCTGTCGCTCCAGTTGGGCGGCGCGCGCTGCCACGCTGTCGGCGGTACCCCGGGACTGGGTCAACTCCCCTTCCAGGGCGGCCCGTTCGCGGTCCAGGGTGTCGCGCAGGGTTGTCCGGGAGGCGGCCCGGACGGCGGCCTGCTGCTGGACCCGGGTCCGCCGCTCGTGCTCCTGCTCGGCCCGGCGCAGCTCCTCGGTCGCGGGGTGCAGCCAGGAGGCGTCCCGGCGCGCCTGCTCGTAGAGCCGCTCCAACTCCTCGACCTCGTCGGCGAGTTGATCGGTCGGCGTGTCACCGGCCTCGGCGCTGGCGGCGGCGAGTGCTTCGCGTACGACGCCGAGGCGGCGCTCGGCCTCGGTGCGCTGTTCCTCGGCGCGCTGGAGGGCGGCGAGAGCCTGTTCCTCCGCGGCGCGGTCGACGTGTCCGTCCGACTTGCGGGCGGGGGCGGGGTGTTCGGTGGCTCCGCAGACGGCGCAGGGGGCGCCGTCGGTGAGGTGGGCGGCGAGTTCGGCGGCGATGCCGTTGAGCCGCTGTTCCTTGAGGTCGAGCCAGTGGGTGCGGGCCTGCAGGGCGCGCTCGGTCGAGGCGAGGACCTGCCGGTGCGCGTCCTCCGTGTCTCCGGCGAACTGGTCCCGCTGCCGGGCCGCCCCGAGCCGCCGCTCGGTGGGCTCGCGCCGTACGGCCAGCTGCTCGGCCCGGGTGGTGGCCTCCTGGGCCGACTCGATCCGTGCCTGAAGTCCCGCGCGGGTGGTGTCCCACTCGGCGAGCCAGGCCTCGGCCTCCTGCCGTACGTCCTCGTCGGCGCGTTCCTGGCGCTCCAACTCGTCTCGCTCCGCGCCGAGTTCGGTGAGGCGCTGTTCGGCGCGGCGGGCCGATTCCAGTCCGCCCAGTTCCTCGGCGGCCCGGCGTGCGGCGGCGGCGAGGCCGGTGGCTCCGGCGCCCGCGAAGGTGTCCGGCAGCAGGTCGAGCGCGCGCGCCTCGGCCCGGGCGGCCTTCCGGTGCTCGGCGTCGGCGGCCTCCCGCAGCTCCAGCGCGGGCGCCACCGCCTCGGCCTTCCGGGCCCGTTCCATCCGGGCCTGGGCCTGCCGGTAGCCGTCGGCCCGCTCCTCCATGAGCGTGGCCCGCTCCCGCGCCTGCGTGAACCGCTGTTGCAGACGGGCGAGTTCGCGGACGTCGGCCAGGGTCCGGTCGGCGGCGGCCTGGGCGGACTCAGCCGCGGCCAACCCGCCCTGCGCGACGTCCAGTTGCTCACGTGCGGTGCTGCGGGCGACGGCCGCAGCACCCAACACGGCGTCGGCGAGGCCGGGTTCGCCCGGGGCGAGGTCCGGCAGCTCCATGGCGTCACCGGCGGCCTGCTGCATACGGTGCGCGTCGGCCAGCAACGCGGCGTCGCCCTCGCGGACTTGCGCCTCGGTGGCCCGGCGCCGCTCCGCGAGCCGCTTCTCGACCTCGGCGAAGCGGTGGGTGTCGAAGAGCCGCCCGAGCAGCTTGCCGCGGGCCTCGGCGTCGGAGCGCAGGAAGCGCGCGAACTCGCCCTGGGGCAGCAGCACGACCTGGCAGAACTGTTCCCTGCTCATGCCGAGCAGCTGGGTGATCTCCTCGCCGATCTCCTGGTGGGAGCGGCTGAGGTCCTTCCAGGCGGCGGCTCCCGCGTCGTACTCGCGCAGCCAGCTCTGCGCCTTGTCCAGGGTGCTGCCGGTGCCGCGCTTCTTGGGGCGTGCCCAGGGCGGCTGCCGGGTGAGTTCCAACCGCCGCCCGGCGACGGTGAGTTCGAGCCGTACCTCGGTGCGGGTGCCGACCTCGGCGTGGTCGCTGCGCAGGCCGAGCCCCTGGCCGGACTGGCGGACGCCGGGCACCGAGCCGTAGAGCGCGTAGCAGACGGCGTCGAGGACGGAGGTCTTCCCGGCGCCGGTCGGGCCGTGCAGCAGGAACAGCCCGGCGGAGGACAGCTCGTCGAAGTCGACGGTCTGGAAGCCGCCGAAGGGCCCGAAGGCGGTGATGTCCAGCCGGTGCAACCTCATCGACGACCGCCCCCTTCTCCCGCTCGCCACGCGAAGCCGACAGCGCACCGCACGTCCGCAGCGCCTCGCCGCACGTCAGCCTCGCCTCGCCGCACGTCCGCAGCGCCTCGCCGTAGAGCGGCCGTCCCTCGCCCCGTCTCCGCCGCACCCCACCGAACGACGCTCACGGCGTCACCTCCCGTACGACGGAGTCCGCGCGGACCGCGTCGAACGCCTCCTGGAGCACGGTCTGTTCGTCCTCGTCGGGTCCGGCGCCGCGCACATGGGCCACGAAGTCGTCGGCGATCTCCCGGTCGTCGCGGCCCGCGAGACGGCGGGCGTAAGACACGTCGGGGTCGTCCGGGGACCGCTCGGGGTCGAAGACGAGGCTGAGCGTGTGCGGGAAGCGCTCGGCGAGGCGGGCCATGGGGTCGGCCGGCCGCACCGCGTCGGTGAGCGTCGCCTCGACCCACGCGTCCTCGTGCCGGGCGAGCTCCGGATCGTGGAGAAGGTCCTCCAACGTGCCCCGGATGCGGGCCAGTTCACGCGGTACCGGGCAGTCGAGGCGTTCGGCGGTGACGGTGCCCTCGGCGTCGAGGTCGACCAGCCACATGGTCTTGCGGTGGTCGGCCTCGGAGAAGGAGTATGGGAGGGGCGAGCCCGAGTAGCGGACGCGGCCGGTGATGGTCTGGGAGCCGTGCAGATGCCCGAGCGCCGCGTAGTCGACGCCGTCGAAGACCCCGGCCGGTACGGCGGCGACCCCGCCGACGGTGATGTCGCGCTCGCTGTCGCTGGCCTCGCCGCCGGTGACGAAGGCGTGCGCGAGGATGACGGATCGGGTGCCGGGGGCGCGGGTGGCGAGGTCGGCGCGGACGCGGTCCATGGCGGCGGCGAGCACGGCCTCGTGACCGGCCTTCTCGACCCCGAACTCGGCCTTGACCAGGGCGGGTTCGAGATACGGCAGACCATAGAAGGCCACGTCGCCGTACGCGTCCGGAATGATCACGGGCGTTCCGCAGGCAGAGGGCTCGGTGCGGAGGTGGATCCCCGCGCGGTCGATCAGACCGGCGCCGACGCCGAGACGGCGGGCCGAGTCGTGGTTCCCGGAGATCATCACCGTGGGCACGCCCAGGTCGGCGAGCTTGTGCAGGGTGTCGTCGAACAGCTCGACCGCGGCGAGCGGTGGCACCGCCCGGTCGTACACGTCTCCCGACACGACCACCGCGTCAACGCCACGCTCGCGCACGGTGGCGACGAGGTGGCTCACGAAGTCGGCCTGGGCCCCGAGCATGTTCACGCGGTGGAAGGCCCGGCCCAGGTGCCAGTCGGAGGTGTGCAGCAGTCTCATCGGGCCACCACGCTAGCGCCTGTCGGCCCCTGGCCCACCATTGACCTCGGAGTTCCCACTCATCTAAGCCTTTATGGGCGGAAATAAACGGATCAGTGCCCACCGCCGCAGGGCCGCGGACTGAATTTGAACCGGGCTCCCTGACACCCCGTCAAGCCCATCCTTGGGCACTCGGCCGTGCCGGCAGAACCCGCCCGGGAGCCGCTCACGCGTCCCCGTACGCCTCCCCGCCCAGCTCCAGCTCCGCCGTCCCCGCCGTGGCGTCGGCCAGCCAGTCCCGGAACGCGTCCACCTCGGCGTCCGGCAGGCCGATCTCGATGGTGACGGTCTCCCCGTAGCGGACGTCCCGCACCGCGCGGCCGGTGGCGTGCAGGTCGTTCTGGATCTTGCCGGCGCGCTGATGGTCGACGGTCAGCGTGGCGAGGCGGAAGCGGCGGCGGGTGAGCGTGCCGAGGGCGTCGAGGGCCTCGCCGACCGAGCCGCCGTAGGCACGGATGAGGCCGCCCGCGCCGAGCTTGACGCCGCCGTAGTAGCGGGTGACGACGGCGACGACGTACCGCATGTCGCGGCGCAGCAGCATCTGGAGCATGGGGACGCCCGCGGTGCCGCCGGGTTCGCCGTCGTCGCTCGCCTTCTGGATCGCGGCGTCGGCTCCGATGACGTAGGCGAAGCAGTTGTGGCTGGCGTCGGTGTGTTCCTTGCGGATGCGGGCAATGAAGTCCTGGGCCTCCTGTTCGGTGGCCGCGGGGGCGAGGGCGCACAGGAAGCGGGAGCGGTTGACCTCGGTCTCGTGCACGCCCGGGCGGGCCACTGTGCGGTACTCGTCCTGCATCCGCCCAGCCTATGCGCAGGGTCAGGGGTCGCCCCCGGTCCGGGTGCGGGTGACGATGTGGTGGATACTCGCTCCTCGTCGCCCGGGCACCGGGCACGGCCGTTCGATCACAGGGAGTACTCAGCATGACGGGCGCGCAGGTGGACCCCACGGAGAGCACGGGGTCCGGGGATCCCGAGTCCGCCGCGGAGCGCTGCCGGGCCTGGCTCCTGGACGGGCTGAGCGAGCAGAGCGCCCGGCACCCCGGCCCGCACGCCACGCCGAACCCGGAGCACCAGGGGCACCGCTGGTGGCGCGTCATGTGCCTGACCGGCGTCGACTACTTCTCCACCCTCGGCTACCAGCCGGGCATCGCCGCCCTCGCGGCCGGACTGCTGTCCCCGCTGGCGACGGTCGTGCTGATCGGGCTGACGCTGCTCGGCGCGCTGCCGGTGTACCGGCGGGTGGCGCACGAGAGTCCGCACGGCGAGGGGTCGATCGCCATGCTGGAGCGGCTGCTGCCGTGGTGGTCGGGGAAGATCCTCGTCCTGGTGCTGCTGGGCTTCGCGGCGACGGACTTCATGATCACGGTCACCCTGTCGGCGGCGGACGCGGCGGCGCACGTCGTGGAGAACCCGTTCGCGCCGGGCTGGATGCACGGCGAGAACACCTGGATCACGCTGGTGCTCGTCGGGGCGCTGGGCGCGGTCTTCCTCAAGGGCTTCCGGGAGGCCATCGGGATCGCCGTGGTCCTGGTGGGCGTCTACCTCACGCTCAACCTGGTCGTCCTCGCGGTGTCCGCGTGGGAGGTGCTGAGCCATCCGGTGAAGATCGGCGACTGGACGGACGCGATGACGGCCGCGCACTCCTCGCCGCTCGCGATGGTCGGGGTCGCGCTGCTCGTGTTCCCGAAACTCGCCCTCGGCATGTCCGGCTTCGAGACCGGAGTGGCGGTGATGCCGCAGGTCAAGGGCGATGACACGGACACCTGGGAGAAGCCGACCGGCCGCATCCGCGAGACCCGCAAGCTGCTCACCACGGCCGCCGTGATCATGTCCGGCTTCCTGCTGCTGTCCAGCCTGGCGACGACGATCCTCATCCCGCAGAGCGCGTTCAAGACGGGCGGCCCGGCGAACGGCCGCGCGCTCGCCTATCTCGCGCACGAGCATCTGGGCCAGGTCTTCGGCACCTTCTACGACGTCTCGACCATCGCGATCCTGTGGTTCGCCGGCGCCTCCGCGCTCGCCGGCCTGCTGAACCTCGTCCCGCGCTATCTGCCCCGCTACGGCATGGCGCCTGAGTGGACCCGCGCGGTCCGCCCGCTGGTGCTGGTCTTCATGGTCGCGGCCATCGTCATCACCCTGTGGTTCCACGCCAGCGTCGACGAGCAGAGCGGCGCGTACGCGACCGGTGTGCTGGTGCTGATGCTCTCCGCGGCCTTCGCGTCCACGGTCACCGTGCACAAGCGGGGCCACCACAGGGCCACGCTCGGGTTCGGCCTGATCACCGCCGTGTTCGCGTACACGCTGGTCACGAACGTCATCGAACGGCCCGACGGCATCAAGATCGCGGGCATCTTCATCGTGCTGATCCTGGTGACGTCGTTCGGCTCGCGCGTGCACCGCGCCTTCGAACTCCGCGCCGCCGAGGTCACGTTCGACGACACCGCGGCCTGCTTCATCGACGAGGCGGCCGAGCACGGGCCGCTGCGGCTGATCGCCAACGAGCCGCAGGAGCACAGCAGCCGGGAGTACCGCGCCAAGGAGTACAGCCAGCGCGAGGAGACCCACATCCCGGACGGCGGTCCGGTGCTGTTCCTGGAGGTCCTGCTGCGCGACTCCTCGGACTTCTCGGCGGACATCACCGTGCACGGCGAGGAGAAGCACGGCGTACGACGGCTGCGGGTCGCGGGCCCCACGGTCCCGAACGCGATCGCCGCCGTCCTCCTCTCCCTCCGCGACCGCACCGGCAAGGTCCCGCACGCCTACTTCACCTGGACCGAGGGCAATCCGGTCAGCCATCTGATCCGCTTCCTGATCTTCGGCGACGGCGAGGTCGCCCCGGTCACCCGCGAGGTCCTGCGCCGCGCGGAACCCGATCCGGAACGGCGACCGCGCGTCCACGTCGGCTGAACGTCCGCGCCGGGCAAGGACGTTGACCGTCGACAGCGGCGGGCTAGCGGCGGCGCAGGCGTTTGTCGGTGATCGGCGGGGTGGGGTCGATGTAGAAGTCGCCGGGGTTCACGTCGACGCCGGGCGGGACGATCTCGTCGATGCGGTCGAGGACGTCGTCGCCGAGTTCCACGTCGGCCGCGGCGAGGAGATCGGTCAGCTGCTCGGGGCGGCGCGGGCCGATGAGCACCGCGGTGACCGCCGGGTGGGCCCGGACGAACGCGGTGGCCAGATGCGGCAGCGGCAGACCGGCCTCGGCGGCCACATCGGTCAGCGCGCGCACGGCGTCGGCCTTCGCCTGCACACCGGGCAGGCCGAGATCGAACATCTTCGCCCCCGCGCCGGCACTGCGATGACCGCCGGTCGGATCCGAACGCCCCGACAGCCAGCCGGAGTTGAGCGGACCGAAGGTCAGCACGCCCATGCCGTACCGCTGTGCGGTGGGCAGCACCCGGCTCTCCACCCCACGCGTGAGGATCGAGTACGGCGGCTGCTCGGTGCGGAACCGGTGATGGCCCCGGCGCTCGGCCGTCCACTGGGCCTCCACGATCTCCTCGGGCGAGAAGAACGAACCGCCGATCGCCCGCACCTTCCCGGCCCGCACCAGGTCCGACAGGACGGCGAGGGTCTCGTCGATGTCGGTGTACGGGTCCGGGCGGTGCAGCTGGTAGAGGTCGACGTGGTCGGTGTCCAGGCGGCGCAGGCTGTCCTCCAGCGCGTGGCGGATCCAACGCGCCGATCCGCCACGGCGGTTGGGGTCCTCGCCCATCGCCAGCCCGAACTTGGTGGCCAGGACGACGTCGTCGCGGCGGCCCTTCAGCGCCTTGCCCACGATCACCTCGGACTCGCCGCCGGAGTACACGTCGGCGGTGTCGACGAGGTTGATCCCGGCGTCCAGCGCCGTGTGGATCATGCGGACCGACTCGTCGTGGTCGGTGTTGCCCATCGCGCCGAACATCATCGTGCCGAGGGCGTACTCGCTCACCGACATGCCGGTGCCGCCGAGAATCCTGCGTTTCATCACGGACCTCCAAGTGCGTGCGTACTGTGCCTCCACCCAGCCGAACACCGCTCACGGCCGGGGTGGGAGACCCGCTCCGACCGGGGGTCCGACAGACCCCCTCTGGCTCGGCCCCTTCCCAGGTCAGCCGGTCTACCGTGGAGGAATGGCCCAGGAACCCAACAGCGAGCTGCGGGACTTTCTCCGCTCGCGCCGCGCGAAGATCACCCCCGAGGAGGCGGGCCTGGCCCCCCTGCCCGGCACCCGCCGCGTTCCGGGGCTGCGGCGCGAGGAGGTCGCCCAGCTGGCCGGCGTCAGCGTCGACTACTACGTCCGCCTGGAGCGCGGACGCCACCTGAACGTCTCCGCGTCCGTCCTGGACGCGATCGCCCGCGCCCTGCGCCTGACCGACCTGGAGCGCGCCCACCTGTTCCGCATCGCCAGACCGTCCCGCACCCGGCCCCGCCCGCTGCCCCCGCAGCGCGTCCGCCCCGGTCTGCGCCTGCTGCTCGACAGCCTCACCGAGGTCCCCGCCCTCGTCTACGGCCGCCGCATGGACGTCCTGGCCGCCAATGACCTGGCCCGCGCCCTGTACACGGACTTCGAGGCGCTGCCCGCCCGCGACCGCAACATGGCCCGACTGGTCTTCCTCGACGACGACTTCCGCTCCCTGTACGCCGATTGGGAGGGCGCCGCGCGAGGGATCGTCGCCTCACTCCGCCTGTACGCGGGGCGGCACCCGCACGACCCCGCGCTGGCCGAGCTGGTCGGTGAACTCTCCGTCCAGGACGCGGACTTCCGCCACTGGTGGGCCGACCACGACGTGTTCCAGCGCACCCATGGCACGAAGCACTTTCACCACCCGGTCGTCGGCGACCTCGTCCTGGCCTATGAGGCGTTCGCCCCCACCGACGATCCCGAGCAGATCCTCGGCGTCTCCACCGCCGAACCGGGCTCCCCGTCCGCGGAACGCCTTCAGCTGCTGGCCAGTTGGTCCCGGACCCCGCGCCCCTGAACCAGCTCACCGGACACGGGTGGCGTCCCTACTTCTTCCTGCCCCTCGGCACGGTCAGCCCCGTCAACAGGGCGCTGCCCGGGGCGAGTTCGCGCCATGTACTGCCGTGCCAGGCCAGGACCGCGATCGCCGAGGTCGGGAACTTCACCCGGACCTCGTCGAGCGCGTCGTCGAGACTGTCACCGGCGAGTTCGAGGACCAGCTCCTCAAGCCCGGGGTTGTGCCCGATCAGCAGCAACGTCTCGACCTCGGGCGGCACTTGATGCACGGCGTCGAGCAACTCGGCCACGTCGGCCGCGTACAGCCCCGGCTCGAACCGCACCGGCGGCGGCGTCCCCCACTCGGCGGACGCCAACTCCCAGGTCTGGCGCGCCCGTACGGCCGTGGAGCACAGCGCGAGATCCGGCAGCGAGTCGGTCTCGGCGAGGGCGACACCGGCGGCCGGGGCGTCCCGCCGCCCGCGCGGGGCGAGCGGCCGCAGATGATCTGGAACCCCCTCGGGCCAGGCCGACTTGGCGTGCCGCAGCACGACCAGCCGCCGCAGCGGACGCGACCCGGCCCGGGCGTTCACGCCAACGACCCGATGTCGCGGGTGAGTTCGAGCCCGAGCAGCCGGTCGGCGTAGGCGTACGTCTCGAAGCGGGCGCCGTCCGGCAGGTCCGGCCAGGTCTCCACCCGGTGCAGCACCCGCAGTACCTCGGGCACGTTCAGGTCGTCCTCCCAGGCGGTCCGCAGCTCCACCCGCACCTCGTCGGGCACCGGCCGCGAGGGCCGCCGCGCCCAGTCGGCGACCGCACCACGCCACTGCGCGAGCGTCCGCCGCGCCTCGTCCAGCGCCTCCGCGTCGAGCCGTACCGGCAGGTCCCGGGGCTGCGAGAGCAGAGCGAGCCGGAGCGCACCCGGGTCGGAGAGGTCGGGGGCGGCCGCCGCGGGCGATTCGACCGGGGCTACGGCGACCACGGCTCTCCCGGTCGTCTCGGAGGCCGGGCTTTCCCCCGTCGCCTCGGAGGCCTGGGCTCCCTCCGTCGCCTCGGAGGCCTGGGCTCCCCCCGTCGCCTCGGAGGCCTGGGCTCCCCCCGTCATCTCGGAGACCAGGCCTCCCCCCGTCGCTTCGGAGACCGGGCCTCCCCCGCCCGTCTCCGCACCCCCGGCCATGACATGGAGGACCTGGGCCTCGCCGAGGCCGGAGCCGAGGTCGGTGCCGTCCTCGAAGGGGCGGATGCCCAACGCACCCGCGGCGGCGCGGAGTTCGGCCTGTTGGCGGTCGCCGGTGAGCAGGGACCAGACGGGGGTGCCGCCGAGTTCGAGGGCGCGGACGAGGAGATCGGAGACGAGGAGGACGCGTAGTGCCGTGGCGTCGAGGCCGGACGCGTGCGCCTGGACCCTGGTCAGGCCACGGCGGGCGGGGGCGGCTTCGACGGGCTCGCCGGTTCGGACGTCGATGATGCGCAGCACGGCCTGAGCGTAGGCGGGCGGAGGGCCGTGCGCACGCATGTTCGCCCGCTTTTCTAGGAGGTCGTCGTCGTGCAGGCCGGGTCCGAGGAGTCCGGGGCGCAGTTCGTGCCGGGGGCGGTGACGCGGTGCGTCAGGACGCCGTTGCCGTGCGGTCGGTCCGGCGGGCGGACGCGGTAGGTGACCGTGACGGCCTGACCGACCGGGACCGCGCCCGTCCAGGTCACCGTTCTCGCACGGGCGTCGTACGCACCCAAACCCGCTTCGGGCGGGCCGGAGTTGAGCGACCCGGCGACGAAGACCGCGTCGTCCAGCATGTCCCTCAGGTCGTCCGTGAACCGGAAGCTGCGGGCGTCGCCGGAGCCCATGTTGTCCAGGGTCGTGGTGAGGGCGACGGTCCCGCCCGGCTCGGTGGCGGCGGTCGTACGGATGTGGACGCGCGGGCCGCCGACGGTGACGCTCGCGCGGCAGACCGGCTTGCAGTGGGCGTCGGGGGCGGTCGCGGGGACGCGTACGTCGACGGAGGCGGTGAGTTCGCCGCTGACGGATGCGGGCACGGTGCCGGTGAGGGTGTAGGTCAGCGTGCCGTGCGGGGCGATCGCGGCGGTTCCGGGTGCGGTTCCGCAGATCGTGCCCCGGCCGGCCGGCGTGCAGGTGCGGGTGAACTCCGGTGCGGGCGTGTGCAGTTCGGGTGGCGGCGCGGCCGTGATCCGCAGTCCGGTGGCACGGGCGGGCCCGGCGTTGGCCACGACCACGGTGAACCTCAGTCGGCCACCGGGCTGGTAGGTGGGCTGCGACGCGGTCTCCGTGACGGTGATCGCGGTGCGCGGGGCGGTCGGCGGGGCGCCCGCGCCGAGGCACAGGGCGAGAAGGGGGACGAGGAGAGGGGCAAGGCGGCGGGTGGCGGTACGGCGGCTCGGGTTCACGAGGTCACGTTTCCCGAACGGGTCCGCAGGTGAGCGCGTCCCGCAGCCGGGAGAGGGATTTCCGCGCCGATTGCACTCGTCCGGCCGTCCCTGTCGCCCGACCGGCGTTCACCCGTTCGCCCATCTCGCCTTTCCCCGGGGGCGGTCGGGCGTGTGGGGTGGGAGCAGCCGGCCTGCCCCCGGACGACACGATCCCGGAGACTCCCCATGACCGACCGCACGTTTCCCCACGAGCCCTCGCCGCCCACGACCGACGACACGTCCTCTCCCCGCCCCGGAGCCCCGTCGCCGAGACCCTTCCGGCAGCGGCTGGGTCTCCTGGCCGCCGTACTCGTCGCCGGTACGGCACTGCTCCCGCCCGCCGTCGCCTCCGCCGGGCCGCTCCCCTCCGGCTTCGGCTCCGACTTCGGGGACGTCTCCGTACGGGTGCTGGGCGGCGCGGCGACCATCGTGCCGGGGCGGTCCGGGCTGGTGGAGATCAGCGGGTACAGGGGTGCCGCCCTGCCGGCCGGGTCCTCGCTGCGGCTGACGGCGCCCGCCGGGGCCCGAGTCACGGGTATGCCGCTCGCCGACGCCGCGGGGTTCCAGGGCTCGGTGGCCACGGACGGGGCGAGCGGGACGTACACCTACGTGCGCGACTCGGGGGTCGGTTCGTGGCGGGACAGCGGCTACCCGTTCGCGCTCGCCGTGGACGCGCGGGCGGTGCCGGGGACGCGACTGCCTGGTTGCACCGTCCTGCTGACCGACGCCGGGGGCAGGCGTCGCGCGTCCGGCGGCTGCACGGTGACCGTCGGCATGCCCGGCCCGACGCTGACCGAACCGGCGGGCGGCACCTTCGTGTCCGGCGCGGGGCGGCTCGCCGGGACCTCGTATCCGGGTGCCCGGGTGACGGTCCTGGACGCCGCCGAGCACAGGGTGTGCGCGGGTGTGGCGCACGTCGACGGCGCCTGGTCCTGCACGCCGAACACCCCGCTGCCGAGGGGCGCGAACAGACTGCACGCGAGCGCCGCCTTCAACGGGGTGTCGGCGGTCGGCGAGGACGTCGACTTCACGGTGACCGCGGGCACCGCCTGAGGCGCACGCGCTCAGTGGCCGGCGACGAGGTCCCGCAGTGTCTTCGCCACGACCGCCGGGGCCTCCTCCGCCATGAAGTGGCCGCAGCTGACGGTGTCGTGCCGCAGGTCGGGTGCCCAGGCGCGCCACAGGGCGGCCGCGTCGAAGCCGAGGGCGGCGCCCCAGTCCTGCTGGAGGACGGCGACCGGCATCCGCAGCCGGTCGCCGCTGTCGCGGGCGGCGCGGTCGTGGGTGACGTCGATGCCGGCAGAGGCGCGGTAGTCGGCCACGATCGAAGGGACCGCGGCGCGGCAGGCGTCGAGGTAGGCGGTGCGGATCCCGGCGGGGATCGCCTGCGGGTCGTTGGTCCAGATGTCGAGAAAGTGGCCGAAGAACGCGTCGGGCGCGGTGGCGATCAACTCCTCGGGCAGGCCCGGGGGTTGGGCCATCAGGTAGAGGTGGAAGCCGACGGCGGCGGTGACGCCGTGCAGCGCGTCCCACATGTCCAGGGTGGGCAGTACGTCGAGGCAGGCCAGGTGGGTGATCGTGTCGGGATGGTCGAGTCCGGCGCGGAAGGCGACCAGGGCACCGCGGTCGTGCCCGGCGAGCGCGAATCGGTCGTGGCCCAGGGCGCGGGCGAGGGCGACGATGTCGGCGGCCATGGTGCGCTTGGCGTAACCGGAGCCGTCGGTCTCGGCGGGCTTGTCGCTCGCGCCGTAGCCGCGCAGGTCGGGGCAGATCACGGTGTGGTCGGCCGCGAGGTCGGTGGCGACATGGCGCCACATGAGGTGGGTCTGCGGGAAGCCGTGCAGCAGCACGATCGGGCTGCCGGAACCGGACACGGCGGCGTTCAGGGACACGCCGTCCGCGACGGGCACGCGGTGGTAGGTGAAGCCGGGGATGACTGGTGACATGGGGCGCCCTTCCTTCGTGGAGATGTCGAAGCCGATGTCGAAACCGACGCCGGTCTCGATGCCCAGAGCCTGCCGGGCGCGAATGAGCAGTGGGTGAGCGCGCTACCGTGACCTGGGGCGATGCCCCGGAAAGGTGGTCGGCGATGGACGTCGCGTTCGGGGTGCTGGGGCCGGTCGCGGCCTGGGACGGTGCCGGGGACGCGATCGCCCTGAAGGGCCCCCGGCACCGTGCGGTGCTGGCCCGGCTGCTGGTCGCCCGGCGCCGGGTCGTCCCGGTCGGGCGCCTGGTCGCGGATCTGTGGGCGGACCAGGGCGAGCCGCCCGCCGACGCGGTGGGCGCGGTGCGCACCTTCGTGGCCGCGCTGCGCCGGGCCCTGGAACCGGAGCGTCCGCCACGCACTCCGGCCAGGCTGCTGGTCACCGAGGGCCCGGGGTACGCGCTGCGCGCCGAGCCGGAGGCCGTGGACGCCTGGCGCTTCGAGCGGGCGGTGAACGCGGCTCGCACCCTGCCGGACCTGGACGCGCTCAACCGGCTTGAGGAGGCGCTGAGTTGGTGGCGCGGACCGGCCTACGCCGACTTCGCCGCGGCGCCCTGGGCCCGCGCGGAACGCTCCCGCCTCGCCGAGCTCCGGCTCCACGCCGTCGAGCGCCGGGCCGAGGTCCAACTCGCCCTGGGCCGGGCCGCGATGGCGGTACCCGACCTCGACGCCCACGTGGCGGAACACCCCTGGCGTGAGGACGCCTGGCGGCTCCTGGCCTTGGCCCTCTACCGCACCGGCCGCCAGGGCGACGCGCTCGCGGTACTGCGCCGGGCGCGCACCCTCCTCGTGGAACAGCTCGGCGCGGACCCGGGCCCGGCACTGCGCCGCCTGGAGGCGGACATCCTCGACCAGGCGGCCCATCTGGACCCCGGGCCGGATGGCCGCAGGGATCAGGTCCCACCGTCCGACCCCGCCGAACGCGTGTGGACACAGGCAACCGCCGCCTACGACCGCACCGTCGCGTCCGGCGCCCGCGCCCGCCTGGAGTCGACGGTCGGTCTGCTCCGCGATCTCGCGGTCACCGGAGGCGGCGGCCTGGAAGCGGCCCGCGGGCACCGCCTCGCCGCCATCACGGCGGCGCAGGAACTCGGCGACCCGGAACTCACCGCCCGCGTCATCGGCGCCTACGACGTCCCCGCGATCTGGACCCGCGTCGACGACCCGCAGCAGGCTGCGGACACCGTGAAAGCGGCCGAACTCACCCTGGCAGCACTCCCCCAGGACGCCCATCTCGCCGCGCGGGCCCGCCTGTTGGCGACCATCGCCCTGGAGTCACGCGGCACCCGCTCCGCACGCGGACCCCAGGCCGCCCGCCAAGCAGAGGACATCGCCCGCCGGCTGAACGACCCCGCGCTGC
The DNA here is from genome assembly GCF_036187565.1 of Streptomyces sp. NBC_00252. NCBI lineage: Bacteria > Bacillati > Actinomycetota > Actinomycetes > Kitasatosporales > Streptomycetaceae > Streptomyces > Streptomyces sp. NBC_00252. The sequence continues at coordinate 8,504,878 of NZ_CP108087.1, read as the reverse complement.
TCGCCTTCGCCCTCAACGGCACCTTCATGCAGACCTTCCACCGCGCGGGCCTCGCTCCTCAACGCGACGAGATCGGCGCCGAGTTGGTCGCCCTGTCCGCCCGGCACGGCATGGTCACCTACGAAGTCCTCGGCCATCTCGTCCGGCTCCAGTCCCGCAGCGCCCTCGCCGACTTCACCCGGGCCGACGAACACGCGGCGGCAGCCGACCGTCTGGCGGGGCGTCACGAGCTGCCACTGGTCGGCGTGTTCACCGACTGGTACCGGGTCCTACGACTCTCCGCGACCGGCGACCCCCACCCGGCCGAGGAGGCAACCGCCTACCAGCAGGCGGCACTTCGCCTGGACGGAGCCGGCATGCCCGGACTCGAACACGGGCTGCTTCCGCTGGCCCTGCTGTGCCTGCGCCTGCGACACGGCCGACCCGCCCAGACCGACGAGCACCTCGACTGGGGACCGTACGAACCATGGGCCCGACCGCTGGTGCTGCTCGCCCAGGACCGCCCCGCCGACGCGAGGACCGCACTCGACGCACTCCCCGAGCCGCCCCGCGATCTCCTCTTCGAGGCGCTGTGGTGTCTGACCGCGCGCGCCGCACTGGCCCTGGACGACCGGGAGACGATGAAGCGCGCCCACGCCGAACTGGCTCCCGCCGCAGCCGAGTTGGCCGGGGCGGGCAGCGGTCTGCTCACCCTGGGCCCGGTCGCGCGCCACCTCGACGATCTCGCCGTGGCGCTACGACGCCCTCGCTAGGCCGGCGTCGCCTCAGCCGGTCACCTGCACCACCGCCGTCGCCCCGGCCCGCACCGTCGGCGTCGCGTACGTGTAGGTCACGCCGTGGACGGACTTGGTGCGCACGCGCTGGCGGACGCCGTCGACCTTGATGTTCTTGTGGACGCCCGGGAAGCGGGCCTCCCAACTGTACGAACCCTTGCGGGAGTTGTTGGTCAGCGTGGTCTTCGTCGCGCCGTCGTGGCGGACGGTGACCGTGCCGGTGCCGATGGGGACGTCCGCCGCCTGGAGCCACTTCATCCCGGAGGGCAGCTGCGACTGGGTGGTCACCTTGTGGTCCGGCGCGTCCGGTGTGATGCCCATCAGGCCCTGCACGGTCTGGCTGACCAAGGTGAACGACACCTCGGGGTAGTCGCCGTTCGGCCCCTGACTGGAGTTGACGTGCTGGGTGTCCCGCTCGCCGTAGATCTTCCGCATCCACTGCCAGGCGGTGTCGGGGCGGTTGTTCTTGAAGAACATGTCGGGGAGGTAGGTGGTGGACTCGATGTTGGGCGAGCCGTCCGGGCCCAGCTCCTGGGCCTGGATGTAGTCGAGGTAGGCGTCGTTGCGCGGGCCGGGGTCGATGATCTGCTTCATCGGCATGAAGACGCTGTTCTCCTTGCCCCAGCCGGTGACCGGGGTGCCGGAGGTGGTGTACGCGCGGACCATGTCGGCGCCGCTGCCGGTGCCGCTCCAGTCGTCGTTGAAGTACGTCTTGAGATCTGCGGCGCGCTTGTCGTACGTCCTGGCCAGCGCGGTGTCGCCCTTGCCGTGCGCGAGGACGGCCATCGCCAGGTACGCCTGGTACTCGGCGGCGATGCCGTCCCCGGCCTCGGCGAGTCCGTCGCCGTCCTGTTCGTTGTAGCTGGCGGCGCCCTGGAAGATGCCCTGGCCGGTGCCCTCGGCGACCTTCACCCTGCCGTTGTCCTTGGCGGAGTTGTGCAGGTCGATGAACTGCTCGGTGGCATGCCGGTAGAAGGCCCACAGCACCGGGTCGTCGACGTAGCGGCGGTCCCCGGTCCACAGGTAGGCCTGCGCCGCCTTCTCGACGAGTTCGAAGGTGGCCGGCACCTCGCGGACGAAGTTGTCCGGGCTCTTGTAGTCGATGCTCAGGTAGGTCTTGGCGTCGAAGTTGAGGGACCACACCGGGAAGTACCTGTGCTCGGCGGTGGCCGACGCGGCGTACGAGCGGAGCATCGTCTCGTTCTCGGCGTCGAGGCCGATCAGGTGGGCGCCCGCGAGCTGGTGGGTCATGTCACGGGAGTAGTAGGCGCTGCGGTTGGCGTAGCCGGCCCAGTAGGTGGGCTCGTACGACGCGGTGCCGGTGCCGCCGGTCTGGTACTCGTCGACGTTCACCGGGCCTACGGTGCCCGGGAGTTGGACCCAGCTGTTGGCCTTCTTCTGCGCCCAGCCGAACATCGCGACGACCTCGGGGTCGGACGAGTTGACCTTCGGGTCGGCGGGTGCGGCGGGCGAGATCATCAGGTCGTCGGCGTTGACCCAGGAGGTGCCGGAGCCGAATGCGATCTGGAGCCGGTCGCCGGTCCTCAACCGCACGCCGCTGATGGTGTAGCGGGCGTAGCCGGGGTGCTGGGGCAGGGTGATCGTCTGCACGGTCGCGCCGTTGCGCCGGATCGTGTACGTGCCGCCGGTGCCGGCGCTGCCGATCCACGCGGAGAAGTCGTAACTCCCGTTCCTGGGCGCGACGACGGTCAGTTCGGCGCTCTTGCCGGCGCCGCCGTCCAGGTAGAGGAAGCGCTCGCCGCCGTGTCTGTTGCCGGTGCCGACGCCTGCGCCCGAGGTGAAGGTCCAGCCTGTGCCGCCGTTCTCGAACCCCGGGTCCGGGATGGCGAGTTGGGGGCGAGGGGCGGCGGACGCGGTGGCCGACAGGGCGGGAGCCAGCGGGGCGAGCAGGGCAACGGCGGTGAGCAGCATGAGCCGTGAGGGCTTCATCGGTTCTCCCGGTCTTCGATCACTGCGGGGTGGGGCCGCGTGGTGGCCGGAAAGCTAGCAGGGGCCGAAGTGGCGATTCAATGGTCATGCGCAAGAAACATGGAAGACACGCAGTTCCGCTGCTATGTTGCGCGGGAGGTCGGACTGAAAGTTTTCGTCCAGTTGTTGCAAGTAGGGGTGGAGGGACGCGGATGAGGGTCGGCATCACCGAGGTCGCGGAGCGTGCGATGGTGAGCGAGGCCACGGTCAGCCGGGTCATCAACCGGCGCCAGGGCGTGTCCCGCAGGACCCGCGAGGCGGTCGAGCAGGCGATGACCGACCTCGGCTACGAGCGGCAGACCCGGGGTCAACTGGTCGCGGTCGTCACCGAGTTGGTCTCCAACCCGTTCTTCGCCGACGTCGCCGAGCGGATCGAGTCGGTGCTCGCCCCGCACGGTCTGAAGACGGTGCTGTGCCCGTGCTTCCCGGGCGGGGTGCAGGAGTTGGACTTCGTGACCTCGCTCGCCGACCGGGGCGTGGCGGCCGTCGTGTTCCTCTCGGCCAGCAACACCCTTGAGGGCGCGGACCCTTCGGCGTACGAACTGCTGCGGTCGCGCCGGATTCCGTTCGTCGGGATCAACGGCCGGTTCGAGGGGGTGAGCGAGGCGCCGGTCTTCTCCACGGACGACCTGCTCGCCGCCGAACTCGCCGTCGACCACCTGTACCGGCTCGGCCACCGCCGGATCGGCATGGCGTCGGGCCCGGTCGGCAACCGCCCGGCCGACCTCCGCGTCAGCGGGTTCGTCGCCTCGCTGGGCAAGCGCGGGGTGGCGGACCCGGAGCAGTGGGTGGTCCGGCAGTCGTACACCGTCGAGGGCGGCCAGTCCGCCGCGATCTCGCTGCTCGCCCGGGGCGCCACCGCGATCGTCGCCGCCAGCGACTACATGGCACTGGGCGCGATCCGGGGTGCGCGCCGGCAGGGGTACGACGTGCCGGGTGATGTGTCGGTGGTCGGTTACGACGGCTCGATGATCATGGACTTCGTCGACCCCCCGCTCACCACGGTCCGCCAGCCCGCCGACCGCCTGGCCTCGGAGGCGGGCCGCAGCGTCCTCGCCCTGGTCGGCAACCGGGACGTCCCCGTCGGGGAACTCCTCTTCGACCCCGAGCTGGTGATCCGCGCGAGCACGGCGACACCGAAGGCGTGAGGCGGGCGGAGGTCGCGACCCGAGCGACCCGAGCGACCCGGGCTTGTCCGGACCATTGACCTAGAGGTCGGATCTAAGGACACTCCAGTCGGAGTTCCGGCCGCAAAATCGCTGACAACTCCGCACATTCATCGGGTGTTTCGCGACTCCTGGTCATGCATCACGAATGCTCCGGAGGGGCTATGTCTCGGTTCGTCTTTGTCGGGGTGGCGCTCGCGCTGCTCGTGGCCGGCGGCGCTCCCGTCGCCTCGGCGCAGCGAGCGGCGCCGGTGGCGGTGGTCGACGTGGACGCGTACGGCGCCGACCCCACCGGCCGGACCGACTCGACGCCCGCCGTCGTCGCGGCGCTGCGGCACGCGAAGAGCGTCGATCACGGGCGGGCGGTGCGGATCGAGTTCTCGAAGGGCACCTACCAGCTCTACCCCGAGCGGGCCGAGACGCGTGAGCTGTATGTCTCCAACACCGTTGGCGCGGACCAGCGTTACCGGGACAAGAAGATCGGGCTGCTCGTCGAGGACATGCACGACGTCACGATCGACGGCGGCGGGGCGAAGCTCGTCTACCACGGTCTCCAGACGGCGTTCGCGTCGATCCGCTCGACGGACGTGACGTTCCAGAACTTCTCCTTCGACTACGCGGCCCCCGAGGTCATCGACGCGACCGTCGCCACCGCCGGCGTCCAGGACGGGCACGCCTATCGCGTCCTGAAGATCCCGGCCGGCAGCCCGTACGAGGTGAACGGCACGCACATCACCTGGCTCGGCGAGAAGAGCCCGGCCACCGGGCAGCCGTACTGGTCGGGCACGGACGGCCTCCAGTACACGCAGATCCACGACCCCGAGGCGCAGCGGACCTGGCGGGGCGACAACCCGCTGTTCAACGACGTCTCCTCGGTCACCGACCTCGGGAACCGCCGGATCCGCATCGACTACAGCACCGCGTCCCAGCCCACGGACGCCGGGCTCGTCTACCAGATGCGGCTGATCGAGCGGACCGAACCGGGCGCCTTCATCTGGCAGTCCAAGAACGTCACCATGCGCTCGATGAACGCGTACTACCTCCAATCCTTCGGTGTGGTGGGCCAGTTCAGCGAGAACATCTCCATCGACAAGGTGAACTTCGCCCCCGATCCGACGTCCGGCCGGTCGACCGCGTCGTTCGCCGACTTCGTGCAGATGTCCGGCGTCAAGGGCAGGGTCTCGATCACCCGGAGCCTCTTCGACGGCCCGCACGACGACCCGATCAACATCCACGGCACGTACCTGGAGGTCGTCGGGCAGCCCGGGCCGAACACCCTCACCCTCGCCTACGAGCACCCGCAGACGGCGGGGTTCCCGCAGTTCGCGCCCGGTGACGAGGTCGAGTTCACGACCAAGCGCACGATGGTCCCGCTGACGCCCGCGCACGCGAAGGTCACCGCGGTCGACGGGCCGAGCGGGATGGACCACGACAAGCCGCTGACCACGATGAACGTCACCTTCGACCGGCCGGTCCCCGCCGGGGTCGAGGTCGGCGGCACGGTGGTCGAGAACATCACGGCCACCCCGTCGGTCGTCGTCACGGGCAACACGTTCCGCAATGTGCCGACGCGCGGCATCCTGGTCACCACCCGCAAGCCGGTCCTGATCGCCGGGAACCGCTTCGACGCGATGTCCATGGCGAGCGTCTACGTCTCCGCCGACGCCTACCAGTGGTACGAGTCCGGCCCGGTCGCCGACCTCACGATCCGCGACAACTCCTTCACGCGCCCCACCGGCCCGGTGATCTTCGTGGAGCCCACCAACCAGGTCGTCGACCCGGCGCATCCGGTGCACCACGACATCAAGGTCGAGCACAACTCCTTCGACATCAGTGACGTGACGGTGGTCGACGCCAAGAGCGTGGGCGGCTTCACCTTCACCGGCAACACCGTCCGCCGCCTGGCCGCGGCGGACCAACCGCCGTACACCTCACCGCTGTTCGTCTTCCACGGCAGCACGGGCGTCCGTGTCGCGCACAACCACTACGACAAGGGTCTCAACACGTCCGTGGTGTCGGACTGAGGAATCAGGGTGCGCCGCCCGCTGTTGTCGCAGGCAGCAGCGGGCGCGCACGATTCCAAGGAGACCGAGCATGTACGGCGACTCAGCAACGATCCGCAAGATCCTCACCGAGTCCGGCGACACCTGGGCCGTCGTGGGGCTGTCCTCGAACCGGTCGCGGGCGGCCTACGGCGTCGCCGAGGTGCTGAAGCGCTTCGGCAAGCGCGTCGTACCCGTCCACCCCAAGGCGGAGACGGTGCACGGCGAGCAGGGGTACGCCTCCCTCGCGGACATCCCCTTCGCGGTGGACGTCGTCGACGTCTTCGTCAACAGCGACCTCGCGGGCCCGGTCGCCGACGAGGCGGTCGCCGTCGGCGCGAAGGCCGTCTGGTTCCAGCTCGGCGTCATCGACGAGTCCGCGTACGACCGGACCCGCGCCGCGGGTCTCGACATGGTCATGGACCGCTGCCCGGCGATCGAGATCCCGCGGCTGGGCTGACCTGCGCCGACCTGTGCGGGCGCTGTGTAAAAGAAGCTCTCCAGGACAAGTCAAATTTCAGGCAACGCACTTCTGAAAATATTCATGCATTCCTAGCCTGAGGCCTCCCGACCGTTAAGCATGCGTGTTGACTTCGAGAGGCGCCTTGACATGGCGAGTGTTGATCAGGTTCTCCCGGAGGCCGCGAACAAACCGGGCGGACTGCGCCGGGACGTCGGACTGATCGGACTGATGTGGGCCTCGGTGGGCTCCATCATCGGGTCCGGGTGGCTGTACGGCGCGAAGAACGCCGTCATGGTCGCGGGCCCCGCGGCGATCATCTCGTGGGTGATCGGCGCCATAGCGATCGTGCTGCTCGCGCTCGTGCACGCCGAACTCGGCGGCATGTTCCCGGTGGCGGGCGGCACGGCCCGCTATCCGCACTACGCCTTCGGCGGCCTGGCGGGCATGTCGTTCGGCTGGTTCTCCTGGCTGCAGGCGGCAACCGTGGCCCCCATCGAGGTCGAGGCCATGATCGGCTACGCCGGTCACTGGGACTTCGCGAAGGGCTATCTGCACGCGAAGGACAGCACCCTCACGACCAGCGGCCTGATCGTCGCGATCGTGCTGATGGCGGTGTTCGTCGCGGTCAACTTCCTGGGCGTGAAGGTCCTCGCCCATACGAACAGCGCGGCCACCTGGTGGAAGATCGCGGTACCGCTGGCCACGATCTTCATCGTCGCGGTGGGCAACTTCCACCCGGGCAACTTCACCTCGGAGACCTTCGCGCCCTTCGGCGCCAAGGGGGTCCTGAGCGCGATCAGCACCAGCGGCATCATCTTCGCCCTCCTCGGCTTCGAGCAGGCGATCCAGCTCGCGGGCGAGAGCCGCAACCCGAGGCGCGACCTGCCCCGCGCGACCCTCGGCTCGGTCGCGATCGGCGCGACCATCTACGTCCTGCTCCAGGTCGTGTTCATCGCCGCGCTGCCGCACAGCACGTTCGCGCACGGCTGGGGCAAGCTCAACTTCCCCGGGATCGACGGTCCTTGGGCGGGTCTGGCCACTCTCGTCGGCCTCGGCTGGCTGAGCGTCGTCCTCTACCTCGACGCCGTGGTCTCCCCCGCCGGCACCGGCCTGATCTACACGACCGCCACCTCCCGCGTCTCCTACGGCCTCTCCCGCAACGGCTACGCGCCGAAGCTGTTCGAGAAGACCGACGCCCGGGGCGTGCCGTGGTTCGGCCTGATCCTCTCCTTCGTGACCGGCGTCGTCTGCTTCCTGCCCTTCCCGAGCTGGCAGCAGCTGGTCGGCTTCATCACCTCGGCGAGCGTCCTGATGTACGCGGGCGCCCCGCTGGCCTACGGCGTCTTCACCGACAAGCTCCCGGACCACGACCGCCCGTACCGCCTCCCCGGCGGCAAGGTGATCTCCCCGCTGTCCTTCGTGGTCGCCAACCTCATCATCTACTGGGCGACTTGGGGCATCCTCTGGCGGCTCGGCGTGGCGATCGTCCTCGGCTACGCGCTGCTCGGCGGCTACGCCTTCTACGCCAAGCGCAAGAACCTGCCCGACGCGCCCCGGCTGGACTTCAGGGCCGCCCAGTGGCTGCCGGTCTACTTGATCGGCATGGGCGTCATCTCCTGGCAGGGCGGCTTCGGCGGCCAGGGCAACATCCCGCTCTGGTGGGACATCCTGATCATCGCGGCGTTCTCCCTGGCCATCTACCACTGGGCCCGCGCCGTCGCCTCCCGCCCGGAGGAGATCCAGCGCAGCATCGACGAGGTCGTGGTCGTGGACGTGCCCACGCACTGATCCCGTCCCCGCCCCGCCAGTACCCGAACCGGCCGCCGTCCAGGCGGCCGGTTTCGGCTGTCTGCACACCGTCATACTGGGCGGGTGACCTCGACTTCCCCCCACCCCGACTCCCCGTCCGCAGACCACTTTCCGGTCGTCGTCGTGGGCGCGGGACCCGCCGGACTCGCCGTCGGCAACATCCTCCGCGCCGCCGGGATCGACTGCCTCGTGCTGGAGACAGAGACCCGGGAGTTCATAGAGCAGCGGCCACGTGCCGGCGTCATCGAGGAGTGGGCCGTCCGCGGACTGCGGCAACGGGGGCTCGCCGAGCGGCTGTTGGAGCGGGCGCTGGTGCACACCGAGTGCGAGTTCCGGTTCGCCGGGCAGCGGCACCGGTTCGGCTACACGGAGCTGACGGGGCATCACCACTTCGTCTACCCGCAGCCGTTGCTCGTCACGGACCTCGTGCGCGAGTACGCGGACGTGCGGGGCGGCGAGATCCGCTTCGGCGTCCAGGACGTCCGGCTGCACGACCTCGACACCGACCGCCCGACGGTGTCGTACACCGACCCGGTGACCGGTCAACGGCGGCTCGTGCGCGGTGACTTCGTGGCGGGCTGCGACGGTGCGCGCGGGGTGAGCCGGGCCGCGCTGCCGCCGGAGCGGGCCCGGGTCGCGCGGCACGACTACGGCGTCGGCTGGCTCGCGCTGCTCGCGGAGGCACCGCCGTCCTCGGACTGCGTGGTGTTCGGCGTCCATCCGCGCGGTTTCGCCGGGCACATGGCGCGCAGCCCCGAGGTCACCCGCTACTACCTGGAGTGCCCGCCGGGCGACGACCCGGACAACTGGCCGCACGAGCGCGTCTGGTCCGAGCTGCAGCACCGCCTCGCCGCGACCGGCGCTCCGCCGCTGACCGAGGGCCGGCTGATCGAGAAGCGCGTGCTGGACATGCACAACTACGTGGTCGAACCGATGGTGTTCGGCCGCCTCTTCCTCGCGGGCGACGCGGCCCACCTCACCGCCCCCATCGCCGCGAAGGGCATGAACCTCGCCCTGCACGACGCGTTCCTGCTCGGCGACGCTCTCGTCGCCCACCTCACGAAGGGCGACTCCGCGGGCCTGGGCGGCTACTCGGAGGCCTGCCTCGGCCGCGTCTGGGAGTACCAGGAGTTCTCCCAGTGGCTGTCCGACGTGTACCACGGCGCCTCGTCCGGCGACCCGTACCTCGCGGGCACCACCCTCGCCCGGCTCCGCCGCGTCTTCGAATCCCCGGCCGCGGGACGCGCGTTCGCGGAGAGCTACCTCGGCATGAACCCCAACTCCTGAGCGGCGACCGGCAGTTGTACGGCGGTCAGTCGTGCGGCGGGCGGTCGGTGAGCCGGTGGTCCGCCACGTTCAACGCCTCGTCGACCAGCCGTCGCAGGTGGCCGTCGCTCAGCGCGTAGATCACCCGGCGGCCCTCCTTGCGCGTGGTCACCAGGCCCGCGAGGCGCAGCCGCGCCAGGTGCTGGCTGACGGCGGGGCGGGCCGCGTCGCAGGCCTCCGTGAGGGTGGTGACGTCGGCCTCGCCCGCCGTCAAGGCGTGGAGAAGGGTCAGGCGGGTGCGGTCGCCGAGCAGGGCCAGGAGTTCGGCGGCCAGGGCGAACTGTTCCTCGCCCGGGGTGCGCGGATGCGCATCGTGCGCAGGTGACAGGTGCATGCGTGCGCTCATACGCACATAATGGCTCCGTGGGCGCGCGACGTCCACCGCGCGCCGGAAGGGGACCCACGTGAACGACCAGCACCACCACGAACACGAGCACGCCCACCCGCACGACGACCACGGCCACGACCACCCGCATCCCCACGACCACTCCTCCACCGGCCTCCGTCACCGGCTCGGCCACCTCCTCACCCCGCACTCCCACGAGACCGCCGACAAGCTCGACTCCGCGCTGGAGTCCTCGGCCCGCGGAATGCGCGCCCTGTGGGTGTCGCTCGCGGTGCTCGGGATGACGGCGCTGGTCCAGGCGGCCGTGGTGTTCGTGTCCGGGTCGGTCGCGCTGCTCGGGGACACGGTGCACAACGCGGCCGACGCACTGACCGCCGTACCGCTCGGCATCGCGTTCGTCCTCGGCCGCCGGGCCGCCACCCGCCGCTTCACCTACGGCTACGGGCGCGCCGAGGACCTGGCCGGGATCGCGATCGTGCTGACGATCGCCGCGTCGGCGGCCTTCGCGGCCTGGGCGGCGGTGGACCGGCTGCTCGATCCCCGGCCCATGACACACGTCCCGGTGGTCGCCGTCGCGGCGCTCGTCGGGTTCGTCGGCAACGAGTGGGTGGCGCGGTACCGGATGCGGGTGGGCCGGGAGATCGGGTCGGCCGCACTCGTCGCCGACGGACTCCACGCCCGCACCGACGGGTTCACCTCGCTGGCCGTGCTGATCGGGGCCGGCGGTTCGGCGCTCGGGTGGCAACTCGCCGACCCGATCGTGGGGTTGGCGATCACGGCCGCCATCGCGCTGGTCCTGCGGGACGCGTCGCGCGAGGTGTTCCGGCGGGTGATGGACGCCGTCGATCCCGACCTGGTGGACCGGGCCGAGCACGCCCTGCGGGACGTCGAAGGGGTGCGCGGAGTGGGCGAGTTGAGGCTGCGGTGGATCGGGCACCGGCTGCGCGCGGAGGTGGCGGTCGTCGTGGACGGGGAGGCGACGGTGCGGCAGGCCCACGCCGTCGCCGTAGCGGCGGAGCACGCCCTGCTGCACGCGGTGCCGCGGCTCACGGCCGCTCTCGTGCACGCCGATCCGGCGCCGGTGCCCGGGGAGGCGGACCCGCATGGGGAGTTGGCCCACCACAGCATGGTCTGAGGTCGAGGGGGGTCAGGCGACGCCCAGGCCCTCCAGGACGACCGCGCCCGGGAGTTCGGCGAACGCCTTGCCGGGGACGAGGAGTTTGCCGCGGCGGCGTCCGCTGCCGACCAGGACGTAGGGCAGGTCGACGACGGCCGAGTCCACCAACACCGGCCAGTCGGCGGGGAGTCCGACGGGGGTGATGCCGCCGTACTCCATGCCGCTCTCGCCCGTCGCGGTGTCCATGGACGCGAACGAGGCCTTGCGGGCGCCGAGTTGGCGGCGGACGACGCCGTTCACGTCGACGCGGGTGGTGGAGAGGACCACGCACGCGGCGAGCATGGTCTCGCCGCCGCGCTTCCCGGCGACGACCACACAGTTGGCGGACCGCTCCAGCAGGTCCTGGCCGTAGTGCTCGACGAAGGTCGCGGTGTCGGCCCACTCGGGGTCGGTGTCGACGTAGACGAACTGCTCGGCGGGGACGCTGCCGCGCCAGGCGCGCACGGCGTCGGCGACCGGGCGGGTCAGCTCGTCGAGGCAGTCGGGGGCCGGGACGGCGTGGTCGAAGTGTCCGATGGGTGCGTGCATGACGGCACGCTAACAGGCGTGCGGCCGCTGCTCACGGGGTGTCTCCGCGCACCGGCGGGACCGAGACCATCATCATCATCTCCATCGGCTCCTCGCCCCGATTCCCGTACGTGTGCGGGGTGTTGGCCTCGAAGGTGGCGCTCGCACCGGCCGGGACCACATGGTCCTCGCCGTCGACGGTGAGGGTCAGTTCGCCCGTGGTGACGTGGACCAGTTCGACCGTGCCGGTGGGGTGGGGCTCGGAGGGGCTGGACTCCCCCGGCATCAGCCGCCAGTCCCACATCTCCAGCGGGCCGGGGGCCTCGGTGCCGGCGAGGAGGCGGTTGTAGCTGCCGGCGTCGGTGTGCCAGAGCCGTACGGCGCGCTCGGCGGGCACCACGCGGACCTTCGGGCCCTGTTCGTAGTCGAGCAGGGTGGTGATGCTGACGCCGAGGGCGTCGCCGATCTTGACGACCGTGCCGATGCTGGGATTGGTGCGGGCCTGCTCGATCTGGATGAGCATGCCCCGGCTGACGGCGGCCCGGGCGGCGAGCACGTCCAGGGTGAAGCCGCGCACGGAGCGCCAGTGCTTGACGTTGCGCGCCAGGGACTGGGTCAGCAGGTCGAGGTCCGACACGTTCGCCTGTACCTTCAGTTCACTATTGTGGATGACAGAGTTCAATTCAGCGAACTACGGTGTGATGCACCGGCTCGTTCACCGAACTGTACTGCGAGGCACCCCGTGACAGCATTCTTCGCCCTGGCCACCAGCCTCCTGTGGGGACTGGCCGACTTCGGCGGCGGCCTGCTGACCCGGCGCAGTCCGGCGCTGACGGTGGTCGTGGTCTCGCAGGGCATCGCGGCGGCCGTGCTCGGCGCGGTCGTGGTGGCCACCGGGGGCTGGAGCGAGGCCGGGCCCCGGCTGTGGTTCGCGTTCGCGGCGGGGCTGGTCGGGCCGGTCGCGCTGTTCAGCTTCTACAAGGCGCTCGCGCTGGGCCCGATGGGCGTCGTCTCCCCGCTCGCGACACTGAGCGTGGCCGTACCGGTCGGGGTGGGTCTGTTCCTCGGCGAGCGGCCCGGCCTGATGCAGGCGGCGGGGATCGCGGTCGCCGTCACCGGGGTCGTCCTCGCGGGCGGCCCCCAGCTGCGGGGCGCGCCCGTGCAGCGCCAGGCGATCCTGCTGACCCTGATCGCCGCGCTCGGCTTCGGCACGGTGTTCGCGCTCATCGCGGAGGCCTCGACGACGGTGACCGGGCTGTTCCTCGCGCTGTTCGTGCAGCGGCTCACCAACGTGGCGACGGGTGGGGCGGCGCTGTACGCCTCGGTACGGCGGGGCGGGGTCGCGCTTCCGGAGGGCGGCTTCCCCTGGACTTCCCTGCCGGCGCTGGCCTTCGTGGGGCTGGCCGATGTGGCGGCCAACGGAACGTACTCGATCGCGGCGCAGCACGGGCCGGTGACGGTGGCGGCGGTGCTGGCCTCGCTGTATCCGGTGGTCACGGCGCTGGCGGCGCGGGGGTTTCTGAGCGAGCGGTTGCGGGTGATCCAGGCGGCGGGGGCGGGGCTGGCGTTGGTGGGGACGTTGTTGCTGGCTACGGGGTGAGGGCGGGGTGTGGCTCCTGGTCGGTGGCCTGTGCGGGTTGCCGGCGCAGGGTGCCAATTGCCGTGCGGCCAACGCCCGTTGCCCGTTCGGCTCAGGCGTCCGCGTCCAGTTCCGCCAGCCTCGCGATCGCGTTGTCGTCCAGTTCGGCGAGCCGTGCCGCGCCCGCCTCGTCCAGGTCCGCGAGGGCGCGCAGCTGGTCCGGGGTGATGTCCGCCGGGATCGGCACCGGGGCGGGGGTGCGGAGCGGCGGCTGCCAGCCCTCCGTGGGTGTCCAGCGGCGTACGACCCGGGCGGGTGCCCCCGCGACCACGGCATGGTCGGGCACCGTGCCCCGGACCACCGCGCCGGCCGCCACGACCACGTTCCGGCCGATCCGCGCGCCGGGCAGGATCACCGCGCCGGTGCCGATCCAGCAGCCCGAGCCGATCTCGACGGGTTCCATCCGGGGCCACTGCTTGCCGATGGGCTCGTGCGGGTCGTCGTAGGAGTGGTTCGTGGACGTCACGTACACGTACGGCCCGAAGTAGCAGTCGCTGCCGATGGTGACCGTCGTGTCGGCGATGACGTGGCTGCCGCGGCCGAGGACCACGCCGTCGCCCACGCGCAGGATCGGGTCCGGGCCGAGGTCGAGGTCGGGCATCAGGCCCGCCGTGAGGGTGACCTGTTCGCCGACGATGCAGTGGGAGCCGAGGTGGATCCAGGGTTCGCCGAAGACCGTGCCCAGCGGGAAGGCCAGCCGGGTGGCCTCGCCGATGGCGCCGAACCGGAAGCGGCCGGGGCGCTCGGCGGTCACCGAGCCCGTGCGCTGCACCCAGGCCCAGCCCGCGTGGACGGCGTCCTGTACGAGGCGGCGCCGCCATGATGAGAACGTGTTCTTGCTTTTGGGCACTCGCTCACCGTACTCAGCGCGCGTCACACCCATGAGGCCCGGCCGCTGTGATCTTCGCCCCACCGGTGTCGTACCGTGCGGGTGTCTGCGACAGCTTGGAGGGCTTCATGACGCACAGGGCGTTGATCGTGGGTATGGGCGGCCGGGAGCCGAAGGTCGACGAGTCGGCGTTCGTGGCCCCTACGGCGTCCGTGATCGGGGACGTGACGCTGTCCGCCGGGGCGAGTGTCTGGTACGGCGCGGTGGTGCGGGGCGATGTCGAGCGGATCGTCGTCGGGGCGGACAGCAACATCCAGGACAACTGCACGCTGCACGCGGATCCGGGGTTTCCGGTGAGTGTGGGTGCGCGGGTTTCCGTGGGGCACAACGCGGTGGTGCACGGGGCGACCGTTGAGGACGACTGCCTTGTCGGGATGGGGGCCACGGTGCTCAACGGGGGGGTGATCGGGGCGGGTTCGCTGGTTGCGGCGCAGGCGCTGGTGCCGCAGGGGATGGTGGTGCCGCCGGGGTCACTCGTCGCGGGGGTGCCGGCGAAGGTTCGGCGGGAGCTCAGTTCCGAGGAGCGGGAGGGGCTGACCCTCAACGGGACGATGTACGCGGAGTTGGCGAAGGCGCATCGCGAAGTGCATGAGTAGACCGTCGGCGGGGGCGGGCGCGTCGTGACTGGGCGCGCGGTTCCCCGCGCCCCTTCGTCAGTCGGCGGCGCTCACCGGTTCGGGTTCGTTCTTCTCCGCGGTCATCTTCTGCGCCCTGCGGCGCACGATCAGCATGGAGGCCACGCCCACCAGTACCGCCGCCGCCAGGCCGAAGTACGAGAAACGCTTCAGCCAGTCCTCGGCGACCATTCCCACGTAGTAGACGACCGCCGTGGTGCCGCCGGCCCAGACGACCCCGCCCAGGAGGTTGGCGATCAGGAACTTCCAGTAGGGCATGCGGAGTACGCCCGCGAGGGGACCGGCGAAGATGCGGAGGAGGGCGATGAAGCGGCCGAAGAAGACGGCCCACATGCCCCACTTCTCGAAGGACCGCTCCGCGGTGGCCACATGGCCTTCGCTGAAGTGTCTCGGGAACTTCTCCGCCAGCCAGGCCAGCAGCGGGCGTCCGCCCTTGCGGCCGATCGCGTAGCCGATGGAGTCGCCGATCACCGCGCCGAGGCTCGCGCAGGCGCCCAGGACGATCGGGTTGATGCCCGAGTGCTGGGAGGAGAGCAGTGCCGCGGAGACCAGGACGATCTCGCCCGGCAGCGGGATGCCCAGGCTCTCCACCCCGATGACGAGTGCCACCACGGCGTAGACGGCCACCGCCGGAACCGAGTCGAGCCATTCCTGGACGTGCAACGCCGGTCCTCCTGAACGCGCGGACTGTCTGACTTGCCGGCGTGCGCCGCGAAGCGTGAAACGGGCGCACTCAGGAAGCCTACCGCCCGGCATCGAACGGCAGCGCCCCTCCGACGACGGCTCCGACGGCCGCATCGAAACCGCTCCGTTACGTCCCGGGCGGACCGAAAGCGCATCACCTACCGCAGATTCACTTAAGGTAGCCTTGCCTAAGTTGGCCGGTTTCCGGAGGGTGGCTGGTGGGAGCAGGGGAACTGTCGGGGCGGGCCGTCCTGACGCGCTCGGTCAAGGGACAGCTACGACGTGTCGCGCTCGGTTCGGCGCTCGGAAGCGTGCACCAACTGGGGGAAGCCCTGGTGCCGGTGCTCATCGGTGTCGTCATCGACCAGGCCGTCGACGGGCAGGACGCGGGCCGGCTGGCGCTCTGGCTCGGTGTCCTCGCCGTCATGTACGTGACGCTGTCGTGGAGTTTCCGGCTCGGCGCCAAGGCCGGTGAGCGCGGGGCCGAAGAGGCCGCGCACACACTCCGGTTGGCGATCGTGGACCGCGTGCTCGACGCCCGTGGCGGCGCCGAGGAGGGACGGCTGCCCGGGGAACTCGCCAACGTCGCCACCGAGGACGCCAAGCGGGTCGGCGCGGTCAACATGGCGCTGATGGCCGGTATGTGGGCGATATCCGGCGTCACCGTGGCCGCCGTCGCGCTGCTGCTGACGTCCGTGACCCTCGGGTTGATCGTGCTGCTGGGCACGCCCGTGCTGCTGTGGCTGGGGCATCTGCTGAGCAAGCCGCTGGAGCGGCGGAGCGAGGCCGAGCAGGACAAGGCCGCTCACGCGTCGGGCGTGGCCGCCGACCTGGTGGCCGGGCTGCGGGTGCTGAAGGGGCTCGGTGCGCAGGACGCCGCCGTCGAGCGGTATCGCCGGACAAGTCGTATCTCCCTTGCCGCGACGCTGCGTTCGGCGCGTGCCGAGTCCTGGCAGACGGGGCTCGTGCTCGCGCTCACCGGTGGGTTCATCGCGCTGATCGCCCTCGTGGGCGGACGGCTCGCCCTCGACGGCTCCCTCACGTTGGGGCAGTTGGTGTCCGCGGTGGGGCTCGCGCTGTTCCTGCTGGGGCCGTTGGAGACGTTCGCCTGGGTCAACGCCGAGCTGGCGCAGGGCCGCGCCTCGGCCGCGCGCGTCGCGGAGGTGCTGGCCACCGGGCACGCGGTGGTGGACGGCGACGACCCGGTCGCCGAGCCCGTGCGCGGCGAACTGCGGCTGCGTGGCGTACGGCTCGGCGGGCTCGACGGCCTCGATCTCGACCTGCCCGCCGGGCGGTTGACCGGCATCGCGGTGACGGACCCGGCCGGTGCCGAGGCCCTGCTGCGGTGCCTCGGCCGGGAGACGGACCCCGAGTCGGGGTCGGTCGAGCTGGACGGCGTGCCGCTGACTCGCCTTGATCCGGCGGGACTTCGGGCGGCCGTGCTGGTCGCCGCCCATGACGCGGCGCTTTTCGAGGGCTCGTTGGCCGCGAACGTGACGCCGGACGAGGAGTCCGGGAGCGGTACGGCGGACGCGGAGCCCGATCTCCGGACCGAGCACGCCATGGCCGCCGCCCGCGCCGACGAGGTCGCCGACTCCCTGCCGCACGGCACCGCGACCGGTGTCGGCGAGGGCGGCCGGTCGCTGTCGGGCGGGCAGCGTCAACGCGTGCTGCTGGCACGGGCGTTGCGCGCCGGGCCGCCGGTCCTGGTCGTGCACGATCCGACGACCGCCGTCGACACGGTGACCGAGGCGCGTATCGCGAGCGGCCTGCGCGAGTTCCGGCAGGGGTGCACCACGATCGTGGTGACCAACAGCCCGGCCCTGCTCGCCGTCACCGACCACGTGATTCTCCTCGACGCCGGCCGCGTCGGCGCCGAGGGCACCCACGCGGACCTCGTACGGACCGACGCGACCTACCGGACGGCGGTGCTGGCATGACGACGGGAGCCGAGACAACAGGGGGCGAAGAGGTGGAGGCCGCCCACGTGGACACGGACCGCGCTCTCCTCCCCACGGCCACCCCCGCCCGCACCCGCGCCGCGGTCCGTGAACTCCTGCGCCCGCAGCGGGGATTGGCCGTCGCCGGGTTCGGACTGATGGTGCTCGCCACGGCCGTCGGACTGCTCACCCAGCCGCTGCTGGGCCACATCGTCGACGTCGTCACCGAGCACCGCTCCCCCGACGCCCTCACCTTCCCGGTCGTCGCGCTCGCCGGGGTGGCGGTGGTGCAGGGCGTGACCACCGCGCTCGGGATGTCGCTGATCTCCCGGCTCGGCGAGACCGCGCTCGCCCGGCTGCGCGAACTCTTCGTCGAGCGGGCCCTGTCGCTCCCCCTGGACCGGGTGGAGAAGGCCGGTTCGGGTGACCTCAACTCCCGTGTCACGCGGGACGTTTCACGGGTCGCCGACGCCGTGCGCGGGGCGCTGCCCGAGCTGGCACGGTCCGCGCTGTCGATCGTGCTGACGCTGGGCGCGCTCGCCCTGCTGGACTGGCGGTTCCTGCTGGCCGCGCTGATCGCGGTGCCGGTGCAGTCGCACACCGCGCGCTGGTATGTGCGCAACGCCGTTCCCCTGTACGCAAAGGAGCGCATCGCGACCGGCACTCAGCAGCAGCAGTTGCTGGACACGATCGGCGGGGCGCGCACCGTACGGGCGTACCGCCTGCAGAAGGATCACAGCCGACGCGTCACCGAGCGGTCGCGCTCGGCGGTCGAACTGACCATGAGCGGCGTGCAGTTGATGCTGCGCTTCTACAGCCGGCTGCACATCGCCGAGTACCTGGGGCTGTCCGCCGTGCTCGTCACCGGGTTCCTGCTGGTGCGCGACGGTTCCGCCTCGGTCGGTACGGCCACCGCGGCCGCCCTGTACTTCGCCAGTCTCTTCGGCCCGGTCAATACCGCGCTGGTGCTGCTCGACGACGCCCAGTCGGCAACGGCCGGGCTGGCACGGCTCGTCGGGGTCGTGGACGAACCCGCGCCGGTGATCGCCGACCGCGCGGACGACCGTACGACGGCGGGCGGTCCCCCGTCCGTGACGCTGACCGGTGTCTCCCACGCGTATGTGCCGGGCCGCCCGGTGCTGCACGACGTCGACCTGGAGATCCGGCCCAAGGAACGGGTGGCGCTGGTCGGTACGACCGGTGCGGGCAAGACCACCCTGGCCAAGCTGGTCGCGGGGCTGCACCGCCCGCAGTCGGGCCGGATCGACGTCGGCGGCGCCGAACCGGACGAGGCCGGTCACCTGGTCGGGCTCGTCACCCAGGAGGTGCATGTCTTCGCCGGGCCGCTCGCGGACGATCTGCGGCTGGCCCGCCCGGGCGCGGACGTCGAGGAACTCCGGGAGGCACTCGACACGGTGGGCGCGCTCGGCTGGGTCGAGGCGTTGCCGGAGGGGCTCGACACCGTGGTCGGTGACGGTGGCCATCGGCTCACCGCCGACCGCGCTCAGCAACTCGCCCTCGCCCGGCTGCTGTTGGCCGATCCGCCCGTGGTCGTGCTCGACGAAGCGACCGCGGAGGCGGGCAGTTCGGGGGCGCGGCAGCTCGACGAGGCCGCCGAGCAGGCGCTGCGCGGGCGGACCGCGCTGGTCGTGGCGCACCGGCTCAGCCAGGCCGCCTCCGCGGACCGGGTGGTCGTGCTGAGCGACGGCCGGGTCGTGGAGAACGGCACGCACGACGAACTCCTCACCGCCCAGGGCCAGTACGCGGCCCTGTGGCACGCCTGGTCCGGCAGCCGCTCCGCCGAGGCCGCCCCCGACGCCCATTAGCCCGCCGCCGCCGAAGACCTGTCACCCCCCGCCGAACCCATCGCGACGAACAGAAGGATCATCCGATGCCCCGCGCCACCAGAGCCTCCCGGCTGTCCGGCCTGCTCGCCTCCGTACTCCTGCTGGCCGTCACGGCGGTCGGCTGTGGTTCCTCCAACTCCGACTCCACGTCGTCCGGTTCGGACACGTCAGGGTCGGACTCGAAGGCCTCCGCGGACGCCTTCCCGGTGACGATCGCCCACAAGTTCGGCAGTACGACGATCAAGTCCGAGCCCAAGCGCATCGTCACCGTCGGTCTCACCGACCAGGACGCGGTCCTCGCGCTGGGCAAGGTGCCGGTCGGCACGACCGAGTGGCTCGGCGGCTACAAGGGCGCGATCGGCCCCTGGGCCAAGGACAAGCTGGGGAGTTCACCGGCGCCGACCGTCCTCAAGGACACCGGCACCGGCCCGCAGGTGGAGAAGATCGCCGCGCTGAAGCCCGACCTGATCCTCGCGGTCTACTCGGGCCTGACGAAGGCGCAGTACCAGAGCCTGTCGCAGTTCGCGCCGGTCGTCGCCCAGCCGAAGGCCTACAACGACTACGGCGTGCCGTGGCAGCAGCAGACCGAGGAGATCGGCAAGGCGATGGGCAAGGCCGACGAGGCCAAGACCCTGGTGTCGGGCGTCGAGGCCAAGTTCGCCGCGGCCAAGAAGGCCAACCCCGCGTTCGCCGGGACGTCGGCCGTGATGGCGACCCCGTACGAGGGCGTCTTCGTCTACGGCAGCCAGGACCCGCGCTCCCGCCTCCTCTCCGACCTGGGCTTCTCGCTGCCGAAGGACCTCGACAAGGTCATCGGTGACACGTTCGGCGCGAACATCAGCAAGGAGCGCTACGACCTTCTCGACCAGAAGGTCGCCGTGTGGATCGTGCCGGACACCACCACGGCCGTCACCAAGCTGCACAGCGACAAGATCTACGGCGACCTGAACGTGGTGAAGCAGGGCCGCGAGGTCTTCGTCAAGGAGTCCAGCGACTACGGCAACGCGGTGTCCCTGTCCACGGTGTTGAGCATCCCCTACGTCCTGGACCGCATGGTGCCGCAGCTCGCGGCGGCGGTGGACGGCAAGACGTCGACGAAGGTCGAGCAGCCGGCCTCCTGACGCCAGGGAACGCGAAAGGGGGGCGGGTCCGAGAACATCTCGGACCCGCCCCCCTTTCGTGTGCTCAGACCCCGTCGACCAGGCTCTTCGGCCTCATGTCCGTCCAGTTGGCCTCAATGTGGTCGAGGCACTCCTGCCGCGCGGCCGGTCCGTAGGCGACCGTCCAGCCCGCCGGCACGTCCACGAAGTCGGGCCACAGGCTGTGCTGGCCCTCGTCGTTGACGAGAACGGAGTAGACGCCGTCGGGGTTCTCGAAGGGGTTGCTCATGTCGGGGGTTCCTTGCCTCTCTGATGCGGACGGGGGTAAGTCGGTCTGGGTCAGGGCCTGTCGAGTACGGCCGCTCGTCGTACGACCGCCTCCAGCGCCCGGAACCAGGTGCGGGCGAGGTCCTGCACCTGTTCCTCGGTGAGGAGTTCGGCGGCGTACGCCCAGTGGGCGCTCAACTCCGGCCCCTCCGGGCGGTCTTCGGTGATGGCGTTGAGGGTCAGGGCGTGGGACATGGGCTGGCCGGGGTCTGCGTCGAGGTCGGCGGCGTCGTCCTCGGGGGCGTAGGACCAGTCGGCTGACGCCGGGCGGTCGAAGCGGCCCATGTAGTTGAACTCGATCTGCGGTGCGCCGAGTTGGGCGAGGCGCGGACCGGTCCCGGGGTTGAGGTGGCGCAGCAGCCCGTGTCCGATACCGGCGGTGGGCAGGGCGGTGAGGTGCTCGCGGACCCGGGCCAGGGCCGCGTCCAGGGCGGCTCCGTCCATGACGGTGTCCGCCAACTCGGCTGCGCCCGGGTCGAGTCGTACGGGCACGACGCTGGTGAACCAGCCGACCGTACGGGACAGGTCGGCGTCGCCCGCGAGCTGCTCCTCGCGGCCATGGCCTTCCACGTCCACCAGCACCGGACCGCCGGACTGTTCGGCGCCCAGCGTGCGGGTCCGCCAGTCGCCGACCGCCAGAGCGAACGCGGTGAGCAGTACGTCGTTGACGGTGGCGCCGAACGCGGCCGGGGCCCGGCTCAGCAGGGGGCCGGTGACGTCGGCGGGCAGGGACACGGAGACGTAGCGGGTGGTGGCGACCGTGTCCCGGGCCGGGTCGAGCGGGCGGGGGAGCGGGAGTTCGGCGCCCTTCGCGAGGGCGGAGGTCCACCACGGGAGTTCGTCCTCGGTGGCGGGGTCGGTGGCTCGGGTCCCGAGGAGCCGGGACCAGCGGGCGAACGACAGCTCCACCGGGGCGAGTTCGGGGGTACGGCCGCCCCTGACCGCCGCCCAGGCGGTGGCCAGGTCGGGGAGCAGGACGCGCCAGGAGACGCCGTCGATGACCAAGTGGTGGACCAGGATGAGGAGTCGGCCGGGCTGTCCGGGTCCGGCGTCGAACCAGACCGCCCGCACCATCGCCCCGGCGTCGGGGTCGAGCCCGGCCCGGGCCGTCTCGGCGTGGCGGGAGATGGCGGCGCGCAGTTCGGCGTCGTCCGTCCCGCGTACGTCGACGCGGGTGAGCCAGGTGCTGACGTCGATGTCCCGTGCGGCCGGTACCCGCAGCAACCACTCGGGTGCGCGGACGAGTTGGGCCCGCAGCATGTCGTGCCGGGCGGCGAGTGCCGTGAGCACGGTCAGCAGCCCGGGTTCGGTGAGGTCGGCCGGGGTCTGGACCAGGGCCGCCTGGTGGTAGGCGGCGATGGGGCCGCCGCGCTCCAGCAGGCCGCGCATGATCGGGGTGAGCGGGACGGTGCCGGTGCCGTCGTCATGGACGGCGTGCCGTTCGTCGGAGCCGAGCGAGACGGCAACGGACGCCAGGGCGGCGACGGTTCGGTGCTGGAAGACCTGCCGGGGCGTGACCCGCATGCCGGCGGCGCGGGCGCGGGCGACCAGTTGCATGGCGACGATGCTGTCGCCGCCGAAGGTGAAGAAGTCGTCGTCCGTGCCGACGGCCTCGGCGGGCAGCCCGAGGGCGTCCGCGAACAGGTCGCGCAGGGTGCGCTCGGTGTCGTTCTCCGGGGCCCGGCCGCCGCCCTGGGCGGTGAAGTCCGGGGCGGGCAGGGCGGATCGGTCCAGCTTGCCGTTGGACAGCACCGGCAGCCGGTCGAGGACGACCACGGCGGCCGGGACCATGTAGTCGGGCAGGACGGAGGCGGCATGGGCGCGGAGCGTGGCACCGTCCGTCCCGCCGGCGACCGCGTAGGCGATCAACTGCCGTACGCCGGGCCGGTGTTCGCGGGCCACGACGACGGTCTGCGCGACGGCCGGGTGGGTGTCCAACGCGGCCTCGATCTCGGCGAGTTCGATACGGTAGCCGCGGATCTTGACCTGGTCGTCGGTGCGGCCGGCGAACTCCAGCCGGCCGTCCTCGGTCCAGCGGGCCATGTCGCCCGTGCGGTACATGCGGGTGCCGGGCTGTGTGGCGTACGGGTCGGCGACGAAGCGTTCGGCGGTGAGTTCGGGCCGGCCGAGGTAACCGCGGGCAAGCCCGGGGCCGGACAGGTACAACTCCCCTGTCACGCCGGGCGGTACGGGCCGCAGGGCGGTGTCGAGGACGTAGGCGCGGGACTCGTGGACGGGGCGGCCGACGATCGGGGTGGCGCTGTCGCGGACCCGGCCGACGAGGGCGTCGACGGTGGCCTCGGTGGGGCCGTAGAGGTTGAACGCCTCGGTGTCCGACAGAGCGGCCAGCCGGGTCCACAGGGACTCGGGGACGGCCTCGCCGCCGAAGCCGACCACGGAGAGCGGGCAGTCGCCCTCGTCGCCGATCAGTCCGCTGTCCGCCATCTGCGCGAGCAGGGACGGGGTGACCTCGATGAAGTCGATGCCCCGGTCCCGGATGAACGCGGCGAGGAGTTCGGGGTCGCGGCGGGTCTCGTCGTCGGCGATGTGCAGGGCGTGTCCGTCCAGGAGCCACAACTGCGGTTGCCAGGAGGCGTCGAAGGAGAACGACCAGGCGTGCCCGACCCGCAGCCGCCGAAGTCCGGTGCGCTGCCTGGCGACTTCGTGCAGGTCGTGCCGGTGGCTGTGGAAGAGGTTGGCGATGCCTCGCTGGGTGACGACGACGCCCTTGGGGCGGCCGGTGGAGCCTGAGGTGTAGATGACGTAGGCGGGGTGGTCGGGGCCGGGGGCGACGGGTTCGGCCTCCGGGAGTCCGTCGGCCGGGGCGTCAAGTCGCAGCACTGGGACGGTCGTTGACGGCAGCATGGCGGCCGTCTCGTCCGTGGCCAGGATCAGCACCGGGCGGGCGTCGTCGAGCATGCCGGTGAGGCGGGACTCCGGGAGGTCGGGGTCCAGGGGCAGATACGCGGCGCCCGCCTTCATCACGGCGAGGATCGCGGCGATGTGATCGGCGGTACGGGGCAGCGCGAGGGCCACGATCCGCTCGGGCCCGGCACCATGTCCGGCGAGGACGCGGGCCAACCGGTCGGTGCGGGCTTCGAGTTCGGCGAACGTCCAGGTCGTACGGCCGTCGGTGACGGCGACCGCGCCGGGGTCGGCGGCGGCCTGCGCGACGAACAACTCCGGCACGGTGCCGAGCCGTTCGGTCGTGGACGCGGGCAGCGCGGTGTCGTTCCAGGTCTCCAGGACGGTGTGCCGCTCGGCGGGGGCGAGCAGGTCGAGCCGGCCGACAGGCCGGTCGGGGTCGGCCGCCATGCCGGTGAGCAGGGCGGTCAGGGCGTCCGTGATCCGTCGCACGACGGCCGGTCGGAACAGGTCGGGCCTGAACTCGGCGGTGAGGCGCAGGCGTTCGGCGGGCTCGACGGCCCAGGCGAACGGGTAGTGGGTGGAGTCCTCGTGGTCGCGGACGGTGACGCGCGGTCCGTCGCCTTCCTCGTCGTCGGCGACCGGGTAGGACTCGAACACCATGAGGGTGTCGAAGAGTTCGCCGAGTCCGGCGGTCCGCTGGATGTCGGCGAGGCCGAGGTGCTGGTGGGCGATGAGCCGGGACTGCTCGTCCTGGAGCCGGGCGAGAAGCGCGGCGGTGTTCTCCTGCGGGCGGACCCGCACCCGTACGGGGACGGTGTTGATGAACGGGCCGATCATCGCCTCGGCGCCGGGCAGTTCGGGCGAGCGTCCGGCGACGGTGGCGCCGAACACCACGTCGTCGCGGCCGGTGAGCCGGCCCAGCAGCACGCCCCACGCGGCCTGGACAAGGGTGTTGACGGTGACGCCCTGGCGACGCGCGAACGCCTCCAGCTCGGCCGTGCGGTCCGGGTCCAACTCGACGGTGTGCGTGGACGGTACGACGGCAGCGCGGTCCGGGTCGACGGGCGCGAGACGGGTCGGCTCGGCCAGTCCGCCGAGGGCCTCGGCCCACGCGGCGGTGGAGACGGCCGGGTCCTGCGCGGCCAGCAGCCGCAGATGCGCGCGGTACGGGGCGGGCGCGGCCGGGGTGCGGCCCTCGTAGCGTGCCCACAGTTCGGCGGTGAGCAGCGGCAACGACCAGCCGTCCAGCAGGAGATGCTGGTGCGAGAGGACGAGCCGGTGCCGGTCGGGACCGAGCCGGGCCAGCAACAGCCTGAGCAGCGGCGGCCGTTCGGGGTCGAAGCGGCGCCGCTCCTGGACGAGCAGGCGCTCCCACTCCTCGGGGTCGTCCGTGAGGTCGAGCTGCCGCCAGGGCAGGACGGCCGTGCGCGGTACGACGGCGACGGGCCGTCCGGAGGACAGGTGCCGGAAGCCGCTGCGCAGGTTCTCGTGCGCGTCGAGCACGGACTGCGCGGCAGTGTGCAACCGGGCGGCGTCCAGGGGGCCTTCGAGGTCGTAGGAGACCTGGACGGTGTAGACGTCCGGGCCGTCGTCACCGGAGTCGAGCGCGGCGTGGAAGAGCAGGCCGGCCTGGAGCGGGGAGACGGGCAGGACCTCGGTTCCGGCGGGCAGGGCGGCCAGGTCGGCGCGCTCGTCATTGGTGAGGTCGAGGAGGACGACGTCGTCGTCGCGGTCGCCGGTGACCGTGGTCGCGGTCACCTTGGCCAGTCCCGCCGCCGACTTGTGGCGGAAGACGTCACGCGGGCTGAAGGTGAGTCCGGCCGCGCGGGCCCGGGCGACCAGCTGCATGGCGACGATGCTGTCGCCGCCGAGGGAGAAGAAGTCGTCCTCGACACCGACGCGTTCGAGACCGAGCACGTCCGCGACGAGGACGCAGAGGGTCTCCTCCAGCGGGGTGCGCGGACGGGTGTCGGTGACCTCGGCGGCGAAATCGGGGGCGGGCAGAGCGCCGCGGTCGAGCTTGCCGTTGGGGGTGAGCGGGAGGGCGTCGAGGGTGACGACGGCGGCCGGGACCATGTGGTCGGGCAGCGACTGGGCCGCGTGGGAACGGAGTTGGGCCGGGTCCACGGTGCTCTCCGCCACGACGTACGCGACGAGCCGTTCGTCCCGGAGGACGACCGTGGCGTGCGCGACGTTCTCGTGGGTGGCCAACACACTCTCGATCTCGCCGAGTTCGATCCGGAAGCCGCGCAGCTTGATCTGGTCGTCGGCGCGGCCGAGGTACTCCAGTTCACCGGCCCGGGTCCAGCGGGCCAGGTCGCCGGTGCGGTACATGCGGGCGCCGGGCTCGGTGGCGTACGGGTCGGCGACGAAGCGTTCGGCGGTCAGGGCGGGGCGGCCCAGGTAGCCGCGCGCCAATTGGACGCCCGCCAGATACAGTTCGCCGGCCACACCGGGCGGTACGGGGCGGAGTCCGGCGTCGAGGACATAGGTGCGGGTGTTCCACACCGGGCGGCCGATCGGCACGGTGGCCGGGTCGGCGGGGATCTCGTGGGCGGTGACGTCGACGGAGGCCTCGGTCGGGCCGTAGAGGTTGTGCAGGCGGCTGCCCGGGAGGACCTGGTGGAAGCGGGCGGCCAGCGGGGCGGGCAACGCCTCGCCGCTGCACATGACGTGGAGCAGGTCGGTGCAGTGGGCGGCGTCGGGCTCGTCGAGGAAGGCGCGCAGCATCGACGGCACGAAGTGGGCCGTGGTGATCCGCTGACGCCGGATCAGTTCGGCGAGGTAGACCGGGTCCTGGTGGCCTTCCGGGCGGGCGACGACGAGCGTGGCGCCGGTGATCAGCGGCCAGAAGAATTCCCATACCGACACGTCGAACCCGGCCGGGGTCTTCTGCAGCACCCGGTCGTCGGCGTCGAGGCGGTAGGTGTCCTGCATCCACAACAGGCGGTTGGTGATGCCCTGGTGGGGGACGGAGACGCCCTTGGGGCGTCCGGTCGAACCGGAGGTGTAGATGACGTAGGCGGGGTGGCGGGGGTCGTGGGTGCTGGGGAGCGGTGCGTGCGCCGGGTGGTCGGGGGTGCCCTCCGCGTCGACAGTCAGGGTGGGTACGTCCGTCTCCGGAAGGGTGACGCCCTCGGCGGTGATCAGGCAGACCGGGCGGGCGTCGGCGAGTGTGTACGCGAGCCGGTCGGCCGGGTAGCCGGTGTCGAGGGGCAGATAGGCGGCGCCCGCGCGGTGGACCGCAAGGAGCGCCACCACGAGGGCGAGCGAACGCGGCAGCGCGACCGCGACGACCGCCTCCGCCTGTGCTCCTCGCGCGGCGAGCGTGTGGGCCAACCGCTCCACGCGCAGGTCGAGTTCGGCGTAGGTGAGGGCGGTGTCCTCGAAGACGACGGCCGGGGCGTCGGGCGTGCGGGCGACCTGGGCACGGAACAGCTCGGGCAGTGTGAGGCCGGGGATGGTCCGGGCGGTGTTGTTCCAGTCGGTGAGGACGAGGGCGCGCTCGTCGTCGCGCAGGACGTCGAGTGCGCCGATGCGGCGGTCGGGGTCCGCAGCGATCTGGGCGAGCAGCAAGTCCAGCCGCTGGGCGAGGAGTTCGGCGGTCGACTCGTCGAAGAGGTCGGCGCTGTACTCGATCCAGCACCGCATGCCGTCCTCGCCCTGCTCCACGAAGTCGAAGCTCAGGTCGAACTTGGCACCCTGCTGGCCGAGTTCCTCGCGGCGGGCGGTCAGACCGGGCAGGGCGGGCGTGGCGCCCTCGTCGTCGAGGTGGACGACCATCACCTGGAACAGCGGGTGGCGGGCCAGTGAGCGGGCCGGGTTGATCGCCTCGACCAGGCGCTCGAAGGGCAGGTCTTGGTGCTCGTAGGCGGCGAGGTCGGTGTCCCGGACGCGGGCGAGCAGGTCGGCGAACGTGGGGTCGCCGGACAGATCGGTTCGCAGGACGAGGGTGTTGACGAAGAAGCCGACCAGGTCTTCGAGGTGTTCGTCGCCGCGCCCGGAGATGGGGGCGCCGAGCGGAATGTCGTCCCCGGCGCCGAGCCGGTGCAGCAGCGCGGCGACGGCGGCCTGGGTGACCATGAACATACTGATGCCGTGGCGGCGGGCCAACGCCCGCAGTTCCCGCGTCCGTTGGGCATCGAGCGTCAGGCCGACCGCACCGCCCCGGTGACTGCTCTCCAGCGGGCGGGGCCGGTCGGTGGGCAGGGCGAGCTCGTCCGGCAGGCCCGCCAAGGCGTCCTGCCAGTAGGCGAGTTGCCGGGACTGGCGGCTGTCCGGGGCGTCGGGGTCGCCGAGCGCCTCGCGGTGCCAGAGGGCGTAGTCGGCGTACTGCACCGGCAGCGGAGCCCATGCCGGGGCCTGCCCCTCGCGGCGGGCCTCGTAGGCGGTGGCCAGGTCGCGCCACAGCGGGCCGTCGGACCACTGGTCGCCGGCGATGTGGTGCAGCACCAGCAGCAGGACGTGCTCGTCCCCGCTCACCTCGAACACATGGGCGCGCAGCGGGAGTTCACGGTCGACGTCGAAGCCGCGCGCGGCGGCCTCGGCGAGCCGGTCGGGCAGTTCGGTCTCCGTGACTCGGCTGTGGTGGAGGGGCACGGAGGCCTCGTCCAGCACGACCTGACGCGGGCGGCCGTCCTGCTCGGGGAAGACCGTGCGCAGGCTTTCGTGCCGTACGGCGAGGTCGTCGAGCGCGGCGGAGAGGGCGTCCCGGTCGAGGGTGCCGGTCAGGCGCCAGGCGGCCGGGATGTTGTACGTGGATCCCGGGCCCTCGATGCGGTGCAGCAGCCACAGGCGCTGCTGGGCGTAGGAGAGCGGGAGTTCGGCGGGGCGGTCGGTGGGGGCGAGCGCGGGCAGTCCGCCGGCCCGGTCGTCGAGGCGGGCCGCGAGCCGTGCGGGGGTGGGGGCCTCGAAGACGGTACGGACGGTGAGGTCGGCGCCGAGCACCGTGCGGACGCGGCTCACCAGTCGCATGGCGAGCAGGGAGTGGCCGCCGAGGGTGAAGAAGTCGTCGTCGGCGCCGACCAGTTCGAGGCCGAGGATGTCGCCGAAGAGTCCGGCGAGGATCTCCTCGCGGGGGCTGCGGGGCGCGCTGCCGGTGAGGGTCGTGAAGTCGGGGGCGGGCAGGGCGGCGCGGTCCAGCTTGCCGTTGGGGGTCAGGGGCAGCGCGTCGAGCGTGACGAAGACGGCGGGGACCATGTGGGCGGGCAGCGCGGCGGCGGTGTGGGCGCGGATCGACCCCGTGTCCGCCGTTCCGGTGTCCCCGGCCGGGACCACGTACGCGACGAGGCGCTGTTCCCGGACCACGACGACCGCCTGTGCGACGGCCGGGTGCGTGGTCAACGCGCCCTGGATTTCGCCGGGTTCGACGCGGAAGCCGCGTACCTTCACCTGGTCGTCGGTGCGGCCCAGGTACTCGATGGTCCCGTCGGCGTTCCAGCGGGCCAGGTCGCCCGTGCGGTACATACGGGTGCCGGGAGCGCCGTACGGATCGGCGACGAACCGCTCGGCGGTCAGGCCGGGCCGGTCGAGGTAGCCGCGCGCGAGCTGGACGCCCGCGAGGTACAACTCGCCCGGGACGCCGGCCGGTACGGGGCGCAGGCCCGCGTCGAGGACGTAGGTGCGGGTGTTCCAGACCGGGCGGCCGATCGGGACGCCGGTCGCGTCCGGTGCGATCTCGACGGCCGTGACGTCGACCGAGGCCTCGGTCGGGCCGTAGAGGTTGTGGAGTTCGGCGGTGGTCAGGACGTCGTGGAAGCGGTGGGTGAGGACGACGGGCAGGGCCTCGCCGCTGCACATCACGCGGCGCAGGCCGGTGCAGTCGGCTGCGGTCGGTTCCTCCAGGAAGAGTTGGAGCATGGAGGGCACGAAGTGGACGGTGGTGACGTCCTGTTCGCGGATCAGCCCGGCCAAGTAGGCCGGGTCGCGGTGGCCTTCGGGCCTGGCGACGACCAGGGTCGCGCCGGTGATCAGCGGCCAGAAGAACTCCCACACCGACACGTCGAAGCTGGACGGCGTCTTCTGGAGCACCCGGTCGTCGGCCGTCAGTCGGTACGCGTCCTGCATCCAGAGCAGCCGGTTGACGATGCCCCCGTGCGGGACGACGACACCCTTGGGGCGGCCGGTCGACCCGGAGGTGTAGATGACGTACGCCGGGCTCGACGGGTCGTAGGACGTGGGGAGTTGGCCCTCGGGGCCGGTCGGCAGGGTGTCGCGGATGATGTGGACCGGGCGGGCGTCCTCGACCATGAGGGCGAGGCGGTCCTCCGGGTAGTCGGGGTCGAGCGGGAGGTAGGCGGCTCCGGCGCGGTGGACGGCGAGCAGGGCGACGACGAGTTCCAGTGAGCGCGGGAGCG
This sequence comes from Streptomyces sp. NBC_00252, assembly GCF_036187565.1. Taxonomy (NCBI): domain Bacteria; kingdom Bacillati; phylum Actinomycetota; class Actinomycetes; order Kitasatosporales; family Streptomycetaceae; genus Streptomyces; species Streptomyces sp. NBC_00252. The sequence goes on along the minus strand of NZ_CP108087.1, from coordinate 8,474,995 downwards.
CTACGGCGACGGTCCGCTCGGGGCCCGCGCCGAGCGCGGCCAACACCCGTGCCGTGTGCTCGACTTGGGTGTCCAGCTCCGCGTATGTCAGCGACTGTCCCTCGAAGACGAGGGCCGTCGCGTCGGGCGTACGGGCAACCTGCGCGCGGAAGAGCTCCGGCAGGGTGGTGGCCGGGACGGGGTGCTCGGTGGCGTTCCACTCCCCCAGGACCAGGGCGCGTTCGGTGTCGGCCAGGAGGTCGAAGTCCCGCACCGCGCGGTCGGGTTCGGCTGCCGCGTGGTCCAGCAGTCGGGCCAGGTGGGCGGCGATCCGTTCGGCGGTGGACGCGTCGAAGAGGTCGGTCGCGTACTCCAGGAGCAGGACGACCCGGTCGCTTCCCGTCTCGTCGACGAAGGTGAAGTGCAGGTCGAACTTGGCCATACCGGTGTCCATGTCGAACCACTCGGTCGTGCGGCCGAGCACGTCCGGGTCGCCGTCGGGGCGGTGGTGGTAGCCGAGCATGACCTGGAAGAGGGGGTTGCGGCCGGCCACGCGCGGCGGGTTGAGTGCCTCGACGACCCGGTCGAAGGGCAGGTCCTGGTACTCGAAGGCGGCGAGGGACGACTCCCTTACCCGGCCCAGGAGTTCGCGGAAGGTCAGCTCGTCGCCGGACACATCGGTGCGCAGTACGAGCGTGTTGACGAAGAAGCCCACCAGGTCGGCGAGCGCCTCGTCGGTGCGGCCCGCGATGGGGGCGCCGAGCGGGATGTCGTCGCCCGCGCCGAGCCGGTTCAGCAGGGCGGCGGTGGCGGCCTGGAACAGCATGAACACGCTGGTGCCGGTCGCGCCGGAGAGGTCACGCAGGGCGTGGCCGGTGGCGGTGGGGAGTTCCAGGCGGACCTTGCCGCCGAGGCCGGTCGGTGCGGCGGGGCGGGGTCGGTCGGCGGGCAGGGCGAGTTCGTCGGGCAGCCCGCGCAACGCCTCTGTCCAGTGGGCGAGTTGGGCGTCGTCGGTGCGGGCGAGGAGGTCGTCCTGCCAGAGGGTGTAGTCGGCGTACTGCACCGGCAGCGGCGTCCACTCCGGCGCTCGTCCCTCGCGGCGGGCCGCGTAGGCGGTGTCGAGGTCGGCGAGGAAGGGGCGGTCGGACCACTCGTCGGTGGTGATGTGGTGCAGGACGACGGCGACGACGTGCTCGTCCGGGCCGAGCCTGAACACGTCGCACCGCAGCGGGAGTTCGGTGGTGAGGTCGAAGGGGCGGCGCTGTGCGGACTCGATCAGCGCGGGCAGTTCGTGCTCGGCACAGTCGAGGACCGTGCAGGCCACGGCCACGTCCTCGGCGGGGACGATCCGCTGGTACGGCTCGCCCTCGTGCGTCGGGAAGACCGTCCGCAGGGCCTCGTGGCGGCCGGCCACGTCGCGCAGGGCGGCGGTCAGGGCCTCGGTGTCGAGGGTGCCGTGCAGGCGGAAGACCAGCGGGAAGTTGTAGGCGACGCCGCTGCCGGTGATCTCCTCGACGAGCAACAGCCGTCGCTGGGCGGCCGACAGCGGGATGCGGTCGGGCCGTTCGGCGACCGGGGTGACCGCCGGGCGGGCCGGGCTCGCCTGCTCGACGCGGCCCGCGAGCAGCGCCGGGGTGGGGGCCTCGAAGAGGTCGCGGATGGCGAGTTCGGCGCCCAGCTCCGTGCGGGCGCGGCTGACCAGGCGGGTGGCGAGGAGTGAATGGCCGCCCAGGTAGAAGAAGTTGTCCTCGGCGCCGACTTCGGGGAGTCCCAGCACCTCGGCGAAGAGGCGGCAGAGCACCTCTTCCTGTGGTGTGCGCGGGCCGCGTCCGCCGCCGAGGGCGACGGCGGGTTCGGCGTCGGGGAGGGCGCGGACGTCGAGCTTGCCGTTGGCGTTCATGGGCAGGCCGTCGACGGTGACGAAGGCCGACGGGACCATGTAGTCGGGCAGTTCGCGGCCCAGGTCGTCCCGCAGCCGCCGCACCAGCGCGCTCGCCTCGCGGGCGGCGGTGGGGTCGTTGGCGTAGGGATGCGTGCCGCCGCCGGGCTTGAACAGGCCGCCGGTCAGGCGGAGTTCGGCGGACTTCAGGAAGACGGCGTCGTACGTGCCCTCCTGCGCGGACCAGGTGGTGAGCACCTGGTATCCGGCCTCCGTGCCGAGTTCGTGGAGGTGCTCGGGGTCGACGCCCGTCTCGGTGGTGCGGCCGTCGGGGATGCCGGTGAAGCGGAGCGCCTCCGGCTTGTCACCGCGTGGGCGTTCACCGGTCACCCCGGTCGCCGACCAACTGCCGGACAGGAGGTGGCCGATGGCCTCGGCCGACGTCCAGTCGCCGCGCAGGAGTTCGCCGATGGTGTTGCCGGTGGCCCAGTCGACGGAGGGGGCGTTGTCGAGGCGGACGTCCGGTTCGCCGGCGTAGAGGACGACGTCGTAGCGGTGGCGGGACAGTTCGTTGTGGTGGTGGGCGCGCTTGGTGCGCAGGTCGACGCCGTAGCCGAGGGTGGTGAAGTAGTCGGGGTCCACGAGGAGTTCCTTCTCCAGGCGCAGGCCGCGTTCCACCGCGCGTTCCAGGTCCGCTTCGGCGGTGCCCCGGGTGCGCTGGATCTCGGTGTGGAAGGTGCCGGCGAGCCGCAGGTTGCGGACGTCGCCGACGAACAGGGCGCCGCCTGGGGCGAGGAGTTCCATCGCGCCGTGCAGGACGGTCGTGAGGTGGTCGATGCTCGGGAAGTACTGGATGACGGAGTTGATGACGATGGTGTCGAAGTAGGCCGAGGGCAGGCCGCTGAGGTCTTCGGCCGGGCGGCAGCGCAGTTCGACCTTGGCGGCGAGCACGGGGTCGCGCCGGACCTCCTCGCCGATCTTGCGGATGACGGGGGCGGCGAAGTCGGTGGCCCAGTACGCCTCCGCCTCGGGGGCGAGGCGGGACAGCAACAGGCCGGAGCCGACGCCGATTTCGAGGATGCGGCGGGGCTTGAGGGCGCCGATGCGGGCGAGGGTCGCCTCGCGCCACTCGTGCATCTCCTCGAAGGGGATGGGCTGTCCGTCGTAGGAGCTGTCCCAGCCGTCGTACCGCTCGGTGAAGACGGCGGTGCCGATCTCCTCGTACTCGTCGGAGTAGATCTCCTGCCACTCCCCCACCTGCGCGGCCTCGGCGGCGGTGCGTTCGGCGGAGTCGGCGCCGGAGGGGACGACGTAGCCGACGAGGCGTTCGTCGCGGACGACGACGGCGGCCTGGGCGACCAACGGGTGGCGGCTGAGGGCGGTTTCGATCTCACCCGGTTCGATGCGGTAGCCGCGGATCTTCACCTGGTCGTCGGTGCGGCCGAGGAAGTCGAGGTTGCCGTCCGGGTTGCGGCGCACCAGGTCACCGGTGCGGTACATGCGTTCGCCGGGTTCGCCGAACGGGTCGGCGACGAAGCGTTCGGCTGTCAGCGCGGGTCGGTCCAAGTAGCCGCGGGCCAGGCCGATTCCGGCGATGTACAGCTCGCCGGGGACACCCTCGGGCACCGGGCGAAGCCAGGCGTCGAGGATGTGGGCACGGGTGCCGCGGATGGGCTTGCCGACGGTCGGGGTGTCGCTGTCGAGGGTGCCGCCGCCGAGGGTGTTGATGGTGTACTCGGTCGGCCCGTACAGGTTGTAGCCGTACGTCCCCTCGGTGTCGCGCAGCGCCGTCCACACGGTCTCGGGGACGGCCTCGCCGCCGAGCAGGACGAGCGGCGGGACATGGCCCTCCAACAGGCCCTGCTCGATGAGGAGTCGGGCGTAGGTGGGGGTGACGTTGACGACGTCGACGCGGTGGCGTTCGCAGTAGGCGACCAGCGCCTCGGCGTCACGCCGCAACTCCTCGTCGCAGACGTGCACTTCGTGGCCCTCGACGAGCCACAGCAGCTCTTCCCACGACATGTCGAAGGCGAAGGACACGGTGTGCGCGATCCGCAGGCGCCGCCCGCCCGCGGAGGCGATGGCGGGCTCGAAGATCTCCTTCTGGTGGTTCAACTGCATGTTCGTCAGGCCCCGGTAGGGGGTGACGACACCCTTGGGGCGGCCGGTGGAACCGGAGGTGTAGATGACGTAGGCAGGGTGCTCCAGGCTGAAGCGGAGCCGAACCGGAGCGTCCGACAGGGCCGCCAACTCCCCCTTGACCTCCGGGGTGTCGAGCAGGACGCGGTCCATCTCGCCGTCCAGCGTGGCCGATACGGCCGAGGTGCTGAGCAGGAGCAGTGGGCGGGCGTCGGCCAGCATCAGGGAGAGGCGGTCGGCCGGGTGGTCCAACTCCAGCGGGAGGTAGGCCGATCCGGTGCGCAGGACCGCGAAGAGGGCGACCACCATGTCGAGCGAGCGCGGCAGGCCGAGGGCGACGACCTGCTCGGGACCCGCACCACGCTCGATCAGCAGACGGGCCAACCGGTTGACGGCGGCGCCGAGTTCGACGTATGTCATGCTGCGCTCGCCGAAGACGAGGGCGCGTTCGTCCGGGGTGCGTTCCGCCTGCGCGGCCAGCAGGTCGGCGATGGTGTCCTCGGGGTCGGGGACACGGCTGGCCGCCGACTCCCGTCGTAGTGCCGCGTGTTCGGCGGGCAGGAGCGGGTCGAGGGAGCCGACCGGGGCCGTGAGGTCGGCGGTGAGGCGGTCGACAAGGAGCGCGAAGCGGTCGAGGAGGGCCTGCGCCTGGTCGGTCGGGACGAGGTCGGGGCGGTGGGTGAGGGTGACGGCGATCTCGCGGCCCGGGGTGATGACGAGGTTGGCCGGGTAGTGGGTGGCGTCCACGTTGGCGACGGCCGTGGCGCCGTGCCGGGTCCTCAGGTCCGCCAACCGCTCCTCGGTGTCGTTGTTCCGCAGCACGAACAGCGTGTCGAAGAGCTTGCGGTGGCCGGTCTCGGCCTGGAGCACGCCGAGGCTCAGGTGCTCGTAGGGCATGAGGTCGAGGCGTTCGCCCTGGATGCGGCGGAGCAGGTCGAGGACCGGTTCGGCGGGGTCGAGGGCGATGCGGGTCGGGACGGTGTTGAGGAACAGGCCGATGATGTTGCCGACGTCCGGGACCTCACTGGGCCGCCCGGCGACGGTCGTGCCGAACACGACGTCGGCGCGACCGGTCGCGGAGGCGAGGGTGAGTCCCCAGGCCGCGTTCAGAAGGGTGTTGAGGGTCAGGCCGTGGGCCCGGGCCAACTCGCGCAGCCGGTCGCTCAGTTCGGCGGCGAGGAGTACGTCGAGCTGGTCGGGGATGACCGGTTCGAGGCCGTCGGTGGCGGTGGGCGCGAGCAGCGTCGGCTCGTCGAGACCGGCCAGCGCGGTGCGCCAGGCGGCCGTGGCGGCCGAGTCGTCCTGCTCCTCGAGCCAGGTCAGGTAGTCGCGGTAACTGCCGGGCGCGGGCAGGGCGTTGGCGTCGCCGCCCGACTCGTAGAGCGCGAACAGCTCGTCGAGGAACAGCCACGCCGACCAGCCGTCCCAGAGGATCAGGTGGCGGCCGATGACGAGACGGTCGCCGCGTTCGGCGCCCAGACGCAGGAGCAGCAGACGGAAGAGCGGGGGTGCGGACAGGTCGAAGCGGCGGTTGCGCTCTGCGTCCGTCAACTCCCTCAGGAGTACGTCCTGTTCGACGGCAGGAAGGAGGGAGAGGTCGACCTCTTCGAGGGGGATCTCCGGGTCCTCGACGATGAACTGCACCGGCTGGTCGAGGCCGTCGCTGGTGAAGCCCGCGCGCAGGCCGGGGTTCCGGTCGAGCAGGGTACGGACGGCTGCGCGCAGCCGGGTGGTGTCGAGGCGGGTCGCGAAGTCGAAGGTCTCGTGGACGGTGTAGACGTCCAACGCGCCCTCGTCATAGGCCGAGTGGAAGAACAGGCCCTCCTGGAGCGGGGCCAGCGGCCAGACGTCGGCGACCTCCGCCGGGGCGGCGACGGAACGGACGCGGGTGTGCTCGGCCTCCGTGAGGGTGAACGCCTCAACGTGGTTGCTCGGAGCGGCCGTTGCGGTACCGGCGGCCGTCGCGAGGGCGGCCGGGGTGCGGTGGGTGAACACGTCGCGCGGGCTCAGCTCCAGACCCGCCGCGCGGGCACGGCTCGCGACACCGATCGAGCTGATGCTGTCGCCGCCGAGCCGGAAGAAGTCGTCGTCGGGGCCGGCGTCCTCGATGCCGAGGACGGCCGCGAAGATCTCGGTGAGCTGCTGCTCCAACGGCCCCGCGGGCGCCCGGCGTTCGGCGCGTTCGGCCCGTTCGGCCTCGGGTGCGGGCAGCGCGGACTGGTCGAGCTTGCCGCTCGGGGTGAGCGGGAGGTCGGCGAGGACGACGTACGCCTCGGGGACCAGGGGCGCGGGCAGCACGTCCGCGAGGGCGGCGCGCAGGTGGGCCGGGTCGAGCGTGGCGCCGGATGCCGGCACCGCGTAGGCGACGAGTCGCTGGTCGCGGATGACCACGGCGCCCCGGGCCACGGCGGGGAGGCGGGTCAACTCGGCTTCGATCTCGCCGAGTTCGACCCGGTTGCCGCGGAGTTTGACCTGCCGGTCGGTGCGGCCGAGGTAGTCGATCGTGCCGTCGGTGCGGCGGCGCACCAGGTCGCCGGTGCGGTACATGCGGGCGCCGGGCTCGGCGGCGTAGGGGTCGGCGACGAAGCGGTCGGCGGTGAGCGCGGGGCGTCGGTGGTAGCCGCGGGCCAGCTGGACGCCGGTCAGGTACAGCTCGCCGGGGACACCGTCCGGCACCGGGCGCAGGCACGAATCGAGCACGCGCAGGCCGGTGTTCCACACGGGTCGGCCGATGGGCACGGTGGTGCCGGGCTCGCCGTCGTAGGCGTGGTACGTCACGTCGACGGCGGCCTCGGTGGGGCCGTAGAGGTTGTGCAGCGGGACGCCGGTCAGCTCGTGCCAGCGGTGCGCGGCCGACCCGGACAGGGCCTCGCCGCTGCTGAAGACGCGGCACAGGCTGCCCGCCCAGGCGGGGTCGGCGGTGACCTCGTCGGAGGCGAGGAACGCCTCCAGCATCGAGGGCACGAAGTGCATCGTCGTGATGCCTTCGGACCGGATCAGGCGGGACAGGTAGGCGGGGTCGCGGTGTCCGTCGGGGGCGGCGAGGACGACGGCGGCTCCCTCGCGCAGGGCCCAGAAGAACTCCCAGACGCTCACGTCGAAGCTGGACGGGGTCTTCTGCAACACCCGGTCTTCGGGGGTGAGTTCGTAGGCGCCCTGCATCCAGGCCAGTCGGTTGCCGATGGCTCGGTGGGTGACGACGACGCCCTTGGGGCGGCCGGTGGAGCCGGAGGTGTAGATGAGGTAGGCGGGGTCGTCGGGGCGGGCGGGGTCCGGGAGTTGGGCGGACGGGACGGCCGGGGCGGCCTCGCCCCCCGGGTCCGTCACCGGGGAAGCGGCGTCCACCTGCACCACGGCCAGGCCCTCGACCGACGGCAGCCGGTGCGCGTCCCGTTCCGTCGTGACGACCGTCGTCGCCCCCGAGTCGGCCAGCATGTACGCGAGCCGGTCGGCCGGATAGTCCAGGTCGAGGGGCAGGTACGCGGCCCCCGACTTCAGAACACCCAGCAGCGCCACCACCAGCTCCGCCGAGCGGGGGACGGCGACGGCGACGAACCGCTCCCGTCCGGCTCCCTCGGCCCGCAGTCTCGCGGCCAACTCCACAGCTCGTGCGTCCAGTTCAGCGTAGGTGAGCGTCGTCGTACCGTCGAAGACGACAGCCGTCGCGTGCGGAGTACGCGCGACCTGCGCGGCGAACGCGGCGGCGAGCGTGGTCGCCGGAACCGGCCGGGCCTCCCCCGCCGGATGCGCGTCCGCCAATTCCTCCGGAGTCAGCAGGTCGAGGTCCGCGACGCGGGCGCCGGGGTCGTCGGCCAGCGCGTGCAGGATCAAGGTCAGACGGTCGGCGAGGGACTGCACGGCGTCGGCGTCCAGGCGGCGGGCGTGGTGCTTGAGGCGCAGGTCGAGGCGGCGGCCGGGCTTGACGATGAGGGCCAGCGGATAGTGCACGGCGTCGTGGAACGCGTGCCGGGCGACCGCGACCGTGCCGCTGGGGTCGGTGATGCCCGGGGCGCCTTCGCCACCGGGGTAGTTCTCGAACACCACGAGTGTGTCGAAGAGTTCGCCGTCGCCCGCGTGCCCGGTGGCGCGCTGGATGTCGGCGAGGCCGAGGTGCTGGTGGTCGAGCAGCGTGCTCTGCTCCTCCTGGAGCCGGTCGAGCAGCGCACCCAGGGTGTCGCCCGGAGCCCAACGCAGCCGGGTGGGCAGGGTGTTGATGAACAGGCCGATCATCGACTCGATGCCGTCGACGGCGGCGTCTCGTCCGGCGACCGTGGTGCCGAACAGCACGTCCTCGCGGCCCGTCATCCGGCCGACGAGCAGACCCCACGCGCCCTGCACGAGCGTGCCGAGGGTGACTCCGCGTTCACGGGCGCGGGCGGCCAGCCGTGAGGTTTGCCGCTCGCTCAACTCGACGCGGATCTGGGCGGGTTCCACCGGTCCTGCGGGTGCCGGGGCGTCGACGAGTCGGGTGGGCTCGTCGACTCCGGCGAGCGCGGTGCGCCAAGCCTCCCGGGCGGCCTCGCGGTCGGCGCCGGCGATGCGGCGGAGGTAGTTGCGGTACGGGGCGACTTCAGGGAGGGGCGTCGGGTTCTCGCCGTAGAGGGCGAGGAGTTCGCGGTGCAGGACCGGCAGGGACCAGCCGTCCGCGACGATGTGATGGAAGGTCAGGACGAGTCGGCTGCGGTCCTCGCGGAAGCGGATGAGCGCGCAGCGGATCAGGGGCGGGCGGGCGAGGTCGAAGCGATGGGCGCGTTCCTCGGCGGCGACGGCCTCGGCGAGGGCGCGGCGGGCCGCGGTGTCGTCCTCTGCCGCCAAGTCGACCTCGCGCCACGGCAGTTCGAGACCGGTGGCGATGAGCTGGACGGGGCGGCCGTCGGGTGTCTGGCGGAAGCAGGCGCGCAGCGGGGCATGCCGGTCGATGAGGCGCTGGGCGGCTTCGCGGAGGAGTGTGCCGTCGACGGGTCCGGACAGTTCGATGACCTGCTGGACGACGTACGCGTCGAGTTCGGCGCCGTCGACGAGGGCGTGGAAGAAGAAGCCTTCCTGGAGCGGGCCGAGGGGCAGCACCTCCTCGACCGTGACCGGGAACTCGCCCTGTACGAAGGCGAGTTCGTCGTCACTCAGGGTCTGCCACGGGGTGGTGTCGGCATCGTCGGTGGTCCCGATGCGGGCGACCGTGGCGAGTTCGGCGACCGTGCGGTGGCGGAAGACGTCGCGCGGGGTGAGTTCCAGGCCTGCGCGGCGGGCCAGGATGAGGAGTTGGACGGCGACGATGCTGTCGCCGCCGAGGGCGAAGAAGTCGTCGTCGACGCCGACCGAGGGCACCTTGAGTGCGCGTGCGTACAGGTCGCACAGCAGCTGCTCGCGGGCCGTCTCGGGTGCGCGGCCCGCACTGAGCCGGCTGGTGAGGTCGGGGACGGGCAGCGCGGCGGCGTCGAGCTTGCCGCTGGGGGTGACGGGCAGCCGGTCCAGCGGGACGAAGGCGGCCGGGACCATGTAGTCGGGCAGGTACTCGGTGGCGTGGGTCCGCAGGGTCGACATCAGGGCGTTGACGTTGCGGAAGGGCGCGGGGCTGTTGGTGAGCGGGTGGCTGCCGCCCGGGCGGTAGCGGACGAGCAACCGCCCGTCGCCCTCGAGCGCGAGCGCGCCGTCCCCTTCGCCTTCGTCAGGCGCGAACACGGCGTCCAGGCTGCCGTCCTCCGCTCCCCCGTTCCAGGTCAGCGCCGCCTCGTAGCCGTGCCGCGCGGCGATCTCGTGCAGGGTCTCGGGATCCACGCCGTACGGTCCGGCGGCCGGCCTGCTGCTGTCGTCGAGGGTGTCGAGGGCTGCGAGGTCGTCGGCGAGACGGGAGTTGGGGATGCCGGTGATCCGCAGCAAGTCCCGGTTCCCGGCGAGCAGTTCGTCCAGTGCCTGGACCGAACCGACCGTGGGCCAGGGCGACTCGGCGACCTCTTCGGCGGTGTCCGTCTGCGTCTCCGCGCGGAGGACGACGTCGTAGCGGTAGCGGGTGAGTTCGTTGTGGTGGGTGCCGCGCTTGACGCGGATGTCGGCGCTGAGGCCGTCGAGGGTGGTGAAGTAGTCGGGGTCGACGAGGAGTTCGCCCTCCCAGGCGACGGCCCGGTCCACGGCGGCGCGCAGGGCTTCCTTGTCGTCGTCCGCCGCGTCCCGTGCCCGTCCGCTCTCGACGGCCGCGCTGAGCGTGCGGAGCAGACGCAGGTTGCGTACGTCGCCGACGAACAGCGCGCCACCGGGGGCGAGGAGAGCCGCCGCGTTCTGGAGGACGCCGGTGAGGTAGTCGCCTCCGGGGAAGTACTGGATGACGGAGTTCACGACGATGGTGTCGAAGTGGCCCTCGGGCAGTCCGGTGAGGTCGTGCGCGGGGCGGGCCAACAGGGTGACCCGGTCGGCGAGTTCGGGGACGGCGGACACCTGGGCGTCGAGGGCGCGTACGGCTTCCTCGGAGAGGTCGGTGCCCCAGTACTCGGCGCAGTCCGGGGCCAGCCGGGACAGCAACAGGCCGGAGCCGACGCCGATTTCCAGGATGCGCCGGGGCCGTAGCGTGCGGATGCGGTCGACGGTGGCCTCGCGCCACTCGCGCATGTCGGCGAGCGGGATGGGCAGTCCGTCGTACATGCTGTTCCAGCCCGCGAAGTTCTCCTCGAAGCCGTCCGATCCGGCGGCGGAGTACAGGAGTTCGTGGAGGTCCTTCCACTCCGCCACCCCCTCGTCCGGGGTCGCCTCGGCGTCCAGGGAGGGCACGACGTAGGCGGCGAGGCGGCGTTCGCCGGGGCGGTCCTCGCGGACGACGACGGCGGCCTGGTCGACGGACGGGTGGGAGCGCAGGACGGACTCGATCTCGCCGGGTTCGATGCGGAAGCCGCGGATCTTGACCTGCGTGTCGACGCGGCCGTGGAATTCCAGCCGACCGTCCGCCTTCCAGCGCACCAAGTCGCCGGTGCGGTAGAGGCGTTCGCCGGGCGCGCCGAAGGGGTCGGCGACGAAGCGTTCTGCGGTGAGGGCGGGGCGGCCGAGGTAGCCGCGGGCAAGTCCTGCGCCGCCGAGGTAGAGCTCTCCCGTGACTCCGGCGGGGACGGGGCGCAGGCGGTCGTCGAGGACGTAGGCGCGGGTGCCGGGGTCGGGGACGCCGATGGGCACGATGGTGCCGGGCGGGGTGTCCGGGTCACAGAGGCCGAGGGTGGAGTTGGTGGTGGCCTCGGTCGGGCCGTAGGCGTTGAACATCATGCGGCTGCGGGCGTAGCGGCCGACCAGCTCGGGTGAGACGCGTTCCGTGCCCGCCAGGAGGGTTGCCTCGGGCGGGAGTTGGACGTTCTCGGGCATGGCGGCGAGGAGCGCGGGCGGCAGGATCATGAAGGTGATGCCGTGCTCGTTCGCGTAGTCCGCGAGCGGGGCGCCGGGGACACGGCGGTCGGCGGGGACGACGACCAGGCGGCCGCCGGACAGGAGGCCGAGGCACAGGTCCCAGAACGCGACGTCGAAGCTGGGCGAGGCGAACTGCAGGACCCGGCTGTGCGGGCCGATGCCGAAGCGTTCCTGCTGGGTGGCGACGAGTTTCGCGACGCCCGCGTGGGACAGGACGGTGCCCTTGGGGCGGCCGGTGGAACCGGAGGTGTAGATGACGTAGGCCGCGTGGGCGGTCGTCAACTCGTCGGCGGTGGAAGGGCCTTGGGCCGGGTACGCGGCCAGCTCGGCGACCGTCTGCGGGGCGTCGAGCACCAGCGGATCGAGGTCGGGCGGGAGGTCGGGGGCGATCTCGGCGGTGGTGACGAGGCAGACCGGGCGGGCGTCGGCGAGCATGTAGGCGATGCGGTCGGCCGGGTAGTCGGTGTCGACCGGGAGATAGGCGGCGCCCGACTTCAGGACGGCGACCTCGGCGACGATCATGTCGGCCGAGCGCGGCACGGCGAGGGCGACGACCTGCTCGGGCCCGGCGCCCCGGGCGACCAGGGCGTGCGCCAACTTCGAGGCGCGGGCGTCGAGTTCGGCGTAGGTGAGGCGGACGTCCTCGTGGATGAGGGCGGTCTCGTCCGGGCGGGCGGCGACCTGGTCGGCGAACATGCGCGGCCAGGTGAGCGCGGGCACGTCGTGCCCGGTGTCGTTCCAGCCGTGCAGGATGCGGTGCCGTTCGTCCACACCAAGGAGTTCGAGGTCGGCGACCGGGGTGTCCGGGCGGGCGACGGCGTCGGCGAGGAGGGTGGCGTAGTGGCCGAGGATCAGGTCGACGGTGGCCGGCGAGAAGAGGTCGGCGCGGTAGTCGGCGGCCACCTCTCCTTCGGTCACGGTGAGTGCCAGGTCCAGGGGGCCGGTCGCGTCCCAGGGGTCGGTGCCGAAGCCGGTGGCGCACAACAGGCCGCCGCCCCGGAGGGGTTCGGGGGCGAGCAGCCCTAGCAGCTCTGCGGTCGGCAGGTGGTGGGCTACCGCTTCCTCGCGAACGGCCGTGATCCGGTCGCGGAGTTGGGCGAACGGGGTGTCGCCGTCGATCGTGACGCGGAGCGGGAGGCCTTCGTGGGCGACCGCGGTCTCGGTGGCCGTGGTGCCGCCGTAGCGGTGCAACAGGGCGATGAAGGCGGTGAGTCGGGTGCCCTCGTCGGCCGTGACGGCGAGGGGGGCCGCGCGGTGTGCGCGGGACACCTCGGCGTCGCCGCGTGGCGGACGCGGGAAGTCCAGCGGCAGGGACGTCTCCGGTACCGGTGACGCGAACCGCCGTCGCCAGAAGTCGTTCGTCGCCATTGCCCGTGCGGAAGAAAGCGTGTTGCCCGCCACAGCTGCCCGTGCCTCCCCATGCGTGCGGAACGGCTCAGCGGAGCCGCGACCGCTCGCATAGTAAGGTAAGCATTGCCTTACTTGATAGACCTCCCCCGGAACCACCGGCCCATGTCACAGCCACTGAGGTTATGCTCACCTAAGCTGCTGGCCCGGGCTGCCCGGTGGTCCGCCAACAGGGCTCCAGAGCACGGAAGATGACCCGGAACACGACATGGAGACCGGCACGTGGCATCAGGCAGAAGGCTTCGCACCACGGTCCTGGTGACGGTGATCGTCGCCCTCCTCGTCCTGCTGTCCCTGCTGTCGATCGCCCTGGGCGCGCTCAGCGTCCCGCTCGACCAGGTCGTGCGCTCGGTCCTCGGCCATCCGCCCAGCCGCCTCGTCGACAACGTCATCTGGTCGGTGCGCGTGCCCCGCACCCTGCTCGGCCTGACGACCGGTGCCGCGCTCGGCCTGTCCGGCGCGCTGATGCAGGCCCTGACCCGAAATCCCCTCGCCGACCCGGGAATTCTCGGGGTCAGCGCCGGGGCGTCCTTCGCGATCGTCATGGCGGTCGGGGTGTTCGGGGTGGTCTCGCTCTACGGCTATGTGTGGTTCGCGTTCGGCGGCGCGCTGGTCGCGAGCGTCGTGGTGTACTTCCTGGGGCGGATGGGCCGGTCCGGTGCCACGCCGGTCAAGCTGGCGCTCGCCGGGGTCGCGATCACCTCGCTGCTCCAGTCGTTCACCAGCGCCGTCGTCCTCACCGACCAGGACGCGCTGGACCGTTACCGCTTCTGGTCGGCCGGCACCCTCGCCGACCAGGACTCGGGCGAGCTGGTGCGCATCCTGCCGTTCCTCGTCGTCGGCGCGGTCCTGGCCCTGGCCAGCGCGCCCGCCCTCAACAGCATGGCCCTCGGCGACGACGTGGCGGCCTCGCTGGGGCGGAGGTTGGGGCTGGTGCGGCTCCAAGGGGTCACCGCCGTCGTGCTGTTGACCGGCGCGTCCGTCGCCGTCATCGGTCCGGTGGTCTTCCTCGGCCTGGTCGTCCCGCACATCGCGCGGGTCCTCGCGCAGTACGCCGGGATCGGCCCCGACTACCGCTGGCTGCTGCCCCTTTCGGCCGCGCTCGCGCCCCTCCTGCTGCTGTCCGCCGACATCCTGGGCCGGATGGTGGACCGCCCGACCGAGATCCAGGCCGGTGTCCTCGTCGCCTTCCTCGGCGGCCCGTTCTTCATCGTCCTGGTCCGCCGCCGGAAGCTCGCGGAGGTATGAGCGTGCCCACCCCCGTCGCTCCCCCGCGCGCCGTCCTCGCCGACCGGCCGTTCCGGCTGACCGTGCCCCCGGTGTCGGGCGTTCTGCGTCCACGCCTGCTCCTCACGGGCGTCGGGGTCGCGCTCGGCGCGTTCCTGCTCTTCTGCTGGGGCCTCACCATCGGCGACTATCCCGTCGCCTTCACCGACGTGATCCGGGCCCTGTGGGGTTCGGGCGACGCGGGAACGGTGATCGTCGTCCAGGACCTACGGCTGCCCCGTGCCCTGGTCGGGTTGCTGGTCGGCGTCGCGTTCGGCGTCTCCGGGGCCGTGTTCCAGACGATGACCCGCAACCCGCTCGCCAGCCCCGACATGATCGGGCTCACCGAGGGCGCCGGAACCGCCGTGGTGGCGGCGGTCGTTCTGGGCTGGACCGGCGGACTCGGGCTCTCCACGCTGGGATTGCTCGGCGCGCTCGCCACCGCGCTGCTCGTGTACGTGCTGGCGTGGAAGGGCGGGGCCACCGGCTACCGCATCATCCTCGTCGGCATCGGGGTGTCCTGGATCTGCTCCAGCGCCACCAACTTCCTTGTGGCGCGCGGCAATCGCTTCGAGGCGGAGGCCGCGCTCGGCTGGCTGGTCGGCAACCTCAACGGCCGGACCTGGAACCAGGTGGACTCGCTGGCCATCGCCCTGGCGGTGCTGCTGCCGGTCACGCTGCGCATGGGCCGCTGGATGCGGACGCTGATGCTCGGCGACGACGTGGCCGCCGGACTCGGCACACCCGTCCAACCCGTGCGGCTGGCCCTGCTGTTGGCCGGGGTGGGCCTGGTCGCGTTCGGTACGGCGGCGGCCGGTCCGGTGGCGTTCGTCGCGCTGGCCTGCCCGCAGATCGCCCAGCGGCTGGCGGGCACCTCGTCGCCGCCCCCGCTCGTCTCCGGTCTCACCGGCGCGCTCGTCGTCCTCGGCTCCGACCTCCTCGCCCGCGAGGCGATCCCGGGGACGGAACTGCCGGTCGGGATCGTCACCGGCGCCCTGGGCGCGCCGGTCCTGCTGTGGCTGCTCATCCGCGCCAACCGCGCGGGCTCTGGAGGCTGATCGCATGTCGACCACTGACCCGCGCGCCCCGCGGACGTCCGAATCACCCGCCTCCGGGCCCGAGTTGCGGGCACGCGATCTCCATCTCGCCTACGACGGCAGGGCCGTGGTCGAGAACCTGAACCTGACGGTGCCGACCGGCCGGATCACGGCGATCGTCGGCGCCAACGCGTGCGGGAAATCGACCCTGTTGCGGGCGCTGGCCCGGCTCCTGGCCCCGCGCGAGGGCGTGGTGGAGCTGGACGGTGTGGCGCTGCGGTTCGTGCCGACGCGTGAACTCGCCCGCAAACTGGGCATCTTGCCGCAGACGCCGGTCGCGCCGGAGGGACTGACGGTCCTCGACCTGGTCGGCCGGGGCCGGTCCCCGCACCAGACCTGGTGGCGGCAGTGGTCGGCGGCCGACGAGGACGCCGTGAACGCGGCCCTGGAGGCGACCGACCTGACCGACCTCGCCGAGCGCCCCGTCGACGAACTCTCCGGCGGCCAGCGGCAGCGCGCGTGGATCGCCATGGCCGTCGCCCAGGGCACGCCGGTGCTGCTCCTCGACGAGCCGACGACCTATCTCGACCTCGCCCACCAGATCGACGTGCTCGACCTGATCACGGACCTCAACCGGCGCGAGGGCCGTACCGTCGTGATGGTGCTGCACGACCTCAACCAGGCCTGCCGGTACGCCGATCACGTCATCGCGATGAAGGGCGGCCGGATCGTCGCCGAGGGCGCGCCCGCCGACGTCGTGACCGAGGAGACCGTCGAGGACGTCTTCGACCTGCGCTGCCGGATCACGCCCGATCCGGTCAGCGGCACGCCGCTGGTGATCCCGCTGGGGCGGCACCACCACGACGGCAACTCCCGTACCGAGGACGCCGTTTCGACCCGCTGAGGCCCCCGCCGGTGCGGGCGGGGACCCGGTCGTCCGGAAGCGGGACGTCAGGGCCGGGAGGTCAGGTACCCGCCCATGGTGCGGAAGTGGTCGCCGGCCGCGTACTCCGTGCCGTCGTCCGTACGCACCCGGCGCACCAACAGCCCCTGGCTGCGCCCGGTATGGGCCTCGGGGCCCGCCACGATGACCACGCCGTCGCCCTCGCGGATGAAGATCCGGCCCGGGGTGCCGCCGTAGCGTCCCTCGGAGACGGCCGCGGAGACGATCCTGAGCCGTTCTCCGCGGTGGAAGGCGTACGCGTTCGGGTACGGGTCCGACTGGGCCCGTACCAGGCGCTCCAGGCGTTCCGCCGGCCAACTCCAGTCGATACGGCTGTCCTCGGCCGACCGCTTGTGGAAGAAGCTGGCGCGGCCGCGGTCCTGCGGCACCCACTGGCCGGCGTCGCGGCCGGAGGCGATCAGGTCGAGCGACTCGCGCACGATGGGCGCGATGAGGTCGACGGTCCGGTGGAACAGGTCGGTCGCCGTGTCGGTGGGTCCGACCGGCACCGAGCGCTGGATCAGGACGTCCCCGGCGTCGAGTTCGCCGTTCATGCGGTGCGCGGTGACGCCGACGCGCGGCTCGCCGTTGATGAGCGCCCAGATGATCGGCGAGAAGCCCGCGTACGACGGCAGCAGCGAGTCGTGGACGTTGAGGGTGCCGTGCGGCGGGAGGTCGAACAGCTCCGGCGGCAGCCAGGTCCGCCAGTTGTTGGCGACGATGATGTCCGGCCGTGCTTCCCGTACGGCGTCGAGGAGTTCGGCGTCGTCGGGTCGGTTGCGCAGCAGGACGGGGACGTCGTTCTTCTCGGCGAGTTCGGCGACGCTGTCGTCCCAGATCTTCTCGTAGGCATGTTCACTTTTCGGGTGGGTGACGACGAGAACGACCTCGTGGTCGGAGTCCAGCAACGCCTGCAGCGTGCGGTGACCCCAGGTCTGATAGCCGAGCATGACGACCCGCATGACAGTCCTTCCCTTCAACGACTCATTGCAAGGTAAGCCTTACCTTATCTAGCATTGGGCTGCCTGAGGGAGGCGATGCCACGGTGAAGTCACCGCTACTGGAATCCGAAGTGGTCCACGACATACTCGGAATCGGATTCGGTCCGTCAAATCTCGCTCTGTCCATAGCGGTTGAGGAGCACAACAGGAGCCTTCCGGCAGACCGTCGTCTCAACGCCCTGTTCCTGGAACGGCAGCCGCGCTTCGGCTGGCACCGGGGCATGCTCATCGACGACGCCACGATGCAGGTGTCGTTCCTCAAGGACCTGGTCACGCTGCGGAATCCGACCAGCGACTACAGCTTCCTCTGCTTCCTGCGCGAACAGGGCAGACTGATCGACTTCCTGAACCAGAAGACCCTGTTCCCGCTGCGCGTGGAGTTCCACGAGTACTTCGAGTGGGCCGCCGCACGCGTCTCCCACCTGGTCTCCTACGGCAGCGAGGTCGTCTCCGTCGACCCGGTGCGCGGCGACGACGGCGAGATCGCCTACTTCGACGTCACCAGCCGCGACCCTTCGGCTTCGGGTACGACGATCACCCGCCGGGCGCGCAACATCAGCGTCGCGATGGGCCTCGAGCCGCATGTGCCGCCGGGGCTCGAACTGGCCGAACGGATCTGGCACAACAGCGAGTTGATCCCCCGGGCGACCCGGCTCGCCGACGAGGGCAGGCCCGTGCGCCGGGCCGTGGTGCTCGGCGCCGGGCAGAGTGCCGCCGAGGCGGTGGACTACCTGCACCGCACCTTCCCGGACGCCGAGGTGTGCTCGGTGTTCGCCAAGTACGGCTACACCCCGGCCGACGACAGCCCGTTCGCGAACCGCATCTTCGACCCGGAGGCGGTGGACGTCTACTTCTCGGCGCCGTCCGAGGTGAAGCAGTCGCTCATCGACTACCACCGGTCCACCAACTACTCCGTGGTCGACATGGAGTTGATCGAGGCGCTGTACGCCACCGCGTACCGGGAGAAGGTGGCAGGCCGGGAACGGCTGCGCTTCCTCAACGTCTCCCGCATCCGCTCGGTCGACCCGGCGGCGGACGGCGGTCTCGACGTCGCCGTGGAGTTCCTGCCCACCGGCGAGAAGCAGGTGCTGTCCGCGGACGTGCTGGTGCTCGCCACCGGTTACCGGCCCCGCGACCTGAGTTCACTCCTCGGCGAGGCGGCCAAACTCTGCCTGCGGGACGACGGCGACGAGATCCGCGTGGGCCGTGACCACCGGGTCGAGACCGTGCCGGAGGTGTCGGCGGGTCTGTACCTCCAGGGCGGCACGGAGCACACGCACGGGCTGACCAGCACCCTGCTGTCGACCGTGGCGGTGCGGGCGGAGGAGATCCACCGGTCGGTGCAGTCGGCGAGAGTGACCGTCTGACGGCCCGTGACTCCCCGGGCCCGGAGGGTACGGTCCCTTCCGGGCCCGGGGTTTTCCCGTGCGCGCCGGGCGCCCTGTGGCTGACGGGCGCCACTGCTCAAACCTCGTTCGGATCAACGGCGTTGGGAGTCGGGCCCGCCGAACACATCCACCACACCCCGCACGGTCCGCACCGCTCCGCACGTCGCCGCGATCCAGTCCACCGCCATCCGGTGGTCGTCGTGCGCCCGGTCGGCCACCGCGTCCGCGACGACGAAGGGCTCCATGTCCTGCATCCACGCGTCGGCGGCCGTCAGCAGCACCTGGGTGCGCGCGAACACCCCGACGATCACCGGCTGGTCGCGCCCCGACTCGGCCAGCCTGCGCCGCAGTCGGGTCCCGGCGAAGGCACTGAACCGCTTCGCGACCAGCACGCTGTCGCCGACCTGCGGGCGGATCGCGTCCACGACGTCACGGGAGTCCTCGCCGCCGGGCAGCCGCGGATGCCCGAAGCCGGCCTCGTGGCCGTCCGGTTCCCGCTCGGCGGTCTTCAGCGTGTACAGCACGGGAATCCCCGCGGCCCGCGCCGACTCCGTCAACTGGCCGACTCCGGTGAGGAGTTCGCCGACCGGTGCGGAGGACTCGCGCAGCACGTGCAGGAAGTGGTTCTGGACGTTCAGCACCACCAGCGCCGCGCGGTCCGGATCGATGGCCCAGCCCGTCCGGTCCGGGGGCAGCGCGGCGGGGCCGGGCATGACGTACGGGATGATGTCGGATGACGGCATACGCGTCGGCCTCTCACCGGTCGTCGGACGTCGTGGGAAGACGTCGCGGGGTCACGTCATGGAGTCATGCCGTGGGGTCGTGCACGGGGGCGGGGACACGAGGCCGGGGTCAGTACGTCCCGTGGGTCCAGCGGCCGTTGGTCATCGTGGCGTGCACGGGCATGGCGCGCAGGGTGTCCGGGTCGGCGTCCAGCGGATCCACGTCCACGACGACCAGGTCGGCCGGGTCCCCGACCCTGATGAGCCGGCGTCCGCGTGCCGCCGCGACCAACGCGTCGGGGACGAACAGGCGTTGCTCGGGGTGCCAGGCGGGACGTTCGTCGTCGGTACGGCTGACGGCGGACGCGATGGCGAGCCAGGGGTCGAGCGGCGAGACCGGGGCGTCCGAGCCGAACTCCAGCCGGGCACCGGCGGCGAGCAGGTCGCCGTAGGCGAAGGCGCGTTCGGTGCGGCCGGCCCAGTGCCGGTCGGCCACGTCACGGTCGTCCGTGGCGTGCCGGGGCTGTACGCCCGCCGTGACCCCCAACTGGGCGAAGCGCGGCAGGTCTTGGGGGCTGAGCAGCTGCGCGTGCTCGATCCGGCCCCGGCAGCGGACCGTCTCGAAGGCGTCCAGGGCAACGGTGTTGGCCCGGTCGCCGATGGCGTGCACAGCGGGTTCGATGCCGTGCGCGGCGGCGTGCCGCATGAGCCGGACCAGTTCGTCCGGGGCGGTCTCCTCGATGCCGTGGGCGCCGTCCGTGCCCTCCAGTCCGGGGTAGGGGTCACGGCACAGGGCGGTACGGGTGTTGAGCGAACCGTCCGTGAAGAGCTTCAGCGGCCCGACCTGGATCAGGCTCCCGGCCGCGCCGACCTCGTCCCCCGTACGCAGCCCGCGCTTGATCGCAGCGTCCAGGCGGCTGGGGTAGACGGCGGCCGACACCCGTACGGCAGGCCGGAATTGGGCCGATCGCCGTTCCCAGTCCACGACCGTGTCGCCGAACTGGAAGTCGATGACACCGGTGACCCCGCGCGCGGCGGCGGCCCGGCAGGCCTCCTCGATCCACCCGTCGACGACGTCGGCCGGCGCGGCGGGCAGAGCGGACAGAACCTCGTGGGCCTCGTGCTCCCTGATCAGCCCGGTGGGGTGATCCCCCTTCCCGACAAGCGCGAGGCAGGCGGAGTTGAGCCACGCGGCATGCAGGTCGGCGCTGACCAACGCGACCGGCCGATCGGGCAGCACCGCGTCCAGCAGCGCCTTGTGCGGGGCATCGGGCCACAGCCCGTCCCGGAAGCCGTACCCGTAGAGCACGGAACCGTCGGCCGTCCCGGCCCGCTCCCGGACCAGGTCGGCGACGGCCCGCGCGGAGGAGGTACCGGCCAGATCGAGCCGGTGCCGGGCACTGGCCCACTCCGCGAGGTGGACATGGGCGTCCCAGAGCCCGGGGAGCAACACCCGCCCGTCCAGGTCGAGTTGCCGCCCCCCGTCCATTTCGGCACCGGCATCCGGCTCCGCCACGACGTGGGTGATCCGCCCGTCCGCCACCCGCACCCGGACGAGCGGCCCACCGGCGCCGAGTCGGACTCGGCTGAGTGTCAAGGAGCTTGGGCTGTCCGCCATAAGGGCCTCCAGGGGAATGCCGAGGGCACTCCTCCAACGATCCACCACGTTAAGTAAGGCTTACCTTACCTTGTGGATCGCTGTTCCGTTCCCCGGTCGGCGGCTCGCTACCTCACCGCTTCACCACGACACTCGTCCGCCCCCGCAGATCCCCCGACGACGCCCCGACCCACACCGAACGCCGCCCGGTCCCCAGCACCCAACCGTGCCGCTTCACATCCCACGACGACAACGTCCGCGCGGCAACCCGCACGGTAACCCGGCGCCGCTCGCCACGCCGCAGCGCGAGTCGCCGGTATCCGCCCAACACCCTGACGGCCTGGTCGAGTTGGAGGTCGGGTGAGCGGCCGACGTAGATCTGCGGTATCGCGATGCCGTCCCGACGGCCCGTGTTGTGGACCGTGAAGGTCACGTCGAGCGCATGTCCGGTCCACCGTGCCGACACGTCGCCGTAGGAGAAGGAGGTGTACGACAGGCCGTGGCCGAAGGGGTAGAGGGGCCGGACGCCCTCCGCGTCGTACCAGCGGTAGCCGACGTGGATGCGTTCCGAGTACTCCTCGGTGCCGTTCACGCCGGGGTAGCGGAGGGGGTCGCCGGCGACCGGGTGGTGGGTGTCGTCGACCGGGAAGGACTGGGTGAGCCGGCCGCCGGGGTCGCAGTCGCCGTAGAGGACGGCGGCGGTGGCCGCGGCGCCTTCCTGGCCCGGGTAGTACATCTGGAGGACCGCGCCCGTCCTCGCCAGCCACGGCATCGACGTGGAGGACGAGGTGTTGAGGACCACTGTGGTGCGTGGGTTCGCGGCCGTGACCGCCGCTATCAACTTGCCCTGGTTGCCCGGGAGTTCGAGGGTGTCGCGGTCGAGGCCCTCCGTCGCGTCCTCGTAGGCGAACAGGACGACGCTTCGGGCGGCGCGTGCCGCGGTGGCGGCCTCGGCCACGTCCTGCGCGCGGGTCGCGGTGGTGATGCGGCGCAGCCGGAACAGCAGGCCCGCGTCGCCGCCCAGGGCGGTGATCTTCAGGGTGTGAACGCCCTGGGCGAGGGTGATGGTCTTGCGGCGCACGGAGAGGCCGTCGGGGGCGGTGGAGACCAGGCCGCCGGAGAAGTACTCGCCGTAACCGGGTGCCAGGGGGAACAACTCCGCGCCGTCGAGCAGGACTTGGGGGCGGGCGGTGGGGGCCGAGTCGAAGTGCAGGACGAACGTCCACTCGTCGGACCCGGTCACCGTGAGCGAGCCGTCGTACTGCCAGGTCCTGCCCGCTGCCACCCGCTGGCCCTCGCTGTCGAAGGCGGGCGTGAGCGCGGACGCGGGAATCGCCTTGCCGAAGAGGTCCTCGCCGAGTGCGTACGTCACCCGGGTCCGCGCACCGGCCCGGGCTCTGATCGCGTCGAGCGGGCTGTCGGCGTGGTCCGGTACGACGTGCGCGCTGCCGCCGCCGCTGACGAAGGGCAGGGTGCCGGTGGGGCCGATCACCGCGACGGAGACCCCGGCGGTCAGCGGGAGGGTGCGGTTCTCGTTGCGGAGCAAGGTGGCGCCCGCCTTGGCGACTTCGAGGGCCACGGCCGCGCCCGCCCTGGCGTTGCGGGCGGGGCGCGGTGGCACGCTGCCGTCGAGGAGCCCGAACCGGTCCATCACGCCGAGGACCCGGCGTACCGCGCGGTCGACGTACTGCTCGGGCAGACTGCCGTTCTGCACGGCCGACTTGAGGGGTGCCCCGAAGTACGTCCCGTCCGGCATCTCCATGTCGAGGCCCGCGGTGATCGCGGCGACGGTGCTGTGCGCGGCGAACCAGTCGGTCATCACCCAGCCGTCGAAGCCCCACTGACCGCGCAGGATGTCGGTGAGGAGGGGTCTGTTCTCGCAGGCGAAGGTGCCGTTGACCTTGTTGTACGCGCCCATCACCGCGCCGGTGCCCGCGTCGACGGCGGCCTCGAATCCCCTCAACTCCATTTCGTGCATGGTCTGTTCGTCGACCCGTACGTCGATGGAGTCGCGGTTCTTCTCCTGGTTGTTCAGCGCGAAGTGCTTGACGGTCGCGATGAGCCCCTCGCCCTGGATGCCCTTGATCTCGGCGGCGACCAGGTCACCGGCGAGCAGCGGGTCCTCGCTGAGGGTCTCGAAGTTGCGGCCCGCGTACGGGGTGCGGATCAGGTTGACCATCGGGGACAGCAGGACGTCCTGGCCGAGGGCGCGGCCCTCACGGCCGACGACCTGGCCGTAGCGGCGGGCGAGGTCCGGGTCGAAGGCGGAGGCGAGCAGGACCGGCGCCGGGAGGGCGGTGGCGTGTGCGGTGACGCGGACGCCGGCCGGTCCGTCGGTGAGCCGCAGGGGCGGGATCTTCAGGCGGGGGACGCCGGGGATGTAGCCGGCCTGGCCGAGCGAGTTCGGGTCGGTGGCGCCGTGCAGGAGGGAGATCTTCTCGTCGAGGGTGAGCCTGGCCAGGAGTCCTTCCACGCGGGGACCGGCCCCCGCCTCGGGTCTGGCCTGGGCGTACGCGTGCGTCGGGGAGACGAGTCCGGTGGTGGCCGCGCTGGCGACCGCGATCGCGCCGCCCAGCAGTCGCAGGGCGGATCGCCGGGACACGGTGTCGGTCATGAGCCGTCACTCCTTCGGTGTGCGGGCACGACGTTGTGAACCGCTGGTGCGCCTTGCCGCCCCGGACCGCGTTCGGTATCTGAAGGCACGGTGTGCGGAGACCGACTTGACGGCCCGTTGGGCAGCGGTGGCGCGGCGGGAAAACTATGACCGTCACTGACTCGTGTCAATGAGTCGAACAGGAATCGACCACGAGCCCACAAGAACCGAAGGAGGGGAAGAGTGCGGGGCCGCCCGGCTCGGGCGGCCCCGCGGATCGTGCGTCGTGGCTCAGCGAAGAACAGGGACCAGTGAGGTGACGGTGCCGACGACGGCCGAGACCACCGTCGTCAGCGGCTGCACGGCACCGGTACCGGCACCGCCGTCCGTGTCGCCGCCCACGGGCGCGGGTTCCGGGGCGCCCGCGTCGCAGCACGCGACCTGCGCCGCCCGTGGCGCGAACTCCGGCTTGTCCTGCTGGGGAAGGTCCGCGGAGGGCGGGGGCGCGTCACCGTCGGGCGCTCCCCCGGGCGGCGCGGGCGGTTGCGCCGCACCGTTTCCGGGCGCCGTACTCCGCCCGTCGGGCGAGCCCTGTCCCGCTCCCGCCCCGTCACCGGCCGGCTGCCCCAGCTTGACCCGCGCGTCCGCCGCGGACTCCAGTGCCCACTGCTGCCGTGCGGAGCCGTCCCGGTCCGCGACCACGACCCGCGACCCGGCCTTGCCGCTCGCGGGAGTCACGGCCAGCTCCTGGCTCCAGCGGAGCAGGAACTCGCCGCGCACCGTGAGGTCGTAGTGCACCTCGCCCGCGTGCACCAGGCAGCCGGCCAGGGTGACCGTGCGCGCGGTGGTGTCGGTGGCGAGGCAGAGGCCCGGGTCGGTGAGGCTGCGCAGGAGGCCGTCCTGGTCGTAGGACCACTGCTGGGACCCGGCGTTCGAGCAGGCCGCCATGGTGACGGCGGTGCCGGACCGTACCCGGTCGCCCGGGATGTCGAGGCACAGGCCTGAGCCGAGGCTGCGCAGGACGCCCTGCTGGACGACCCCCGTCCCGGGGGCACCGGCGGCCGAGGCGGACCCGGCGGAACCCTCCGACGAGGGTGCGCCGACGGGGCTCGGGCGGGTCGAGCTGCCGCTGGGGGCGCCCCAGGTGACGTGCGGATCGGGCCTGTTGTCCCCTTCGCTCCAGCCCTTGGAGACCAGCACGGTCGCGAGCAGGGCGAGGGAGGTCAGGCCCACGCCGACGAGCGCGGCCTTGGGGTGCCGGCGCGGGAAGGTCAGCCGGGCGTCCGGTGAGGGGCGGTGGCGGCCCATCGGACGGCGGGCCGCGCGGGCATGGGCCTCGGGGGTCGTACGGCCGGGCCGTGAGTCGAGATAGCGGCGGGCGCCCCAGCCGAGGACGGTCTCGGCGAGCAGCACTTCGAGGCCGCCGTCGAAATGGCTCAACTGCTCGGCCGCGAAACGGCAGTAGCGGCATGTCATGAGATGCCGTTGCACATCAGGCAACAAGCTGCCGCCGCGGCGGATCGGGACGTCGAGGAGCCGGTTGTAGTGACGGCATTCCGCGGTGGGCGCAAGTTCCTTATGGGCACGTGCACAGCCCTGTCGGAATTGCTCGCGCGCCTGGTCCAGGGCGGCACTCGCGGTGAGCTCGTCGACGCCCAGCAGACCGGCCGGTACGGATATGGGTTCGGCCTCGACCTCGGTGTGCCACAGCAGGCATTGGGAGGCTCCGGACAGCGCGCCGAAAGCCCGTTCCGCGAGCTTTCGCCTTTCCGGGGTGCCGGGCCTCGCCGCGCGTAGACCTCGGGCACCGGTAGGTTTACGAAGTTCCGGCAGCAGGGCGGCAATTCGCTCCTCCGCCGCCCAGGCTTTCACCATCTCCCTTACAGCGACGAGGAGTTGGGGCCGCAGTGCGCCGCCGGTGACCCGACCTGCCAGGACCTGGTGGAAGGCGGCGGTGGCCACCATGGGCGCCGAACTGTCGGCAGTGGCAAGACAGATGACGGCATATTCGCTTGTCGCCTGCCAGTGGCGTGCGAGCAGGAGTGCCACGGCACGGGTGCCCGCGGTCTTATCGCCGAGTTGCGCGACGAGATTGCGGTCGGACTCCCCCGGGTGCGGTCCGGGGAGTGGCGCGAACGGCGGGCGCGGGGGGTAGGGGGATTGCACGGAACCATTTCCTTCCAAGCCGCAGGACGGCACACGGAATGCCCGCCCTGGGAAAGCAGGTACTTGATTGGTGCATACCTATGAGATGTCAGAAGGTGCCGGAGGCGACCCTGACCATTGCCTTCTGATGCCTTCTGACGGCCGGTCTCACAAGGTGGCTCACACTCGCACAAGCGGCTGACAGGAAACAAGGAGTTCGAGTGACCGATGTTCAAAACGCAGAGAATTCAGATTGGTTACCGCGGGTATCCACAGGCGTCTGCACGAAATCTCCAACTCCCCTGCGAACTAAGGGCGGCACACAGGGAACTCCGAAGTTTCTCTCGGGGTGCTCTCATCGCCGTGGGCCACCATGTGCGGCATGATCGCCCCCCACTCCTCAGCCACCCCCGCACCCGCCCGCGTCCCCACGGTCCGCAAGGCGGTCGTACCGGCCGCCGGGCTCGGCACGCGGTTCCTGCCCGCGACGAAGGCGACGCCCAAGGAGATGCTCCCGGTCGTCGACAAGCCCGCGATCCAGTACGTCGTCGAGGAGGCCGCCGCGGCCGGACTGGACGACATCCTGATGGTCACCGGGCGGCACAAGCGCGCCATCGAGGACCACTTCGACCACGCCTTCGAGCTCGAACAGGCCCTGGCCGCCAAGGGCGACACCGTGCGCCTGGACGCCGTACGCGACCCCGCGCGCCTCGCCGACATCCACCACATCCGCCAGGGCGACCCGCTCGGCCTCGGGCACGCGGTGCTCTGCGCCCGCCATCACGTCGGCGACCAGCCGTTCGCGGTACTCCTCGGCGACGACCTGATCGACCCGCGCGAGACCCTGCTCAGCCAGCTGCTGGAGGTCCGCGAACGGTACGCGGGCAGCGTGGTCGCCCTCATGGAAGTCCCCGAGGAATCAGTCCACTTGTACGGCTGCGCGGCCGTGGAGCCGACCGGCGAGGAGGGTGTCGTCCGCGTCACCGGCCTCGTCGAGAAGCCGTCCCGCGAGGACGCGCCGAGCCGCTACGCCGTCATCGGCCGCTATGTCCTCGACCCCGCGATCTTCCCCACCCTGGAACGCACCCCGCCCGGCCGCGGCGGCGAGATCCAACTGACCGACGCCCTCCAGGAGTTGGCCGCCTCGGGCACGGTCCACGGAGTCGTCTTCAAGGGCCTGCGCTACGACACCGGCGACAAGGCCGACTACCTGCGCACGGTGGTCCGGCTGGCCTGCGGCCGGGACGACCTGGGGCCCGAATTCGTCGCGTGGCTCAAGGAGTTCGTGGCGGGACTGGAGAGCGGCGGGGCCGGGGAGAGCGACGGCGCGCGGAACGCGGCCTGACCCTCGCACGCACGAGGGCCCGGTCATCGGCAGGCGATGACCGGGCCCTCGTAGCGGAGTCCGTCGGTTGCGACAACGACCGCACCCCATAACGGAATGGGGACGCTCAGCCGTTCGGGCGGAGGGTCCAGGTGACCGTCATCTCGCCGGTGACGGCGCCGTCCTCGCGCTGGATGGCGACGGTGACGGGGAACTCGGGGCGCCGGCCCGCGTCGAGTTCGGCGACGACGTCGGCGGCGGGGCGGCCGAGGGTCGCGGTGGCGCGGACCGGGCCGAGGGCGATCTTCTTGAACGCGATCTCGGCGTTGACCGGGAGCGGCACGGCCCGGGAGAGCTGGTCGCCGAAGGCGGCGAGGACGATCGCGCCACTGGCGGACTCGCCGAGGGTGAACATCGCGCCGGCGTGCGGTCCACCGACGTGGTTGCGGTACTCGCTCTGGTCCGGCAGGGCCAGCACGGCCCGCTCCGGACTCGTCTCCAGGTACTCCAGGTTCAGGGTCCGAACCATCGGCACCGTGGCGGCGAGCAATTCGCCTATCGACATCTGGTCAGCACTCATGACGGTGATGTTACCCACGAGTAGCCACATCTGGCCAGGTGTGTGCGCCCGCACACCCCGCGCGGCCGTCCCCTCGGTATGGAGTTGGTACGACCCTGACAAGGGGCGGTGACCCAACCGTGTCCGGGGCCGCACTAGGGTTACCCCCCATGTGGCCAGGACAGCAGCCGCCCGGGGGCGAGCAGAACCCGCAGGACAACCCGTACCAGCAGCCGGGGTACCAACAGCCGAATCCGTATCAGCAGCCCGGCTATCAGCAGCCCCCTCCCTATGGGCAGCAGCCGCAGTGGGGCGCGCCGGGTCAGGCGGGCGGACCGCAGCCGCCGCAGTCCCCGCAGGGCGGGGGCGGCGGGAACCGGACGAAACTGATCGCGATCATCGCGGCGACGGCCGTCGTCGTGGCCGCGGGCGTGACCGGATTCCTGGTCCTGGGCGGCGACAAGGACGACAAGGCGGACGGCGGCAAGGACAAGGCGAGCCAGTCGCCCTCGACGTCCGCCGACCCGAGCGCGTCCTCGTCCGGTTCGGACGACAACCCGCGCGGCAACGAGACCGAGAAGCCGACGATCGCGGGCTGGAAGGTCGTCGTCAACCAGAAGTACGGCACCGCGTTCGACGTCCCCGCCGACTGGCAGGTCGGCAAGCCGGGCACGTTCACCTTCTTCGAGGACGAGGTGAAGGGCGACGGCTCCCCGTACATCGGTTTCTCCGCGCCCGCCTATCTGAAGGAGAACTGGTGCGAGTCCGACGACAACAAGGACGGCACCAAGGAGACCTCGTCGCTGGCGTCGAGCGGCACCAAGGGCGAGGACGGCGCGAAGGACACCGCGAGCACCGCACGCGGTGACGCCGCCGCGTTCGCGTTCGGCGGGTACACGGACCAGAAGGACTCGTCCAAGAAGTACCTGAAGATCGGCGCGGCCAAGCCGTACACGACGACGTCCGGTGTGAAGGGCAGCGTCGCCACGTCGTACACGACGGGTGTCCCGAAGACCGGCAAGTGCTCCTCGGACGGCAAGGCGACCACGTTCGCCTTCAAGAACTCGGCGGACGACTTCGTCTCCTGGACCCTCTACGGCGCGAAGGGCGTCAGCGAGGAGATCCCCGACGCGACGATCCAGAAGATCCTCAGCACCGTACGACTGCACGGGGACCCGACGGGCGCAACGAGCTGACAGCCGTGGGCCGTTGACCGTTCGGCTGGATTCCGACGGCAATCCGTTTGGCGGGGTGTGGCATGGGCGGCGATAGTCGGCCGGTGACCGCCACCCCCGCCTCCCGCCGACCGCGCCGACCCGACTGGGCGGGCCGCAACTACTCACTGCTGACGGCCGCCGCGGTGGCCACCGGCCTCGGGGGCAACGGCGCGCTGATCGCGTCCGCGTTCGCCGTGCTGGAGGCGGGCGGCGACGGCGGCGACGTGGGCCTGGTGGCGGCCTCGCGCACACTGCCCCTGGTGCTGTTCCTGCTGATCGGCGGCGCGATCGCGGACCGCGTGCCGCGCCACCACGTGATGGTCGCGGCGAACGCCCTGAGCTGCGTCTCGCAGGCCGCCTTCGCCGTGCTCGTCCTCACCGGCGAGCCCCGCCTCTGGCAGATGATGCTGCTGACCGCGCTGGGCGGCACCGGGCAGGCGTTCTTCGGCCCGGCCGCCGAGGGCATGCTCATGTCCACGGTCAGCGGCGAACAGGCGGGCCGCGCGTTCGCGGTCTTCCGGATGGCGATGCAGGGCGCGTCCCTGGGAGGGGCCGCGCTCGGCGGCGCGCTGGTCGCGGCGGTCGGCCCGGGCTGGGTGCTCGCGGTCGACGCGGCGGCCTTCGCGGTCGCCGGCGGACTCCGCTCCTTCCTCGACGTGAGCCACATCGCGCCACGCGCACCGGGCGGCGGCATGCTGGCCGATCTCCGGGACGGCTGGCGGGAGTTCATCGGCCGCCCCTGGCTGTGGTCGATCGTCGTGGCGTTCTCCATCGCCAACGCGGTCGTCGGCGCGGCGGGCGCGGTCTACGGCCCGCTCGTCGCCCGCGACAGCCTCGGCGGCGCCGGTCCCTGGGGCCTGGCCCTGGCCGCGTTCGGCGCGGGCACGGTCGCGGGCGCCCTGCTGATGACCCGCTGGAAACCCCGCCGCCTGCTCCTCGCGGGCATGCTCGGCATCTTCCCCCTGGCCCTCCCGTCCGCCGCACTCGCCGTACCGGTCCCGGTCGGCGTCCTCTACGCGGTGATGTTCGTCGCGGGCGCCACGGTCGAGGTGTTCGGCGTGAGCTGGATGACCGCCCTGCACCAGGAGATCCCCGAGGAGAAACTCTCCCGCATCTCCGCCTACGACTGGTTCGGCTCGATCGCCCTCATGCCGCTCGCGGCAGCGGCGGCCGGCCCGGCGGAGTCCGCCTTCGGGCGTACGACCGCGCTGTGGGGCTGCGCGGGGCTGGTCGCACTGGTCACCGGGGCGGCGCTGTGCGTACCCGAGGTACGGAACCTGCGGCGACGCACCGCGACGACACCCGCGGAGCGGCCGGACCCGACGGCGGACGGATCAGCCGATGCCGAACGCCCCGTCGGGGGGCTCGGGTGACGGAACGGCGTTCTCGTCCTCGACGGGCCGCGCCGAACCGATGAACTTCCTTACCGCGAGCCCGTGTTCGAGCCGCGCGGGAAACGCGTCCGAGGCCACGAGCCGGACCAGGGCCGCCGTCTCGACCGGCTGATCCGAGGCGACGAGCACCGCGTTGCCGAAGCGCCGGCCGCGCAGGACGGCCGGCTCCGCGATGAGGGCCAGCTCCTGGAACACCGCGCCGAACGTGGCGAGTTGGGCACGCAGAAAAGCGAAGGGGGCCGCGTCCGCGAGGTTGGCCAGGTAGACCCCGTCGGCACGCAGGACGCGGGCGGCCTCACGGGCGTAGGCGAGGGACGTGAGGTGCGCCGGAACCCGCGAACCGCCGAACACGTCGGCCACGATCACGTCGGCCGACCCGTCAGGCGCCGCCTCCAGCCAGGCACGCGCGTCGGCACCGTGCACGGTCACACCGGAGCCGTCCGGCAACGGCAGGTGCTCGGCGACCAGTTCCAGCAACCCGCGGTCCGCCTCGACCACGTCCTGCCGCGACCCGGGCCGGGTCACGGCCACATACCGGGGCAACGTGAGCGCCCCACCGCCGAGGTGCAGCACGTCCAGCGGCAGCCCCGGCTCCGCGACGACGTCCAGCACATGCCCGAGCCGCCGCGCGTACTCGAACTCCAGATGCGTCGGCTCGTCCAGATCCACGTAGGACTGCGGAGCCCCGTCGACGGTCAGCAGCCAGGCGCGATCACGGTCGACGTCGGGCATGAGCTTGGCGGTGCCATGATCGACATCACGCGTCACGGGTATCGGCTCGTTCACGGGGTCCATTGTGCCGGTGACGGCGGAACGCCGGGTTCGGTCGGCGCCCCGAAAGGGGCGCGGGGAACTGCGCGACCAGCCCCCACCGGCCCGCAGCCACCCACGCCCCTCAGCCACCTAAGGGTTCAGTCGACCTCCGTAACCGTCCCGGCCCCCACAGTCCGCCCACCCTCACGGATGGCGAACCCCAGCCCCGGCTCCAACGGCACGTCCCGCCCCAGCTCGACCGCCATCGTGACGGTGTCCCCCGGCCGCGCGACGACCACCTCCCCAAGGTCGATGTCCCCGACCACATCCGCGGTACGGATGTAGAACTGCGGCCGATACCCCGTGGACACAGCGGTCGTACGACCGCCTTCACGCGCCGACAGGACATACACCCGCGCCGAGAACCGCCGCCGAGGCACCACACTCCCCGGCGCCGCGACGACATGCCCCCGCCGAACCGCGTCACGGGGCACACCCCGCAGCAGCAACGCCACGTTGTCCCCGGCCTGCGCCTCGGCCATGGGCTTGCCGAAGGTCTCGAGCCCGGTCACCACCGTGTCCAGGCCCGCGCCGAGCACTTCGATCCGGTCACCCACCCGGACCGTGCCCCGCTCGACCGCCCCCGTGACGACCGTCCCGCGCCCGGTGATCGTGAGCACGTTCTCGACCGGCAACAGGAACGGCGCGTCCAGATACCGCTCGGGCATGGGCACATACGTGTCCACGGCGTCGAGCAGCGCGTCGATCGACGCGGTCCAACGGGGGTCCCCCTCAAGGGCCTTGAGACCGGACACCCGTACGACGGGCACGGCGTCGCCGCCGTAGCCGTGCGCGGTGAGCAGTTCGCGGACCTCCAGCTCGACCAGGTCGGTCAGCTCGTCGTCGCCCGCGTCGGCCTTGTTGAGCGCGACCACGATGTGGTCGACGCCCACCTGCCGGGCGAGCAGCACGTGTTCGGCGGTCTGCGGCATGATCCCGTCGAGCGCGGAGACGACGAGGATCGCCCCGTCGAGCTGCGCGGCGCCGGTGACCATGTTCTTGACGTAGTCGGCGTGGCCGGGCATGTCCACGTGCGCGTAGTGCCGGGTGTCGGTCTCGTACTCGACGTGCGCGATGTTGATGGTGATGCCGCGCGCGGCCTCCTCCGGCGCCCGGTCGATGCGGTCGAAGGGTACGAAGGTGGACGCCCCGCGCTCGGCGAGGACCTTGGTGATGGCGGCGGTCAGGGTGGTCTTGCCGTGGTCGACATGGCCCATGGTGCCGATGTTCAGATGCGGTTTGGTGCGCACGTATGCCGTCTTGGGCATGGCTGTACCTCGAAGCCTCTCCAGAGGTGAAAAGCGGGGACCCCGAGGACTCGCCGACCCTCCCCCTGCGGGGTCCGCCGGACGATCCGGAGAGGGTCAGCTTCGGGCGCCGTCGACTGCGGCGACTGGAGCGGGAACGGCAGCCTTCGTGGCACCCGCGACGGCGGGTGCTGCGAGGTGGAAGGCGTACCGGAACATGAGGCCGATCATCGCCGACGCTTTGCCCCGAGTCGAATGGTTTTAGCGGGCCTGGGAGTTCGCTCCCCCACCGGCCCCTTCAGTGCTCTCAGGCACCGATGTTCTTCAGCGCCTCGCGTACCGAAAGCGGCGCGAACCGCCCCTTCTCCCGGGCCAGGAAGCCGCGTACCGCCTCCGGGTCCGTCTTCGCGTACTCGCGCAGGCACCAGCCGATCGCCTTGCGGATGAAGAAGTCAGGGTGCCCGGACTGGCGCAGGCAGTACGCGAAGAGGCGTTCGGTGTCGGTGCGTTCCTTGTAGCGCAGTTGGTGGAGGAGGGCCGTGCGGGCGACCCACATGTCCTCGTCCACGATCCACGCGTCCATGTCACCGACCAGCTTGGGATCGGCGGCGACCAGGCCTCCCACCACGTGGGCGGCGAGTGCGTCGACGGTGTCCCACCAGGGCACGGTCGAGACGAGATACCGGGCGACCGGCAGGAAGCCGGACGTGCACTGCCTCACATGGCGGCGCAGATAGTCGACCGCGAAGTACTGGTACTCACGCTCCGGCAACTCCCAGCAGCGCAGGGCGATCGCGGTGCAGTCGGCCTCGTCGGGGCGGGGCGTGCCCTCAAGGACCGTGCGGGACAGGGCGCGGCGCAGGGGTGTGGTGAGGCCCAGGAAGGGCGCCACGTCCTTCATGTACGCCCGCATGGACGCGGCCCGCTCCGGGTCCGCCGCGGCGGCGTACGTGACCGTCAGCCGCTCCAGCACGGTGTCGGCGAGGACGCTGCCGGGCACCCGCACGGTGCCCGCACCTGTGACGCTCATGAGACGAACCATACGGCGATCACATACACAGGTCGGTTAGTGTCGCCGACATGCTCGCCGATGCCACCACCCGTTCTGGGGGCACCGCCACGGCCGCTCCCCAGGCCACGGACCGGATCACCGGCACGGAGTTCGCCGTGGCCGTGTCCGTCCCCGCGGTCATGCCCGTCGCGCCTCTGCTGCCCGTCGTCCCGACCGGTTTCGCCGCGCGCTGCACGAGAGCCCTGCTCTCGCCGTGGTCGCGGCTGTCGCTGCTGCTGGTCCTGCTCGCCGGGGCCGCGTCGACGGTGCTGCTGTTCCACCCGCAGCGACTGCTGTCGGACGGCTGGCCACCCCAACTCGGCGGCGCCATGGCCGCGTTGGTGTTCGCGGCGGCGTACGGCCTGTGCAGCGTGGCCTTCGTGCCGCGCCCGCTGCTGAACCTCGCGGCGGGCGCGCTCTTCGGCTCCCAGCTGGGCACCGGCGCGGCGCTGGCGGGCACGGTGCTCGGCGCCGGGATCTCCTTCGGCCTGGGCCGGGTGCTGGGCCAGGACGCCCTGCGCCCACTGCTGCGGGGCCGCTGGTTGAAGGCCGCCGACGGCCAGCTCAGCAAGCACGGCTTCCGGTCGATGATGGCGGCCCGGCTCTTCCCGGGACTGCCGTTCTGGGGCGTGAACTACTGCGCCGCCGTCTCCCGTATGCGCTGGACGCCGTTCCTGCTCGCGACGGCGCTCGGGTCGATCCCGAACACCGCGGCCTACGTCGTCGCCGGCGCCCGCGCCTCCAGCCCGACGTCCCCGGTCTTCCTGATCGCGATGGCCTGCATCGCCCTGCCCGCCCTGGGCGGCGCGGTGGTGGCCTGGCGCAAGCGCCACCACCTGCGCGGCGACTGACGCTCCCAGGGCGTCACACGGCTTCCAGGATCATCGCGTTGGCGAGGCCGCCCGCCTCGCACATCGTCTGCAGTCCGTAGCGCGCCCCCCGGTCCCGCATCGCGTGCACCAGGGTGGTCGTCAGCCGCGTGCCGCTCGCCCCCAGCGGATGCCCGATGGCGATGGCCCCGCCGTGCACGTTGACCTTGGCGAGATCGGCGCCCGTCTCCTGCTGCCAGGCCAGAACGACGCTGGAGAACGCCTCGTTGACCTCGAACAGGTCGATGTCGTCGAGGGTGAGCGAGGCCCGGCGCAGCACCTTCTCGGTGGCCGGGATGACCCCGGTCAGCATGAGCAGCGGGTCGGAGCCGGTCACGGCGAAGCTGTGCAGCCGGGCGAGCGGGCGCAGTCCGAGCCGGGCCGCCGTCTCGCTCGACGTGATGAGGACGGCGGAGGCGCCGTCGTTGATCGGGCTGGAGTTGCCCGCGGTGACGTTCCACTCGATCTGCGGGAAGCGCTCGGCGTACGTCGCGTCGTAGAAGGCGGGCTTGAGGCCGGCGAGGATCTCGGGGGTGCTGCCGGGCCGTACGCAATCGTCGCGCGAGGCGCCCGCCAGGGGTGCGACCTGGGCGTCGAAGAGTCCGGCGTCCCAGGCGGTGGCCGCCTTCTGGTGCGAGGAGACCGCGAAGGCGTCCAACTGGTCGCGTGTCATCGACCACTTGGCGGCGATGAGCTCGGCGCTGATGCCCTGCGGGACGAGGCCCTCCGGGTAGCGCCCGGCGACACCGGGGCCGAAGGGATCCGTGCCGGGCAGCACGCTCGACCCCATCGGCACGCGCCCCATGGACTCCACCCCGCAGGCCACGACGATGTCGTACGCCCCGGAGATCACGCCCTGCGCCGCGAAGTGCACGGCCTGCTGGGAGGAGCCGCACTGCCGGTCCACCGTGGTCGCGGGCACCGACTCCGGGAAGCCCGCGGACAGCACGGCCTGCCGGGTGATGTTGACGGCCTGCTCACCGACCTGGGTGACCGTGCCGCCGATGACGTCGTCGATGACGGCCGGGTCGATCCCGGTGCGCTCGACGAGGGTGCGCAGGGTGTGCGAGAGGAGTTCGACGGGGTGGACCTGGGCGAGGGTGCCGTTCGGCTTGCCCTTGCCTACGGGCGTGCGTACGGCTTCGACGATCACTGCGTCACGCATGGGGCGGGCCTCCGTTTTTCCGGCAAGCACTGCTGGTTCCAGCGAGCACAACTAGTGAGTAGGAAATCCGAACTCACCATAGTCCTGTCAGTTTGAAAATCAAACCCTCCTCTAAACTGGATGCCATGGCCGCCCCCAAAGACCCGCGCCCCTGCTCCATCGCCGACGCCCTCGCACTCGTCGGCGAGAAGTACTCCCTGCTCGTCCTGAGGGAGGTGTGCCTCGGCAATCGCCGCTTCGACCAGCTGGTCCGCAACATCGGCGCCCCGCGCGACGTCCTGGCCACCCGGCTGCGCCGCCTCGTCGACGCCGGGATCCTGACCCGGCGGACCTACAGCGAGCACCCGCAGCGCTTCGAGTACCGGCCCACGGAGGCGGGGCTGGAACTGGAGCCGGTCCTGATGACCCTCATGGCGTGGGGCGACCGCCATCTCCGGAAAGACGACGATCGCCCCATGGTGATCGAGCACATCTGCGGCAACGAACTGGTCCCCGCCGTCACCTGCACGGCCTGCGGTGACCCGGTGCGTCACGAGGACCTGACGGCCCACCCGCAGTCACCGGGCTGGACCGTGACGGGCCCGACGGCGGCCTGAGCCGACAGCGCCGGGCCTGCTTCCGAGAGGAACCGGGCTCACGCCCCCTTGTAGACGTCCAACCGCCCGCACATCCCGAACTTCCCGTACGCCGAAGGCTGTTCGGCCCGCACGACGGCATCGGCGAGGTGCGAGAAGTCGCCCTGCTCCAGCCGGTCGAGCTGCTCCCCGGTGGCCGTGGCAGCGGCCCGCGCGCCCCGCTCCCAGCGCTCGCGCCACTCCGTGAGCCGGGGTCGTACCAGCGCGGCGGCGGCCCGGTGGAACGCGGCCAGCGCTTCCGGACCGGCTGAGGAGCGCAGCGCCCGGTAGCCCTCCAGGGCGAGGTCGCGCCGGGCCCGGGCCACCCGTTCCTGCTCGGCCTCCGGTGCGTCGGCCGGGATCGTGGTGGCGGCCGCGTACGTCTCCGGGTCGGCGAGGTACCGCGGAGGCAGCGTGAGCACCGCGTCCCCCGCCTCGGGCAGGCCGCTGTTCTGCATGAGGACGGTGATGCGCAGGTCGTCCTCGTTGACGAGCCGGTGGACGGTGCCCGGCGTGAACCAGGCGACCGTCCCGGCCGCGAGCGGCGTCACCTCGTACCCGGAGGTGCTGAGCGTCTGCACCGCGCCGTGGCCGCCGGTGACGACGTACCCCTCCGAACAGGTCAGGTGCATATGGGGAGTTCCGCCGCAGACGCCGTCGGAGGCGGGCCAGTCGTAGACCGAGAGGTGCGAGACGGCGACCCCGCCCGGCAGCCCGGGGAAACCGCTCACCACGGGCGCGCCTCCAGGTACTTGGCGATCTCCTCCCGCTCCCACGCCCCGTCGGCCACGACGACCCGGTAGCGGCGGGTGAGCGTGTCACCGGGGGCGAGTTCCAGCTCGTCGTGGAAGGCGAAGGAGGGGGCGATGCCGGCGAAGGGCTCGTTGCGCACGAACCAGTGGGCGGGGTGGGTGCCCTCGGCGCCGGACTCGTCGTTCTCGGGGGCGTGCGCGAAGACGACGGTGGCGTGGCCGTCCGTGCCGTCGTGCTCGCCGGAGACCGCGAGCCAGGGGCCCTGGGAGCCCATCAGCTCGGGGCCCTCGCCGTCGGGGCCGATGATCCGGCCGTCACGGAAGGCGCGCGGGCCGCGCCAGAACAGGCCCGTATAGCCGGCCGCCTCGCGCCCGTGGGTGGTCGGACTGCCGAACCGCAGCGGCTCGTCACGGCGGTTGGTCACCGCGCTCGTCCAGGTCAGCGCCCAGGAACCCGACTCCGTGTCGACGTCGTGGACCTCGATCCGGCGCCGCTCGTCGGCCCAGAGTTCACCGCTGTACGGATGCCAGGTGAGCCGTTCCGCGATGACGAGACGGTCGGCGTCGGCGTCGATCTCGTCGAAGGCGACATGGGCCATCGACCCGACCCGCTCCGGGAGTTCGAGATACCCCTCGCCGTGCACGTAGGTGTTGCCGCCCCACAGGTTCTGGCCCGACAGATGCGAGGCGGTGAACTGGAGGCCCTTGTGCCAGCGGTGGTCGTTGGGCCGGTAGTCCGTGACGACGTCACCGGCAAGGGTCCGGATCGGGTGGAGGTACGGCTTCGGCGCCTCCCAGGCGGCCTCGGGCCGGTACACATAGCTGAACAGCTCGACGCCGGTGGCCGGTTCGGTCACCGTGACGCGGTCCCCGTGGGCGTGGACAATCCGCAGGCCGGTCACGCCGGCACCTCCTCGCGCGCCACGGGCGCCCAGCCGGGGGCGCCACCGTGCAGCGCCGTGTAATAGGGGTCTCCGGGGCCGATCTCGCCGGCCCGCACGGTCGTGTCCGTGAACGCCGACTTGTAGAGCGCGGTGATCAGCTCCAGGCTGGTGCGCCCGTCGGTGCCGCTGCTGCGCGGGCGTTGACCGGCGCGCATGCTCACGACGAGTTCACGCAGCTGCTCCAGGTGCGAACTCGGCACGTCGGGCCCGAAGTCCTGCCAGGCCGCCGCCTCCTCGCCCGACACGTCCGGGGCGGGGGTGACCCGCCAGTTGTCGTTGCTGTGCCCGTAGAGGTGGGTCAGCTCGACGGTGGCGCGCTCGCAGTCGATGCGGATACGGCTGACCTCGTCCGGGCTCAGCACGCTGTTCACGACGGTCGCCATCGCGCCGTTCTCGAAGCGGACCAGCGCGGTCGAGACGTCCTCGGTCTCCACGTCGTGGACCAGCCGCCCCGCCATGGCCTTCACCTCGCTCCACGGCCCGAGCAGATCGAGCAGGAGGTCCATCTGGTGGATGCCGTGTCCCATGGCGGGACCGCCGCCCTCGGTCTCCCAACGCCCGCGCCAGGGCACGGCGTAGTAGGCGGTGTCGCGGTACCAGGTGGTCTGGCAGTGCGCCACGAGCGGCCGCCCCATGGCCCGCTCGGCGAGCAGCCGCCGCACATGCCGGGCACCCGACCCGAAGCGGTGCTGGAAGACGATCGAGGCGTACGGCCCGCCGACCGTTCCCTCCTCGTCCTCCACGGCGTCGAAGTCGGCCAGCGTCGGCACCGGCGGCTTCTCGCACCAGACCCAGGCCCCGGCCCGCAGCGCGGCGATGGTCTGCGCGCGGTGCAGGGTGGGCGGGGTGCAGATGGTGACGAGGTCGGGCCGCTGTTCCCGGAGCATCCGCTCCAGGTCGGTGTAGGCGTGCGGGATCCCGGCCTCGGCGCTGAAGGCCTCGACCGCGTTGGCATCGATGTCAACGGCGGCGACGACCTCGGTCTCGCCCTCCTCGGCGAGCCGGGCGAGCGCGGGGAAATGGGACCCGCGGCCGATGGCACCGGCGCCGACCACGGCGGCCCGGACCCGTCGGCCGGTGAGCGGGGGCAAGGGCTGGAGGGCCCCGGGGTCGGTGGCGGGTGTGGACATGGTCGTGATCAGCACTCCTCCGGGGACAGCGAGCGCATGCAGCAAGCGCTTTCCTCCGCTGCAACGTATGCGCCGCCCCCGCAGCAGGTCAACACCGCGAAGCCGGAGTCGTCGGACCACTCGTAAAACCTCTGTGTACGGATACGTCCGGCGGCGACGAAACCTTCCGCCAGGAATGGTCCGACCGCCGCGGACCCCTCGCGTCCGGAGCCGCCCGTCGCCGTGAAACCCCTGTGTCGGGCCTGTCACACCGGGACGCTACGCTGCCCCTCACACACACCCGATCACCGCGCGCGGCGTTTTGGTGTGTCCTTTGCCCCTCCACGATCAGCACTTGGACGCCGTAACTCCATGTCTTGGTTTGAATCCCTCATCCTCGGACTCGTCCAGGGGCTGACCGAGTTCCTCCCCGTCTCCTCCAGCGCGCACCTGCGGCTGACGGCGGCCTTCTCCGGCTGGAAGGACCCGGGCGCGGCCTTCACGGCGATCACGCAGCTCGGCAC
The DNA here is from genome assembly GCF_036187565.1 of Streptomyces sp. NBC_00252. NCBI lineage: Bacteria > Bacillati > Actinomycetota > Actinomycetes > Kitasatosporales > Streptomycetaceae > Streptomyces > Streptomyces sp. NBC_00252. The sequence goes on along the minus strand of NZ_CP108087.1, from coordinate 8,435,937 downwards.
GGAGGCGGCGGTGCTGATCTACTTCCGCAAGGACGTGGGCCGCATCCTCGCCGCGTGGTTCCGGTCCCTCGCGAACAAGGAGATGCGGCGCGACCACGACGCCCAGATGGGCTGGCTGGTGATCGTCGGCTCCATCCCGATCGGCGTGCTCGGGGTCACCCTCAAGGACGCGATCGAGGGCCCGTTCCGCGATCTGCGCATCACCGCCACGATGCTGATCGTCATGGGCGTCGTCATCGGCATCGCCGACCGCCTCGCCGCCCGCGACGAGCACGGCGGCCGGCACCGCGCCCCCAAGCAGCGCAAGACCCTGGTCGACCTCAACGCCAAGGACGGCCTCCTGTACGGCCTCTGCCAGGCGCTGGCGCTGGTCCCCGGCGTCTCCCGCTCCGGCGCGACCATCAGCGGCGGCCTCTTCATGGGCTACACCCGTGAGGCGGCGGCCCGTTACTCCTTCCTCCTCGCCATGCCGGCCGTACTGGCCTCCGGCGCCTTCGAGTTGAAGGACGCGACGGAGGAGGGACATGTGGCGTGGGGGCCGACGATGTTCGCGACGGTGATCGCGTTCGTGGTCGGTTACGCGGTCATCGCCTGGTTCATGAAGTTCATCTCCCACAAGAGCTTCATGCCGTTCGTCTACTATCGCGTCGCCCTCGGCATCGTCATCATCGCGCTGGTGACGGCGGGCGTACTGAGCCCGCACGCGGCGGAGTCGGCGGGCTGAGCCACCGGGCGGGGGTGACCAACTCATGGCGCTGACCCAGCAGTTCGCCCGGGTGACGCCCGAGTACCTCGACCGCTGCCGCGCTACGGCCCTCGACTCGCCACTGCTGTTCGACCGGAGCTAGCCCGGAGTTGATCGCCCTCCTCGACCGGGCCGTCTCGGGCGATCCCGACGGCAACGTGGGATTCCTGGACCACGACGAGGTCTACGACGGTTTCGGCGACCCTCCTCGGCTGCTCGACCCCGGCGCGGTCGCCGACACAGCCGCCGCGCTGGGCCGTGTCCAACTCGACGACCTGCTCTCGTCGTTGCCCGCGTCCACGGCGGACGCGGCCATCTCCTGTGGATTCAGGGGCGGGTTCGACGGGGACGTGCGGGTCGACTGAGCGTCACGCCCGGCCCGGGGCCCGGTGCTCGGCGCCCGTGACCAACCCCATACGGTCTGAGTAGCCGTCCGGTAGCGCAGTGTCAGTCCTTGCCCCTAGGCTGTTCGCATGTCCCCCGATTCCGTGGCCCCTGGTTCCGTGCGGTCTGCTGCCGAGGTGAACGAGCAGATCCGGGCACTCTGGCTGCGCGCGGGCGGCTCCCTCTCGACCCAAGAGCGCGAGGAATACGAGCTGTTGGTGGTCGAGTGGGCCGCGGCGATCCGCGACGAGGTCATCGCGGCGGCCTGACGCGACACCCGCCGCCCGGACCCCGCACCGGAGCGCAGGCCTCACCGCCCGCCCGTCCCCCGTATCACCGTTCCCCTCACATACGACGCGTCCGGTGACATCAACCAGGCGATGGCGGCGGCGACTTCCTCGGTTTTTCCCTGTTCGACGGCGTTGACGCGGATGCCCGGGCCGACTTCCTCGGCGAGGGTCAGGGTGAGGGCCTCGACGGCGGCGTTCGTCATCGTGTGGTGGGCGGGGGCATCGGGGGTGGCAGCGCACGGGATCACGTTCACGATCACGCCGTTTCCGCGTGGGGTCATCACTCGTGCGGCTCGGCGTGAACACAGCAGTGGGCCAAGGAGGTTGGCCTCGACGAATCGGCGCAGGTCGGCCGGGTCCGTGTCGGCGAGGCCGGCGGACGGCCCTGACAACCCCGCGTTGTTCAGCAGCCCGTTGTTCACCAGGCCGGTGACCGGGCCGAGTTGCTTCTCGGCCGACGTGAACAGCCGCTCCACGTCCGCCGATACGGACGTGTCCGCCCGCACGCAGAGCGCGCGGGCGCCGGACCGGCGTACCCCCTCCGCCGCCTCCTCGGCCGCGTCCGCATCCTCTGCGTAGCCCACCACCACGTCGTGACCCTCCTCCGCGAGGCGGCGGCAGGTCGCGGCGCCGGTTCCCGTGCCGGCGCCGGTGACGACCGTGACAAGACGTTTCATGGACCACTCCTCGCGACGAAGGACGAACAGGACTGCCGAAGAACGACAAAGAGCGACGAACAACGCCGAAGAACGCCGAAGACCCGCGCAGACCTGGGAGAACCACCGAATGTTCCCCACCTTGTATCCGCGTCCCTCTTGGCGCGACACCCTCCGTGGCCAACACTGAGCCGATGACGCAGCGTGTGGAACTGGCGATTGTGATGGACCGGCTTGCCGTGGACGAAGTGGTCACCGAATACGCGGTGGCGGTGGACGACGGGAACTGGGAGGCGTACCGGAAACTGTTCGCCCCCGACGGGCGTGCCGACTACCGGTCCGCCGGAGGGATCGAGGGGAACGCGGAGCAGATCGCCGGGTGGCTGGCGGAGAGCATGCGGTTGTTCGCGATGCGGCAGCATCTGATCGTCAACCGGCGGATCAGCTTCGGCGCCCCGGACCAGCACACCGACGACACCGCCCACGTCCAGGCCGACTACATCAACCCGATGCGCCTCGCCAAGGACGACGAGAGCGCCGACAACCCCTCCACCGCACCGGATTTCGTGTGCGGCGGGCGCTACTCGTTCGGGCTGCTGCGGACCGACGACGGCTGGCGGCTGACCGAGGTCGTGGTGGAGGAGAAGTGGCGGCGTCTTCCCGAACGGCGCCCGGAAGCCGTGGTCCACTGAGACGGCCGGGGCGGGGCCCACTGTGCGAGATCGTCCCGGGGACGCACACTGGAGCGACCAGCGGGTAGGGAGGTGCTGTATGAAGACCTTCGGCGACTGGCTCGCCTCTCCGTGGCGGCGATCCCTGCTCGCCGCGCTCGCGGGCGCCCTGCCCGTGTTCGCGTTCCCCGCGCCGTCCCTGTGGTGGTTCGCCTACGTCGCGCTCGTCCCCTGGATCCTGCTGACCCGCTCGGCACCGACCGGACGGCGCGCGGCCTACGACGGCTGGTTCGGCGGCCTCGGGTTCATGCTGGCGGTGCACAGCTGGCTGGTGCCGAGCCTGAGTGTGTTCATCGTCGTCATCGCGGGGCTGCTGGGCGTGCTGTGGGCGCCGTGGGGCTGGCTGGTGCGCCGCTTCCTGGGCGGCGTGCCCTCGCCCCGGCGGGGTGCCGCCGCGCTGCTGGTGCTGCCCTCTGGCTGGCTGATGGTCGAACTCGTGCGTTCCTGGCAGGGGTTGGGCGGTCCCTGGGGGCTGCTCGGCTCCACCCAGTGGCAGGTGGAACCGGCGTTGCGGCTCGCCTCGGTGGGCGGGGTGTGGCTGCTGAGCTTCCTGGTGGTGGCCGTGAATGTCGCGGTCGCCGTGCTGGTGTCGGTCCGTGAGGTGCGCGTGCCCGCGGTCGCGGGGCTCGTCGCGACCGCCGCCGCGACCTCCGCCGCCTGGGTGTGGTCGCCGCGCCCCGACGTGGACGGCAGCGTGCGGATCGCCGTCGTACAGCCCGGTGTCATCGCGGGCGACGACAGCGGTGTCCGGCGCTTCGACCGCGAGGAGCAGCTGACCCGTCAACTGGCCGGTCGGCACGTGGACCTGATCGCGTGGGGCGAGAGCAGTGTCGGCTTCGACCTCGCCAAACGGCCGGACCTGGCACGTCGTATCGCCGCCCTCTCGAAGGAGACCGGCGCCGACATCCTGGTCAACGTGGACGCCGAACGCTCCGACAAGCCCGGCATCTACAAGAGTTCGATCCTGGTCGGCCCGAAGGGACTCACAGGTGACCGCTACGACAAGATGCGGCTCGTGCCCTTCGGGGAGTACATCCCGTTCCGCTCGCTGCTCGGCTGGGCGACCTCCGTCGGCAAGGCGGCCGGCGTCGACCGCAGGCACGGCACCGAACAGGTCGTGATGAGCGTGGGACACGGGCTGCGCGTCGGGCCGTTGATCTGCTTCGAGACCGCGTTCCCCGACATGAGCCGGCATCTGGCACAGGACGGCGCGGACGTGCTGCTCGCGCAGTCGTCGACGTCGTCGTTCCAGAACAGCTGGGCGCCCGAGCAGCACGCCACCCTCGCCGCCCTGCGCGCCGCCGAGACCGGCCGCCCGGTGGTCCACGCCACCCTGACCGGCGTCTCCGCCGTCTACGGCCCGAGCGGCGAGCGCATCGGCTCCTGGCTCGGCACCGGCGCGAGCACGACCCGGGTCTACGACGTCCCGCTCGCGCACGGCATCACGCCGTACGTCCGCTACGGCGACTGGCCGGTGCAGGGCTCGCTGCTGATCCTGGCGCTCGTGTGCGCCGGGGAGGGGATGCGGGCGTTCAGGCTGCGGCGGACCGCTCCGCGACCTCTCGTACCACCCGCTCGCACAGTTCATGAGTCGCCAGCGCGTCCCGGGCGCTGAGCACCTTTCCGGCGCGTACGGCGTCGAGGAAGGCGTGGACGACCTGCTCGATGCCGCGCTGGCGGGCCACCGGCACCCAGTCCCCGCGCCGCCGTACGGTCGGCTGGCCCTTGTGGTCGACGACCTCGGCGAGGTTGAGGACCTGGCGCTTGGTGTCCTGGCCGGAGACCTCGAGGATCTCCTCGACCGAGCCGCTGAGCCGGTTCATCACACCGAGCGCGGTGAAGCCGTCGCCAGAGAGCTGGAGCACGAGGTGGTGCAGCAGGCCGTCCTGGGTGCGGGCGCGCACGGTGACGTCCTCGACCGGGCCCGGCACCAGGAACCGCAGGGTGTCCACGATGTGGATGAAGTCGTCCAGGATCATCGCGCGCGGCTCCTCGGGGAGCCCGATCCGGTTCTTCTGCATGAGGATCAGCTCGCGCGGGTGGTCGAGGCACTGCGCGTACCCGGGGGCGTGGCGCCGGTTGAAGCCGACCGCGAGCGACACGCCCCGCTCCTCCGCGAGCCGTACCAGCCGCTCGGAGTCGGCGAGTTCGTAGGCGAGCGGCTTGTCGACGTACGTCGGTACGCCCGCCTCCAGCAGCCGGGTGACGATCTCGGGGTGCACGGCCGTGGGCGCGTGCACGAACGCGGCGTCGAGGTCCTGCGCGAGGAGCGCGTCGAGGTCCGTGTGCCGCTGCTCCGCCGGGAGGTGCAGGCCGTCGGCGACCTCGGCGAGGGTGGCGGGCGTGCGGGTCTGCAGATGCAGTTCGACCCCGGGCAGTCCGCCGAGCACCGGCAGGTAGGCCTTCCGCGCGATGTCACCGAGTCCGATGCAGCCGACCTTCACGGAGCCTCCCTGGCGTTTGACCTGCGATACCTTCCGGAAGCATACGGTGGCCGATATCCGCTGGTGCGGGCGGACGGAGCACGCGAGGATGCCTGGATGACCATCGAACGCAGTGAACCCTCGACCACGGCCGACGAACGCACGATGCTGGACGGCTGGCTGGACTACCACCGGCAGACCCTCGCGTGGAAGTGCGAGGGCCTGTCCGACGAGCAGTTGAGGACCGCCTCCGCTGAACCGTCCGGGCTGACGCTCATGGGCCTGGTGCGGCACATGGCCGAGGTGGAGCGGAGCTGGTACCGCCGGGTCATGGCGGACGAGCAGCTGACCCCGATCTACTACACCGACGAGGACCCGGACGGCGACTTCCATCTCACCGAGGCCGACACCTGGGCCGAGGCGTACGCGACCTGGCAGGCCGAGATCGGGGCGGCGCGGGAGCAGGCGGCGCGGTTCACCCTGGACGACATCTCCGTGGGCAAGCACCGGCGCACCGGCGAGCGCTTCAACCTGCGCTGGATCCACACGCACATGATCGAGGAGTACGCCCGGCACAACGGCCACGCCGACCTGCTCCGTGAGCGGATCGACGGGAACACCGGCGACTGACGTCACGTCACCCGGAGCGGGCGGGCGCCGTCCGTAAGGGGGCGGAGATCACCCGTGCGGGGCATCATCCGCTCGTCCGCTGTCCCAAACGGGTCCGGAACCAGCAGAGTTGCGCGAATGCATCGAACGACGACCACCGCAACGCTCCTGGTCACCGTAGCTGTCTCTGCCCTCTCGGGCTGTATGACCGTCCAGCGGCCGGCGGCCCCCGCTCCCCCGGCCGCGCCGTCCCCGGCGTCGGTGCCGCGACCGGAGGGCAGCGCGTCGCCGCAGGTCGTCCAGGCCCCGGCACGGGAGGCGCTCGAATACATCAGCCCGTCCCACCGCCCCGAACCGGCCGCGCGTCCCCCGCACCGCGCACCCGTCGCGCCTCCGCGCACGGCCCAGGCACCGGTCCCCCGCGCCCACCCGCACCCCCGGCCTCAGCCCCATCCGCACCCGAAGCCGCACCACCCCCGGCAGCCGGGCTCGGACATCCCCGACGCGGTCAGGTCGGTGCCCAAGAACACGCAGGACGTGTGCGCCCTCGGCAGGAAATACGGCGGCTGGCAGCCGGACAGCCCGCAGTCGGTCATCTGCGGCCAGACGTACGGGCGTTGACACCCCGGACCGTGGCGAGGGGTCTCCGTCCGCCGGGCACCACTGCGCGCTACGGCCGCTGTCTCGGCGGCCCCCACGCCCCGCCCTCGCCCGGGCCCCCGTCCCCCAGCCGCAGCTCCAGCCGCCCGATCGCGGCCCGCACTCCGTTGCCGTAGCCGTCGTCGGCGAGGACCGTACAGGCGCTGCGGGCGCGGCGGATGTGGGTGCGGGCGGCGTCGGGGCGGTCGAGCTTCACGTAGTCCGCGGCGAGGTTGAGGTGCAGGGAGGGGTAGAAGGCGCGGATCGCGACCGCCCCCTCCCGACCGGCGCCCGCGGTGTCCCCGGGGTCTCCGGAGTCCCCCGCGTGCCGCCCGTCCGTCAGCTCGTCCGCCGCCGACAACGCCCTCAGGTCCCAGGCGAGTTCGTCGGTCGGGTCGTCCTGGGTGTCGGCCAGGTAGTGGGCCAGGGTGCAGCGGTGCAGCGGGTCGCCGTCCTCGCCGAGCTCCGCCCACAGGCCGAGCAGCCGCTCCCGGGCCTCCTCACGGTCGCCGCCGTGGTGCAGCATGACGACCTGTCCGATCCGCGTCAGCAGAGCGTCCGGCGCCGCCTGCTCCTGTCGCTCCGCCACCGCGTCCTCCGCACTCGCCAGCCACCCTGACTGTCCCTGTCGAAGCTAACCGGCGGCACTGACAATCCCCGTCAGGCGGCCCCGGACCGGTCCGGGTGTGGTCAGCCCAGGTTCGGGATGCGCCAGTCGATCGCGGTGTGGCCCTGCCGGGCGACGGCCTCGTCGATCTGGGTGAAGGGGCGGGAGCCGAAGAACTTCTTGGCCGACAGCGGGGAGGGGTGCGCGCCCTTGACCACGACGTGGCGCTCCTCGTCGATCAGTGGGAGCTTCTTCTGCGCGTAGTTCCCCCACAGGACGAAGACGGCCGGGTCGGGGCGCTCGGCGACCGCGCGGATGACCGCGTCCGTGAACTTCTCCCAGCCCTTGCCCTTGTGGGAGTTGGCCTCGCCGGAGCGGACGGTGAGCACCGCGTTGAGCAGCAGGACGCCCTGCTGGGCCCACGGCATCAGATAGCCGTTGTCCGGGACCGGGAGGCCCAGCTCCTCCTTCATCTCCTTGTAGATGTTCCGGAGGGAGGGCGGGGTCCTGACGCCGGGGCGGACCGAGAAGCACAGGCCGTGGCCCTGGCCCTCGCCGTGGTACGGGTCCTGGCCGAGGACCAGCACCTTCACCTGGTCGTACGGCGTCGCCTCCAGCGCGGCGAAGACCTCCTCGCGCGGCGGGTAGACGGGACCCTTCGCGCGCTCCTCCTCGACGAACTCGGTCAGCTCCTTGAAGTAGGGCTGCTGAAGCTCGTCGCCCAGGACCCCGCGCCAGGACTCGGGGAGCATGGAGATGTCGGTCACGTCAACTTCCTTACCGTGTGCGGCGACTGCGATGCGGGCGGCCGCGCGGTGCGGTCGCCTCCATGCCCCAGAACCTACAGGCGGCCACTGACAACGGGTGCCGGAAGCCGGGTCACCAGCTGGTCTTGCGGTACAGCTCCCACATCATCATGATCGTCGACGGGTCGAGGGCCTGTTCCCCGCCGGAGATGTCGTCGCTCGCGGCGACGTACTGCCGGCCCTGCCACAGCGGCAGCAGCCGTGCGTCGTCGACCAGGACCTGTTGCGCGTCCTCGAACTCCTTGACCACGTCGGCCCGGTCGCTCTCCCGGCGGGACTCGGGCAGCAGGACGTCGGTGATCCTGGTCGACACGTAGGGCGTGCCGAGCGCGTTCTGCTGCCCCACGAAGGGCGCGATGAAGTTCTCCGCGTCGGGGAAGTCCGGGAACCAGCCGCGCCCGAAGACCGGGTACTCGCCCTTCTGGTAGCCCGTCACGTACGTCTTCCAGGGGCGGCTCTTCAGGGTGACCGTGAAGAGCCCGGAGGCGTCCAACTGCCGCTTGAGCTCCCGGAATTCGAGGCCGGTCTCGGAGCCGTAGCGGTCGCTGGTGTACCAGAGGGTGAGCGGGACGCGCTGGTGGATGCCCGCGTCGGTGAGGAGTGTGCGGGCCTTGGGGACGCTGGGGTCTCCGAAGTCGTCGAAGAAGGCGGTGGTGTGGCCGATGAGGCCCTTGGGGACCATCGAGTAGAGCGGGTCCACGGTGTCGCGGTAGATCTTGTGGGTGATCGCCCCGCGGTCGACGAGCTGGGCGACGGCCTTGCGGACGGCGATGTTGCCGGCCCAGCGGTCCTTGGGGTTGAACACCAGGTAGTTGATGTCGGTGCCGGCGCCGTCGACCAGTTGGAGGCTCTTCGAGGCGCGGCCCTGGAGGGCGATGATGTCGTCGGCGGCGAGGCCCCGGTAGGTGACGTCGATCTGCTTGTCCCGCAGTGCCTTCACCATGGTGGCGGAGTCCTGGAAGTAGCGGATCGTCACCGCGCTGTTCTCCCGCTGGGCGAAGCCCTTGTAGCGGTCGTTGCGCACGAGTTGGGCCCGCTTGCCGTCGTCGTACGACTTGAGGGTGTACGGCCCGGAGCCGAAGACCTTGCCGTCCTTGCGCAGGGAGTGCGCGGGGTAGTCGTCGGGGTCGACGATCGACATGGCGGGGGTGGCGAGCACGAACGGGAAGGTGGCGTCGGGCTTGTTGAGGTGGAAGACGACGTCGCGGTCGCCCGCGGCCTCCACCCGGTCGAGGCTGCCGAGCAGGCCGGCGGGTCCGCCCGCCACGTTGATCAGGCGGATGCGGTCGATGGAGTGCTTGACGGCCTGCGCGTCGAGGCGGTCGCCGTCGGCGAACCTCATGCCGGCGCGGAGTTCGCAGCGGTATGTGGTGTTCGAACCGTCCGTGAAACGGCAGGACTTGGCCGCGTCCGGCTCGGGCGTGGTCGCGCCGGAGGGGTAGGCGAGCAGCGTCTGGTAGATGTTGCGGAACAGCTCCCAGGAGCCGTCCCAGGACGCGGCCGGGTCGAGGGTGCTGGGGGCGCTGGTGGTGCCGACGACGATGGGTCCGCGGTCGTCGGAGTTCCCGTTCGAGAACACTCCGCATCCGGCCGCCAGGGATATCGACGCGATCGCCGCGCCCGCCCGCAGGCCTCGGTTCCGGTTGAACACGCGCTCGCTCCTCGATCCGCCGTACCAAGGGTCGGCAGACCGTACCGCAGTTCCGCGGCCCGGAATGGTGGTTCGGGAGGGGCTGTTGAGCAGCGTTTTTATGACGACGTTGTCATTCGGCTGTGCGCGTTCTTTGTCTCGACAGGGGCGCCGGTTCCGTCAAGGGAACAGTGAAGGGACCGGCGCCCGTGCGGAGTCGGTCAGCCGACGCCGGCGTTGAGGAGGATGCCGCCGTCGACGACGAGGGTCTGGCCGGTGATCCAGTCGGACTGGTCCGAGGTGAGGAACGCGGCGGCGCCGCCGATGTCGGACGGGACGCCGAGCCGGGCCAGCGGGTAGGAGGCGGCGGCCTCCTCCTCGCGCCCCTCGTACAGGGCGGCGGCGAACTTGGTCTTCACGACCGCGGGGGCGATCGAGTTGACCCGTACGCCGGGCGCGAACTCGTGCGCCAGCTGGAGGGTGAGGTTGACCATCGCGGCCTTGCTGACGCCGTACGCGCCGATGAACGGCGAGGCGGAGATCCCGGCGAGGGAGGCGATGTTGACGATGGCGCCGCCGTTGTCCTTCTGCCAGGCGTGCCAGGTCTTCTGGGCGAAGCCGAGGGCCGAGATGACGTTGGTCTCGAAGACCTTGCGGGCGACGTTCAGGTCGAGGTCGGCGATGGGGCCGAACACCGGGTTCGTACCGGCGTTGTTGACCAGGAAGTCGACGCGGCCGAAGGCCTCCATCGTGCGCTCGACGACGACGGCCTGGTGGGCCTCGTCGTGGGCCTTGCCGGCGACGCCGATGACGCGGTCGGCGCCGAGGGTCTCGACGGCCTCCTTGAGGGCTTCCTCGCTGCGGCCGGTGATGCAGACCCGGTCGCCGCGGGCGAGCAGTGCCTCGGCGACGCCGTAGCCGATGCCTCGGCTGGCGCCGGTGATGACGGCGACCTTGCCGGAGAGTTCGGGGAGTTCAGTCATTTTTCGTGTTCCCTAGTTGAGCGGTCCGCCGGCGACGTACAGCACCTGGCCGGAGACGAACCCGGCCGCCTCGTTCGTGAAGAAGGCGACGGCGTTGGCGATGTCGTCGGGCTCACCGACGCGCTGCACCGGGATCTGGGTGGCGGCGGCGGCCTTGAAGTCGTCGAAGCCCATGCCGACGCGGGCGGCGGTGGCCGCGGTCATGTCGGTGGCGATGAAGCCGGGGGCGACCGCGTTGGCCGTGATGCCGAACTTGCCCAGCTCGATGGCGAGGGTCTTGGTGAAGCCCTGGAGACCGGCCTTGGCGGCGGAGTAGTTGGCCTGGCCGCGGTTGCCGAGGGCGGAGGACGAGGAGAGGTTGACGATCCGGCCGAAGCCCGCGTCGACCATGTGCTTCTGGACGGCCTTGGTCATCAGGAACGAGCCGCGCAGGTGGACGCCGAGGACGGTGTCCCAGTCGGAGACGCTCATCTTGAAGAGGAGGTTGTCGCGGAGCACGCCCGCGTTGTTGACGAGGATCGTCGGGGCGCCCAGCTCGGCGACGATGCGGGTGACGGCGGCCTCGACCTGTGCCTCGTCGGAGACGTCGGCGCCGACCGCGAGGGCCTTGCCGCCGGCCGCGGTGATCTTCTCCACGGTGTCCTTGCAGGCGGCCTCGTCGAGGTCGATCACGGCGACCGCACGGCCCTCGGCCGCGAGGCGTACGGCGGTGGCGGCGCCGATGCCCCGCGCCCCGCCGGTGACAATCGCGACCCGCTGCTCAGTGGTGGACATTGCTGGTTCTCCTCGCCCTTGAGAAAGTCTCGCCCTCGCGGCCCGCCGGTGAGCGACCGCTTAGTACCTTCGGCGTACGTGACGCTAGAAGCCCTGGCACTCGGTGTCAACGTGCGCGTGGCCCGGTGTGATCCATTACCTCACCAGCAGGTCGAGCAGGCGCTGCGTCTCGGCCGCCGGATCGACGGTGAGACCGGTGTGCACGGGCCCCGGCTGGACCACCGTGGAGCGGGGCGCGATCAGCCACCGGAACCGCCGCCCCGCATCGTCCGAGGCCGCCTGCCCGGCCGCCGCACCCCCCGCGCACACGCCTTCCACCGCGCCGAGCGCGGCCCTGATCCCGGCCACGTCGGCGTCCGGGTCGAGAGCGAGCAGCCGTGCCTCGTCCAGATGGGTGCGGGCGCCGACGTAGGACTGGGCGCGGCAGTAGACGAGCACGCCCGCGTTGATGCACTCGCCGCGCTCGATGCGCGGTACGACCCGGAGGAGGGCGTACTCGAAGACGTCCCGGGTGTTCGCCTCGCTCGGGCGGATGATGTGGCGCTCGGTCACTGGAGTCCCTCGATGCGCTCGTGGAGGGAGGGCACGCGCGCGAGGAGGGGCGCCGCGTACGCCTCACGGAGGAGGTCCGGGGTGTCGAAGCCGGGTTCGCCGGTCAGCCAGGCGTCGGGGATCTCGGCGGTGACCTCGGCGAGGAGTTCCGCGGTGACCTGCGGTGCCAGGGCCGCGGCCGCGGTCGCCACGTCCGGTGTGAAGCGGGCGAGGGCGTGGTCGGCGGCGGCGTAGGGGCGGGCCGCCGAGGTCGGGGCGCCGGGCCAGTTGTGGTGCCAGATCATGGTGGCGCCGTGGTCGATGAGCCACAGGTCGCCGTGCCACATCAGCAGGTTGGGGTTGCGCCAGGAGCGGTCGACGTTGTTGACGAGGGCGTCGAACCAGACGATCCGGCCGGCCTCCTCGGGGCTCACCGTGAAGGCGAGCGGGTCGAAGCCGAGCGCGCCGGACAGGAAGTCCATGCCCAGGTTGGCGCCGCCGCTCGACCTCAGCAACTCCTGGACCTGCTGGTCGGGTTCGCCGAGGCCGAGCACCGGGTCGAGGTCGAGGGTCACGAGCCGCGGCACCCGGAAGCCGAGCCGCCGGGCCAGCTCCCCCACCACGACCTCGGCGACGAGCGTCTTTCGGCCCTGTCCCGCGCCGCTGAACTTCATGACGTACGGCGCGAGGTCGTCACCCTCGACGAGCCCAGGGAGCGAACCGCCCTCGCGCAGGGGCGTGATGTAGCGGGTCGCGATGACTTCTTTGAGCATCGCTCCAGATTACTGGTGTGTTGACGGGCTCACCGGCGTCTGGTCAGGCCTTATGTGTGGCCGACAGCGGAACGACAGGGACGTTTTACGTGTTCCTGATCTCGATCAGGCCAAGCTCACGACACCGTCTGAACGACGGTCGCCCGCTCGTCGTACCCCTTTGCGGACACACATGCTTCCCATGGAAGGAACGTCAGCATGACCAGCGAATCGTTCGAACCCGTCACGGCGCCGTCCCGTCGTACCGCGTTGGCGGCGGTCGGCGCGGCGGGACTCGCCGTCGCGCTGACCGCGTGCTCGTCCGACGACGACTCGTCGTCGGGCTCGTCGAGTTCCAAGGACACCTCGGGCTCCGGCACGGCCGGCTCGTCCACCGCCCAGGGTGACGCCGGCGGCACCGAACTGGCGAAGACCTCCGACATCCCCGAGGGCGGCGGCAAGATCTTCGCCAGCAAGGGCGTGGTGGTCACCCAGCCGACGGCGGGCACCTACAAGGCGTTCTCGTCGAAGTGCACCCACCAGGGCTGCGCGGTGAGCAGCATCAGCGGCGGGGCCATCGTCTGCCCGTGCCACGGCAGCGAGTTCTCCGTGACCGACGGCAGCGTCAAGAAGGGCCCGGCCACCCAGGGCCTGCCCGCCGAGCAGATCTCCGTGTCCGGGGACTCGATCACGCTGGCGTGACGGCCGGCACCCGCTGAGGTGGCGGTCAGCCGCGGCCCGCTCCGCGTGGTCGTTTGAGGCAGCCCAGCACCTCGTCCGTGGTCGCGACCGTGGCGACCAATGCGAGGGTGTTGCGGATCATCGCGGGGGTGTACTCCGAGGGCACCCCCGCGATGGCGTCACTGGGGACGACGACGGTGTAGCCGCGGTTGACGGCGTCGAAGACCGCGTTGGGAATCGCTACGTTGGCCGAGACGCCGGTGACGACCAGGGTGCGGCAGCCCGAGTTCCGTAGCAGCGCGTCGACCTCGGTGCCCTGGATGGGCGACAGACCGTGCAGCCGTCGTACGACGAGGTCCTCCTCGGCGACCACGATCGGGGGCGCCACGCGGACCGCCGCGGTGCCCGACAGCTGCTGGACGGGCAGGCGTTCGGCGGCGCGGAACAGCCGGGCGTTGTGGTTCGCGCCCCGGCCGTCGGGCCGGCGTTCGGCGATCGCGTGGATCACCTGGACCCCGCTCTCGTGCGCGGCGGAGACCAGCCGGGCGACGTTCGCGAGCGCACCCGACTGCCTGGCGGCGAGGGCGAGTTCGGGCAGTGCGCTGTCCGGTCCGACCACTCCCTGTTGACATTCGACGGTCAACAGGACAGTGCTCACCGTGTCGAGGATCTCACTGAGTTGTGCGTGCGACGGCATGGCGCTCCCTTGTCGTCGACGGCCGGGGCGGGTGACAGTAACGAGCATCGCGTGCGGACGGAAGACGGCCGGCGGTTTTCCCGACCCCTGTCCTGACGTACCGTCAGATGCGGCTTGCCCGCCGCGTGTTCCGTAGCCGAAGGGGATCGCATGACCGCCACTCAGCGCCGAGGCCGGAAGATCATGATGACACCCGAGGAGCTGGACGAGTTCCTCGCCACCGAGCGCACCTGCCGGGTCGCGACCGCCTCGGCGGACGGGGCACCGCACGTCAGCCCGCTCTGGTTCGTGTGGGACGGCACCTCGCTGTGGCTGTACTCGATCACCCGCAGCAAGCGCTGGGCCGACCTGCGCCGCGACCCGCGCGTAGCGGTGGTGGTCGACGGCGGGCACGCCTACGACGAGTTGCGGGGCGTCGAGCTGTCCGGGACCGTCGAGTTCGTCGGCGAGACCCCGCGCACGGGCGAGCCGCATCCCGAACTCGTCGCCGTGGAGAAGCTGTTCGCGCAGAAAAACTTCGGCCTGGACGCGATGCCGTACGACGGACGGCACGCGTGGATACGGCTGACGCCGGACACCCTCGCCTCCTGGGACTTCCGCAAGTTGGCCGCGCTGTAAGGCAGTTGGCCGGCACCTCTCAGGCGACCGTCTCCGCCGCCGACCGCAGCGCCTCGACCGCCGCGCGGATGGACGGGCGGCGGTCGGCGTCGGCACGCCAGACGACGTAGACATGGCGGCGCACACGCTGCTTCAAGGGGACGGTGACGACCCCGGCGGGCATCGGGTGGCGGCCCAGCAGAGGGGCGACGCAGACGCCCAACCCGGCTGCGACCAGGCCGAGTTGGGTGTGGGTCTCGGCGGCGCGGTGGCCGATGATCGGTTCGATGCCCCGGGAGCGGAGCGTGAACATCAGCCACTCGTGGCAGAACTCGCCCTCGGCCCAGGTGATCCACTCGTCGTCGGCGAACTCCCCGAGGTCCACCTCGTCGCGCCCGGCCAGCGGGTGATCGGCGGGCATCGCCACGTCGGCGGGGTCGTCCAGGATCGGCGCCTTCACCAGGCCGTCCGGGAGCGGCATCGGCTTGTTGTACCAGTCCAGGACGACGGCGAGATCGAGGTCGCCGCGCACGACGCCCGCGATGCCGCGCTCCGGTTCCTGCTCGGTGGAGCGGACGCGCAGCGCGGGGTGGCGGGAGCGGAGGGCGGCGAGCGCGGCGGGGAAGAGGCCGCGGGCGGCGGTCGGGAACGCGGAGATCCTCAACTCGCCGACCACCTGCCCGCGTTGGGCCTCCAGGTCGGACTGGGCCAGCTCCACCTGGGAGAGGATGCGTCCCGCGTGCTCCGCGAGCAGCCGGCCCGCGTCGGTGAGCCGTACCCCCCGCCCGTTCTTCGCGAGCAGCTGCTGCGCGACCTCCCGCTCCAGCTTGGCCATCTGCTGCGAGACGGCCGAGGTCGTCACGTGCAGCGCCTCGGCCGCGCCGCTGACCGAGCCGTGCCGGGCGAGGGCGTCCAGGGTGCGCAGGCGCTCCAGGTTCAACATGTAAGCGATCCTACGAGATACCGGGGGCGAAATCTCGCTTGTGCTACGAGGTCGGGGCCAGGATCTTGGTATCCATGACCACCGTCACGACCACGACCGCCACCGTCCCGGACACCACCGCTCCCCTCCCCCGCCGCGCGCTCGACTGGCGGCTGCGGTTCGGGGCGCTCTCCCTCATCTGGGGCTTCAGTTTTCTGCTCATCAAGGTGGGCACGGACGGCTACGCACCCTTCCAAGTCACCTTCGGGCGGCTGCTGTTCGGGACGGCGGTGCTCGCGGCGGCGATGGCGGTGAAGCGGGAGCGGCTGCCGCGCGGCGGGCGCACGTGGGTCCATCTGACGGTCGCCGCGTTCCTGCTCAACGCCCTGCCGTTCTCCCTCTTCGCCTACTCCGAGCTGACGATCCCGTCCACGCTCGCGGGCATCTGCAACGCGACCTCACCGCTGTGGGGCATGGCGCTGTCCCTGGTCGCCCTCTCCGAGGACCGCCCGACCCGCGTCCGCGTCGCCGGTCTCGGCCTCGGCTTCCTGGGCGTCCTCACGGTCCTCGGCGCATGGCAGGGCTTCAGCGGCCTGGACGCCCGAGGCACGGCGATGGCCCTGCTGGCCTCGCTCTGCTACGCGATCGGCTGGATCTACGTCCGCCGCACACTGGCGGGCACGGGCTCGTCGCATCTCTCCCTGACCGGGGCCCAGTTGCTCCTGGCGACGGTCCAACTGGCCGTGATCACGCCCCTGTTCACCTCCATGCCGACCCACTTCCCGCTTCTCCCCCTCCTGGCGATCGCCGCCCTGGGCGCTCTGGGCACGGGCCTCGCCGTCCTCCTCCAGTACGGCCTGGTCGCCGAAGTCGGGCCCACCACCGCCCAGATGGTCACGTACTTCATCCCGGTCATCGCCACGGCGGCGGGGGTGGCGATCCTGGGCGAGTCGCTGACGTGGTCGACTCCGGTGGGAGCGGTGATCGTGCTGGCGGGGGCGGGGCTCACGCAGGTGAGGGCGCGAGGGAAGCGGTAGGGGTCGGGGCGGGGGGGGGAGGGCCCGGGGGCGATGTCAGGCGCAGTCGTCCCCGGCAGGCACGCCCGGGTGGAAGCGGGAGGCAGGCACGCTCAGGCGGAAGCGGGCGGCACGGGACCGGCGCGGGCGGCGCGTCCGGCCCTCGTCCCCGACTCCCCCGCTGACCGGCCTCAGACGTAACCGCGAACCGGCGCCGGGCCGCACGCCGAAGCGATCGCCTCCGCGAGGGGTCCGGTCTCCTCGGCCGTCAGGGTCGAGACGGTGACCCGGATACCCGGCGGCGCGGTCATCCGGAAGCGGGCACCCGGGGCCACCGCCCACCCCGCGTGGAGGAGGCGGGACACTGCGCCGGTCTCGTCCGGTACCGGGATCCAGACGTTGAGTCCGCTGGTGCCGTGGGCCGTGACCCCGCGTTCGGCGAGCGCGGTGATCAGCGCGTCGCGGCGGGCGGCGTACGCGGCCGCCACCGCCGGGGTGTCGACCGCGCCCTCGGCCCACAGCCGGGCCACCGCGCGCTGGGTGATGCGGGTGACCCAGCCCGGACCCAGGCGCTGGCGGCCCCGGACGCGGTCGAGGGTGACGGCGTCGCCGGTGAGCACGGCGAGGCGCAGGTCGGGGCCGTAGGCCTTGGCGGCGGAGCGGACGAAGGCCCAGATGCGGGTGGTGCCGGCCAGGGGGTGCAGCGGGCGGTCGACGATGCCGTGGCCGTGGTCGTCCTCGATCAGCAGGGTCTCCGGGTGGCCGCGGAGCACGGACCGCAGGGCACGCGCGCGTGCGCCGCTCACGACGGCTCCGGTCGGGTTCTGCGCCCGGTCGGTGACGATCAGGGCCCGCGCGCCGGACTCCAGCGCGGCGCTCACGTCGTCGGGGAGCGGTCCCTCGTCGTCGACGCGGACGGGGGTCACGCGCAGTCCGAGCGCCGGTACGAGGTCGAGGAGGCTGCCCCACCCGGGGTCCTCCACGGCGACGGTGTCCCCGGGCTTGAGGTGCGCGGCGAGAACCCGCTCGATGGCGTCCAGGGAGCCCGAGGTGACGGCCACGGGGCCGGGCGGCACGCCGTCCGCGTCCAGCTCGGCGCGGGCGATGCGGGCCAGCTCCGGTTCGACCGGGTCGTCGCCGTACATGACCGGCTGCCGGTCGGACTGCTCGGCGGCGAAGGTGAACGCCCTTGCCAGGGACGGCAGTAGCGCCGGATCCGGGTTGCCGTGCGAGACGTCGCGCACGCCCACCGGCACGTCGACCCGGATGTGCTCGCGCCCGGTCGTGGCCGGCTTCGGACGCACCCGGCTGCCCCGGCGCCCTGCGGTCTCGATGACCCCGCGCTCGCGCAGCGTCCGGTACGCCGCCGCGACCGTATTGGGATTCACCCCCAGCTTGACCGCCAACTCCCGCATGGGCGGCAGTGGTTGCCCGGGCTCCAGCTCTCCCGAACCCACCGCACGCTCGACGTCCGCCGCGATGTCAGCTGCGCGTCGCCCTTCGATCCGATATCCTCCTAGCACAAATCAGATTATGCACTAGTGCATAATGAAACGCAACCCGACGACCGTGGCCCGAGACGGGACGCCACACCCACCCCGGACACCGCACCCCGGACGTCGGGCAGACCGAGCGGAAGCACGAGCAGAAGCAATGGAGAGCACCATGCAGGGGACCACCGCGCAGCCGACGCCACAGCCCGCCGCCTACACGCCGACCGACCGGACCGTCCCCACCCGCTCCGCCGAACGGGCCTCGTACGACAAGGAGTTGGTGCACGCGATACTCGACGAGGCCTACGTCTGCCACCTCGGCTTCGTGCGGGACGGCGTGCCGGTGGTGCTGCCGACGCTGTACGGGCGGGTCGGCGAGCGGCTGTATGTGCACGGCTCGACGGGCGCGCGTCCGCTGCGGATGACGGGGAAGGCCGATCCGGGGCTGCCGGTGTGCCTGACGGTCACGCACGTCGACGGTCTGGTGCTGGCCCGCTCCGCCTTCCACCACTCGATCAACTATCGCTCCGTGGTGGTGCACGGCATCGCCCGCCAGGTGACGGACCCCGAGGAGAAGCGCACGGCGCTGGACGCGCTGGTCGACCACGTGGTGCCGGGCCGCTCGGCGGACTCGCGGCCGGCGAACAAGAAGGAACTCGCCGCCACCATGGTGATCCGCCTCGACCTCGACGAGGTCTCCGCGAAGCTCCGCACCGGCGGCGCGAACGACGACCCCGAGGACCTGGACCTCCCCCACTGGGCCGGAGTCGTCCCCCTCCGACCGGCCTACGGCACCCCGCTCCCGAACGACGACCTGACCCCCGGCATCGAACTCCCCGACTACCTCGCGGAGTTGTGATGCTCGTCCACCCCTGGGACGCGCCCCGGGACGACACCGAGTGGCAACGCTGGCTCACCACCCACGACTTCGGCCAGCTCGCCGTCAACGGCCCGCCCGGTGAGCCCCCGTTCGTCCAGCCCCTGCACTTCTTCTACGACCCGGAGCGCGGCGAGGCGATCACCCATCTCGCCCGCCCCAACCCCCTGTTGCCCGCACTGACGGCGGACCCGCAGGTGGTCCTGAGTGTCGTCGACGACTACGCCTTCATCCCCGGCCCCTGGCAGGCGGACCCGGATGGGCCGCCCGAGCACGGCGTACCCACGAGCTTCTACGCGGCGGTCCAACTCCAGTGCACCGCGCACCTGGTGGACGACCCGGCCGAGCTGGCGGCCCTGCTCAACCGCCAGGTCGGGCACTTCCAGCCCGAGGGCGGTTCCTCGACGGTCGCGGCGGGCGAGGCGCCGTACGGGAGGCTGCTGTCGGGGATCCGGGCGGTGCGGCTCGAAGTGACCGGTGTGCGGGCGAAGTTCAAGTACGCGGGCAAGCGGGCGGCCGGGGTCCAGGACCGCATCGCGGCGGGGCTCGTGGCGCGGGACGGCCCCCGGGACGCGGCGGCGCGGGAGCATCTGGTGCGGCGGCGGGGGCAGGGCTGACGTCGGGCCCCTCGGGCTTCCGCTGCGGGCAGTGCCGTCGCGCCCGGTCGTACAGGGCAGGGGACCCGGGGCCCGGCTGAGGCGGACGGCGACGGAAGGGCGAGCGTGTTGTGGTGCCCGGCCGGTTGGCTAGGCGGCCGTTCCGCGCCGGGAGAGTTCCCTTTCGGGGCCGCCGCTGGCCACCGGTTCGCCGGAGCCCTTCGTGGGGGCCGAGGACTGGGCGATGAACGCGCCCAGCAGGACCACCCCTCCCCCGATGATCTGGGGCGCGGAGAGGTGTTCGCCGAGGAGGACCCAGGCCAGGACGGTCGCGATGACCGCTTCGAGGCAGGCGACGACGCCCGCGACCTGCGGGGAGAGTCGGCGCACGGAGACGACTCCGGTGACGTACGCCAGGACCGTGGCGATCAGCACGATCCAGGCGAGCAGGACGGCGGCGGGTACGGCGGTGCCGTTCATGTGGGCGTCGCCCGCGAGGAGCGACCAGTCCATGGTCCAGGGGCGGGCCACGGCAGTGAGGACGAGGGCGCCGACGAGCAGGCCGTACGCGATCACGCCGAGCGGGTCGGGGGCCTCGTCGCCCGCGTCGCTGCCCTGGTCGGACAGGACGAAGTAGCCGACCTGGCAGCAGGCGGCGCCGAGCGCGAGCAGCAGTCCCACGGCGTCGAAGCTCAGGCCGGACCACACCTCGACGACACAGGCGAGCCCCCCGGCCGCGAGGACCACGCCGAGCGCGGCGGCACGGGTGACCGGGCGCCGCTGCACGAACCGCACCCAGCCGAGCACCAGCGCGGGTGCGAGGTATTCGACGAGCAGGGCGACCCCTACGGGTATCCGGGAAATCGCGGCGAAGTAGCAGGCCTGGACACCGGCCACGGCGAGCAGCCCGAAGCCGAGAAGCAGCGCGGGACGACGGGGTACGAGCGCGCGGTGCCGTACGGCGAGGGGCAGCATCACGAGGGCCGCGCCCGCCACCCGCAGCCACACCACGTGCAGCGGGTCGAGCCCCGCCTCGATCAGCGGCTTCGCCGCGACCCCGGACCCTCCGAAGGCCAACGCGGATCCGAGCGCGAGGCCCAGCCCGACGCCCCTGCCGCCTCCGGCCGCACTGCTCTCAGACGTATGCACCGGCACATGATGACAAGGGATGACATCAGCGTCATCCTCGTTGACACCTGTCTCAGGGCGTGGACAGGACCGCGCCGGGGGCACCACCCCGCACCAGGAGGCGCAGCAACCGACAGCGGGCGCTCAGCAGGCGGTCTCGCCGGCACCCCCGACGTACTCCTCCAAGCGCCCCTCGATCCAGATCAGCGCCTCGGGGGACTCGATGCCCGCGCGGTGCAGGACCTCGACGGCGCGGGACTCGGGGTCCGCGACAATCGCGGCGAGGAGGTCGATGCCGCAGGCCAGGTCGCCGCCGCGGAGGGCGGCGCGCTCGCAGGCGTACTCCAGGGCGTCGGCGGCCAGGGGCGACCAGCCCTCCGCCGCGGGTACCACGGGGAGCGCGCCGGAGTCCTCGACCACGCCCTGCCAGCGGAGGCCGTAGCCGATGCTGCGCTGGACGAGGTAGCCGAGCAGGCGGGCGATCTGCGGGCCGTCGCCGAAGACGGCGCGTGCGTCGGGGTCGGACTCCAGGAGGCTGTGCAGCAGGTGGGCCGTGTCGATGTGCCGGTCGCCGTCCCGCAGTGCCCGGCGGCGCGCACCGGCGATCACCGCTGCCAGCTCTTCACTGAGCCTGGCATCGTTGTCCGCGCGGTGGATTCCTTGCTCGCGGGCCGACTGGCTGGGGATACGGGGTTGCACTCTCCTACCCCATCAGTCCCCCGCATCGAGGGCATCCCCGGAGGGAAGCATTTCGGCGTCCCACACAAAGTGGACCCGGGGCGACGGAATCTCCTCCTTACGGATGAGATCACGCCCGCCGACCCCGAGAGGCGCGCGCCGCCCTGCCGCGCGCCCCGTACGCAACCGCGCTGCACCCGGCGTACGTCTTCCGCGAACGTGGAGAGCAGGTGCTGGCTGGTGGCATTGCCGGCGGTCGACGGCAGGCAGTACGTGTACCGGGTGTACGCCCCGGAGGACGCGCTGCTCGCCGACCTGTTCTGGGACGCCTGGCACTGCCACGACGAGAGCGCCCACCCGCGCGCGTGGGACCTGTTCGACGCGGCGGTCATACGACGGGTGAGCTGAGTCGTGCGACGCGGCCCGTGCGCACAATTCCTGACGGTTCATCAGTATTGAATGTTGCGCGTCCTGCGGCTACGTTCCGCGACACCGTAGCCCGATACGAAGAGGTGGTCGCATGGCCGAGATCAGCGCGGAGGCCCGCATCGGGGCCCCGGCCGAGAAGGTGTGGACTCAACTCACGGACTGGTCCGCGTACGGCGAGTGGAACGCGACCCACACCAACTTCCCCAAGGGCGGCCCCGACGTCCTCGAGGTGGGCGGGACCTTCCAGGAGAACATGAAGCTGATGGGCTTCCCGGCGGAGGTCGAGTGGACCATCGAGGAGGTGGAACCGGCCCGGGTGTTCGCCATCCGCGGCAAGGGCCCGATGGCCGTGAACGTCGCCACGCGCTACACGCTCACGCCCGACGGCGACGCCACGACGGTCCGGATCGACGGGGAGTTCACGGGTGCGGCGGTGTCGTTGATGGCGGGCAAACTGAAGGACTCGGGTACGGCTGCCCTGAACGAGTCGCTGCGCAAACTGGCCGGGCTGGTGGCCTGAGGAACGCGCCGGGGCACCGCAGGAACGGGAACGCGCACAGGGAAGGCGCCCCACGGAAGTTCCGTGAGGCGCCTTGGCCTGCCACCTCTTCCGGCCCGGAGGACATCAGTCCTCGTCGGCCAGAATCAGGTACAGCTTCTTGCGGGCGTCGTTGATGACGGTCAGCGCCTTCTCGCGCTGCTCCTTGCTGCCGGTCTTCCAGACCTGGCCGAAGGCCTCCATCAGACCGAAACCGGCCTGGCGGATCTCGCTGAGGGCCTCCCAGTCGACACCGCGGGAAGCCTCTTCCCAGGGTGCGTCGGGGCCTTCCTCGGCGGCGGTGCGGCCGGCCTCGGTGAGGGCGAAGAGCTTCTTGCCGCCCTCCGACTCACTGGCGATCAGGCCCTCGTCCTCCAGCAGCTGCAGGGTGGGGTAGACCGAGCCGGGGCTCGGCTTCCACGCGCCGCCGCTGCGCTCGGCGATCTCCTGGATCATCTCGTAGCCGTGCATCGGCCGGTCCTTGAGGAGGGCCAGGATCGACGCGCGTACGTCGCCGCGCCGCGCCCTGCCGCCCCTCGGGCCGCCGCGCCCTCGTCCGCCCCAGGGGCCGGGACCGAAGCCCGGTCCGAATCCGGGGCCTCCACCGGGCCCACCCGGGCCACCGGGCCCGAAGGGACCGAAGGCCCCACGCCGCCCGTCAGGGCCACCCCGACCGCGCCGGGAGAAGCCGTCCTGTCCATGTCCACGCTCGTATCCGTGGGTACGCATCGCAATCACTCCATTCCATCGTTGATCTGTCGCGATGCGTCAACGATATATCGGAACTGTTCGGATGACAACCCCCTGCGCGTCGGACTCGAAGAAGTTCGGGTCCTGGTCCAGCAACCTCATGACCGAGTGACACCGGCGTTACCGCGGGCCTGGCGTGACGATCCTGCTGTCCCGGCTGAAGAACGTCGGCTCCGCACGGCCGTACCGGCCGGCCACCGGGCAATCGAGGAACTCGGCCGGGCAGCGCGGACGGCATTCATCTGCGACTACCTCGCCGACGCCGACCCGCGCCGCGAGATCAACGACGGCCTTCAGGTCTCCGACAAGGAATCCCAGGAAATTTCGATGCTCGCCCTGCACCCCACGTGAACCCTTACGGCCGGTTCGAGCTGGACATGAATTCCCACCTCGACCTCGCCGCTGCGGCACCAGCCTAGGTGGCCTGACCTGAATCGCCGGTCAGAGCGGCCGCGGTCAAGGTGAGGTGCTGGACCAGAACCGCGGCTGCGGTGTCGGCGTCGCGGGCCAGCGCCGCCTCTTCCAGCCTGCGGTGTTCCTCGGCGCCGTCCCGGTCGGGGTTGCGGTGCGCCGACCAACGGCGGGCCAGCTCGCTCGCGGTCCACATCCGGTCGAAGGTCTCCAGCAGTGCGCGGTTGCCGCACCCCTCCAGCAACGTGCGGTGGAAGGCCCGATGAGCTTCGGCCCAAGCCCCGGTGTAGTGATCGCCCTCCTCCGGCACATACGCCGGAGTGCGCACCAGACGATGGTGGGCGGCCCGTACACGGGCCTCCCAGTCGACGTCGCCGCGCTCGATGGACATGCGTAGTACGACCGGTTCGACAGTCCGACGGGCCTCCGCGATCTCCTGCCAACGGCGGTCGGAGAAGGACGGGACTGCGAAACCGCGGTTGGGCAGCCGGTCGGCGAGCCCCTCGCCGACCACCCGCACGAGCGCCTCGCGCACCACGGCCAGGCTCACGCCCTGCTCCTTGGCAAGATCCTGCGGCTTGAGGGGGGCGCCAGGGGAGTGGTCCCCGCGCATGATCGCGTCCCGCAGGTGTGCATAGACCTGCTCGGAAAGCATCTGCTTCCCCGGCGGGGTCGAGGAGTGCGCCGTCTGAGTCATGCGCCCATCCTAGACGATCCACTAGATAATCGATTATCCGTGTTATGGTCGATTCAGTAGCCGATCAAGACCGCCCTCGTCCGAAATGGAACGACCACTGTGCCTGCCAACGACCCCTTCGCCCGCCTCCCCCAGGCGGCCTCGTTCACCGTCACCAGCACCACCGTCACCGACGGTGCCGCGTGGCCGCCCGAGCAGCACTCCTCCGGACTGCCCGGCGGGAAGGACACATCCCCGCAGCTGTCCTGGAGCGGCGCCCCGGACGGCACCAAGAGCTACGCCGTCACCGTCTACGACCCCGACGCCCCCACCGGGTCCGGGTTCTGGCACTGGGCAGTCGCCGACATCCCCGCCACCGTCACCGAGCTCCCCGAGGGCGCCGGCGACGACACCGGCTCACAACTACCCGAGGGTGCCTACCAGTTGGCCAACGATGCCCGCGTGGCCCGCTACATCGGCGCCGCCCCGCCGGCCGGACACGGACCGCACCGTTACTTCGTCGTAGTGCACGCCCTGGACATCCCCGCCACAAATGTTCCGGCCGACGCCACACCGGCCGTCCTCGGCTTCACCATGGCCGGTCACACCCTCGGACGTGCCGTGTTGACCGCCACTGCCGAAACACCCGCCTGACAGCGCCGCCCGACCCCCCGACCCCCGGAGACACCACCGCCATGCACCTCGACGCCCTTCCCGACTCCGCCCGCACCGGCGACGGCCCGATGGACCTGATCGCCGTCCGTGACGTCAGCAGCGCCATCAGTGCCGCTCACCTGTTCATACATCTCGTCCCCGAGACCGCCGAGGAGGCGGCCGGGCTCGGGGTGACCGACCGCGGCCCGGCCTATCTGGCCTTCCGGTCCGCCGCGATGGGCGCGGTCCCGTGGCAGGTCACGCTCGCGGCCTTCTACAACTTCAGCCCGCGGGCGGTGAGGGCCATGGCGGGCGTGTGGAAGGCCGCGTCGCCCGAGCGGTGGCAGGCCGCCCGCTTCCTGGCCGCCGGACGGGCGATGCGGCGTGTCAACGTACATCTCACGGACGACCACCTCGCCGAAGCGCGCTCGCTGATCGATCCGGTCGTCGCCGGCGCCGACTACGCCGGCAAGGTGCTCGCCGCCGCGAACGCCTCGGTCGCGCCTCCATCCGATCCTCTTGTCGCGCTGTGGCAGCAGATCACGGTGGCGCGCGAGTGGCGCGGGGACGCCCATCTCGTCGTACTCGCCGACAACGGCCTCGGGCCATGCGACTGCCTCGTTCTGCACACCGCGACCGGCCGCCTCCCGACAGCTCTCGCGCGAGCGACCCGTCAGTGGAACGACGAGGAGTGGAGCGCGGCGACAGCACGCCTCGTCGAGCGCGGCTGGCTCGACTCCCACGGCGTTGTCACCGACGCCGGCAGTACGGCACGCGAGCGCATCGAAGTGGAAACGGACGAGCACTGCGCCGCGCTGTGGGCGCCGATCGGCACCGCGGGTGCCCGCCGCTTCGCCTCGCTCATCGCGCCGATCACAGACGCGTTCACTGCGGCGGGGACGTTCCAGGCCGTTCGCGGACAGTCTGATCTCGCATAAACGGTCCTTTGCTCGAGCAAGATCGGAACCGGGCCGCCGGACCGCCACCGGGCCCGGTTTCGCTCTCAGAACCCGTTCTCGCCTCCGGTCTCATGACGGACCCTCAGCACCCTCTGAAGACCGACCTCCGCCTACCACACCCGCCGCTTCGCCATGGTGCCCCGGCTGAAGAAAGCGCTGCGGGTGCCGACCGCGGTCCGGGCCGACCATGGCGGGCCGGCAGCCCGCCGCCGGCGCCCATCGACCCGGACCTGCCGAGCGAGATGGCGCTGCGGACCGCGCGGGAGGTCAAGGCACACGCCCCGCACTGCCGGGTCGTCTTCACCGTGTACGAGATGAAGCGGCTCGGCCGCGACGCCGCCGAACTCACCGCCGCCCGCAAGGGCAAGCACGGCGGCCGCCCCCCGTCATCACCGACGACATGCTCCACACTGTGCGCCGGCGCCGCGCGGGCGGCGAGTCCGTCGAGCAGATCCAAACCGACCTGTTCATCCCCACCGGCAAGCGCAGAGGACTGAGCCCCTCCGTCGCCGGCATCCACCGGGCCCTCGCCGAGCACGCCCTTCGCTGGGACGGGTCAGCCCAGAAGGACTTCGAACGGCTTCGAAGTGCTTCCCTCGCCGCGCGCCCACCCCGTTGACTGGCAAGGCCGGCCCACGACCACCAACCGAGGGAGAACGTGATGAGGATGTGGAAGCGCGCGGGCATCGCGGCTCTGCTGACCGCGGCGATGATCGGCATCGTGACCCCGGCGGCCTCGGCGGCCCCCATGCACTCGGAGACGAGCACGGTCACCCCGATGTGCGCGCCACCCTGCTATCAGTAGGACCGCTTCGATGACCGCGATTCACGCCCGGCTGCGTCGCACGCTCCAGTTGAAGGTGCCCCGGCACACCACTTCGCCCGTGATGTCCGTGATCTCCGCGCGGGTGGAGAAGCGGACCCGGTCGGTCTTGCCGGACAGGAGGGGGCCCAGTGCGGCGTAGGCCTCGGGGGTGAGGTGGCAGACGGCTCGGAGGCGGCCGCGGGCCGGGGCCAGGAACTCCAGGGTCGCGGACGTGCCCAAGGGGACGACGCCGTCGAAGTCGCCGGGGGTCTCGCTCGCGGCGATGATCGCGCCCAGGCCCGCCGCGTCGAGCAGGGCGACGAGGCCGCTGGAGTGGAGGGAACCGATGACGTTGGTCAGCGACTCCGGGACCCCCGCGGTGATCTCGGCCTCGCCGTCCGCGGCCCGCACCACCTGGATGCCGACGGTGCGGTGGGCCGGAACGGGCTCCAGCAGTGTGCGGGCCAGTGCCGTGACGTCCATGGGCGGAGCGTCGCACGCGGTCGCGGCGGCTGAGGGGGCTCTCCGCGACCGTGCGGCGAAGTCCCGGTTACACCTCGATGTGCCAGCCCATGATGACCGTACGGTCGCGGGGCAGGCCGAAGTGTTCGGCGGCGTCGGCCGTGATGTGGGACGTGGCGATGAACAGGCGTTTGCGCCAGGGGGCCATCGTCGGGGCCTCTCCGCGCCGTAGCTCGATGGTGGACAGGAAGTAGGACGCCTGGTCGAGGTGGAGCGGGCCCTCGGTCTCGGCGGGGTCGATCAGGGTCAGGGTGCCGGGCACGTCCGGTGTCTCCATGTAGCCGAAGCGGGCGGTGACATGGATGATCCCGTCGTCCGCGTAGCCGAGGCCGTCGACGACGATGCGCCGGTCGAGCGGGACGCGTGGGACGGGCTCGGTCTCGATGGACAGGATCACGACCTGTTCGTGCCGTACGTGGTTGCGTTCCACGTTGGCCCGCATCGCGAGGGGCGCCGTCTGCTTGCCCCGGTTGAGGAAGACCGCCGTACCGGGGACCTGGATCACCGGCCGCTCCCCGCTGCGGAGTTGGTCGACGAACTCGCGCAACGAGCCCTCGTGGTCGGCCCGTTCGGCGGTGACGACCTCGCGTCCGCGCTGCCAGGTCGTCATGACGGTGAACGCGGTGAGGGCGATCAGCAGCGGCAGCCACGCCCCGTGCACGAGCTTGGTGAGGTTGGCCGCCACGAACAGCAGGTCCACGGTGAGCAGCAGGGTCGCGCCGGTCGCGATCAGCCACACGGGTGTGTGCCACTTCGCGCGGGCCACGTAGAAGAACAGCAGGGTGGTGATGGTGATCGTGCCGGTGACCGCCATGCCGAACGCGAAGGCCAGCGCCGCGGAGCTGCGGAAGGCGAAGACCAGGGTGAGGACGGAGACCATCAGCAGCCAGTTGATCCAGGGGACGTAGATCTGGCCGATCGTGGACTCGGAGGTGTGGGCGATCCGCAGGCGCGGGAGGTAGCCGAGCTGGGCGGCCTGGGAGGCGACGGAGTACGCGCCGGTGATGACGGCCTGGGAGGCGATCACGGTGGCCGCCGTGGCGAGCAGGACCATCGGCCAGCGTCCCCAGTGCGGCACGAGCAGGAAGAACGGGCTGCTGATGTTGGCCGGGTCGTCGAGGATCAGCGCGCCCTGCCCGAGGTAGCTCAGGACGCAGGCGGGGAAGACGAGGAACATCCAGCCGCGGGTGATGGCGCGGCGGCCGAAGTGCCCCATGTCGGCGTAGAGGGCCTCGGCGCCGGTGACCGCGAGGACCACCGCCGCGAGCGCGAAGAAGGCCGTGCCGAAGTGGCCGAACAGGAAGCCCAGGGCGTAGCTCGGCCACAACGCCCGCAGGATGCCCGGGTGTTCGGTGATGCCGACGACTCCGCACGCGCCGATCGCCGTGAACCAGGCGATCATGACCGGCCCGAACACCCGGCCCACCGCGGCCGTTCCCCTGCGCTGCACCAGGAACAGCACCACGATGATGACCGCGGTGACGGGCACGACCGCGCTGTCCAGGGACGGTTCGACGACCTTGAGCCCTTCGACCGCGGACAGCACCGAGATCGCCGGGGTGATCATGCTGTCGCCGAAGAACAGCGACGCGCCGAAGATGCCAAGTCCGGTCAGGACGAGGGCCGCTCGCCCGCCCCGCTCCGAACTCCAGCGCCGCAGCAGGGTGATGAGCGCCATGATGCCGCCCTCGCCCTCGTTGTCGGCGCGCATCGCCAGCAGTACGTAGGTGACCGTGACGATGACCATCACCGACCAGAACACCAGCGAGACCACGCCGTACACGTTCTGCGTGCTGACCGGGACGGGGTGCGGGTCGCCCGGGTTGAACACCGTCTGCAGGGTGTAGATCGGGCTGGTCCCGATGTCACCGAAGACCACGCCGAGCGCACCGACCACCACCGCGAGCCGTACGGCGTCCCGCGCGCCCCCGTGACGGGCTTCCGGCGGCCCCGGCGCGGGCGCCTCGTCCGCCTCGGTGCCGTGTCCACGGTCGGCCATGGTGTTCCTCCTCGTCATGGACCGCGGTGCCGCGGGCCCGGTACGTCGGGGCGGACATTACCCATGCGCCGGGGCGATCGCCGGTAGGTGTGCGCCGCTTCACCTCGGACCGCGTCGCCTCCCCGCCGCCGGTGCGCGAGTCGGTCCAGTGACCGTGAATTGGCCTTGGGCCGGGAGGCGGCGGCGCGGCTAGCGTCGCCGTATGCGGATCCGAATCGTCGACGCCTTCACCGACCGCCCCTTCGCCGGCAACCCGGCCGGGGTGCTGCTCCTCGACGCCTTCCCGGCGGACGCGTGGCTCCAGCGGGTCGCGCTGGAGGTGAACCACGCCGAGACGGCGTTCGCGCACCGGCTGCCCGAAGGCGGGGACGCGGACTGGGCGTTGCGGTGGTTCACCCCGGCGACGGAGGTCGCGCTGTGCGGGCACGCGACCCTCGCGACGGCCCATGTGCTGCACAGCACCGGCGCCCATGAGGGGCCCGTGCGGTTCGCGACGCGCAGCGGGGTGCTCAGCGCCACCCCGGCCGAGGACGGGTCGATCACGCTGGACTTCCCGACCGCTCCGCTCACGTCCGTCGAGATCCCGGACGGTCTCGCCGAGGCGCTGGGTGCCGAGCCGCTGACCGCGTTCGACACCGGCCCGGCCATCGGGGACCTCGTCGTCGAACTCGCCGACGAGGAGACCGTCGTAGGACTCGCGCCGGACCTCAGGGCTCTCGGGGCCGCGTCCGAGCGCGGCATCATCGCGACCGCCCGGGCCCAGGACCCCACCGGGGGCTACGACTTCGTGTCGCGGTGCTTCTTCCCGAACATCGGGATCGACGAGGACCCGGTCACCGGCAGCGCGCACACGGCGCTCGCGCCGTACTGGTCCGAGCGGCTCGGCGGCACGGTCCTCACCGGGCTGCAGGCGTCGCCGCGCTCCGGGCGGGTGCGTACCGAACTGCGGGGCGAGCGGACCCTGTTGACCGGTCGGGCGGTCACGGTCGTCGACGGCGAGTTGCTCGCCTGAGCCGTAACAGGCGTGCCCTGTACGGCTGTTATGCGGTGGGCAGCCAGCCCACCTTGCCCGCGAGCAGCGCGTAGCCGACGAACGCCCCGATGTCGAGCAGGGAATGCGCCACCACCAGGGGACCCACGCGGCCCCAGCGCCGGTACAGGTAGACGAAGACCACGCCCATCACCATGTTGCCGATGAAGCCGCCGATGCCCTGGTAGAGGTGGTAGCTACCGCGCAGTACGGAACTGGCCACCAGCGCGGTGCCCGGTGTCCAGCCCAACTGGCCCAGCCTGCGCAGCAGATAGCCCACCACGATCACCTCTTCGAGGATCGCGTTCTGCATCGCGGAGAGGATCAGGACGGGGTACTTCCACCAGACGTCGGGCAGTGCCTCCGGCACCACCGTGAGGTTGAAGCCGAGGCCGCGTGCGGCCAGGTAGAAGGCGATTCCGGTGGAGCCGATGACCGCCGCGACGCCCGCTCCGCGCCCGAGGTCGGGCCAGGGGCGGGTGCGGTCGAAGCCGATCGTGCGCAGGCTCTCGCCCTCCCGCAGGAGGAAGTGCGCGACGAGGGCTACGGGGACGAGCGCGGAGGCGATCCCGAACAGCTGCCAGGCCAGATCAAGCCAGGGACGGCCCGGCGCGGCCGAGGCGTTGAGGGTGGCCGCCTGGTCCTTGAGACCCCCCGGTTTGGTGACCGATCCGACAAAGCTGATCAGGGCGGACACTCCGCTCGCACCGAGCGAAAGCCCCAGAACGAGCAGCGCCTCGGACCGGAGAATCCGCCGCGTGGGCCGCTCCAGCGGAAAAGTTTCGGCCACCTGCCCTGCCTCCACCTGCACACCTGCCTTCAGTTCGGAAATCCCGCCTCATGCCCATCTTCGCCCCGCTAGGGTCTCGAAAGAACTTACGAAGATCGTGCGCGACAGGCCGTTGGGGGGACGGACGCCGTACGGGGCGAACCTCCCCCATGTCTGCCATACGGCCGCATACCGGCACGAGGTTCAACAGGGAGGGGCACCACCGTCATGGGACGTCACAGCTTGCCCGATCAGTACCGGGCGGGCGGCAGCGACCCCCGTCCTCGCGCGCGTCGCCGTACGATCGCCATCGCCACGGTGCTGGTGCTGACCGTCGCCGGCGGTACCGCCGTGGCGGTGCAGAGCGGGTTGCTCTCCTTCGGCTCCTCCTGCCGGAAGGACGCGGTACGGCTGAAGCTCGCCTCCTCCCCCGACATGGCCCCCGCCCTGCGCGCCGCGGCCGGCCAGGCCCGCGATGAGAACATCACGTCGGACGGGCAGTGCCTGAACATCTCGGTGACCGCCGAGGAGTCGTACAAGTTCGCGGACACGCTGAAGGCGGGCAAGCACCCGGACGTGCAGGTGTGGGTGCCCGATTCGGAGCTGTGGGTCAGCGAGGTCTCGTCGGCCGCCGACAGCTCGGCCACGGAGGTGACGCCCGCGGGCAACGTGGCCTCCACGCCGGTCGGGGTCGCGATGGTGCCGGCCGCCGCGAAGTCGCTGGGCTGGCCGGAGAAGACGTACACCTGGCTGGACCTGGCCGGCGCCACCCTCCAGGACGATTCGCTCCGGCTGGGCGCGGCCGACCCGGCGCGCAGCGCGACGGGACTGCTGGCGCTGACGCAGCTGAGCACGGCCGCCGGGAAGGTCAAGGGCGGGGCGACGCAGGCGGCGGCGATGATGAAGACCCTGTCGCAGCGGATCTCGGACACCGACGGCCAGGTCCTGGACACGCTGCCGCGCAACGCGTCGGGCACCGAGCAGGGCAACCCGAAGCGCAACCAGGCGCTGGTCCTCAGTGAGCAGTCGGCGTTCTCGTACAACGCGTCGGCGGACAGTGACGCGAGCCTCGACCTCTTCTATCCGAAGGACGGCTCCCCGCGGCTCGACTACCCGTACAACCTGGTCGACCAGGACCGGTTGACCACGGACCAGAGCCGGGCCGCGATCCGGTTCGAGACGTATCTGAGCCAGCCCGCGCAGCAGAAGCTCATGGAGAAGTACGGCTTCCGCACCGATGACGACACCGCGCCGAAGGCGGTGGTCGCCAAGGCCGGTGGCACCAGCCCGCAGCCGTACGCCGTGGCGGCGGCCGAGCCCGCTTCCGACGCGGCGCTCCAAGAGGCCCTGGGCACTTGGACGATCACCGTGCAGAGCGCGCGGATCACCACGGTCGTCGACGCGTCCGCCTCGATGGCGGAGAAGGTGCCGGGGACCGGCCAGTCGCGCATGGACGTCACGAAGGCGTCGCTGCTCCAGGCGCTCGCCACGTTCACGCCCGAGGACGAGATCGGGCTGTGGGAGTTCTCCACGAAGCTCGACGGCGACAAGGACTACCGCGTCCTGGTCCCGACCGAGCGGCTCGGCGACCACAAGGGCGACGGCACCCAACGCGACGCCCTGTCAGCGGCGTTCGGCTCGCTGAAGCCGGTGCGGAACGGCGCGACCGGGCTCTACGACACCACGCTCGCCGCGTACAAGGCGGCCACCTCCTCTTATGTGAAGGGGAAGTTCAACGCGCTGGTGATCCTGACCGACGGCGTCAACCAGGATCCGGGCAGCATCTCCCGCACCGCGCTCATCAAGCAGCTGCAGCAACTCGCCAGCCCGGAAAGGCCGGTGCCGCTGATCATGATCGCGGTGGGCCCTGAGGCCGACAAGGAGGAGGCCCGGCAGATCGCCGAGGCGACCGGCGGCTCGGGGCACGAGGTGAACAACCCGGCTGAGATCCAGTCGGTGATCCTCCAGGCCATCGTGGCGGCGGGGGCGTCGGGCGCGTCGGCCAACGCAGGCTGAGACAGAGGCAGTTCACCCGCATCCGCCAACGCGCCCCGGAACAGCCGCCGTTCACCCCAGCGGCGCCGGCTCCGGCAGTCCCACCGGCCAGGTGTGGACCGGCTCGCCGAGGTGCATCAGCTCGCTGTAGCGGCGGGTGGTCGCGGCCAGCGCGGCCTCCCTGCTGAGCCCCTGCTCCAGGGCCTGGTGGAAGGTGGCGGCCTGCCAGGTCGCACCGTTGGCCCGGCGCCTGCAGCGCTCGTCGATGACCCCCAAGTACAGGTCCCGGTCCGCCGGTTCGACCCCCCACGCGTCCAGCCCCGCCTCCGCGAGCGGCAGCAGTTCGTCGCGTACGAGGGTCACCGCGTCGATCTCGGTGGTGCCGCCGAGCCGTCCGCGCCGGGGCCAGACGAGGCGGGCGTCGATGCCGTCGCGGCACGCGGTGTCGAAGTTGGCGGCGGCGGCCTCGAACGGCAGCCGGGTCCACACCGGCCGCGACTCCTCGGCGAGGGCGCGCACGACGCCGTAGTAGAACGCGGTGTTGGCGATGACGTCGGTCACCGTGGGGCCCGCGGGCAGCACGCGGTTCTCGACGCGCAGGTGCGGGACGCCGTCGGCGATGCCGTAGACCGGACGGTTCCAGCGGTACACCGTGCCGTTGTGCAGGACGAGTTCGGCGAGGGAGGGGATGCCGCCCTCGTCGAGGACGTCGAGGGGTTCCTCGTCGTCGTGGATCGGGAGGAGGGCCGGGAAGTAGCGCAGGTTCTCCTCGAAGAGGTCGTACGCCGACGTCACCCAGCGTTCGCCGAACCAGGTGCGGGGGCGGACGCCCTGGGCCTGGAGTTCGGGCGGGCGGGTGTCGGTGGCCTGCTGGAACAGCGGGGGCCGGGACTCGCGCCACAGCTCACGGCCGAACAGGAACGGCGAGTTGGCACCCACTGCGACCTGCACGGCGGCGACGGCCTGCGCCGCGTTCCACACGTCCGCGAAGCGGTCCGGGGTGACCTGGAGGTGCAACTGCACGGAGGTGCAGGCGGCTTCGGGCGCGATGGAGCCCGAGGTGCAGGTGAGGTGCTCGACGCCCTCGATGTCGAGGACGAAATCCTCGCCGCGGGCGGCCACGATCTGATCGTTGAGCAGGGTGTAGCGGTCCACCGCGGAGAGGTTCGAGGAGACCAGGTCGTCCCGGTCGAGTGTCGGCAGAATGCCGATCATCAGTATTCCCGCGTCGACCTCGCCCGCTTTTCGATGGGCATATGCCAGTGACGTACGGATCTCCTCTGCGAGCCGGTCGAATACCCGGCCGTCCAATCGGTGTGGGGCAATGTTGACTTCCAGATTGAACATGGCGAGTTCTGTTTGGAAATCTCGGCTCGCGATGCGCTCGAGAACCTCTCCATTCAGCATTCTCGGCATGCCGTCGGTGCCGACCAGGTTCAGTTCGATCTCCAGCCCCATGAGGTTCTTGGGGCGGTCGAACCGCTTCTCGGCCAGCAGCCGCTCCAGCCCCGTCAGGCACCGCCCCAGCTTGGCGCGGTAGCGCTGGCGGTCGGCCAGCTCGAACGGCCCTGCCACGACCTTCTCGCCCATCGAAGCGTCACCTCCTCGTCCCGGGTCAGGAAGGATGATGCCCAGACATCGCGATCGATAACGTCCCGGGGCGGCCCGGCGCCCGCTACTCTGGTCGGACGTGACCCGCGGCACATTCACGAGGCATGCCGCAGTAAGCGGTTCCTCGCCCTATGAGCCCTCGTGAAAAACGCCGACGAGAATTGGCCGACCCAGCCGGAGACAAGTCCCGAGGTCATGGCCGTGGAGCCGGTTCGGAACCGGGATGATTCCCGTGAATCGCTGACCGAATAGGCCCTTGTTGTTCATACGGGAAACGGTTAGACGAAACATCTTCTGAACACGTGTCGTATAAACTCCGCGAACAAGGCAGAAGGTTGGCGCCCCGGTCCCGGAACCTGCCGTCGAGTGACGTGCGGCAGGCCGCACCCATGCTCACGGAACCCGGCCCGGCCTCTTGACCCCGAGAGCTGACAGCGCCGTCCGCCCCCGCCCCGCCCTCGCGCCACCAGTGCCTGTCGAATGAGAGGCGACCCACCATGCCGCTGCATGTCCCCTCGGCTCCCGCGCCCGCCCTGCGCTCCGTTCTCACGGCACTCGGTTCCCCCACCGCAGTCCGCGAGGCCAAGACCCCGTCCCTGCGCACGGCCCAGGGACCCGCGACACCCGAACTCCCTCTGCCCCTCCATGTGTTGGACCGCGTCTCCGAGGACGGCACGGCCGTCACCCGGCTGGCCGGATGGCGTTTCCTGATCCGCTGCGGGGACCGCGCGGTCGCCGCCGCGGAGACCATGCTGACGCCCGACGGCTGGGCGTTCTCGCACTTCTTCGAGGGGCCGTACATCGCCTCCACCGAGCGGGCGCTGCGCCAGGCCGAGAACATGAAGGGCGCCCACCAGCCGCGCCTGCTCTCCGTTCCCGGCCTCTACATGCTCACGCTGTGGCTGCACGGGGACCTCACGGCGGACGGCGCCGGCGGCCACCCGGCGGCGACCGATCTGCTGGTCCCGCTGGCCCCCGCGCCGCCCGGCATCGCGGCCCACCGTCCGCACCGGGTCGCCGAGTTGCTGCCGATGCTGACCCATCGGGTGACTCCCGCGCCACTGCTCGGTTCACCCGCCTGACTTTCCCCCGCCGCCACCCCCGTACCCCGCCGCCGAATTCCCGGCAGCGGGGTACGATCGCGTTTCCGGCCCTTTTACGCTCGTAACGCTCGTACGAGCAGGAAAAAGCTCGTACGAGCTGGGAATTGGGATGAACCGTCCGCGCGGGTGATGCGTCATCAACCTGTGAGAAGCGGTGCTGCTAAATCCCTGCGGATTGACGCCCGTGGGGCAACACTGGGTTCGGACCGACTCAACACCACGGGGGACGGACATGACCACAACAGAGCGAGAGATCCCACCAATGTGCAAGCACCAGCCACCGTGTCCCACAGCCGAATCCGCCGACCGGGAATCCGCCCGCCTCATGGCGCACCACCCGGAACAGGGCTGGAGCCTGCTGTGCAACGGCGTTCTCCTGTTCGAGGACACCGGTGAGCTCCTGCCCGACGGCCAGATCATCGCCCCGCACCGCCAGGTGGTGACAGCGGCCTGAGCATTTCGGGAACTGAGGGGCCGGACGCACGACTTCCACGGTGCGCACCGGCCCCGACGCATATCCGGGGTCGCTCACTCCCCGTAGTCGCTCGCTATCCGAGCGCCGAACGCAGCGCGTAATAGGCCGGTTTCGGATTCAGCAGTTCGTCCCACGGAAGTGCCGCCCCTTCACCAGGGAAGACGGCCGGAATCCACGAATACTTGTCCGTGTAATCCCAGATGGTCACCCCGACACAGCGGCGCACCGCGAGGCACGCCTTGGTCAGATCCCGGTACCAGGTGGCCTGCTCGGTCAACTTGGCATCCGTCGCCGGGAGTTGCATCCGGACGTCGACCTCGGTGAGCGCGGTGTCCAGGCCGAGGCGGGAGAAACGCCGGAGGTTGTCCTCCAGGGTCGTCGGATAGCCGTACTGAAGCGCCAGGTGAGCCTGGAAGCCGACACCGTCCAGCGGGACGTGCTGGGCCTTCAGCTGCTTGGCGAGGGCGTAGTAGGCGTCGCTCTTCGGGCCTGTCGCCTCGATGTTGTAGTCGTTGACGTACAACTTGGCGTGCGGGTCGGCCTGGTGGGCCCAGCGCAGGGCGTCGGCGATGTAGCCGGGACCGAGCGTCCGATACCAGATGGTGTCGCGGTAGGTGCCGTCCTCCTTGAAGGCCTCGTTGACGACGTCCCAGGAGTAGACCTTGCCGCGGTAGTGCCGGACTTCGGTGGTGATGTGCTTCTTGAGTACGGCCCTCAGCTCGGCCGCCGTCCAGGTGCGGGACGTGAGCCAGTCGGGCAACTGGCTGTGCCAGACCAGGGTGTGGGCGCGGACCCGCTGGTGGTGCGCGCGGGCGAGGTCCACGATCTGGTCGCCGTTCGTCCAGTCGAAGACGCCCTGTCGGGGCTCGGTGGCGTACCACTTCATGCCGTTGCCCGGGGTGATCATGTCGAATTCGCTGCCGAGGATCCTCGTGTACGCGGTGTCGGTCAGCTCGGGGTTGTCGGTGGCGCTGCCGAAGTAACGGCCGTGCCGCTCGGCGAGTTGGGCCAGGGTGGGCTGCTTTCCGTGGGCCTGCGCGGGCGTGCCGCCGGCGATGCCCGCGGCGATCAGGACGGCGGCGAGGGCGGCGGCGAGTCTCAGTCTGGTTCCGGGCATGGTGCGACTCCTGTCCATGGGTGAGCGGTGCGTGAGGTTGCGCCCGTACTGGTGGGGGTCGAAAGTTTCGGAGCCGGTCCTGAAAGATGTGTTACCGCGGCTGGTAGTCGAACCAGTCGAAGGCCGCCCCGCCCTCGGCCGCGTACATGCCGATCACGCGACCGGTGAAGCCCCCGGCGACCTGCGTCGAGAGGTAGCGTCCGTCCAACTCCGTGAGTCCTACGGCTCCTTCGGGGCCCTCGACGGAGAAGGTCAGGATGTCGGGGCCACAGGTGTCGGCGCCGGTCGCGGTGATGTCGACGGTCAGGACGACCGGCCCCGGCGCCACCGGGTGCTCCGCGATCCGCTGCCGTACGGGACCGATCCGCGCGACCACGCTCGCCACTCCCCCGGCGATCTCGATGTCGTAGTGATGGACCTCGTCCATGCGGACGGAGAGGCCGGCGCGGCCGGAGCCGGGGTCGATCCGGGTGGACGCGCGGCAGTCGGGGTGCTGTTGGCGGCGGCCGAGGAACACCGGGTCGGACTTCGCGTCGAGGGTCAGCCAGCCGGGGCGTTCGGTCAGTGACCAGGTGTCGTCCGGTCGGCTGCGCGGGGAGATCCAGGAGAAGGCGAGGGCCGAGGCGTCGAAGTCGTCGCGTACCGGCGGGAGTTCGAGGGGGTGCCAGGCGGCCGGTGCCGGCTGCTGCTCCCGCACCGGGCCGACCCGGGGCCAGCCGTCGACCCAGTCCACCGGGGTCAGGAAGGTCTCGCGGCCCAGGACGTGGAAGCCGGGGAAGAAGCCCCGGGGGCGGGTGCCCAGGAGGACCATCCACCAGGTGCCGTCGGGGGCGGTGACCAGGTCGGCGTGGCCGGTGCTCTGAATGGGGAGGTCGGTGCTGCGGTGGGTGAGGACGGGGTTCGCGGGGGCCGGTTCCCAGGGGCCGCGCGGGGAGCGGGCGCGGGCGACGGAGACGCTGTGGCCGTGCGCGGTGCCGCCCTCGGCGAGCAGCAGGTACCACCAGTCGCCGATGCGGTAGAGGTGCGGGGCCTCGGGGTGCTGGAGTCCGGTGCCGGACCAGGCCGGGAGCGGGCCTTCCAGGACCTTGCCGGTCCCCGGGTCGATGCGGGCCACCTTCACCCCGGCGACCGCGCACCAGCAGTTGCCTTCGTCGTCCCAGGCCAGGTCGGGGTCGATGCCGGGCATGTCGACCAGGATGGGGTCCGACCAGGGGCCTTCGGGGCGGTCGGCGGTGACGATGAAGTTGCCCTTTCCCCTCACGTCGGTGGTGATCAGGTGGAAGCGGCCGTCGTGGTGGCGGAGGGTCGGGGCGTAGATGCCGGCCGAGGCGGGGGTGTCGGCCGGGAGGTCCAACTGCCCAGGTCGGTCGAGGACGTTGCCGATCTGTCGCCAGTGCACCAGGTCACGGCTGTGGAAGAGCGGGACCCCGGGGAAGTACTCGAAGCTGGAGCACGCGAGGTAGTAGTCCTCGCCGACCCGGCACACGCTGGGGTCGGGGTGGAAACCGCCGATGACCGGGTTGTCGTAGGTCCGCATGTGGTCCCGCCCCTCCGTCCGGCCCGGGTTCGAAAGTTTCGGGCCGATCGACGAACATTACGGAGCCGGACTGTAGGTGGATCCTTCGGCGGGAGCAAGGGTGGGCGCAGGGGTGAGGTGGAGGCTGAGGACCATCGTGAGGCCGCCACCCGGGGTGTCCTCGGCGCTGAGTGTGCCGCCGAGGGCCTCGGTGAAGCCGCGGGCGACTGCCAAGCCGAGGCCCACTCCGGCGCCGCGCGGGGCGTCGCCGTAGCGCTGGAAGGGTTCGAAGATGCGGTTCTTGGCCTCGTCGGGGACGCCTGGGCCGCGGTCGACGACGCGGATCTCGACGCGGTCGGCAATGGCACTCGCCGTGACCAGTACGGGAGTTCGCTCCGGGCTGTACTTCACCGCGTTCTCGACGATGTTGGCGACGGCGCGCTCCAGGAGGCCCTTGTCGACGGGGACCATGGGGAGGCTTTCGGGGATGTCGAGTTCGACGCTGTCCTCCGGGACACCTCCCAGGGCCATCGGGATCACTTCGTCGAGGTCCGCCTCGCGGATGATCGGGGTGACCGTGCCGGTCTGGAGGCGGGACATGTCGAGGAGGTTGCCGACGAGGTGGTCGAGGCGGTCGGCGCCGTCCTCGATGCCCTCCAGCAGCTCGGCCTGGTCCTCGTCCGACCAGGCGACGTCCTCGGAGCGGAGTGAGGACACCGCCGCCTTGATGCCGGCGAGCGGGGTGCGCAGATCGTGGCTCACGGCCGCCAGGAGGGCCGTACGGATGCGGTTGCCTTCCGCCAACGCCCTTGCCTGGTCGGCCTCTTCGCGGAGGCGGCGGCGGTCCAGGACCACGGCTGCCTGTGCGGCGAAGGCGGCCAGGACGCGGCGGTCCTCGGCGGGCAGGACCCGGCCGGAGAGGGCGAGGGCCATGTGGTCGCCGACCGGTACGTCGACGTCCGCGTCCTCCGGGTTCCGGCAGGGACGGGGGCCCACGCTGCCCGCGCAGGTCCAGGGTTCGACGTCGCTCGCGCGCTCCAGCAGGGCCGCGGACTCCATGCCGAAGGTCTCCCGGACCCGTTCCAGGAGCGCCTCCAAGCTGGTCTCGCCGCGCAGCACGTTGCCCGCGAGGTAGGAGAGGATCTCCGACTCGGCGCGCAGCCGGGCCGCCTGGTGGGTGCGGCGGGCCGCGAGGTCGACCACCGAGGCGACCGACACCGCTACGGCCACGAAGATCGCGATGGCCACGATGTTCTTGGGGTCGGCGATGGTGAACGTATGGACGGGCGGGGTGAAGTACCAGTTCAGGAGCAGTGATCCGACCGCCGCCGAGGCCAGCGCGGGGAAGAGTCCGCCGAGCAGGGCCGCCGCCACCGTCAGGGACAGGTACAGCAACATGTCGTTGGCCAGGCCGACTTCGGGGGCGACGCTGCTCAACAGCCAGGTGAGCAGCAGCGGTCCGCCGATTCCGGCCAGCCAGCCCCAGACGATCCGGGCCCGGCCGAGCCGTGTGCCCCGGTTCACGGGGAGTCCGCGTCCCTTGCCCGCCTCGTCGTGGGTGATGAGGTGGACGTCGAGGTCGGGGCCGGACTCCCGGGCGACCGTCGCGCCGACGCCGGGCCCGAAGACGTACTGCCAGCCCTTGCGGCGGGAGACGCCGAGGACGATCTGGGTGGCGTTGACGCCACGCGCGAAGTCCAGCAGCGCGGCCGGTACGTCCTCGCCGACGACATGGTGGAAGGTGCCGCCCAAGTCCTCGACGAGAGTGCGCTGTTGGGCGAGTTCCTTCGGGGAGGCCGAGGTGAGGCCGTCGCTGCGGGAGATGTAGACCGCCAACACCTCGCCGCCCGCGCCCTTTTCGGCCAGGCGCGCGGCCCTGCGGATGAGGGTGCGTCCCTCGGGCCCGCCGGTCAGGCCCACGACGATCCGCTCACGGGAGCCCCAGATCGCCGAGACGCGGTGTTCGCTGCGGTACTCCTGGAGGTAGGCGTCGACCCGGTCGGCGAGCCAGAGCAGCGCCAACTCCCGTAGTGCGGTGAGGTTTCCGGGGCGGAAGTAGTTGGAGAGGGCCGCGTCGACCTTGTCCGGTTTGTAGATGTTGCCGTGGGCCATCCGGCGCCGTAGCGCGGGGGGTGACATGTCGACCAGTTCGATCTGGTCGGCGCGGCGCACGACCTCGTCGGGGACGGTCTCCTGCTGGCGGACGCCGGTGATGGACTCGACGATGTCGCCCAGGGATTCCAGGTGCTGGATGTTGACGGTCGAGACCACGTCGATGCCCGCCGCGAGCAGCTCCTCGATGTCCTGCCAGCGCTTGGCGTTGCGGGAGCCGGGGATGTTGGTGTGCGGCAGCTCGTCGACGAGGGCGACCTCGGGGCGGCGGGCGAGGACCGCGTCGACGTCCATCTCGGTGAACGTCGTGTCCCGGTAGGCGAGTTCACGGCGCGGGATCTCCTCAAGGCCGTGCAGCATCACCTCGGTGCGGGGCCTGTTGTGGTGTTCCACGAAGGCGACCACGCAGTCGGTGCCCCGCTCGATCCGCCGGTGCGCCTCGGACAGCATCGCGTACGTCTTGCCGACGCCCGGTGCCGCGCCGAGGTAGATCCGGAGCTTGCCGCGTCCCATGTCATCCTTCGAAGCGGTAGCCCATGCCGGGCTCGGTGATCAGATAGCGGGGGCTCGACGGGTCCCCCTCCAACTTGCGGCGCAACTGGGCCATGTAGACCCGGAGATAGTTGGTCTTGTTGCTCTGGGTCACCCCCCACACCTCCTGGAGCAGGTACTTCTGGGTGATCAGGCGGCCGGGGTTGGTGACCAGGATCTCCAGCAGATGCCACTCGGTGGGGGTGAGCCGGATGTCGTGTCCGGCGCGGGTGGCCTTCTTGGCCAGCAGGTCGATGGTGAAGTCGTCGGTGGTGACGAGGGTGGCCGTCGGGGCGAGCGGCACGTCCTCGACGCGGCGGACGGCGGCCCGCAGCCGGGCGAGGAGTTCGTCCATGCTGAACGGCTTGGTGATGTAGTCGTCGGCGCCCGCGTCGAGCGCGGCGACCTTCTCGTCGGAGGCCTGCCGGGCCGACAGCACCAGGATCGGGACCCGGGTCCAGCCGCGCAGTGCCCTGATGACGTCGACGCCGTCCATGTCGGGCAGCCCGAGGTCGAGCATCACGACGTCGGGCTGTCGCATGGCGGCGAGCCGGAGCGCGGTGGCGCCGTCGGGGGCGGCGTCGACGCCGTACTGCCGGGCCTGCATGTTGATCACGAGGGCCCGCACGAGCTGCGGGTCGTCCTCCACCACCAGCACCCGTGTCATGGGGGTGTGCCTTTCGTGTGGTCCCTGGCATGGCGGTGGGAGTCGGCGGCGCCGGGATCTCTCCCGGGCCGCCGACTCCCCTGCCGGTCGTGTAACGCCATCAGCTCTTCGTCACAAGGGACTTGAGCGCGATGTTGAGCTCCAGCACGTTCACCGTCGGCTCGCCGATGAAGCCGAGGGTGCGGCCGTCGGTGTGCTCGTCGACCAGCTTCTGCACCTGGGCGACGGACACGCCGTTCTTCTCGGCGATGCGGTGGACCTGGAGGTCCGCGTAGGCCGGGGAGATGTCCGGGTCGAGGCCGGAGCCGGAGGACGTGACCGCGTCGGCGGGCACCTGGGACGCACTGACCGTGTAGCCGGGCACCGAGTTGTCCTTGATGACGGCGGCCTTGGCGTCCTTCACCTGCTGGACGAGGACCTTGCTGTCGGCGGAGAGGTTGGTGGCGCCGGACAGGATCAACGAGTACTGCGTGTTGATGCTGTTGGTGCCGAGACCGTTCTGCGGCCGGCCCTGGAACCACTTCAGGTCAGGGTCCGGGGTCTCCTGCCCCTTCTTCAACGGCAGGTTGTACGACTGCCCGATGAGGGACGAGCCGACGACCTTGCCGTCCGCCTTGATCTCCGAGCCGTTCGCCTTGCCGGAGAAGATCCCCTGGGCGATGCCGGTGACGACCAGCGGGTAGATGACACCGGTCACCAGGGTCAGCACGAGCAGGGCGCGCAGGCCCGCCCAGAGCAACCGGGCTGTGTTGGATACCGAGATGTTCATAGCCGATCAGCCGATTCCGGGGATGAGGGAGATGAGGAGGTCGATGATCTTGATGCCGATGAAGGGGGCGATCAGACCGCCGATGCCGTAGATCGCGAGGTTGCGGCGGAGCATCTTGTCGGCACTGACCGGCCGGTACTGCACGCCCCGCAGGGAGAGCGGGACCAGC
This sequence comes from Streptomyces sp. NBC_00252, assembly GCF_036187565.1. Taxonomy (NCBI): domain Bacteria; kingdom Bacillati; phylum Actinomycetota; class Actinomycetes; order Kitasatosporales; family Streptomycetaceae; genus Streptomyces; species Streptomyces sp. NBC_00252. Next base: position 8,393,085 of record NZ_CP108087.1, on the reverse strand, counting down.
GCGATGATGACCAGCGCGTTGAAGATGACCGCCGAGAGGATCGCGGAGTCGGGCGAGGCCAGGTGCATGATGTTGAGCTTGTCCAGGCCCGGGTAGACGGCCGCGAACAGCGCCGGGATGATCGCGAAGTACTTCGCGACGTCGTTGGCGATCGAGAACGTCGTCAACGCGCCCCGGGTGATGAGGAGTTGCTTGCCGATCTCGACGATCTCGATGAGCTTCGTCGGGTTCGAGTCGAGGTCGACCATGTTGCCGGCCTCCTTCGCGGCCGACGTGCCCGTGTTCATCGCCACGCCGACGTCCGCCTGCGCGAGCGCGGGGGCGTCGTTGGTGCCGTCGCCGGTCATCGCGACCAGCTTGCCGCCGGCCTGCTCCCGCTTGATGAGGGCCATCTTGTCCTCGGGAGTGGCCTCCGCGAGGAAGTCGTCGACACCGGCCTCGTCCGCGATCGCCTTGGCGGTCAGCGGGTTGTCGCCCGTGATCATGACGGTCTTGATGCCCATGCGGCGCAGTTCCTCGAACCGCTCGCGCATGCCCGTCTTGACGACGTCCTTGAGGTGGATGACGCCCAGCACCCGTGCGCCGTCGGTGTCTTCGACCGCCACGAGCAGCGGGGTGCCGCCCGCCGCGGAGATCCGGTCGGTGAGCGCGCCGGCGTCCTCGGACACCTCGCCGCCCCGCTCGCGGACCCAGGTGACGACCGAACCGGCCGCGCCCTTGCGGATCTTGCGCCCGTCCACGTCGACGCCGGACATCCGGGTCTGCGCGGTGAAGGCGATCCACTCGGCGTGGGCCAACTCGCCCTGGTGGCGCTCCCGCAGGCCGTACTTCTCCTTCGCCAGGACGACGATGGAACGGCCCTCGGGCGTCTCGTCGGCCAGCGAGGAGAGCTGGGCGGCGTCGGCTACCTCGGCCTCGGTGGTGCCGGTGACCGGCACGAACTCGGAGGCCTGGCGGTTGCCGAGGGTGATGGTGCCGGTCTTGTCGAGCAGCAGGGTCGACACGTCGCCGGCGGCTTCAACTGCCCTGCCGGACATGGCCAGTACGTTCCTCTGCACCAGCCGGTCCATGCCCGCGATGCCGATCGCGGAGAGCAGGGCGCCGATCGTGGTCGGGATCAGACAGACCAGCAGGGCGACCAGCACGATCATCGTGAGGTGGGTGCCCGCGTAGTCCGCGAACGGCGGCAGCGTGGCACAGGCCAGCAGGAAGACGATCGTCAGCGACGCCAGCAGGATGTTCAGCGCGATCTCGTTGGGCGTCTTCTGCCGGGCGGCGCCCTCGACGAGGGCGATCATCCGGTCGATGAAGGTCTCGCCCGGCTTCGTCGTGATCTTGATGACGATGCGGTCGGAGAGGACCTTCGTGCCGCCGGTGACGGCCGAGCGGTCGCCGCCGGACTCGCGGATGACGGGCGCGGACTCGCCGGTGATGGCCGACTCGTCGACGGACGCGACGCCCTCCACGACGTCCCCGTCACCGGGGATGATGTCGCCGGCCTCGCACACGACCAGGTCGCCGATGCGCAGTTCGGTGCCGGGGATCTGTTCCTCGGCCGTGCCGTTGAGGCGCCGGGCCACCGTGTCGGTCTTGGCCTTGCGCAGGGTGTCGGCCTGCGCCTTGCCGCGGCCCTCGGCGACCGCCTCCGCCAGGTTGGCGAAGATGACGGTCAGCCACAGCCAGGCGCTGATCGTCCAGCCGAACCAGTCGCCCGGGTCCTTGAAGGAGAAGACGGTGGTCAGCACCGAGCCGATCCACACCACGAACATGACGGGCGACTTGACCATCACCCGCGGGTCGAGCTTGCGGCAGGCGTCGGGCAGGGACTTGATCAGTTGCTTCGGGTCGAACAGACCCGCGCCGACACGTCCCTCTTCCTTGTGACCGGTCGGCACATCGCTGTGCGGCGCCCTGGTCGGAGTGGCTGTGGACATCGAGTCCTCTTGGTTGTCTGTGCGGGTGCTCATGACGCCAGCCCCTCGGCCAGCGGTCCCAGCGCCAGGGCCGGGAAGTAGGTCAGACCGGTGATGATGAGGATCGCTCCCACCAGCAGGCCGGTGAACAGCGGCTTCTCGGTGCGCAGGGTGCCCGCGGTGACGGGCACCGGCTTCTGCTCGGCGAGCGAGCCGGCCAGCGCCAGCACGAACACCATCGGCAGGAAGCGGCCGAACAGCATCGCGAGCCCGGTCATCGTGTTGAACCAGTCGGTGTTCGCGTTGAGCCCGGCGAACGCCGATCCGTTGTTGTTCGCGGCGGAGGTGAAGGCGTACAGCACCTCGGAGAACCCGTGCGCGCCGGAGTTCAGCATCGAGTGCGGCGGGGTCGGCAGCGCCATGGAGGCCGCCGCGAAGATCAGCACCAGGGCCGGGGTGATCAGGATGTAGCAGGCCGCGAGCTTCATCTCGCGGGTGCCGATCTTCTTGCCCAGGTACTCGGGCGTACGGCCGACCATCAGGCCGGCGATGAACACCGCGATGACCGCCATGATCAGCATTCCGTAGAGGCCGGAGCCGGTACCACCGGGTGCGATCTCGCCCAACTGCATGCCCAGGATGGTGATTCCGCCGCCGAGACCGGTGAACGAGGAGTGGAAGGAGTCCACCGCGCCCGTCGAGGTCAGGGTGGTCGACACCGCGAAGATCGAGGAGGCGCCGACGCCGATGCGCTGTTCCTTGCCCTCCATCGCACCGCCGGCGGCCTGGAGCGCAGCGCCGTGGTGGGCGAACTCGGTCCACATCATCAGGGCGATGAAGCCGACCCAGATGGTGGCCATGGTGGCGAGGATCGCGTAGCCCTGCTTGATCGAGCCGACCATCACGCCGAAGGTGCGGGTCAGCGCGAACGGGATCACCACCAGCAGGAAGATCTCGAACAGGTTGGTGAACGGGGTGGGGTTCTCGAAGGGGTGGGCGGAGTTGGCGTTGAAGTAGCCGCCGCCGTTGGTGCCCAGCTCCTTGATGGCCTCCTGCGAGGCGACCGCGCCGCCGTTCCACTGCTGGTGGCCGCCCATGAACTGGCCGACCTCGTGGATGCCGGAGAAGTTCTGGATGGCACCGCAGGCCACGAGCACGAGGGCCGCGACGACGGCCAGCGGGACCAGGATGCGGATCGTGCCGCGCACCAAGTCGGCCCAGAAGTTGCCGAGTTCACCGGTGCGGGAGCGCGCGAAGCCCCGTACGAGAGCGACCGCCACCGCGATGCCGACGGCCGCGGAGACGAAGTTCTGCACGGCCAGACCGGCGGTCTGCACGACGTGACCCATGGTCTGCTCGCCGTAGTACGACTGCCAGTTGGTGTTCGTCACGAACGACACGGCCGTGTTGAACGACTGCGCCGGGTTCACCGAGGAGAAGCCCAGCGAGCCGGGCAGGATGCCCTGGAGGCGCTGAAGGAGATAGAGGAAGAGGACGCCGACGGCCGAGAAGGCGAGTACGCCGCGCAGATACGCGGGCCAGCGCATCTCGGTGTTCGGGTCGGCACCGATGCCCTTGTAGATCCACTTCTCGACGCGCCAGTGCTTGTCGGAGGAGTAGACCCGGGCCATGTAGTTGCCGAGGGGGACGTAGACGAGCGCCAGTGCCGCTATGAGGGCGATCAGCTGGAGCACGCCGGCGAGGACGGGACCCATACGCTACTCAGAACCTCTCCGGGAAGATCAGGGCGAGGACGAGATAGCCCAGCAGGGCGACGGCCACGACGAGGCCGACGATGTTCTCGGCGGTCACAGCTTCGTCACCCCCTTGGCGACGAGGGCCACCAGCGCGAAGACCGCGATCGTGGTGACGACGAAGGCCAGATCGGCCATCGTGAGCTCCTGGAATGAGGTTCGAATGGAACGGACGCTTAGAGGTAACCGCGCCCATGACCGGATTCGGCCGCCGTTGACGGGTCCCTTACGGCGGCGCACACGCCTTTGACGCGACTCTTACGGCGAGGCCGCGAACCGGGCGTGCGCACCGCGTCCGGGCGTCAGAACAGCCGGAACCGCAGCCGGCAGATCACCGCGTCCGTGTCCCGCCGTACGGCATGGGCGACGACGGCCCCGCGCTGGTTCTGCAGCAGCCGCTGCCACAGCCGTACGGGCTCCACCTCGGCGATCAGGACGGTGACCCGGGTGTCCGGTTCCGTCGCCGAGACGTCCCGTACGTAGGCGGCGATCGGGCGGCCGAGCGTGCGGCGCTCGCAGGCGAGCCGGACCAGGGGGACGCCCGGGTCCCACTCGGCCCAGGCGCGCTCCAGGGCGTGCAGATGGACGCGGTCCTCGGGGTCGGGGTAGCAGACGGTGACCGCGCGCACCTCGTCGCCGAGGGAGGCGGCGGCCGTCAGCGCCTCGGAGGTGAGGCGGGACAGCGACGAGACGGGCACGATCACCACGGACCGGTCGCGGTGCGGGGCCTCGGGGATACGGCCGAGGCCGAGCCGTTCGCCGATGTGCGCGTAGGCGCGGTGCACGGTCTCGAAGGCGACCACGAGCAGCGGCAGGGTGATCACGATCAGCCAGGCGCCGTCCGCGAACTTGGTCGCGGTGACGACGACCGCGGCGACACCGGTGAGGACCGCGCCGAAGCCGTTCAGCAGGGTTTTTCCACGCCGTCCGGAGCCGCCGCGTTCACCGCGCCAGTGCCGGACCATGCCGACCTGCGCGATCGTGAAGCCGACGAAGACGCCGATGGCGAAGAGCGGCACGAGGGTGTTGGTGTCGCCGCCGGAGAACACCAGCAGCGCGGCCGAGACCGCGGCCAGCGCGAGCACACCGTGCCGGTGCACCTGGCGGTCGGCCTTGAGGGCGAAGACGTGCGGGAGGTAGTTGTCGCGGGCCAGCAGTTTCAGCAGCACCGGCAGCCCGCCGAAGGACGTGTTCGCGGACAGGGCGAGCAGGATCATCGTCGCGAACTGGATGACGTAGAAGGCCCAGTTGTGGCCGAGGGAGGCGTCCGCGAGCTGGGCGAGGACGGTGACTCCCTGGACGGGCTGGAGGTGGAAGCGGGAGATCAGGACGGACAGGCCGATCAGCATCACGCCGAGCACCGCGCCGAGGGCGACCTCCGCGCGCTGGGCCCGCTTCACGCGGGGTGCGCGGAAGGAGGGCACGGCGTTGGCGATGGCCTCGACGCCGGTGAGGGCGCTGCACCCGCTGGCGAAAGCTTTCAGCAGCAGCAAGGTGCCGACGCTCGTCGCGTTGTCGGCGAGCGCGGAGGCGTGTCCGTCGGCGGTCGCGGTGCTCACCGGCACGGACCGGAACAGCCCGACCGCGATCAGCACGAAGACGGAGCCGACGAAGACCACGGTGGGCACGATGAAGGCGCGGGCCGACTCGACGATCCCGCGCAGGTTCACCGCCGTCACCAGCACGAGCACCGCGAGACACAGCCACAGCCGGTCGTCGTAGAGTCCCGGGAAGGCCGAGGTCAGAGCGGCGACACCAGCCGTGACGGCCACCGCGACGTTCAGGACGTAGTCCAGCACCAGCGAGGCCGCCGCGACCAGACTCGTCCGCGCGCCGAGGTGGGTCTTCGCCACGGCGTAGGAGCCGCCGCCGTCCGGGAAGGCCGCGATGACCTGCCGGTACGAGGCGACGAGCACCGCGAGCAGACCGGCGATGGCGAGCGTGACCGGGAGGGTGAAGCCGAGCCCGTGCGCACCGGCGGCGGCCAGCACGAGGACGATCGCCTCGGGGCCGTAGGCCACCGACGCCATGGCGTCCAGGGAGAGGGCGGCGAACCCGGTGGTCGCGGTCAGCCGGTGGCGTTCGCCGGTATCCGGGGGCTCCTCGTCGGCGGGGGTCGCACCCGGCTGGACGGCGAGAACGGTCATGCTGGTGGCTCCTTCACGTACGGGCGCGCGGTGACGGGATCGCGCGAGTGCGCTTCAGGTTCTGTCCCGCCGTGGCCGGTTTCCTCTTCTCCTTGCGGCTTCTTCGCGCCGAACAGGCTTTCCTTGACGGGAACTTGACGGCCGTGTGACCTGCGCGACCGCCCGTGATCGCCGTCGTCCGCTGCGACGGCGTCAAGAAGCACCGGCCGCCCGTCAGAGTCCCGTCAAGGCCCGGCCGCCGTACGTCCGGAGTCCCTACCGTCGCCACCATGGGACGCCCCGACGACGCACACGCGCAGGCACCCGCCCACGCGTCCGCGCACGACCGCCTGTGGAGACGGGACCTGCGCGACACGTTCCGCTGCGCGGGCGCCCTGCTCGTACTCCTGCTGGTCGTCGACCACTTGACCGGGCACTTCACGCTCTGGCGCGGCGCGCTCTGGCTCGCCCTGGCCGTGCTGCTCTTCGTGGTGCTGTACCCGGCCCGGGTCCGGGCGGGCGAGGGCTGGCTGTCCTCACGCGGGCTGCTGCGCGAGCGGCGCGTCCGCACCGACCGGCTGGTGTCCGTGCGCTGTCTCGACGGGATCTCTCAACGGATGGTGCTGCGCGACGAGTTGGGGGGCAGGGTCGAGATCGACCCCGCTTTGCTGGTGACCAATCCCGACCTGTGGCACCGCGTCTCCGAGGACTCCCGCCACGCTCTCGCCTCCGGCACGCTCACCTGCGGGGCGACCGCGCTGCGGCGGATCGCGGAGCGCGTCGAGCGGGAGACCGCGGAGACCGTGTTCAAGGTGTCCGGCCTGGAGTAGCGGCCGCGGGCTGAATTCAGCGTGTCCGGTGGGGAGTTGTCGCGGCCTGAATTCACGGTGCCCGTTGGGTAGTTGGCGCGGCCTGAATTCACGGTGCTCGGTGGGAAGTTGGGGGGCGGCCTGAATTCACCTTGGCCGACCGGGAGTTGGGCACAGCCTGAATTCACGTTGCCCGGTGGGGAGTTGGCGTGGCCGTCGCCGGATCCGGACCGCTCGCCCGATCGGCCAGCGGGAGGGACACCACCATGGTGAGACCGCCTCCCGGTGTGTCCTCGGGGGTCAGGCTCCCGTTCATCGCCTCGGTGAGGCCGCGTGCGAGGGCGAGACCCAGGCCGAGCCCGGTGGTGTTGTCCGTGTCGCCGAGCCGCTGGAAGGGCTCGAAGAGGCGTTCGCGCCCGGTGGTTGGCAACCCCGGCCCTCGGTCCACGACCCGCAACTCCACCCGCCCGCCGAGCGCACTCGCGGTGACCATGACGCGCCGCCCGGCCGGGGTGTGCCGCGCCGCGTTGCCGGCCAGGTTGGCGATCACGCGCTCCAGCAGCGGCGGGTCGACGAGCACCGGCGGGATCGACTCCACGTCCCGCAGATCCACATCGGGCACGTCCGCGAGAGCCATCGGCAGCGCCTCCTCCAGGCTCGTGGCACGGAGGTTCAGCGGCAGGACGCCGGCTTCGAGGCGGCTCAGGTCGAGGAGATTCCCCAGCAGCCGGTTGAGCTTGGCCATGGACTCGTCGGCGGTGGCGAGCAGTTCGTCCCGGTCCTCTTCCGAGAACTCGACGTCCCGCCCGCGCAACGAGGTCACCGCCGCCCACCCCGCCGCGAGCGGGGTCCGCAGATCGTGTCCCACGGCCCGCAGGAGTGCCGTCCGCAGACGGTCGGCGGCCTTGACCGGCTCTATCTCGGCCGCGGCCTCGGCGAGTTGGGCCCGCTCGACGGCGGAGCCGACATGCGCGGCGAAGGCGGCGAGCACCCGGCGCTCCGAGGAGGAGAGGGTGCGTCCGCGCAGGACGAGGTAGGCACCGGGGCCCGCGGGGACCGTGGTGACGCCCGAGCCGACCTCGTGGTCCGGTGGCGCGTCGACGAGTTCCGCCGAGTCGGTGCCGAAGGTCTCGCGGGTGCGTTCCAGCAGGGCCGGGATCGTCTGGCCGCCGCGCACGATGCTGCCCGCGAGGGACGACATCGTCTCGGCCTCCGCGGTGGCACGCGCCGAGCGCCGGGAGAGTCGTAGCGAACGGTCGACCACGGCGGCGACCGTCGCCGCCACGACCGTGAACACCCCCAGCGCGAGAAGGGCGTTGGGGTCGTCCAGGGTGAACTGGCCGATGGGCGGGATGAACCAGTAGTTGAGCAGCAGCGAGGCCGTGACCGACGCGATGACCGCCGAGGCGACCCCGCCGATGCAGGCGACCCCGACCACCGCGAGGAGGAACAGCAGGGCCTCGCTGGTGAGGTTGACCGTGCCGCGCACCTGCGCGAGGCAGAAGGTGAGCAGCACCGGCAGCACAAGTCCCGCCACCGGTCCGGCAATCAGCCGTGCCGTGGACAGCGTGCGGCGACGGGACGGCAGGAGGGTGCCGCGTCCGGCGCGCTCGTGGGTGACCCGGTGGACGTCGATGTCACCGGAGAGTTCGGTGACGGTCTCGCCCGTGCCGGGGCCGGTGAGGAAGCGTTCGAGTCGGCCCCGGCGGCTGGTGCCGAGGACGAGTTGGGTGGCGTTCTCGGTGCGGGCGAAGTCGACCAGGGCGGTGGCGACGCCGTCGCCGACCACCGAGTGGTAGCTGCCGCCGAGGTCCTCGACGAGGCGCCGCTGACGGGCGAGCGAGGCGTGGGAGACCCCGGCGGCGAGTCCGTCGCTGCGGGCCACGTGCACGGCGAGCAGATCGCCGCCGGCGGAGCGGTCGGCGATGCGGGCGGCGCGCCGGATCAGCGTGTCGCCCTCGGGGCCGCCGGTGAGGGCGACGACCACCCGTTCCCGGGTCTCCCACACCCCGCCGATCGCGTGCTCGGCGCGGTAGGTGTGCAGGGCCTCGTCGACCCGGTCGGCGACCCACAGCAGCGCCAACTGCCGCAGGGCGGTGAGGTTTCCGGGCCGGAAGTAGTTGGCGAGGGCCGCGTCGATCTTCTCCGGCGCGTAGATGTTGCCGTGCGCCATCCGCCGCCGCAGTCCCTCGGGCGGCATGTCGATCAGCTCGATCTGCCGGGCCCGGCGTACGACGTCGTCGGGCACCGTCTCGTGCTGCGGCACCCCGGTGATCTTCTCGACGACGTCCTTGAGGGAGGCCAGGTGCTGCACGTTGACGGCCGTGACGACGTCGATGCCGGCGGCGAGCAGCACGTCGATGTCCTGCCAGCGCTTGGCGTTGCGACCGCCGCCGGGGACGTTGCTGTGCGCGAACTCGTCGACGACGGCGACCTCCGGGCGGCGCGCGAGGACCGCGGGGAGGTCCATCTCCTCGAAGTACCCGCCCCGGTACGCGCACGGGGACCGGGGCACCACCTCCAGGCCGTCGAGCATCGCCTCGGTCAGCGGGCGCCCGTGGCACTCGGCGAACCCCACCACCACATCGGCGCCGCGAGCGGCCCGGCGCCGTGCCTCGTCGAGCATGCGGTAGGTCTTGCCGACACCCGGGGCCGCCCCGAGGTAGACCTTGAGTCGCCCGCGTCGTACGTCGTTCATCGCCTCCCAGACAAGCGCCCCGCGGCCGCGCGGGCAGGCTTCTTGACGCGTCTCTGGCGCCGCCCGCGGGGACGTTGACACTGTCTTGACGGCGCCCGGCCGGGTTAGGGTGTGCGCGGTGTGCCGGGAAGTCTGGTCGGCGGGGAGTCCACATGGGCTCGTCCAAGCCCCAGGGGGACGGCATGCGCGGCGTCGGTACGGTTCTGGCACTCGTGGTTCTGGCGACGCTGGTCGCGACGTTCGCCCGCCGCTGGCGGATCCCCGCGCCCTCCCTCCTCGTGGTCGCCGGTCTCGCCGTGGCCCTGCTGCCGGGCACCCCGGCGATCGAGATCAGCCCGGACGTGATCGGCCTGGTCGTCCTGCCGCCGCTGCTGTACGCGAGCGCCGAGGACATGTCGTGGCGCGAGCTGAAGGCGGTGTGGAAGCCGGTCGGGATCCTGGCGATCGGCCTGGTCCTCGCGTCCGCGGCGGCCGTCGGCTGGGTGGCGTCGACGGTGACCCCGCTGTCCTGGCAGATGGCGCTCGTGCTCGGCGCGGTCCTCGCGAGCACGGACCCGGTGGCCGTCACCGCGCTGGGCCGCCGGCTCGCGCTGCCGCCCCGGGTCCAGGTCCTCGTCCAGGCGGAGTCCCTGTTCAACGACGCGACCTCGCTGGTCCTGTTCCGGGTCGCGGTGAGCGTGGCGGTGGCCTCGGCGGCGGCCGACTGGGGTGCCGCGGGCGGGGAGTTCGTCGTGCTCGCGGGCGGGGGCACGGTCATCGGGGCGGCCGTCGCCTCCGTCGTCACCCTGATCCGGCGGCGCACCGAGGACCCGGTCCTGGAAACGGTGATCTCCCTCGTCACGCCGTACGCGGCCTACGTCCTCGCGGAGGGCGCCCACACCTCCGGCGTAACGTCCGTCGTGGTGGCCGGAGTTGTCCTCGGCGGCCGCGGCGACCGCCTCACCAACGCCCGCATACGGCTCCAACTCCACGCCGTCTACGGCACGGTGGTGTTCCTGCTGGAGAGCGTGGTCTTCTCGCTCATCGGCCTCGCGCTGCCCGCCCAGGTGCGGGCACTGTCCGACGGCGACCGCGCGTGGCCGCTGTACGCGCTCGCGGTGGCGGGCACGCTGATCGCCGTACGACTGCTGTGGCTCGCGCCGCTGTCGGCGGTCGTGCAGCGCAAGGGCGGTGTGCACAGGGTGAATTGGCGGGTGCCGATGGTGCTGACCTGGGCGGGCACCCGGGGTGTCCTCCCGCTGGCGGCGGCCCTGTCGATCCCGGAGGTCACCAGGTCCGGCGCCACCCTGCCCGACCGCCCCCTCGTCCTGGTCCTCACGACCTCGGTCGTGGTCGTCACCCTCGTCGTCCAGGGCTTCACCCTCGCGCCGGTCGTCCGCCGCTCCGGCATCGCCCTCGAACCCGACCACACGGAACGCGAAGAGGCCTCCGCCCGCTGCCGGTTGGCCGACGCGGGCATCCGCCGCCTCGACGAACTCGCCGAGCTGGAAGCCGTACCGGACGTCGTCCTCGACCGCCTCCGCCGCGGCCTCAACGCCCGCCTCGACGACGCCCGCGACCGCCTCTCCGACCCCGACGACCACGCCCCGCACGCAGAATCGGCCGACCTCGTCTACCGCCAGCTCCGCCGCGACCTGATCGCCGTGGAGACGACCGAACTGCAGCGCCTCTACGACGACCACACCATCAGCGACACGACCCGCCGCCGCCTCCAACGCTCACTGGACCTGGAGGAGGCAAGGCTGACAGACGCGTAACACCGAAAACCCACCCGCGGAAAGCCCCTTCAGGGGCGCGAGGAACTGCGCGACAAGCCACAGACAACTCGCACCCGCCCCCAACGACAGACCCCCACCCCCTTAGGCGCCCCCCGCCCCCGTAACGCTGGGTATCCACCACCCCCGGCCATCCCCCCGCACCCCCCATACAGCCCAACACACCCCCAACCAGCCCCGTCCCCCCTTTCCTGACGCACCCCCTCCGCGAACCGGGCCAGTCTTAACGCAAGATTGACGCCCATCGCCCCCACATCCATGGGCCCACGCGTCACTCTCCGCATACGCTGGTGCCGCCGTCCGCGTGATGGCCGGAGCCCACACGCTGACCCGCACCTCAGGAGCACGCCGATGGTCACGACCGAACACCCTCCCAGTCGTCTGCGCGCCTGGATGCTGGAGGGCCTGGCCGACATGGGCAAGGGCAGCCACCAGGTCGCGCAGACCGCCCCGGAACCCCAGCAACACGCCCACCAGGGCCAACGCTGGTGGCGTGTGATGTGCCTGACCGGCGTCGACTACTTCTCCACCCTCGGCTACCAGCCGGGCATCGCGGCCCTGGCCGCAGGGCTGCTCTCCCCCGTCGCGACGATCGTCCTCGTGGTCGTGACCCTGGCCGGTGCCCTCCCCGTGTACCGCCGCGTCGCCGAGGAGAGCCCCCACGGCGAGGGCTCCATCGCGATGCTGGAACGGCTGCTGTCGTTCTGGAAGGGCAAGCTGTTCGTCCTGACCCTGCTCGGGTTCGCGGCGACGGACTTCCTGATCACGATCACCCTGTCCGCGGCGGACGCCTCCACCCACCTCGTGGAGAACCCGCACCTGACCAGCTTCCTGCACGACAAGCAGATGCTGATCACGCTCATCCTGGTCGCCCTGCTCGGCGCGGTGTTCCTCAAGGGCTTCCTGGAGGCGATCGGCGTCGCCGTGTACCTGGTCGCCATCTACCTGAGCCTCAACGTCGTCGTCGTGATCGTCGGCCTGTGGCACGTGGTCACCCACGGGCACGTGGTCACCGACTGGAGCAGCGCCCTGACCACCGAGCACGGCAACGTCTTCGCGATGATCGGCGTCTCCCTGCTGGTCTTCCCGAAGCTGGCGCTGGGCCTCTCCGGTTTCGAGACCGGTGTGGCCGTCATGCCGCACGTCGAGGGCGACCCGGACGACACCCACGACAACCCCAAGGGCCGTATCCGCGACACCAAGAAGCTGCTGACGACCGCCGCGCTCATCATGAGCGTGTTCCTGATCGCCACGAGCTTCATCACCACGGTGCTGATCCCGGAGAACGAGTTCAAGGCGGGCGGCCAGGCCAACGGCCGCGCGCTCGCCTATCTCGCGCACGAGTACCTGGGCAACGGCTTCGGCACGGTCTACGACCTCTCGACCATCGCGATCCTCTGGTTCGCCGGCGCCTCCGCGATGGCCGGCCTGCTGAACCTGATGCCTCGCTACCTGCCCCGCTACGGCATGGCCCCGCACTGGGCCCGCGCGGTCCGCCCGATGGTGATCGTCTTCACCCTGATCGCGTTCCTGGTCACCTGGATCTTCGACGCCAGCGTCGACGCACAGGGCGGCGCCTACGCCACCGGCGTCCTCGTCCTCATGTCCTCGGCGGCGATCGCCGTGACCATCGCGGCCCACCGCGCCCGGCAGCGCAACTGGACCGTCGTCTTCGGCATCGTCTCCGCGGTCCTTCTCTACGTCACCGTCGTGAACGTCATCGAGCGCCCCGACGGTGTGAAGATCGGCGCCTGCTTCATCGCCGGCATCATCCTGGTCTCGCTGCTGTCCCGGCTGGCCCGCGCCTTCGAACTCCGCGTGACGAGCGTGCAGTTGGACCCCATGGCGGAACGATTCATCCGTGACATGGCCAGCCGGAAGATCCGCTTCGTCGCCAACGAGCCCGACCGCCGCGACAAGGCCGAGTACCGCGAGAAGATCGAGCAGATCCGCAACGACAACGACATCCCCGGCGAGGACTTCGTGTTCGTCGAGGTGACGGTCCTCGACGCCTCCGAGTTCGAGGCGGGCCTGACGGTGCGCGGCGAGGTCCTGCACGGCCGCTACCGGGTGCTGACCCTGGAGTCGTCCTCCATCCCGAACGCCCTGGCCGCGCTGATGCTCAACGTGCGCGACTCGACGGGCCGCATCCCGCACATGTACTTCGAGTGGACCGAGGGCAACCCCTTCGCCAACTTCCTCCGCTTCTTCCTGTTCGGCCAGGGCGAGGTCGCCCCGGTGACCCGGGAGGTCCTCCGCGAGGCGGAACCCGACCGCGCCCGGCGCCCGCGCGTGCACACCGGCTGACCGGCGCACCGCGCCCGCGCACACACCCGGCGCCCCTTCGGAACCGCCCGGGCCGACGGCACCGTAAGAGCCGCGACAAAATCGGGTCCCGGTGTGTAAGAGCTCCGTCAGCGGCCCATGCCCCGCGCTTCGGGCGGCCTACGGTCGGCCTCATGCGGCACAGCACCCTCCCACCGGACCCGGCCGGCGACCGTCACTGGCGTGGCGACGCCCGGCTGGCGACGGGCTGCGCGCTCGGCTTCCTCGTCATGACCCTGGTGGTCGACGGGGAAGCCGGAACCCTCACCCTGACCCGCGCGCTGCTGTGGTTCGCCCTGTCGGCCGCGCTCTTCGCCGTCCTGCTCCCGCACCGCGTCACCGCGGGCCCCGGCTGGCTCACCGTGGACAGCCCGCTGCTGCGGCGCACGGTGCACACGGACGCGCTGACCGTCGTACGGCAGTACGGCGACGTCTCCTCCCGCCTCCTGCTGCGGGACACCTACGGGCAGTGGCTCGAACTGGACCCCCGTGTCCTGGTCGCCAACCCCCTGCTCTGGCACGAGCTGGACACGGGCATGCGGCGCTCGATGGAGCGCGGCACGCTGCGCCAGGGCACCGATGTCCGGCGTCACCTGGGCCATCTGATCGACGACGAGACCGCGCGCTCGGTCCTCAGGGCGTCGGGGATTTCCTGACCGCGCGCCGCGTCCTGCGCACCTTGACCTTCCCGAAGCCCAGCTTCCCGACGACCTCGATCCGCAGCTCGACCGGAGCCCCGGCGTCGGCCGGCCCGCGCGTCTTGACCTTGCTGTAGTTGAGCACCAGGGAGTCGGTGTCCACCACGATGCCGGGCGGGAGCAGCAGCCGTAGCTCACCGAGGTGCATGTCGAGGTCGATGCGGAGGGTGCTGCGGGTGATCACGGCCTGGGTGAAGTCCAAGGTCACATCGCCGAGGCGGGACTGGATCTCCAGCCGGCCGGGCACCACCCAGCCGTCGGCGCGGCGCGTGGACCCGCCGTTCTGCTCGATGCGGACGACGTCCTTCACCTCGACCGGGGTGGTGCCCGCGACCGCGGGGAGGTCGGCCGTGAGGACCGCCAACTCCCCCATCGTGCGGGCGGACAGCGCGGCCTCGACCCGCTCGTCGAGTTCCTCGGAGGTCAGTCTTCCGTCGCCGGCCGCGCCGGTCAGCACGTCCACGACGCGGTCCCGGTCCGCATGGGAGGCCCGCAACTCGGTCGTGCCCATCAGCTCACCCGACATACCCTCACCCCGATCGACGGACTGACGCTATATCGCGTTATACCCCAGGGGCGGCCCCCCGTCCACCGCCTTTCGTTTCTGGCCCTAGGGTGACGCCTATGCAGTCCTACACAATCGGCCAGGCGGCGCGGCTGCTCGGCGTGAGTCCGGACACCGCGCGCCGGTGGGCGGACGCGGGCCGGGTGACGACCCACCGCGACGAGGGCGGGCGCCGGCTCATCAACGGCGTGGACCTGGCCGCGTTCTCCGTGGCGCTGGCCAAGGCGGGCGGCGTCGAGGAGGACACGTCGTACACCTCGGTGCGCAACGCGTTCCCCGGCATCGTCACCGCGATCAAGCTCGGCGATGTCGCTGCCCAGGTCGAGATCCAGGCGGGCCCGCACCGTCTCGTCTCGCTGCTGACCCGCGAGGCCGTCGAGGAACTCGGCCTGGAGGTGGGCATGGAGGCCACCGCCCGCGTGAAGTCGACGAACGTGCACATCGACCGGGTGTGACGCGGGCCGTGGCCTCCGTCCGTCACTTGTTGACCGAGTAGGAGTGCGCGCCGGTACCCGCCAACGCGCCCCCGTCCACGATCAGATACTCGTCCCGGATCGGCCGCCCCGCGAAGAACGCCTCCAGGATCTCCCGCGTGCCCGCCGCGTACCGGGCCTGCGCCGACAGCGACGAACCGGAGATGTGCGGGGTCATCCCGTGGTGCGGCATGGTGCGCCACGGGTGGTCCGCCGGAGCGGGCTGCGGGAACCACACGTCACCCGCGTATCCCGCCAACTGCCCGCTGCGCAGGGCCCGGTCGACCGCGTCCCGGTCCACGATCTTGGCCCGCGCGGTGTTGATGAGGTACGCGCCGCGCTTCATCCGCTCCAGCAGCTTGTCGCCGAACAGCCCCTCCGTCTCGGGGTGCAGCGGCGCGTTGATCGTCACGACGTCGCAGTGCGGCACCATGTCCTCGGCGCTCTCGTGCCAGGTCAGCCCCAACTCCCGCTCCAGGTCCTCGGGAAGCCGGTGCCGGTCGGTGTAGTGCAGCTTGACGTCGAAGGGCGCGAGCCGCCGCAGCACCGCGAGCCCGATCCGCCCGGCGGCGACCGTCCCGACGTGCATGCCCTCGAGGTCGTACGAACGGGCCACGCAGTCCGCGATGTTCCAGCCGCCGTCGAGCACGACCTGGTGGGACGGCAGGTAGTTGCGCACGAGGGACAGCGTCATCATCACGACGTGTTCGGCGACGCTGATGCTGTTGCAGTACGTCACCTCGGCGACCGTCACGCCGTGCGAGATCGCCGAGTCGAGGTCGACGTGGTCGGAGCCGATGCCTGCGGTGACCGCCAGCTTGAGGTTTTTGGCGGCGGCGATGCGCTCCGGGGTGAGGTACGCGGGCCAGAACGGCTGCGAGATCACGATGTCGGCGTCGACCAGTTCCCGGTCGAAGACCGAGCCCTCGCCGTCCTTGTCGGAGGTGACGACGAGGGTGTGGCCGGCCGCCTCCAGGTAGGCGCGCAGGCCGAGTTCGCCGGAGACACTGCCGAGGAGCTGCCCCGGCGTGAAGTCGACCGCCTCGGGGGTGGGTGTGGTCTGACCGCCCGGGTAGTGGTCGATCACGGGCAGGTCGTCACGGGCGTACGAGGTCGGGTAACCGTCGGTGGGGTCGTCGTACAGGACACAGAGAACCTTGGCCATGTCGCGGCTCCTCAACTCCGTTGTCGGAAGGTGGACTTCACGATCCTCGGGGTCAATCGCCGCGGTCAAAGCGAACGTCGCTATGCCTGCATAGCCCGCTTCTATGAGCGGCCGTCGCCCAGGTAGGTGTGCAGGAGTTCGTCGAGGGCGTCCCGTACGCCCGCTCCCCTGGCCACCTTCAACAGGGCCTCCGCCAGCACCGATTGGGGTTCGCTGCGGGCGACGACCAGTCCGACCCGGGGACCGTGCGCGGGCCCGTTCAGCGGTACGACCCGCATGCCGTCGGGTACGTCGAACATGTGCAGCCAGGCGTGCGAGATCACGCTCGACCAACGGCCGCCGGGCAGCAGGGTGTAGAGCCCGGCGACGCTGTCCGACTCGACCGCCGGGGAGGCCGTCGCGCCCTCGGCGGCGAAGCACTCGTCGATGATGCGGCGGTTGCGCATCCGCGAGTTGAGGAGGCAGAGCGGCAGCGTGGCGGCCTGGGCCCAACTCGCCCTGGGGACACCGCCGAGCGGCCCGTCGACCGGGGTCAGCAGGACGTACCGCTCCTCGTAGAGCGGGAAACGGCGGACGTTGCGGAGCGTGTCGTCGTCGAGGTACGTCATCGCCGCGTCGAGCTCGAACTCGGCGAGCCCGTGGGTGATGTCGACGGACGCGAGCGACTCCAGGGCGACCCGGGCCCGGGGGTGCCGTTCGCAGAACGGGGTGGTGAGGAGGGACGCGGCGGGCAGCGCGGTCGGCACCACCCCGAGGCGCAGCGTGCCGGTCAGTCCGCCCCGCAGCGCGGACAACTCCTGGTGCAGCGCGTCCTGTTCGGCCAGGATGCGGTGCGCCCAGGCGAGCACGACCTCGCCTTCCGGGGTCAGCCCCTCGTACCGCCGGCCGCGCCGCACGATCGGTACGTCCAACTCGTGCTCCAGGCGCCGGATCGCGGCCGACAGCGAGGGCTGCGAGACATAGCAGGCCGCCGCGGCACGCGCGAAGTGCCGCTCACGGGCGAGCGCGACCAGGTACTCCAGCTGACGCAGCAGCACGCCCGACCTCCCCTGGACCACCGGACCGTAGAACGTGCAGGTTAGGCGCTCTCCGTCCGGCACAACAGGGCCGCCCACAGGTCGAGGCGGTCGTAGAGGCGGGAGAGGTCGCGGCCGGTGAAGTGCTCGATGCGGCCGATGCGGTAGTGGACGGTGTTGACGTGCAGGTGCAGCGCCTGGGCCGTCCGCGCCCAGGAGCCGTCGCGGGCCAGGAAGGTCTCCAGGGTCTCCAACAGGACGGCGTTGGAGCGCAGTTCACCGAGCACGGTCCGGCTGTAGGCGGTACGGACCTCCGCCGGGACCCCGGTGAGCAGCGCGTCGAGTCCCGTGAGCGCCGAGGCGTCCGCGAGCGCGGAACCGCCGGGCCCCGCGATGCTCCGCGCCGAGGCAAGGCCGTAACGCGCTTCCGCCAAGGCCCCGTTGAGCGCCTGGGCGACGTCGACAGGGGCACCGGTGCCGCCGTGGAGCGGCACTCCGTTCTCGGCGGCGGCGACCAGCGGCCAGACGTCCTGGAGCGCCCCGACCTCGATCCCGCACACGACCGCGAAGGCGGTGCCGTCCGCCAGCCGCCCGACCGCACCCTGCCCCGCGTGCGCGACCACCTCGGCCAACGCCCCCTCCGCCGGCCCGGCCCGCTGGGCCCCGGTCTCCGCGACGAGCACCCGGTACGGCCCCTCGTCCGGCAGCCCGCAGGCCCGTACCGCCGCCGTCACCGTCGCGCCGTCGACACCCGGCGCGACGAGCAGCGCCCCCAACTCGTCGGCTGTCCGCCGCTCTTCGGCCCGCGCCCGAACCCGCGCCTCCTGGCAGCGCCCCAGCACCGAGGCCAGCTCGTGCACCATGCGCGGCGGCGCGTCGTCGGGGTCGGGGAGGTAGAGGTGCCAGCGCTCGTACGGCGAGACCCCGTCGGCGTCGACGGGCACCGCCTCCGCCAGCAGACCCGCCGCCTTCCCCACGGGTATCTCCCGAGCGCCCGGCGTCGACGCGACCGTCCGGCCGGAGGGCGTGAGGACGTAGGCGACGGCCCGTTCGAGGTGCGCGAAGGCGGTAGCGACGATCGCTTCCGGGCCTGCACCCTGCGCGGCCATGCGGCTCAGCCGCCCCCGCACGTTCTCGGGCAGCGTGTGCCGGCGGCTCAGCTCGCCCCAGCGCCCGAGGTACACGGTGTCGGTGATCGCGCGGAACATGATGTGCGCCGGCACGGCGGCCACCGGCACCCCGTGCCGCACGCACGCCTCGACGAGGTCGTCCGGCACCGAGCCGTGCGTCTCCTCCCCGGCGAGCAGCGCGGCGGCGCCCGCACCGCGGAGCGCGGACACGAACCGCTCGGCCCGCCCGGGCCCGTCCTCGGCGGACCACCACACCAGCCCGCTGAGCACCACCTCGTCCCGCCGGACGAAACGGGCGGGGTCCTCCAGGTCGGTCACGGTCACTCCGCTGATCTCCCGGGCCAGCTGGGCGTCCTCGGCCCACAGCAGCCGCAGGCCGAGGGACTCGTCCTGAAGAAGGTGTTCGACGTGCATGGTTCCGGCTCCTCGCATCTCGCATTCGCCAGGTGAATGCGAGTGATTGCATGGTAAGTGCAAGATCAATCGGCCGAAACGCCTCTTGGTTGATCCTCCAGGGTCTCGGCGTGGAACGTCGGTGTTTCCGTGCTGTGAACCAGTCGTCCCGACCGGGTCCGCGTTGCTTCACTGGCGGTCATGGACCTGAACACGGTGGCCGAGATTCTCGACGCCCGGCAGCCGACACCCTGGCGGCCGGGCGACGCCTGGCTCGGCGGCGGCACGTATCTCTTCTCCGAGCCGCAGCCGCACCTGCGCCGCCTGGTGGACCTGAGCCGCACCGGCTGGACGCCCGTCGAGCGCCACCCGGACGGTTCCCTGGAGATCGCCGCGACCTGCACGATCGCCCAACTCTCCCGTTTCGCGAAGGAGTTGAGGACGACCGCGGCCCCGCTCGTCGAGCAGTGCTGCCGTGCCTTCCTCGCATCCTTCAAGATCTGGAACATGGCGACGGTCGGCGGCAACCTCTGCAACGCCCTCCCCGCGGGCCCGATGATCTCCCTCACCGCCGCCCTGGACGCCGAGTACCTGCTCCTGGCCCAGGACGGCGTACGGCGCCGGGTCCGCGTCGCCGACTTCGTGACCGGCGCGGGCCGCAAGGACCTCGCCGACGGCGAACTCCTCCGCTCGATCACCGTCCCGGCCCGCGCCCTGACCTGCCGCACGGCCTTCCGCCAGGCCTCCCTCTACGGCCTCGGCCGCTCCGGAGTCCTGGTCATCGGCACCCTGGACCCGCTCGACGGCTCGCTCGCGCTGACGATCACCGCGTCGACGGTCCGCCCGTTCCGCCTGTGGTTCCCGCTGCCCCCGACGGCCGGGGAACTGCGCACGAGCATCGCCTCCGCCGTCGCCGACGACGAGTGGTTCGACGACATCCACGGCCTCCCCGAGTGGCGGGCGCACATGACGTTCCGGTACGCGGAGGAGATCCGCCGGGAGCTGGGAGAGACGGCAGCATGAAGATCGAGGTCAACGGCCGGTCGTTCGCCGAGGAGCCCCGCCCGGGTCAGTGTCTGCGGACCTACCTCCGCGAGCGCGGCTGGTTCGGCGTGAAGAAGGGCTGCGACGCGGGCGACTGCGGCGCCTGCACGGTCCATGTGGACGGCGAGCCGGTGCACAGCTGCCTCTACCCGGCGTTCCGCGCCGACGGCCGTACCGTCACCACGGTCGAGGGCCTGGCCGACGAGAACGGTGAACTCCACCCCGTCCAGCGGAAGTTCCTCGACGCGCAGGGCTTCCAGTGCGGCTTCTGCACGGCCGGCTTCCTGATGACGACGGCCGCCCTGAACGAGGACCAACTCACCGACCTCCCCAGGGCGTTCAAGGGCAACCTCTGCCGCTGCACCGGCTACCGCGCCATCGAGGACGCGGTACGGGGCGTCCGCCACGCCGAGGCACCGGGCGCGGGCGAGGCGGTGGGCCGCAACCTCCCCGCCCCCGCCGGACCCCAGGTGGTCACGGGCACCGCCCGCTACACCTTCGACATCGACGTCCCCGGCCTGCTCCACATGAAGCTCCTCCGCTCCCCGCACGCCCACGCCCGCATCACCGCGATCGACACCACGGCGGCGCTCCAAGTCCCGGGCGTGCACGCCGTGTTCACCCACTACGACGCCCCCGAACGGCACTTCTCCACGGCCCGCCACGAACACCCCACCGAGGACCCGGACGACACCCGCGTCCTCGACGACACCGTCCGCTACATCGGCCAGCGCGTCGCCGCCGTCGTCGCCGACAGCGAGGCCGCCGCCGAGGAGGGCTGCCGACGCGTCGAGGTGACGTACGAGATCCTGCCGTCGGTCCTCGACCCGGAGGCGGCGATGCGCCCCGGCGCCCCGGTCGTCCACGACAAGGACGCCGTCACGGCCCGCATCTCCCGCCCGCAGAACAACGTCGTCGGCGAGGCACACGGCGAGATCGGCAGCGTCGATGCGGGCTTCGCGGAGGCCGACGCGATCCACGAGTCCACCTACCGCACCCAGCGCGTCCAGCACGCGAGCCTGGAGACGCACGGCGCGGTCGCGTGGTTCGACGAGGACAACAGGCTGACGGTACGCACCAGTTCACAGACCCCGTTCCTCACCCGCCGCGCCCTCTGCGCGCTCTACGACCTCCCCGAGGAACAGGTCCGCGTCGTCGCCGGCCGGGTCGGCGGCGGCTTCGGCGGCAAGCAGGAGATGCTCGTCGAGGACATCGTCGCCCTCGCGGTCCTGCGCCTGCGCCGCCCGGTGAAACTGGAGTACACCCGAGCCGAACAGTTCTACGGCGCGACCACCCGCCACCCCTTCACGATCCACGTGAAGGCAGGCGCCCGCAGGACCGGCCGACTCACCGCACTCCAACTGCGAGTCGTCTCCAACACCGGCGCCTACGGCAACCACGGCCCCGCCGTCATGTTCCACAGCGTCGGCGAGTCCATGGCCGTCTACCGCGCCCCACACAAGAAGGTCGACGCCTCCTCCGTCTACACGCACACCGTCCCGGCGGGCGCCTTCCGCGGCTACGGCCTCGGCCAGGTGATGTTCGCCGTGGAGTCCGCACTCGACGAACTGGCCCGCCAACTCGGTCTGGATCCACTGGAGTTCAAGGCGAAGAACATCATCGGCCCCGGCGAGGCGATGATCACCCCGGGCGGCGAGGAGGAGGACCTGCACATCGCGAGCTACGGCCTCGACCAGTGCCTCGCCATCGTCCGCCGCGCGCAGGCGGAGCCGGTGACCGAACTCCCCCCGGACGGCTGGCTGGTGGGTGAGGGCACGGCCCTGGCGATGATCGCGACCGGCCCGCCGGGCGGCCACATCGCCGACGCGAAGGCGAGCCTCCTGCCCGACGGCGGCTTCGATCTCGCCGTGGGCACGGCCGAGTTCGGCAACGGCACCACCACGGTCCACCGCCAGATCGCCGCCGGTGAACTCGCCACCACCGTTGACCGCATCACCGTCCGCCAGTCCGACACCGACGTCGTACGGCACGACACGGGCGCGTTCGCCTCCACGGGCACGGTCGTAGCGGGCAAGGCCACACTGCGCGCCTCCAGGGCCCTCGCCGACCACCTGCTCGACTTCACCGCAGCCCACCTCCAACTCCCGCGCGCAGACTGCACGTTGGCCGAGGAGGCCGTCCTGCACCCGGGCGGCCGCCTCACCCTGAAGGAGCTGCACGCGGCGGGTGCGGCGGTCGGGGTGGAGTTCAGCGCCGACGGGCACTTCGGCGGGACCCCGCGCTCGGTGGCCTTCAACGCCCAGTGGTTCAGGGTCGCGGTGGACCCGGACACGGGTGAGATCCGCATCCTGCGCAGTGTGCACGCGGCCGACGCGGGCAAGGTGATGAACCCGATGCAGTGCCGGGGTCAGGTCGAGGGCGGGGTCGCGCAGGCGCTCGGCGCGACCCTCTTCGAGAACGTCCGCGTCGACGAGCGGGGCGAGGTGGAGACGGCGGCCTTCCGGCGCTACCGGCTCCCCCAGTACGCGGACGCGCCGCGCACCGAGGTGCACTTCATGGAAACGGCGGACGCCATCGGGCCGTTGGGCGCCAAGTCGATGAGCGAGAGCCCCTTCAACCCGGTCGCGCCCGCCTTCGCCAACGCCCTGCGGGACGCGACCGGCGTGCGCTTCACCGAACTTCCGCTGACCCGAGACCGGGTGTGGCGGGCACTGGCGGAAGCGTCCGGTACCCCCCGTCCACCCGTATCGCCCTGATCCCACTGATGTGCCGGGCCCCGCAACGGTCCTGGGGAAGCACCAGTTGCGGTCCTGCGCGGTCGAGCGGAGTGTCGTCGATGCCGACGGCGAGCAGAACAGGGGCATGAGCGAAGTCGGGGTCGATCTCGGCCCAGGACAGCAGCGCGTGGTGCCCGTCCGCACCGCTGACCGCGATGAGGAAGCGCAGCCGGTCCTTGCGGCGGACGGGGTCGAAGCCGGGGCCCGCCGAGGACAGGACGTCGTAGAGACGAGGTCCTTCGAAGCGGTGCACCTGGGTGCCGCTGGTGGCGCACTCGAAGCTGACCCGCACCCGGTGCTGCGGCCAGCCGAGCAGGTCGGGCACGGTCAGCCGGGCGGGGCGGGCCAGGTCTCCGGTCAGGTCGAGCTGCGCGAGCGTCACGAGCCATCACCTCCCGGAATGTGGTACCCGGACGACCCTCCCGTACAAACGCACATGCGCACCCCGCAAGCCAATAGCGCAGCTCATGCGACGCGACAGGAGACTTATGCCTTGCAACTGCGGCAGTATCATCGCGGCACGGCCATTGCGGCCGGGCAAGGGCGCGACGATCCCTTATCAGCAGAATCAGAGGAGTAGAACCGTGATGACCCGTTCCGCGCGTCGGACCCGCCGGACCCTGCAGGTGGCCGGTGCAGGAGCCGCCGCGCTGCTGGCCCTGAGCGCCTGCTCCTCCAGCGACGACTCGTCCTCCTCGAAGTCCGACTCCTCGGCCTCCGCGTCCCCGAAGATGTCCGGCACCGTCACCGTGTTCGCCGCCGCCTCGCTCCAGGAGTCGTTCACGACCCTGGGCAAGGAGTTCGAGAAGGCGCACCCGGGCACCAAGGTCACCTTCAACTTCGGCGGCAGCGACACCCTCGCGGCCAGCATCACGGGCGGTGCCCCGGCCGACGTGTTCGCCGCCGCGAGCCCCAAGACCATGGCGATCGTGACGGACAAGGGCGACGGCGTCGGCACGCCGGCCACGTTCGTCCGCAACCAGCTGGAGATCGCCACCCTGCCGGGCAACCCCGACAAGGTGACCTCCCTGAAGGACCTCACGAAGTCCTCGCTGAAGGTCGTGCTCTGCGACAAGACGGTGCCGTGCGGCGCCGCCGCCCAGAAGGCGCTCACCGCGAGCAAGTTGAAGCTCACCCCGGTGTCGTACGAGGCGGACGTCAAGTCCGCGCTCAACAAGGTGGTGCTGAAGGAGGCCGACGCCGCGGTCGTCTACAAGACCGATGTGCACGCGGCCGGCAGCAAGGTGGAGGGCGTCGAGTTCCCCGAGTCCGCCAACGCGATCAACGACTACCCGATCGTCCTCCTGAAGAACGCGCCGAACGCGGTCGCCGCCAAGGCGTTCATCGCGCTGGTGCAGTCCGCCGAGGGCCAGAAGGTGCTGTCCGCCGCGGGCTTCCTCAAGCCGTGACTCTGCCCGACACCTCCGACGCCGCGGCCGAGACCCTCAAGGGCGGGCCGCGGCGTCGCCGCGTCCGGATGACCGGGCGGGGAGTGCCGCTCCCCCTCCTGCTGCCCGCGCTCGTAGGACTGGCATTCCTGCTCCTCCCGCTGATCGCCCTTCTCGTACGGGCCCCTTGGCGCTCCCTCCCGTCCCAGCTGACCAGCACGCAGGTCTGGCAGGCGCTGCAGCTGTCCCTGTTCAGCGCGACGGCGGCGACGGTCGTGAGCCTGGTCCTGGGCGTCCCGCTGGCGTGGGTCCTGGCCCGCACGGAGTTCCCCGGCCGCGGCTTCCTCCGCGCCCTGGTGACCCTCCCGCTGGTCCTGCCCCCGGTGGTGGGAGGCGTGGCCCTCCTCCTGGCGCTGGGCCGCAACGGCGTCGTGGGCCAGTGGCTGGACTCCTGGTTCGGGATCACCCTCCCCTTCACCACGACCGGTGTCGTGGTCGCGGAGTCGTTCGTGGCGATGCCGTTCCTCGTCATCAGCGTCGAGGGCACCCTGCGCGCCGCCGACCCGCGCTACGAGGAGGCCGCCCAGACCCTCGGCGCCTCCCGCTTCACCGCGTTCCGCCGGGTCACGCTCCCGCTGATCGCCCCGGGCATCGCCGCGGGCGCGGTCCTCGCCTGGGCCCGCGCCCTGGGCGAGTTCGGCGCGACGATCACCTTCGCCGGCAACTTCCCCGGCCGCACCCAAACGATGCCCCTGGCGGTCTACTTGGCCCTCCAGAACGACCCAGAAGCAGCCATCGCCCTGAGCCTGGTCCTGCTGGCCGTGTCGATCGCGGTCCTGGCAGGCCTACGGGACCGCTGGATGACCACGTCATGACCTACACCAAGTCCTACGACCCCGAACTCCCCGGCGCCCAGGGCCTGGACGCCCACCTCGTCGTGGACCGCGGCACGTTCCGCCTGGACGTGGAGCTGACGGCCGCCCCCGGAGACGTCGTGGCCCTGCTCGGCCCGAACGGCGCGGGCAAGACCACGGCGCTCCGCGCACTCGCCGGCCTGGCCCGCCTGACGGACGGTCATCTACGGCTGGACGGCGAGGAGTTGGACCGCACACCACCGGAGTCCCGCCCGGTGGGAGTCGTCTTCCAGGACTACCTGCTCTTCCCCCACCTCACCGCCCTCGACAACGTCGGCTTCGGCCCCCGCTGCCAGGGCGCGACCAAGGCGGAGTCCCGCGCGGTGGCAGCGGAGTGGCTGGACAGGATGGGCCTCGCCGAGCACGCGTCCGCCAAGCCCCGCCGGCTCTCCGGCGGCCAGGCCCAACGCGTGGCCGTGGCAAGGGCGTTGGCAACCCGCCCCCGCCTGCTTCTCCTGGACGAGCCCCTCGCCGCCCTGGACGCCCGCACCCGTCTGGACGTAAGAGCCCAACTCCGCCGCCACCTGGCTGAGTTCGAGGCGGTCGCCGTCCTGGTCACCCACGACCCCCTGGACGCCATGGTGCTGGCCGACCGCCTGGTCGTGATCGAACACGGCACGATCGTCCAGGAAGGGACTCCGGCCGACATCGCCCGCCACCCGCGCACGGACTACATCGCCCAACTGGTGGGCCTCAACCTCTACAAGGGCCACGCAGACGGCCACCAGGTCGTCCTGGACTCGGGCCCCACGATCACCACGACCGAGGAACTCCAGGGCGAGGCCTTCGTAGCCTTCCCACCCAGCGGAGTCACCCTCTTCCGCACCCGCCCCACCGACACCAGCGCCCGCAACCTCTGGCACTGCGAGGTAGCGGGCCTGGAATCCCACGGCGACCAGATCCGCGCCGACCTGACCGGCGAACTCCCCCTGACCGCCGACCTGACAACAGCCGCAGCGGCAGAACTGGACCTACACCAGGGCGCGTCGCTCTGGGCAACAGTAAAGGCCACCCAGACCCACGCGTACCCGGCGTGAGCTAGGGCCTTGCGGCTCGGCAGCGCCGCCCCATAGCGGCACGGGGCTGCATCAATTCGCGGCTCCGCCGCAGGGCGCGACCGACCCGCCACTGCAGCGCCCCAAAAAAGCGGCACGGGGCTGCATCAATTCGCGGCTCCGCCGCAGCGCGCGACCGACCCGCCACTGCAGCACCCCAAAAAAGCGGCGCGGGGCCGTATCGATTCGCGGCTCCGCCGCAGCGCGCGACCGACCCGACACTGCAGCACCCCAAAAAAGCGGCGCGGGGCTGCATCAATTCGCGGCTCCGCCGCAGGGCGCGACCAGCCCATCGCTGCAGCGCCCCATAGGGGCGCGGGGAACTGCGCGACCAGCCACAGCGCACCCGCGCCCGACATCCGACCTACAACCGGACCGCTCAGTCCTCGTACGCATCCAACGGCGGGCAAGAACACACCAGGTTCCGGTCCCCGAACGCCTGGTCGATCCGACGAACCGGCGGCCAGTACTTGTCGGCAACGGAAACCCCCGCCGGGAACACCGCCTCCTCACGCGTATACGCGTGCTCCCACTCCCCACCCAGCGCAGCCGCCGTGTGCGGAGCGTTCCGCAGCGGGTTGTCCTCCCCAGGCCACTCCCCCGACCCGACCTTCTCGATCTCCCCACGAATGGCGATCATCGCCTCGCAGAACCGATCCAGCTCGATCAGATCCTCGGACTCGGTCGGCTCGATCATCAACGTCCCGGCCACCGGGAACGACATCGTCGGCGCATGGAACCCGTAGTCGATGAGCCGCTTCGCGATGTCGTCGACGCTGACACCCGTCGCCTTGCTGATCGGCCGCAGATCGATGATGCACTCGTGCGCGACAAGCCCACCGGGCCCGGTGTAGAGCACCGGGTAGTGCGGCTCAAGCCGCTTGGCGATGTAGTTGGCGCTGAGCACAGCCACCTGAGTGGCCCGCTTCAGCCCCTCCCCACCCATGAGCCGGACGTAGGCCCAGGAGATCGGCAGAATCCCGGCAGAACCCCAAGGCGCCGCCGAGATGGGCCCCACTCCCGTCTCGGGCCCAGCCGCAGGCTGCAACGGGTGGTTCGGCAGATACGGCGCCAGATGCGCCCGCACACCCACAGGACCGACACCCGGACCGCCACCACCGTGCGGAATGCAGAACGTCTTGTGCAGATTCAGATGCGAGACGTCCCCGCCGAAGTGCCCCGGCTTGGCAAGCCCCACAAGGGCGTTGAGGTTGGCGCCGTCGACGTAGACCTGCCCGCCGGCCTCATGGACCTGCGCGCAGATGTCGGCGACGTGCTCCTCGAACACCCCGTGCGTGGACGGGTACGTGATCATCAGCACGGAAAGCTCGTCACGGTACTGCTCGATCTTCGACCGCAGATCCTCGACGTCGATCTCGCCGTCCCCGGCGGTCTTCACAACGACGACCTTCATCCCGGCCATCACGGCACTCGCGGCATTGGTGCCGTGCGCGGACGACGGAATAAGGCAGACAGTCCGCTGCTCGTCACCGTTGGCCCGGTGATACCCGCGAACGGCAAGCAGCCCGGCCAACTCGCCCTGCGAACCGGCATTCGGCTGCAAGGACACCTTGTCGTACCCGGTGACCTCGGCGAGCCGCTCCTCCAACTCCCGGATGAGCGTGAGGTATCCCTGCGCCTGCTCGGCCGGCGCGAAGGGGTGCAGCTGCCCGAACTCGGGCCAGGTGACCGGCTCCATCTCGGTGGTCGCGTTGAGCTTCATCGTGCAGGAGCCCAGCGGGATCATGCCCCGGTCGAGCGCGTAGTCCCGGTCGGCGAGCCGCCGCAGATACCGCAGCATCGCGGTCTCGGAACGGTGGTCCCGGAACACGGGGTGCGTGAGGTAGGCGTCGGTCCGCAACAGCCCCTCGGGCAGCGTGTCCTCGGCGGCCCCGTCCAGCGACTCGACGTCCCCGTCGACCCCGAACGCGGTCCATACGGCGGCGAGTTGGTCCCGCGTGGTGGTCTCGTCACAGGCGATGGACACCTGGTCGGCGTCCACGAGCCGCAGATTGACCCCGTCCTCGCGAGCCGCGGCGACGACCTCGGCGGCCCGGCCCGGAACCCGTACGGTCAGCGTGTCGAAGTAGCCACCATGCACGACCTCGACGCCGCCCGCGGTGAGCCCGGCGGCGAGGATCGTGGCGTAGCGGTGCGTCCGCCGCGCGATGCCCTTCAGCCCCTCGGGCCCGTGGTAGACGGCGTACATCCCGGCCATGACGGCGAGCAGCACCTGGGCGGTGCAGATGTTGCTGGTGGCCTTCTCGCGGCGGATGTGCTGCTCGCGGGTCTGGAGCGCGAGGCGGTAGGCCTTGTGACCGTCGGCGTCGACGGACACGCCCACGAGCCGCCCGGGCAGGCTGCGCGCGAACTTCTCGTGCACGGCCATGTATCCGGCGTGCGGCCCGCCGAAGCCCATCGGCACCCCGAACCGCTGCGTCGTACCGACCGCGATGTCCGCCCCCAGCTCACCGGGCGACTTCAGCAGCGTCAGCGCGAGCAGATCGGCGGCGACGGTGACGAGCGCGCCCAGCGCGTGCGCCTGCTCGATCAGCGGCTTGATGTCGCGTACGGCTCCGGAGGCACCCGGGTACTGCACGAGCACGCCGTTGATCTCGCGCTCGGCGACCTCGGCCGGGATGCCCTCGCTGAGGTCGGCGACGACGACCTCGACACCGGCCGGCTCGGCCCGGGTCTCGATCACGGCGATGGTCTGCGGCAGCGCGTCCGCGTCGACCAGGAAGAGGCCCTTCTTGTTCTTGCCCATGCGCCGCGACAGGGCGACGGCCTCGGCCGCGGCGGTGCCCTCGTCGAGCAGGGAGGCACCGGAGGTCGGCAGCCCGGTCAGCTCGGCGACCATCGTCTGGAAGTTCAGAAGCGCCTCGAGCCGCCCCTGGGAGATCTCCGGCTGATATGGCGTGTACGCCGTATACCAGGCCGGGTTCTCCATCACGTTGCGCAGGATCACCGGCGGGGTGAAGGTCCCGTAGTACCCGAGGCCGATCATGGAACCGAGGACCTCGTTGCGGTCCGCGAGGGAGCGCAGCTCGGCCAGCACCTCGGCCTCGGTGCGGGCACCCGGCAGGTCGAGGGAGTCGGCGTTCTTGATCACGTCCGGGACCGCGGCGGCGGTCAGCTCGTCGAGCGAGCCGTAGCCGACCTGCGCGAGCATCTTGGCCCGCGCCTCCTGGTCGGGCCCGATGTGACGCTGCTCGAACGGAATGCCCTGTTCGAGCTCGGAGAGCGGAATGCGAGGGGCGGTCATTACGGAGGCCTCCTGGTCAGACACGACCTTCGAGGGACACCACGGCGGTGGGGTGCCCGGACGGCCTCCCCCTCTGTCATCTCGACCTGAGAGCTTCACCGGGCATCCCGAAGGCACCCGGCTTTCACCGTCGGTGAGAGCGGGAGCCGTCGTCGGCACCCGCCCTGCTTTCCAGAGTGACCTCGTCCGTGCGGTACGTGAGCCTGAGAGATTCCGGGGAGGAGTTGCTCCTTCGGCGCCTCCGATGAAGTCTGGAGGACTCTCCCGCACGGGGTCAGCAGCCGCTGGCCAGCCTACCAGCGAGCACTGGAGCCCGGCTTTCGAGTGGCCACCGGCCTGAATGTGCTCTTTTGTAGTGTCTACGGATGAGTTGCGACCAGGAGGAGGGCCCGTGCAGACCGATATCGATCCGCGCAACCTGATCGGCCGCAAGGCGTTCGACCGCACCGGCGCCAAGATCGGCACGATCGACGAGGTCTACCTCGACGACGCGACCGGCGTGCCGGAGTGGGCGGCCATACGCACCGGCCTGTTCTCCAGAGACGCCTTCGTCCCCCTGGAGCCGAGCAAGCTGATCGAGGGCACGCTCCACATCCCCTTCGACCGCGCCCTGATCAAGGACGCCCCCGACTTCGGCGTCGGCCGCCACCTCTCCCCGGACCAGGAACTCCAGCTCTACCACCACTACGGCCTCGACGTGGCCCCGCCTCCGTCGCTTCCGGACCACGACTTCGGCAAGCTGGCGGGCTCGGAGGACAGTTGAGGCAGCCCGGCTGACGGGTCGTCGCCGGGTCTTCGAGTCTCCGGGGCTGCCGACGCGGCGGGCGGGGCATGAGGGTCCGGCGCCGTCGACTGCGTCGGACCGTCCGGCGTGACGTCGGCAGGCCGTGCGTCCGCGGACAGCGACTCGGCCTCCGCAATGCCGAGGCCGGGCTCCACCGAGGGCGGCAGCTCCGCCGACCGTTCGCCCGTTCCCCGTGCCGTCAAGGGATACGGCGTCGGCAGGAGCCCGGCCGCCCCGCCCTCCACCTCCCGCGTCACCAAAGGCAACGGCTCCGCCGGCTCCAGCTCCGGATCATCGGTCCGGAACGTCCGCACGCGCCCCGGCCCCGGATCCTCCGGCGTCTCAAACCGCACGGTGACCCGCCCCAGCCCGCTGCCCTGCACCCACCCGTGCCCGAACCCGGCGTGCCGCACGTCGTGTCCCGCGGGCCAGCGCCGCTCCACCGGGGCCGCCGGCTGCTCGCCGGGCGCCTCCGTGTGCTCCTCCTCGAGCAGATCGACCTGCTCCCCGGCCGCCTGCGCGAACAGGTCCTCCTGCGTGTAGTCGGCGAGCCCGGAGACACCCACCCCGAGCAGCCGCACCCCGCCCGTGGTGTCCACGGAGTCCAGCAGCCGGGCCGCGGCTTCCCGCACCACCCCCGGGTCGTCGGTGGGCCCGCGCAGCGTCTCGGACCGGGTCAGCGTCGAGAAGTCGTACCGCCGCACCTTCAGCACGATGGTCCGCCCGGACAGCCCGGCCGCCCGCAGCCGCCGTACGCACCGGTCGGCGAGCCGCTGGACCTCGAGTCCGACCCTGGTCCGGTCGTGGATGTCGACGTCGTAGGTGTCCTCGACCGACACCGACTTGGTCTCCCGCTCGGCCACCACGGGCCGCTCGTCGTGGGCCAGCGCCATCGCGTACAGCCCGTGCCCGTGCGCCTTGCCGACCAGCCGTACGAGCTCGTCCTCGCCCGCCTCGGCGATCTCGTCGACCGTGGTGATCCCGGCCCGCCGCAGATGGTCACCCGTCGCGGGCCCGACCCCCGGCAGTGTGCGCACCGACAGCGGTCCCAGCAGCGCCCGCTCGGTCCCCGGCTCGATCATCACCAGACCGTCGGGCTTGGCCCGCTCGGAGGCGATCTTCGCGATCATCTTGGAGGCGGCGAGTCCCACCGACCCGGTGAGCCCCGTGACCGCCCGTATGTCCGCCCGCAGGCGCTCGCCCGTCAGCTGGGCCGACTCGGCGTCCCAGGCCGCTCCCCCGGCCTCCAGGTCCACGAACGCCTCGTCCAGGCTCAGCGGCTCCACCAGCGGCGACAGCGCCCGCAGCAGCGCCATCACCTGTTCGCTGATCGACCGGTAGAACCCGAAGCGCGGCACCAGATACGCGGCGTTCGGCGCGAGCCGCCGCGCCTGGGCCATGGGCATCGCCGAATTCACCCCGAAGACCCGCGCCTCGTACGACGCGGTGGCCACCACCCCGCGCGGCCCGAGCCCGCCCACCACGACGGCCTTCCCACGCAGGCTCGGCTTGGACGCCTGCTCCGCCGAGGCGAAGAAGGCATCCATGTCGAGATGCAGGATCGTGGGCGCGGTTCTCACATCTCCGATGCTGCCCTACGCCACTGACAATGCCCCGCCACGGCTCCCGCCGGGCCCTCAGACGGCCCGGTTGCGCCGCCTGGCCAGCTCGTCCGCGGGGTTGGACCCGACGAGCGTCTCGCCGGTGTCGACGCGCTCCCCGTGCAGCTGCGACAGGGCGCTCTCGACATCCCGCCACACGACCCCCACGGCGATGCCGAAGACCCCCTGGCCGCCCTGGAGCAGCGCGTGGACCTCGTCCGGGGAGGTGCACTCGTAGACCGTGGCGCCGTCGCTCATGAGCGTCATGCGCTCCAGATCGCGGAAGCCGCACTCCCTGAGGTGCAGGACGGCGCTGCGGATGTTCTGCAGCGACACCCCCGTGTCGAGGAACCGCTTGACGATCTTCAGGACGACGACGTCCCGGAAGCTGTAGAGCCGCTGCGTCCCCGACCCGTGTGCGGGCCGCACGCTGGGCTCGACGAGCCCGGTGCGCGCCCAGTAGTCCAGTTGCCGATAGGTGATGCCGGCCGCCGCACAGGCCGTCGGGCCCCGGTAGCCGATCTCCTCGGACGCCATGGACGTCGCCCCTCCGCTGCTCGGCACTGCCGCCGGCCGCTGCGGAATGCGATCGGCCGTACTGCCGTGAAGCGGGTACGGACCTCTGTCCCCGAAACTGCGTTCCGGGGCACCCCCAGCCGTACCGTCGCCGCTGCTTCTCACGCCGACCTCCGTCCTTGACCTGCCTTCTCGACGGTAGGCAGTCACCAGGGGTGCGTCAACGATCGCCACACTCGGCACGCCGAGTGATAATCACCCAAGGAGTGGTTTCCCGTGTCCCACCGCGGGGAAAGGCTAGCCGAATGCGCTCGCGGAGGGCCGCAGGACGCTCTCACACGCCGGTGGCAAATGCCAGCATTTTCTGACCGGCCCTCTGCTCACTGGCTGTTGGTGCCGAAGTCCTCGGGCGAGATCTGGTCGAGGAACTCACGGAACTTCTCCACCTCGTCCTCCTGCTCGTCCGGGATCGCGATGCCCGCGTCGTCGAGCACACCGTCACTGCCGTAGATCGGCGTGCCGGTGCGCAGGGCGAGCGCTATGGCGTCGGACGGGCGGGCGCTCACCTCGACGCCGCTGGCGAAGACCAGCTCCGCATAGAAGACGCCCTCCCGCAGATCCGTGATGCGCACTTCGGTCAGCTCCTGGCCGACGGCCTCCAGCACGTCCTTGAACAGGTCGTGGGTCAGCGGTCGTGCGGGGGCCATGCCCTGCTGCGCGAAGGCGATCGCCGTCGCCTCCCCGGGCCCGATCCAGATGGGGAGGTAGCGGTCGCCTCCCACTTCACGCAGGAGCACGATCGGTTGGTTGGAGGGCATTTCGACCCGGACACCTACGACATCGAGCTCGTTCACACAGCAACCCTAGGCCGTGCTCGGGACGTTTGGGTAGTCGGGCCGAGAACGGGTGACCGATCAGGCAGCCGTGGAACCGCCCGTCTCAGGGCAGCCGGACGCCGAGCGCGGTCTGCACCAGGGCCGCGTGCAGCTTCACCGTGAGCCCGGCCAGCTCCTTCGTACGGGCCTCCGCGTGCGCCCTGGTCTGCGGATTGCGGTGGCGCTTGAGCGGGGCCACCACCTGGTCGACGAGCCCGGCCTCACGGTCGGCGGCGGCCTTCATGACGCGCAGATGGCGCGGCTCGATCCCGAACCGCCCGAGCTCAAGGACAAGTCCGGCCACGGTGACGGCTTCCGCGTCGTACACGCCGTCCGGCAGCGGGGCGATGAGTCCGTACGACTCCCACTCCTCGAGCTCCTGCTCGCCGATCCCGGCGGCGGCCATCAGCTCGGCCCGGCCGATACGGGCGGCGGTGGGCCCCTCCACGGGCTCCAGGGCGGCCTCTCCGTCCCGCTGGCGCCCCACGGTGGGCAGGGGCGCCGCCTCGCCGCGCGCCATGGCATCGAGGTGCTCGCGGATCACCTTGAGCGGCAGATAGTGGTCCCGCTGCATCCTCAGGACGTGGCCGAGGCGCTCTACGTCGGCGGGGCTGAACTTGCGGTACCCGGAGGGGGTCCGCTGGGGCTCGATGAGGCCCTCGGACTCCAGGAACCGGATCTTGGAGATGGTGACTTCGGGGAACTCGTCACGCAGCACGGTCAGCACCGTGCCGATGCTCATCAGGCCAGTGTCCGCGGCGGCGGTACCGTGTCCGGCACCGCCGCTCGGTGTTTCAAGCATGGACCTTCCTGGGGGAATCCCCCGGACCCAGTCCGAGGGAGGGTCAGTAACCCCGCTGGCTCGCGTAGAACACCAGCCGGTACTTGCCGATCTGCACCTCGTCACCGTTCGCCAGCGGGACCGAGTCGATGCGCTCGCGGTTGACGTACGTGCCGTTGAGGCTGCCGACGTCGGCGACCGTGAACGAACCGTCCGGAGAGCGCCGGAACTCCACGTGCCGGCGCGAGACCGTCACGTCGTCCAGGAAGATGTCGCTCTGCGGATGACGGCCGGCCGTGGTCAGCTCGCCGTCCAGCAGGAAGCGGCTGCCCGAGTTGGGACCGCGACGGACCACCAGCAGCGCCGAGCCCAACGGCAGGGCGTCGACGGCGGCCTGCGCCTCCGGGGAGAGCGTGGGCATCTGCGTCTGCCCGGTCACTTCGGCGTCGTAGGCCTCGAGACCGGAGATGGAGATCGTGGAGGTCGTCTCGGACGGACGCTCCGGGGTCGCGCCGGGACGCAACGGCGCACCGCAGTTGGAGCAGAAGCGGCTGTTCTCCGCGTTGCGGTTACCGCACCTCGTACACACCAGGGCCGACATAGGGGAAAACCCTCCACCCGTACTTGAGGTTGACGGTTGCCCGAAACCTATGTCGCCGGACTGCGCAGGGTCAACCGACGACGCGCCCTGGCCCGCGACCTGGTCACGGAACAGCGGGCGCTGGCCTTCTGCGTCCGGTTGTGCGCGGTGGCGAGCGGTCTGACTGTCGCTGGCCTCTTTCGCACTCTTGCCGAACAACTTCGCAAACAACTTCACGGGCGATTCCCCTTGACCGAAACAGACCCGCCCGTGGGGCAGGACGAACCCTGATTGAACACACCGGTTGACCCGGACATCCTCACAACGTCCGTATCCACCAGACAGTTTCCACCACGCACCACCCAATCGGTGCGTCGACCCCCCGCAACCTCATGCCCTCGCCTGACGGTCCCCATGCACCCCCGGTTCACCGGGAGGACGACCGAGCGTAGTCAGGCTGCTTCGCGGCCCGCAAGGCATCCACGACGATCTTGGCCGACCGCCCGACGGTAACGGTGGCCTGCTCCTT
The DNA here is from genome assembly GCF_036187565.1 of Streptomyces sp. NBC_00252. NCBI lineage: Bacteria > Bacillati > Actinomycetota > Actinomycetes > Kitasatosporales > Streptomycetaceae > Streptomyces > Streptomyces sp. NBC_00252. Next base: position 8,358,175 of record NZ_CP108087.1, on the reverse strand, counting down.
CTCGAGAGTCTGCACCACGCCTCCAGGGATGTTGAGCGCCGGTTCGAGGTCCTGCGGCTTGCCGATGACCTTGAAACGATACGGGGCGTTGATCTTGTTCCCGTCGACGCTCACGCTCTTGTCGGAGTCCGACAGATACGTGTTCGCCACGACCCGCACACCGTTCACCTGGATCGCCTCCGCGCCGGCCGCGCGCAGCTCCTGGATCGCGTCGAGCAGCATGTCCGCCTCGACCGTTCCCTTCGTGTCGTCGATGGTCATCGTGATGCCGGGTCCCTGCGCGGCCACGGTGCCCGCCAGAATGCCGAGTTGCTTCTCCTTCTCGGCCGTCTGCTTGCGGGCCTCCTCGGCCTGGTCGGAGCTGTTCTCCAGCTCGTCGCGCTGTTTCTGCAGACCCTGCTTCTCGTCCTCAAGACGCTGAGTACGGTCATCCAGTTCATCGAGAATGCGAACGAGATCTTCCTGACGTGCCCCACGGAGCGCGCTGTCGCTGTTGCTGTTGGACGCGACCTGCACGGCCAGCCCGAAACCGAGGCCGAACAGCAGCACGGCGACGATGAGTTGGGCCCGGCTCACACGCGGCGGCCACAGCCCCTGCACCAGCCGCTGCCGACCGGTCACCCCGGACGCGGCCCGCTCCCCCGGAACCGGCGCCTCCGAGGAAGCGGACGCCGTCACCTCCTCGGGCAGTTCCCTGCGCAGCCGGTGTTCGGGCCGCTCGTCTTCGTGGCTCATCGACGTCACGCCCGGAAGACGTGCCGGCGAATGGCCGCCGCGTTGGAGAAGATCCGGATGCCGAGGACGACCACGACACCCGTCGACAGCTGGGCGCCGACGCCCAACTTGTCGCCCAGGAACACGATCAGGGCGGCCACGACCACGTTCGACAGGAACGACACCACGAAGACCTTGTCGTCGAAGATCCCGTCGAGCATGGCCCGCAGCCCGCCGAAGACGGCGTCGAGCGCCGCGACCACGGCGATCGGCAGATAGGGCTCCACCACCACCGGCACCTCAGGCCGGACCAGGATTCCGGCCACCACTCCCACGATGAGGCCCAGTACGGCGATCACGATGTGCCCTTCTCAGTTCTCGGCTGTGCTGTACGTACGATCACACTCGGCGCGGCGGGCAGCCGGAGATCACTCTCGACGGCGATGGTCGCCCTGATGCCGTAGGTGTCCTCCAGGGCGTGCAGATACAGCCCGTCGGCACCGTTCTGGAACTTGCTGCTCAGCCGTTGGCCGTCCCCCACCGCGAGCACCGTGTAGGGCGGCACCAGTGGCTTGTTGTCGACCAGTATCGCGTCGCCCGCTGCCCTGATCGCGGAGAGCGCCGTCAGCCGCTGTCCGTTGATGGAGACCGCCTCGGCGCCCGCCGCCCACAGTCCGTTCACGACGCGCTGCATGTCGCGGTCGCGCACCCGGCCGGTGTCGGAGAAGTCCGCGGTCTCACGCGGGTTGTCGCCACCGCCGCTGCTGGCTTCCTTCGCGTCATTGACGACGAGCCGCACACCGGGGCCGTGCACCGCGGTGGCACCGGAGAGCATGCTCACCAGGTCGGCCTGCCCGCTGCCACCGCTCGTCTTCAGCGCCGCCCGCTGCCGTGCGCTCACGTCGTCCCGGAGCGTGTCGACGGACCCTTCCAGCTTGTCCGCCGACTTGGTCTCCTTGTCGATACGGTCGATCAGCTCCTGGCGTTCCTTGGCCACCACCGGGGCGGCCACCCGCGCCTGTGCCGCACCCACGGTCACGACAAGCGCCGCCAGCACCAGGCCGGCGGCGAGACCGAGCTTCGATCGGAGGGTCTTCGGCATGCCACTCGCGCCAGCGGCCTTCTTCCGGGCGGCGGCCTCGGCGTAACCGTCGTCGAGGCTGTGGTCCATGACGTTGGTGAGCAGCGACATGGACGCGTCCGGCCGCGAAGGGCGCGTGGGTGTGCTCCGAACGGGGGGCTGCTGCGGCATGCCGCACATCGTCGCACGTGGTGGCCTGTACCTCCGAATGGCCCCACCGACGTGCCGGACAGGCCCCCTTGGGGGCACATGTCCGGCACGCGCGCGTGCTCCGTGTTTTACCGTCCGGCGCTGTCCACGACCGCCGACCACTCGTCCAACAGGGCCTGCGCGGAGGCGTCGTCGGGCCCTTCGGCCCACAGATGCGTGACCGCCTCGGCGACGTCGGGCAGCACCATCACCCAGCGCCCGTCGGTCTCGACGACCCGTACACCGTCCGTCGTGTCGACGAAGCGATCGCCGGCCGCCTCGACGACCCGCCGCATCACAAGTCCCTTGACGGCCCAGGGAGTCGCCAGGTCCCGCTTGAGGACATGCGCCCGCGGAATCCGGGCGTCGATCTGGCTCAGCGTCAACTGCGTCCGCGCCACCAGCCCGATGAGCCGCACGAACGCCGCCGCGCCGTCGAAGACACTGCTGAACTCCGGAATGATGAACCCGGCCTTGCCGTCCCCGCCGAAGATGGTCGTCTCGTCGCGCCCGACCCTGGTCAGGTCGTCCGGCGAGGTCGTCGTCCACTCGACCTGGGTCCCGTGATACGCCGCCACCTGCTCGGCGATCCTCGTGGTGGTCACCGGGAGCGCCACCCGCCCGCTGCGCCGCTCCGCGGCCACCAGGTCGAGCATCACCAGCAGGGCCCGGTCGTCCTCGACGATCCGCCCCTTCTCGTCGACGAGCGACAGCCGCTCACCGACCGGGTCGAACCGCACTCCGAACGCCGCCCGCGCGGAGGCCACGATCTCGCCGAGCCGCACCAGCCCCGACCGCCGCGTGTCCGCGGTCTCCGTCGGCCTGGACTCGTCGAGCCCGGGATTGATCGTCAGCGAGTCCACTCCGAGCTTGCCCAGCAGGCTGGGCAGCACGAGCCCGGCGCTGCCGTTCGACGCGTCCACCACGACCTTGAGGCCGGATTCGGCGATCCCGGTCGTGTCGACGTTCCGCAGCAGAGACCCGGTGTACGAGTCGAAGACGCTGGCCGGGAAGTGCAGGTCCCCGATCTCACCGGGGAACGCACGCCGGTACTCCTGTCGCGCGAACACCCGGTCCAGCTTGCGCTGACTGCCCTGCGAGAGGTCGGCGCCCTCGCTGTCGAAGAACATGATGTCGACGGAGTCCGGCACCCCGGGTGTGGTCCGGATCATGATCCCGCCGGCACTGCCCCGAGCGGTCTGCTGCCGGGCCACGGGCAGCGGCACGTTCTCCAGGTCCCGTACGTCGATGGCGCTCGTCTGCAGGGCGGAGATCACCGCCCGCTTGAGCGCACGGGCGCCTCGGGAGTGGTCACGGGCCGTGGTGACCGTGGACCCCTTCTTGAGCGTCGTGGCGTAGGCACCGGCGAGGCGTACGACCAGTTCCGGTGTGATCTCCACGTTCAGGATTCCGGAGACACCGCGCGCTCCGAAGAGATGCGCCTGCCCTCTGGACTCCCAGATCACCGACGTGTTGACGAAGGCGCCGGCTTCGATCGTCTTGAACGGGTAGACCCGCACATTGCCCTGCACGATCGATTCTTCACCAATGAGGCACTCGTCACCGATGACGGCGCCGTCCTCGATCCGCGCGGCACGCATGATGTCGGTGTTCTTTCCGACGACGCAGCCCCGCAGATTGCTGTGCTGGCCGACGTACACGTTGTCGTGGACGACGGCCCGGTGCAGGAAAGCCCCGGACTTCACGACGACGTTGGAACCGATGACCGTGTGTTCGCGGATTTCGGCACCGGACTCGACCTTGGCGTAGTCACCGATGTACAGCGGCCCGCGGAGAACCGCGTCCGGGTGCACCTCGGCACCCTCGGCCACCCACACGCCCGGCGACAGCTCGAAGCCGTCGATCTCGACGTCGACCTTGCCCTCCAGGACATCGGCCTGCGCCTTCACATAGCTCTCGTGGGTGCCGACGTCTTCCCAGTAGCCCTCGGCGATAAAGCCGTAGACCGGCTTGCCTTCCTTCATCAGCTGCGGGAAGACATCGCCGGACCAGTCGACCGGAACATCGGCCTCGACATAGTCGAAGACCTCGGGCTCCATCACGTAGATGCCCGTGTTCACGGTGTCCGAGAAGACCTGACCCCAGGTCGGCTTCTCGAGGAACCGCTCGACCTTTCCCTCTTCGTCGACGATGGTGATGCCGAATTCCAGCGGATTGGGCACCCGGGTCAGACAGACAGTGACCAGAGCGCCTTTTTCCTTGTGGAAATTGATCAGTTCGGTGAGGTCGAAGTCGGTCAGGGCATCACCGGAGATGACGAGGAAGGCATCGTCCTTCAACGCCTCTTCAGCGTTCTTGACGCTTCCGGCGGTACCGAGTGGCTTCTCCTCATTGGCATACGAGAGCTCCATCCCGAGCTCTTCGCCATCACCGAAGTAGTTCTTGACCAGCGAGGCCAGGAACTGCACGGTGACTACGGTCTCATTGAGCCCATGCCTTTTGAGCAGCCTGAGCACGTGCTCCATGATCGGTCGATTGACCACGGGCAACAGTGGCTTGGGCATGCTTGAGGTCATGGGGCGAAGGCGTGTGCCTTCGCCTCCGGCCATCACTACGGCCTTCATGTCGGAAGCGTCCTCCTCTGCGAGACGACGGTCTAGCCGACTTCACCAGTCCTGATTGTCCCGCACTTTTGTGCAACGGGCCATCGAGCGACTGTTACCGCCCCAATCGGCAAGGTCAGTCGGCCATGGCGTCCGCACGCAGTAGGCGGCGGACTTGTACCACGTACAGCACTCCTGCCCACCAATAGAGCGTTGTACCCCATCCTGCGAACGCCCATCCGAAAATCGCTGCGAGTGAGGGCAGCCATCCACTTCCGTCACTGAGCAGCAGCAACGGGAAGGCGTACATCAGGTTGAACGTGGCGGCCTTGCCGAGGAAGTTCACCTGCAGCGGCGGATAGCCGTGGCGCCGGAGGATGCCCACCACGACCAGCAGGACCAGCTCACGCGCCAGCAGCACGGCCGTCAGCCAGATTGGCAGGATCTCGCGCCAGGTGAGCCCGACGAGAGTCGAGAGGATGTAGAGCCGGTCCGCGGCAGGATCAAGAAGCCGGCCGAGACTGCTGATCTGGTTCCAGCGCCGCGCGAGCTTCCCGTCCAGGTAGTCGCTGATCCCGCTGAACATCAGCACCAGGAGCGCCCAGCCGTCGCTCTTGGGGCCGCCGAACTCGGGCCTGAGGATCAACCACAGGAAGATGGGTACGCCGACCAGGCGCGCCATGCTGAGGATGTTCGGGATGGTGAGCACCCGGTCTGTCTGGACGCGGGTCTCCTGGACCTCCACCCGGGGGCCTCCTGTGGGAAAACGTGCCGATGATTCCCCCGAACCTTACCCCAACGCAAAAAAGCTCTGGCTCTTGGGCTGCATGCCCAAGAGCCAGAGCTCTAAAAGGAGTTCGGCGGCGTCCTACTCTCCCACAGGGTCCCCCCTGCAGTACCATCGGCGCTGTAAGGCTTAGCTTCCGGGTTCGGAATGTAACCGGGCGTTTCCCTCACGCTATGACCACCGAAACACTATGAAACAGACAACCGCACCATCACCGTGACCATGGCAATGGGGTTGTTCGTGGTTTCAGAACCAACACAGTGGACGCGAGCAACTGAGGACAAGCCCTCGGCCTATTAGTACCGGTCACCTCCACCCATTACTGGGCTTCCAGATCCGGCCTATCAACCCAGTCGTCTACTGGGAGCCTTAACCCCTCAAGGGGGTGGGAACACTCATCTCGAAGCAGGCTTCCCGCTTAGATGCTTTCAGCGGTTATCCCTCCCGAACGTAGCCAACCAGCCATGCCCTTGGCAGAACAACTGGCACACCAGAGGTTCGTCCGTCCCGGTCCTCTCGTACTAGGGACAGCCCTTCTCAATGTTCCTGCGCGCGCAGCGGATAGGGACCGAACTGTCTCACGACGTTCTAAACCCAGCTCGCGTACCGCTTTAATGGGCGAACAGCCCAACCCTTGGGACCGACTCCAGCCCCAGGATGCGACGAGCCGACATCGAGGTGCCAAACCATCCCGTCGATATGGACTCTTGGGGAAGATCAGCCTGTTATCCCCGGGGTACCTTTTATCCGTTGAGCGACGGCGCTTCCACAAGCCACCGCCGGATCACTAGTCCCGACTTTCGTCCCTGCTCGACCCGTCGGTCTCACAGTCAAGCTCCCTTGTGCACTTACACTCAACACCTGATTGCCAACCAGGCTGAGGGAACCTTTGGGCGCCTCCGTTACTCTTTAGGAGGCAACCGCCCCAGTTAAACTACCCATCAGACACTGTCCCTGATCCGGATCACGGACCCAGGTTAGACATCCAGCACGACCAGACTGGTATTTCAACGACGACTCCACCCACACTGGCGTGTGAACTTCACAGTCTCCCAGCTATCCTACACAAGCCGAACCGAACACCAATATCAAACTGTAGTAAAGGTCCCGGGGTCTTTCCGTCCTGCTGCGCGAAACGAGCATCTTTACTCGTAGTGCAATTTCACCGGGCCTATGGTTGAGACAGTCGAGAAGTCGTTACGCCATTCGTGCAGGTCGGAACTTACCCGACAAGGAATTTCGCTACCTTAGGATGGTTATAGTTACCACCGCCGTTTACTGGCGCTTAAGTTCTCAGCTTCGCCACCCCGAAGAGTGACTAACCGGTCCCCTTAACGTTCCAGCACCGGGCAGGCGTCAGTCCGTATACATCGCCTTACGGCTTCGCACGGACCTGTGTTTTTAGTAAACAGTCGCTTCTCGCTGGTCTCTGCGGCCACCCCCAGCTCATGAAGTAAATTCAATCACCGGTGATGGCCCCCCTTCTCCCGAAGTTACGGGGGCATTTTGCCGAGTTCCTTAACCATAGTTCACCCGAACGCCTCGGTATTCTCTACCTGACCACCTGAGTCGGTTTAGGGTACGGGCCGCCATGAAACTCGCTAGAGGCTTTTCTCGACAGCATAGGATCATCCACTTCACCACAATCGGCTCGGCATCAGGTCTCAGACTATGTGTGATCCGGATTTGCCTAGACCACGTCCTACACCCTTACCCCGGGACAACCACCGCCCGGGATGGACTACCTTCCTGCGTCACCCCATCACTCACCTACTAACCGCTTGGGCCGGCGGCTCCACCACTTTCCATTCCCCGAAGGGTCCGGAACGGCTTCACGGCCTTAGCATCACGATGCTCGATGTTTGACGCTTCACAGCGGGTACCGGAATATCAACCGGTTATCCATCGACTACGCCTGTCGGCCTCGCCTTAGGTCCCGACTTACCCTGGGCAGATCAGCTTGACCCAGGAACCCTTAGTCAATCGGCGCACACGTTTCTCACGTGTGTATCGCTACTCATGCCTGCATTCTCACTCGTGAACCGTCCACCACTAGCTTCCGCTGCAGCTTCACCCGGCACACGACGCTCCCCTACCCATCCATACACCCGTTGGGGCTGTTGCATGAATGACACGACTTCGGCGGTACGCTTGAGCCCCGCTACATTGTCGGCGCGGAATCACTAGACCAGTGAGCTATTACGCACTCTTTCAAGGGTGGCTGCTTCTAAGCCAACTTCCTGGTTGTCTCTGCGACTCCACATCCTTTCCCACTTAGCGTACGCTTAGGGGCCTTAGTCGATGCTCTGGGCTGTTTCCCTCTCGACCATGGAGCTTATCCCCCACAGTCTCACTGCCGTGCTCTCACTTACCGGCATTCGGAGTTTGGCTAAGGTCAGTAACCCGGTAGGGCCCATCGCCTATCCAGTGCTCTACCTCCGGCAAGAAACACACGACGCTGCACCTAAATGCATTTCGGGGAGAACCAGCTATCACGGAGTTTGATTGGCCTTTCACCCCTAACCACAGGTCATCCCCCAGGTTTTCAACCCTGGTGGGTTCGGTCCTCCACGAAGTCTTACCTCCGCTTCAACCTGCCCATGGCTAGATCACTCCGCTTCGGGTCTTGAGCGCGCTACTAAATCGCCCTATTCGGACTCGCTTTCGCTACGGCTTCCCCACACGGGTTAACCTCGCAACACACCGCAAACTCGCAGGCTCATTCTTCAAAAGGCACGCAGTCACGACGCATTGAGTAAACTCAATGCGCGACGCTCCCACGGCTTGTAGGCACACGGTTTCAGGTACTATTTCACTCCGCTCCCGCGGTACTTTTCACC